>NZ_JBYUNQ010000004.1:0-480685 GCF_058133665.1 Devosia sp. Z11_6
GTCCTGGCGGCCAAGAGCCTGAGCGATATTGGCCGCCATATCGGGTTCGTCCTCAACCAGCAAAATCCGCACGGCCCCCCTCCTGTGTTCCTGTATGGCTTGCGACGCGGACATTGCCGCAATGTTGCGGAATCTGCGGGTAGGGCGCTGTCTTTGTAAGGTTCCTACAAAGTGATCGGACAGGCATCTGGATCGCGCAAGCCCGCCTTCAAAGCGGCCCTAATCGCCGGTTCTCGGCAACTGCCCGGACTCTGGCTCCATGCACAAGCTCGCGACTGGCGCCACGATCTCGTAGATCACGCCGCTTGGACGGAAGTCGATCCTCGTTGTCGCTCGTAACTCTAGCTGGACAAGCTCTCCGAGTATACGTGAGCCAAATCCACTTCGGACCGGAAAGACTACCTCCGGGCCACCGGCTTCGATCCAGCGGAAGCGCAGCATCAGAGTATCCTGCTGTTCAATGGTCCAGAACACCTCGACCGATCCGCCCGGGGCCGAAAGTGCGCCGTATTTGGTGGAATTGGTCGCAAGCTCATGGAGGGCCAGCGACAGAGTTGAAACAACTTTGGGGCCGAGTAGAACGTGCGGGCCGGCCGTATGGATGTTGTCCGCCTGGAACGGCAAGACGCTTTTCTCGACGACGTCAGCCAGATCCGCGCAACCCCAACCGAGGTCGGGAATAAGATCCTGAGCGCTGGCCAAGGCTTGCAGTCTACCCATGGAGCGAGCCTGGGCATCCTGCAGGGAAACGGCTGTCCTTATCGACTGAGCGACAACTGCTTGTGCAAGCGCGAAAAAGTTTTTAGCCCGGTGTCTGGCTTCGTTTGATAGCAGCTTTCGATGCTCGTCGGCTTCGCGACGGGTGGTGATATCGAGCAAGACCCCGGTGATGATGGGCGCGGTCTTGATCAAGGCGCCACTGACCTTTCCTCTGAGCTCGATCCAGCGAACCTGGTGCAAAGGGGTTTGCAGTTTTACCTCTACAACCAATTCCTCGCCGGTCTCGATGGCCTTGTCGAGGGCTTCGCGCCAGGTTCTGCGATGTTGACCATCAAGCGCATAGAGCATGTCGTCATAACTGAACGGGCTTTCCGGCCGGCGCCCGAACATGAGCTTGCATAGCTCTGAGGCAATGAGAGTTTCGGTGGCGACATCGAGGGCCCAGACTCCCACTCCAGCATCTTGCAAGACGGACTGAAGTACCGATCCCGCCGCAGCGGCGGTCCAGCCGCCAGTGTTCGGACTGGCGAAGTCGTAGTTATCGTTCATGTTCGCTCCATATGGGGCCGTAATGTGGAGGCATCTGACAGCTGCGGATCGCTGTAATCGTGTGTCGAACAGCAGATCGCCGGAGACGACTCCCCAGTTGGAAGAAGTGTGGCGGAGGCATCGCGCCTTATCGCGCTGCACTGGACAAGCTAGTCCTGGAACCGGCGGGGATGCCGTTTGTAGGCACCGCCTGGCGCCCGATGGGGCGGCTGCTGCATCAACGCTCTTTATTCGGACAGTCAGCTGGCCAGTGGCACCCCTGATCGCGGGGGACATCGTTCCTGAGCCTTTCCACGGGACGCGATTGCCAAGAGGTGGGAAGGCGCTCAGGTGGGCTGCAGCAGGGCAGGGCACTTGAGCGCTGGAACCCATTAATTCTCTTGTTCCTGGCCGACCAAGGATTCAGCGGTTGCGGCCGGGATTGGGGACCATTTGAAACCGGCGACCGGGCTCGTATGTTCTACGGCTGAGCGCTTGGGCGAGTTGCTCACCGGGCGAAGGGTGTCCTTCTCGAGCATGACGACGTAGCGCTCGCCATTGTCCTTGATCGCGTCGACACGAATGGAGTCGCCCCAGGCTTCGACGTGCTCGGCATCGATCCCACGGCTGTGCAACGTCGAAGTAAGATCAAGGACAGTTCTTCCATGAACCTCGCGGTCGGAGAGAAGGGATTCTGCTGCATTTGCGGAAGCCGTGGCCAGGAAGATTGCTGCAACGGCAGTGATGAACTTGGTGTGCATAGGATGTTCCTTTCTGTTTTGAACATCCCCATCATCTCGCTCGAGCATTGCGTCCAGATTGCGTGATTTCCACTTTCGCATTATCAGTGGAATTCTTTCCGCCGGGCGTCTCGGCCCCAACGCTGCACCGACGTGAGCCTTAGGGCGAGCTCAGGGCTGGCTGATTAGCGACGTCGACAGCCACCTTGCCGTCGAGAGCTTCCCCGGAGGGCTGCGCCCGTTGACGTCGCCCGAACTTGCCGTTTGGAAACCGATCTATTCGTCCCGTTTGTCGAAGTCGGCCTGGGCCTGCTGGAGTTCGGGACCACGCTCGAGCGCCCATGCGTAAAGCGCCTGGAACGGCTCCCGCAGTGAACGACCAAGCGGGGTGATCGTGTATTCGACGCCGACAGGCGTCGTTGGCAGAACTGTGCGCTTGACGAGCCCGTTTCGCTCCAGCCGCTTCAGGGCATCCGCCAGCGCCTTGTGGGTGATGCCCTCGAGACGTCGCATGATCTCGTTGAAGCGCGAGGGGCGCGTGCATAGGACGGTCAGGATCAGCACCGACCACTTGTTGGCGATCTGCTCCAGGATCGGCCGCGTCGTGCGCGCGTCGATCAGAGCTTCGTCGGGCACCTGCCGAGCAGGCGCACGGGGTTGTCGTTGGGAGCTGCGCATCTCCGTCGGGGCTTTGGACAAAGGTATACTCCGCGATATCTACGCTAAAGACAGTGCGTAATTGACCGTAGATATAGGATCTATATTGCTGCGTCCATCAACATCAGATGGATGAGACATGACGAAGCTCCAAGACAAGACAGTCCTCATCATTGGTGGCTCGGGAGGTATTGGTGGCGCGATCGCCCATCGCTTCGCGCAGGAAGGGGCAAACGTCTATGCCACCAGCCGATCGGCCAAGACTGAAGGGACCACCACGTCGGTGGAGACAGGCTCGATTCGATCCGTGTCGGCCGACGCCTCCCAGCCGGCCGATCTCGAAGCGGCGATCGCCCGGATCTACGGGGACGCCGGGCGTATCGACATCCTTGTGGTCAACGCGGGCCTTTCGGAGTTCGCGACCCTGGACGGCCTCACCGAGGAACACTTCGACCGCACCTTCGGGCTCAATGTCCGCTCACTTGTCTTCGCCGCCAAGGGCGCTGCAGGTTACATGGGCGCTGGGGGCTCAATCGTTCTGGTGGGCTCCATCGCCGGAGACATTGGCACCAAAGGCTATGGGGCTTACGGAGCGACGAAGGCGGCGGTCCGGTCCTTCGCCCGAACCTGGGCCAACGAGCTCGCACCGCGAGGCATTCGCGTGAACGTCGTCAGCCCCGGCCCGACCGACACGGCGATGTTTGCGTCCGCCTCCGACGAGATGCGGGCGATCCTGACGGGCATGATCCCGCTGGGACGCATGGGACGTGCGGACGAGGTCGCCGCCGCCGCTCTCTTCCTCGCCAGCGCCGAGGCGAGTTTCGTCACGGGAGCCGAGCTGCCAGTCGACGGCGGCATGGCACAGGTTTGAGGTTTATCACGATGTGCGGTTCTACGTTTCGCTGCCTCATCATAACCCTTGCGCGAGGCAGCGCAGTACGGATGCGCGGTTCGGCGAGCCGAGGCGGCCGCCGAAGACTGTGCATTTAAGCGCCGCGGCGGCATTGGCGAAGGCAACAGCCTCTGGAATGCTGCGGCTTTCGGCGAGGGCCAGCGTAAAGGCGCCGTGAAAAACGTCGCCCGCCGCCAGCGTATCGACAACATCCACCGCAGGGGGCAGCAGGTTGTGCAGGCTGCCGTTCTCCAGCCAAAAGCAACCTTGGGCACCGTCCGTAACTCCGACAAAGCCGGCAAAGCGGCCGGTCAACTCGCGTGTGGCCGCTGCAACGGAGTCGGTGCCAGAAACCAGCATTGCCGCTGGAGCCGAGAAAACCGTGTGGCTCGCCAAGGCAGCCAGAGCAAGGATCACCTCGGGCGGCCCGGTATCGGCGTCCAGCACGGCGATCTTGCCGGCTCCCCGCGCAAGGGAAAGCACTTTCGTGGCGGCTTCTGGCCAGCGGATGTCGACCTGGACGGCATCTGCCGACTGAATGAGAGTCTCGGGGATCCAATCCGGATCAACCCTGAGACCCTTGTCATAGTAGGGCAGGATCAATCGCTCGCCGCTGCGGTCGACAATGACCGCGCTGAGGGGCGTGGGAACGCCCTCAAAGCGCCGGATGTGTTCGCAATCGACGCCCTCTGCTGTGACTTGGGCAACGAACTGGTCGCCCATGCTGTCATCGCCGATCCGGGTGATGAGCGAAGTTCTTGCCCCAAGGCGAGTCGCAGCAATCGCGGCGCTCGTTGCCATGCCGTGTGCCGCCTGGATCATCGCCTTTGGCAGCACCTTGCCCGGCGCGGTGGGCAGGGCGTCGACAGCAAAGATCATGTCCATGGTTGCCGCGCCGGCGAAAACAATGTGGGGAACCTTGGTCATCAAGGGCAACTCAGGACCCGACGTTTGACACAGGATGGACCACCGGCCCCGAAGGGCCGGCGACCGAATTGCCGGTCATCATGCATGGAGCAGTTCAGGCACGGTTTGACTTTGCCATCGCACTGGCTGCCTGGGCGATGAGGTCGGAATCGTTAGCTGAAATGACAAAGCTCACCCCTTGGTCGCGCCAGTAGTGGGCCTGTTCGGGCCCGCCGCAATCGATGCCGACAATTTTGCCGGCAGCACGGCCGCGGGCAATCACATGCAGGATGGTTTCGCGCAATTTGTCGGACTCGAGATAGCCCTTTCGCTCGAGGCCGATGCTGAGGGAAAGGTCGTTGGGGCCGATATAGATGCCGTCGACCCCGTCGACCGCGAGGATCGCATCGACATTGGCGAGGCCCTCGGCCGTCTCGATCATAACGAGGCAAGTGGCGGCGGCATCGCCTTCGGGTGCCTGGGGTATGCTCGCGCGCACATTGCGCCAGATCGGCCCCCAACTGCGGTTGCCAGCGGGGGCATAGCGGCAGGCATTCGCGGCTGAACGAGCCTCCTCGGCATTATTGACCAAGGGCACAATGATCGCCTCGGCCCCCAGATCGAGCGAGCGCATGATGAGGTCCGGCGTGTTCCACGGCACGCGCACAACAGCAGGTGAGCCAGCCTTGTGCAAAGCGTCGAGCAAAGGGCTGAGCTGGGACATGGAAACGAAGCTGTGTTGTAGATCGACACAGATGAAGTCGAACCCGGCGCGCCCCATGATCTGCGCGACCTGCGGGTCGGCAAATCCGGTCCAGGCGCCATAGCTCATCTCGCCGCTGGTGAAGCGTTGCTTGAGGCTCATTGTGCGGGTGTCCCGAACCTGGTGTGGAGGGCCTCGATGGTGGCGAGGGCCTCGGCATCCGGCAGGCCGACAGCCATGCGCGCCCGGCCGGCCGGAATGCCTTGCAGGCGCAAGCCAGTCTTGAGCCGTTCGATGTCGCCGAGCAAACCATCCACAGCTGCCTCAACATCGGCCTGCAATTCCGCCCGGTCCGTTTCGCCGCGGGCAACCGCGCCCGCCATGGCGACGAAAGGTTCGGGATAGACCGAGGCAATGCCCGAGATCACGCCATCGGCCCCGACTTGGTCGAGATTGCCGATCTCGCGATCCGACCCGGTCAGCACCAGAAACTCGGGTGGCAAGAGCTGCCGATAGGTGCCGACCGTTTCGAGGGATTCGCCGCTGATCTTGACACCGATGATGTTGGGAAGCTTCGCAAGCTCGGCCATGAGCTGGGGTGACACGGTGATGCCGGTGCGGGCCTTGAAAATGTAGACAAATACGCCAATCCCGTCCGAAACCTCCGAAATGCGCGCATAGAATTGGCGCAAGGCCTCGTCTGTCGAGGGCAGGAAATAGGGTGTGATGGCGGCGACATACTTTGCGCCTTCGGCGCGCGCTTGCTGGATCAGCCGCTCGACCTGGTAAAGACTGGCGGCACCGACATGGACCACCACCTGCTTGTCGCCCAGAATGTCGAGGCTGAGGCGGGTGAGCGCCTGGCGCTCGTCTTCGCTGAGCGAGGGAAATTCACCCGTGGTGCCAAGTACAAAGGCGCCGTCCACGCCAGAGGCCGCGCATTTACGCAGAATGGCGGCGTTGCCTTCAGGCGATACCGAACCGTCTTCGGCAAAAGCGACAGGGAGCGCCGTCAGGATAATGGGCTTTTTGGGCATGGAGATACTTTCAGGTAAAATCAGGACGGATTGGTTTTGGCCCGCTTGGCCTTGCGGCGGGCCAGGAGTGGGGAGCCGAGAGCGGCGATAACGGCAATGATGGCGAGACCGATCAGCGTGGCCGAAATAGGCTTGTCGATGAGGCCCGTCGGGCCGTCGATCAGCAGCGAGCGCCGCAGATTGGATTCTGCGAGGGGGCCGAGGATAAGGCCGAGCACAATGGGGCCCGCGGGAATACCACAGCGCTTGAGGATCAGCCCGACTACACCGAAGAACAGCATCACCCAGACGGTGAACAGGTTGTTGGTCGTGGCGTAGGTGCCGACGATGCAAAAGACCAAGACCGTCGCCCAGATATAGGGTTTGGGCATGTCGAGCAGTTTCACCATCATGGGCATGCGCACCAGATTGATGGCGAGCGTGATGAAGGTGGCGAGAACCATGATGGCCGTGATGGTCGCGACCAGGGCCGGTTCATTGACGAAAAGGCTAGGACCCGGCTGGATGCCCCAGACGATCATCGAGCCGATCATCACTGCCATGACCGAGTCGCCCGGAATGCCGAGGGCCATCGTGGTGGTGAGCGAGCCGCCCAGCGTCGCGCTGGAGGCGGTATCGGCAGCCGCGACGCCCTCGATATTTCCCTTGCCGAAGGTTGCCTTGGTGCTGGAGGCAGCCTTGGCACGGTCCCAGCCGAGCAAGCCGGCAATATCACCGCCTGCTCCGGGAATGATGCCGACCACGAGGCCAACCAGACCCGATATGGCGGTGGGCTTGGCGATGCGCTTGTATTCGGCTTTGGTTGGCCACCACCGGCCCAGCGCCGAGATCGGCTTCACTTCATGATTGCGGTGAGTGAGCAATTGATCAAGCAGTTCGGCAATACCGAACAGGCCAATGATGACAGCGATGAAATCGAGCCCACCATTGAGTTCGCGGATGCCGAAGGTGAAGCGGGCGTCGCCAGTGATCGGGTCGCGTCCGATCGTGGCGATGAACAGGCCGATAATGCCCGCGAGCAAGCCCTTGGTGATCGATTTGGAGGAAATCGAGATCATGATGGTCATGGCCAGCACCACGACCGCGAACATTTCGCTCGGGCCGAACCGGAGGGCCAACTGCGCCAAGGGCACTGCAGCGCCGGCGAAGAGCACCATGCTGGCCACAATGCCGACGGCGGAAACCAGCGCTGAAACGATCAGCGCCAGGCCGGCCTGACCGTTCTTGGCCATGGGATAGCCATCGAAGGTGGTCGCTATGGAGGCGGGCGTGCCGGGCGTGTTGATGAGGATGGAGGGGATGCGATCCCCGAAATTCGCCGCCACGTAGATGGTGAGGAGGACGGCCAGCCCCTGCACGGGCTCCAGCGTCATGGTGAAGCCGCTGGCCAAGGCCACGGCCATCGTCGCCGTGATGCCGGGGAACATACCCACCAGCATGCCAACCACCACGCCGATGCTCAGGCACAGCATGACGCTTGGCTCAAAGACTGCAAGCACGCCGTCAAGAAGGGCGCTCATAGGGGAACTTTCAGCAGATAATGGAACAGGCCGTAAATGAACGCGGTCGTTGCCAGGGAAAAGATCACCAGCCCCTTCCAGCTGCGCAGCCCGAACAGGAACAACAGGGCGGCGGTGAACACGAGGGTCGGAATGACATAGCCGATGGCTGACCAGGCAAAGACGTAGATGGCGCTCAGGGTCAGAGCGACCAGCATCCGGATCCAGCCGTCTTTTTCGGTGGCTTCAACCTCGCCCCGGCTCATCGGCGGCGCGAATAATGACATGCCCACCAGGATGGCTGACAGGCCCGCGGCGAGCACGGACAACAGTGTCGGCCACCATTTGGGGTCGACCCCGCCGCTGCCCATCCGCAAATAGATATTGCGCGATAGCCACAGCGCCAGCAGCGACAACATCAGCGCCGCTACGGCGATGGCGATCTCAAGGCGCCGGGAAGGAGCGGCAGAGTAATCTGGCTCGGCAATTGTTTCGTCCAGCGGCGGGGTGCCGCCGGACAAAGTTGCGAGCTGTTCAAGCTCGGCCACGATCAGGGCGCCAGAACTTCGGCATAGCGAGCAGCTTCAGCGTCAACGAACGCCTTCCACTCATCACCAGTCTTGTAAACAGGCAGGATGCCGGCAGGCGTGATCGCATCGAGGAAAGTCTGCGAGGAGGCCGCTTTCTTGATGGATTCCTCGAGGATTGCCTTCACGTCGTCCGGAATCCCCGCCGGTCCATATACGCCGCCCCAAGCGCCGAACGTAAGATCGTAACCCTGCTCCTTGGCGGTGGGCACTCCTGGAAAGGCGGGATGCGCTTCCTCGGCAAAGATCGCCAGGACCTTGAGCGAGCCATCGGCAAAGGCGCTTGCGGTTTCGCCGGCACCGGCGGTTACTGCGTTGACATGGCCGCCAAGAGCGGCGGCCACGGCTGGTGCGCCGCCGTCAAAAGGTACGCCCACGAGCTTGGCTTCGGTCAGCTTGGCCAATGTGAAGGTCGTCGCAGCGAAGGAGGACGCGGCGCCTGAGTTGGATACCGACATTTCCGTGGTCTTGGCCGCTTCGATGAACTCGCTCAGCGTGTTGTAAGGGCTGTTAGCGGGCACTGCGAGAACTACCGGGCTGTTCATGACCTGAGCAAGGTACGTGTAGTCGGCGCGGTCGAAGTCATAGCCGAGGTGCTCGGCAATGGCGAATTCCACCGGACCGAAGCCAATCGTGTATCCGTCAGCCGGCTGCTCGGCCACATGGGCGAAGGCCACCGTGCCGGTCGCGCCGGGGCGGTTCTCGACGATGACGCTAACGCCAAGGTCCTTCTCAAGCTCTGCGGCGATGGCGCGCGAGGTCCGGTCAGAGGCGCCGCCGGCGGCAGCCTGAACGACAAACGTGATGTCTTTGGACGGAAAGCTGTCCTGCGCCCAGGCCGGAGCCGAAAAGGCGACGCCCATCAGCGCGGTGGCGGCAAGGGCCTTGATGATCAAACGACGGGTATTCATGGTTCTCTCCCTAGATAGAATTTTTGGATTTGTTGCCCTGACGGGTTCTCGCTTACGCTTGGGTGCCCCGATGCCTTTGCAGGGCGCGCTCCCATACCTTGACCATCCGCTCGCGTGAGCCGTCGAGATGGATGGCGAGTTCGGCTTCCGCCGGATCTGGATCACCGGCTTCAATAAGATTGAGCAGCTTGCGGTGCTTGTCCGTGCTGGCGTGAAGATTTTGGTCGAGGGATATCGTGAGGCGCAGAAGCGTCATCATGATTGCCTCGTATTGCTGCCAGACATCCGTCAGGCGCTTGTGTCCCGATAACAGGCAGATGGCGTTGTGAAAGGCAATATCGGCTTGCGCGAAGGCCGCCGCATCATTGACGTCCGCAGCGGCCTGCATGCCGTCCACATATCTGCGCAATTCGCTAAATCCCTCCTGCGGGCCACGACGAACAGCCAGGCGCACGGCAAGCCCTTCGAGGGCTCCTCGAAGGGAATAGAGTTCGCTGATTGCATCCTGATCGATGCCGATCACGGTCACACCGCGCTGTTGGCTTTCAACCAAGCCTTCGAGTTGAAGAATGCGAAAGGCATCGCGAATGGGACCCCGGCTAACGCCGTAAGCTTCGGCGAGCTCGGCCTCGATCAACCGCTCGCCACGGGCATATTGCCCAGCCGCAATGGCTTCGCGGAGCGCGGAGGCAACCTGCGATCCAAGCGCATCACGATTGATAACGAAGGCTGGCGCGTTGGCCACTATCCCGATCTCCCCCTCAGGCTTGTTAACGGTAAACCGTCAACCGAAAACAAGTCAACGACTTTAATGCCTGTGGGCTCCGGCTGAGGACGTCCCAACCAGTTGACGGTGAATCCCTAAGCAAACCGAATGATGTGCGGCGGCAAAGGGCGGCGCTTAGGGGAATGGGAGGTGGTGCTGCAACAAGCCTGTTGCGTTTGGAAGTAACTGCCAGGGGACCTTTGATAGGGCACCCAGTCCAGCATTGGCCGGGCTTACCTCAAGCCCCAGGACGTTGAGTCGGAGGGGCGATGCCGGCTTCGTTCGGTCCGACCACGCTGTCCTCCCTTGAGGAGGAGGGGCAGCGTGGTCGAGCAGAGGGTCTTAGCTGCGCGCCGCGAGCACGGCCAGCTTGGCGGGGATCGAAAGCACTTCGCGGATGGTCTGGAGGCGCTCGGGAGTGTAGTGGCCCGCGACGTCCAGCAGGTTCATGCAGCCGACCAGTTCGTCCTTGATGATGATGGGGACGTTGACGACGGACTGGCAGCCCAGCTGGTTGATCAGCTCATGGTCGAACAGGACCTTGGCGATGTCCTCGATGGTGTTGGCGACGAAATATTCGCGCTTGCCATGAACGATGTCGAACCAGGGGCCGTAGTTGAGCGGCTTGGTGGCCGAGGTCGGGTAGCTGACGGGATCGCTGGTATAGGCGCGGCGCGACAGCTCGGCTTCCATATCCACCAGCATGATGGTGAAGAGCTTGGCGCCCACGGTGGCGCGGGCGAGGTCCTGCAGGGCGGTGAAGGCCGCTTCGGCGGTGGTCGCCTTGGCAATGGCGGCGTCAAAGGCGAGCAGGGCCTGGGTGTGGTCAGTCATGGTTGGGTCCTTGGGGTCTTGGACGAGGCGCGGCGGCTAGCCTTCGGTTGCCGCCAAAAGTTCGCGCGAACAGGGCTCGCTGAGGTGGCGGGCCTTGAGATTGGCGACGTCAGCGATTTCCACGATGCGGCCACGTTGCATGACGGCAAGGCGATCGCAGAGGAAACTCACCACGGGCAGGTTGTGGGTGACGAGGAGATAGGTCAGTCCCTGTTCGCGGCGCAGGCGCTTCAAAAGATTGAGGATTTCAGCCTGCACCGACACGTCGAGCGCCGAGGTCGGCTCATCGAGCAGCATGACCTTGGGCTTGAGCATCAGGGCGCGGGCAATGGCGACGCGCTGGCGCTGGCCGCCCGAAAGCTGGTGGGGAAAGCGGAAGCGGAAGCGCTGGTCGAGCCCGACATCGCGCAACACCGCTTCCACCCGCTCGCCGCGATTGCCGAGGCCGTGGATGGCGAGGGGTTCGCTGAGCGCGGCGTCGATGGTCTTGCGCGGATGGAGCGAGCCATAGGGGTCCTGGAACACCATCTGCACCTGGCTCGAGACGGCGCGATCGACGCCATGGCTGCGCGGCTTGCCAATGACGGAGATGGCGCCGGTCCAGTCGGGGGCAAGCCCGGCAATGGCGCGCAGGATCGTTGACTTGCCCGAGCCGGATTCCCCCACGAGGGCAAAGCTCTCGCCTTCCGCAATGGCGAGATTGACGGCATGGACGACCTTGGTGTCGCCATAGGAGATGTCGAGGTTCTGCAGGTCGATGGCGTTCATGTGCCGGCCCATTGCGTGCGGTCGAGCACCGGGAGTTCGTCGCGGTTCTCATCGATAGTCGGCATGGCTGCAAGCAGGCCACGCGTATAGGGGTGGGTGGCGTTTTCGAGTTGCCCCGCGGCGCATTCTTCGACCACCCGCCCGGCATTCATGACGAGGATGCGGTCGCAATAGCGGCTGACGAGCGCGAGGTCATGGCTGATCAGGATCAGGCCCATGCCCTTGTCGCGCACGAGGGTGTCGATAATGTCCAGCACTTGCGCCTGCACCGACACGTCGAGCGCGGAGGTCGGCTCGTCGGCGATCAGCAGTTCGGGTTCGGGGATCAGCATCATGGCGATCATGATGCGCTGGCCCATGCCGCCCGACACTTCATGGGGATAGAGTTTGACCACCCGTTCGGGCTCGTTGATGCGCACGGCGTGCAGCATCTCGATAATGCGGGCCTGGACGGCGCTGCGCGTCAGTTTCTGGTGGGTGACGAGGGCCTCGGCGATCTGGTCGCCAATGGTCATCACCGGGTTGAGCGAGAATTTGGGATCCTGCATCACCATGGAGATGCGGGCGCCGCGGATGTCGCGCATCTGCCGCTCGCTTTGGGCTGTGATGTCGATGCCGGCAAAATGCAGCTTGTCGGCGGTGACTTCGCCCGGTTTGCGGATGAGTTTGAGGATCGAGCGGCCGGTCATGGACTTGCCCGAGCCGCTTTCCCCCACAATGCCGAGGCGCTCGCGCCCGAGGGTGAAGCTGAGGCCTTTGACGACCTCGACGCGACCCGAATTGGTAGGGAAGGAAACGCGCAGGTTTTCCACTTCGAGCAGGGGAGTGGTCATTGTGTGCCTCCCAAACTGCGGAGCCCGTGGAGGGACACCCCCCGCCTGGCCTCCCCCACAAGGGGGGAGGTAGGTATCGTGCGGAGGAGAGAATGTGCCAGCGAAGTCGCAGCCAACCTCCCCGTTGTGGGGTGGGGAGGGGAGCTTGGCCAGAGCCCTAGCGGAGCTGGAGTGGGGGTGGTGCGGTGGGTCGCTGAGGGACCCCCACCCTCGGTCAAGCCATTCGGCATAGCCTCATGGCCTTGTTCGCTCAAATCGCTCCACCGGAGCGATTTGTCCCGTTGGGCCGCTCGCAAGCCCCTCAAGGGGGAGGGAGGCAATAGAGCCGAGGCGTCGGTGCATGTTGCAAGCATAGGCATCAACTCTTGCCCTCGCTTTTGGGGTCGAGGACGTCGCGGAGGCCATCGCCGAGGAAGCAGAAGCCGAGGGAGACGATGATGATGGCAAAGCCGGGCATGGTGGCGACCCACCATTGATCGAGAATGAAGGTGCGCCCGCGCGAGATCATGGCGCCCCATTCCGGCAAAGGCGGCTGGGCGCCGAGGCCAATAAAGCCA
Source organism: Devosia sp. Z11_6 (assembly GCF_058133665.1). Classification (NCBI taxonomy): domain Bacteria; kingdom Pseudomonadati; phylum Pseudomonadota; class Alphaproteobacteria; order Hyphomicrobiales; family Devosiaceae; genus Devosia; species Devosia sp. Z11_6. Next base: position 12,939 of record NZ_JBYUNQ010000004.1, read on the forward strand.
AGGCCCGCTGCAGTGAGGATGACACCGGCCATGTCGAGGGTGACGCGGATGATCATGGAAGAGGTGCAGAGCGGCAGGATGTGCTGGACGATGATGCGGATCGGCCCGCCGCCGGCCAGCTGCACGGCGGAGATGTATTCGGCGTTCCGGACGGTCAGGGTTTCGGCGCGGGCGATACGGGCATAGGCCGGCCAGGAGGTGATGGCGATGGCGATGATGGCATTGTTGATGCCGGGGCCAAGCGCAGCGACGAAAGCCAGCGCCAGGATCAGCTTGGGCAGCGACAGGAAGATGTCGGTAAAGCCCATGAGGATGCGGTCGACCCAGCCGCCGAAATAGCCCGCGATGGCGCCGACCAGCAGGCCCAGTGGCGCCGAGATCAGCGCGACGAGCCCGACAATGGTGAGGGTGATCTGGGAGCCCCAGATCACGCGCGAAAAGATGTCGCGCCCCAGCTCATCGGTGCCCATCCAGTATTGGGAGGATGGGGGGAGCAGGCGAGCCGACAGGTTCTGCCCGGTGGGGGAATAAGGGGCGATCCAGGGGGCGAAAATGGCGGTGAGGATCAGCACGAGGATGATGATGCCGCCAAGGGCGGAAAGCGGATTGCGCAGCAGCGCGGTCAGCACGCGATAGGCGCGGCCGGCATTGGCCTGCAGGCGTGAGGTGGGGCTATCGGCAAGGAGCCAGGCGCGGGTGGTCATTGTGCGATCTCCAAAGGCCCGAACCCCCACCCCAGCCCTCCCCTCAAGGGGGAGGGGGCTGCAGCGGTGGTGTTGGAGATTATTGCGAAAGCCCACAGGTCCAAAGGCGCTTCCCCTTGAGAAAAGCGGTTGGAGAAGAGGCGAAGGAACATGGGTCGTGTTGCCAAGTCGGTCATCAGCGGGCCCTCGGGTCGAGGACGCGGTAAAGGACGTCGGAGACCTTGTTGATGACGATGAAGACCGCCCCGATCACGAGGGTGGCGCCGAGGACGGCGTTCATGTCGGCGTTGAGGAGGGCGGTGGTGAGATAGTTTCCAAGGCCGGGCCAGGAGAACACGGTCTCGATCATCACCGAGCCTTCGAGGAGGCCGGCATAGGAGAGGCCGATAACGGTGATGAGCGGCACGCGGATGGGCTTGAAGGCGTGGCGCCAGACGACGACGCGTTCGGGCACGCCCTTGACGCGGGCGGTGGTGACGAATTCCTGGCTCAGCTGATCGAGCATGAAGGAGCGCGTCATGCGCGCGATATAGGCGAGGCTGAAAAAGCCGAGCACCGAGGCGGGCAGGATGATGTGGCTGACCGCGTTCCAGAAGATCTCGGTTTCGCCGCGCAAGAGGCTATCGATCAGGATCATGCCGGTGACGGGCTGGACAAGGCCATCATAGAAGATGTCGAGCCGGCCGGGGCCGCCGACCCAGCGCAGCCGGGCGTAAAACAGGGCGAGGCCCACCAGCCCGAGCCAGAAAGCGGGGACGGAATAGCCGAGCAGGCCCACAACGCGGATGGCCTGGTCGAGCCAGCTGCCCTGGCGGGCGGCGGCGATCACCCCGAGTGGCCCGCCCAGCGCGACCCCGATCAGGATGCCGAGGGTCGCCATTTCAAAGGTGGCCGGGAAAAAGCGGCTGAGATCTTCGGCCACGGGCCGGCCGGTGGAAATGGAGCGCCCGAGATCCCCCTGCAGCACATTGCCGACATAGGCGATGAATTGCTGCCAAAGGGGCTGATCGAGCCCCATGGCGGCGCGAGCGGCGTCATATTGGGCCTGGGTTGCGCGATCGCCCACCACGGAAAGCACCGGATCGATCGGGATCACCCGGCCGATAAAGAAGGTGATGGCCAGAAGCCCCAGAAAGGTGAGGAAAAACGCCAGCAGGAAGCCGCCAATGGTCAGCAGGTTGCGGCCGAGGCGCTTGTTGCGCATGCCTGGAGCGAGGGCGGGAGAGGCCAATTGCTGATCGAGCGCCACGCAGATTTCCTGTTTCAGAACAAACCAATAGCGCCGATGAAGCCATTCACCGCCGTGTTGCAGAAGCTGCATATTTCGCTTCCACCATATAGAATTGTTTGCTTATATCAAAAAAATTTTGGTGGAGACGGGTTTGGCCGAGGCGCTGGCAACACGGGAAACGGGGCACCCCAAAGTGGGTGCGCTGATCCGTGCGCGGCGCCGGCAACAGCAGCTGACCCTGGTGGCGCTCGGGGAAGCGGCCCAGCTTTCAGTGGGTTATCTCAGCCAGGTCGAGCGTGACCATGCCACGCCATCGCTCGGGACCCTCGCGCAGATCGCCCGGGCGCTCGGGGTTTCCATGGAGTATTTCGTCGCAGCGCCCGCGGCGCAGAATGCGCTGACGCGCGCGGGCGAGCGCAACCGGTTCTCGCTCGATGGCTCCTCGATACTTTACGAGCGGCTGGGCGCCGATTTTGCGGGCAATCAGCTGTCGAGCTTTTTGATGATCGTGCCGCCCGGTTATCGCTCCGAAACGGTGGCGCATGAGGGCGAAGAGATCCTTTATGTGCTCGAAGGCTCCATCACCCAGCGGCTCGATGGCGAGGAAATGGTGATGGAAGCGGGCGATAGCCTGCATTTCCGCGGCAATCGCCCCCATTCCTGGAGCAATCATACTGCGCTACCAGCGCGCCTCTTATGGACGGGGACGCTGGCGCTGTTCCGGTCCACGGCCCGGCCGCGGCCGGCCATCACCAAAGCCAAAGCCGGCGCCAACAAGCCGGTCCGCAAAAAACCCATCCCCAAGGAGAAACGCCCATGAAGCTCTTCCGCGCTGCCCTTTTGGCATCCGCGCTGGCCCTGCCGCTCGCGGCCGGCGCCGCCACTGCGGCCACCCCGGCCAATGCGTTGGTGATCGCCCAGAATATCGACGATATCGTCGCGCTCGACCCCGCACAGGCCTATGAATTCTCGGCCGGCGAGATCAACGCCAATCTCTACGACAAGCTCGTGCAGTATGATGCGGCCGACACGACGGTGCTCGCGCCGGGGCTGGCGAGCGAATGGGTGGCCGATGAAGCGGCGAAATCGCTGACCTTCACCATGCGCGAGGGCGCGACTTTCGCCTCGGGCAATCCGGTGCGGCCCGAGGACGTCAAGTTCTCGTTCAAGCGCGTCGTGACGCTCGACCTCACCCCCGCCTTTATCCTGACCCAGCTGGGCTGGACGCCGGAAAACATCGACGAGATGGTCACGGTCGAGGGCAACACGGTCACCGTCAAGTGGACGGGCGATTTCGCCTCGGCCTTCGTGCTCAACGTGCTGGCAGCGCGGCCGGGTGCGATCGTTGATGAAGTGCTGGTGATGGAAAACGAAGTGGATGGGGACTGGGGCAATGCCTGGCTCAACACCCATTCGGCCGGCTCGGGCCCGTTCGTTCTGACCGACTATCGCCCGGCGGAGCTGGTGCGCCTCACGGCCAACGAAAACTACTGGAACGGCGCGCCGGCGATGAGCCAGGTGCTGATCCGGCATGTCGCGGAAGCCGCAACCCAGCAGCTGCTCTTGACCTCGGGCGATGTCGATATCGCCAAGAACTTGACGCCCGACCAGATCGGGGGCCTGGGCGAAAACGTCAAGGTCGAAGCCTATCCGCAGGCGGCGGTGCATTTCCTGTCGTTCAACCAGAAGACCGATGAGTTGACCGACCCGGCGATCTGGGAAGCGGCGCGGTACCTCGTGGACTATGACGGGATGACGCAGAGCTTCCTCAAGGGGCAAATGGAAAAGCACCAGGCCTTCTGGCCCAAGGGTTTTCCGGGCTCCTATGACGAGACGCCCTTCACCTATGACGTGGAAAAGGCCAAGGCGATCCTTGAGGAAGCCGGGATCGAAACGCCGATCAATGTGACGCTCGACGTGATCAATTCGGCCCCGTTCACCGATATCGCCCAGTCGCTGCAGGCCGGGTTCTCGGAAGCCGGGATCAATTTCGAGATCCTGCCGGGCACCGGCGCGCAGGTGATCACCAAGTATCGCGAGCGCACGCACCAGGCGATGCTGCTGTATTGGGGCCCGGACTTCATGGATCCGCACTCCAATGCCAAGGCGTTTGCGTACAACTCCAACAATGCGGACGACAACTACACCGCCACGACCACCTGGCGGAATGCCTGGGAAGTGCCGGCCGAGATGAATGACGCGGTCAATGCGGCGCTGGCCGAACCCGACCAGGCCAAGCGCAACGAGATGTACACCGAGCTGCAAAAGCAGGTGCAGGCCGAAAGCCCCATCGTCATCATGTTCCAGGCCGCGCTGCAGATCGCCATGGCCAACAATGTCGAGGGCTATGTGAACGGCTCGAACTCGGACTTCGTCTACTACCGCCTCGTGACCAAGGACTAACATCGCTCATGCCTGCGACGGCCCTTCCGGGGCCGTCGCTCCTCACCCCATCGGCTTGCCGGCTCTCAGCGCACGCGTAGTGCTTCGATCAGCGCCCGCAAGGCCGGAGGGCTTTGCCGCCGGCTGGAGTGATAAAGGTAGCAGCCCGGAAAGGTCGGGCACCACTCGTCCAGCACCTGCACCAGACGGCCGGAAGCCAGGTCTTCGGCAACATCCTGCTCCATCATGTAGCCTAACCCCGCGCCGGCCCGGACAGCTGCCGCCACCAGGGCGCCTTCATTGACGATCAGGGGCCCGGAGGGCTTGATCTTGATGTCTTTACCCTCATGCCGAAACTCCCATGGCAGCAGCCCGCCAGACGTGCTCAGGCGGTAATTGATGCAGGCGTGACGCTCGAGATCATAAGGGGAAACAGGCGGTGGATTGCGGTTGAAATAGTCTGGCGTAGCCACAACAATGGTGCGCAAGTCCGGCCCCACCCGCACCGCGACCATGTCCTTTTCAACCGTTTCGCCAAAGCGAATGCCGGCATCGAACCCGCCCGCAACGATATCGACCAGCGAGTTCTCGATATTGACCTCGACCCGTATATCGGGATTGGCCAGCAGGAAAGCGGGGAGCTTGGGCTCAAGCACTGTCTGCGCCACCCAGGCGAAAGTGGTGATCCGCACCAGCCCCGATGGATGATCGCGCCATTCGCTGAGCCCGGCCAAGCCATTCTCGATGGCCGAAAGGGCAGGGCCAAGGGACGCCAAGAGCTGCTCGCCGGCGGGAGTGGGCGACACGCTGCGGGTGGTGCGTGACAGGAGCCGGACGCCAAGCCGCGTTTCAAGCCCGCGCATGGCGTGGCTCAAAGCCGAGGTCGAGAGGCCCAGCACAGATGCAGCACGGGTGAAGCTGCCCTCGCGGGCAATGGCAGCAAACATGGCAAGATCGTTGAGCGGCGTTCGTTCCATTGTTGCAGGGTGCTCACAAGCTCATGCCATGGGCAAGGGCTAATCGGGTGCCACTCTTGGCTCTACTTGTCAGGTGCAGCCTCAAGCCTTGAAGGATAAGCCTCATGAGTCTCACTCAATACCGCACCCTTGGTGCATCCGGCCTTGTCGTCAGCCCACTCGCGCTCGGTACCATGACCTTCGGCACCGGACGCTGGGGCACCGACGAAACAAGCTCCCGCGCCATCTTTGACACCTATGTCGCCGCGGGCGGCAACTTCGTTGACACAGCTGACATCTATTCAGGCGGGCAGAGCGAAGAAATGCTCGGCCGTTTCATTGCCCAGAGCGGCTTACGCGACAAACTTGTTGTCGCCACCAAGTTCGGCTTTTCGCGCCAGCAGGGCACTGCGCTTGCCGGTGGCAATGGCAAGAAGAACATCCGGGCCGGCATCGAGGGATCGCTCAAGCGCCTGCAAACAGATGTTATCGACATGTACTGGATGCATGTCTGGGACCGCACCACGCCGGCAGAAGAGGTTCTGGGCACCTTGAGCGACGCCGTTCGCGCGGGCAAAATCCTGCACTATGGCTTCTCCAATACGCCAGGCTGGTATGTCGCCAAAATCGCCACCCTGGCTGCCGCGCATGGGCTGCCCAAGCCGATTGGGCTGCAATATTCCTATTCGCTGATCGATCGTGGCGTCGAACTTGAACTTGCCCCAGCCGGAGCGGAATTCGGGTTGGGCCTCGTACCCTGGAGCCCTCTCGGCGGCGGGTTGCTAACCGGCAAATATGGTCGCGACATGCTTTCGCGTGCCGAGCAGGCGCCCGCTATGCCCGACAGCGCCGGCGATGGCGGCGAGCAGGGGAGCGATGGTCGGCTTAACGGTGACAATCCTTTCGGCGGCATGCTGTTCACGGAGCGGAACTTCGGGGTGGTGGACGCTGTGCGCGAAATTGCTCAGGAAGCGGGCAAGTCCATGGCCCAGGTCAGCCTGGCCTGGGTGGCGGCACGGCCGGGCGTTTCCTCCGTGCTGATCGGCGCCAGCCGCCCCGATCAGCTGGTGCAGAACATCGCCTCGCTTGAGGTGAGGCTGTCCGCTGATCAGTTGCAGCGCCTTGAAGCGGCTACCGCCCTGCCGCTCCCAAGCCCGTACTTCATCTTCCAGTTGCCGCGCGGCGCGTTCTTTGGCGGCAATGAGGTTGCGCCCTGGAACGCTTCGGCACACTGAACAGCACGAGGGGAGCCATGGCTCCCCTCGGCGTATCTCGGTTCGAATTACCAGGGATAGGTCTCGTTGACCGATCCGGTGAAGGTGCCGGTTGGGCCCTCGCTGCCGAGGAGAGCGACGCGCACGGCTTCGGCCGCACCCTGCTCGACGGTTTCGTTGCCTTCGTAGTTGTTAAGCGCAGTGCTGGTATAGCCGGGGGTCACCGCATTGACCTTGATCCCTTCCGCTTCAAGATCGATGGCAAAGGCTAGCGTAATGGCATTGAGCGCGGTCTTGGACGCGCCATAGCCGGGGTTGAACGTTGCCCTATAGGGACCGGGTTTGGAGTTGATGGTGAGTGAGCCAAGGCTGCTCGACACATTGACGATGCTGGCATCTTTCGATTTGCGCAGCAGGGGCACAAATGCCTGGGTGACGGCGAGCACGCCGAAAACATTGGTTTCCCAGATGGAGCGCACTTCATCGACCGAAATCAGCGTTGCCCGTGAGCGCTTGATATAGTCCTGCATGGTCTCGGTTTCCTGGCCGTTGGCCCGGGAAATCGCGGCATTGTTGACGAGAACATCGAGGCGCCCGAACTGCTGTTCGACTTGCGCCGCGGCGGCGCGGATCGAAGCCTCGTCGGTGACGTCGAGCTGGATAGGATGCACATCGCCGGCAATAGTTTGCGCGGCTGCCTTGCCCCGTTCGAGATTGCGCGAGGCGAGCAGCACCGTCACGCCATTGGCGGCGAGATCGGTTGCGATCTGGAGGCCGATGCCCTGATTGGCGCCGGTAACGAGTGCGATGCGGGTATTTTCGGTCATGGCTTGATCCTGTTCTTGATTGGCCGAACAGGAGGTGGTCATCGGCTGGTGGACGTTCTATCTTCAAACGTCCAAGATTATTTCGATTGAGTCCAGAATGGCTGATCCCCTCGCGCAGATCGTTGGCTTGCTGCAACCGGGCGCACCTTTTTCCAAATGCGTCACCGGATCAGGACCATGGCGGGTGAGGCGGACCCAATCGCCCAATCCCTATTATGTCGCGATCCTCAAGGGGAGCCTGCGCTACCGGGATCACCAAAGCGGGGAGATCCTCGTCAATGCGGGGGACTTCATCCTGATCCCCTTTGCGCACGACTTCAGCATGTGGAGCGAAGCGCCAAGCAGCGACACCAATCTGGTGATCGATCCCGTTATCCTGCCCGGCGGTGGCTACCGCCTCGGCAGCATTGATGGCCCGACCGATATGCGGGCACTGGTGGGCTACTGCATATTCCAGTCGGACGATGCGAGCTTGTTGTCCTCGCTGCTGCCCGAAGTGGTTGTGGTGCGCAGCGAATATCGGCTGGCGATGCTGATGCAGTTGCTCGGCGATGAGGCTGTGGGCACCAAGCCGGGACGAGAAGTGGTGTTGCAGCATCTGCTCGAAGTGCTGCTGATCGAAGCGCTCCGCTCCACTGCCGATCTGGGAGATTCACCGGGATTGCTGCGCGGCTTGGCGGACGAGCGGCTCGCGGTGGCGCTCAGGGGCATGCATGCAAGACCGGAGCGCGGCTGGACCGTGGCCGAGCTGGCGCGAGAAGCCGCTTTGTCCCGGTCAGGTTTCCATGATCGGTTTCAAGGCGCTGTGGGCATGGCACCGATGGAATATCTCAAGTCCTGGCGACTGGCTCTGGCCAAGGACCTGCTGCGCAAGCGGGAAGCGAGCGTAAGCGAGATTGCCCGCCAGGTTGGATATCGCTCGGCCAGCGCCTTCAGCGTGGCCTTTATGCGCGAAGTCGGCGTATCGCCGGTGCGTTATGCGCGCGAGGTCGCTGCTGCGTCATCCGGCATGGCGGCAGAAGAATTCGAAGGCGCTATCGCCTGACGGAGAAGCTCAGGGAAACCTGGTCCGCGCTCAAAGGCGGCGTTGTGGAAGTGCCCTTCGTGCCCGAGTATGATGATGTCACCAGCAGCTATCGGCGGTATTTCCCGAGGCCATTGCTGGAGAACTCAAGCGGAAAGAACACTCATGCGCCGCTGGATAATCCTTCTTGCTACCATGGCGGTGTTGGTCGCGGGCTTCCTGGGCGTGCTGGAGTTGAGCAATGCGAGAGGTTTCCAGCTTTTTGGCGATATCGTCGCGCGCGTCGAGACTGATGCGCCCGTCGTGGCGCTCACTTTGGATGACGGCCCCACGCCGGCCTATACCCAAACGGTGCTCGACATTCTCAACGAACGCGACGTCAAGGCGACCTTCTTTCTCACTGGCCGGGAAAGCGCTGAGCATCCGCAGCAGGTTCAAGCCATCGCCGCGGCCGGTCACGAGATCGGCAATCATTCCTGGTCGCACAGGCGCATGGTCTTCATGTCGCCCGCAAGTATTGCCGAGGAAATCGAAAGCACCGATGTCGCCATCCGAAAGACCGGCTATGCGGGCCCGCTGCACTTCCGCCCGCCCTATGGCAAGAAACTCGTCGCCCTGCCTTGGTACCTCGCCCAACACGGTCGCACCACGATTATGTGGGACGTAGAACCTGAAGCTGATGCGGTTGATGCGGCCAGCTCCCGTAGCCTAGCCGACCATGCGATTGCCAAGGCGACAAACGGCTCCATCATTATCATGCACGTCATGTATGAGAGCCGAGCAGCAAGTAGACTGGCATTGCCTGCTATCATCGATGGCCTCAAGGCCCGTGGTTTCAAATTTGTTACGGTTTCCCAATTGCTGGCCGGCAGATAACAAAGCTCTGCAGCCAATTGATGGGCGTCTGGTCGGCGCATGGACCGGGAAAGCCGGGCGGTGTTTCGCGACGCCATCGAGGCCAGCGAGCTGGAGTGGCAGCGTGGCGCCGCTTGGGCGTTCCAGCAGGCCATGGGCCTCGTATGGTATTATCGGCAGTCCAATCCCACGATGAGCGCGCTCTGGCGGAGCACCATTTCGCGTCTCGTCGAACACTTAGCGCCCTAGTCCGACGATTCACGACGCTGCAGCGGGGTGGATCACGGCCATGATGTGGGTGTCGATCTCCTGGTTGTCGATCATGGCCCCCAACCGCCGGGTGCCCTCCAGGGCAAAGCCGTGCTTTCGATAAAGGGCGATGGCCCCGCTGTTGTTGGCGAAAACCTCGAGTTCCACCCGGCGAAAGCGCCTTGATCGCGCGGTTTCGAGCGTGGCAGCGAGCAGCCGGGACCCAATGCCCTGGCCGCGGAACTGCGTTACGAGGCCCATCCCCAGCACGCCGGAATGCTCAAATACGGGTTTGCTCTGCCGGCAAATGTCACACCAGCCAATGATTTGAGCACCCGCCAAGGCGACGAACTGTGGATTGCCGTTTTTGATGTTGCCGGCAACAAAGCTCGCTGTGCTCTCGATCGGCGGTGCCTGATGCGAGGACAAAAAGCGACGCTCCCGGGCTACGCTGTCGAGAGCAGCGTAGAAGCCGTCGAAATCACTCATTACGATAGGCCTGATCTCGACCTTCATGCTGCCCATCAGTCGCTCTTGTTGTTCTTAATTTCCGTTCAGCTGGGGTAGAACGCAAGCAAGCGTACCCAAGGCGTATCCCCCGGCCTTGCCAGGCTAAGCCGGCGCGACTGCACTTCGTTTTTCCAGCCGGATCATGCACAGGGCAGCCATCAGCCCGAAGGCGCAAAGAGCGCTGGCAAACAGGAAAACGCTGCCGCTGCCGGAGGCGTAGAGCTGCCCGCCCACAAGGATAAAGACGCTGCCGAGGAGCCCCCCTGCTGCCGCATAGGAGCCGGTAGCGCTGGCAAGAAAGTGCGGGGCAACATGTCGGCGCATATAGGCGGCGACGCCAACTTGGGTAAGGCCTAGTGTCGCGCCTTGCAGTAACTGCATCAACAGGGTGGGCAAGATGTCGGTCGAGTAGCCGAAGGTACCCCAGCGCAACACGCCGGCAAGACACCCGATGCTGATGATCATGCCGGGCGTCAGCCGCGTCGTGATGCGGCTGGCAAACGCGAAGGCAATTATTTCGGCGGCGACGCCGATGGTCCAGAAGATGCCGATTTCGAAGGTCGAATACCCAGCGCCCAGCCAGCGAAACGTGCTGTAGGCATAAAACAGGCCGTGGCAGGCCTGGGAAATGGCGGCACTGCCGATAAGCAGCAGGAAGCTGCGGTTGCGCAAGGCCTTGGCAATCGCCGCAGTCGAGATCGGGCCGATCGCTGCACCATCCCCGCGGCCGGGAAGGGCGCTTGAAAGCCCGGCCTGCAGTGCAAGAACCAGGATGAGCACGAGGACAATGACGGTGGGGCCCGACCAGTCGACCAGATAGCCGCAAAGCAGGGTCGTGACCACGACCGACGCCGAGCCCCAGGCTCGCACCCGGCCAAATTCCAGCCGGTATGTGGCAAGGTTGGCGATGAGGATCGACTCGCTGAGCGGAATGAGTGGCGCGCTGACGAACCGGAGGATGAGGTAAACGCCGGCCACGATGAGAGGGCCATCGGCGGCCAGCAAAGCGGCGGAAGCAAGCGTGGCGAGCACGACGAGGCCGAACAGGATCGCCTTGTTGCTCCGGGTGCGATCGGCCACACCGCCAACCACGGGATTGACCACGACCGCCAGCGCCGAGGCAAGCGCGAGGCAGACCCCGATCTCTTGTACCGAAAGGTCGCCTGATTTCAGCCAAAGCGGCATGAAGGTGATGCCGATCGCCACCTGCGCGTAAAGCGCAAAATAATACGCGTAGAACGCCATGCCCGAAACTGCCCACCCCGCTGCCACGTCAACGCGCTTGCGAGAGGCAACACCTTGTTGTCCCCCAACGGAGCGCGTCCTCCCCCCGGGCAGTCCGCCACTAGCCTTAAGCCGAGCGCCGCGGGATTTCTAGGAGCATCCAGCGGTTGGCACGCGCAAACGCATTACCTCCGTCGGGTGCACTGGGCGGCGATCATCCTCATCCCGTAACCCGGGATATCGCTGGGAAATCGTTGAGCGAGCGCAATCCACTTTCGCACGCGCATGAAGGCGGGGACTAACTCAACGCCGGCACGTTCGGCAAGCTCCACAAACTCCTGGTCGCCCGGAGCGGACAGCACCGCTTCCACACCGACCGCCTCGAGCGCGACTGCAAGCGCCACAATGGGTTCGACGTCACCCCGCGACCCATAGGTCGACAAAAGTACCCGCATCGATGCACTCCCTTTGCTTGGATACGGCAAGGGTTTTACGGCGGGTCCCTAGGCTTGAAGCAAGCCGCTTGTGATCTACATATCGAAGTGGGGGAGGGGTTGAAACCGATGTGTGTACCGAGGCCCAACTTAGCACGCCGAGGATCGACGTTCAGGCGGCCGCGGCAAACCCCAGTCGCCAAATGGCCGGCGCCGCCAGGGAAACACCTGATAGCAGCAGGAGCGAGAACGCCACGCGGCGCAGCGTGAGGACCGCAAATGGCGGCGGCCAGCGTTTTGCGGCATAGGTGGTGGCGGTAACCACGGGCGCCGCCAACAGCGCCCACCAACTTGCCTCATAGGGGAAGCTGCCGGTCAAGCCGACCAAGGACAGCCGGAACAAGGCGTTGACGCCAAAGATCAGCACCAAGGTGTCCCGGATGGCGGCCGCTGGCAGGGGTTGGCGATAGAAGTGATAGATCAAGGGCGGTCCGGCCGTGGAGAACATCCCGCCCAGAAAGCCGCCCAATGCACCCACCAGGACGAACGAACCCGAAGAAGACCGGTTGGGCAGCGGATGCGGCTGCAGGATCAACTGGATGCTGGCACCAACGATGACGGCGCCCAGCAGCAGGCGTAGTCCGTCCAGATTGGCGTCCGCAAGCCATTCGAGCATGAAATAACCCAGCACCACCAAAAGGAGGCTGGGGCCAATGGCGAGGCGAAACTCGCTCCAGGCCACGTTACGCCAGCCTCGGGCCAACACCTGAGTTGCATTGACCACCGTGAGGATGCTCACGATCACCGCGGCTTCGGGCAGGGGCAGCAGCCCGAGAATGCCGATACCGCCCATCATCAACAGGCCAAAGGCAAAGCCCGTCAGCGTCTGCACATAAGCGGCAGCGCCGGCAAGGACCAAGAGCATGGCGACATTCAACGGGTCCATTACCAGCCTGCAAACAGAATCAACGCCCGGGATAATAGCTGCATTCCCCGGGCGTGGCGCCGTGAGGCGGCGAATCACCGACTGATCGCTGCTCTCTGGACTTCGTTCTGCGCAACTGGGACGGCGAAGCGCCAGGCATTGTCAGCCAGATAATCGACGAGCCGCCGGCCCGGTCGCCCGGTGAGTTGGCTGAAATCGTCAGTGACCTGGCTGAAATGACCCGCGAGAGTGGCAGTAAAGATCGGCAGCATCTGTTCGACCAGAGCTGGCGCCAGTTTCATGCGCCCCGACTCGCGCTTGAACTGCGCCTCGTCGACACCATCGTAGGTGACGGTGCGGCCGCTGATCGCGGAAAGCGCCGCGGCGGCTTCGGCATAGCCCAGGCTGTCGGGGCCAGTCAGGTTGAAAGCCCGCCCATCCGCAACTGCCTGGGTCAAAGCGACAGCGGCAGCTTCGGCGATGTCGCGCGCATCAATCAAGCTGGTCGTGGCATCGCCCGCGGGAAGCGCAAGCCGGCCAAGCTCCATGATGCCGGCGTGCCAGCGCCCGTGGAAATTGTCGAGGAACCAGTTTGGGCGCAGGATCGCGTAGGGCGCGCCTGAGCTTTCGATCTGCCGCTCCAGTTGCCGCAGCGGAATGGCGTCATTGGCATCCACCCCCAGAGCTGATTGCAACACCAACTTAATGCCGCGCCGCGCTGCGGCCTCAACGAAGGGGCCAAGCAGTAAATGTGGTTCGGCCGAGGTCGGAACGACGAGGTAAGCCGCATCGGTGCCGGCAAGCGCCGCTTCAAAAGTCCGGGCCTGACTATAGTCCAGCAGCACTGTGTTGGCGTCACCTCCTCGCCTTGTGCCAATTTTGACGCTGTGCCCGGCGATCAGCAGCCGATTGGCCAGGTGCTGCCCAACTGTGCCGGTTCCGGCCGCAACAAGTATGGTCTTGAACATCACGTTCTCCTTTCTAACCAGGAGAAAGATGGCGCGCCCTGAGAGGACAAGCCATGTGAGCCGATCTCCCCTTTCTTGCAGATCGTCTTGAAAAGGTGCAGGAGAGCGGCATGAATGTGCTTGATCAATGGATCCGCATGTACGCCCGCAGCCGGATGACCCTCGTCCGCAGCCGGGTGGTTGAGCCTTGGGGCTTCCGGCTCGATCCGGGGGCAATGATCGCCTTTCACCTCGTCTGGCAGGGGACCGCTTGGCTTCGCCGGGCCGGCGAGGCGCCACTCCGGCTGGAAGAGGGTGATCTGGTGGTCCTGAGTGATGGAAAGGCCCACGATCTCGTGGCCAGCCCTAAGGGCGAGGCGCCCCCCGTCAGCCAGTTCGTGCAACAAGGATTTGATGTCACCAGCCAGTCTCCTGACGCGGTGATCTTTTGCGGGCGCTTCCAGGTGGATGGCACGCGGCGGCTGGGACAATCGGCGCTACCGCCCTGCATTCACCTGCCCGCGGCGGAGCTCCGCAAGGACCATGGCATTTTGCCGATCGTACTGCTGCTGGCCGAGGAACTGGAGCACCAGGGCTTGGGCAACGAAAGCCTGGTGGAAAGTCTTGCCGACAGTCTGCTGGTTTACGTGCTGCGCCGTGCAGCCGAGCGCGCCGGGCATTCCGCCGGATGGCTGCCGGCAATGAAGGATCCCAACCTTGCCAAGGTGTTCCGGGCGATCCATGCCGATCCCGCCGCCAAATGGACTGTCGAGGGCATGGCGAAGGTGGCGGGGCTGTCGCGCGCTGCCTTTGCCAGACGATTCCATGACCGGGCGGGAGAGCCGCCATTGACCTATCTCAAAGGTTGGAGGCTGACTCTGGCCGCCAGAAAGCTCGCCAGTGGCCCCACTTCGGTAGGGTCACTGGCGAGCGAAGCCGGCTACGCCTCGGAGGCGGCTTTCACGCGGGCGTTCAAGGACTATCACGGCCTCGCCCCCCGAGCTTATCTGCAGACGCTCCAAAGTGGCGCGCGCTTGCCTGATGGACAAGCAATCCAGGAACTGCGTCAAGCATCGCAAAGCGCCTGATAAAAGATCAACTCCGCCAATACAGACATGTGCTTGCATTTGCCGGCGATGCTGCCCTATGCTGGCCCTATCCACAGGGGTGCTCCGTATGGTCGGGGCTGAGATGAGGGCGGCAAGCCTTCGGACCCTATAGCTGATCTGGGTAATACCAGCGGAGCGAGGCGGGCCATGTTCTCAGGCGCACAGATTTCCCTTTATCCAATGACCGGCGACTTTGTCGGCGTGATCATGAACGCGCTGGGTGCGCTCGATCCCTATCGTGAACGCTTGCGCATCGAGACCGATGACATCTCGACCCTGTTGGTCGGTCCGCCCGAAGTGCTGTTTCCCGCCATGCGCGATCTGTTCAGTGCCGCCGCGCGCGCCGGCACCCATTGCGTGCTTTCGGCGACAATCTCGCGCGGCTGCCCGGGCGAGCCCGATGATGCCATCTGCCAGTCCAATTTGTTCGAGGGGCCGGTTGCGCCTCTTGAGGAGCGGCGCGCCAGTGCGCTTGCGGCAGTGCAGGATGCGCCCCACATCGGCGTCTTCGGGGTGGCCCAATTGTCTCTCTATGTGATGGGACAGGGCCATCACATAGACGAAATCTATGGCTGCATCGACTTCCTCAAACAGTCGGGCACCTTCGAAAAGTCCAAGCATTTCGCCACCAAGCTCAATGGCGACACCGGTGCGCTGTTCGCCACCATCGAGCAGGCCTTTTGCCGGTTTGGACCGCCCGAGGGACATGTCACCATCGACCTGACCGTGTCGGTTAACAGCCCCAGCGCGCGCTGAGCGGAAGGCCTGGGCATGGCGCAGTTGTTCTCCTTCGGGCGCCTTGTCGCCCGGTTTCTCAGTTACGCAGGGCCCGCCGTGTTTTCGGTGGTGACCCTGATCCTGGCCTGGGAAGCTTATGTGCAGCTTTCGGGCATCTCGCCCACGGCGTTGCCGGCGCCATCCCGCATTGTGGTCCAGGGCTACCAGAACCGGGACGCGCTGGCCGGGCACACATTAGCGACCTTGCAGGCCACCATTTTGGGTTTCGGCTGCTCGCTCTGCGCCGCATTGCTGTTTTCGGTCGTGGTGGACTTCTTTCGCCCGGTACGGCGGGCGTTGTTTCCGGTGTTCATTATCACGCAGACCCTGCCGCTGGTCGCCATCGCGCCGCTCATCGTGCTCTGGTTCGGCTTCGGGCTGACGCCCAAGATCGTGCTCGTGGCACTGGTGACCTTTTTCCCCATGCTGGTGGCGCTGGTGCAGGGCTATGACTCCACCGATCGCGATATCGAGGCGCTGCTGGCGTCCATGGGAGCCTCGCGCTGGCGCCGGTTCAGGATGTCGCGGCTGCCTTCGGCCTTGCCTTATTTCTTTGCCGGGCTGCGCATTTCCATCACCTATGCCGTAGTCGGGGCGATCTTTGCCGAATATGCCGGGGCGGTCCGCGGCTTGGGCATCTATATTCTCAATGCCAAGAACAATTTTCGCCCCGACCTGGTGCTGGCCGCCGTCGTCGTCAGCGCGACGCTGACCCTGCTCCTGTTTGGCGCTACCGTCTTGGTGCAGCGGCTGACGATGCCCTGGACCCGCTTGGCGCAGAGGCGCCCATGACCACGCCCAGGCTTGAACTGCGCAACTTGGGCAAGAGCTTTGGCGATTCCGAAGTTCTGGCCGACATCAACTTGAGCGTTGGAGCAGGAGAGTTCGTTTCGATCCTCGGCCCTTCCGGCGCTGGTAAATCCACCATCCTACAGCTGCTGACCGGAGCGGTGTCCACTGATGGTGGGGAAATGCTGTTTGATGGCACGCCACTCGCCCCAAAGAGCCACCCCTTTGCCTTCATGCCGCAACGCGATGCGCTGATGCCGTGGCGGCGGATCATCGACAATGCCACTCTGGGCCTTGAGGTGGCGGGCATGACGCGCAAGGCGGCGCGGGGGGCAGTCCAGCCGCTGTTCGCTGAGTTTGGTTTGGCCGGATTTGAAAACCATTACCCCGCGCAGCTTTCCGGCGGCATGCGGCAGCGTGCAGCGCTGCTGCGCACAGTGGTGCAGCATAAATCCATGCTGCTGCTCGACGAGCCTTTCGGAGCCCTGGATGCCCTGACCCGCACGCGAATGCAGCGCTGGCTCGCTGGGATGTGGACGCGCCATCGCTGGACCGTGTTGCTGATCACCCACGATGTCCGCGAAGCGGTGCTGTTGTCCGACCGGATCTACCTGTTGTCGCCGCGCCCAGCGCAGATCGTGCGCCGCATCGACGTGCCGCTTGAGCATCCGCGACCCCCAGCAGGGTCGGCGGTCATCGCCCAAATCGAAGCCGATATCCTGCAGACCTTGTTTGAACCGGAGGAATAATCATGCCGCTTTCGCGCCTGCTGCTGATCCTTGGCCTTGCCGCCGCCCTCGCCAGCCCACCCGCAATGGCTCAGCCGGTGCCGGTGACCATGGCGCTGGACTGGACGCCCAACACCAACCATGTCGGCCTCTTTGTTGCCCAGGCCAAGGGCTTTTATGAGGATGCGGGGGTCGCAGTTGAGATCCTGCCTTATTCCGACACTTCCGCTGGCACGCTCGTGGCCAATGGGGTGGCAGATTTCGGTATTCTTGGCTCCATCGGTCTGTTCACCCAGCGCACGGCCGGGGTTGATCTGGTCGCGACTTATGCACTGGTGCAGACCGAAACGGGGCGCCTTGTGTTCAACGGCGACCGGCAGGATATTCAAAGCCCCAAGGACCTCGACGGCAAGACCTATGCCGGCTTTGGCAGTGACTGGGAGAATGCCCTGATTGGCACGATCATCCGCGCCGATGGCGGCCGGGGGGAATTCGAGACGGTCACCTTGGGCACTTCGGCCTATGAAGCGCTGGCTAACGGCGCGGTGGATTTCACGCTCGAAGTTTATACCTGGGAAGGCGTCAAGGCGGAGCGAGACGGGCGCCCACAACGTGCCTTTCGCTATGCCGATTGGGGCGTGCCCGACCAGCACACCAACTTCATCGGCACCACTGGCGCCTTTCTGGCTGAGCACCCGGACACGGCCAAGGCGTTCCTTGGCGCGAGCCAGCGCGGTTACGCCTATGCCGTCGCCCATCCGGACGAGGCGACCGATATTCTGGTCGCAGCCAATAGCGACGCGCTGCTGGACCGGGACTTTGTGCGCGCATCGCTGCAGGCGCTGATCGATGGGCACTACCTGCAGGCCGAAAATGGGGCCGTGGGCGTCATCAACCCCGCCAAGATGGAGGCGATGGGCACGTTCCTGTTTGAAGCCGGCATCCTCAAGGATGGCGAAAGCAATCCTCTGGCCGCCAAGCCCGATTTCTCCGGCTACTACACCAGCGCCTATGTGGAAGCCGCGCCGTGACGGCAAGGCGGCGCATGGGGCTCAACGCGGTGATCTTTGGGCTGGGGAGTCACGAAGCAGGCTGGCGCATGCCTGAAAGCAATGCGTTGGCCTCGACCGATCTGGGCTATTGGACCGACATCGCTTGTCGGGCTGAAGCGGGTGGGTTCGATGCTTTGTTTCTGGGTGATGTGCTGGCGCTGCAGCAAAGCGCCGACCGGCACCTCTCGGACGCGATGGACCCCTTCATCATCCTTTCGGCGCTGGCGGCAGTGACCGAGCGGATCGGGCTAATCGGCACGGCCTCGACCAGCTTTGATCATCCCTTTCATCTCGCCCGCCGCTTTGCTTCCCTCGATCACCTCAGCGGTGGCCGGGCGGGCTGGAACATCGTCACCTCCTCCAATGCGCTTGAGGCCCACAATTTCGGGCTCGACGCCATGCCTGACCATGGCGAGCGCTATGCGCGGGCCGCAGATGTCACCGCGGCTGTGCTGGCACTTTGGAGTTCCTGGCAGGCCGATGCACGGATCGCGGACAAGCAGGCGGGCCGCTATCTTGATCTCGCAAAGGTTCGGACAGTAGATCATCACGGTCAGTTCGTGCGAACCCGCGGGCCGCTGAACGTGCCCCGCTCGCCGCAGGGCCGCCCTTTGCTGGCGCAGGCCGGCGCCTCCGAGGCCGGGCGTGATTTCGCGGCGCGCTATGCCGATCTGGTGTTCACTGTTCAGGCCGATCTTGCCGAGGCGCAACTGTTTTATCGCGACATAAAGGGAAGGGCTTCCCGCCACGGCCGGCCACCGGAAAGCCTGCTGATTTACCCTGGCATTGTGCCTATTGCTGCCCCGACGCGGGCGCAGGCGGAAGAGCGCTTGGTGCAGTTGAATGGGTTCATGGTGCCTGAGCACGCGCTGGCCAAGCTCTCCGAGTTCCTGGGCACCGACTTGTCTGCGGCACAGCTGGATGACCCCCTGCCTCCTTTTGTCGGGGCAGGGGCTCCCAGCCAGTCGAGCCAAAGCCGCGTGGCTGTTTTGGTTGGCATCGCCAAACGGGAGGGGCTCAGCCTGCGGCAGTTGCTGATGCGTCTTGCCAGCGGTCGAGGGCATCTGCTGGCGGTCGGAACGGGCGCCGAGATCGCGGCGACCATGCAAGAATGGTTCGACCAAGGGGCCGCGGACGGGTTCAACGTGATGGCACCGTTGATGCCGGCCGATCTGCAGAGCTTTGTGGATCTGGTGATACCAGAGCTCACCGCATCGGGCCTGTTTACCGCAAGCGGGGAAACGCTGCTGCGGCAGCGCGTCCAACTCGGTCCGGCATAGGTCAGTCCACGGCCTGCCGGTGCAGGCTCTTGGTGTAGAGCCGGTACATCGACAACGTTCCGGCGGCTTCAAGGTAAACCTTGGCCCGCAGGTCCCGCAATTGCCCGCCGCGTTGCAGCACCAGCCCCAGCGCCAGCCGCGCTGCTTCCTCGGGCGTCGCGGCGACCTGGATAAACTCTTCCGGTGCGCCTTCTGTCGGGGCGCAATCTACGACGCGATATTTCTTACTCAAACCGAGCACTCAGACGCATATCGGCGGCTCCCTTCGTATTGACCATTGCTGTTGGGACTGTCACCGAGGACCTGCTGACAAGCTCAAGGAAGCAACTTCCTGTTTGAGCCGCTCGATCTCCTGCTGGGCAGCTTCAAGCTGCCGCTCCAGGTCAGCGATCCTTATATCTGCCAGCTGGAGTTCGCTTTGCTCGGGCACCAGCTCACCATTGGGTACATCCTTGATCTTGTCGCTCATACCAGCTTTTCTTCGCACTTGGTGATTGCCGCTAGTCTAGCCCGTCCTATCCTCCCGGGACAATGGCATGGCGACCCTTATCGCCGCGCCGAAGCCAGGATGTGGAGAATGGACGCGAGCAGATGGCCCAGGGTGACCCGAATAAACCAACGGCGATGGGACGGATCGTCCCAATCACGGAACCGTGCGGAGGTCGAGGCGTTGGCCGCTAGCATGGTTAAATCGGAGGGGAACCATCGCCCCATGACCAGCCCACCCCGTCTGCCGCGATGGGATGCTCAGCTAAAGTCTTCAAGGCCGATGCCTCGGCAGGAGCTTCCTGGGAGGGTGTTCCGTGGATCCAGCAAGCGTTGAACCGCCTTTCAACCAAGGACATCAATGATTCCAGCGTCGTCCTTTTCCTTCGATATGAGCTTTTGCGGGCCGCCACCCACGCTGGCAACCCTGTGGGGGCGCTGGAACCTTGATCCCTTCATGTTGACCGCGCTGACGCTGGTTGCCGCTCTTGCAGCGATCAGCTTGCGGTCGGCGTCCCGGCCGCGCCAACTGGCAGCGGGCGCGAGTTGGACCCTGGTGGCAACGCTTTTCGTGTCGCCTTTATGCGCGCTGACCGTGGCACTGTTCTCGGCCCGGGTGGGGCACCACATCCTCCTCACCATGGTCGTGGCGCCCCTATTAGCGCTGGCGCTACCGCCTGAGTGGGGGCGGCGGGTGAAGCTTTTCCCGGCGCTGCTGGTGTCCACCGTGGCGCTCTGGCTCTGGCATGGGCCTGACTTCTATGCCGCGGCGTTCACCCATCCCGCGATTTATTGGGCCATGCAGGTGAGTTTGCTGTTGGCTTTCACCTGGCTATGGCTGGGCATGCTGCGGGCCGACAATGCCATGGCCGCCGGGCTGATGGCGCTGTCCGGCGCCATCCAGATGGGCTTTCTGGGTGCGCTGCTGGTGTTTGCCTCCGGCCCGCTCTACCTGCCGCATCTGGCCACGACCCTCGCCTTTGGCTTTTCGCCGATCGAAGACCAGCAATTGGGTGGGCTCATCATGTGGGTGCCTGCCAATCTGCCGCTGCTGGGCGTTGTGATCTGGCGACTGGTTGATGCGCTGCGGCCGGAACGCCGCCCGGCGGTGCAATGACCTGGGGTTTTGTCGTCGCCTGGCTCAAATTCATCCATGTTGGGGGGATCGCGCTCTGGTCGGCGGGGCTCCTGGCACTGCCGTTCCTTTACCGGCAGCGGCGGGGGCTGGAAGACGATGCGCTCCATCGGTTGCACGCCTTTACGCGCTTTTTGTACGTCAAGCTGGTGTCGCCCGGAGCTTTCGTAGCCATTGCTTCGGGAACTGCGCTGATCCTGATGCAGGGCACCTACCAGAACTGGTTTTCGGCCAAGCTGGTCGGGGTCGCAGTGCTGACAGGCATCCACATCTTTTCGGGTTTGGTGATCCTGCGCATTTTCGAGCGCAACGGCCACTATCCCACGGCGCGCTTCATGGTGATCGTGCCCCTGACCCTCACAGTTGTCTGCGCAATTCTGGCGCTTGTGCTGGGCAAGCCACGCCTGCAATGGCCACAAGGCCTGCAGGCGTTTTTCGCCCCCGGCGCCCTTTCCGAAATGGTCGGCCCCTTTATTGCCGGGTGGATATGATGAGGCCAACCCCATGATCGAACACCAGCTTGCCGCCATGCCAGCTTGCAAAAGCGGTGGCCATGCTCGCGAGCACCGAAAGCATCAGGCCGTTAGGCAGGATCTGTTCGGGGTAGAAAATGCGCAGGCCAGCATTGGCGCCGGCTATGGCGACCAGCACCATGGCGGCAACCGCATGGTTCCAGCTGGCGACGCGCACCCGAATGCCGGGCACGGCCAGAAGTTCGGCCGTGCCGGCAAGCGCCGCAAGGACGCCGAAGGCAAAGGCCGCGGAAGCCGACCAGGTGCCGACCTGCACCCAGAACGGATCAGCGCCCCACCAGTAGAAGATATCGATGCCCAAGGTTGCGATAATGAACGCGATCGGAAAGTGCACCATCATGGCGTGGATGGGATGGCCAGCCACAGCAATCGCAGAGCCGATATCCTTGTCGGCAATGGAGCGAATATAAGGATTGGGGTGATCGGAGCGGGCTTCTGGCGGGGTTTCTTCCCGCTGGGCTTCCTGTTCTTCTTCGCTCGATTGGCTCACCGCAGAGTTCCCTTGTTCAAGAGGCTGTTACTGGGGGCAACGCCAGCATTGCTGGCGGGTTGCAGCGGCGATTTGTCGGCGCTCGATCCAGCCGGGCCGCGCGCTGCCAATCTTGCCACCCTGTGGTGGGTGATGCTGATCGGCGCGGCGGTGTTGTTCGGGCTCGTCATGGCACTGTTCGCGCTGGCTTATCGCCGCCCTGCCTGGATCACGCGGGTGACGCCGGCGCAATGGATCGTGGGCGGGGGGCTCGTGCTGCCCATCCCCATCCTAATCGTGCTGACTGGAACCGCGCTGGTGCTCGGCGAGCAATTGCTGCCCAAGGGCGAGGCCCCGGTGCGGGTCGAGGGACGGGCGCAGCAATGGAGCTGGTACTTCACCCATCCCGAGAGCGCCCTTGCGCCCAGCGAGATCCTGCATATCCCCGCTGGAGAGCCGGTCGACATCGCCGTGACCTCCCTGGATGTTATCCATTCGCTCTGGGTGCCGCGGCTTGGGGGCAAAATCGACGCCATTCCCGGTAAGGTCAATGTCATCCGCCTCCAGGCCGATGAGCCCGGTGTCTATTGGGGACAATGCGCCGAATATTGTGGCGAGGGCCATGACGGCATGCGCTTCCGGGTGGAAGCGCATGAGCCAGAGGCATTTGCCGCCCTGCTGGAAGGGCGTGCGCCATGAACCATCATCAGCAGCAGAACCATCGGCATCAGCTCTCGCCCATCGCCCTCCATAAGGCCCTCGAGCGCATCTGGGGCACGCCACCCGGTTGGGGGCGCCTGTCCAGCGTCAACCACACTGTGCTGGGCAAGCGGTTCATGGTCGTGGCGCTGACCTTCTTCGCCATTGGCGGCCTCTTGTCCATGCTGATCCGCGCTCAGTTGGCGACGCCCAACAGCGCCTTTGTGGGCCCGGAAATCTACAATCAGATTTTCACCATGCATGGCACGGTGATGATGTTCCTGTTCGCCATTCCCATGTTCGAGGGCTTTGCGCTTTACATGCTGCCCAAGATGCTGGGGGCGCGGGACATGGCGTTTCCGCGCCTTACCGCCTATGGCTTCTGGTGCTACCTCTTTGGCGGCTCGATCCTGATCATCGCCATGTTACTGGGTGTGGCGCCCGATAGCGGCTGGTTCATGTATACGCCCCTATCGTCGCGCCCCTACACGCCCGGCATCAATGCCGATGTCTGGCTGCTGGGCATCACCTTTGTCGAAATCTCGGCGGTCACAGCCGCCATCGAGATGTTCGTTTCCATCCTCAAGATGCGCGCGCCCGGCATGTCGCTGGCGCGGATGCCGCTCTTTGGCTGGTATATGCTGGTGACGTCGGGGATGATGATCATCGGCTTTTCCCCGCTGATCCTGGGCTCGATCCTGCTCGAACTCGAACGCGCCTTCGACCTGCCGTTCTTTGATCCCACCCGCGGGGGCGATCCGCTGCTCTGGCAGCACCTGTTCTGGCTCTTCGGCCATCCCGAAGTCTACATCATCTTCCTGCCCGCTGCCGGGGCGCTGTCAACCATCATTCCCGTGTTTGCGCAGCGCCCGATCCTGGGCCATCGCGCCATCATCGCCGGCATTGTGGCCATGGCGTTCCTGAGCTTCGGGCTTTGGGTGCATCACATGTATACGGTGGGCATCCCCCATCTGGCGCTAGCCTTCTTTTCGGCCGCAAGCGCGCTGGTCGCGGTGCCGACGGCGATCCAGATCTTTGCCTGGATCGGCACGCTGGCCTCGGGCAAACCGCGCTGGGACGTGCCCATGCTTTATGTGGGCGGGTTCTTCTTCGTCTTCGTGATCGGCGGGCTGACGGGGGTCATGCTGGCCATGGTGCCGTTCAACACCCAGGCCCATGACAGCTATTTTGTGGTGGCGCATCTGCACTATGTGCTGGTGGGGGGCTTTGTGTTCCCTATGTTGGCCGCGCTCTACCACTGGCTGCCGCATTTGACCGGGCGAAAGAGCCTCTATGGGCTTTCGGTGCCCGCGTTCTGGCTGATCCTGATCGGCTTCAACCTCACCTTTTTCCTGATGCACCTGACGGGGCTGATGGGCATGCCGCGGCGCATCTCGACCTATCCCTCCAACTGGGGCTGGGATTGGCTGAACCTGCTGTCCTCGATCGGGGGCTTTATCCTCACCAGTGGCTTTATGCTGGTGCTGGCCGATCTCGTGCTGCAGTTCCGCTTCGGCAAGCGGTTCCGGCGTGACCCGTGGTCGGCTCAAACTCTGGAATGGGCGACCCCGACGCCGCCGCCGAGCTACAATTTTGCCTCGCTGCCGCAGATCGACCGGCGGGCGGACCTGCTTGAGCCGGCTTCGATCGGGCCGAAGCTGGCTGGTGGACACGGCTATCTCGGCTTTGTGCGCGACGATCACATGGAAACGCTCGGCGTCGATATCGTCACTGGGGCGGTCGAGCATGTGATGGTGCTGCCGCACCGATCCTTCCTGCCGCTCTGGACGGCGCTGGCGACCGGCAGCTTCTTTCTTGCGCTGCTGTTCGGGCAATATTGGCTGGCGCCGATCAGCGCGCTGCTGGTGGTGGGGCTGTTCCTCGTTTGGCCGATGAGCCTGGGGCAGAAGCGCGATCAGGGCCCGGTCGAGATCGGCATTAACGAGGCCGCGCCGTTCGATGGCGAAGTGGCAGCCAATGTCACCGTGCTCGCCAATGCCACCGGCCTTGTGACCAATGCGACGCTGTTTGCTTCCTTGCTGTTTGGCGGCCTGTTTCTTCTGGTGGTGGCGCCCAATTGGGAGACGGTCCCACCGCTTGTGCTGTCGCCCTTGCTGCTTGGGGTAGCGGGTGCGGGCGCCCTTCTAGCGGCAGGGCTAGCCTTTGCCGCGCAACGCCGTAACCGGGAGGGCC
Organism: Devosia sp. Z11_6; assembly: GCF_058133665.1. Lineage (NCBI taxonomy): Bacteria > Pseudomonadati > Pseudomonadota > Alphaproteobacteria > Hyphomicrobiales > Devosiaceae > Devosia > Devosia sp. Z11_6. The sequence goes on from NZ_JBYUNQ010000004.1 coordinate 37,671, forward strand.
ACAGTCCGGTCCCGCTGCAGGGCGGCGCCGTTGCGCTGCAACTTCTGGCCGGGGCGGCCCTCCTTGCCCTCATGGTTGGGGTGGGGGACGCAACCCTTCATGCCCGTTCGGCCGTGGTATTTGCCACGCTGGGCTATTGCGCACTGCATTGTGGGATCGCCGCGCTCATTGCCGGACACGCGATCTGGCGGCACGTGCAGGGCTTTGTCTCGGCCCGGCGGCAGACCGACCCCAACCTGGCGCTGCTGTGGAACCTTTATGCCGGCCTTGCCGCGGTGCCGGGGATCGGGCTTGCCCTCCTGCTTGCAGGTGCCGCATGAGCGCTTCCAACCGCCTCGCCTTGCTCCATCTCGTTGCCGGCTTTGTCGTCTGGTCGCTTGGCTTTGTGCTGCTCTATGGGCTTCAGGCGCTGGGCTGCGCCTATGGCTGGAGCCAGCACCGCTTGTGGCTGATATCAGCCTTTGTTGCCGTGCTGGTGCCGCTGGCCTGGCTGGCTTGGCGGCCCCTCCGCACCGGGCCGGAAGCGTCTAGTCTAGCAACGGCCGCGCTTTGGGTTAATCGGGCCGCGCTCGGGGCGGCAATATTGGTGTTCCTGCCCGTCACTTTCGCCTCCACCTGCATTTGAGTTAAAGCCTGCGCAAATATAACAGGCAGGCTGCTTGTTTTGTGTTCAACAGCATGCCGGGCTGGGCTAGAGCATTGCCCAGCTTTGTTTTGACTGTGAGGGGACTCCAATGATCGTCGAGAAGCTGCAACCTGTGCTTGATCAAGTGCTGCTGCGCAATGCAGGAGAGCCCGAGTTCCACCAAGCCGTTCGCGAAGTGCTGGAAAGCCTCGGGCCCGTCATTGCCAAGCATCCCGATTATCTCGAGCACGCGCTCATCGAGCGCATCTGCGAGCCCGAGCGGCAGATCATCTTCCGCGTGCCGTGGGTGGACGACAAGGGGCAGGTCCAGATCAATCGCGGCTTCCGGGTGCAGTTCAACTCCGCGCTCGGGCCCTATAAGGGCGGGCTGCGCTTCCATCCCTCGGTTAATGTCGGGATCATCAAGTTCCTCGGCTTCGAGCAGACCTTCAAGAATGCCTTGACCGGCATGCCGATCGGCGGCGGCAAGGGCGGCTCCGATTTCAACCCGCGCGGGCGCTCGGATGGCGAGATCATGCGCTTCTGCCAGTCGTTCATGACCGAGCTGTATCGGCATCTGGGCGAATATACCGACGTGCCGGCCGGCGATATCGGCGTTGGCGGCCGCGAGATCGGCTATATGTTCGGGCAATACAAGCGCCTGACCAACCGCTATGAGGCAGGCGTGCTGACGGGCAAGGCGCTGTTCTACGGCGGCTCGCGCGCCCGCACGGAAGCGACCGGCTACGGCAACACCTATTTCATCCAGTCCATGCTCGCCACCAAGGGGGAAAGCTTTGATGGCAAGCGAGTGGTGATTTCCGGCTCCGGCAATGTCGCCATCTATAGCGTCGAGAAGGTGCAGTCCTTTGGCGGCAAGGTTGTCGCCATGTCGGACAGCTCCGGTTATGTCGTTGATGAGCAGGGGATCGATCTCGAACTGCTCAAGCAGGTCAAGGAAGTGCGCCGCGGCCGCATCTCCGACTATCTCCAGCTCAAGGGTGGAGGGGGCGGCGCTTATTTCGTCGAGGCAGCCCAAGGCTCCATCTGGGATATTCCATGTGATGTCGCTATGCCATCAGCCACCCAGAACGAATTGACCGGCAAGGATGCCCGCGCGCTTGTCGCCAATGGGGTGATCGCCGTGGGCGAGGGGGCCAATATGCCCACGACGCCCGAAGCCATCGGCGTGTTCCGGCAAGCCAATGTGATGTTTGCGCCCGGCAAGGCAGCCAATGCCGGCGGTGTGGCCACCTCCGCGCTCGAAATGCAGCAGAACGCTTCGCGCGACAGCTGGAGCTTCGAGCAGACAGAAGCGCGCCTCGCCGAGATCATGCGTACGATCCACGATAATTGCGCCAGCACTGCCGACGAATTTGGCGCTCCGGGCGATTATGTGCTCGGCGCCAATATCGCGGGCTTTGTGCGGGTTGCCGAAGCCATGCGTGCCCTCGGCGTCGTCTGAGTCACAACAACCAGCAACGGAGTTGGACGCGCCCGGGCGCCTGACGCAAGGCGGCTCGGCAACGCGCTCAGTGCTGCCAGAGGACGAGGCCGGCGGCGGAGGCCATCATCAACCCGGCAGTCTTGTTGAGCCGGCGCAGCGCCGGCTCACTCTTGAAAAGGTCGCGCGCCGCCGAGGCCAGCAGCGCATAGCCGCAGCCCACGATCATCAGCACCACGACAACGATGGCCGTCAACTCGGCGAAAGCCAGCGGGTTCATCTGATCCAGCGGGATAACGGTGGGCAGGATTGCCAGATAGAACACAATGGTCTTGGGGTTGCCCATGGTTAGCGAGAAGCCGGCGAGAAAGGTCTTGAATGAAGCCTCGCTGCGCGGCTTCATTTGTTCGGCGCCCGGTGCGGCCGTCCAAAATTTGTAAGCGATGTAAAGCAGATAAGCCGCGCCAGCCCAGCGCACCAAGGTGAAAACCGGCCCGAGATAGGTGGCGACAGCGGCAAGGCCGAATACCGCAAAAATGAAATACACCATGTCGCCGGCGAGAATTCCCAGCACCATCGGGAAAGCTCCGCTAAAGCCCCCACCCAGTGCCCGGGCCACGACTGCGGCAACACCAGGTCCAGGCACCAGCACCGCGATGCCATAGGCGAGGGTAAAGGTGAGAAGGGTCCAAAGATCCATGATCACGCCCGGGGAAAGCCAGCAGGAAAGTCATCGGCCAGGGCGGTCTTATCGTCGCCCGTGGCCCTAGATGATGGCTATCTCGCACGAATTCCCACTTCGGCAAACCCTTCCCGGCTTGGCTGGTCGGATCAGGGGCTGGCCGGTTCGGGGGTCGTTGCGGCAAGGTCATCCGCGTCAGCTTCTGGACCCAGCAGCATGAGGCTGGGTTCAGTGGCAAAGATCTGCTGGGCCATGGCCTGCACATCCGCCGCTGTAACCGCTTCGATCAGCCCGGCGCGCTCCGTGATGTAGTCGACCGGCAGGTCGCGCAACTGCTGACCCACCATAGCCCGGGCAATAGATACCGACGAGCGGAGTTGGTTGATGGGGTAGGCGCCGATCAAATAGCGTTGGATACGTTCGAGTTCGACGGGGTCTGGGCCTTTTTCTGCGAAAGCCGCCAAGGTCGTCTTGATCACCTCGATGGTTTCATCCGCCTGATCGGAGCTGGTCGAGGTTCCGATGGTAATCGCGTGGGCATGGGCAAGATCGACCATGTTCCCCGAAACGCCATAGCTGAGCCCGCGTTTCTCGCGCACTTCCACATTAAGGAGCGACAGCAGGTTCCCTCCGGCGAGCAGTTCGGTCATCACATAGGCAGGGAAGAACTCCGGATCCTCCTGGGCAATGCCGGGAAAGGCCATGTTGATCGTGGTTTGTGGCAGGGGATAGCTGACCGCCAACTCCTGCCCAAAACTGAGTTGCGCGTCGGGGATCGGTATGAGCTCGGGTGCCTGAGGCAAGCCACCGAACACCACGTCGATCATCTCGCCAGCTTCTTGGGGAGTGATGGCCCCTACAATCCCGATCTTGAGGTTCTCGCGCGCAAAAACGGCATTGTGGAAGGCTCGCAGGTTTTCGATCGTGATCACGGGAAGGGTTTCAACCGTCCCCTCCACCGGGCGGCTATAGGGATGATCGCCAAACAAGGCTTCATTCCACATCAGCCTGGCGGCATAGCCAGGGTCCTGCGACTGGGCGACGAGCCCGGCCATGATCTGGGCGCGCATGCGGTCCACGGCGGGTTGGTCGAAGCGAGGCTCGTTAACCGCCAGCGCAAGAAGCTCGGTTCCGTCTTCTCGCGCTTCTGACAGCATTCGCGCAGCACCCGAGAAGTTATCCTGGTCGGCCGAGAACTGGATTTCGAGGCCCACCTCGTCCAACTGCGTCTGGAAGGCCTCGCTATCGAGATCGCCCGCGCCTTCGTCGAGCAGGGTCGACATCAAATTGGCCCGGCCGAGCTGGTCGTCCGGATCCTGCGTGGCACCGGCACCTTTGAAGGCAAAGCCAAGGGTGATGATCGGAATGGTGTGGTCTTCCACCATCCAGGCCGAGATGCCACCCGGCGAGGTGATGGGCACGAACTCGGTCTGTGCATTGGCTGGCAGGATCCAGGCAAGCAGCGCCAATGGCGCCAGCAGGAGGGTCAAGGCGCGGCGCTGAGGTCGAGGTGAAACGATCATGGTGCGGGTTCCTCGGCAGGGGGCAGCAGATAGCCGGTGACGGCATTGTCGGCGCCAAGATAGCGAGCAGCGACGTCCTGCACGGCTTGCGGGGTCACGGCGCGGATCCGATCTGGCCAGGTGTTGAGGCCCTCGATCGTGCCCCCATTGGCGAGCCACAGCCCGTAGCTCATCGCCAAATGTGTGGGGTCGTCGCGCTGGAATACGGTATCGCGCGCAAAACGGTCAGCCACGCGGTCCACGTCCTCCTGACTGACGCCATTGGTGATGATGTCCTCGATCTCGGCGGAGATCGCCGCAATCAATTCTTCAAGTGTTGCGTCCGGCCGTGGCGCGCCCGAGAGCGTGAAAGTGCCCATGTCAAAAGCGGCGCCATCATAGCTGGCATTGGCCTGGGCAGCGATGCCCAACTCCACCACAAGCTTTTGGTAAAGGATGCTCCTCGTGCCGTCGCTCAACAGCCCAGCCAGAACATCAAGAGCCTCGGCTTCGCCCGCCGCGCCGGTGCGATAGCTGGGCACGACCCAGCCGCGCGTGAAACTGGGCAGCGCCACCCGCGGGTCGGTCAGGGTGACGGTGCGGCTCGTGTCCTGCGGCGGCTCCTGGGGGCGGACGCGCTCAGGCAGATCGGGGCCGCGTGGAACTGCGCCATAGGTCTGCTCGGCGAGGGCGCGCACGGCTTCCGGTTCAACATCCCCTGCTACCACCACCAGCGCGTTGTTGGGCGCATAGTATTGGTTGTAGAAGCTGAGCGCGTCGTCGCGGCTGAGCTCTTCGATCTCATGGGCCCAGCCGATCACCGGCGAGCCGTAAGGGTGGTTCTGGAACTGGGTTGCAGCCAGTTCTTCCGCGAGCATCCCATCGGGGTTGGACTCGATGACCTGCCGGCGCTCTTCCATCACAACCGATCGCTCCGCATCGATTATCTCGGGCGGCAGCGCCACATTGCGCATGCGGTCCGCTTCGATCGCCATGATTTCTCCCAGTGCATCGGGGGGAATGGTCTCGAAATAGGCGGTTACGTCCCAACTGGTGAAGGCGTTCATGTTGCCGCCCAGCTCACTCACCAGGCGGTCGAGCGCACCGGCGGGATAAGTCTCGGTGCCGCGGAACATCAGGTGCTCAAGGAAATGGGCGACGCCCGATTGTCCAGGGGGCTCATCAGCAGCGCCCACGCGGTACCAGACGGTATGGGTCACGATCGGCGCCCTTGTGTCAGGCATCACCACCAACTGCATGCCATTGTCGAGGGTGAACTCGCTGATCACCGGCGGCGGAATCTCTTCCTGCGCCAAAGCCGGTGCCGCAAGCATTAGGCTTGTGAACAGCCCCAATGCGGATCGATGCATATTGCTGGTTCCCTTGGATAAAGGCGGGGTTTGGAGGTGAGGGGTACGCTTGCCTGCCGCGCGCATTCACACTGCAGCGCAGGAGCCGGACCGGCGGCGTCGAACAGATGCAACAGCTTGGTGGGCGGTTTGGTTGCCGGTAAATTCCCCGCTGTGGGGTTGCGGGAAACAAGAGTCCGGGAGGACGTGACCTAGTTCTCGAGCCAGTTATCCAGCAGGCCGGCAGCCACGACTTTGGCGCCTGCCAGGGTCAAGTGCGCGTTGTCGAACTGCATGGGTATGCCGTCCGGAGCAGTTTCGCGGCAGTTCCCGTCCGGGCAAATAATGCTGAGCGGTGAGCGGTAAGCAATTCCGGTCTTCACCAATCTTGCCGCAAGGGCATGGTCGACTGACACGGGCTCCGGCAGCATCGCGCGCGACAACACGCCGGCAGCCCCGCCCCAGACCTGTGCCCGCGCCAGAATATTGGGCACCGCACCGCCATATTCGGCGCTGGGCCCGACGATCATCACGGCCGGGCTGTGCTGGCCGGCAGAGTTGGCGAGGGCAACAATGCCGCCGACGTCTTCCTCGCGCCACCGGCCAGCGATGATGAGGCCGTCCAGGCGGGCATTTGGCAGAAACCGCTTGAGCACGAACTCGGTCAGATCAGCGCAACGCTTATCCTGCCAAGCCCCTTCAAGCGGTCGGCAGCCTGCCGCGGTGGCCTGCAGGAAATTGTAGTGCGGGTAGGCAGCGCGCAGCCCGCCGGACAGATGGGCGGCATGGCTATCGCCCAGCAGCAGGATATTGGGCCGCGTTGGATCAAGCCGTAGGCATGCTTCGCTATCCAGCACCGTGCCAGGCAAGTCGCGGTCGTCGAGAAAACAATGCCCCGCCTGGAAGTGCGCTCGATACTCTGCCGTCTGCGGATAGCGGGCATAATCTGCGAGTGCCAGGACTTCGCCGGAATAGTCGCGAGCCCCAAAGTCCATCCGTGTCAGGGTGAAGCCCGCGCCCGCAATGACCAGCAGTGCCGCAACCCCGCTCGCCAGCACGCGAGATGGCGGCATGTGCTGCAGTCCCTGGCGCGCCGGCATTTCGATCAAGGGACGTGACAGCGCCGCTAGCGCCAGCGACATCGCAACCACCCGCACCAGATCGAGGGCGTTCATGTCGGGCCCGGTGACGGCCCGATCGAACACGATCACCGGCCAATGCCAGAGATACAGCCCATAGGAGATGAGCCCGAGGTAAACCAGTGGCCGCCACTTGAGCATCGCTCCAACCGCGGTGCCCTCGCTCCAGGCAATCAAGAGGACAGCGCCGAGCACCGGGGGCAAGGCGTTGAGACCCGGGAACACACTGGTTTCCCTCAGGTACAACACGGGCGCGATTACAAGAGCGAGCCCAACCCAGCCCGCCGCTTCACGCCAGAGACGTGACGGGATGGGCGGTCCCGGTTTGAGCGCCAGCAGCGCGCCGGCGCCAAGTTCCCAGGCTCAGGTAGGCAGCAGGTAGAAGGTGAAGAAACGCGCCAGTTCGGCACCAAACAGGCTCAGCACAAAGGAGCTAAACATCAACGCCACCAGGATGGCGGCGAGATATCGCCGCGCCCAGCGATGCAGCGCCCATAGCAGCGCCGGAAAGGCGAGGTAGAACTGTTCTTCCACCGCCAGGGACCAGGTGTGGAGAAGCGGCACGCTGCGGGCCGGCGCGTCGAAATAGTCAGTGGTGAGATAGAAATAGATGTTGGACACGAACAGCGCTGCGGCAACCGCTGTTTCCCCAAGCGCCCGCAACTCGAAGGGAAACAAGACGAGTTGCGCGGCGACCAGCACCGCCAGGATAACAAAAAGGAGCAGCGGCCCGATGCGCAGAAAGCGGCGGCGGTAAAACTCCAGAAAAGAAAACTGGCCGCGTTCGAGATCGGCCGCAATAATCGAGGTGATCAGATAGCCCGAGATCACGAAAAATACGTCGACGCCAACAAAGCCGCCGCCCAGTGCAGTCACGCCGGAATGGCCCAACACCACCGGGACAATGGCGAGGGCCCGCAGTCCGTCGATATGGGGTTTGTACTGGATGGCCGCACCGGAATGGGCTGGATTGAGCTCCATTGTACTAGTCCATAAGCCCAGGGCCTTGTCCATCATCGGCGCCTTAGGCGGGCTGAACTTATCCCCGGGTGGTTTACGCGGGTGGATAACGCTCCTCTCGGCTTTCCTGGAGGATGTACATGACCGACCGCTTCGAACACCATGCCAAGGGCCTCGACAGCCCTGCCAGCCATGCCTTCACCATCACTCCCAACGACAGCGAGCCGCTGATCGAGGCTACCCGCGCCATCTATATCGGCGCTGGTGGAGCGCTCAGCGTCACGCTGTTATCGGGCGCACAGGTCGTCTTCGTTAATCTGTCCGGCGGGAGTGTGCTGCCCGTCCGGGTGGTTCAGGTGAAGGCGAGCGGCACCACCGCCAGTCAGATCCTGGGGCTCGTGTGATGCTTGGCATATCCCTCAGTGCAGCCATTCACCAGCGCACGGGTGCTGCGTTGCCGGTTCCCGTTCCGCCACCAGCGGGCCTGTCCTTCACGCCCGATATCGCGGTCTTTCGGGACCAATTCGGCGCCTATACTCACGATTTTGATGCCCAGGCCCGCAAGCCTGCGCCCACGCATACCGTTTATGTCGGCAAGGGCGGTGACAACACCGCTGACGGCCTGAGCTGGTCCAGCCGCGTTCGCTCCATCAAGCAGGGCCTGGTGCGCGCCGCAGGCCTGGGCAGTCCCGGCGCTTCGACGCGCGTCCGTCTGTTGGTCCAGGCCGGGGAGTATCGCTTTTCCGAACAGGACGTCAGTGGCATTCCCGATAGCTGGGCGGGCCAATCCTGCCAGCGCAATCTTATCATTGAACCCTGCGATGGGTTCGGATCGCCATCCATGATGGGCCGGATCCGTTCAGTCCATGATCAGGTGATGCCGCCATTCCTGCCCGTTGCCGGCTCCAGCACCGTTTACGCGTCCGTTTTCACCAGCGAACGCGTCACCTCCTGCGTTTGGGATCGGACTTATGCCGACGAGTGGGGCAATCCGCTTTGCGCCCACAATGCGCCGCCCCCTAGCGCCGCCTATGCCAATGAAGCGGCGGTTGTAGCGGGGCTCGAGGCCATGCATGCGGCCGAGGGCGAAGGCGCCTGCTGGCTCGATGCCACGGGAAAAAAGCTCTATGTGCGCCTGCGGGACGGCCGGGCCCCGGACGCCAACATGATCGTGGGCCGTGGCACCAATGACAGCGTAGCTAACCCTGCGGACTGGAACATCTATTACGGGGGCATCCATGGAACTCTGGCAACGCTTTGGGCAACGCGTCTCGATGCCTGGGGCGGCGGCGGTTTTTATCTGTATCCAGATTGGAGCGGCAACCGCCGCGCCAGTGTGGTCCTCGACCAGTGCGACGCACTTTACAGCGGCAATATGGGCTTTCTTGCCTACGACGCCACCAATGTGATCCTGCATCGCTGCCGGGCAGCCTACTGCCTCAATGATGGGGTGGCTTATGATCAGCCCGGCTTCGGCACCTACAACCCCGACGCGGCATTCACTGGCGCGATCATCGGCGCCAGCCTAACAGTTTCCGCCATGGCAGGGTCAGCCGCAGGGGTGCTCGGTATCGGCATGGTGATCGCGGGTGCGGGAGTCGCAGCCGGTACCCGGATCATCGGGAAAGGCAGCGGCACGGGTGGCGTTGGCACCTACCTCCTCGATCAAAGCCAAAGCGTTTCAAACACAGCCATGACCGGCACCGGTGGTTTGGGTGGCGCGCGCTTTCATGAACTCGATTGCCGCTTCCGCTGGTGCGGCAACAACAGCCAGTTCGACACCTCCCGCAATGCCAGTTCGGCCCATGTCAACTGCACCGGCCTGCGCATCAACAGCCATGCGCTGTCCACGCAGAACCGCGCCTTCCATGACATCCACAATGCCCGTTCGTGGAATTTGGGCTGTGTTGGAGAGAGTTGCCGCCAAAGCGGGGTGCAGAGCGCGGCCTTTACCGCCGGGCTGGAGCCGAACAGCAATGAAACCGCGCAGATGTGGCTGGATGGCTGCCAAAGCCTGGGCAACACCGCCGATCTGCAGGCGCACAAGGGAGCCGGACTCCGATTGCGCAATATGGGCGCGATCGCTGCCTTCCAAACGCTCGTCAGCGGTGGAGGCACGATCGCCCTTTATTGAACCACAAGGCTGCGGCAAGCCGATCATTGCCGCAGCCGAGCTGCCACCCCTTTGTCAAGGCAGCCACGAATCTGGCGGCGCCAGCCACGGGGAACACTCCAGATCGAAGCGTAGGCAAACAGCTGTCGCAGGGTCGGACTGCCATGGCGGAACGCGGCGGCAAGGAGCGGCAGGGCGGCCCGGTACGCCCCTTTGCCCTGAGCGTCGCGGGAAAGGTAACCGAGCAGGAAGCCGCTATGGGCGCGCCTTGTCAGCAGCGATCCCAAGCTCTGCGCCCATGTCACGGACTGTTGCCAGCGATATCGGCCCGAGAGCGAAGGGCGTGGATCATCGCGGTAATGCACCACCAGAGGCTGGGGAACAGTCAGCAACGGGTAGTTCAACTGCTTGGTCGCGCGCAGCACCAGTTCCCATTCTTCGTGCTGGCGCGCTGCAAAGCCAATATGCTCGAACACCGCCCGCGGCACCAGGAGCGAGGAGGTTTGGAGGAACCCCGCCCCGCGTCCCAGCCAGGTGTGCCGATCAAACAGCCATTCGTCAAAAGGCACTGCGCCATGATAAGGGCGCTCAGGCAGCAGAACGCTGGAGTGCGGGGTGACGACCCGGGACATGGTCATCACCACTGCCGGACGATTTGGGGCAAGTGCCAGTTGTTTTTCGAGCTTGTGGGGCAGCCATTCGTCGTCGTCATCGAGAAAAGCCAGCCAGTCACCGGTGCTCAGGGCTGCGCCACGATCCCGGGTTCGGGCCGCGCCCAGCTGTGCGGGGTTGGAGAAGACGCGCAGCCGCGGCTCCTTTATCGGCTCCAGAGCGGCAAGCGTCGCCCCGTCCTCCCCGTCGATCACGACCAGCAGTTCCAGATCAGCCATGGTCTGCGTCAAGACGCTCCGGACCGCCCGCAGCACCAGTTCGCTGCGCCCAAAGGTTGGAACAACCACGCTGACGGTCGGCATGTTGTCTCCATTTTGGCAAGCAGATGCGCTGGGCTGAGCCTAGCCAGCCGCTTGCCCCCGCGGCAACAGGCTTGTCGCTTCAGCCTTAACCGGGAAGCTGGCGCAGCAGCCCTTGTACCCGCATCCAGATGCCCATGGCGAACACCGCTTCCCCCAGTGCAATGCCGACGAGACTGAAGACCAGTTCACCCTGAGCCACGACGACGGCGACCACTGCAATGGAAATGGCGCAAGAAACCACGCTGGCGGCAGCGAGGGGGCGGAACTGCCCTGCTGCCTGCAGCAACACACTGTCGGGCATTCGCAGGCTGCGCAGCAGGGCAATGGCCAGCCATTGCAAGGCTCCCGCCCAGATGACAGGCAAACCATACTCGGGTGGAAACAAGAGGCGAGGCTGCCAAAGAAGAATGCTCAACCCGGCGCAGAGGCAGACGACCCAGATCAGCAGCAACGCCCGCCGGAAAAAACCCAAGGCGCCGCGCACCGCCCCAGTCTTGCCGCCTTGCGCCAGGATACGGGCGAGTTGCGGCCGCTCCAGATCACTCAGAGCATTCATCGCCAAGGCCATGGGGCGGATCAGCAGGGCGCTCGCCGCGAGGGGGGCAAAGCCGCTCGACCCTGCCACGAGCGTCACGATATAGGCGTGGGCATTGGCGGTGCCCTCCGTGGTGACAACCCCGAGCAGCGACCAGCGCGAATGGGCCTGCCAGATCTGTCGATAAGCAGGCATTGCGCGAAGCGAGAGCTGGGCCAATTGGCTGCGCAGGAAATCGGGCGCCAAGGCGAGCAGGCCAATGGTGGCGCTGCCGACGAGGGCCCAACCGGCGGCAAGCAGGCTTGCTGCATCCAGCAACTGGATCAGGACTATCCCACCGCCCAGGGCCAGCCCATAGGCCATGTCCGAAAGCACCACCCGACTTTGCTGCTGCTCATAGGCATGGGCGCGACCGAACCAGCGCAGGACGTTGATCGCGCCAAAGGCGGCAAACAGACCCGCTTCGAACGTCCCCAAGGCGAGCGACACGGCAATGACGCCCAGCGCCAGCCCAGTCGCAATCGCCAGCACCAGATTAACGGCAAACATCGAGGCCACCACTGTGGTCGTGGCGCCTCCCTGGCGCAGCAAAACCACAGGGTAGGGCGCACAAAGCAGTGCCACCGCAATCCCAAGGCTAAGCTGTGAGCACACCATTAAAAACGCAAAGCCGCCGAACTGCGCCGGTTCAACCGCGTGAAGCAGTTGCAGGGACAAAAGGAATTGCGCCCCCGCCGAGGCGATCGAGCCCATCGCGGCCAGGCCATAGGAGCGGGCGCGGGACGGAGTGCTATTCTGGCGGGTCTGGGGTGGAAGCAAGGCACGATTCAATTTGCTGCACACTCCGCGCGATGGCACACTCCATCCCGATCAACCCGAGCGCCTTGGCCCATGTACCTACGGCCTTTGACAGTTCAACCCTTAAGCGCTGCCGCTGCGCGCCCGGCTGGTCGCACCGGTTTTTGCGCGGCGGTGTGTCTTTTTACGGTGCTGCTGCTGGTCTGCATAGGGCTTCAGCCCCTCCCCCGCGGCGGGGATGCGGCGGGCGCGGAAGGCGATCTTATCCGGCAGGTCAGCTATCTCGCCCTTTTCGCGGCGACCATGGTGGTGACGCGCCGCCCAACCTGGTTCTCGATTGTGCCGTGGAGCTTTTTTCTCGTGTTCGGATGGTGCTGGCTCAGCCTGCTGTGGGCGATCGAGCCAAGCATCGCCCTGCGGCGGGTGGGCATAACCACGGTGCTTGCCGTGCTGGTCTTTGCCGCAGTGCATTGCGCTGGAGCGCGCCGCTCCTTTGCCGCCCTGTGGTGGGCGCTGGTGGGGGTTCTTGCCGTCAACTACGCGGCCGTCTTACTGAGCCCCGCCGGGGTCCACCACGCGGGCGAAACCGGCGATCTTGCCTTGGCCGGCAGTTGGCGCGGCGCGACGATGCACAAGAATTTTGCCGGTCCTATTTGTGCACTGACGGTTCTGGTGCTGCTGTTGGATCGCCGCCCGGTAAATGTCTGCCTGCGCTGGCCACTCCTCGCGGGCGCAGCATACTTTTTGTGGCGCACGCAGTCCAAAACCGCAATGGCACTGCTGCCCGCCGCCCTCCTTTGCGCGCTGGTTTACATGGCCCTGGGACGCCGGCAACGGGTCTGGATCCTACCTGCTGCCGGTTCTATCCTGTTGTTTTCGTTTCCATTTTGGGCTGAAATTCTTGGCGCCTTCAACCGATATTTGGCGCAACCTGAGGCCCTTACCGGCCGGACCCAGGTCTGGTCGCTGCTGCTGCGCTATGCGGGTGAGCACCCGTGGCTGGGCGCTGGATTTGGGTCGTTCTGGGGGGTGGGGGCGAGGGGGCCGGTGGGGGAGTTGGTGGAGGGGTGGGTGGCCGGGATATTCTCGGGGCACAATGGGTATCTGGATGTTCTGGTGCAGCTGGGGTGGCCGGGACTGGCCCTGGCGGTGCTGGCCTTTGCCATCGCGCCGCTCTCGCGCATCCTAGGGGCCAACGGAATTGCGAGGCGCGACGGGGGGTTAGTGGTGGGGGTGCTGGTTTTTACCCTGGGGCACAACCTGACGGAATCGAGTTTGCTGAACCGCGATCATCCCGGCTGGGTGTTGTTCCTTGTGGCGGTGGCGCTGGTCTGCCAGCTGCGATGGGAGCGCCAAACAGCCGCTTTGCCGGGTTTGCGCCATGTTGATGAACGGGTTCTGAACGGCTTCCCGGCCCTGGTTGCAGCGGGTGCGATGGCCTCGCGAGGAGCAGCCGCTACAGCATCAGTATTAATCCAGTAATTCTTATTCACCGGTTGAAATATCGTGCTAAGCTCACTCTGCGGTGCTGAAGAGTTCAAGCAGGATATAAGTTGTTGGGTGTGCCCGGCGGTTCTGGTTCGAGTTATCGCAGGTTAATTGCAGGTGCCGCTGCACAAGCATCTAGATGCTTGTCGCCGCATTCGAAAAATTCTACTGGAGCGTGCTCCCACGTAACTGCTGTCCGTCGTGGTGGTGCTGAAAAAGGCGTGTTGCTGCTGAGCGGGCATGACACGCAGGGCGGGATCACCAGTTTCATCGGATCGCTGCGGGCAGGGCTCGAGGGCGAGGGGCAGACTTGCCGCAGCGTGGCGCTCTACCAGGCGTTCATCTCGCAGCCGGGAGCTTATGAGCAGGTGCTCGTGCGCAAGCGGCAGATGTCGCCGCTCGATTATGCGGCGGCAGTGTTCCGATTGCTGCGGCTGGTGCTGCGCGAGCGCCCCGCTGCGGTGGTGACGGTGATGCCGCTGGCGGGGGTCGCGGCGGGGCTCGTAAGCCTGCTCACCGGCACGCCCGTGATCGCAACCAACCACAGCCCGTATCGGGAGAACGGGCGCATCGTGCGCTGGCTGGACCGGATGGTCGGGGGGCTGGGTGGCTACCGGCAGATCGTCTGTGTGTCCCAGGCGGTAGCGGATAGTTTTGCTGGGCATTCCAAGGCTTATCTCGCGCCGCTGCGGGTGATCGCCAACGGCGTGGCAGAGGTGCCGCCAGCGATGGGCCGAGCGCAGTGTTTTGCCCGGCTCTGCCTGCCGGCGGACCGACCGGTGCTGCTTATGGCGGGGCGGTTGGCGCGGCAGAAGAATGTGCTGACGGCCGTCAAGGCTGTAGCGAGACTTGAGGGCGTAGATCTGGCGCTGGCCGGTGATGGCCCCTTGCGCGAGGAGGTGCGGCGGCTTGCGCAGCAGCTGGGTGTGGCCGAGCGGGTGCATCTGCTGGGGCATCTGGGTCATCACGATGTGGTCGACCTGACCTTTGCTTGCGACGCGTTTGTGCAGATCAGTCTCTTTGAAGGGCAGAGCCTGGCGCTGCTGGATGCGGTGCGTGCCGGATCGCCGATTGTCGTCAGTGACATTGCGGTGCAACGAGAGGTGATCAAGACCCCGATCGGCGAACTGGCGGGTGTTACCTGCGATCCGCAGGACGCCGATGATGTGGCGCGCGCCATTGCCGAACTGTTGCGCGATCCCGCGCGACAGCAGCAGCTGCGGGCGCAGTTAGCGTCACGGGTGCGCAGCGAAGCGCAGATGGTGGCGGATTACCGTGAGTTGTTGCGGCCTTTACTCGGCCAAGAGGCGCATTCGTCCGTGGCCTGGGAAGGCGCGACCAGATGAGCGAGCCCGGCTCCCGCAAAAGGCTGCTGGCCGTATCGTCGAGCGGAGGCCATTGGCAGCAATTGCTGTTGCTTGGAGAGGCGTTTGCCGATTTCGACGTGGTTTATGCCAGCACAGTGGCCGAGAGCCGGCCGGCCGATGGCGGAACCAGCCTGAGGCTGCGCGAGGTCAACCGCACCCAGCCTTGGCTCGCCTTACCCGCCCTTTGGGAAGCGCTGCTGCTGGTGCGGGGGCTGCGGCCAGCGGTGATTGTCAGCACCGGAGCGGGGCCAGGCCTCCTGGTGCTGCTGGCGGGGCGACTGCTGGGCGTGCCCACTGTGTGGGTGGACAGTGTCGCCAATGCCGAGCGTCTGAGCATGAGCGGCTGGCTGGCGCGGCGCTTTGTGCAGCTCCATTGCAGCCAATGGGAGCACCTGGCAGACGGGGGCCGCACCAAGTTCCTGGGGCGAATGCTGTGATCCTCGTGACAGTTGGAACCCAGCTACCCTTTGACCGGCTGGTCGCGGCCGTGGACGAACTGGCGCCGAGCCTTGGCGTACCCGTGTTCGGGCAAGTCGGCCGGGGGGCGCACTTGCCCAGCAACATGGAATGGGCCCCTTTGCTTTCGACCGACGAGTTCGCACGCCATTTTGCTGCCGCGAGCACGATCGTGGCCCATGCCGGGATAGGCACGGTGCTGATGGCGCAGCGCTGGCGCAAGCCGATCATCCTCGTGCCCCGGCGCGCCGGGCTGGGTGAACATCGCAACGACCACCAGCTGGCAACCTGCTCCGAACTTGAAGGGCGGCCCGGCATCTATGTTGCGCGCCAAACAGCGGAACTGGCCGACTTGCTTGGCCAGCCATTGCTGCCATCGGGCAACGAGGACGACGCAGACAACCGGCAAGGCTTGATCGAGGGGCTGCGCCAGCAATTGCGCCGATGGAGTTAGCCCGCTGCACCTTTGTGGCGCAGGACCGCTCCCCCGCTTTGCCTAGCCCTAAGCCAAGCCGGGGCGGGGCCGGTTAACCTGCTATCAGCGACCCTGTGGCATGGTTGGAGAAGGCTTGGAGACCCCTGATGGGCGCAGCGGTTCGATTTGGGGTCACTTTGGCCTGCCTGGTGCTGCTTTATGCGCTGGCAGCCGGCGGCGGCTTGCGCTCCATCGATGCCGGCTTGCGCGATGTAAGGCTGGCGCTCAACGCCGTGCCGGCCAGCGGCAGCACGGTGGTGGTCGATATCGACAGCGAAAGCCTGGCCGAGATCGGCGTTTGGCCCTGGCCCCGCAGCCTTTATGCCCAGGCGCTGGATCGGCTGGTCGAGGCCGGAGCCGCCGAGGTGGCTTTCGATATCGATTTCAGCAGCGCCAGCACGCCGGCCGAGGATCAGCAACTGGCCCAAGCACTCGAGCGCGCTGGTGGCTATGCCTATCTTGCGGCGTTCCAGCAGTTGAGTGGGGCAGAGGGGGAACTCGCCCTGTCCATGCCCATGGCGCCCTTGCTGGAGCAAGCAAGCCCAGTGCTGGTCAACGTATTTCTTGATTCATCGGGGCAGGCCAAGTCATTCCTGTCGCGCGTCGAAACGGATCAGGGTGAGGTACGGGCGCTGCCGGTGGAACTGGTTCCGAGTGGGCAAGCCCTGCCGCGCAGCGTCAACATCGATTTCAGCATCGATGCGCGCACCATTCCGCGCATCCCCTTTGCCGATGTGCTGGCGGGACGGGCCGATCCAACACTGCTGCAGGGCAAGCAGGTGATCATCGGCGCCAGCGCCATTGAACTGCGCGACCTGTTTTCCATTCCCCGTTTCGGCATTGTCGCGGGGCCGGTGTTGCAGGCTGTTGCCGTCGAGACACTCAAATCGGGGCGCATCATCACCGATTTGCGGCTTGGCCCCTCTGCTATTGCGCTCGTCCTGATGGCGCTGGCCCTGCTGTTTCTGCGGTCGCGGTTGCGGTTGTGGCAGATCGGGCTCCTTGCGGCCGGGCTCGGTGCCGTTTGGGAAGTGGCGGCGCTCGTGACCTACCGCACCATGGCGGTGAGTTTTGATACCGGCTTTTTCCATGGCGGCATCGTGGTGTTGCTGGTGCTGGCTGTCGTGGACGAGGCCTTTATCCAATATCGGGGTCGCATCGCCGCCCTGCGCCGGCTGAGCCATCTGGCGCGCCATGACCAGACCACCGGGGCACTGTCGCGCGCCGGGCTGATCGAGGCGGCCGCGCCATGGGGCTTTGCGCCCAAGGCCGTGATCCTGGTGCGGGTGCAGCGCCTCAACCTGTTGCGCGCTTCGCTTGGGCACGAAGTGACCGACAGCCTGCTGCACGCCATCGGGGAGCGCCTGTCCGGCCAGGTGCCGGGGCTGGTCGGCTATGTGGCGGACGATAGTTTTGCCTGGGCCTACCGGCTGGAGCGCCCAGACATGGCGGTGATGGACGAGGCCTGCCGCAGCCTTTCCGCCCGGCTCGGCGGGATCTATGACACGATCGGTCACCGCATCCATGTCGAGGTCAGATGCGGTTATTCGGCTGGCCCGCTCAGCGTGGACGACCTGCTGAACCAGGCCGAAACAGCGCTGCTGCAAGCCGATGCCGAGCGCGCGCCATTTGTGGGCTATAGCCCGACCGACCAGCAGCGGCTCGAGGAGCGGCGCCAGCTCGATCTCGATCTGCGCCATGCCGTTGAAGACGGGCAGCTCGAAGTGGTGTTCCAGCCCCAGATCGACCTGCGCACCCGCACCATTGTAGGGGCTGAGGCGCTGCTGCGTTGGCGCCATCCGCAACTGGGGATGATTTCCCCGGCCCAGTTCATTCCCCTTGCCGAAGAAACCGGTCTCATCGTCGATCTGGGGCGCTGGATTCTCGAGGAAGCGTGCAGCCAGGCCATGGCCTGGCCCTGGGAAGGGCGGATGTCGGTCAATGTTTCGCCGGTGCAGCTGCAATTGTCGGATGTGCCGGCGATGGTGGCAGGCGCGCTGATCCTTTCGGGCCTGCCGCCGAAACGGCTTGATATCGAGATCACGGAAAGCAGTCTCGTTGCGGGGATCGGCGGGATCATCCGCACCTTTGCCGCGCTCAAGGGGATCGGGGTCGATGTGGCGCTGGATGACTTCGGTACCGGCTATAGTTCGCTGAGCTATCTCAAGGACCTGCCTTTCGACAAACTCAAGATCGACCAGAGCTTCGTGCGCGCCATGGGCGATGGGGCGGCGGGCGACGTGATCGTTGCCAGCATTATCGGGCTGGGGCGCAGCCTGGGCAAAACCACCGTGGCGGAGGGCATCGAGGACGAAGCCGCGGCCAGCGCGCTTGCGGCAATGGGTTGCTCGATCGGGCAGGGCTATTATTTCGGCCGGCCCGTCGACGGGCCGACCATGCGCGCATTGGTGGAAACAAACCTGCCTTTGCCGCAGGCCGCCAGCGCCTAGGCGCCGATCAGCACGGCAAAGCCGTGCGTCGCCAGCGAGCCGGCGGCCCCGACCGTGCCGGCTACGGGTTGGCCGGTCATGGCGTCGCGGTATTGACCGGGCGGCAGGGCCACCCCTGCGGCAGCCTGGCCGCCATGGCCCGGCGACAGATCGGCAATCACGACAAGGCGCTCGCTCCCATGGCTGCGGGCAAAGCCGAGCACCTGCTCGCTGCCGGTGGTTAGGGGCTCATAGTTGCCCCGGAGCATGAGCTCGGGATGGGCCTTGCGCAACTGCAGGAGCGCCCTTGTCAGCACGATCTTGTCGTCGCCCGCGGCGCCCGGGCCAGCGGCAACCCGCGTCAGCCGCTCGCGCAGTCCCGCAAAGTTGAGATCGCGCCGGTTGTCGGGGTCCACAAAGCTTTGCTCCCAATCTTCGGCGCCGCGATAGATATCGGGCACGCCGGGGACGGAAAGCTTGAGCGCCGCCTGGATGAGGCTTTTGCGCCGGCCGATATCTGCGAGCTGCTGCTGCACCTGCCGGAAGCTCGCAAGGAACGCCTCGTTGCGCAGCGCTGCCGCGACAAAGTCCTGAATGGCTTGCTCATAGGCCGGGTTGTTGACGCTCCAATCGCTGTGGAGCCGCGCTTCGCGCACCGATTTGAGCATGGCGGCCTGCAGGCGCTCGGTGAGGGTATCGAGCGATGGGGACTCGCTGCTATCGGCGGGGGGCCACCCGCCCAGCAGCAGTTGCAGGAAGAGGTAGATGTCGTTGTTGTCGATGGCCGGCTCGGTGCTGTTTACGAGCTGGTCGCGCCAGCCGAACACGGCCGCATCCCAGATTTCGGGGTGATCGGCGATGGCGCCAATATTGGCACGGGTGTCCTCGCCGCGCTTGGTGTCATGGGTCGAGGTGGTCAGCATGGTGGCGGGGTGATGCAGGAGGCGGCGCCGATTGGCATCGTGAAAGGCATCGATGCCGACTGAGAAATTTTGCGGATGGGCGCCCACTTCATTGAGCGAAACCAGCCGGTTGAAGCGATAAAGCGCCGTGTCTTCGAGGCCCTTGGCTATCACCGGGCCGGTATATTGCTGAAACTTGCCGAGCGCGCCCAGGGTCTCGGAGGGATCATACTGATGCGGCAGCCCGGCGGTGAGGAACTGGCCGAGAAAGTCAAAAAGCGAGGGATCGAAAAAGGGCTGCGACCGGCGCGCCTTCGCAACGGCATAGTTGATCTCGCGGATATCGCGCTCGTCGGCCTGGGGGCCATCGATATAGGTGCGGTAAACCTGCAGCCAGGCGATGATCTCGCGCAGGCCCTTGCGGATGGCGTTCTGCGTTAGGTCGCGGGTTTGCGGCACGGACTGGGCGACAAGAAAGACGCGGTGCGCCAGGCTGAAGAGCTCGGCGGCGAGCTCATTGTCCATGACGCGCAGCTTGCACTGATAAGCTTCGGTGACCGGGTCGACGACATCGCCCACGAAGCGCTCGTAGGTGGCGGAAAGCGGCGCTTCGGCGGCGGGATTGGTGAGGACGCGGGTAAGGAGGGCACCGAACTCGTAGCCCGTCGTGCCCTCGACGGGCCAATCGGCGCGCAGATCCTCGTGCGGGGCGAGGATCTTTTCGATCAGCAGATAGATCGGCCGCGGGGATGCGGCGCGCAGATCCTCGAGATAGCCCTTGGGATCAAGGAGGCCATCGACATGATCGATCCGCAAGCCATCGACGTGGCCTTCCGCGACGAGGCCAAAGATCAGGGCGTGGGCGTGGTCGAACACGTCTGGGCGGTCGATGCGGATGGCGCCGAGGTCGGAATTGATGAAAAAGCGGCGATAGTTGATGTCGTCGGCGGCGGCGAGATAATGGACGAGCCGCCAGTGCTGGGTGGCAATGAGGCTGTCGAGCGCCGCCCAGCTGCCGAAATGACCCGGCTCGCCGTTGAGGGCGGCGATGGCGGCCTGGGCGTCGCCGTAATGGGCGAGGAGCTGCCCCTCGTCCTCGGGGCGGAGGGGGAGCTTGTGGGTGCCGTGCGCCCAGACGGCAAGGCCATCGGCATCGGCTTTGAGCACGATCTCGCCGGCTTCAAGCGCCTGGGCGTAGGACGTGCTGAGGAACGGGATCATCAGCTTGCCCTCGAGCGCCGGATTGGCGGGGGCCCAGTTGATGTCGAACCAGTCGGCATAGCGGCTGCCGGGGCCGTGGCGCAGAACATCGAGCCAAAGCCAGTTATCGGCGCCACCCACGCCCATATGGTTGGGCACGAAATCGAGGAGGATGCCGAGGCCGGCGGCGCGCAGGGTTTGGGCGAGATCGCGGAACTCCTCGATCGTGCCGATCTCGGGATTGATCAGCGTGTGATCGACTGTGTCATAGCCGTGGGTGCTGCCCGGCTGCGCCTTGAGGATGGGGGAGAGATAGGCGTGGCTGACGCCCAGATCGGCGAGATAGGGCACGAGGGCCTTGGCGTGGGCGAAGGTGAAGCCCTTGTTCAACTGCAGCCGATAGGTGGAAAGAGGAATGGTGGAACTATCGCTCATGGGGCTCAACTGCTGGCGGCGCGGAGGGCGCGCGTCGGTGAAGGGGCCGCGGGGCCGGGAAAATGCCCCGGACAACGGTCCGTGCCAGCCTTTGTTCCCCGCTCAGGGATCGCGATAACCTAGCACTCTGAGCGTGAGATTGTCGGGGGTGACCGGGCGGTCAAACACCAGCGCCACCGGGCTTTGCGACTGGGCGGGGGCGTAATCAAGGGTCACGCTGCCGCTCACGGCGTCTTGCCCCGAACCCACAGTGCCTTCGATGCCCACTTCCGCAGCGGTGGCGTGGCCGAGATTGAGCACGGTGACATCAGCGACAAAGCCATCGGACGTTTGCCGAACGGCATCGAGCCGCAGCGTGAGCTCGGGATGGCTGCCGGTCTTGGTCAGGGCTTCCACCAGCAGAAAGCCGGCGAGCCCCAGGATCACGAGGGCGGAGATGGCGGCGAAAATCCACTCGATGGTGCCCGCTTTACGGCCGGCGGGGGATGGGGGCGGGTTGCTGGCTTGGTCGGACACGGCGGGAGCCCCTTACAAAATCAGCCGCGCGGCGGCGGCGCCAATGGCGGCAGGAAAGCCCAGCACCACCAGAACCCCCAGCGCCGTGCTGAAGGACAGGCCATCGAAACGGCCAAAGGTCCAGAGCACATAGCAGGAGATGGCGAGCGCGATGGCATAGCCTACGGTGGTGAAGCGCAAAAAGGCGCTCCACCAGGGGGTGTCGGGGGTCGCTTCGCTGCCCTTGAACTCGGATGCAAAAACAAAGCCGTGCATGAGCAGCAGCGACAGGGCGATCAGCGCCAGCGACTGCCAATCAGTCATGCGAAAGGCGATGAGGATCATTTCCTCGGTGGGGGCGACATTGAGCCCGAGATAGAGCGAGCCGGCGGCCATGATTCCCAGTTCGCTGCCATAACTCTGTTCACGCTCCTCCTCCTCGTCCTCGCTTTGCCCGAACTGGCTGCGGCCCAAAAGGGCGCCAAGAGCGGCAGGAATGGCGTGGATGACGATCTTGCCCACGAGTTCGGGCGGGTTCATGCCCGGCCCGATAACCCCGAGCACGGCGAGCAGGATGGCGGTGCTCACCAAACCAATGCCATAGGCAATGGCGACGTCGCGCAGATCCTCCTTCCAGCCCCAGGTGGCCTCAAAGCCGGAATAATGGGACAGGAACATCAGCATGGGCAGGCTGGAGGCCAGCAGGAGCAGCAAGCGCCAGCGATCCATGGCAAAGCCGAGCTCCCACATTTCCATGGTCATCAGCATGGGGAGCGAGAACACCAGCGCCCCGCCAAAGGCACGGCCAAGCCCGGTGACGAGATCGCGAAGCTCGTGGCCGCCCTCATCCGCCTTGTTGGCCGCTGCTGTGCTCATTCTGCTTACCCCGCGTCAGGCAGGCCGCCGCGGAAGCGGCGCTGGTAGTCGGCATCATAAAGGGCGCTGTCGCGGAAATCGTTGCTGGCAAGGGAGGGGCCGACAAAGATGATGGCAGTGCGCTCGATGGGATCGTCGGCCACTTGCGCGGCGATGGTGGACAGCGTGCCGCGCAGAATGCGTTCGCCCGGCCAGGATGCATGCACGACAATGGCGACGGGGCAGTCGGGCCCGTAAAGCGGGGTGAGTTCAGCGACCACCCGCTCGAGCGCATGGATGGCAAGGTGAATGGCTAGGGTCGCGCCCGTGGCGCCAAAGGCGGCCAAGGTTTCGCCCCCGGGCATGGGGGAGGCGCGGCCCGAAACGCGGGTCAGCACCAGGCTTTGCGCCTGGGCCGGAATGGTCAGCTCACGCCCAAGGCTCGCGGCTGCCGCGGCAAAGGCGGGCACGCCGGGGGTGAGCATATAGGGGATGGCGTGGCGATCGAGCCGACGCAACTGCTCGGCCACGGCGCTCCAGATGGAGAGGTCCCCCGAATGGAGCCGCGCCACATCAAGGCCCGCCGCGTGGGCGGTGATGTATTCGGCCTCGATGTCATCGAGGGAAAGGGATGCGGTGTCGACCAGCCGGGTGCCGGGGGTGCAGTAATCGAGCATCTCACGCGGCACGATGGAGCCGGCATAAAGGCAGACGGGGCAGCGGGCGAGGAGGTCGCGGCCGCGCACGGTGATGAGATCGGCAGCGCCGGGACCGGCGCCAATAAAGTGGACGGTCATGGCTTGCTCCAGCACCATTGCAGCAGCGGCATGGCCGGGCGCCAGCCGGTCATGGTGCCGATGGAAGACGCGCGGCTGAGCTCGATGCGGGTGAGCCTGCCGCCATGGGCGGCGTGATGGGCGAGCAGCACGGCTTCCATTTCGAGGGTGACGGCGTTGGCAACGAGCCGGCCACCGGAGCGGAGCGCCGCTCGAGCTGCATCCAGCACGCCCGGGTCGCTGCCGCCGCCGCCGACGAAGATGGCATGCGGAGGTTCGAGGCCGTCGAGCGCCGCGGGGGCGGTGCCTTCAATGAGCTGCAGGCCGGGCACGCCGAACTGGGCGGCGTTGCGAGTAATGCGGAGGGCGCGTTCGGGATGGCTTTCAATGGCAATGGCGCGGAGGCTCTGATGGGCCAGCATCCATTCGATGGCAATGGAGCCCGAACCCGCGCCGATATCCCAGAGCAATTCGCCCTGGCGGGGAGCGAGGGCGGCAAGGGTCAGGGCGCGCACTTCGCGCTTGGTGATCTGCCCGTCATGCTCGAAAAGGGCATCGTCGCGCCCGGGCGCCAGCGGCAGGACGCGCGCTTCGGGCAGGGCGACGACCGAGATGGCCACGACATTGAGCGGATTGATGTCGGCCAGGGTAAAGGCGCTGGCGGGCTGGGAGCGGACGCGCTCATCGGGGCCGCCCAGGGCTTCAAGCACGGTGAGAATGGAAAGGCCAAAGCCGCTGTCATGCAGCAGTTGAGCGAGCTGGAGAGGGGAATCTCCGTCGGAAGTCAGCGCGAGGATGCGTGCGCCGGGCTGCAGATGGGGGAGCAACAGATCCTGCGACCGCCCATGCAGCGACAGGGTGGTGATCTCACCCAAAGGCCAGCCGAGGCGCGCGGCGGCGAGGCTGAAGGCGGAAGGGTGCGGCAGGACCCGCATCTGGGCGGGATCGATGCGGCGGGCGAGGGTGGCGCCGACGCCGAACTGGAACGGATCGCCCGAGGCCAGCACGCAGACGGCGCGGCCGCGCGCGGCGACCACGGCATCAACGGAGCGCGAGAAGGGGCTGAGCCAGGGTTGCTGTTCGCCAGCGATCAAGGGGGCGGCAAGGCGCAGATGGCGTTCGCCGCCAAACACCAGTTCGGCCTGGCTGATGGCGGATTTCGCCGCATCGCCAAGGCCCGCGATGCCGTCTTCGCCGATGCCGACAATGGTCAGCCAGCTCATCGGGGTCCCCCGGCGGAACGGGGCGAATAAACGATCGGCGTGCGGCCGGGCCGTTCGATAACGCGGGTTTCGGGCGAGCCGATGATGACGCAAGTGGCCATATCGGCGGTGCTGGCATCGGCATCGGCGAGGGTGACGAGGCGCAACATCTCGTCAGGGCGACCAGCGGCGCGACCAAAGATCACCGGGGTGCTCCAGGGCAGAACTTCGCGCAGGATGGCAAAGGCGGTGCCGAGCTGCCAGGGGCGGGCGCGGCTGATGGGATTGTAAAGCGCGATCACGAGCCCCGCGCCGGCAACGGCACGCAGACGCTGCTCGATCAGCGTCCACGGCTTGAGATTGTCGGATAGCGAAATGGCGCAGAAATCATGGCCGAGCGGGGCGCCCATGCGGGCGGCAACGGCGAGCATGGCAGTGACACCGGGCACGACTTCGAGCTCGAGATGCCGCCAGGGCTCGGGGCCATCCTCGATGGCTTCGCAGACGGCGGCGGCCATGGCGAAAACGCCGGGATCGCCACCCGACACAACGCACACCGTCTCCCCCGCCGCAGCCGCCTGGAGCGCAGCGCGGCTGCGATCAAGCTCTTCGCGATTATCGGAGGCGACGCGCTGCTGGTCGGGGCGCAGCGCCAGGCGATCGAGATAAGGGCCATAGCCAAAGAACAGCCGGGCCTCGGCCACCGCCTTGAGGGCTTCGGGGGTGATCTGATCGGGATTGCCGGGCCCAAGGCCGACGACGCTGATCTTGCCAGTCATGGCCGCTCGCTCCAGCCGGGAACCAGAACGAGGGCAAAATAGGGGGCGGCGTCGTCGGGTTTGTCGCGCAGGCGCATGGACTGGCCGTTGCTCATGGTGCCGCGCTCCACATAAACGGCGGTTTCGAGCTTGCCGGCCGCGGCAATGGCGCGACGGATCTTGGGCAGGTTGCGCCCGACCTTCATGATCACGGCCCCTTGCGTGTCCCCTAGGCGGCGCTGCAGTTCGGCTTCCCCTAGCGTGCCGGGCAGGACCGCCAGCACATCATCGCCCTGCACCAGCGGCAGGCCGGCCATCGACCAGCAGCCCGACATCGCCGTGATGCCCGGCACGACCTCGGTAGGGTAGCGATGGGCGAGGCGCACATGCAGATGCATATAGGAACCGTAGAACAGCGGATCGCCTTCGCTCAGCACCGCAACCTTGCGCCCGGTATCGAGATGGGCGGCGATGCGCTCGGCCGCCTCGGCATAGAACTGCGCGGTGGCGGAGCGATAATAGGCGTGGTGGCGGTCGATCTCGGTGGTGACAGGATAAAGCAGGGCTTCCTCGTGCTGGGTGGGCGCAAGGAGATCGGCCACGATGGCGCGCGCATTGCTCCGATTGCCCGACTTCGCGAAATAGGCGACCACATCGGCGCCCTGGATGGCGCGCACGGCCTTGAGGGTCAGGAGCT
Source organism: Devosia sp. Z11_6 (assembly GCF_058133665.1). Classification (NCBI taxonomy): domain Bacteria; kingdom Pseudomonadati; phylum Pseudomonadota; class Alphaproteobacteria; order Hyphomicrobiales; family Devosiaceae; genus Devosia; species Devosia sp. Z11_6. The sequence continues at coordinate 63,327 of NZ_JBYUNQ010000004.1, forward strand.
CAGGATCGCCGGGGCCGGTGCCGACGCCGTAAAGGGTGCCGGTCATAGCCCGGGCCTTGCCAGCGCATTGAGCGCCGCGGCGGTGATGGCGCTGCCGCCGAGGCGGCCACGCACGATGGCATAGGGCACGCCATAGGAGTGTTCGGCGAGCGCGGCCTTGGATTCGGCGGCGCCCACAAAGCCGACGGGCATGCCCAGGATCGCGGCGGGGCGGGGGGCGCCGTCGCGCAGCATTTCAAGGAGGTGGAACAGCGCCGTCGGGGCATTGCCGATGGCGACCACGGCACCGGCCAGGCGCTCGCCCCAAAGATGGAGCGCAGCGGCCGAGCGAGTATTGCCGATTTCTTCTGCAATGGCGGGCGTCTGCGGATCGCGCAGGGTGCAGAGCACCGGATTGTTGGCGGGCAAACGGGCCGCAGTGACGCCGCGCACCACCATTTCGGCATCGCAAAGAATGGGGGCGCCAGCCTCGAGCGCTCCGCGGGCCGCCTGGACAAAGCCGGGGCCGAACTCGAAATGCTCGGCGGCTTCCACCATGCCGGCGGCATGGATCATGCGCACGGCGAGTTCCGCCTCATCGGGGGTGAAGCGGCGCAGATCCGCTTCGGCGCGGATGATGGCGAAGGACTGCCGGTAAATGGCGTCCCCCGCTTTGATGTAGTCGTATTCGATCATGGCAGGTGGGGTCCAAGAGCGGCGGCGATGCGCACCGGGCCAAGCGCGGCCAGAACCGCGGCGCTGGTTTGGCCAGGCGCGCGATGCGCATGGAGAAGGCCGGCTAGGCGGGCAAAGGCCGCGCTGGCATCGGCATGGGGAATGAGGAGCAGGGGTGCGTCGCTGGCGCGGCCCGATAGCACGAGGCCCCAGCCGCCGGGCTGGGCGACGAGGGTCAAATCGGCCGGCCGCGGATGGGCGCAACCCTTGGGGCAGCCGGAGACATGGAGAGTCGCGGTGCCATCAAAGAGGGTCGGGAACTCGTCGAGCAGCTGCGATGCCAAGGCGCGGCTGCCGGCAAAGCCCGAGGCGCAACCCTCATTGCCGATGCAGGCATGGGCACCAAGGCGCGGATCGGCGGGATTGGTGAGGAGGCCCAGCGCGGCGGCAGCGCGCCCGAAGGCGGCGAGCGCGGTGGGGGCGCCCAGGGCGAGGAGGGCGTGGCCGGGAGCAAGGCGCAGTTCGGTGATGCCGGCAGATGTGGCGTGCTGCGCGAGGGCGGCGAGCACGGGGGCGGCGATGCTGCCAAAGGGCAGGGCGACGGAGAGGGCCGCGCCATCGCGCACGGGAATGAGGCCGGCGAGCGGCGGGGGCGCGGGAAGGGTGGCGGGTGGAGACAGCCGGGTGGCGAGTTCGGCCTGGATCGCGGCGGGATCGAGATCGCGGGCGCGGGATGCGGGGCCGAGATCGGCGAGGCGGTGGAGGATCAGGCTGGCGGCAGGGAGTGCGGCGGGGGTCGGGAGGGTGCCGAGCGCGGTTTTGCCCAGCGTGAGGAGCCAGCGCTCGGCATCCAGGGCAGTGAGGCGCAGATCGGCGCCCAGCCGCGCCAGAGTGATGGCGCCACCGCCATCCACGACGACGGTGACCTTGGGGCCGAGGCGACGGGCGAGCGGGGCGGCCGCGATGCGGATGGCGGTTGCGAGGGGGCGCGGATCAACTGTTTCGAGCGGGTCGAGTCCGGCGAGCGGCGGGGTTTCCACGACGAGGCCGGTTTCGATGGGCAGGAACGCTTCGATGGCCTCGGCAAAGGGGGGGCCGGACTGCTCGGAGAGGCCCCGCACCTGCAGATTGCCGCGGGCGGTGATCTCGAGCTGGCCATTGCCGTGCCGGGCGGCGAGTTCGGCGATGCGGACCAGCTGAGCGGGACTGACACGCCGCTCGGGCAGGCGCAGGCGCGCGAGGAGCCCGTCGCCGGTCGCCATCGGCTCGCGCAGGCTCGGGCAGGCACCGCGGCGCGCGGGCGCTTGGGGGTCAGTGATGGGCAGCAGCTGGAGCAAGTTCGGGCTTCGTGTTGCGTGAAGCCCTGTCCTTATACGATCCCTCGGGCGGCACAAAGCGCTCTATGGTTCGCGTTGTCGCAGCAGGTAGATGTCCATGATCCAGCCATGGCGCGCGCGGGCGGCCTGGCGCGTCTCGATGATGGTGTCGCGCACATCCCCAAGGCGGCCGGCAATGGTGAGCTGGTCGGGGGTGCCGAGATAGGCGCCCCAGAAGATCTCGAGCTCTGGATCGGCATGGATAAAGGCGGTTTGCCCGTCGAGCATGACCACGCTGTCGTTCTGAAGGCCCGATTCGGCGAGGCGGCGGCCGGTGGTGATCTGGACGGGCTCGCCGATGCGATTAAGGGCAATGGCGTGGGCTGAGGTCAGCGCCTGGATGGAGGTGATGCCGGGGATGACTTCGACGTGGAAGGTTTCCGGCTGGGGCAATTGCGCGATGATGCGCAGGGTGCTGTCGTAGAGCCCCGGATCACCCCAGACGAGAAAGGCGCAGGAGCCGCCATCGGGCACACGGGTGGCGATGAGCTCGGCGAAGATGCCGGCGAGCGTGGCGTGCCATTCGGCCACGGTCTGGTTGTAATCGGGGCCGCTGCGGCGGGTGGGGACGCGATAGGGCACGAGATTGGGGGCCTCGAGATAGCGCTCGCAGATCTCGCGTCTGACCTGGGCGAGCTCGGCCTTGTCCTCGCCCTTGTCGGGGATGAAGAGGGTGCCGGCGCGCTGGAGGGCATTGATGGCCTGCACGGTCAGATGCTCGGGATTGCCGGTGCCGATGCCCACAAGGATGATGGTTTTCACGCGCGTTCTCCTGGCTGTGGGGGGAGATGGCATGAAGGGGCGGGGCGAACAAGCCACCGCGTCCGTGCGGACGGGGAACGGGGCTTGACCTTCCCATGTTGGAACGCCGCATAGCTCGTGCCCCGACCAATCAGGAGGTTTGAAAATGAAGTGTCTGGCTCTTTCCCTGTGCGTGGCTGCGGCCTTGAGCCTGCCGGTAGCGGCGCAGGATCATGCCGGCCATGGCATGGCTGGCGGCGACAGCCCGGCAACCGAAGCCTTCAAGGCGGCCAATATGCGCATGCACGAGGCGATGGACCTCGACTATAGCGGCGACGCCGATGTGGATTTCGTGCGCGGCATGATCCCACATCACCAAAGCGCGGTGGAGATGGCGCAGATCGTGCTCGAGCATGGCAGCGATCCCGAGATCAAGGCGCTGGCCGAAAAGATCATCGCCGACCAGGAAGGCGAGATCGCCCAGATGCAGGAATGGCTGGCCAAACACGGCCACTAAGGAAAGAGGGCCACGCTCGGAAAGGAGCGTGGCCCTTCGGGTTTATGCCGGCTCGGGGGTGTAGCCGGCTTCGCGGATGGCCGCTTCCGCCTTGGCGCGGTCGCCGGTGAAGCTGACGCGGTGGGTGTCGAGATCAACGGCGATCTCGGCGCCGGGGAGCGCTTCCTCGAGCGCCTTGCGCACGGTGCCCACGCAATGGGCGCAGCTCATATCCTCGACGCGCAGAGTGGTTGTTTGGCTCATTTCAATGTCCTTTCACGGGTTGCGGCCCGGCCAGATCATCGAGGATCGGGCAATTGGGCCGGTCGTCGCCGCCGCAGCAGTGAACGAGATGCTTGAGCGTCCCGACCATGCCCTGCAGTTCGGCAATCTTGGTTTCGAGGTCGGCGATATGGGCCGATGCCACCGCCTTGACCTCGGCGCTGGCGCGGCTCTTGTCCTGCCAGAGGCTGAGGAGGCGGCTGGTTTCCTCGACGGAAAAGCCCAGGGTGCGCGCCCGCTTGATGAAGCGCAGCACATGCACCTGATCGGGGTCGTAAACGCGGTAATTGCTGTCGGTGCGCGCGGGCGGCTCGATCAGGCCGATGGATTCGTAGTAGCGGATCATCTTGGCCGAAACGCCCGAGGCCTGGGCGGCCTCCCCGATATTCATGGGTTCACTCCTTGCAGGGTCGCGGGGCGCACGGTGCGCAGCCGCTGGGCGTTGCCGACCACGAACACGCTCGATAGGGCCATGGCGCCCGCCCCGATCATGGGGGACAGCAGGATGCCAAAGCTGGGATAGAGCACGCCTGCCGCCACCGGGATCAGGATGACGTTGTAGGCGAAGGCCCAGAAGAGGTTCTCGGCGATATTGCGCATGGTGGCGCGGCTGATGGTGAGGGCATTGAGCACCCCCTTGAGATCGCCGCCCAAGAGGACGACATCGGCGCTTTCGATGGCGACATCGGTGCCGGTGCCCACGGCAATGCCGATATCGGCGGCGGCCAGCGCGGGCGCATCATTGATGCCATCGCCGACAAAGGCGATCTTGCCTCCGCCGCGGCGTAGCGAATTGATGGCCTCGACCTTGCCGGCCGGCAGGATTTCGGCGCGCACTTCATCGATCCCGAGCTGGTCGGCAATGGCTTGGGCCGTGCGCTGGTTGTCGCCCGAGATCATGGCGGTGCGAATGCCTAAGCGGTGCAGTTCGGCGATCACCGCCTTGCTGGTGGGGCGGGCCCGATCGGCAACGGCGGCGACGGCGGCGAGCTTGCCATCGACACCCACCAGAATGGGTGTCTTGCCCTGGCTGGCGAGGGTGGCGAGCTGATCGGCAAACCGGGTTTGGTCGATCTCGGGCAGCTGGCCGGCATTGCCCACCAGCACCTGGCGACCGCCAACAACGCCGCTGATGCCGTGGCCGGCCGAGGAGGCGAACTGCTCGGCCTCGGCGATGGGCAGGCCGCGCTCGGTGGCGGCGGCAACGATGGCGGTGGCGATGGGATGTTCGGAGTAATGTTCCACCGCCGCCATCAGGGCAAGCACTTCGGGCTCGGCAAAGCCCTCGGCAACAACGAGATCGGTCAGCACGGGACGCCCTTCGGTCAGGGTGCCGGTCTTGTCAAAGGCGACGATATCGACGTCGCGCAGGCTTTGCAGGGCTTCGCTGCGGCGGAAGAGGACGCCCAGTTCCGCGGCACGGCCGGTGCCCACCATGATCGAGGTGGGGGTGGCCAGACCCATGGCGCAGGGGCAGGCGATGATGAGGACAGCCACGGCATTGACGAGCCCGAAGAGATAGCTGGGCTCAGGCCCCCAGAGCAGCCAGACCACAAAGGTGGCGAGGGCTGCCGCCATCACGGCGGGCACGAACCAGAAGGTGATGCGGTCCACCAGCGCCTGGATGGGGAGCTTGCCGCCCTGGGCGTCCTCGACCATGCGGATAATCTGGGCCAGCATGGTATCGGCCCCCACCTTGGTGGCGCGGAAGGTGAAACTGCCTTCGCCATTGACGGTGCCGCCGACCACACTGGCGCCTTCGGCCTTGCTCACCGGGATGGGCTCGCCCGAGATCATGGATTCATCGACATGGCTTTGCCCGCCCACGATCTCGCCATCGACAGCGATCTTTTCGCCGGGGCGCACCAGGAGGATATCGCCGACGACCACCTGATCGATGGGCACTTGCACAAAGCTGCCATTGCGCTGCACCTGGGCGGTCTTGGCCTGTTGCTGCACCAGCCGGGCAATGGCGGCGCCAGTGCGGCCCTTTGCCAGTGCTTCAAGGAGCCGGCCAAGCAGGATCAGCGTCACGATCACGGCCGCCGCTTCGAAATACACATAGCGGCTGGTGGCAGGCACGAGGTCGGGCGCGAAGGTAACGAGCGTTGAATAAAGATAGGCCGCGCCCGCGCCCAAGGCGACGAGCGAGTTCATCTCGGGGGCGCCGCGCAAGAGGGCCGGAATGCCATGCGCAAAAAAGCGGCGTCCGGGCACGAAGAGCACAATGGTCGTGATGACAAAATAGGCGATGTAAAGCCACTGAGTGGGCACCAAATGCATCACCGCCATATGCATGCCGGGGATCAGGTGGCTGCCCATTTCGAGCACGAACATCGGCCCCGTCAGAACCGCGGCAAGGATCACGTCGCGCCGGAGCACGGCGGCGTCCTCGTCATGGTGGTGGCCGGCATGGCTGCTGCGCTGTTCGGGCGCGGGCTGGCCGGAATAGCCGGCCTTGGTTATGGCGGCGAGAACGGGCTCGAGTTGCGCATCAGGAGTGAGCTCGACAGTGGCGCGCTCGGTGGCGAGATTGACGGAAGCCGCCTTGACGCCGGGGGTTTTGAGCAATGCGCGTTCCACCCTCGCCACGCAGGAAGCGCAGGTCATGCCTTCGATATCGATGGAAACGGGTCGGGTTTGGAGTGCCTGGTCAGTCATGATTTTCACCTCGTCCCACCCCATGTAGGGCTTCCCATCGTGGGAAGGTCAAGGGCTTCTGCCGCTTTCGCGCCATCAGAATGAATGGATTGTGAAGCCCGTGCTCATTTTGTTTGCACCTAGTGCATAAGAGGTGTGCAGCAAGGCGCGGTTCTCATCAGCCGGGGGTGCCACTACATAAGGCTCAGCAAAAGAGAGGACCCCAAGAAAATGAACATCCGTCAGTCGATCCGCAACTATGTCCAGTACCAGCGCACCCTGCGCGAACTGAACTCGCTTGACGCTCGCCAGCTCAATGATTTGGGCATTACCAAGGGCGACATCAAGAACATTGCGCAGGGCAAGGGCTTCTAAGCTCTTTCCAGCAGCATTCGAAGAAGAAGGCGTCCACTTGGGCGCCTTTTGTCTTTTCAGGAACTAACGGATGAGGTCGGCGGTCTTGCCGCCCAGGGCGCGGACGAGATCGTCGGGCGCCAGATTGATCTGCAGCCCGCGTTGGCCGCCATTGAGATAAACCCGGTCCTGCAAGGCGACGAGTTCTTCCACGCAAGTGGGCACGGCCTTGCGCTGCCCGAAGGGGCTGATGCCCCCGACCTTGTAGCCGGTGAGGCGCTCGGCGACGGCGGGCTTCATCATCTGCGCGGTCTTGCCGCCAAAGGCGGCGGCAAGCTTTTTCATGTTCACTTCCTCGTCCGACGGGACGACGACACAGACTGGCTTGCCATCCACCTCGGCCATCAGCGTCTTGAACACGCAGCCGGGATCAACGCCCATGGCTTCGGCAGCCTGCAGCCCCACCCGCTCGGCATCTGGATCGTAAGCGTAGGTCGCGAGCTCAAAGGGGATGCCGGCTTTGAGAAGGGCTGTGGTGGCAGGCGTGGTCTTGGACATGGAGCCGAGTTTACCGCTCCCATATTGGCTGGCAAGCGGGCCTAGCGCGGACAATGATCGCCCAGAATGGTTTCGGCGCCGATATCGCGCAGCAGATGGGGCGAGGCATGGAGCAGATCGAGGGTGACGCGGCGCCGGTGGCGACGGATCAGCCAGTTGCGCAGCGGATTCCACGGGCGGCGCGGGGCCGGATCGCGCGCTTCTTCGCAGCTTGAAACAACACTCATGGCATAACCAGCCTTATGCGGCTGCCTCCGGGGTGATCGGGATAGCCGCGATTATTGCTGGCGGGCCGGCGCGCTTCCAACTAAAGCTGCCAAGGCTCCCATAAGGAGGTTTGATGCATGAGCCCCTTGCCACCCCTGCCGGCGATCCGCGCCTTCGAAGCCGTGGCGCGTCATTTGAGCTTTACCCGTGCGGCCGAGGAACTGGGCATGACCCAGGCCGCTGTCAGCTACCAGATCCGCATTATCGAGGAGCGGGTGGGCACGCCATTATTCCTGCGCAAGCCGCGCCGCATTGAGCTCAGCCAGACTGGGGCGCAGCTGGCGCCTGAAGTTGCGAAGGGCTTTGCGGTGCTGCGGGCGGCTTTTGCCGAACTGGGCGGGCGGGTCGACGCCACGCTCGCGATCAGCGCGGTGCCCACTTTCGCCAGCCAGTGGCTGGCGGCCAACCTGGGGCTCTTTCAGGTCGGGCATCCCGATATTGCGGTGCGAATCGAAAGCGCGCCCGAGATCATCGATTTTGCCGGCACGGAGATCGATGTGGCGATCCGCGCCACGGGGCGGGTGGCGCCGGGACTGGTGGCGCATGGGCTGACCAAGGTGGAATATGCCCCCATGCTGCATCCGCGGCTGGTGGAGGAATATGGGGTGCGCGAACCCGCCGATCTGTTGCGGGTGCCCCAGATCACCCCCGATGATCCGTGGGTTGCGGCCTGGTTCAAGCGGGCAGGGGTGGCGGTGCCGCCCACGCCCGAGCGACCCTTCGCCCGGCTGGGCTTTCAATCCATGGAAGCGGTGGCCGTGATGGCCGGGCGGGGCGTCGCCATGCTGACGCCCCAGTTCTACCCCGAGGAAATCCGCGCCGGCCGTATGGTGCAGCCCTTTTCGACCGTGGGCTGGGACGGGCACTACTACTATCTCGTCTACCCCGAAGCGCGGCGCAACAACCCCAAGATCCGCGCCTTTCGCGACTGGATCCTCGAGGCGACTGCGCCGCTGCGGGCGCTGGAGCAGAGCTAGACAATACCGCCCGAGCCGCCTTCCACCGCCGGGCGGATGGCCGCGACCTTGGCGCGATAGCCAGAGGCCCGGTAGGCGCCGAGCAAGTCGATGGCGCCGCCCGCTTCGAGGCGCACCATGGCGAGGATCGGCTCCACATCGGTGCGATAGGCGAGGCGCAGGGCCTGGGTGGCGCCGAGGGCATCATTGCCCTGCTGCGCTGCTGCGAGCGCGGCGCGATCGACGAGGAGTGCTTGGGCATAGGCCCGCTGCACATCGGCGGCCGACAGCATCAGCGATTCGATGGGGTCGGTGACGTTGTGGGATTGGTCGAGCATATGGGCGGGGCGGAAGTCGGGGTAGCGGGCTTCGGCATCCACCAGCTCGTTGAAGACGAGGAACAGGCGGTAGGGATCGATCGAGCCGGCATCGAGGTCGTCGTCGCCATATTTGGAGTCGTTGAAGTGAAAGCCGCCGAGCTTGCCGAACTGGGCGAGGCGCGAAACGATCATTTCGATATTGGTGTTGGGCGCGTGGTGGCCGAGATCGACGAGGCAGAAGGCCTTGTCACCGAGCTCAGTGGCGATGAGGTAGTTGGTGCCCCAGTCCTGCACGACCGTTGAATAAAAGGCTGGCTCATACATCTTGTGTTCGGTGTAGACCCGCCAGTCAGCGGGGAGGGCGGCATAGATCGCCTTCATGGCGTCGAGATAATGCTCGAACTGGGTGGCGAAATTGACCTGGCCGGGGAAGTTGGAGCCGTCGCCGATCCAGACGGTGAGGGCCTTGGACCCCAGGGTCTGGCCGATCTCGATGCATTCGATGTTGTGCTCGATGGCCTGCTGGCGCGTCGCCGGGTCGGCAGCGGAGAGCGAACCGAACTTGTAGCTTTCCAGCTGGCCGCGGGCGTCCGAGAAGGTGTTGGAGTTCATCGCATCAAAGCCGAGGCCGAACCGCGAGGCAGCCTGCTTGAGGCGGTTGGGATCGGCCTTGTCCCAGGGGATATGGAGGGAAACGGTGCGGGTGGCTTGCGTCAGCTGGGCGATCACGGCGCAGTCTTCGAGCTTGTCGAAGATATCGCGCGGCTCGCCCTGGCCGGGGAAGCGGGCAAAGCGGGTGCCGCCGGTGCCGACGCCCCAGGAGGGGACGGCGATGTTGAAACTGGCGACCTTTTGTTTGATCGCCTCGATGGCGATGCCGCGCCGGTCGAGCCGCTCGCCGAGGGAGTCGTAGTCCGCCCGCAGATCGGCTTCGCGCTTGGCGTTGTCAGCTTCGATCGCGGTGGGGTCGATGATGTGATCGGTCATTTCTGGTGCCTCCCTCTGCGACCCTCTCCCTCGGTCCCTCCGCTCAAGGGGGAGGGAAGGGCAGGAGCCGCGTGTTTGTTGTTTTTGTTCTGCGTGAATCAGCGCGTAAAGGATTGGGCGTTGCCCGCGTCGACATTGAGGATGTTGCCGGTGGATTTGGCCGAGGCTTCGCTGGCAAAGAAATAGATGGCTTCGGCGATGTCCTCGGGGAACACGGAGCGCTTAAGCAGCGAGCGCTGGCGATACATGTCCTCCAGGCCCTCCTTGTCGGTCTTGTAGGTCGAGGCGCGCTGTTCGAGCCATTCGCCGGCCCAGATTTTAGAGCCGCGCAACACCGCATCGGGATTGACGACATTGACGCGGATCTGCGCTTCAGCGCCCTCGAGGGCCAGGCAGCGGGCGAGGTGGATCTCGGCGGCTTTCGCGGTGCAATAAGCGGCGGCATTGGGCGAAGCGGCAAGGCCGTTCTTGGAGGCGACAAAGACCACATTGCCGCCGATCTCTTGGGCGCGGAACAGGCGGAAAGCTTCGCGCGAGACGAGGAAATAGCCGGTGGACAGGATGTCCATGTTGCGGTTCCAGAGCTCGAGCGTCGTGTCCTCGATGGGCGCGGAGGAGGCGAGGCCCGCATTGGAGACAAGGATATCGAGCCCGCCGAACTCCACCACGGCCTGGGCGAAGCCGGAGATGACTTGTTCCTCGCGCGTGACGTTGATGTTGACGGGGCGTACAAAGTCGGCGCCGAACACGCCCGAGAGTTCGGCAGTGGCCGCGTCGAGCGCGGCCTGGTCGATATCGGCGAGGACCACGCAGGCGCCTTCGCGCAGCAGCCGGGCGGCAGTGGCCTTGCCGATGCCGCCGGCGCCGCCGGTGACGAGGGCGATTTTGCCGGCCAGGGACTTGGGCTTGGGCAAGCGCGCGAGCTTGGCTTCTTCGAGGAGCCAATATTCGATGTCGAAGGCCTCCTGCTCGGGCAGGCCCTGGTATTCGCTGACGGTCGAGGCGCCGCGCATCACATTGATGGCGTTGACATAGAACTCGCCCGAAATGCGGGCGGTCGCCTTGTCCTTGGCAAAGGTGAACATGCCGACACCAGGCATAAGGTAAACCACGGCATTGGGGTCGCGCATCGCCGGGGAATTGTCGTGCTTGCAGCGCTCGTAGTAGGCGGCGTAGTCGGCGCGATAGGCGGCGATCTGGTCGCCAAGGCCGGCGATAACGGCGTCGATATCGGGGTTGGTAGGATCGAAATCGATCACCAGAGGCCGAATTTTGGTGCGCAGAAAATGGTCGGGGCAGGAGGTGCCCAGCGCCGCGAGCGGGCGCAGATTGTTGGAGTTGACGAATTCCAGCACGGCCGGGGAATCGTCGAAATGGCCCAGCTTATGGCTGTCCTCGGAAATGAAGCCGCGGATTTTCGGCATCAGGCGGGCGGCGATGGCTCGGCGCTGTTCCGGCGGCAGCACCTGGACGGCCGCGCCACCAAAGATGGTCTTGCCCGCGGTTTGCGCTTCGAACCACTCGATGGCCTGGTTGATGATGGCGATGGTGGTTTCGTAGCACTCCCGAGGGGTGTCGCCCCAGGTAAAGAGGCCGTGGGATTCGAGGATCACTCCCTTGGCATTGGGGTTTTCTTCGCAGAACTTGCCCAGCCACAGGCCAAGCTCGAAGCCCGGCTTTTTCCAGGGCAGCCAGCCGATCGTGTCGCCGAAAATCTGGCGCGTGAGTTCGCGCGAGTTTTTCGAAGCCGCGATGGCGATGATGGCGTCGGGGTGCATGTGATCCACAAAGGGATGGTTCACATAGGCGTGGAGCGGAGTGTCGATCGAGGCGGCGCGCGGGTTGAGGTTGAAGGTGGCATGGGGGAGATAGCCCACCATCTCGTCTTCGAAGTCGACCCCGCGGTAGAGGTTCTTGAGAGCCCGCAGCTTGTCCATATACAGGGTGGCAAAACCATCGAGCTTGATCGAGGCGCTGTCCCCGCCCGAGCCCTTGACCCAAAGCACCTCGACCATCTCGCCGGTGAGGGGATCCTTTTGCATGATCTTGGAGGAGGTATTGCCGCCGCCATAGTTGGTGACCCGCTTGTCGCTGCCCAAAATGTTGGAGCGGTAAACCAGCCGCTCGGGCTCGCTCATGGCGGCGGCCTTGGCATCATCCCATAAATTCTGGAGGCGCTTGGGGGCGGGGGCGGACATGGGGTTCCTCTCAGATCGGGCAAAACTCCTGCCGAACTGGCCATGATTGAAATGCGCTGTCAATCACAAACGATCAACAGCAAGCAGAACTGCGCAATGCTGAGTAATTCAGGTGGGTCAATGATTGACACTGATTGAAAAGCGCGCAAGGAATGCTGACGGGAGGAGTGCTGCCGTGCATGAAACAGAGCGCCATAGAGTCATCGGGGCTGCGCTGCGGACGCGTTCCTTCGTGAGCGTGGCTGAACTCTGCGACGTCACCGGCGCTTCGGAAGCCACGATCCGCCGGGACATTGCGGCGCTGCATCTGAGCGGGCAGTTGCGGCGGGTGCGGGGTGGCGCGGAAGCGGTGAACCCGCCCGAAGAAGGCGCGCTGATGGGGCGGCCCTTCTCGGTCAATGAAACGCTCAATATCGCGCAAAAGCAGGCAATCGCCCGCGCTGCGGCGCAGCTTTGCCGCGACGGCGAGCCGATCATCATCAATGGCGGCACCACGACCTATCAGATGGTGCATCATCTGACGGGCAAGCGGCTGACCGTGTTCACCAACAGCTTCGCCATCGCCGAACACCTGATCCACAATTCGCGCAACAGCGTGGTTATTCCGGGCGGAACCATCTATCGCGACCAGAATGTAATCCTGTCGCCCTTTGGCGGGGTGGTGGCCTCGCATTTCTACGCCAAGCGCATGTTTATCGGCTGCCAGGGAATTGGCGAGCACGGGCTGATGGAAGCCGACCCGATGGTCGTGCAATCGGAACTGGCGCTGATCGGGCAGGCCGAGGAGCTGATCGTGCTCGCCGATTCATCGAAGTTTTCGGGCCGCTCGAGCCTGATCCTGTGTGAACTCAACAAGATCGCCGCGGTGATCACCGACAGCGGCATCCGTGACGAAGACCGCCAGATGCTCGAAACGGCAGGCGTGCGGTTGATCGTGGCCGAAACAACTACTCAGGTCCAAGCGCAATCCAGCAGGGCCTGAGCCAACAACTAGCTGATATCAAAGCATTCCAGGGAGGGAATACCGCATGAAACTGATCAAGATCCTGGCCGCATCCACGGCTGTCGCCGTGCTGCTCGCCGCACCAGCCTATGCCCAGACGCGCATTGCGCTGGTGGTCAAATCGCTGGGCAACGGCTTTTTCGATGCCGCCAACAAGGGCGCGCAGGAAGCGGCCGCCGAATTGGGCGATGTCGAGGTGATCTATACCGGCCCAACCGCCGCCACGGCCGAAGCGCAGATCGAAGTGGTCAATTCGCTGATTGCCCAGCAGGTCGACGCCATCGCCATCTCGGCCAATGACCCCGACGCGTTGGTGCCGGCACTGCAGCGCGCCATGCAGCGCGGCATCAAGGTGGTGAGCTTTGACTCAGGCGTTGCCGAGGAAGGCCGCCAGATCCACCTCAACCCATCCGACACCGCGCTGATCGGGGAAACCATCATCAAGCTGGCCGCAGACCACCTGCCTGAAGGCGGCGATGTGGCGATCCTGTCGGCCGCATCCACCGCCACCAACCAGAATGCCTGGATCGAGGCGGCCAAGGCGGCACTGCCCGAGAAATTCCCCAACATCAATCTCGTCGCGACGGTTTACGGCGATGATGACTCGGTCAAATCCACCGAGGAAGCCAAGGGCCTGATCGCCGCCCATCCCGACCTCAAGGCCATCATTGCCCCCACTACGGTGGGTGTTGTCGCGGCGGCCCAGGTGGTGACCGACCAGAACCTGATCGGCAAGATCAATGTGACGGGCCTCGCGCTCCCCTCCGAATTCAAGCAGTTCATCGACAATGGCGCGTCCCAGGCCGTGGCGCTGTGGAACCCCATCGATCTGGGCTATTCGGCGGTGATGCTGGCCGACCAGTTGATCGACGGCAAGGAAGCGGCGCCGGGTGAAACATTCTCCATCGGCCGGGTCGGCGAAGTGACGCTTGACGACACCAACGCGGCGGCAATGGCCGTGCCGTTCCAATTCGACAAGACCAATATCGAAGAGTTCTCCAAGATCTATTGAGCTCCGTGCGCGCAGGGCGATAGCACCCCGTCAAGGCAGGGTAGCTGCAGTCTGCCCTCCCTACCCCTTGAGGGGAGAGGAGGGCCGGGGTGGGGGTCCTTCAGTGATCACCAGCCGACCCCCTCCCTCGATCCCTACCCTCAAGGGGGAGGGAAGCACAAAAGCCGGTGGTTCCGCGCATGGCGGGTACCCCCGGCGCCACCATCGGGAACGTAGATGACGCAGCCCATCCTGACCCTTTCTGGCATCGGCAAGAGCTTTCCCGGCGTGCGGGCGCTCAATGGCGTGGCGCTGGAGCTTTATCCGGGCGAGGTGACGGCGCTGATCGGGGAGAACGGAGCCGGCAAATCCACCCTGGTCAAGATCCTGACCGGGATCTACCAGCCCGATGCGGGGGAAATTGCCATTGCGGGCAAGCCCGTGGTGCTGCCCACGGCACATGCCGCCTTTGCGGCGGGGGTGACGGCGATCCACCAGGAAACGGTGCTGTTCGACGAGCTGACCGTGGCCGAAAACATTTATCTGGGCCATGCGCCGCGCACGCGGCTGGGGCTGATCGACTGGCGCACCATGCGCAGTGAGGCCAAGGCGACGCTCGATGCCATGGCGGCCGGGATCGAACCCGATCTCAAGCTCAAGGAACTGGGGATCGCCAAAAAGCACCTGGTGGCGGTGGCGCGCGCGCTGTCGATCGACGCGCAGGTGGTGATCATGGATGAACCCACCGCCGCGCTCAGCCAAAAGGAGATCGAGGAGCTTTATGTGCTCATCGAGCTGCTTAAGGAAGACGGCAAGGCGATCCTCTTCATCTCCCACAAATTCGACGAGATCTATCGCATTGCCGACCGCTTCACCGTGTTTCGCGATGGCGAAATGGTGGGCAAGGGGCTGATCCGCGACACCAGCCAGAACCAGATCGTGCAGATGATGGTGGGCCGGGCGGTGGACCAGATCTTTCCCGCCCGCACGCCCGAGATCGGAGAGGTGGTGCTCGAGGCGAGGGGGCTGTCGCACCCCACCGAGTTCGAGGATGTGTCGTTCAGCCTGCGCCGGGGCGAAATCCTCGGGTTTTATGGCCTCGTGGGGGCGGGGCGCAGCGAGGTGATGCAAGCGGTGTTCGGCATGACGGCCCTATCGGGCGGTACGCTGAGGCTGAACGGCAAGCCGATCAAGCCGCGCTCGGCTGCCGATGCGGTGGAAGCGGGTATTGTTTATGTGCCCGAGGAACGCGGGCGGCAGGGGGTGATCACCAACCTGCCCATTTTCCAGAATGTGTCACTGCCCTCGCTGCGCCGCACGAGCAAGAGCCATGTGCTGCAGCTGGCTCAGGAATTTGCGCTGGCACGCTCGTTCACCGGGCGGCTCGATCTGCGCGCCTCCTCGCTCAGCCAGGATGTGTCGACCCTTTCGGGCGGCAACCAGCAAAAGGTGGTTATCGCCAAATGGCTGGCGACCGGGCCACGGGTGATCATTCTCGACGAGCCCACCAAGGGCATCGATATCGGCTCCAAGGCGGCGGTGCATGGCTTCATGGGCGAGTTGGTGAGCGGGGGACTGAGCGTGATCATGGTGTCGTCCGAGCTGCCTGAGGTACTGGGGATGAGCGACCGCATTGTGGTGATGCGCGAAGGGCGGGTGGTGGCCGTGCTCGACAACAAGGGGCTGCAGCCCGAAACCCTGGTGCGCCTTGCGGCGGGGATCGCGCCAGAGGAAGCGGCGGCATGAGGAGCATCGCCAAGCAGCGCGAGATCTGGCTGGCCGGCGCGATCGTGCTGGTGATTGTGCTGGTGACGCTGCGCTTTCCCCGCTTTGCCCTGCCGGGCAATCTGCTGACCATTTTCAACGACACCTCCATCCTGATCATGCTGGCGCTCGGGCAGATGGCGGTGATCCTGACCCGCTCCATCGACCTGTCGCAGGCCGCCAATTTGGCGCTAACCGGCATGATCGCGGCGATGTTCAATGCCGCGTTTCCGGGGGTGCCGATCCCCGCGGTGATGGCGATGTGCCTACTTGTGGGTGCAGTTTTGGGCGGGGTGAATGGGCTCCTGGTGTGGAAGCTCAATATCCCCTCCATCGTCGTGACCCTGGGGACGCTGACGATCTTTCGCGGGCTGGTGTTCGTGCTTTCGGGCGGGGCCTGGGTCAATGCCGCCCAGATGAGCCCCGATTTCATCAATCTGCAGCGCGCCGTGGTGCTGGGGCTGCCGGTGCTGAGCTGGATCGCCATTGCGGTGGCGGCGCTTTTTTACGTGCTGATGACGCGCACCCCGCTCGGGCGCGCGATCTATGCCATCGGGGTCAATCCGACCGCGGCGGTTTATACCGGCATCGATGTGGGGCGCACCAAGTTCCTCGCCTTCACCATTGCCGGCGCGGTTGCCGGGCTGTGCGGTTATCTCTGGGTGTCGCGCTATGTGATCGCCTCGACGGAGGTCGCGAGCGGCTATGAGCTGACTATCATCGCGGCTTGCGTGATCGGCGGCGTGTCGATTGCCGGTGGCATCGGCACCGTGGGCGGCACGTTGCTGGGGGCGTTGTTCTTGGGCGTGATCAACAATGCGCTGCCGGTGATCAATATTTCCCCGTTCTGGCAGATGGCGATCTCCGGTGGCGCGATCCTGTTGGCGGTGGTGCTCAATGCCCGGGGAGAGCGCTCGGCAGGGCGGGTGATCTTGCGAAAGGCGGAGGCGTGATGGCTTCCATGCCGGGTTCTGGCGCTCCCTCCCCCCTTGGGGAGGGTCGGGATGGGGGGTGGTGCAGTGGGTCGCTGGATCTGCAACTATCGGAAGCTATGAGATGACCGACACCGTAACAACCCGCCAATTGCCGGACCGGCTAGACCATCCCTTGCGCTCAGCGCTGCTGAGCTGGGAGTCGCTGCTGGTGCTGGTGGCGGTGGGGATTTTCATCGCCAATTCATTGGCTTCGCCTTACTTCCTCAATGAATGGTCGCTGTCGGACCTGACCTTCAACTTCACTGAAAAAGCGCTGATTGCGCTGGCCATGGCGCTGCTTATCATTTCGGGCGAGATCGATCTGTCGGTAGCGGCGATCATTGCCCTGGCCTCGACGTTGATGGGTTTGGCGCTGCAATGGGGCGTGGATACGCCCGGGCTGGTCGCGATCGGGGTTGGGGTGGGGCTTTTGTGCGGCGCCTTCAATGGGGCGCTGGTGACCGGGCTCAAACTGCCCTCGATCGTCGTTACCATCGGCACGATGAGCCTTTTCCGCGGCATCGCCTTCATCATCCTGGGGGATGGCAGCTTCAAGGGTTACCCCGCCAGCTTCAGCTTTTTCGGGCAGGGCTATGTGTGGTGGGTGATCTCGTTTGAACTGGTGCTGTTTGTTGTGGCGGCAGTGATCTTCTGGTTCATGCTGCACCGCACCACCTTTGGCCGCCAGATCTATGCCATCGGCAACAATGCCGTGGCGGCGCGCTTTACCGGCGTGCGGGTGGATCGCATCAAGTTCGTGCTGTTTTGCCTGACCGGGCTGATGAGCGGCATTGCCGCCGTGCTGCTGACGGCGCGGCTGGGCTCCACCCGGCCATCCATTGCCGAAGGCTTCGAGCTCGAGGCCATCACCATGGTGGTGCTGGGCGGGGTCAATATCCTGGGCGGCGGCGGCTCGATTATTGGCGTCGTACTGGCCGCCGTAATCATGGGGCTGGTGACCTTCGGGCTTGGGCTGCTCAATGTTCCGGGCATCGTCATGTCGATCTTTATCGGCACGCTGCTGATCGTGGTGATCGCGCTGCCCATCCTGTTCCGCCTGTGGAGAACGCGCAGCCAATGAGCGACTGGGAAAAACACGCCTTCAAGATGCAGCTCAATCCCGGCATGGCGGCCGAATACAAAAAGCGGCATGACGAGATTTTTCCCGAACTGGTTGACCTGCTCAAGCAGGCCGGCGTGCGCGATTATTCCATCCATCTCGATGAGGAAACCAATATCCTCTTTGGCGTGCTGTGGCGGCGCAAGGATCACACCATGGACGCGCTGCCCGACCATCCGGTGATGCAGCGCTGGTGGGCCCATATGGCCGATGTGATGGCCACCAATGAACGGAACGAGCCGGTTTCGGTCGACCTCAAGCCCATGTTCTGGATGGAGTAGCCGCGCGCCGTTTCAATGCAGCGAGGAGGGGGTGTGGGCTTTCCTGACCGCACGCGCCATCAGCCACACCGCCAAGACGACAAAGGGCGCTGCGATGGAGAGCGCCATGGTCTTGTGCAGGTGCAATTCCTCGAGCGGGCCGGCTAGCAGATAGCTCAGGATACCCAGCAGGTAATAGCTGATGGCGATGGTCGACAGCCCTTCAACCGTGCGCTGGAGCAGGAACTGGCTGCGCGAGGTCTGGGCGATGTTGTCGAGCACGGCGGCGTTTTGCACCTGCATGTCGACGCCGATGCGCACATTGAGCAGCCCGATGGCGCGTTCGAGCTTGGCCGACAGTACGGCGAGGCGCTTTTCCATTGCCGCGCAAGTGGCGAGACCCGGATCGACCCGGTTGCCAATATAGCTGCCCAGGGTCGAGCCGCGATCGGTGCCCGATTCCCGGATGCCCTGCACCCGCACGCGCAAGATGTCGCCATAGGCGTGTCCGGCGGCAAAACGATAGCCGAGGCGTTCCGACATCTGGCTGGAGCGCACCGAAAGCGCATGGAGGGCATCAAGGGCCGCCTGGACCGCAGCGGGCGTAGTCGCCTCGGAAAGCTCTTCCATCAGCGCGGTGAGTTCGGTTTCGATACGCCGCAATTCGGGCGCGGTGCTGCGCGCCAGGGGCAGGCCAAGCAGCGCCATGGTGCGATAGGTTTCGATCTCGAGAATGCGGCGCACGATGATGGAGCGGCGCAGCGGCGTCAGGCCGCCGGCCGCCAGCTCGAAACGGGTGAAGCGGTCCGCATCGGGCACGAAATCGGTGGCGATCTGGGCCTTGCCCGCTTCCACATTGGCAAGGCACAGGCTGGGCAGACTGAACCCGGGCACCAGGCGGTCGGGTATGGTGGTTTCGGCAATGACATCAAGCCGCATCGCCCCGATCAGGAGCCCATCGGCCAGAACCTCAAGGCCAAGCCCATCGGGACGATTGTCGTTGTCGTCCAGCTCGCTGCGCCAAGTGACGGTGACGAACTCGGTGTGGAACTCCCAGGTGACCTGCCGTCCGGCGCCGCCAAAGCTGTGCTGGCGCGTATCGGGCTGGGGCATCGGCAGGCCTTGTTCGGCGCAAAAGGCCGCGAAGCGCTCGAACACGGCCAGCATGGCGCCGGCCACGGGCGGCATCACCACGACGAGGCGGCGCAATCGGCAGGTCTCGGGCACGATCTCGACGGGACGGGCATGGACCTCCGCCATGATGGCGTCGCGGTAGGGGTGATCAGCAATGGTGGTTTGAACCATGAAAGGGCTCCGGCCCGGCCCGAATGCCGGTCGGCCATGTGGCGCTACCCGGCCGCGCTTGGCAATGAGGCGTTCGGGCGCGCTACTTTGGTCGAAGAGGCGGGAACGCTAGGGCGGGGTAGCGCTTATCATGGATAGAAGCGCGGCGCAGAGCCGTGTTTTCGCTCGCGCTCGGTTTGCCCGGATACGAGGAATATTGGGCGAGTTTTTCCGAGCTGTTTCCTTTGCCGCCAATTTCGCCCTAGCTCATTTTTGCAGGCGCGCTAGGTTAACCCGACTGGGTCGAGCGCCCGCACACACGGAGAATCGCCATGCGTCTTGCCGTTAAACTCCTGAGCGCCGTCGCCGCGCTTGCTGTTTCCATCACCGCCGCCCAGGCGCAGGTGGTGGTGTCCTCCAAGATCGACACCGAAGGGGGCGTGCTGGGGAACATCATTCTCCAGGTGCTGCAGAATAACGACATTGCCGTGGAAGATCGCACGCAGCTGGGCGGTACGCCGATCGTGCGCGAAGCCATCATTGCCGGCGAAATCGACATCTATCCCGAATATACCGGCAATGGCGCCTATTTCTTCGAGGGGACCGATCCCGCGCTCTGGAACGACGCGGCCAAGGCCTATGCCGAGGTCAAAAAGCTCGACTATGACGCCAACAAGATCGTCTGGCTGAGCCCGTCGCCGGCCAACAATACCTGGGCGGTGGCACTGCGGGGCGATCTGGCGGAAGCCAATAACCTCAAGACCTTCTCCGAGTTCGGGGAATGGGTGGCTGGTGGTGGCGAGGTCAAGCTCGCCGCTTCGGCCGAGTTCGTCAACTCGCCCGCGGCGCTGCCCAAGTTCCAGGAAGTCTATGGCTTTGCCCTGTCGCCTGACCAGCTGATTACCCTTTCGGGCGGTGACACGGCGGCCACCATCGCGGCGGCAGCCCAGCAGACCAATGGCGTCAACGCTGCCATGGTTTATGGCACCGATGGGGGCATCGCGCCTTCGGGCCTGGTGGTGCTGGAAGACGACAAGGGCGTGCAGCCCGTTTATCAGCCCGCCCCGATCATCCGCGAGGAAGTTCTGACCGAGTATCCACAGATCGAGGAACTGCTGACGCCGGTGTTTGAGGCGCTGACGCTCGAAACGCTACAGGAGCTTAATGGCCGCGTGCAGGTGGGCGGTGAAGCCGCGTCGGCGGTGGCCACCGACTTCCTGACGCAGGGCGGGTTCCTGAACTAGGCCCGTGCGCGAAGTGGGGATGCGCATGCACCCCACTTCTGGCCTGCCATGGCGCAAGGGAGCCGCATGAGCACTGCCACTGCCGCTCCAGCGAGCGGGCTCCGTTGGCTCGGCCTCGACAAGCTTGGCGTTCTCATCGCGGCGATCGCCGCGGCGGGGACGGTTTTGCCGTTTGCGCTGTTTCGCGCCAACCGCATTGTGCCGGGGGAGGCGCGCGGAATCCTCGAGGCCCTGCCGCCCGCCGAGGGCGCGGTGCTGCTCGCCGTGCTGGTGGGTGGGATCGTCGCGGCATTGCTGCGCCTGCCGCGCCGGATCAAGCTGGGAGCGGCGACGCTGGCGCTGGTAGCGCTGGCGGTGATGATCGGGCGCTCGGCGGAGTTTCTGACGCCGCCGGAGAACACTTTTGCCCGGGTGTCCCCGGGTGCCGGGTTCTGGCTGCTGGTGTTTGCTTTTGCCCTGCTGCTGGCCGATTGCCTGACGCGATTGCGCCTGGCGCCCTGGCTGCGCATCGCCGTGCTCGCCGGCGTGGCCTTGGCGATGGCGGCGTGGCTGTGGTCGGGCGCGTGGAACGACCTCGCCCTGCTCAAGGAATACAGCACCCGCGCCGCCGCGTTCTGGAACGAGGGGCGCACGCATCTGGCGCTGGCCTTCGGCTCGGTGGCGGCAGCGATTGCCGTGGGCGTGCCGCTGGGCGTGTTGTGCTTCAAGGTCAAGCCGCTGCGCGCGGGCGTGCTGGGCGTGCTCAACATCATCCAGACCATTCCATCCATTGCCCTTTTCGGCCTCCTGATTGCGCCGCTCGCCTGGGTGGCGGCAACAGTGCCAGGAGCGGCGCGGCTGGGGATTTCGGGCATTGGTGCGGCGCCGGCGCTGGTAGCGCTGTTTGCCTATGCGCTGCTGCCCATCGTTTCCAACACCGTGGTGGGGCTGGTCGGCGTGCCACCGGCGGCGGTGGATGCAGCGCGCGGCATGGGCATGACGGTAAGGCAGCGCCTGCTCGGTATTCAGTTTCCGCTGGCTTTCCCGGTTATTCTGACCGGGATCCGCATTGTGCTGGTGCAAAATATCGGCCTTGCGACTATCGCCGCGCTGATCGGGGGCGGGGGCTTTGGCGTCTTTGTGTTCCAGGGCATCGGACAAACCGCCATGGACCTGGTGCTGCTGGGCGCCATTCCAACCGTGGCGCTGGCCTTTGCGGCGGCAGTGGTGCTCGACGCGCTGATCGAAATGAGCGGAGGGCGGGGGCGGCCGGCATGATCGAGATCGACAATGTTTCCAAGATCTATGACGGCACCGCGGTGGTCGATGGGGTGACGCTGACCGTGGCGCCGCGCACGATCTGCGTGATCGTGGGCACATCGGGCTCGGGCAAGACGACGCTGCTGCGCATGATCAACCGGCTGGTGGAGCCCAGCGCCGGCACGATCCGCATCGATGGCGAGGATACGCGCAGCATCGAGGCCTATCAGCTGCGCCGGCGCATGGGCTACGCCATCCAGGGGCATGGGCTGTTTCCCCATCGCACGGTGGCGCAGAACATCGCCACCGTGCCCAAGCTCCTCGGCTGGGACAAGGCCCGCCGCAACGCGCGGGTCGATGAACTGCTCGAGCTGTTCCAGCTCGATCCCGGCCAATATCGCGACCGGCTGCCCCATGAACTGTCGGGTGGCCAGCAACAGCGCATCGGGGTGGCGCGGGCGCTGGCGGCCGAGCCCAATATCTTGCTGATGGACGAGCCCTATGGCGCGCTTGATCCCCTGATCCGCGCCAAGGCGCAGGAGGATCTGCTGGCGATCCAGCGGCGGTTCAAGACCACGATCGTGCTCGTGACCCATGACATGGAAGAAGCCATTCACCTGGGCGACACGATCGCGGTGATGGACAAGGGCCAGCTGTTGCAATGCGCCGCGCCCGCCGAGATCATCGCCCGTCCCGCGAGCCCCTTTGTAGCCGAGCTGATCGGCACCAGCGAGCGCCCGTTCCGCCTGCTGTCGCTCGAGCGGGTGGGCGATCATCTCGAGCCCGGCACCGGAACGGGCGAGCCGATCGAGGCCGGCGCTTCGCTGCGGGACGCCTTGGCTGAATTGCTATGGTCGGGGCGGGCGGCGCTGCCGGTGCGCCGGGACGGGCAGATCGTGGGGCAGGTGACGCGCGAGGCGCTGTCGCGGCTGGCGGCGCGACCGCAATGACAGCGGGCAATGGGGTGCGGCTGCTGGCGCTGGCGGTGCTGGTGCTGTTTTTGATCCAGCCTGAGCTGTTCAGCCCGTTTTTTGCGCTGTTCACCAAGCCGGGGCAGCCGGCGATCTACAACCAGGGCGGTCTGCTCGACATCACGTTCAACCATCTGGCGATCGTGCTGGCGGCCACCATAGCCGCCACCATTGCGGCGGCCGGGCTGGCGATCGTGGTGACCCGCCCGTTCGGGGCCGAGTTCCTGCCGCTTTGCCGTTCGCTGGCCAATATCGGCCAGACCTTTCCGCCGGTGGCGGTGCTGGCGCTGGCGGTGCCGGCGCTTAACAGTTTCGGCACGGCGCCGACGCTGCTGGCGCTGTTTTTGTATGGGCTGCTGCCCATCTTCGAAAATACCCTCACGGGTCTCACCAATCTGCCCGCCGCGGTGACCGATGCGGCCAAGGGCATGGGGATGACGGGCTGGCAGCGGCTCATGAAGGTCGAGCTGCCGCTGGCGCTGCCGGTGATCCTCGCGGGCATTCGGCTCTCGACAGTGATTTCGCTCTCGACAGCGACCATCGGCTCGACCGTGGCGGCGCGCACCCTGGGCGAAGTTATCATCGCCGGCCTATTAACGGGTAATACTGCCTTCGTGCTGCAGGGCGGGCTGATCGTGGCTGTTCTTGCGGTGCTGATTTATGATGGGCTTTCGGCGCTCGAGCGGATGCTGATGGTGCGGACGGGGCAGGCGGGCCGGGCGGAGGGGTGAAGGATGGCGCGCGATCACGAATTGGAGCAGCGGGTGCTCGACGATCTCGGCCCGCTGCCGGGGTTGAGTGAGAAAGCCATGTTTGGCGGGCTGGTCTGGCTACTCGATGGGCACATGTTGTGTGCGGCCACCGGCGAAGGTCTGATGGTGCGGCTGGGCAGGGGCAATGACGCCTGGGCGCTGCAAGAGCCTGATATTGCTGCCGTAGTGATGTCGGGCAAGCCGATGCCGGGCTGGGTGCGGGCGGGCACCGGGGCATGTGCCGACGAGCTATTGCGGCGGCGCCTGCTCGATGCGGCGGTTACTTTCGTGGGCGCGCTACCGCCTAAAAGCTGAGGGTTTTTGCCTTCGAGCGGACACAAAGATGAACCCCAGCTGAACGGGGTTTTAATCATGAGTTCAATGGTCTGCGCTAAAGTGCTCATGTCCAGCCAGTTGAAAGCCGAACCACCATGAACAAGCGACAGGAAAAGGTGTTGATCGCGACGCTGTGCGGCTTGGTCGTGACCGCAGCGGCAGGCTTTGTAATTCAGCCGGCCAATGCGGCCAGCACGCCGGTGCAGGTGACCGATCTTGCCGGCGAACCGGTGGCGCTGCCGAGAGCGCCAACGCTGCAGGTCCTGACGCAGCCGCTGGCGCCTCCCGGCCTCTGGCATTGACTTTTCCGGCTGGCTGCTATTCGCAAGAAGCGGTCAGTTGGAGTGCGTTGCGATGGATGCCAATCCCGTTCTTGCCGAAACCACCCGCGGCAACTGGATCGAGAACCGCCATCGTGGCGCCTTTGCCGTGGTGGATGCCAATGGCACGCTGATCGCCTCGGCCGGCGATATCGACTTTCCCATCTTTCCCCGCTCAGCCATTAAATCCATGCAGGCGCTGGCCATCTTTGGCAGCGACGCCATTGGCGAGTTCCATCACACCCCTCAGGAGCTGGCGCTGGCCTGCGCTTCCCACCATGGCGAGGAGCCGCATGTGGAAGGGGTCGCCCATCTGCTGGAGCGACTGGGGCTGTCTGTGGATGACCTGGAATGCGGCGCCCATCCGCCTACCAATCCCGCGGCGCGCGACGCGCTGCGCCAGGCGGGGCTCAAGCCCACGGCACTGCACAATAATTGTTCGGGCAAGCATGGCGGCATGCTGAGCGTGGCGCTGGCCATGGGCGTGCCGACCAAGGGCTATGTGGAGCGCGAGCACCAGGTGCAGCGCGCGGTGCGCGATGCCATCGAAATGGTGATTGGCGAACCGCTGAGCGAAGAGCGCTGCGGCACCGACGGCTGTTCCATCCCCACTTTTGCCGCGCCCTTGCGCGCCTTTGCCCGTGGATTTGCCGTCATGGCGACGGGCCAGGGGCTCCCGGCCGACATGGCGGCGGGCGCGCGGCGGCTGTTTGATGCGGCCACGCAGTATCCGCTGCTGGTGGCGGGAACGGGCCATGCCGATACGCGCATCATGGCCGCCTTTGGCGGGCGGGTGATGCAAAAGATCGGCGCCGAAGGGGTGCAGTGCGGCGCCATTCGCGACAAGGGCTGGGGCTATGCCCTCAAATGCGATGACGGCAACATGGCCGCGTCGCAATCCATGCTGGCAGGCCTGTTGCTGAACTATTCCGATCCCGAGGCCGACCAACTGGCCGTGCTGCAATCCATTGCCAACCGGCCGATCAACAGCGTCCGGGGTGCTCAGGTGGGGTGGCTGCGCCCGGCTGGTCCCCTGGCTTAAACCATGGCGCGGCTTGTCCCTGCCGCCCGCGCACCGCTATAAGGACCCTCCTTAGTCAAGGCGAGGCCGATGCGCGACAGTGATCAAATCTTTCTCGGGGCCAGCACGCAGCCCGAAACCCTGGCGCTGCGCTATGCCAATCGGCATGGGCTGATCACCGGGGCGACGGGCACCGGCAAGACGGTGACCCTCCAGGTGCTGGCGGAAGGATTTTCGCGCGCCGGGGTGCCGGTGTTCTGCGCCGATATCAAGGGCGATCTATCGGGGCTCGCCGTTGCGGGCGAGGCCAAGCCGGCGCTGATCGAGCGGGCCGACAAGATCGGGCTGCCTGGGGGACTGGTATTCGAGGGCTCGCCCACCATTTTCTGGGACCTGTTCGGCAAGCAGGGTCATCCCGTCCGCACCACGATTTCCGAAATCGGCCCGCTGCTGCTGAGCCGCCTGCTCGATCTCAACGACACCCAGGAAGGCGTACTCAACATCGCCTTCAAGGTGGCCGATGATGAAGGCCTGCTGCTGCTCGACCTCAAGGATTTGCGCGCGCTGCTGACTGATCTCGGGCAGCGCAGCAAGGAGATCTCGCTGCGCTATGGCAATGTGAGCTCGGCCAGTATCGGCGCGATCCAGCGCGACCTGCTGGTGCTCGAGCAGCAAGGGGCGGAAAGCTTTTTCGGCGAACGGGCGCTCGAGATCGCCGATCTCATGCGCACCGACCGCGACGGGCGCGGTTTTGTGTCGGTGCTGGCAGCCGACGAGCTGATGCGCTCGCCCCGGCTGTATTCAACCTTCCTCCTCTGGCTGTTGTCGGAGCTGTTCGAGGAACTGCCCGAAGTGGGCGACCCGGAAAAACCGCGGCTGGTGTTCTTTTTCGATGAAGCGCATTTGTTGTTCGACGATGCACCCAAGGCGCTGATCGACAAGGTGGAGCAGGTGGTCAAGCTCATTCGCTCCAAGGGCGTGGGCGTGTATTTCGTGACGCAGAATCCGGCCGATATCCCCGAAGCAGTGCTGGCGCAGCTGGGCAATCGCGTGCAGCACGCGCTGCGCGCCTATACGCCGCGCGAGCAAAAAGCTGTGCGGGTGGCGGCCGAGACCTTCCGGTCTAACCCGGCTTTTTCGACCGAAGAAGCCATTACCCAGCTGGGGACCGGCGAGGCGCTGGTCTCGACCCTGGGAGACAAAGGTGTGCCCTCGATGGTTGGGCGCACGATGATCCGCCCACCCGGCGGGCGCATCGGCCCGCTGACCTCAGCCGAGCGACAGGCGGTGATCGCCGATTCTCCCGTCGGCGGGCTTTATGATGCGGTGATCGATCGCGAGTCGGCCTTTGAAGTGCTGGCACGCCGGGCCGAGCAGCACCAGCGCGATGCCGCCCAACAGCAGGAAGCCGCCCGTCGCGATGCTCCGGCCCCCCGGCGTTCCTCACGCCAGACTCCGGCGGAAGCGGCGATGAATTCACTGGCCCGCACCGTGGCCAACCGGCTGGGCAGTGCGCTGGTGCGCGGCGTGCTTGGCAGCCTGAAGCGGGGATGGTGATGATGGCGGATTCGGTTTCCCCCACAGTGACATTGGCGGTTTTCGCGTCTGACCGGGGGCCGGGCGATCCCGAGCGCTCGAGCATCATGAGCCAGGCGGGAAGCCTGTTTGCCCGCAGGGGCGCCGCGATCGTGTGCCTGGCCGAGCAAGGCGTACTGCCGGTGCCGCTGATCACCGCGGCGCGCGCTGCTGGCGGGCGGGTGCAGATCATTGGGGACGACACCATTGTGCTGCCGCCAGCGCTTGACGGCGTGCCGCTTGAGATCATTGCCGATCGCAGCGAAAGGGCGGCCCGGGTCGGGGCGCTTGCCGATGCCTTCGTGGCGCTGCCGGGGTCGCTGGCTTCGATTTCGGCCCTTTTCACCACCTGGTCCGCCGCCAAGGAAAAGGGACTGGTGCGGCCCGTGGTCATGCTCAACCGGCACAAGGCCTTTGATGTGGTGCGCGGTTATGCGGCCGATGTGCTGTCGCACAGCCTGCAGGGCCATGATCGCCTGCTGCAGTTTTCCGACTCGGTCGAGGATGTCTGGACGCGGGCGAGCCGGCTGGTGGGCGAGCGCTAGTTCGGCGAGAGCTGGGGCGCGCTGGGCTGCGCTCGCTTGGGAAACAGCTGCACCACATTGTCCGAAGCGCGCCGGTTAAAAAGCGGCTGGGGCGAGATGCCGGGCAGGTTTTTACGGCGCTCCGGGCCGCGGTAGACAGGCACGGGGCTATAACCGGTGCCGGCGGCGGCCCGCAGGCGGGCCTGCACCCGCTGCAGCAGATGGCGGGGCGACATTGGCTTGATCACCACTTCATCAATTCCGGCGCTGATGGCCTGATGGCGCATGGGCGGGGTGATGGCACGGGTCAGCGCGATCACCGGCACCTCGCGGCAGAGAATGGTGAGGTCGAGCCGGATCGCTTCCACCATTTCATAGGCGGGGCGGCCTTCCCGGTCGAAATCGACGATCAAGACATCAATGGGGGCAAGGCGCATATAAGCAAAGAGCGCGGCTTCGCAATCGAACTGGCGCACGCGCAGCCGCAGGTCACCAGCCAGAACCATCGCCAGCAGGGATGACAGCGCGTCATTGGCTGCAAAAACGGCGACAAGTTTGCCTGATGAAGACACGCACACAACCCCCAATGGTAAACAAAGGGTTAGCAGGTGACATTGAGTCGGGCGAAGCAAAGCCGCAGCGCCCACAGCATTTCTTGTGGAAAGCACAGATGAAGGCTTGGGGGCGGGGCGAGGCCCAAAGCAAAAGGCCCGCCGCAATCAAGCGACGGGCCCACTGGCTGGAAGCGGAAGCGGAAGCGATCAGCCGCGCGCTTCGGTGAACATCTGCTCGACATGTTCCCAGTTCACGAGATTGTCGAACCAGGCTTCGAGATATTTCGGGCGGGCATTGCGGTAGTCGATGTAATAGGAGTGTTCCCACACATCGACGCCCAGGATCGGCTTGCCGCCATGCACGAGCGGGGACTCGCCATTGGCGGTCTTGGTGACTTCGAGCTTGCCGTTCTTGACCGACAGCCATGCCCAGCCCGAACCGAACTGGGTGGTGCCGGCATTGATGAAATCGGCACGGAACTTGTCAAAACCGCCCAGATCGGAGTCGATGGCTGCCTGCAGCGCGCCGGGCAGCTTGTTGCCGCCGCCATTGGGCTTCATCCACTGCCAGAAATGCACGTGGTTGTAGTGCTGGCCGGCATTGTTGAAGAGGCCCTGATTGGTGCCAAAGCTCGCCTGCACGATTTCTTCGAGGCTCTTGCCTTCCAGCCCCGAGCCTTCCAGCAGCTTGTTGCCGTTGGTCACGTAAGCCTGGTGGTGCTTGTCGTGGTGAAACTCCAGCGTTTCGGCCGACATATAGGGGCCAAGCGCGTCCTTGGAATAGGGCAGTTCGGGCAGTTCAAAAGCCATGAGTAGCCTCCTGTTGAATCGATAAGTCCGGGCCGGGTCCAAGCCTATAAGAGCTTGCCGGCATTGCTGCAATCAGCCCTGCGCTGATTGAGTTGATTGCGCCAGCCCGACGCAATCGAGCGCAAAGGCATAGCACATGGCGGTCTCCTTGATACGGTCGAACCGTCCCGAAGCGCCGCCATGCCCCGCGCCCATATTGGTCTTGAGGTAAAGCGGCGCCGCGCCGGTTTTGGTTGCACGCAATTTGGCGACCCATTTGGCGGGCTCCCAATAGGTGACGCGCGGATCGGTGAGGCCCGCAAGCGCAAAGATGGGCGGATAATCCTGGGCCGCGACCTGCTCATAGGGCGCGTAGCTGGCGATGCGCCGATAATCCTCGGCCGACAGCAGCGGATTGCCCCATTCGGGCCATTCTGGCGGGGTGAGGGGGAGGGTGTCGTCGAGCATGGTGTTGAGGACATCCACGAACGGCACCTGCGCGAGGATCCCGCCCCACAGATCGGGCCGCATATTGGCGACGGCACCCATCAGCATGCCGCCGGCCGAGCCGCCTTGCGCGACGATCCGGCCCTTGGCGGTATAGC
Source organism: Devosia sp. Z11_6 (assembly GCF_058133665.1). Lineage (NCBI taxonomy): Bacteria > Pseudomonadati > Pseudomonadota > Alphaproteobacteria > Hyphomicrobiales > Devosiaceae > Devosia > Devosia sp. Z11_6. Next base: position 92,482 of record NZ_JBYUNQ010000004.1, read on the forward strand.
CTTGCGCGATCAGCATTTCGGCGGCGGCGATGAAATCGGTGAAGGTATTGGTCTTGTGCTCGCGCCGGCCCTGGGCATACCAGCGATAGCCCTTTTCCATGCCGCCGCGGATATGGGCGGTGGCGTGAATGAAGCCGCGATCCACCAGCGACAGGGCGGATACGGAAAAGGCAGCGGGCATGGACATGCCATAGGCGCCATAGCCGTAAAGCAGGGCCGGGGCAGTGCCATCGAGCGGGGTGCACTGGCGATAAAGGACGGTGACCGGGACCTGCTCGCCATCGGGGGCGGTGGCAAACAGGCGCCGCGTCACGTAATCGGCGGGGTTGTGGCCCGAGGGCACTTCCTGCTCTTTCAGCAGCGTGCGCTCGCCGGTCTCGAGATCGAGATCATAGGTGCGCGAGGGGGTCGTGGGCGAGGAATAGGTGAGGCGGAAGGTCGAGGTATCGAACTCGTAGCCCACCGACATGCCCAGCGAATAGGCTTCCTCGTCGAACCCGACGGTGTCCTCGGCTGAGGTGCGCAGGTCGCGCACGATGATGCGGGGCAGGCCTTCGAAACGCTCGAGCCGCAGTAGGTGGTTCTTGATCACCGTGGTGTCGAGGATCAGCACCCCCTGCTGGTGGGGCACGAGATCGGTCCAGTGCTCGGGGCCCGGATTGTCGGCCGGGGCGGTGACGATCTTGAAGTCTTCCGCGCCATCGGCATTGGTGCGGATGTAAAGCACGCCGTCGCGCTCATCGACGTCATATTCGCGCTCGGTTACGCGCGGGGCAACGCAGCGGAGTTCGCCCGCGCCGGTGGCGTCGAGCAGCCAGACTTCGGAGGTCTGGTGGTCATGGGCATCAACGACGATGAACTTGCCGGACAAGGTGCGCCCGACCCCGACGAAAAAGCCGGGATCGCTTTCCTCGAAAACAATGCGATCGCTCTCCTGGGCCGTGCCGATGCGATGTTCGCGCACGCGGAAGGGGCGGTGGTTGTCGTCGTATTCGGTGTAGAAAATCGCCGTGCTGTCGTTGTTCCAGACATAGGAACCGGCGGTTTCGGCAATCACTTCCGGGCTGTCCGTGCCCGTATCGAGATCGCGCACCACGATGTCGTAATATTCCGAGCCGGCGCGGTCGGCGGCCCAGGCGAGATAGCGGTGGGAGGGGTCGTGCTCGGCCCCGGCAAAGCCAAAATAGCCGTCGCCTGCCTCGATATTGCAGTCGAGGAGCACGGTTTCGGGCCCGCCATCGCGCGGGGTGCGCACGACCTGCGGATATTGCTTGCCCTCGAGCATGCGCGAATTATAGGCGAAGGGGCCATCGGGGGAGGGGATGCCGCTGTCGTCTTCCTTGATGCGGCCGCGGATCTCGCGATAGATCGTTTCCTGCAGATCAGCGGTCGGGGCGCCGAATTCGGCCTCGAAAAAGCTGTTCTCGGCCTCGAGATAGTCGCGGATTTCCCCATCCAGCGTTTCGGGCTGCTGCATCACTTCCTGCCAGTTGGGTGCGCGCAGCCATTGATAGGGGTCCTCGCGCCGATCATTGTGATGCGTGGCGGAGAAGGGCTTGCGGGCGGCGACGGGTGGGGAAAGCTTGGGCATGAAAGTTCCAGATGGGGCGAAAGCATCGGCCAAGGTGGCGGCTGCCCTCGCAGGGAGATGAAGGCAAGGTAGGGCTCCCGCCCGGTGATTTCCAGAGCGCAGCGGCAAAGCTGCAGCAACTCTGCAGCCAATTGTCACGCTCCCGTGATTTTAACTTGTCCCAGCAAGTCCATCCGCTAAGGTCGCCGCCCAAACAAACCGCCGGAATCGGCACTCAACTGGGGCGGACACTTGGAGTTCTGGACACCGGCAAGCTTGTATCTGGCAGTTGGGGCGCCCGCCCTGGCCGCACTCCTGGCGCCGCTGCTCGTGCGCTGGATGGGGGGAGCGGCCGGCTGGCTGCTGGCCCTGGTGCCTGCCGGCGTGTTCGTGCTGCTGTTGGGCGGGCTCGAAGCCGTGGCGGCCGGTCTGCCACTGCGCCAAGGCTTTGACTGGGTGCCGACCCTGGGGCTGCGCCTGTCCTTTGCGCTGGATGGGCTGAGCCTGTTGTTCAGCCTCACCATTGCGGCGGTGGGCACGCTGGTGGTGCTGTATTCCGGCGCTTATCTCAACGGGCATCCCCATCAAGGGCGCTTTCTCGCCTTTATCCTTGTTTTCATGTCGGCCATGCTCGGCGTGGTGCTCGCGGATTCCACGCTGGCGCTGTTCGCCTTTTGGGAGCTGACCTCGGTCACCTCTTTCCTTTTGATCGGGTTCGATCATCGGCGCGAGGCGGCGCGGCGGGCGGCCATCCAGGCACTGGTGATCACCAATATTGGCGGGCTAGCGCTGCTGGTCGGCGTGCTGCTGCTGTGGCAGGCGACGGGCAGCTGGGAGCTGAGCGCGCTGGCCGGAACGGATATTCGCGGGCATGGGCTCTATGGCGCAATCCTGGGCTGTATCCTTCTGGCCGCCTTCACCAAATCGGCGCAGTTCCCGTTCCACTTCTGGCTGCCCAATGCCATGGAAGCGCCAACGCCGGTGTCGGCTTTCCTGCATTCGGCAACCATGGTCCAGGCCGGCGTTTATCTGCTGGCGCGCCTGTCCCCGACCTTGGGCGACACCCCGATCTGGACCTTGCTGCTGATCGTTTTTGGCGGCTTGACCCTGCTTTGGGGCGCTTTTGGCGCCTTGCGGCAAACCGATCTCAAGCAGATGCTGGCCCAATCCACCATCGCGTCGCTCGGGCTACTGGTGCTGTTGATCGGCATCGGCAACGAGGCGGCGATCTCAGCCATGGTGATCTATTTCTTCGCCCATGCCTGCTACAAGGCCGGCCTCTTCATGGTCGCCGGCGCGGTGGACCATGGCACCGGCACCCGCAATCTGCCCGCGCTAGGTGGCCTTGCCGACCAGATGCCGGTGAGCTTTATCGGCGCGGCGCTGGCGGCCCTGTCCATGATCGGCCTGCCGCTGACGCTGGGCTTTTTCGGCAAGGAAGAAATGTATCTGGCCCTGTTCACCCCACGGCTCGACTCGCTGCTGGTGTTGGTGGTGCTGATCCTGGGCAATGCACTGCTGGCCGGCGTCGCCATGGTGGTGATGATCAAGCCGTTTCTCGGGCCGCTCTTGCCCACGCCCAAATCGCCCCATGAGGCACCCATTGCCATGCTGGCTGGCCCCATTCTGCTGGGCGGGGTGGCCATTTTGGGCGCAGTGGCGGTGGAATGGCTGGGCCATGACATCGTCGCACCCGCGGCGAGCACTATCCTGGGCGAACCGGCGCTGAGCCATCTGGGGCTCGCCATCGATCTGCGCAGCCCCATCGTGTGGTTGTCCATCCTGACCTGGGGACTGGGCGTCGCCGTGTATTGGCAGGCCGCCACCATCCGAACCGTGCTGCGGCGCGGCGGGCGGGCGATGGGCTGGACCGCCGACCATGTGTTCGACCACGCCATGTTTGGCCTGATCCGCTTCGCGGCCGACGTCACCCGCTTCTTCCATCACGGCCGGCTTGAGGTTTACCTGCTGGTCGTGTTTGCCAGCCTGGCCCTCGTATTGCTGGTGCCGGTGATCGGCCTGGGTGGGCTCGATGTTCTGGGTTCATGGGCGCAGGGCAATTGGCCCGCCAATCTGCAGCCGACCATGCCCTATCTGCATGAATGGGTGGTGCTGGCGCTGGCGGTGACCGGGCTGGGCGCGGTGCTGCTCGCCCCCAGTCGGCTGGTCGCCATCCTGGCGCTGGGCATCCAGGGCACGGCCGTAGCGCTGCTTTATCTGCTGTTCGGCGCGCCCGACCTCGCCTTTACCCAATTCATGGTGGAAGTGCTTTCGGTCGTGATCCTCACCCTCGTGATGACGCGGCTGCGGCTCGATGAGCGCGATCACCGCCCGCTCGGGGAGGCGCTGCGCGATGGCGCGGTGGCGCTGGCCTGCGCTGTTGGCGTGAGCCTGACGCTGCTGTTGGTGCTGACCGGCACGCTCGACCCCACGCTCAGCGATTTCTTCACCGCCACCAGCGTGCCGATCGCGCATGGGCACAACATCGTCAACGTGATCCTGGTCGATTATCGCGGCTTTGATACGCTAGGCGAAATCTCGGTGCTGATGGCGACCGGCATTGCCATTCTGGCGCTGATCCGCGGCACGGCCAAGGCCGGCAGCGGCGCCAAGCGCCGGGCCGCCAAACCCGTTGAAGACGGCCTGGAGGGCGAGGCATGAACACCGTTATCTTCCGCACCACCGCCCCGGTGGTGATTGCCGTCATGCTGGTGTTTTCGGTGTTTATTTGCCTGCGCGGGCATAACGAGCCGGGCGGCGGCTTTATCGGTGGGCTGATCGCGGCTTCCGCCATCGCCATTTATGGCATGGCTGCGGGCGTGGACCGGGTGCGGCGCGCCATGCGGATCGATCCGCTGGCACTGGCGGGCGCTGGCGTTCTGCTTGCCGCGGGCACGGGCGTGCTGTCGCTGTTTACCGGTTCACCCTTCATGACCAGCATCTGGTACGAGCTCAACCTGGGGGAATCGTCCGTGGCTCTTTCCACCCCGATGTTCTTTGATATCGGCGTGTATCTGGTGGTTTTTGGCAGTGTTTCGGCCATCGCCCTGGCCCTGGAAGCCGGTCGGGAGGAGGACCTCTGATGAATTTCTTTCTTGCCGTGCTTGTTGGCGTTTTCGTCGGTTGCGGCGTTTATCTGCTGCTGTCCCAATCGGTGATCCGCATGCTGCTGGGCCTGACCGTGCTGGGGAACGGCATTAACCTCTTGATCTTCACCGCCGGCCGGCTGACCCGCGAAGTGGCGCCCATCGTGCCGCCCGGCCTCGATGTGCCGGTCGGGCCGATTGCCAATCCGCTGCCCCAGGCGCTGATCCTGACCGCCATTGTCATCAGCTTTGCCATGTTCAGCTTTCTTCTCGTGCTGGCTTTCCGCGCCTATCAGACGCTGGACGCGGACAACACCAACACCATGCGCCTGGCCGAACCGCCCGGGGCGCCCCAGCCGCCGTTGAGTTATTGAGATGGCAGAGCCTTTTTCCCTGATGATCGGGATGACGCCCGCCAGCGAATGGCTGGTGGTGCTGCCCCTGGTGCTGGCGCTGATGGGCTCGGCATTCCTGCTTGTGCTGCGCCGGGCACCCGGCGCGCCGGCGATTGCCGCCATGCTGGTGGTGATCGGCATCATAGTCTGCGAGATCACCTTGATCGCGCGCATCCTGCGCGAAGGGCCGGTCAGCATGACCATGGGTGGCTGGCAGCCCCCATTTGGCATCAGTTTTACCGCCGACCTGCTTGGTGCCGGCTTTGCCCTCGCAGCCGCGATCGTCGCCCTGATCGTGCTGGTTTATGCCGAAGCGGAGCGAGATCCCGGCGAAGGCGCTCGCGATGGCTTTCACGCTCTGGTGCTGTTGCTGCTTGGCGGGGTGACCGGTTCCTTCCTGACCGGGGACCTGTTCAATCTTTATGTGTGGTTCGAGGTGATGCTGATCGCATCCTTCGGGCTGCTGGTGCTGGGCGGCAAGCCGCTGCAGCTCGACGCCGCAGTGAAATACGGCTTTCTCAACATCATGGCGGCGAGCTTTTTCTTGCTCGCGCTGGGGCTGTTGAACGGCCTGCTCGGCACGCTCAACATGGCCGACATCATCGGCGAGGCGCCGGGCGCGAACCCGGCGGCGATGACGGCGGTGGCGGCCTTGCTGATGCTGGCCTTTGCCATCAAGGGCGCGGCCTTTCCGGTCAATGCCTGGTTGCCGGCGTCCTATCATGCGCCCTCGGCCGCAGTATCGGCGCTGTTGGGCGGCTTGTTGACCAAGGTGGGCGTTTTTGCCCTGTTGCGCACCATGATCGTGCTGCTGCCCGGCAGCTATGGCTTGCTGCAGCCCTTGCTTGCCACCGCGGCGATCGCGAGCCTGATCTTGGGGCCGCTTGGCGCCATTGCTGAAACCAATCTGCGCCGCGCCATCGGCTTCATGCTGATTGGTGGCATTGGCGCGGTGCTGGCCGGCATCGCCATGCCAACCCCCGAAGGCATTGCCGGTGCCGGGCTTTATATCTTCCACGCCATCTTCACCCTCACGGGACTGTACCTGGTGGCGGGCATGATCGAGCGCCGTACCGGGCAAACCGATACGCGCCAAATGGGTGGGCTTTATGCAGCCTCGACCCCCATGTCGATCCTGTTCTTATTGCTGGTGCTGGCCGTTGCCGGCGTGCCGCCGCTGCTGGGCTTCTGGCCCAAATTGCTGCTGCTGCAGGCCGCAACGGCGGGGTTCGAGGGCGGAGTTGATCCGGCGCGGCTGCTGTTGATGCTTGCCCTGCTGGGCAATGCGGTGCTGACGCTTATTGCGGGCACCCGGATCTGGGCGCATGTGTTCTGGCGCGGCGGCTGGGAAGGGGCGGGTTCCGAGCACCAGAATGCGCCGCTTGTGATAGTGCCTCGCCGCTCGAGCCTGCTGACCTTTGGAGCCACTGGCGCCCTGGTGGTGCTCGTGGTTGCGGCCGGGCTTTGGCCCAATCCACTGCTCGACGCGGCGCGGATCGGGGTAGCCGACATGATTGATCCGCAACGCTATATCGCGGCGGTGGAACTCGCGGGAGAAGCACCATGAAGCTGCCACTGCTGGTGATCGTCCTGGCGCTGCTTTGGCTGGCCATAACCGGCAATTTCAGTGGTGCCAATCTGGTGTTTGGCGCCCTGATTGCCGCGGGCGCCATGTTCCTGCTGCGCGACTCGGTGGCGCCGCCTCGCGCGCTCAAGCGCCTGCGGCGGATCGTCTCGCTGGCGGTCCTGTTCGTGTATGAACTCAATCTCAGCGCCATCCGCGTGGCTATTCTGGTGCTGACGCCTGACCTGAAATCGGCGCTCCGCCCGGCGGTGGTTGCGGTGCCGCTCAAGGTCAAGAGCGATGCCGAGATCACCCTTCTGGCCAATCTCATCACCCTGACGCCGGGCACGCTGAGCATCGATCTGTCGCCCGACCGCAGCCATCTCTATGTGCATGCGCTGTCGGTATCCGACCCGCAGGCAGTGATCGACGATATCGCTTCGGGCTTTGAAGCGCGCATCCGCAAGGTGTTCCAATGATGCCGGCAACCGAGTTCCTGGCCCATGCCACTACGGCGGCGCTGGTGCTGCAGGCTGCAGCCTTGTTGTTGTCGGTGGTGCGGATCATCATCGGGCCGACCCTGGCCGATCGGGTGCTGGCGCTTGATCTCTTGACGGTGGTGGCGCTGGGCTTTGTCAGCATCATTGCCATTCGCACAGGGCTGATGCTGTATCTCGATATTGCTATCGCTCTGGGGCTGCTGGGCTTTCTGGCAACCATCGCCCTGGCGCGCTATCTGCTGGCCCGCCGCAAGGCCACCACCATCGCCGCGGTGGAGAGCAAGCCATGATTGTTGAGCTGGCGCTTTATCTTGCGGCGTTGCTGATGCTGGTGGGGGCGGTGTTCAGCCTCCTCGCCACGATCGGCGTGCTGCGCTTTCCCGATCTGCTGACCCGCATGCATGCCGCCTCCAAGGCGGGGGCGGTTGGTGGTGGCTTGCTGCTGCTGGCCGTGGCGCTGGTGAGCCAGGATGCGGCAGTGGCGCTGCGGGCCATCCTGGGCATCCTGTTCCTGTTGCTGACCACCCCGGTTGCGGCCCATTTGCTGGCGCGCGTCACCTACCAGCCCGCCGAGGAAAGCGGGCAGCAGGTCACTCCTCCCCCGGAGTAGTATGGTAGTAATTGCTCCGAGGCCTTGAGACCGCCCAAATTGTCGCAACAGTTAGGCGGTAGGTATCATTGCGCCTGCGCCTAAAGACGCATAAGTAGACAGTACGGCGGTGAGTTAGGCTCACCCAAAAACAATAACAGAAAGGTTAACAAATGAACGATACCGCTGAGGCGGCGAGCGGCTACGAGACCGATCTAATCGAACTCAGTTCAGATATCGTATCGGCTTACGTCAGTCATAATGCCGTGAGTCCTACTGATCTGACGAAATTGATCTCGGAAGTTCATGGTGCCCTGCGCTTGTTGCAGAGCAACGAAGTACCCGCGCCCCCGCCCGAAGAACTTAAGCCTGCTGTGTCGGTCCGCAAGTCTGTGGCGCCTGACTACATTATTTGTCTTGAAGACGGCAAGAAGTTCAAGTCGCTCAAGCGCCATCTGCGTACCCACTACAATATGTCTCCCGAAGAATATCGCGAGAAGTGGGGTTTGCCTGCAGATTACCCAATGGTCGCGCCGAACTATTCTGCGACCCGCTCCAAGCTCGCCAAAGATAACGGGCTCGGCCGCAAGGCTGTCTAAGCCCAGCTAACCGCTACGACTGGTCGCGTTCGCATCGCTCACGAGCGATTCAGGACGGCGGCTATGATCTGCCCCTCAAACGGCCGCTCCTGGAGCGGCCGTTTGACTTTGGGGGGTTTGTGCGCCCAACTTATCCCCGCCCGGGCTTTACCGATGCAGTATCTAGGAATAAATTCCTTGATGCGCGGAGGTTGCAAGATGTCAGGGCAAACAGCACAACGGACTCAAGGCCGGCCCGACCCCGCGTGCGAGCAGGTGATTGCCTTGGTGGCGCGGCGGAAAAACGTGCCAGACGAACTGCTTACCAGCCGCTCGCGCTGTCGGTTCGCTGCGTCGCGGGCCCGGCAACTGGCCATGTATCTGGCGCATGTAAGCCTGGGGCGCAGTTTGACCCAAGTGGGCGCAGTGTTCGGACGCGATAGGACAACAGTCTCGTATGCTTGCGCGCTGATCGAAGATCTGCGCGATGATCCGCGTTTCGACGACGAGGTCTGCGACCTCGAGCAGCGAATCGCCGGCCTGGTGGTGGGAGCGTCCGCTCATGAGCACTAAGCCACGCGAGGCCAGCGCACCCCGATCGGCGGACCATCCCCTGCAGCGGCTGGGTGCGGGCAAGGATGGCGAAGCCTTTCTCCAGGCTCATCACCTGCTGGCCGCCGAGCGGCTGATGCGGCTGGTGGACCGGGCGCGGCTCACCCCGCGCGTGACCATGTCCTATGATCCGGCGCGAGTGGGTGGGGGCAGAGGTGGGGGCAACGCCGCGCTCGAGATGTCCGATGCGGCCGCGGACGCGCGCAAGCGCCTCGGGCAGATCGCCGGGGCCATGCCCGGCGATTGCTGGGGCGTGGTGATCGATGTGTGCGGCTTCAGCAAGGGGCTGCAAGCCGTGGAAACCGAGCGGCAATGGCCCCGGCGCAGCGCCAAGCTGGTGCTGCGGATTGGGCTCGAGCAGCTCGCGCGGTTGTGGGGCTTGTCGGGCAGTGCCAGCGGGACGGAGCAAAGTCCGGCGCGGGGATGGCTGGCGGAAAGGCTGCCGTTGATCGGGGAGGAGGAGGAGGATACGCCGGCGCGCTAGCTTGCGCTCAGCGCCCGCCCTTCGGAGCGGATGCGGTTGACCATGGCAACGAGCCCATTGGAGCGCTGCATCCCCAGATGCTCGCTCAGCCCGATCTTTTCGAACCAGGAGACCGCATCGGTTTGCGCGACCTCAGCGGCTGGACGGCCCGAATAAAGCGCGATCAGGATCGCCACCAAGCCTTTGGTGATGATGGCATCGGACTGGCCCTTGAAGGTCATGGTGGCAGAATCGCCCCCGCGATTGGCCTCCGACACCAGCCACACATTGGACGCGCAACCCTTGACCTTGTTTTCCGGGGTCTTGTCGGCGTCCGGCATGGGGGGCAGGGCTTGGCCAAGCTCGATAACGTAATTCAGCCGATCCTCCCAGTCGTCAAGGAAGGAAAGGTTTTCGGCAATGTCCTGGAAGGCTTGTGGCTCGCTCATGCCTTTTAACTAGGGTACCGCAAGCGCCTTTTCCAGATGCAATGCGCTAGCTGCGGCGCGGGCGTGGCCGCGGCAGGGGCACGGCGTCGGCCATCGACGGGGCAGGGGCCAGCGCGGGTGGCGTTGCTGGTGCAGAAGCCGCGAGGGCTCCCGACAGCAGTGACTTGCCGCCGGCGCATTCAAGGCTGGTGCAGGTGATTTGTGCGACGCCGTGGGAGGCGGCCTCGCGACCGGCCGCAACAGCCGTGGCTGACAGGTCCGAGCCCATGCGCGCGAGATCGGCACCGGGCTTGATCACCATATAGGCCAGACACAGCCAGAACATTGAGCGCAGCAAGAACATCATGTTTTCCGCGGTTGCCCGAAAGGGCCTGCCTCCGCGCGCCATTAAACCACAGCTGGGGTGATCGATAAGCTTTGATGCAAATGCTGCTTAACAGATTTCCCATGCACACACCTTGTTTACGCTACCGGGAGAAAGCCGCCCCGGATCGGCGCCAAAGCTCCGCGTCACACCGGTCATTTAAGGCGCTCTTAGCTCTTGGGTTGCAGGGTGCAGTCAGTATCCAAGCCAGTGGCGAGCTGCCCCGGCGCGGTGTCCCGGTACCCTTCCCCGGGACCTTAAGTGCGAGTGTAAGTATATGCGTAGCCTCTACTCTTTCGGCGCAAGCAAAGAGATGAGCCTGGCCGTTGCCGGATCCGGGCACCGCCCGGAAATGCTGCGCCGCAAGACCATTGGCGACAATGCCCGGCTGCTGCTGCTGGCCTCGGTGCTGGCCATGCCCTTCGCCGTGTTCTGGCTGGTCGGTGGGCAGGCGCTCCCCTTTGTCGTGGCCGCGATCGGCCTCGGCATTGGCATGGCAACCTTGGCCTTCCATGCCAGCCGCCAATATGAGCAGGCCGCTGCCGGCCAGGTATTCGGCATTCTGGGCGCTGGTCTGATCCTGACCCTGGTCGACCCGATGCTGGTCGATACGGGGCTCACCATTGCCTTGATCGCCCCGGTCCATGCTTCGCTGCTGGCGCGCTCTTCGCTGCGCAAGCTGAGCTGGCTGTTGCTGGCCGGCGTGCTGGCTTGCGGGATGGCGGCTTCAGTGGCCGGCTTTGGTGGCGCCGATGTGCCTCAAACCATGCTGGGGATCGTTTCGGGCCTCGCCTTCATCACTTGCGCCGGGATGGTTGCCTATACCGCCCACGGCATCGGGGCGGCATTCGAGGTTTACGACAAGGCCCAGGTCACTGCTTACCGGCACCTGATCGAGCATGTGCGTGATTCGGTGATTCGCTTTTCGAGCGAGGGCGACGTGCTGCTCGCTTCGCGCTCCTCGGAAACGCTGTTTGGTTGCCGGCGCTATGAACTGAGCGGCGCTTCGCTGAGCGAACGGCTTCATGTGCTGGACCGCCCGATCTACCTCACGGCATTTTCCGACGCCAACAAGGCCGGCAAGTCGCGCGTCGTGGAAGTGCGCATGCGCCAGGACGATCCGGTCGGTGGCACCAAGCTGCCCCGCTATATCTGGGTGGAAGCCAGCTTTTCGCCGGTGCGCGAGGATTTGCCTAGCGAAGGCGGCTATGAAGTTGTGGCGCTGTTCCGCGACATCACGGCTCGCAAGGACAATGAAGTAGCCATGCGCGAAGCCCAGCGAATCGCCGAGGAAGCCTCCACCGCCAAGTCGCGTTTCCTTGCCACGATCGGCCATGAGCTGCGCACGCCGCTCAATGCCGTGGTTGGTTTTTCCGAAATGATGACCAGCGGCATCGGCGGCGAATTGTCGCCTACGCATCGCGAATATGCCGGCCTGATCCACCAGGGCGCGCGGCATCTGCTCGAAGTGGTGCGTATGCTGCTCGACATGAGCAAGCTTGAGGCGGGCAAGTTCGAGCTGCAGACCGAGCCCTTCGTGGCGGCCGATATCATCGAACCCTGCATGCAAATGGTGGAAGCATCGGCGCGCCAGCGGGGCATCAAGATCGTCGCCGATATTGCGCCCAAGCTTCCCGCCCTGGTTGGCGATGAGCGCGCCTGCCGGCAGATCCTGCTGAACCTGCTGTCGAACGCCATCAAGTTCAGCCATGACGGCGGCACCGTCACCGTATCGCTCAAGCGCCAGGGCCAGTGCCTCAATTTGTCGGTCAGCGACACCGGCGTCGGTATGGCGCCCGAGGCCCTGAGCCGGCTGGGTGAAGCCTTCTTCCAGGCCCATGAAGGGCTGACCCGACGCTATGAGGGCACGGGGCTGGGGCTCTCCATCGTCAAGGGTTTGGTGGAATTGCATGAAGGCACGCTGCGGGCACTTTCCGAAATTGGAGCGGGGACAACCGTTACGGTCTTGCTGCCGGTAAACGGTCCGGCAATAAAGGTAGAGGACACTGCCGCCGTAACGCCCCTCCATCGTGAGCCGGTCTCTTCCCCAATCAGTTTATGGCAAGACGAAAAAAGAAAAGCGCAATGACGGCAACGACCATCTCGCGCCTGCCTCTCCTGGCGGGCAGCGCCGTGGCGACCAGTTTGGGTCGCGCGGGGCTCTGGACACTTTCTCGCTATATGCGCGCTCCGCTGGCCTCGACAGGCCTGTTGGCGCTGGTCACCCTGACGGCGCTGGCGGCCAGCAACGCGCTTTATTTCCAGACCAAGCACCATCCTGCGCCGTTCTTTGGCGAAGCGGGCGGCGAGCTGGCCGAGGAGGTGCCTGTGCCGGTGCCAGTCGCAGCACGACCCGAACCGCAACTGCGGGCGATACCCGAATCGGTGCCGCAAACCACGGGCACCGTGTCCCAGCGGGTGGCTGCACCCCAAGTGCCCGACCAGCCGGTGGGCAATGCCGAAGTGTTCGAGCTGCAAAAGCGGCTGGTCGAACTCAAGCTCTTTGACGGGATGGTCGACGGCTACTATGGCCCGCGCACGGCGCGGGCGATTCGCGCCTTTGAAGAACGCAACGGCATGACGCCGACCGGTGCCATGACCCGCGCGGTGATCGAGGCCATTCTCCAGTCCGACAGCAACGGCGTGGCCCCCAAGGTGCAGCCGGCGGCGCAGATGCAGCCCACGCCCGCGCCGGCACCATCGCCGGTGGCCCCCGTGCAGGTTGCTGCGGCACAGCCCCAGCCGCAAACCGGCTTGCCGCCGCTGGCGCCTGTTGCGCCGGTGACGCGGAAGGCCGATCCTGTGGTGACCGCCGCCGCGCAAAGCATCGATTCCATCGTTGCCGCCGCCGACGGTGGCAGCCAGCCTGCGCCCACCGCTGTTGCCGCACCCGCACAGGTGGCGGCCGCCGCCCCCGTGCAGGCCCCGCCCGCCCAGCCCATGCCCGAGCCGATCCAGGTCGCTTCGCTCGAAGAGATCGCGCCGCCTGCGCAATCGGGTTTGGCGGGCAGCGACCCGGCCGACCAGGTGATGGCGGCCACGAGCCTGCCACCAGCCAACAACAAGCAGCTGGTGAGCCAGATCCAGCGCGGGCTCGCGAGCCTTGGGTTTTTCCATGCCCCCATCGACGGGCACCCTGGCGCCGAAACGGCCAAGGCCATCCGCGAATTCGAGAATTTCCACAATTACCGCGTGACCGGACAGGTCAATCCCGACCTGCTCGGCCTGCTGCAAGAAGCGGGCGCTTCGATCTAAGTGGGACCGCTGCGCAGCGATCTATGGTGTGGAGCCTTTGTGCGCCGGCACAATGATCTGGGCCATATCTGCGTAGTGTCGCGCAGGGGCGACCCGATTGCCGGGCAGGTGTTCATCGAGGTGGATCATCTCGATGGCACCGGCTCGCTGTTTACCCCCGCGCCCATGGCCAGCAGAGGCGACGAGGCGGGGCTGGTGTTTCAACGTCGCTTCAGCCGCGTGGAGCCCGCCAAGATCCGCGAGCGCATCGCCCAGGAAGCTCGGTTCGATCCCGATCTGTGGGTGTTGAGCCTTGATCTGCGTGGCGATGATCCCGGGATCGAGATCGTCCCCTAGCTTGCCCGCTTGATGCCGAGGCGCGCGGCGCTTTCGACGGCGCCGTTGACCGCTGACGATTGGCTGGCCGACAGCAAGCGGCGCTGCGATTGCGGCTGGTATTGTGGCTTGTTGAGCTCGAGCAGGTTCACTTCACCGCGCCAGGCACTCATCAGATAAGCCATGGCGTCGGCCGGCACGGTGCTGAAAAGGGTGGCAAAATCACCCAGGGCGCGCGAGCGATCGCTGTCGTGGCTGGTGGCGTGGATGAGCACTTTGAGACCCTCATAGGCCGAGCAGCCGAAGGCACGCAGGATCACGAACAGCGATGCGCCCGTGACGTCATGGGCGATCTGGCCGCAGCGCACTTCATCGAGCCCGGTGATCTGGCTGAGGAGGCGCGTCACTTCCGGGCGGCGGTTTTCGGAAAACAGCTTCATCAGCGCCCGGGTCAGTTCCTGGTTGGCGACCGAGATCTGCTCGATGGTCTTCTTGATCGGCGCCAGCGGAGTGGGTCGGTTGGCAAAGGACTGGATGACCTTGATGCGGTCATCGTCCGACAGATCAAAGAAGGCCGGCGCCAAAAGGCCAGCATCGAAATCCTCGCGCTTGGCGAGGGTTTGGGCGACCACATGGTCCATTTGCGCCGAACGGGCCAGGGCGCTGAGATAAGCGCCGCGCGGCACAATGGCAGTGTTGGCGGCGAGGGCGCGGTAGACCTTGCGCGAATTGAGGCTAAAAAGCTTGGCGAGCGCGGCATTGGACAGATCGTCCCGGCCCGCAAGGATGGCGGCGGCGCCGACATCCCCGTCCGCGATGATCTCGAGAATGGTGTCTTCGGACAGCGCCGGCACCGCTTCGAGAAAGGCCTCCAGGTCGTCCCCGATATGGGCCGTCACGAGCCGCTCAAGGGCAGGGGACAGGAGATCGGCCTTGCCCAGGATGGCGGCGCCCTTGGCACGCGCCTGGGGGCTGGCTGCGGGGAAAAGGCGGCTTGCCAGCGCCTCGAACTGGTCCAGTTCCACCGGGGTGGGCTTGCCGCGGCGGGCATAAGCGTCGCAGGCGGCAATCAGCAGCGTATTGGTGCGCTCGATGCCGCCGTTTTCGACCAGGAGCTGAAAGGTTTCGTAGGGCTGGAAGCCAAGCATGTTCGCGGACCGTCAACTGCTGCTGCGCACAAATCGGGCGTGTTTCCACTTTTGCCCCCAATTCGTTAGCGGACTATTAACCATGATGTTCGCTAAGTGGGCCCAGGCGCGAGGGGCGTTTCGCCGATACAGATTTAGCCGTGCATGCTGCCCCCGCTAGGGACGGGGGAGCCGAACACATTGGAGGCTAGCTTGGGAAAGCTCGTCAAATTCGAACTGCGCGAACGACCAGCGGCGGCGGCGGGCAAACCCTGCGGCAACGCCCAGATTTTGCTGTTTACCGGCGTGCGCTATGAACGCGGCACCACCTGCCCGCCGGCGGACCTGCGCGATCCGTCCCGGCCCAAGCGCCGTCGTGGCTAGCAGCGCCATCGGCAAATTTGGTTGGTCCTGCCTCTTGGTTGCCGCGCTGCTGGGAGGCTGTGCGCCGCGGCCCACGGGCGATTTCGGTCGCGCACGCCCGAGCTATACCCATGACGTGTTGCTGCCCGAAGCGGGAAAGGTTTTGGCCGATGCCCGCGACGAGCCGGTCTCCAGCTTCAACCTTACGGACCAGGAAACGCAGATGCATAACCGCGTCTGGCGGTTCCTCGTGGCGCCCCATGCCAAGGACTGGTTCTTCGATTATGCCACCGAGCTGCAGCGCACGCGCATTGCGGTGGACCTCGACACCCGCTTCGACATCGATCGCTATTACAATTGGCTGCGCCGCACCGAGTACCAATCATCGCGCGTGCGCTACAGCACGGTGGGCCGGCATATCGAGGCCGATCTGGATACGGTGCCCGGCACATTCCTCGCGATCTGCGCGGTGATCGAGGTGGATCGCCAGCGCGCCATTGCTGCGGCGAGCTTGAGCAGTGTCGGGGCGGGGGAGCGGGCCGATGTAGCGGCGCGCAAGGCCGAGAACACGGCGCGGATCAACTGGTTCGTGCGCGCGCTCGATTACCGCTTCCAATCCTACAATTTCGCGCTCAACCAGTTGCTGGTGGAAACACCCCATGAGCAGTCAGTGGAAGTGGATGCGGTGCTGCGCCGGATGGCGGACTTTGTCAGCCGGGCCAAACGCTGGGATTTCTGCGGGGGCGCCGGAGCGCTGATTGTCGGCCGCAGCCAAGGCACGATCCCCTCGCGCTACCAGACCCAGCATATCGACCGGGAAGTGGTGCTGCCCAAATAGGCCAGCCTAGGACGGCGTGCCGCGATTGCCGCACTGCACCTTGGCGAGCTCGGCTTCAAAGCGCGGCCGCATCACGCCATGGGGTGGGGCGAGGCGAATAACGACGAAGAGCTGGTCGGAGGTGGCTTCCACCACCAGCAGCCCTTCGGCGATATCGAGCTGCTGCTGGGCAAGGAGGCGTGTTTGGGCGGCATTGAAGACGCCCAATTCGAGCGTTTGCCCGATGCCATCGCGATTGGTGGTGGCATAGGTCACGACACCAGCGGAATTGAAAATGGCCAGCGACCAGAAGGCGTCGGGCAGCAGGCCGCTCATATAGGCGGGGCCGTCAGCCAGATCGATGCGGCAGATGCCGTAAACCAGCTCGGGATCGAGTTCGAGCGGATTGGGCTGGCCGGCAACGACCGGGGGCAGGATGACGATGCGGTTTTCGGCGCCCAGCGCTTGGAGCCGCGTCCACAAGGTTTCCTCGGCGACAAGCGGCAGGGACAGGATCACCACGATATGGATGATGCCCCCCAGTAGCACGCCCGCTATGGCCCAGATCAGGGTGCGGATCATGTGCATGCCCCCCGCTGGATCGCGGGCATGGTATCGCCGGTGGCACCAAAGCCGGTGAACACGGCAGTGTCGTAGAGCGTCAGCCCCAGGGTGAACGGTCCTTCGCCCGCAAGTTCCAGCCAGTTGCCAGGGGCAAGCGTGGTGCCGACATGGATGCGGAACGAGCCGTCATTTTCGCGCACGATACCGGTGGAGCGCAGCGCCAGCGGGCCATCGGGCACGGCAACATTGATGCCGGCGGGGTCGGTCGCCACGAGGGTCCAGAACGTCGCCTGCGGCGTGCGTCCTTCAATGAGATAGCTGCAGTTGCGCCACAAGGGCTCGCCGGCGCTGTCGACATTGGCGACGAAGTGGAGGCCTTCTGCCTGGCCAAGCTGCAGGGCCGCTTCGCGGGTCAAATGGGCTCTGGTATAGGGATTGGGGTTGGGCGAGCCCACATCGGGCCAGGCCGTCCAGGGGCCGAGCTGGCTGACGGTGAACATGCGCCCATCGGTCAAGGCGTAATAGCTCAGCCCGAAGCCAACCCCCAGGGCGATGACGCACAACAGCAGCAAGCGAAACACAAAGCGCACGGGTCAGCGGCTCGGAACGGGACGTGACGGCATGGACGGCTGAACCTGTGCGGGTCGAAGGACCTGCATGGCTATAGCAATGAGGCCGGGGCGGCGAAAGCGCATAGTGTCGCGTTCCCGGCATTTGATTGCCGGCACCCGCCCGCTACAGCGCCTGGGTGGGAACAGTCGCTGGCGCGGCTGCCTGGTCCGTGACGGGCTGGTTGGCCCGCAGGGTGGAGCCCAGCCGGTCGGCCATATCGATCAGCTTGCGCGCAGCTTCGGGCGTGAGGCTTGGGGGGCGCTGCTCGGGCGGCTCTTCGAGCGCGGCATCGGCATCCGCGATCACCACGTTTTCGGGCGTGAAATCGACGCCAAATACCGGCAGCACCTCGATATTGGTGTGGGCATAAGCCATGAATTTTTGCCAGGCCATAGCGGGCAGGGTGCCGCCGGTGAGGTCATTGGTGGGCCGGTAGTCGT
Source organism: Devosia sp. Z11_6 (assembly GCF_058133665.1). Lineage (NCBI taxonomy): Bacteria > Pseudomonadati > Pseudomonadota > Alphaproteobacteria > Hyphomicrobiales > Devosiaceae > Devosia > Devosia sp. Z11_6. The sequence goes on from NZ_JBYUNQ010000004.1 coordinate 110,145, forward strand.
CATTGCCGAACCAGACAGCGGCAACGAAATTGCCGGTAAAGCCGCAGAACCAGGCATCGCGATAGGAGGATGTAGTGCCCGACTTGCCGACGGCGGGAACGCCGGGCACATCGGCGCGACGGCCGGTGCCGCCAGTGACCACGGTGCGCATCATGTGGTTCATGTTGGCCGCAGTGGTTTCGCTCAAGATGCGTTCGCGCGGCGCTTCGGGATCGGCCTCGAACACGACCTCGCCAGTCAGCGTCGACATGCGGGTGATGCCATAAGCGGGGGTCTTGAGCCCGCCGCTGGCCAGCACCGCATAAGAGGAGGTCATGTCGAGCACGGAAACCGAGGCCACGCCCAGGGCCAGCGATCGGGTCACGGGGTAATCGGCACGCAGGCCCATGCGGTGGGACAGGTCGGCAATAGGCTCGCGCCCGGTCTTGATCGAAAGCGTCACCGGCACCGTGTTGAGCGACTGGGCAAAGGCCGATTCCAGCGAGACATTGCCCTTGTAGTTGCGGCCATAATTCTGCGGGCACCAGTCGCCGATGCAGACGGGGCGGTCGGTGATCGTGTCCTTGGGCGTCAGGCCCAGCTGCTCGAAGGCCTCGGCATAAACAAAGATCTTGTAGGCGGAGCCGGGCTGGCGCGTGGAGACAATGGCGCGGTTGAACTGTGACTTGCCGTAATCGGTGCCGCCCACCATGGCGCGAATGGCGCCATTGGTGTCGGTAACGACCATCGCCGCCTGATCGACGTCATATTGCTCGCCATTTTCGCGCACCACCGAGGTGACCGCTTCCTCCGCGTATTTCTGCAAAGTGGTGTCGATCGTGGTGCGGACGATGAAATTGTTGGAGGTGTGGTTGGACGCTTCGATCAGGCGCTTGGCTTCTTCAAAGGCCCAATCGAGGAAGTAATTGGGCGAGTTGATGTCCTCGCTGCGATCGATCGGCGCGGCGGGGTGGCGGCGGGCCGCGGTGACCTGCCCTTCGGTCAGGAAACTGGAGGCCACGAGATTGGTCAGCACCAGATTGGCGCGACCGCGCGCGGCGGCCAAATCCACATGCGGGGCATAGCGGGTAGGAGCCTTGAACATGCCCGAAAGCATTGCGGCTTCGGCGAGGGTGATATCCTGCACCCGCTTGCCGAAATAATATTCGGAAGCCGCCGTCACGCCGAAATTGCCGCCGCCCATATAGGCGCGGTCGAAATAAAGCTTGAGGATCTCGTCCTTGGTATAGTGCCACTCGAGCCAGAGGGCGAGATAGGCCTCGATGATCTTGCGCTCGAGCGTGCGCTCAGAGGACAGGAACAGGTTCTTGGCGAGCTGCTGGGTGATGGACGAGCCGCCCTGGGTGGAGTTTTCGCCCGCGGCATTGCTGACCAGGGCGCGCAGTGTGCCCACGATATCTATGCCGAAATGCTCGTAAAAGCGCCGGTCCTCGGTCGCGAGGGTCGCCTTGATCAGATAGTCCGGCATATCAGCGAGAGCCACGGAATCGTCCGAGCGGATGCCGCGGCGACCGATTTCGTTGCCGAAACGGTCCTGGAAGATCACCGAGTAGTCCTCGGCCTTGTTGTATTCACCCGAAGCGGTGGCATTGAAGGCGGGCAGCGCGAGGGCTGTCATCAGCACGGCGCCAATGGCACCAAAACTGAAGGCGTCCGAAAGGATCTCGACAAAGAAGCGCTTGATGCCCGCGACATGGAAAATGGACATGAAGTCCTGGAAGCGCGTATAGCCGCGCCCCAGCCAGTGCCAGAATTCATAGAGCGAGGAATCCAGCCAAGCATCGGCGGCGAGCATGCCACCCTTGGTGCGACGCTTCTGCTTGGTGTAGAATGGATCGGACAAGAGGCAACCCCAACTGGCTCACGCAGTGTTGTCCGCCTTTGCACCGCAAGGCAACACAATCGCTGGAATATGATTGCGTCGCCGCGCCCGCAAGGGCAAACCCGCAACACGCTCAACCAAGCACTAGATCGCATGGCCTTCTGGGAAGAAAAAACGCTCGCAGAAATGAACGACGCCGAGTGGGAAGCCCTCTGCGACGGGTGCGGTCGTTGCTGTTTGATCAAGCTGGAGGATGAAGACAGCGGGCTGTTGATAACCTCCGATGTGCGCTGCCAGCTGCTCGATGGCGACAGCTGCGCCTGCACCAATTATCCCGGCCGGCAAGCCGTGGTGCCCGACTGCATCAAGCTGACGCCCACCAATGTCACCGAGATCAAGTGGATCCCCACGACCTGCGCTTATCGGCGGCTGGCCGAGGGCAAGGGTCTGGCCTGGTGGCATCCGCTGATTTCGGGCGATCCGCAGACCGTGGTGGATGTGGGCGTCTCAGTGAAGGGTCGCACCTTTGACGAGCGCTCGGTGGCGCCCGACGAATGGGAAGAACATGCGGTGGACTGGCCCGAATGGGAGCCGCCGGAAAGCCTTTAACGCTCTATTCACCATACTGGCTGACCCTGCCTTAACCATGACTGGTGCAACAAGGCGGCAGTTCAACTGGGTACGGAGCCGGGCATGACCGACCTTCTTTCTGGCGGGGATACAGGGTTTTACTGGGACCGCGTGCGCGTGGCCCTCGAGAGCCTGACGCGAGCATGGTCGCAAGCCTCGGCGAAACAAGGCAGCAAGCTCGTCACTTTGTCCCGCCCGGCGGTCGACCAGCAGGCCGAGGCGGCCCTGCACTGGGCCTGGCGATCCGCACAGCGTGCAGGCGGGCCGGTGAGCCTGCTCCTGCTGGCGATCGACCGCAAGGACGATTTTCTGGCCGCTTATGGCCCCGCAGCCGCCGAAAACTGTGCCTTGCTGGTGGGCGAGGCAATCAGCTCCGCCTTGCCGCAGGGCGAGATCGGTTTCCTGCGCTTTGGACCCAATGAATTTCTGGTGCTGCTGCCCGGCGTTGAGCGGCGCGCGGCCCGCAAGCTGGCGCGCCATCTGGTTGGTGCCGTGCGCGCCTGCCGGTTGAATCACAAGGAAAGCCATGCCGGCGTGGTGACCACCAGCGTCGGGCTGGTGAGTGCGGCGCCGGAGCATTGGCCGGCAAGCGAAGTGCTGCGCCGGGCCGCCAACGGCTTGCACAAGGCGCAACGCGGCGGCCTGGCGCGAATTGCGGTGGCCGAGTTGCGCGCTTTGTCGCGGCGTGCGGCATAGGGGAGGGTTCCCCTCGGCCCGCTAAGCCCTTAAGGAAGCCGTCCCCGCTTTTCCCCCCGCGCTCGGCTTTCGGTTATTTTCCAATGATACACGCTTGTGGCCTCGATTTTGGCACGTCCAACTCGACTTTTGCGCGGGTGGACGCGAACGGCGTGCCGCATCTGTTGCCGCTCGAAGGCGCCAACGAAACCATCCCCAGCGTGCTGTTCTTCCCGTTCGACGACGAGCCGGTGCAGTTCGGGCGGGCGGCAGTGGCGCAATATGTCTCGGGCGCCGAAGGGCGGCTGATGCGCTCGCTGAAGAGTGTGCTGGGCACCAGCCTTTTTGCCGAAAAAACGCGTATCAAGGCCCGCAGCATGGGGTTCGACGAGATCCTTGGGATCTTTATCGCCGAGCTCAAGCGGCGCGCCGAACTGGCGCTGGGCGAACCGGTCGAGCAGGTGGTGCTGGGCCGGCCGGTGCAGTTTGTCGATGACGATCCGGTGGCGGACCGCCAAGCGCAGGACCAGCTGGAAGCCGCCGCGCGGGCGCAGGGTTTTGCCGAGATCGCGTTCCAGTTCGAACCCATTGCCGCCGCCCTCGACTTTGAGCGCGGCGTCGTGCGCGAGCAGCTGGCGCTGATCGTCGATCTGGGCGGCGGTACCTCGGACTTTTCGCTGGTGCGGGTCGGGCCCGAACGGGCGCGGCGGGCCGAGCGGGGCGACGATATTCTGGCGACCGGCGGCGTGCATCTCGGCGGCACCGATTTCGACCGCTTGCTGGCCGTCGCCAAGGTCATGCCCCATCTGGGTTTGGGCACGCAAACCAAGGATGGCAAGCGCTTCCTGCCGGTGGCGCCCTATCATGAACTGGCGACCTGGCACCGGATCAACCGGCTGTACACCACCCAAAGCCTGCGCGACCTGCGCGGCACGGCCCGCGAAGCGCGCGAGCCAGAAAAGGTCGAGGCGCTGATCGGGGTGGTCGAGGACCGGCTGGGGCACCAATTGGTAGGGGCGGTGGAAGCGGCCAAGATCGCGCTCTCGAGCGAGCCCGAAACGCGGTTCAGCTTTCCCGTGCGCGACCGACGGATCGAAACCGAGATTGGTAGCAGTGAGCTATTCGATATTCTTAATGGTTCGGCTGAGCGGCTCGAAGCGGCGATTGCCGAAGTGCTGCGCCGCGCCGGTGTAGGGGCGAGGGCGATAGATAGTTTGATCCTGACGGGCGGCTCAACGCAGGTGCCCGCCATTGCCGGACGGCTGGAAGCGCTGTTTCCGGAGGCGGAACTGGTGCGCACCAATGTGCTGGGCAGTGTGGGACTGGGCCTGGCGCTCGATGCTGCGCGCCGGTTCGGCCCGGCGCGCTGACGCCTCACGCCAACAACTTATCCCCGCGTGACGGTGCCGTGCTATGTTTAGGGCATGATCAGAAAAGTGGGTGAAACGGAGGGCGGCGACGGCGGCTTCAGGCCGAACGGATCGCCTGCCAGCGCCGCATCCGCTTTTCACTGGAATCGACCAGGGCGGCAGGATAATGCCCGCGGATCTGGGTGTTGAAGAATTTTCCGCGCGAGGGGGCCTCGGCAAAGGCCGCGAAGACCTCAGCGGGCACATCGGCATATTTATAGCGCCGTCCCTCGGGGCCGAACCACACCGATAGCTCCCTCAGCTCGGGCTTGTAGTGGATATGGCGAATGGCGGACGACATCGGAGCCTCCCGGGGCCTGTGTGTTCCGCACGAGTGAATCCAGCGAGGATTCAAGCCGTTCCGCACAAAAGTTAAGATCGATTCACAAATGAGTCATTGATGGATGAACCAAGCACGGCAGCCCTGCCGGGCCTCGAGATCGACTGGCCGGCGGTGCGGATCGATTACGAGGAACTGGCGCTCACCCGCAACGCGATCTGCCGCAAGCATGGCGTGCCCATGGCGCAGCTTCTGGAGCGGGCCTGGAAGTCGCGCTGGGAGCGGCCCGATGGCGAGGTGACCGACCGCAATATCCTGATCAACAAGCTTCTGGCGCTGCTGGAAGCCCAACTCGACGGACTGGAGCAAAGCATAGGTGGCGGCGTGGACAAGGAAGTCAATGTGCTGGGCGGTCTCGCGAAAAACCTCAAGGAATTAATCGCCATGCAAAAGGCCGAACGCGCCGGCAAGGTGGACGACGCCGAAACGCGCGAAATGCAGGACCTCAGACGCAAGCTGGCCAAGCGCATCGATGCTCTCACCAAAGGCTGAGCTGCAAAAAGCCGCGGCCAAGCTGGGCGACGTTTCGACGAGGAAGCTGTTGCTGGACTGGCCGGCCTGGGCGCGGACGGCGCAATTGCCCCCTGATGGCGAATGGACGACCTGGCTGCTGCTGGGTGGGCGAGGTTCGGGCAAGACGCGGGCCGGCGCCGAATGGGTCAAGCAACTGGCGCAAAGTGGGGTGTCTCCCATTGCGCTGGTGGGTGAAACCATCACCGAAGCCATGGCGGTGATGGTGAAGGGGGAAAGTGGGCTCTTGGCCGTGCATGCCCGGGCCGAGCGGCCAACCCTCAAGGGCACGGTGCTCACTTGGCCCAATGGCAGCGAGGCACATCTGATGTCCGCCTCCGACCCTGATCGGTTTCGTGGGCCGCAATGGGCGGCGGCCTGGTGCGACGAGATCGCGAAATGGCCCGATGCGGAAGCGGCCTGGGACATGCTGCAGTTCGGCTTGCGGCTGGGCGACTGGCCGCGCCAATTGGCGACAACCACGCCCAAGCCGACGCGGCTGTTGAAACGCCTGCTGGCTGATCCGCTCACGGTGGTGACACGGATGCGGACCGCGGAAAATGCCCCGCACTTGGCCCCGCAATTCCTGAGCGCGGTGGTGGGGCGCTACGAAGGCTCGGTGCTGGGACGCCAGGAGCTGGATGGCGAGATGATCGAGGACTTGCCCGATGCGCTCTGGCAACGCAGCATGTTCCGCTCCTATGACGGGCAGCCACCCAGCCGCGTGATCGTGGCAGTGGATCCGCCGGTGACCGGCACGGCCCGCTCGGATGCCTGCGGCATCGTGGTGGCGGGGCAGGTGGGCGAGGGGGCGGTGGTGTTGGCCGACCATACAGTCAAGGCTGCGGCGCCCTTGGTCTGGGCCCGGCGGGCAGTGGCGGCCTACGAAGCCAGCCGAGCCGACGCCATCCTGGTCGAGGTCAACCAGGGCGGCGATCTCGTGCGCTCGGTGCTGGCGCAGGTCGACCCGCTGGTGCCGGTGCGCGAAGTGCGCGCGAGCCGGGGCAAGTGGCTGCGCGCGGAACCCGTGGCCGCGCTTTATGGAAGGGGGCTCGTCAGTCATGCCAAGGGGCTGGACGCGCTCGAGGACGAGATGTGTGCCTTTGGCGCCGATGGGCGCAGCAACGGCCATTCGCCCGATCGGGTGGATGCGCTGGTGTGGGCGCTCACCGAATTGCTGCTCGCCGAAGGGGTGCGGCCACGGATACGCGGTTTGTAGGTTGATTGTTGCGGACCATTAGCCAGCCCGCGCGGGAGGTACGACGCTGTGATTGCGTCGCCGCCCCGTTCGGGCAATCTGGGTAACGGGAGGAATCGCCTTGAGTTTGATCTTCAACGAGCGGACGAAATTGCTCGCCAATGCCATGGATCGGGCATCCACCGCATGCCTGACGGTCGGCGTATTTGCGCCCGTGGCGGCGATCGTTTATGGTGCGACCGGAACAGCGATGGCCAGTTGGGCGTTTGTTCTGGGCACGATCAGTTGGCTTTCTGCGGCAGCGATACTACATATTGTGGCGAGGCTAACTTTGGGACGGTTGAAGCCATGACATTTCTGGAAGTTTTTGCATTCCTGATCTTGCCGGCGCTGGTCGCGGGCATGGGCGGCGTGGCCTATTGGCTGCATGGCCGCGATGCAGACATGCACGAGCCGCGCCCGACCAAATAAACCACCAACTACCGCAGATCTAAGCCGACCCCGGAGCCCCGCTTCGGGGTTTTCTGTTTTCAAGGACATCCGATGGCCAACTGGTTCAACCGCCTCGCCGGCGGGCGCACAAACACGCCTCCTGAACGCAAGGAAAGCGGTGGGCACACCATGCTCAGTTTCAGCCAGCTTGGGGCCGCCAATTGGAGCGGGCGCGGCTTCGGTAGCCTCGTCAACCAGGGTTTTGCCCGCAATCCCGTCGTCTATCGCTGCATCCGGCTGATCGCCGAAGCGGCCAATCGCGTGCCGCTGGTGGTGAGCGAGGGCGGGCAAAAGCTCGACGACCATCCGTTGGCGCGATTGCTCGGGCGGCCCAATGGGCGCCAATCCGGCGGGGAGATGCTCGAAGCGGTTTATGCGTACCTCCAAACCGCGGGCAATGCCTATCTGCAGGCCGCGGTAGTGGAGGGGCAGGTGCGTGGACTGTTTTGCCTGCGGCCCGACCGCATGAAGGTGGTGGCGGGCAGCGATGGCTGGCCGGTGGCTTACGACTATACCGCCGGCGGGCGCACGGTGCGGCTGCGCCAGGATGGGGCGCCGCTGCCGGCCGTGTTGCATATGGCGCTGTTTCATCCCGCCGACGACCATTATGGGATGGCGCCTCTGGAGGCCGCGCAAACCAGCCTCGACATCCACAATGCCGCGGGGGAGTGGAACAAGGCGCTGCTCGACAATGCCGCTCGACCCTCCGGGGCGCTGGTGTATTCGAGCGCTGCCGGCAATCTGAGCCCCGACCAATTCGAGCGCCTCAAGGCCGAACTCGAGGCCGGGTTCGCGGGGGCTGCCAATGCCGGCCGCCCCATGGTGCTCGAAGGCGGGCTCGACTGGAAAACCATCGCCCTGTCGCCCCGCGACATGGACTTCATCGAGGCCAAGCACGCCGCGGCGCGCGACATTGCGCTCGCTTTTGGCGTGCCGCCCATGCTGCTCGGCATTCCGGGCGACAACACCTATGCGAACATGGCCGAAGCCAACCGCGCCTTGTGGCGGCAAACGCTGATCCCGCTCGTCGTGCGGGTGGCCGACGATCTCAGCAACTGGCTGGCGCCGGCCTTTGGCGGAGCGGTGATCACCCCCGATTTCGACGGGGTGGAAGCGCTGTCGGAAGACCGCAAGGCGCTGTGGGCGCGGGTCGGCGGCGCCGATTTTCTGAGCGCCGCGGAGAAGCGGGCAATGCTGGGCGTCGACTAGGCCCCCCTCAGCCAGACCCAACCTTTCCGATCCTCGGGAGACCGCAATGGACCTGACCAAAACCGTCGTGGAGCGGGGGGATCTGGCGCATTTGGCGCTGTTCCTGTGGGCGACCAGTTCCAGCACGCTGCTGGTGTGGACGCTCAAGGAACTGGCAGCGGCCAATCGCCGGTTCAACGACTTCGTCACCGAAATCGCCAACCTCAACCGCCTGTTCAAAAAGGGAGACTGACCCATGGCCACCAAACCAAGCCGCGGGCAAGCACAGCACACCTTCCGGCAATTTGCCTGGAACCTGGCGGGCACGCTCGCCACCGGCAAATCGGGCGAGCGCCCGGCCCAGCCCACACCGCGCAAGGATGCGGGCGGCGGCAAGCGCTGATGGCAGCCATTCCGATCGACGGTGATGGGCGTTTTTCCGGCTATGCCAGCCTCTTCGGCCGGCTCGATGGCGGGGGCGACATCGTCATGCCCGGCGCCTTTGCGCGCAGCCTCAAGCAGCGGCGCGAGCGCATCCGGCTGTTGTTCCAGCACGACCCAACCGAGCCCGTGGGCATCTGGGAAACCATTGGCGAGGACAGCCATGGCCTCTTTGTTGCCGGGCGTCTCGTGGGCGGGGTGCCGCGCGCTGACGCGCTGCGCCGGCTGATCGAGGCGCGGGCGCTCGATGGCCTGCTATCGGCTTTCGCACCGTCAAGGCCACCCGCGACCGACCGAGCGGACACCGCCGGCTCTGGCAGATCGAGCTGTTCGAAATCTCGATCGTCACCTTTCCCATGCTCGAGGAGGCGCGGATTGCGCGCTCGCACGAGCTGACCACCGGCGCGGCCATCATGGCGGCGACGCAAACCCTTCGCAGCAACTGAAAAGGACACGGCATGGACCGTATCGAGCAGCAGGCAATGGAAACCAAGGCGGGCACCGGCGGCGATGTCGCGGCCCTGTTCGCCGACTTCTCCTCGGCCTTCGAGGAATTCAAGCGCACCAATGACCAGCGCCTGGGCGAGCTGGAACAGCGCGGCGCGGCCGATGGCTTGCTCGAGGGCAAGCTCGACCGCCTCAATGCCGTGCTCGACGGGCAAAAGCAGGCCATGGACCGCGCCCTGGCCGAGCGGGCGCGACCGTTGCTCGACGGCCAGGCTGGCACGGAGGAGGGCGGCGAATACAAGCAGGCCTTTTCGGCCTATGTGAAGCGGGGCGAGGAAAAGGCGCTCTCGAGCGGCGTTGGCGCCGACGGCGGCTATATCGTGCCGACCCAGACCGAGATCGAGATCGGGCGGCTGATGACCGCCGTTTCGCCCATTCGCGCCATTGCCGGGGTGCGCCAGGTATCGAGCGCGGTTTACAAGCGGCCCATTTCGCTGACCGGGCCGACTGTGGGCTGGGTCGGTGAAACGGGGGCGCGGCCCACCACGGCGAGCCCGGTGCTGGCGGAGCTGAGCTACCCCACGATGGAGCTTTACGCCATGCCGGCCGCGACCGCATCGTTTCTGGACGATGCGGCAGTGGATGTGGGGCAGTGGATCGCCGAGGAGGTCAACGCCGCCTACGCCGCCCAGGAAGCCACGGCCTTCGTCAACGGCGATGGCGTCAACAAGCCCAAGGGCTTTCTCGCCGCGCCCACTGTGGCGAAAGCCAATTGGAGCTGGGGCAATCTAGGCTATCTCGCTACCGGCGTCGCCGGGGCGCTGCCGGCCAGCAATGCCAGCGACGTGCTGATTGACCTCGTTTATGCGCTCAAGGCCGGGTACCGCCAGAACGCCAGCTGGGTGATGAACCGCAAGGTGCAAGGCGCGCTGCGCAAGCTCAAGGATGCTGACGGCAACTATCTCTGGCAGCCCGCGGCATCGGCCGAAGGCAAGGCGCGGTTCATGGGCTTTGACCTGGTGGAAGCCGAGGACATGCCCAACATGGCGGCCAATTCGTTCTCGGTCGCCTTTGGCGATTTCCGCCGCGGCTATCTGATCGTTGATCGCCAGGGGGTGAGCGTCTTGCGCGACCCCTTCTCGAGCAAGCCCTATGTGCTGTTCTACACCACCAAACGTGTTGGCGGCGGGATTGCCGACTTTGACGCCATCAAGCTCCTGAAATTCGCCACCGCGTAAAGTCCGTGAGCCTGGCCAGCTAGGGCGGAGGCTCTGCGCTCCGGTGCTCACGTACTCAAGTACGCTGCGCGCCGGTGCTCGCGCCTCCACCCCATCTGACTCAGGCTGACGGACTTTAGGGTGCCGTACTGTTGGGGCCTGGATAGCCAAATTCAGTGTGAGGCAGATCGGTGCGCTGCCGGAGCACCCTCGCCCTCCACACCCCACCCTTGATCCCTCCCCCACAAGGGGGAGGGTGTCGACTGGCCATTCGGCAAACCAACCACAAGGCAATCAATGATGACGTCCTATCTTCTCGCGGGGCCCGCGGAGGAGCCGGTTTCGCTTGCCGAGGCCAAGGCTTTCCTGCGGGTCGACGATGGCGCCGAAGATGCGCTGATCACCACCCTGATCGGTGCGGCGCGCGTGCATCTGGAAGGGGTGACGGGGCGCGCGCTCCTCGCCCAGACCTGGCGCATTGTGCTCGACGACTGGCCGACAACCCGCTGCGTGCGGCTGCCGGTCACCCCCTTTATCAGCCTGCTCGACATCAATGCGGTCGATGATGTCGGCGGGTTGCATCCCATCGCGCTGGCGCAGTTTTTGAGCGAGCCCGACCGGCTGCTCCTGCCTGCCACCGTCAGCGGCATGCCCCGGCTGCGCGAGCAGCAGGGGCTCGAGATCGACTATGTCGCAGGCTTTGGCACCGAGCCGGAAGATGTACCCGCTGATATTCGCCAGGCGCTGCTGGTGCTGGTGGCCCACTGGTTCGAACATCGTGATGCGGTGATCATCGCGGGGTCCGGCGCCGTCGTGCCGAGCGGGTTCGACCGGCTGGTGCACCGACACAAACAGGTGCTGCTGTGAGCGAGCGGGTGCCACCGGTCGGCACGCTGACGGACCGGGTAACCCTCAAGCGCCGCGAACTAGTCGACGAAGGCGGGGGCGGGCATGCCAGCCTCCTCGTGCCGCTCGGCAATGCCTGGGCGCGGGTGCGCAGCCATGCCGGTCGGGAGGGCCAAAGCGCCGATGGGCGCGTCGTCGTCATCTCCCACACCGTGGTATTGCGCTTTCGCCGGGATCTGGGGCCGGGCGACCGCATCATCTATCGCGGCCAGCCGCTCGAAGTGGTGAGCGCGGGTGATCTCAATGGCAAGCGCGCTTTTCTCAGCTGCGCCTGCACGCAACTGGCCAGGGCGGGCTGAAACCATGCACCCGATCACGATCTTGCAGGGGGCGCTGGTGGCGGCCTGGCTCGCCGATCCCGCTTTGCTGGCGCAACTGGGACCTGACGGGGTGGTGGACGCGCCCCCCAAAGGCCGGGCGCCGCCCTTCATTGTCGTGCTGCGCCACGACCTGTTGGCGCGCGACGGGGATGCCGCGCCCGGCTTCGAACATCGGTTGCGGCTCCATATCTGGTGGGGCGAGCCGAGCCGGCGGGGCGTGCTGGCGCTGGCTGAACGCACGGTGGCGGTGGCACTGGGGGCAGCGCTGGAGAGCCCCGGCTTGCTGGTGACCCATCGCGCCCATCAGCGCACCGACAGCACCATCGACACCAAGACCGGCCAGGCCCGGGCAGCGATCACGCTGCGCTTTTTCACCGAGCCGACCGGCTGAGCCGGTCGCGGCCTTTTCACCATTTTCGGGGAGATTTTGCATGGCGGCCCAGAGCGGCAAGAACATGTTGCTGAAGCTCGACCAAACCGGGTCGGGCAGTTTTCTGACGGTGGCGGGACTACGCACCCGCCAGTTGGCGCTCAATGCCGCGGCGGTGGACACCACTGACAGCGAAAGCGCCGGACGCTGGCGCGAATTGCTCGCTGGCGGCGGGATCAAGCGCGCTTCCGTTTCGGGCTCGGGCATCTTCAAGGATGGCGCTTCGGACGCGCAGATCCGAACGCTGTTCTTTGGCGGCACCATCCGCAACTGGCAGCTGCTGATCCCCGATTTCGGCACCGTGACCGGCCCCTTCCAGATCGTGGCGCTGGAATGGGCGGGCGATCATGCGGGGGAAGTAACCTTCGAGCTGGCGCTGGAAAGCGCAGGCGAGCTCAGTTTTGCCGCGGTCTAGCTTGGGGGAGAGAGCAATGGCGATTGAGCAGCGGGGTGAGATTGACGCCACGATCGGCGGCGAGCGGCGGGTGCTGTGCCTGACGCTGGGGGCGCTGGCGGAACTCGAAGCGCGGCTGCAGGCCGGGGACCTCGTCGGGTTGGCCGAGCGCTTCGAGGCGGGGCGGGTTTCGGCACGCGATCTCCTCGCGATCCTGGGGGCAGGGCTGCGCGGTGGCGGCAATGCCGTCAGCGACGAGCAACTGTCCGGTATGCCCATTGAAGGCGGGCTCAAGGGCGCGGCCGAGATCGCGGCGCGCCTGCTGCGCGCGACTTTTGGGGACGCGACATGACGCCATTCCCATGGGAGGCAGCGATGGGCTTTGGCTTTGGCGTGCTGCGCCTGGCGCCGGCGCAATTCTGGGCCCTGACGCCGCGCGAACTTGCGGCCGCCTACAAGGCGCTGGTTGGCGAAGGGCGCTCGGCGCCAGGGCGCAATGAACTCGAGCAGATGATGGAGCGCTATCCCGATGGCCGATGAGCTTTTTTCCGATGGATTTGGCGACGAACTGGGCGCGGTGACGCTCGAGCTGGAGCGCATCGGCGCGCTGGCCGACGGGGTGGCGCGCTCGATCAGCACGGCGTTTCGGGGGGCGCTCAGCGATGGCAAGTCGTTCAAGAGCGTGTTGGGCGACATCGCCCGGGCCTTTGCCGATTTGGCGCTCAAGGCGGCGATCAAGCCGCTGGGCAGCATGCTAGGCGGCTTGGTCGAAAATCTCTTCACCGCCACCAACCCGGCGCTGGGCGGAGTGACGCCGTTTGCCAAGGGTGGGGTGATCGCGAGTCCGAGTTTTTTCCCCCTGCGCGGTGGACTGGGGCTGGCCGGAGAAGCGGGACCCGAAGCGATCATGCCTTTGCAGCGGGGCGCCGATGGACGGCTGGGGGTTGCGGCCGGTGCTGGCGGTGGGCCGGTGCAGGTGACGTTCAATGTTACGGCCAGCGATGCGCGCAGCTTTGTGCAAAGCGAGGCGGAGGTGAGCGCCATGCTGTTGCGCGCGGTGCGGCGGGGCAGCCGGGGGAGTTGAGGGGGCGTTTTGCTGAGGCATCCGGATGCCTGGTGGGGCCTGAACCCCACCCTGTCCCTCCCCTCAAGGGGGAGGGGCGCTCTCGGTCACCTTCGCCTTCCTATCTTCATCGATAGTGCGGCTCCGCCCGTTCCTCATCCTGAGGGCGGTGGGCTGTTGTCTTGTTCAAGGAGCCGTTCATGTCCTTTCACCCCGTTCGCTTTCCGCTCGATATTGCGCTGGGGGCGCGGGGTGGGCCGGAGCGCAGGACCGATGTGGTTCAGCTCGCCGGTGGCGGGGAAGCGCGCAATGGGCGCTGGGCGCAGTCCCGGCGGCGATACAATGCGGGCTATGGCGTCAAATCGCGCGCCGACATGCAGGCCGTGCTGCAGTTCTTCGAGGAACGGCGTGGACGCCTGCATGGCTTTTTGTGGCGGGACGGGCTCGATCATTCCTCGGGCGGCGACCCGCCAAGGCCGCTCGACCAGACCATCGGCACCGGCGACGGCGTGCGCACCAAGTTCGCCTTGTGCAAGCGCTATGGCGCCAATTTCGATCCCTATCTGCGCCCCATCACCAAGCCGGTGGCGGGCACGGTGCGGTTGTCGGTGGGCGGGGTGGAGCGCACCAGCGGCTGGAGCTGCGATGCAGCAACTGGCGTGGTGCAATTTGCCGTGGCCCCAGCCGCTGGGGCCGCGATCACGGCGGGGTTCCTGTTCGATGTGCCGGTGCGCTTCGACACCGATCGGCTCGATGTCGAGCTGACGAGCTTTGATGCCGCCTATCTGCCCGACATTCCCCTGGTGGAGATCTTGCCGTGAAAGTTCTGGATGCCGGACTGGCCGCCCATCTTGATGGGGGCGAAACCACGCTCGCCCACTGCTGGCGGATTACCCGAAGCGATGGGCTGGTGCTCGGCTTCACCGATCACGATCTGACCCTCGATATTGACGGCACCAAGTTTGTGCCCGCCCATGGGCTCGATGGCGGCGAAGCGCCGGCGCGGCTGGGGGCGGGAGTGGATACCAGCGAAGTGCTGGGTGTGCTCCATGCCGATGCGATCACCGAGGACGATATTCTGCTCGGGCGCTTTGATGGCGCCGAGGTCGAGACCTGGCGGGTGAACTGGACCGCACCCGAGCAGCGACTGCTGCTGCGGCGCGACACGATCGGGGAGATCGTGCGCGAGGATGGCGTGTTTCGCGCCGAACTGCGCTCACCCCAAAGCGGGCTCAACCGGATGGTGGGGCGCATCTATGGCGCGCTCTGCGATGCCGAACTGGGGGACGGCAGGTGCCGCGTCGATCTCGATGCGCCGGCCTTTCGCGCCGAGGCCACGGTGGTGAGGATCGAGGATGCCAACCGGCTGGTGGTAGCTGGGCTGGAAGGCTTTGCCGAGGGCTGGTTCGCCTTTGGCACGGCGCTGTGGGGCGGCGGCCCGCGCGTGGGCCTGCGCGATCGCGTCATTAGTCATGCGCGGGTGGGCAGCACGGATGTGCTGGGCTTTGCCGCGCCAGTCGGTGAATTGGTAGTGCCGGGCGAGGCGCTGGAGCTTTGGGCCGGGTGCGACCGGCGCCTGGCCAGCTGCCGGGACAAGTTCGGCAATTCAGCCAATTTCCGCGGCTTCCCGCATATTCCCGGCAGCGACTTCGTGCTCCGCCATCCCCGCTCGGGTGATGCGCTGGATGGCCGGGCGGTGGTGCGATGAACCCAAATCTGGTGGTCGGGGCGGCGCGGCTGTGGCTGGGCACGCCGGCAGAACATCGGCAAGGTATTGAACCAAGGCACCGCTGACCTATTCATGTGACATTCAGTTATATGTTTTTAAGGTGGCGTTATGAGAACCATGAGTCCCAAACCACCCATGTCCGCCGCCCTTGCTTTAGCTGTTGTGCTTGCGCTTGCCTGGGTGGGTCCGGCCAGCGCCCAGGCGTGCCTTGATAAGCGCGAGATCCAGGAGGCGGTTTCGAGCGGGCAGATCATGTCGCTCAATGCCGTGCTCGCCTCGGCCGGGGTTGACCGTAATGCCGAAATCCTGAGTGTGCAGGTCTGCGACCAGGGCGGCAGGCTGGTTTATGTCATCGGTGTGCTCAGTCCCGATGGCGCCGCGCAGAACCTGGTTGTATCAGCGCAGTAACGGCAGCATTAGGGGCACTCCATGCGAATTTTAGTGGTCGAGGACGACACCAGTCTCAATCGCCAGCTCAAGGAAGCGCTGACTGACGCAGGCTATGCGGTGGATGTCGCCTTTGACGGCGAGGAAGGTCATTATCTCGGCGATACCGAGCCATACGACGCCGTGTTACTCGATATCGGCCTGCCACAGATGGACGGACTCTCGGTGCTGGAAAGCTGGCGGCGCGGGGGCAAGACCATGCCGGTATTGCTGCTGACGGCGCGCGATCGCTGGAGCGACAAGGTGCAGGGCATCGATGCGGGTGCCGACGACTATGTGGCCAAGCCCTTCCATATGGAAGAAGTGCTGGCACGGCTGCGAGCGCTGGTGCGCCGGGCGGCCGGGCTGGCCTCAAACGAAATCACCGCCGGCCCCGTGCGGCTCGATGTGCGTTCAGGGCGGGTAACTGTGGATGGGCAGGCGGTCAAGCTCACCAGCCATGAATTGCGGCTGCTGAGCTATCTGATGCACCACAAGGGCAAGGTGATCTCGCGTACCGAATTGACCGAGCACCTCTATGATCAGGACTTCGACCGCGACAGCAACACGATCGAAGTGTTTGTGGGGCGGCTGCGCAAGAAGCTGCCGGAGGATTGCATCCAGACCGTGCGAGGACTGGGTTATCAGATCGCCGAGGACTAGTGGGTGAGCACTGCTGCGGCAACGCTGAAGCGCAAGGGCTCGATAACGGCGTCCTTGTTCTGGCTGTCGGCCGGCTGGCTGGTTGTGGCGCTGGTCGCAACGGGCTTTTTGCTGTCCGATCTGTATTCGCGCGCGCTCGACACTAGCCTATCGGACACGCTCGATTTCCATCTGGAGAGCCTGGCCGGCGCCTTGCTGGACTCAGGTGATCCGACCAGCAACGCCATTTCCCTGGCCGATCCCCGCTTTGATCGGCCCCGCTCGGGCTGGTACTGGGTAATTCGCGATGCCAACGGCACCCTGTACAATCTCTCGACCTCGGTCGTGGGTATTGATCTGCCGGTGATGATGGGCCCGCCCGATGCGCTGGGCCGCCGCACGGCGGTGATGGATGACGCCTTTGGCACCAATATGCGGGTGGTGGAGCGCACGATTACGCTTGCCCCGACCACTTACCAGGTGGTGGTGACCGGCAATCTCAGCGAAATTTTGCAGCTGGTGGATGAGTTTCGCGGCCAGGCCTTTGTGGTGCTGGGCGCGGTCGGAGTAATGCTGGCGATCATGAGCGCCATTGTGGCGCGCATTGCCATGCGCCCGATTGCTCGCCTGAGCCAGTCGATCGAGGCCGTGCGCTCTGGCGAGAGCGGAGCGGTGACCGGCACCTATCCGGTGGAAATCGCGCCGCTGGCCGAAGAGGTCAACGAATTGCTGCGCTCCAATACGCAGATCATCGAGCGCGCCCGCAATCAGGTGGGCAACCTAGCGCACGGGCTCAAGACCCCTATTGCCGTCTTGCGCAACGAGGCCGAAACTCGCCAAGGCGCGCTGGCCGATGTGGTGCTCGCCCAAACCGACAAGATGAGCGGCCTCGTGGCCACTTATCTCGACCGGGCGCGACTGGCGGCGCGCACCTCGGTGGTTGGCAAGCGGGCCGACCCGGCGGCCGTCCTGTTGCGGTTGACGCGGGTGATGGGCAAGATCCACCCCAATATCGATGTGCGCTACGATCCGCCCGGTGGGGCAGTCCCGTGGTTCCGCGGCGACGAAGCCGATCTCGAGGAGATCACGGGCAATCTACTGGATAATGCCTGCAAGTGGTCAAAGGGGGAGGTGCGGGTTCGGCTGGCCAGCGAGCAGGGCGACACCGCTACGAGCCTGTTGATCCGCATCGAGGACAACGGCCCCGGCCTGTCCGAGGAGGATGCTCAGAAAGTGTTGCGCCGCGGCGTCAGATTGGACGAGAAGACGCCGGGAAGCGGGCTAGGGCTGGATATCGTCAAGGAACTGGTTGATGTGTATGGCGGCAGCCTGCAGCTCAAGCGTTCGGCGCTGGGCGGGTTGCTGGCAGAACTGCGGTTGCCGACGGTGCGCTCCTCGAGTGCCGCCAAAGGCTGACGCATTTCCGCCACATTGCGTCCCAACAAGCACTTACCCCTTCGCGAGAGCCCGCAGATGAACCGTTTAGCATTCCTGGCACTGCCGTTATTGCTGTCGAGCCTTGCCGCTTGTTCAAGCACCGGAACCACGACCCAGGCGGTGCAAACAGCCCCCGTTGTCCAAGCGCCAGTAATCGCCGCGCCAACCACGCCAAGCCCGGCGCAGACTACCCAGCAGGCGATGCTAACCACCAGCATTGCCAATGGCTTTGTGGATCCGGCAGCGCTGGCCCTGATGTCCTCGAAGGATTCGGCAGAAGCCAACAGCGCCCAGTTCTATGCGCTACAGTTCGGGCGCCCTGGCGCACCGCGCCAGTGGGCGGGCGACAAGGGTGCAACCGGTGCGGTGAGCGTAGGCCCCTATGTGCGGGTCAACAACCTCGATTGCCGCGACTTCACTCACTCGGTCAAGATCGGTGGGCAGGACTATACCCGCAAGGGCACAGCCTGCCGCGAGCAGAACGGTAACTGGGTCGTCGAGCGCGGCGCGGCCTGATCGCGTCGGTGCAGCAGGGATTGTTTACCGAACGCGGTTAGCATTGGAGGGTCATTCCTCCAATGCACGCCCGTTTCATGGCCCAAGCTGCTTTGCGCACCGACCCCACGGCCCCGCCATCGCGATTGGGCGGCGACGCGGTCATGCCGGCGCCCGTTTTTGGCGGCCTGCTCGATCCGGTACTGGTTGAGCATCGGCTGGCCTTTGCGTCATCAAGTTGCATTGCGCGGCAAGACGCCAGCACAATATGGCGCTTTGTTGTTCGCGACCTTTGTCCCGACCTGATCCCGCTCGCTGCGCTTGATGGACAGCCCTACGGAGCTGACGAGTTCCTGGCTGTAGTGGCTGTGGTAGCTGACCGCATCCGCGCTGCGATGACGGCAGCGGCGCGCGACCCCGAAGCGGCCCGGCGCCTTGGAGCGCAGTTGGGCGGCGAGGCTGGTTTGGCGGCGCTGCCCCTGGTGCTGACAGGCTTGCGGGGCTGGCCGCTGCTCGGCAAGGCGCACGCGCTAGGTCAGGCGATCAACGCCATCAGCGATGATGGGGCGATGGAGAGGGCCCTTGGGGCGCTGCCGCTCGCCGATCCACCGCTTGCGGCGCTGCTGTTTCACGCCATCCTCACCGGGATCAGCAATCCAGCGCGAATGGTGTTGGCGGCGATCAAGGCCGCGGGCGGGGCAGGAGAGGCGCGTCACAGCCAGGCGGGGTTTGCCCCGCTGGTAGAAGCCTCGTTCGCCCATGCCCAGCAGCAGGCGCTGGGCCTGCTGCCGCAAAGCGGGTTCGCCGACATGGATCTGGCGTGTCAGCGTCTTGAGCGCTACCACCGCTTGCTCCGGGCCTTGACCGCCAATATCGAATTTGCCCGGGCCAGTCGCTGGAGCGGGATGCTGAACGGCATTGTCAAGCTAGCATCGGAGCGGGTCGAAGACCGGCTGCGCGACGTGGTGCCGGACCTGAATTCTGCCCTGCGACGCGCCCGGTCGGGGGCGGATCGCCTAGATGCCGATCGCATGCTGGCGGCGATCAATGGGATCTATCTCGTCGCGGCAATCCGCGCCTGTAGGGAGTCGCTGGCGGTCAACGCGCTTTTCGATCAGGTTTGGGCGCAATCGGGCGAAGCGCTTGAGCTGCACTGCAAGCACAATCTTGAACTGCTGCAGACAGATCCGCATGACCTCATCATTGCCGCGCGGCTGGATGGCGCCATCACCATGGCGCAGGTGCGTTTCAATCCCGCCTATGCCGAAACGCTACGCCGCGCCCGTGCCACGGCCGAGCGCCGCAGCTAGATCCATGTCGTCGCGATAGGGCGCGATAAGGCGGATGGGGATGGCCCCGCCATGATCGCGCAGGCTGGCCCACTCACCGACTTGCGCCCCCGGCTTGCCGATCAGGGCGATGGCGCCACCATCGAGTGCGGCCACGACAACCCCGATGGCGTTCCGCGGATCGCTCCGGTCCGAGGCGAGATGGATCAAGGCGCCCCGATCCAGCGCCCGAGCTTCGCCCGGCGCCACTAGCCAGAGCTTGGGGTCGTTGCCAAGGCGCCCGGCAAGGAATGGTGGTACCAGTCCAGCCTGGCTCTGCCGACCAGGTGGCACTGCTGGTGTGGCGTCCCCCAAAGGAATCACCGCCGCGCGCTCTTGGGCGACGTGGCCGGCGCTTTCGGCTGGAATTGTTCCGAGCTGAACCGCGGCCGCGACTTCCGCCACGCCAAGAGACTGGGCATCGGCCAAGCTCCCCTTAGGGCGGGGACGATGCAGGAGCCAGCCTCGCAAATTGTCAGTGGCGGAGTCAGCGGCAGGCGCAACCACATGCAGCCCACTTTCGCTCAAAAAAGCCTTGTCCGGCAGGGCTGCGGCTTGCAGCGAGATAGGCGTTGGCGCATCGGGGGTTTCATACAAGGGGTCGATCAGGCGCTCCTCCACCTTGGGGCGCTGCTGCCCGGTCAGCGCATAAACAGCATCGGCGCCACTCATCATGCAAGCCTGCCGGCTGAGATATGCGCCTGCCGCACCTGCAAGCGCGATGCCGGGCAAGGTGCCCTTGGGCACGAGGCGCGCGGTGGTTCCATCCCAGGTGCTGGCCCCGCCCGCCATGTGCCAAAGGCCCAGGTCTGGCTGGAAGCCGCCACAGACCAGGACGCGGTCAACGGCAAAAGGAGCCTCTTGCCGGCCCAAGTTGCCAAGTGCGAGTTGGGGAACGGCGCGCAAACCGCGCTCGCGTTCGCCCGGCTCAATGCTCCCGAGCAGGGTGCCCGGTGCCATGGTGATGCCATAGGCCTTGCAGAATTCAATGAAGCGCGATTGCGGCTGCGGGCGCGCGTCAAGCGTGCGGCGCACTGTTATGCCCGCATCGCTGGCCAGCATGGCCAAGCGATAAGCTGCATTGCTGACGGTCGCCACCAAGGCCGACTGGCCCGGCCAAACCCCGTAGCGGTACGCAAGTTCAAATGCGTCAAGCGTCGTCATGACGCCAGGCAGCCGGTTGCCCGAAAAGATCGGCAGGCGTTCAATTGTTCCGGTGGCCAGCACGATGTGCGGAGCCGCAAAATCCAGCACCTGGCTGGTCCAACTCCCCCCATCCTCCTCCACCACATGCGCCCGTACCAGGCCCGGTGCTGCGGCAAAGGCTTGGGCGCGTGTGACAATGCGGATTTTGCCGGTTTGCTGAATGGCCGCGACAAGCCGGGAAATGCTCTCGTCGGGAGTTTCCTCGCCCTCTTGCGTGCCAAACAGGCGCGCCGAACCGCCAAGACAAGGCGATGATTCCACCAAGGTGACGCCAAGGCCCAGAACCAGGCCCGTCAGTGCCGCCGTCATCCCCGCGACCCCACCGCCCACCACAAGGAGATCAGACGGGGCAGCAGGCGTGGGACCCTGATTGCGCCAGGCTTCGGGCAAGGCGTCCAGGCGATCCAGCTGCAGGTCCAGCGAGCGGGAAGGGCCGAGCAGGCGACGAACCCTGCCGAGCGGTGACGTGCCTGAGGGCCCTGCGGGATCGGTGACCATCTCGGCGCCATTGACCGCAGGCGCATGCTGCATCGGCACGGCCGGCCCGCGCGAGCCCGTGGAACTGATAACCGAAACGGCAGGAGCAAAGCGCGGGCCAAGCCCCAAAGGGCGTCCGCCCAAGCGGCCTATCGCCTCAATGCCACTCGCGAGGGCCGCGCTGAGCACAGTGTCGCCTTCAAAGCCCTCCACCTCATATCCGTTGAGCTGGAACTGCACAGGGCGGCTTCGATCGATCTGGGTGCCGGCAAAACTGTGGCCGCCTGCAGGGTCGAGCCTGTTGGGTTGTTGGCTCAAGACGTCGCCTCCAATGCAGCAGCACCTAACTCCGTTACAACTGAGCTTTGCGTCGGGCGCGCCGGGGTGCGGGCCTCGATCCAGCTTGCTTCCTGGGGCCTCGCCACGCCAGCTAGCCAGCGCGCGAACGCCGGAGCGAGGAACGCACCCGCCGTGCCAAGCCCTGCCAGGATGGTGGGTCCGGTTTGGCTGATGCGACCGAGCAGCGGAGCACTATCGGGGCCAGCGACAGCATGGTAGCGGGCCTGGCCTACCTGTACCCAGCCCGATTGTGGGCCGGTGACCTGGCGCAGGGACGGGGCAAGCTCATCAACCCCGCCGTCGCCTACTCCCGAAACGCCCCCACCGGCTGTTTGCACCACAACCATGTCTCGATCCAGTTGAAGCACCAGCGGCGCCGCAAGTTGCGGCAGCGCCCGGAGCAGCAGGGTAGCGCGCGGACGCAAAGCCGCGAAGGTCGCAAGCTCGGCAGGCGGCACATTGCCCAAAATGGCTTCATCATCGGCAAGGACAAGATGATTCGCCCGCGCCTGCCACTCCTCGCTCCACAGGGTGCCTCCGCCATCCCCGTCAACGGAGATATGCGCCAACGATGCCTCGAGATAGGTCACTCCTTGCGCGGCCCCCCAGCTCGCAAGGCCCGGCTGCAGCGCCGGCCGGTGCAGCAGGGCGACGTCGCGCAAGATCCAGCCTTGCTGGCTGCCACGCAAGCTCGAAAGGGGCACCGGCTCGACCTCGTGGCCAAAACCCTGCGCTATGTGCCGGATATGGTCGAGCGCCGCCACTCCTTCGGGCTCCTCGCTGATGAACAGCGGATTGGCGCGCGACCAGCTTTCGCGCCCGGCTGCCTTGCTGATCGTCCGAAGGGTTTCGGGCACGGTTTGGTCGAGCAGCGCCCATGTTTCTGGCCGGGTCAGGGCACCCGCCGAAAGGTCAAAGCCCCGCGGCAGGCGCAGGCCGGACTGTCGTTCGCCGACCTGGATCACGCGGCGCCGATGTTGACCCGCCAGCAGGCCGGCCAACAGCATGGCCAAAGGGGTCGAGCCCACGATGGCAATGTCGAATTGTGTAGCGATCATTGGCGGTCACCGACCAGGGCCTGTGGCAAACCGTCCCCCTCAAGCCTGCGTGTTTTGGTGGTTTTTCCCCACAGTGCGCTTATAGATGACTCTCCCGTGCCGCGTGCCGGCGCCAAGCATCCAGGGCCCATGCTTTTCTGGTTCATCGCCACTGCCGTTACTGCCATTGCCTGCGCTGCGCTGTTTTACGCAGGGGCAGGTCACAGGGTCAACGCGACGCGGCCCCAATTCGCCGCAGCCGATTCACACTTTGCTACAGTTCTGGCGCGCATCGAGGCCGATGAGGCTTCCGGTCTGCTCGGCGCTGCCGAAGCGGCAGGCGCCAGGGCGGAACTGGCGCGCGAAGTGCTGCGCGCAGAGAACGAGGCCCGCCGCCCTGCAGCTGGCAGGGGCGAGCTGACCCGCACTCCCTTGTTGCTCGGGCTCGGGGTAATCGCTGCAATTTCGCTGGGGACCTATGGATTTCTAGGGAGTCCCAACCTGCCGAGCCAGCCACTGGCTGGGCGCGCTGCGCCGGTAGCGGAGCCAGTCGATATCAACGCTGCAGTCGCGCGCATTGAAGCACAACTCGCCCAGCGGCCCGACGATCTGCGGGGCTGGACCGTGATTGCGCCCGCCTATGTTGATCTTGGCCGGTTGGAAGATGCGGAGCGGGCCTATCGGCGCGTTCTTGAGTTAGGCGGAGCAACGCCCGATGTGCAAACCAAGCTAGCCGAGGTGCTGATCCTGCAGGCTGACGGCGCGGGGTCGGCAGAATCGATGCAACTGCTACGAGCGGCCGCGGCGAGCGATCCCAACCATGTGCTGTCGCGCCTTTATCTGGCGGCCGAACTCACCCGCACGGCCAAGTACGAGGAAGCTGTGGCGGCTTGGCGCGAAGCGCTTGCATTGTCGCAAGGCGGCGAAGGGTGGCTGCCGGCGGCCCAGCAGGGGCTGGCAGTAGCGTTGAACGGCGGACAAGCTCCGGCCGAGGCCGCTCAATCGGAGATGATCGGGCAAATGGTTTCCGGCCTGGCCGCGCGACTGAACGCCGATGGCGGATCGCCCGAAGAGTGGACGCAGTTGGTGCGCGCCTATCTGGTGCTGGAGGACCGCGAGGCGGCTCAGAGCGCCTATGACGCGGCCGTAGCGGCTTATCCGCAAGCCTTTGATCGTGGCGAACTCGACACCATTGCCCTGGATGCCGGGCTGACAACACCGGGAGCCACGCGATGACAGTGTCCGCAACCCTGCGCAAAAAAGGCTGGAGTCGCAAGCAGAAGCGCCTCGCGGTGATTGGGGGGCTGGCTGTTGTGGTCGCGCTCGCAACCACCTTGGTGCTGGTCGCATTGCGCGACCAGATCGTGTTTTTCTATGCGCCGTCCGATATTGTTGCCCGGCAGGTGCAGCCCGGCCAGGCGATCCGCGTGGGTGGTCTAGTCAAGGAAGGCAGTTGGGTGCGGGACGGGCAGAACAATAGCTTTGTGGTAACCGATAACCAGAACGAGATTGCCGCCAACTATACTGGCATCTTGCCCGATCTGTTCCGGGAAGGGCAGGGCGTGGTCGCTGAGGGCAGCCTTGGACCCGATGGCACCTTCAAGGCCAGCAATGTTCTGGCCAAGCACGACGAGAATTATGTTCCCAAGGAGGTGGTCGAAGCGCTCAAAAAACAGGGCGAGTGGCGGCCCGAACCAGCGGTCGCAAACTGATGGCGATTGAACTCGGACATTTCGCGCTAATACTTGCCTTTGCCATCGCCACCGTTTCGGCGGTGGGCGGGTTCGCGTTGCGTCCGGGCGGAGAACGGCTGGCGCTGGTGTTGAGCCAGGGCGCCGTGCTGCAGTTCGTGCTGGTCGCGGTGGCCTTTGCAGCCCTGATCGAGGCCTTCGTCAGCTCCGATTTCTCGCTGGCACTGGCAGTCAACAACTCCCATTCGCTCAAGCCGCTCTTGTTCAAGATTTCAGGGGTTTGGGGCAATCATGAAGGCTCCATGGTCCTCTGGATCCTGATTCTTGTGCTGTTTGGCGCTCTCGTCGCTGCCTTCGGCCGGGGGTTGCCGCCCGACCTACTGGCGCTGGTGCTGGCTACGCAAAGCCTGTTGGCCGCCGCCTTCGGGGGCTTTACGCTCTTTACCTCCAACCCCTTCGCGCGGATGGTGCCCGCGCCGCTGCAGGGCCGCGACCTCAACCCGGTGCTGCAGGATATCGGGCTCGCCATTCATCCGCCGCTGCTCTACGCAGGCTATGTGGGCTTTTCGATCTGCTTTTCCTTTGCGGTTGCGGCGTTGATTTCGGGCCGCATCGACCAGGCCTGGGCCCGTTGGGTGCGGCCCTGGACCATGCTCAGCTGGACCTTTTTGACCTTGGGCATCGCTATGGGCTCCTACTGGGCCTATTACGAGCTGGGTTGGGGTGGCTGGTGGTTCTGGGACCCGGTGGAAAATGCCAGCTTCATGCCCTGGCTCGCGGGCACGGCGCTGCTGCATTCCGCGCTGGTGATGGAAAAGCGCAACGCGCTCAAGATCTGGACGATCTTTTTGTCCATCATCACCTTTTCCCTGTCACTGCTTGGCACCTTTCTGGTGCGCTCCGGCATTCTGACATCGGTGCATACCTTTGCCAGCGATCCGACCCGCGGGCTGGTGATCCTGACGCTGCTAGCTGTAGTGATCGGTGCCGCATTCACGCTCTTTGCGCTGCGCGCTTCGACGCTGCGCCAAGGTGGGCTGTTTGCGCCGGTCAGTCGCGAAGGCGCGCTGATCCTCAACAATCTGTTCCTTGCGACGGCAGTGGGTGCCATTCTCGTCGGCACGCTTTATCCATTGGTGCTTGATGCGCTTGGCGGCACAACCATTTCCGTGGGTGCCCCCTTCTTCAACCTGACCTTTGGTGCATTGATGTCGCCGCTCCTGCTGATCCTGCCTTTCGGGCCGCTGCTGGCCTGGAAACGGGCCGATGTGGTGAACGCCGCACAGCGCTTGCTGGGCGCCGGGGCACTAGCGATTTTCGTCACCATCCTGGTTGCTTCCCTGAGCGGCCGCTCGATCTCGCTAGCCCCGCTTGGGCTGCTGCTTGGCTTCTGGGTGGCTTTCGGGGCCGTCGCCGAGCTGGTCGACCGCGGGCGGATCGGACGCATCCCGCTGCGCGAAAGCGTACGGCGTCTGGTGGGACTGCCGCGTTCGGCCTGGTCAACAGCCATCGCGCATTTCGGGGTTGGCGTGACCGTGCTGGGCATCGTGGCGACATCCGCTTGGCAGACCGAACTCGTCACCACCCTTGACCCGGGCGAAACCGCCGAACTGTCCGGCTACAAGGTCGGGTTCGACGAGTTCGCCGTGCTAGCGGGTCCAAACTACCGCGCCGAGCAGGGGCATTTCACCATCACGGCACCCAATGGTGGCACCCGTCCGCTGGTGGCCGAACGGCGCATCTACAGCGCCAGTGGCATGACCACCACGGAAGCGGCGATCGGCACTTATGGGTTTTCCCAGCTCTATCTGCAGCTGGGTGAGCCGCTGGACAACACGCATGTGGTTCGGATCTGGCACAAGCCTTACATCACCCTGATCTGGCTGGGGGCCGTGCTGATGGCTGGGGCAGGGGTCTTGTCCTTGTCCGACCGCCGCCAGCGCATCGGGGCTCCACGCCGTACTGCCAAGGCAGTGCCGGAGCCAGCCGAATGAGTTGGTTGCGTGTGCTCATGGTGCTGTCTGGATTGCTGCTGGCACTGCCCGCAGCTGCGGTAGGGCCGGATGAGATTCTACCCGACCAGGCGCTGGAGAGCCGGGCCCGCGACATCTCGGGGGGCCTGCGGTGCCTCGTATGCCAGAACCAATCCATTGACGACAGCGATGCCGACCTCGCCCGGGACTTGCGGCTTCTCGTGCGTGAGCGTCTGGTGGCGGGGGACAGCGACGAGGCGGTGCGGCAGTTCGTTGTCGATCGCTATGGGGAGTATGTGCTACTGGCCCCGCGTTTTGGCGCCCATACGCTGCTGTTGTGGGCAGCCGGGCCGCTGCTGCTGCTGGTGGGCACGGCCGGAGTCTGGCTTGCCGCTCGCGGACACCGGGGTGCAGGGGAGGGCGGCGATCTTACTGATGACGAAGTGGCAGCACTGGAGCGGCTGCGGCAGTCCAAAGCTGACCGTTAGCGAGCTCTCACCTTACGAAAGTTTAATCCGAGCGCAACGTCGCCGAAAGGCGGTGCATTCCATATGTATCGCACAGGCTTATGAAACGGCCTTTCCATGGAGACGAATCCCAATGCGCTCAACTATTCTTACTCGGACGCGGCGTTGGCTCGGGGCCTCGGCCCTGGCACTGACGGTAGCTGTCGGCGGCGTATCCACCGCTTTCGTGATGACCGGCCAGGCAGCTAATGCCCAGGTTCAGAACAGTGCACAAATCATCGTACCACCCGTGGAGCAGCCGCAGCAGGGCTTTGCCGACCTGGTGGAAGCGGTCAAGCCAGCGGTGGTTTCGATTCTGGTTGAGGCCGAAGCGGCTGGCCAGGCAGCTCAGCGGGGCGGTCAGTTCAATTTCAACATGCCGGACCTGCCAGAAGGGCATCCATTCCGTGACTTCTTCGACCAGTTCAGCGACCGCTTCGGGTCTGATGGTCGAGGGCAGGGCTCCGAAAACATGCCGAGGCCGCGGCCCTATATGGCGGCGGGTTCTGGCTTTGTGATCTCGGGTGACGGCTATGTCGTTACCAACAATCACGTGGTCGAAAATGCCACCAAGGTGACCGTCGTTTTCGATGACGGCACCGAGCAAACGGCCGAGATCGTCGGCACCGATGAGCGCACCGACCTTGCCGTGCTCAAGATCGAGGGTACGGACCTGCCCTTCGTGAACTTCGAAGGCGAGCCGAGCCGCGTTGGCGACTGGGTGGTTGCTGTCGGCAATCCCTTTGGTCTGGGCGGCACCGTGACCGTTGGCGTGATCTCCGGTTCGGGCCGCAATATCGGCGGCTCCGGCTATGGCGATTTCCTGCAGATCGACGCGGCCGTCAACACCGGCAACTCGGGCGGCCCTGCCTTTAACACCAGGGGCGAAGTGGTGGGCGTCAACACCGCCATCTACTCCCCCAATGGCGGCAATGTCGGCATCGCCTTTGCCATTCCCGCAGCCACGGTCAAGACCATTGTCGGCCAACTGATCGAGGACGGTTCGGTGACCCGCGGTTATCTGGGCGTGTCCATTCAGGACGTGACCAAGGATATCGCCGACAGCGTGGGCCTGCCTAATGCTGCGGGGGCGATCGTGCGTGATGCCGCTCCCGATGGACCAGCCGCCCCCGCAGGCGTTCGCTCTGGCGACATCATCATCCAGGTGGATGGTGAGCCCATCGACGACGCACTGGACCTGAGCCGCACGATTGCGGGCAAGGCGCCGGACTCCACGGTTGAGCTGACGATTTGGCGCGATGGCGCTGAAACCAAGCTTTCCGTCCAGCTCGAGACCTTGACCGAGGAAACGGCCCAGAACGACACCGAACAGGCGCCAACCACTCCCGAGCAACAGCCAGCGCAATCGAGCGAGGGCCTGACCCTGGTGCCCAATGGTGACGGCTCGGGCGGTCTGCTGATCCAGGAGGTTGATCCCGAAAGCCCTGCGGCGGAACGTGGTTTTGCAGTTGGCGACGCAATCCTCGAAGTCGACAACAAGCCTGTCGAAACCGTTGAGGATTTCCAAGCCGCCATTGCCGGCGTCAAGGATCGCGGGCTCAATACTGCCCTGGTCAAGGCCAGCCGTGATGGTGAAGCCCGCTTCATCGGTCTGCCACTAAGCGAATAAACCCGCTACGGTCCCGGGGCAGCCGCTCCGGGACCCTTTTCTCAGCGCTGCGCCGGGAGCGTCACGGTGAAGATTTTGCTGATTGAAGACGATCGTGAGGCAGCAAGTTACCTGATCCAGGCGCTTGATGAATCCGGTCACGTGACCCACCACGCCCCCGATGGGGAAACCGGCCACGCCATGGCGTCGGATATGGAATATGACGTGCTGATCGTTGATCGCATGCTGCCTCGCCGGGACGGTCTTTCCATTGTCGAGTCGCTAAGGGCCAAGGGTGACAATACGCCCGTATTGATCTTGTCGGCACTCGGCGAGGTTGATGATCGTGTCACCGGGCTGCGCGCCGGCGGCGACGATTACCTGACCAAGCCTTATGCCTTCACCGAATTGCTGGCCCGGGTTGAGGTGCTTGCCCGCCGCTCGAGCCCCTCTGAAGCCGCCACGACCTATGAGGTTAGTGGCCTGACGCTGGACCGCCTGTCACGCAAGGTGGAACGGGATGGCGAATCTATCCTGCTCCAGCCGCGGGAATTCAGACTACTGGAATACCTGATGAGAAATGCCGGTAAGGTGGTGACCCGCACCATGCTGCTGGAAAATGTCTGGGATTATCATTTCGACCCCCAGACCAATGTCATCGATGTGCATATGTCGCGCCTGCGGGCCAAGATCGACAAAGGCTATGCCAATCCACTGCTCCACACGGTGCGGGGCGCCGGTTACATGATCCGCGAGTAGCGCGTGCACCGTCTTGCCCAACTCTGGCGCACCTCCACGGTCCGGCTGACCGCCGCGTTTATCCTGATCTTCATCCTGTTTGCCGTGCTGCTGCTGGGCTTTATTACCTGGCAGTCCAGCGTGCAGATCCAGCGCCAGCAGGCTGATGATATCGATCGCGAAGTGCGCTTGTTCCAGCGGATCGATGCGAACCAGGGGCTTCGTGGCCTCGCCATAGCCGTGGACCGGCTGTCGCGCCAGCCGGGCCCGGGCGTATACTTTCTGGGCGACGCATCCGGCCAGTACCTCTTGGGCAATGTCGTGCAAATTCCCGCGGGAGTGCTAGTGGAGCCTGGCGTTTATAGCTTCGACTATGAACGGGCCAGCCCATTGGGAGACGACGGCCAGTCCGATGCAGGTCCCCGTCGGGGCGTTGCCGTGGTGCGCTCCCTTGAACTCAGCAACGGGCTGCGGCTGGTGGTTGGCCGTGACGTGCTGGAACGGCGGGGCTACTCGGCCATCATTGTGCGAAGTTTCCTCGTGGGCGTCGCCGGAATCATCTTCTTTTCCATGGTGGCGGGGGGCCTCACCGCCAGAAGAGTGCTGCGGCGTATCGATTCCATCCGCGATACCTCGACCAAGATCATGTCGGGCAATCTCTCCGAGCGCGTGCCGATCACCCGGCGCAATGACGAATTCGATGGGCTGGCCACCAATCTCAACGCCATGCTCGACCGCATCGAACAGTTGCTGCAGGGCCTCAAGGAAGTCACCGACAACGTCGCGCACGACCTCAAAACCCCGCTGACTCGCCTGCGCAATCAGGCAGAAGCGGCACTGCGCCCCGGGGCAAGCGACATGACTCGCGAGCAGGCACTCGAAACCACCATTGCAGAAAGCGATCGCCTGATCCGGACCTTCAACGCTCTTCTGATGATCGCCAGAGCGGAGGCGGGTGCCCCATCGGGCGCATTCGCCGAGGTCGATGTCAGCGCCGTTGTGACCGATCTCGCCGAGCTCTATGGCCCAGTGGCCGAGGACGAGGGAATTGCCGTTGAAACCGCGATTGCCCCATCCGTTCACCTGAAGGGCAATCGCGAGCTGATTGGGCAAGCCATGGTCAACCTGCTCGAAAACGCTTTGAAATATGCCAAGCCCGAGCAGGGCGGGCAGGGGCGCATCACGATCAGTTTGCGCGAAGAGCGCGGTCGGGTCCTGATCGAGGTTGCCGATAATGGTCCCGGCATCGCAGAGGAAGATAGGCTGCGCGTTGTCGAGCGCTTTGTGCGACTGGAAAAAAGCCGGTCCGAACCGGGGTCAGGGCTTGGGCTTTCGCTGGTGGACGCGGTGGCGCGCCTGCATGGCGGCAGCTTCCGGCTCGCCGACAATGCTCCTGGGGCACGGGCGATCATCGACCTGCCCGCAGGGTAACGGGGACCGGCTTGCCGCGGCGAAACGTCCCATATATCACATAGGTTTATGGCTACTGCCCTCCAACAACTGCCCCCGACGCCAACGCCGCGCTTCGATGAATGGCTCGGCAGCCTTCCCGAGGCCGAGCGCGTTCCGCTGGCAGCAGCTGCCAGTGCCCTCGGCCCTTTGCTGGAAACAGCGCCATATCTCTTGGGCCTAGCCCAAGCCAATGCGGGATGGTTGGGTCAGGCGCTGGGGCAAGTGCCAAACTCAGTGTTTCATGCCATCCTCGATGATGTCGCTGAGGCCGGGCGAACCGCGGCTGACGAAGCGGCGCTGGCGCCCATACTGCGTCGCGCCAAGGCGCGCACCGCCTTGTGGGCGGCGGTCACCGAAACCGGGCGAGCTCTAAGCACCGCACAGACCACTGCTGCCCTGTCCGACCTTGCCGATGCTGCCCTTGAAGCCGCACTGGACCTCTTGATGCGCCAGGCTGCCGGCCGGGGCTTGCTGGCCATTCCAGTCGAAGAGGCCACGGCGGCCAATTCTGGCCTCGCCCTTTTCGCGCTGGGCAAGCATGGCGGACAGGAACTGAACTACTCTTCCGACATCGACATTGTCGCGTTTTTTGATCCGGAGAAAGGCGTGCTCGCTGAGCCGGCCGAAGCGACGAGGTTCTATTCACGCGTTGTGCAGCGGCTGATGGGACTGATCGAGGATCGCACGCCCGATGGTTATGTGTTCCGCACTGACCTGCGGCTGCGGCCCGATCCGGGTTCGACCCCGGTCGCGATCTCGGTTGATGCGGCCCTCGCCTATTATGAAAGCCGCGGGCAGAACTGGGAGCGGGCCGCCTGGATCAAGGCGCGAACTTGCGCCGGCGATGGGGAAGTTGGCGCCAGTTTCCTCAAGGAACTGGCGCCCTATATCTGGCGCAAGCATCTCGATTTCGCGACCATTGCCGATATCCAAGCCATGAAACGCCAGATCAACATTGCCAAGAACGTTGGCGAGATCCGCGTGGAAGGTCACAATGTCAAGCTCGGGCGGGGCGGCATTCGCGAGATCGAGTTCTTCACCCAGACCCAGCAGCTGATTGCCGGCGGCCGGGACAAAAGCCTGCGCGCCAAGCCCACGGTTCTCGCGCTGGCGGCGCTGGCCGACGCGAACTGGATCACGCTCACCGCCGCCTCGGAGCTAAGCCATACCTACTGGTTCTTGCGGGCGGTCGAGAACCGGCTGCAAATGCTCCGCGACGAACAAACCCACACCATGCCGACGAACGCCGAGGACCTGGCCAGCATTGCCCGCCTGATGGGCGAGGACAGCCTGTTGCGCTTCGAGGCTGAATACCGCTCCGCGCTCGAGCTTGTTTCGTCCTATTACGGCGAGTTGTTCACCGAAGGCGAAAGCCTGGGCAGTGCCGAAGGCAATCTGGTGTTTACCGGCAGCGATGATGATCCAGGTACGCTGGAGACCCTGTCCCAGATGGGCTTTGCCGATCCCCATCTCGCCATCGCCACTGTCCGCAAATGGCACTATGGCAGTTACCCAGCCACGCGCGCTGCGGCCGCTCGGGCGCATCTGACCGAATTGCTGCCGGCGCTGCTGTCGACGTTGGGCGCGGCTGGCAATGCCGATCTGGCGCTGGTGCGTTTCGACAATTTCCTCTCCCGCCTGCCGACGGGCGTGCAGCTCTTTGCGCTGCTGCGCACACATGCCGATCTTCGGACATTGCTGGTGCAATTGATGGCGTCGGCGCCGCGCATGGCCGAGGCGGTGATCCATCGCACCCATGTCATGGATGCGCTGATTGATCCCGCCTTCGCCAGCGAGGTGACGCATCGCGATGTCCTGATTTCCAAGGTCGACGCCTTCATGGCAGAGGCGCGCTCCTATGAGGAAAGCATCGATCGGGCCCGCATCATCGGGCAGGAACAACGCTTCCTGATTGCCGCGGGCCTGTTGTCCGGCACGGTGAGCGCCAAGGGGGCCGGCGAGCAGTTCACCGCGTTGGCCGAGACCTTGCTCAATCGCTTGTTCGCAACCGTCAAGGTCGAGTTCGAGCGCCGCCATGGCCGCATTCGTGATGGCCGTGTGGCGTTGCTCGCCTTTGGCAAGATGGCGAGCCGGGAGATGACGGCTACCTCCGACCTCGATTTCATTCTCCTCTATGATGCGCCAGACGTGGAATCCGATGGCGAAAAGCCGCTCAGCGCCAGCCACTACTATACAAGGCTAACCCAGCGCCTAGTGGCCGCCATCACTGCCCCGACCGCCGAAGGCGTGTTGTATCAGGCCGATATGAGGCTGCGGCCTTCGGGTAATGCCGGCCCGCTCGCAACGAGCCTACAGGGTTTTGTGGACTATCAGCTCGAACATGCCTGGACGTGGGAGCATCTGGCACTCAGCCGGGCGCGCATTGTGTTTGCCGATGGCACTTTTGGCGAACAGATGAACGCGGCCATTGCCCGCGTTCTCGCAACCCGGCGCGACAGCGCCAAGGTCATCGAGGATGTTCGTTCGATGCGGGCGTTGCTGGCCAAGGAACGGCCACCCCGCCACCCATTTGACCTTAAGCTCGCGGCGGGCGGACTGGTGGACCTGGAGTTCATCGCCCAGTCAGGGTTCCTGTCGGTCGGCTCCCAACTGGGCTTGCCGCAGGCGCTCACGGCGGAGGTGCTGACCCGGCTCGACGAGCTTGGCTTGCTGCCCAGCGGCACACGGCTCGCCCAGATCCATGGGCTTTATTCGGAAGTGATCCAGGTGATGAGCTCTGCCTTGCTCGACCCGTTCAAGGAGGAAGGCTGGAATGGGGCCTTCCGGGAATTGCTAGCGCAACTGACCCACTACCCCGATTTCAGCCGGCTTGAGCTGGATCTTGCTGAAATGCGCGCCGAGGTCTCGGCCGCAGCGCAGGCCTGGTACGAGCGAGCCGCAGCCCTATAGATGCCTATTCGGCCGCCCGAATGCCTTCTTCGCTGCGCAACGGCAGGGATATGGCCACCGTCGTGCCCAGGGAAGGGCTGGAGTCAATGGCCATGTGCCCGCCGCTGAGCTCGGCAATGGCGCGCGAAATCGAAATGCCAAGGCCGTGACCAACCCCTTCGCGAGTGAAGGTCGCGTCACCAAGGGCGAAAGGCTGGGAAAGACTGGCCAGCCGCTCCTCGTTCATGCCGAGCCCGGTATCGGTGATTTCAATAACAACGCCATCATGGGCAGCAAAGGCTGCCAGCGTGACTCGGCCCCCGCTCGGCGTGAAGCGGATCGCGTTCTCGACGATATTGCCGATCATGCGCAACAGCCCTAGGCGGTCGCCATGCACAACCGCGCCGCAACCTTCGCCGCGCACAAAGCTCAGCCCGGCTCGCGCAGTTTGTCCACGGAAGCGCTGCCCGACCTCGTCGAGGAGCTCGTCCACGCTGAGTGGATCGGAGCGCAGCATCTTCTGCCCGCCTTCAAGCTCCGCGAGATCAAGAATGGTCGCAAAGGAATCCAGCAGGTGTTCGCCAGAGGACTTGATCGACTGCACGTAATCCTTGTAGCGGCGATCGCCGAGCGGGCCATAAGCCTCATGCCGCATCAGTTCGGCAAAGCCGATGATGTGGTTGAGCGGCGTGCGTACGTCATGGCTGAGATGAGCCAGGAAATTGGTCTTGGAGCGGCTGGCGGCCTCGGCCTTGAGCTTTTCCTCATGATAGCGGCGGGCGAGCAGCCGCTGCTCCTCCCGGATGGAGTTCAGCAGTGAATCGGCTTTCTTGCGCTCGGTGACATCGGTCACGAGCGTAAGGAAATTGCCGTCGCCCAAGGGACGTTCCTCGATCAGCATGCAGCTGCCGTCTTCGCGATGCAGCTCCATCAAGCGGGTGTTGTCCGCGTCATTGACCAGCTTCATGTATCCGCCGGCAATCAGTCGCTTGACCATTTGGGGGTAGGTCACGCTTGTACCCTCCAGGTCCAGGCGCTCGCGGTACTGTTGATTGCAGACCACCAGCTGGCCCGATTTGGTCCAGCACGCCATCCCCATCGGCACAGCCGAAGCAAGGGTCTGGTAGGCAAAACGCTGCATGCGATCGGGCATTTCGTTGAAGTGGCTGCGGCGCCAGGAGAGGCCTGTCATCAGCGCAGCCACGGCAAGGGCGGCCAGGGCCCGGACCAGCAGGCCGGGCCATATCAGGTCCTCATTGGCTTCAAGCAACAAGATACCGTGCTGACCAACGGGGAACTGCTCGCTGACGAGCGTTCTCTGGGGAGCAGTGGAAGGATCGGCGTGTAGCCGCGCATGAACGACACCGCCCGACAGCCTTACCGCTTGTTGCAGCTGCGGCAACGGAGCGGTGGTTGCGGCAATCTCGTCTGCCATCAATGCGCCGATGGCGGTCAGGTCGCGACGGGCCTCATCAAGGGTCCTTGCCGTGTCATAGATAATGAAAAGCGTCGCGGCCAGGATGGCGGTGAGTGCGACGGTCCTCGTCACGGGCGAAACCTTGCGGAAAAGGGACCCTGTATGGGTGTTCTCGCCTTCTGGCCGATGAGCTGAATTCTGACCTTTGCCCACGCTGAATCCATCAGCGCCGACGCCGGATTGCTCCGCCGACCGCATGAATAACTCCGTAATGTGAGGCTAATTGCCCCGCCCGATACCCTTAACGAACAATGAATCAGGCGGTGGCAGCTTGTCCATACCTCTCCGGCCAGCGCTAAAGCGAGACCCGCCAAAAGGCGAGTCTCTTGAGTCACTTAGAGGCGGAGAAATATTCTTCCACAGGCACGCGCATTTAGCTTCCCAACATGCGTGAAAGTATGTCAGCCGTGTTGCGGCTCAGCTCGGTCGAGGCCTGCAACTGCCGGAGCGCCGCGTGTGCTGCCTCGCGCCGGTTTGGCTCCAGAATCTGCCAGATTCTGAAGCCTGTCAGCACCCGCGCAGCCACCTGCGGGTTGACCGAATCCACCTCCGCCACGAAGTCCGTCACGAAGCGGAAACCCGCGCCGTCGGCACGGGCAAACTGAGTCGGGTTGCCCATCGCAAATGTCCCCACAAGCGAGCGCAAGCGATTCGGATTGGTCTTGGGGAAGCCGGGATCGGCAAGGATGGCACGCATGCGCTCGATCACCCCATCGTCGGTGGCGCTGGCCGAAACACTGAGCCATTTGTCGAACACTAAGGGGTCCCCGGCAAAGCGCAGGCGGAAGTCAGCGAGAAGGGCAGGGGCGTCGGCGGTCCACTGCGCCCCACTGACCGCGAGCGCCGCCAGGCGATCGGTCATGTTGGTGGCTTCATGGTACTGCCGGGCTGCGAGCGCGGCCCCATCGGGGCTCGCTTGGACCAGGAGGGACAGCAGGCGATTGCGCAAGGAGCGCTGGCCGGACTGCGCCGTGGTGGGGGCATAAGTCTCCGTGATGGCGAGGCCCTCGTAGGCGGCCTGCAGCATTGCAGCAACCGGTCCGAAGACTGCGCCGATCAAAGCCTGGCGCACCTGATGGATGCGATCCGGATCGACATCCCGGCCGATGGCCCGGGCAACAAGCGACTCGACGGGCAGACCAAGTGCCTGCGCCTTGAAGGCATGGTCGAGCCCGGGGTCACCCAGCGTCTCCATCATGGCTTCGCGCAGTGCGGCGATCGCTTCATCGCGCCAGGTCGTGCCTAGGGCAGCTGCCACCATCAGCTCGGTGCTGACCGATTGCAGCGCTTCCCAGCGGTTAAACGGATCGCTGTCATGCCGGGCCAGGAACAGATTGTCCGCCGCGGACCAGTCGGCATGGACCTGCACCGGCGCCGAAAAACCACGGAACAAGGAAGGGGTGGGCTGGTTGGCAACCCCGCTGAACTCGATGACCGCTGTTTCGGTGTCGAGGATGATGAGGTCGTCGCGCACCGTTCCGCCAGCTACGCCCGTCCAGCTTAGTTCGCTGCCGTTGGGTCCGAGCAGGCCGAACTTGACCGGGATGACCAGCGGCGACTTCTCCGGTTGCCCCGGAGTTGGTGCGGTGTGCTGCTTGAGCGTCAGCCGATAGGTGCGACTGATGGGATCATAGCTGTCCGAAACCGTGACCTGAGGCGTGCCAGCCTGCAGATACCAGATCTTGAATTGCTCCAGATCGATATCGTTGGCTTCCGAGAAGACCGCGAGGAAAGCCTCGATGGTCGTGGCTTCACCATCGTGCCGCTGGAAATAAAGGTCCATGCCCTTGCGGAACCCGGCTTCGCCCAAGAGGGTCGCCAGCATCCGCACGATTTCGGCACCCTTCTCGTAGACGGTGGTCGTATAGAAGTTGTTGATTTCGCGATACTGGTCGGGACGGGGTGGATGGGCCAGCGGCCCACCATCTTCGGGGAACTGCGACACGCGCAAATTCTGCACGTCATGGATCCGCTGCACCGGACGGCTGCGCTCGTCCGAGGAAAACTCCTGATCTCGGTAAACCGTCAAGCCTTCCTTGAGGCAGAGCTGGAACCAGTCGCGGCAGGTGATGCGATTGCCCGTCCAGTTGTGGAAGTATTCGTGAGCGATGACGCGCTCGATCGAGGCGTAATTGGCGTCGCTGGCCGTGTCCGGCCGGGCAAACACCAGCCGATCGTTGAAGATGTTGAGGCCTTTATTTTCCATGGCGCCGAAGTTGAAATCCGACACCGCGACGATGTTGAAGATGTCGAGGTCGTATTCGCGCCCAAACCGCTTCTCGTCCCAGGCCATCGAGCGCTTGAGGCTGTCCATGGCCCAGCCGCACTGGTCTTCCTTGCCTGGCTCGCAATAGATCGCCAGTTCCACCTTGCGGCCGGACATGGTGGTGAAGCTGTCGCTGACCGAGGCGAGCTTGCCGGCAACAAGGGCAAAGAGGTAGGCCGGCTTGGGAAAGGGGTCCTCCCAAATTGCATAATGCAGGCCATCGCCAGCATCGCCGCGTTCCACCAGATTGCCATTGGAGAGCAGCACCGGCGCCACAGCCTCGGGCGCCGTCATGCGCACCTTGAATGTGGCGAGATTGTCGGGGCGATCGAGGTAATAGGTGATGCGCCGGAACCCCTCGGGCTCACATTGCGTGCACCAGGTGCCGTTAGAGCGATAAAGCCCCATCAGCTTGGTGTTGTTCTCGGGCTGCAGGGTAACCTCGGTTTCCAGCACGAACCGACGCAGTGGCGGCTCGACGAGAGTCATCCCGTTGGCATCGGCTGCATAAGCGGCCTCCACCAGCGGCAAGCCGTCGAGGGCCACCGACTGCAGGCGCAAACCATCGCCATCCAGCACCAGCGGCGTACCTGCAGCCGTATCCGGGCGCGGCTCGACCGTCAGCAGCGAGCGAACGCGTGTCCCCTCTTCGAGGATGCGAAAATCCAGGTCTACCGCCGTGATGCGATAAGGACTGGGCGCGTAATCTTTGAGATAGATGGTGTGCTCGGTTTCAGTACGCATGATTTCGGTCCAGGTGTGAACCTTAGTCTTCAATCGATTGTGGCCGTGCCGCAACAGCAGACTTCGGTTAGATATGCGATCAGTGCGGCTCGCGGCCGCCTCCCTCCTTCTACGTCAAATTGGACGTCAATGGGGAGGGAAACCAGTTATGTGGCTGGCGTCCCGCGCAAGATTTCCCCCGGTTGACGTTGCAGCGTCATCTATTTCTGGGACTCAGCGTCGTGACAGGGCGCTTTTGAACGTCTGTTGCTTGTTGAAGGGGTGACCGCATGTTGCGCTGGTTTGAACAACGTCTGAACCCATATCCTGCCGAAGAGCCCAGTGAACCACCCCGTGGCTTGCTCGCCTTTTGCCTCTATTACAGCCGCGGCGCCAAGAAGTGGCTTGCCCTGATGGCTGTGACCGCAGCGCTCATCGCAGCGGGCGAAATCTTGCTGTTCGGCTTTATTGGCGATGTGGTGAACTGGCTGGCCGATGCGGACCCCCAGACTTTCCTGGCCACGGATGGCTGGAAGCTGGCCATCATGGGCGCGATCGTCGTTCTCGTGCTGCCGGGGCTGGTGTTGCTCTCAACGCTCACGATGCACCAGACTCTTCTGGGCAATTTCCCGCAGCGCATTCGCTGGATGAGCCATCGCTATCTCATCCGCCAGTCGATGAGCTACTTCCAGGACGAATTTGCCGGCCGGATCGGTGCCAAGCTGATGCAGACCTCGCTCGCCGTGCGCGAAGTGGTCATGAAGCTGCTCGACATGCTGGTATATGTGAGCGTTTACTTCACCGGCGCGGTTGTGCTTGCCGCCTCGACCGACTGGCGGCTGGCACTGCCATTTCTGGCCTGGGTGGTCTGCTACATCCTGTTGATGTGGTACTTCATTCCGCGGCTCGGCAAGATCTCCGAGCAACAGGCCGATGCCCGCTCGACCATGACGGGCCGCATCGTCGATAGCTATACCAATATCGCGACGGTTAAGCTCTTCTCCCATTCCAATCGGGAGGAGCGTTATGCCCGCGAAGCCATGGATGGCTTTCTCGACACCGTTTATCGGCAGATGCGCATGTTCACCGTGCTCAACGTGGCCGTGAATTTCTCCAATGCGCTGCTGCTGTTTTTCGTTGGTGCCACGGGCATCTGGCTTTGGTTACAGGGGACGATGTCCCCAGGCGCCTTGGCGGTGTCGCTGGGGCTGGTGATGCGGTTCCAGGGCATGAGCCAGTGGGTCATGTGGGAAATGTCGGCGCTGTTCGAAAACATCGGCACGGTGCGCGACGGCATCGCCTCGATTTCGCTTCCGCGCGTTGTGTCCGATGCCGAGGGGGCGCAGCCAATCGGCAAGGTCACTGGCGACATCCGCTTTGAAAATGTCAGCTTCCATTATGGCAAGAACAGCGGTGTCATCGAGGGGCTCAACCTGCATATCCGTCCGGGCGAGAAGATTGGCCTGATCGGCCGGTCAGGCGCGGGCAAGTCCACCATCGTCAACCTGCTGCTCCGCTTCTATGATCGTCAGGGCGGCAGCATCCTCATCGATGGCAAGGATATCGCGACAGTTACCCAAGACTCCCTGCGCGCCAATATCGGCGTAGTGACCCAGGACACGTCCTTGCTGCACCGCTCCGTGCGCGACAACATCGCCTATGGCCGCCCCGATGCCACGGAAGCGGAGATCCGCCAGGCGGCCGAACTCGCAGAAGCCGCCGATTTCATCGAGACCCTGAGCGACGCCCAGGGCCGCAAGGGTTACGACGCCCATGTCGGGGAGCGTGGGGTAAAGCTCTCCGGCGGGCAGCGGCAGCGCATCGCCATTGCGCGGGTGCTGCTCAAAAACGCACCAATCCTGGTGCTCGATGAGGCCACCTCGGCTCTCGACAGCGAAGTGGAAGCGGCCATCCAGAGCCAGCTGCAACTGCTGATGCGCGGCAAGACCGTGATTGCCATTGCTCACCGGCTGTCGACCATCGCTGCCATGGATCGGCTGGTGGTGCTCGATCGCGGACGGGTGGTCGAGCAAGGCACCCATGCCGAGCTCCTCGCGCAGGGCGGGCTTTACGCTCAACTCTGGCAGCGGCAATCCGGCGGCTTCATCGAAGCCGACCAAAGCGAAGAGGCCGCTCAGTAGAGCGGCCTTTTTGACCGGCACGCCGGTGCCGGCGCTCCTGTGATCATTCTGCGCCTCGAGGCAAAAAGTCTTGCACAGCCAGACCACCCCCATTGGAGCTATCCGGCAGACTCTGTAGAAGGCTGAAATCGATTGCAGCGATGCTTACGCTGCTTTGAACGACGTCTACTGGGAGGAACCGGATGTCCACTGCCCCCGCTTATTCTGTGCTTGAACTTGGAGGGACATTCCGCCTTTCCTCGCCAACCTATCACACCTCGGCTCCCATCACCTTGCCTGGCGACGTGCATGGCGCACTGCTGGCGAATGGGGAGATTCCCGATCCGTATTTCGGGGAGAACGAGAAGGAGGTCATGTGGGTCAACCGCACCGAATGGTCAGTCGAGCGCAGCTTCGAAGCGAGTGCAGCCGATATCGATGGCTATTTAACTTTGACGCTGGCCGAGGTGGACTGCATCGCCACCATTTTCCTCAACGGTGAAGCGATCGCCTGCACCGACAATTCCTTTGTTCGCCACGATATCGATGTGACCGGCAAAGTCCGGGAAGGCAGCAACACGCTGCGCATTGAATTTGCCGTCACGCGCGATGTCGCCAAGGCGCGCGCCGAGGCCCATTCATTCCCGCTGCCTTTTACCAAGAACTACCAGACCAATGGTCTGGAGGGCATTCACCTCAATTTCGTGCGCAAGGCCCAGTGCCATGCCGGCTGGGACTGGGGCATTTGCCTGATGCCGATCGGCGTATATGGCAGGATGCAGCTGCGCCGCTCGCGTCTGACGCGCCAGGAAAGCGTGCAGGTCGATCAGCTGCACCGCGATGGCGCTGTTGAGCTGACCATCCGCACCCGCATCTTCGCCTTCGCGGCTGGAGAGGTGACCATCAGCCACGTGATCGACGGGCAGAGCGTTCGCGAAACCGTGCCCGTCCACCGCGGCGAAAACCTGCTTATCCATGGTGTTCGCATTGAAAACCCGCGCCTGTGGTGGCCGGCTGGGCAGGGCGAGCAGCCCCTTTATGAGCTGGAAACCGAACTCGATGGCGAGCGCACCACCCGCAAGCTTGGCTTGCGGCAGCTCGAATGGGTAGTAGAGCCCGACGAGATCGACCACACCTTCAAGTGCCGTACCAATGGGCGCGACATCACCATGATGGGGGCCAACTGGATCCCGGCGGATGCCATTCCGAGCCGCATTACGCCTGAGGTTATTCGCGATCTCCTGGGCAGCGCCAAGGCCGCGAATATGAATATGCTGCGGATCTGGGGCGGTGGGCAGTATGAGCCCGATTACTTCTATGATCTGTGCGATGAGCTTGGGATCCTCATCTGGCACGACTTCATGTTTGCCTGCATGAGCTATCCGTCCGATCGGGCGTTCCTTGCCAGCGTGCGCGAGGAGGTGACCCAGCAGGTGCGCCGGCTGTCCCATCACGCCTGTATTGCCTTGTGGTGCGGGGACAATGAGGTGATCGGCTCGCTGGGCTGGTACCCGGAAACGCGTGCCGCGCCAGAGCGTTACGTGGCGAACTATGACCGGCTCAACCACATGCTCGGCACCATTGTCGAGGACGAGGATCCGGCGCGGCGGTTCTGGCCCTCATCGCCCTCAATGGGTTATCTCGATTTCTCTGATGGCTGGCATGCCGATACGCGGGGCGACACGCATTACTGGGATGTCTGGCATTCGGCCAAGGCCTTCGAGGCCTATCGGACGGTCAATCCGCGGTTTGCTTCCGAGTTCGGCTTCCAGTCGTTCACCTCGATGAACGTCATTGAAACGTTCTCTGAACAGAAAGACAGGAATCCCTCTTCGCCCGTAATGGAGAACCATCAGCGCAATGACGGGGGCAATGCGCGTATCCTCGAGACCATGACGCGCTACTTCCGCTTCCCGCGCGATTTCGACCAGATGGTGTTCCTGTCCCAGATCCAGCAGGGCCTGGCGATGAAGACCGCCAT
Source organism: Devosia sp. Z11_6 (assembly GCF_058133665.1). Taxonomy (NCBI): domain Bacteria; kingdom Pseudomonadati; phylum Pseudomonadota; class Alphaproteobacteria; order Hyphomicrobiales; family Devosiaceae; genus Devosia; species Devosia sp. Z11_6. The sequence continues at coordinate 152,168 of NZ_JBYUNQ010000004.1, forward strand.
CGAATACTGGCGCTCCACCAAGCCGCGCTGCATGGGCACGCTTTATTGGCAGATCAACGATATCTGGCCGGTCGCGAGCTGGGCGAGCCTTGATTACGGCGGGCAGTGGAAGCTGCTGCAGTATATGGCCAAGCGCTTCTTCTTGCCGGTCAAGGTCGTCGCGGTACCCCGGCAGGCGGAACTCAAGACCAATTCGCGCGGATTGCCGGTCGAGGGTGCGGCGCCAACCCAGATTGTGCTCAAGGCCGTCAATGATACTGGCGCCGAGGTGACGGTCAGCCTCGAGGTCCGGGCGGTCAAGGTCGGCGGGGGCGATCGAGTGGTGTTCTCCGGCAGTAGCGCCGTTGACCCGGCTGCTGCAATGGCCGTGGCGACCCTCGACGTTGCCGATCTCGCCGCCGACGAGTTCCTGTTGTTCACCTGGCGCGATGCAGCGGGCAAGGTGCTGGGTGAAAACGACTACTTCCCCAAGCCCTACAAGGCCTATGAGCTACCGCCCGTCACGGTGTCAGCCAGCTGGGCTGACGGACCCGATGGCCCCGTGCTGACCCTTGAGGCCGACAAGCCCGGCCTGTTCACCACCGTGACCGTCGATCAGCCCGGCTATTTCTCCGACAACGCGTTCACCCTGCTGCCGGGTCGGCCCGCTGTGCTGGGCTTTACGCCCCGCCATGGGGGCAAGTTCAGCGCCCAGGAACTTGCGGCCACGCTCAGCATCCGTACGCTGGCAGATACGTTCTAGCTCCGGCCAGCCCCTTGTCTCGTGGCAAGGGGCTGACTCTGCAGCCCTGTTCGCGCCCGGATCAATGGTTGACAGGGCGCGGTGGGTGCGGCCAACCTGCCGGTGCCGCGTTCTCCTGCGGCGCTCCGGATCCGCTTCATGTCGACGACTATTGCTCCCCTCGAGGAGCGCCGCCTGTTTGGCATCGGCCTCGTGCTGTGCGCCAATCTGCTGTTTACCTGCCTTGATGGCTCAGCCAAATGGCTCGGCCTGGTTGGCTTGCCAGCGATGCAGATCATCTTTGCCCGCTATTTCGTGCACCTCGTGATTGTTTCAGCGGTCAACCTGCCCAATGGTGGTCGCGATCTGGTGCGCACCGCCAATCTCCGGATCCAGATCGTGCGGGCACTCGCGCTGCTCGGATCGAGCCTGTGTAACTTCACGGCGGTGCGCTATCTGCCACTGACGGTCACCGGCGCTATCGGCTTTACAACACCGCTGATCATCTGCCTGCTCTCAGTCGTGTTTCTGCACGAGCAGGTGGGCTGGCGACGCTGGACCGCCATTGGCGTGGGGTTCATCGGCATCCTGATCATCGTCCATCCGGGCAGTGAAGCCTTCCAGCCGGCCACGCTGCTGTCGCTCGCCGGTGCTGGGTTCTACGGTGCCTATGTGCTGCTGACCCGGCGCCTGGCGGGGGTGGACTCGGCCGCAACCCAGCAGTTTTATACCGGCGCCGTGGCGGTGGTCTTGCTGTTGCCCTTCGCCTTTGCCGATTGGATCTGGCCAACGACAACGCTCGACTGGGTGGTTTTTGCCGCTGTCGGGGTGATCGGTTTTCTCGGCCATCAGTTTGTGACGGTGGCGCATCGCTTTGCGCCGGCCTCCACCCTCGCACCGTTCTCTTATGTGCAGATCATCTTCATCGCCGCGCTGAGCTGGATCGTCTTCAACCAGCCGCCTGACATCTGGTTCTTGCTTGGCGCGCCCATTGTTGTCGGCAGCGGCTTTTACATCTGGCTGCGCGAGCGCGCCTTGTCCAAGCCGGTGGGTCCCGTCACGGAGCAACGCTGACGGGGCGGGCCGCCATGGCTCGCTCACGCCAGGTGGCGGCATAGGTATCCAGTTGCGGCAGGGCCAAGGGCGCGATGGGCTTTCCACGGCTTGAGCCCGGCTTGGGGCCGCCAAACAACATGCTGGCTCCAAGACTGGTGCCGGTGCTGTCGGCCGAAGCGCTGACGGGCACGCCGGTGAGCTGGGCGAGCGCCGCCGCGAACAGCCCATTGCGCGCAAAGGGCCCCTCGATGATGATCTCCTCGCCCAGCCCGCAGAGTTCAAAGCAGGTCTGCGTCACCAGCGCGAGATAGAGCGCGGTGGCAGCCGATCGTTCGCCCGGCGACAATCGGTCGGGATCGGTTGTCCAGCGCCCCGTAGCCGCCGGGAAGGGGCCAACGCCGGGAGCAAAGCTGGGCAGGGCCTGTATGTCGCCGGCGATCACCGCAGGGAGCTCGGCGCTTGTGGGTTCGACATAGGTGCCGACAAGAGCGTCAAATTCCCGACCGCCCATAAAGCGGGCGGTGGGTACCGGCCGGCCGAACGCGTCCACATTGGCGAGGCTGTCGCGGCGCTCATCGAGCCGTTGGGTCTTGCCGCCGATTGTCATAGCGATCGTCCAGGTGCCGGTGGAAAGGATCGTGACCGGCGCCTGCTGCCGACCGAGATGCGGCAGCAGCGAAGCGTTGGAGTCGTGAATGCCTGAGGTGACCGGCGTGTCCGGGGGCAGTCCGGTCTGGGCGCTGATCTCTGCCTTGATCGTACCGATAATGCTCGCGGCAGGGCGGATGGGGGCGAAAAGTTTTTCCCAACCCTGGCTCGTCACCAGCGATGAGAACTTGCCCTGCGCCGGCGCCCACAGATCGGTGTGGCAGCCGAGCGAGGTGACCTCGCTGGCGAGAACCCCGGTGAGCCGCCAGGCCCAGTATTGCGGATAGGGTAGGATATGGGTCACGCCGGCAAACGCATCGGGGAATTTGCGGGCTTGCCAGAAGAGCTGCGCCCCCAGGTTCAGTCCACCGGGCAGACTGGGCGACAATGTCTCGGCAAAAACGGGGCGTACAGCCCGGTACTGGGTGGCGAGGGCATCGGGCCCGGCATATTCATAATCCAGTACAGGGAGGGCCAGCTCGTTCCCGGCCAGCAGGGCAGCCGTCGCGCCATGGGTGGTGATCGAAATGCCCTCGACGCCGTGCTCGGCATGCATTGCTTGAAGGCTCGCGAGGATAAAGGACCAAAGCCGGTCCAGATCGGCATGGGGGTAGGGCCCGCCGCGGACCACGCTGTTGGGCGTGCTGCGGCTCGCCACTTGTGCAGCGTTCACCGTATCGATCAGCACCAATTTGGCGTTGGTCTTGCCAATATCGATGACGGCTACCAGTCGAGGATCGGGCATTGCAGCAGTTCCAAGCAGACCCTCCTGCAGTACTGCAGAAGGTAGACGCGCGCTAGTTGGTGCGATCGGCAACGCAGTTTTGAGGGCCCGGTTTGCCCTTGGCGGTTGAAGAACGCGGGCAAGCGCGTAAATAGGGCCCATGAACACTGCCCCTTCGCCAGCCCAAGTCCCCACCGTACCCGTCTCGCTGCGCGAAGCCCGCCGCTTTTCCGTGGCACCGATGATGGAATGGACTGACCCCAGGTGTCGATATTTTCACCGCCTTCTGACCAAGCGCGCGCTGCTGTTCACCGAAATGGTGACGAGCGCGGCGCTGGTGCATGGCGATGCGAGCCGACACTTGCGGCTCGATCCGGTCGAGCAGCCGGTGGCCGTGCAACTGGGTGGGTCGGACCCGCACGAGCTTGCGGCCGCCACGCGCCTTGCGGATGCGGCAGGTTTCGCCGAGATCAATCTGAATGTGGGATGCCCCTCTGATCGGGTGCAATCGGGCCGGTTCGGCGCCTGCCTGATGGCCGAGCCGGAACTGGTGGCGCAATGCGTGCGGGCCATGCGCGATGCCACCGACCGGCCGGTGACGGTCAAGTGCCGCATCGGTATCGACGACCAGGACACCGAAACCGGTTTGGATCGCTTTGCCGATGCCATGGTGGAAGCGGGCGTTGACGCGCTTTACGTGCATGCCCGCAAGGCGTGGCTGAAGGGGCTGTCACCCAAGGAAAACCGTACCATTCCACCACTGGACTATGATCGGGTCTATCGGCTGCGGGCGCGCCTATCGCCGCTGCCGGTGATGATCAATGGTGGCATCGAGACCCTGGAACAGGCCGAGGCGCATCTGGCCCATACCGACGGGGTAATGCTGGGGCGGGCCGCTTATCATACGCCCATGCTGCTGGCCGAGGTGGATCGGCGCTTCTTTGGCGCAAGCGAACCGGCGCCCGGGCTGGCCGAGGTGATGCAGGCAATGGCCGACTATGCCGCCCGCGAGCGCCGCACTGGCATGCGGGTCAATGCGGTGACCCGGCATATGCTGGGCCTGGCAAATGGACTGCCCGGGGCGCGGCAGTTCCGGCAGATCCTGAGCGTTGATGCCTGCCGGGCAGGAGCGGACGAAGGCGTCATCCTGCGCGCGCTCGATGCCCTCGAAGCTTCGGCCCTGCGGATGGCTGGCTAGTCGACCAGTTCGAGCGAGTTCTGGGACACGCTGTAGCGGCTCAGGGTTTCGAGATAAGTCATGCCCAGTAGACTGGTCTCGAGCGCGTTGCGCTCGGCCACAAAGGCGGTGACCCCCTCGCGCACGATACCGCCCACTTCGATCTGATCGAGCCGCACCCGCGCCGCCTGGCCGGTGCCGTTGGCGGTGGCGACGGGGATCGAGTAGCGCAGCCTGCTGGTGTCGATGCCGGCGGCTTCCGCATCGGCCTCGGTCAAGACCACCGCGCTGGCGCCCGTATCGAAGATCATCGGGGTGGTGTGGCCGTTGATCGTGGCGGCGATTTCGAAATGCCCGCCCATGCCGCGCCGGAAGGTAGCGGTACCGCGCTCGGCATCTACGACGGCAACCCCCGGGCGCAACTCGCCGGCAACCCGCCCGGCAATGCCCACCAGTTCATCGCGGTAACTATAGGAGACGGCCGCTATCGCGAAGATCGCGACCCATAGACCAATGGCACCGAAGAGTTCGGACGCGCGCCGGCGCCGGCCAAAGGCGCCGCCGGCAAAAACAACGAGCAGGATCAGGAGCGGCAGGAGTTGGGCCGTTTGCGCCTGGGTGAGGCCCAGAAGGGCACCCGCATCACTGCTGACGAGAGCGGCCAGGCCAACAGCAACCAGAAGGGCGATGCCGATAAAGATCATGCCTGCGCCCTGTTCCTAGCTGTGCAAATCATCTCACAGCATAAAGGAAAACTCGGGGGCGATTTCAAGGCCCGGCGGCAAAGCACACGAGAACCGCGAGTGCGACAATCTCGAGAAGCGCGACGAGGCCACCAACCACGTCGCCGGTCTGGCCGCCCAGCGAACGCCGGCAAAGCCCCGCCCAAGCCAGCGTGGCTACGCCAGCAAGCGGCAGGGCGAGGAGCGGAGCGAGCCAGTTGCCCAAAGGCCAGGTGCTGAGGGTGAACAGCACTAGGGCGAGGGCCAGCCCAATGGCAAACGCCGCGCGGCTGAGGCTGCCCGCCGTGGCCGAGGCACCGTCGCGCCGGGCGGGTGGCAGGGCCACGGCGAGCCACAATGCTCCCGAACGGGCCAGCACTTGCGCCCCCAGCCAGAGGATGGCGGCCCCAAGCGGATCGACAGCCACAAGGCTCGCCAGCGCCGCGACCCGCATCAGGAGCAAAAGGCAAAGGCCAGCGACGCCATAGGTGCCGTGCCGGCTATCCTTCATGATTTCGAGCCGGCGCTCGACCGTGTGGCCGCCAAACAATCCGTCGGCGCTGTCAGCCAGCGCATCCTCGGCCATGGCGCCGCCGGCAATCACCAGCACGGCAACGGCAAGAGCGGCGGCAAGCAAGGGCGGCATGCCCAGATGCGGGGCGACAAGGAGGGTGAAAGCGGGTCCAAGCCCGATCAGGATGCTGGCGAGCGGCAGGACCGGGGCCATGCGATCGAGCTGTGGCAGCTCGTGGGGTGCAGATCCGGTGGGCAGGCGCGAAAAGAAGCGGATGGCCATCAGCAGATCGGCCCGCACCGTGGACCAGCGGCGCGGTCGCGCTCCGTTCAATTGCATTTCGCTCCCATCTGCGCCAGAAGTCCGGCCTTCCCTACCACTCGTTGTCCGGTTTCTCCATGCCCCTACACCCAGCCTATGCCGATGTGCTCGAACTGCTGACGATCCTGCCCGAAGGCGACGAGCAGGCAGTCAGCGCAGTGCGCGAGCGCGAGCGGCACCTGACCAAGCCCGCGGGCTCGATGGGCAAGCTCGAGGAGTTGGTGGAATTCCTGGCGCGCTGGCAGGGTCGGGCCAAGCCGCGGCTCGACAATCCCATGGTCACGATCTTTGCCGGCAATCATGGGGTGACCGACCAGGGCGTGTCGGCGTTTCCGCGCGAGGTGACCGCGCAGATGGTCGCCAATTTCACGGAAGGAGGGGCGGCGATCTCCCAGATCTGCGCCCTGCACGAGATCAATCTGCGCGTGTTCGAACTGGCGCTGGAACTGCCCACGGGCGACATCACGCAGACCGCGGCGCTTGACGACAAGATGTGCGCGGCAACCATCGCCTATGGCATGGAAGCAATCGCCGGCAAGCCCGACCTGATCTGCATCGGAGAAATGGGCATCGGCAATACCACGGTGGCGGCCGCGATCTATGCGGCGCTTTATGGCGGCAGCGGGCGCGACTGGGTGGGGCGCGGCACCGGCGTGGACGATGCGGGCCTGGCGCGCAAGGCGGATGCCGTGGACCGCGCGCTGGCTTTGCACAAGGGCGACCTGGATCATCCGCTGGCGATCCTTGCTCGGCTTGGCGGGCGCGAGATTGCGGCCATGCTGGGCGCGATCATTGCCGCGCGCCATCAAAAGGTGCCGGTGATCGTGGACGGCTTTGTGGCAACGTCAGCGGCGGCGATAGCCCATGCCGTGCATCCCAATGCCATCGATCATTGCCTCTTTGCCCATGTGTCGGCCGAGCCGGGGCACCGCCGGGCACTTGAGGCGATGGGGCAGACGGGGCTGCTCGATCTTGGCATGCGGCTGGGTGAGGGGAGTGGGGCCGCGCTGGCGGCAGTGCTGGTCAAGACCGCGCTGCACCTGCACAACAACATGGCAACCTTTGAAAGCGCGGCGGTTACCGACCGCTCCTGACGCGCAAGAACGCCGAAGCGGGTCAGCCCGCTTCGGAATAGATCTGCAGCCGGTCTTTTTTCTGCACCACGGGCGCCAGGGCATCCATGACCCGGGCGCGGGGGAAGGTCGCGATCACTTCGGTGCCAAAGCGCACCTTGGAGAAGAGATCAAAGCGCCCCTGGTGCAGTTCCATGATCTTCTGGACGATCGGCAGCCCAAGCCCCGCGCCTTGTTCGGCGGTCTTTTGGGCCAGCGAGCCCTGGCCGAACGAGGACAGCACGGTGGCAATCTCGTCCTCGGGAATGCCGGGGCCGTTGTCCTTGACCGAGATCAGCTGCCCGCCATCGCCGCTCCGCGTCACGACGAGAGTGATCTTGCCGTTCTGGGGCGTGAACTTGATGGCATTGCTGAGCAGGTTGAGGATCACCTGGCGGATGGCGCGCTCATCGCCCCATAGGCGGGGCAGGTTGTTGCCGACATTGAACACCAGCTCGATGCCCTTCGCCTTGGCGCGCAGCTCCATCATGCGGCGGCAATCCGCGGCAATATCGACGAGCGAGACGATCTCTTCGTTGAGCTCGTATTTGCCCGCCTCGATGCGGCTGAGATCGAGCAGTTCGTTTATGAGATTGAGCAGGTGCTGGCCGCTGGCGTGAATGTCCCCGGCATATTCCTTGTATTGCGGCACCTGATGGGGGCCAAGCAATTCGGACTGCAGCACTTCGGAAAAGCCGATGATCGCGTTGAGCGGGGTGCGCAGTTCGTGGCTCATGGTGGCAAGAAACTGCGACTTGGCGATATTGGCCTGCTCGGCATGGCGCCGGGCTTCATCGGACATATGCCGGGCTTCTTCGAGCTCGCCGATCAGCGTGTCTTTTTCCGCCTGGTGGGTGACGGTTTCGAGTTCGGACGCGTGCAGCTGACGCGCCAGGTAAACAAAGAAAACTTCGCCACAGACCGCAACGGCCGCCAGCATGAAGTTGAGCGTGCCGCCCAGGGCGATGAGGTTGATGGAGACGGTGAGCGTCACCGGCAGCGTGCTCATCAAGGTGGCGGGCGGCAGGGTGTGGGTGGCCACAGCATTGGCCGCCACGCTCACCAGCACCATGGCGAACATCACCGGCGTCAGGCTCTCGGGACTGGCTACCAAGGTAAAGAGGGCCAGCAGCGACCAGGCGAGACCATAAACAGTCTCGCAAGCGACAAAGCTTGCCGTCCACTGACCGGCATTGAACTTGGCGGGATCACTCGCTTTGAAGCGCCGCGCGACCAGCACGATCACGAGAAGGCTGAGCAGGACCGTCCCTGCCCAGAGGGTGGCAAAGAGCGGCGGCACCCAGAAACTGGAGACAAAGGACAGGATGACCACGATGGCGGCCATTGGCAATGCCGCAGCGAGCCGGGCGCTGGCATAGTCATGCAGCAGCTCGAAATCGAACGCTGCGCGGGTGCCCGAACTGGACGTCAGGCGTTGGCGCGCATCCAGCACGGTCTTTTGTGCGTTGCGCTTGGTGTCACGCCCCATAAGCGAGCGGACGTCAGCGTCGATCGTGGCCCAGGACGGCATTGAACTCTTACTCGGTACTAAGTGATGCGAACCAGAAACGCATTCGCTACGCTCACAGCTGAACACTAGCGATGGCGTAGTTAACGGGCGGTGAAGTCCTGAATCGATATCTAAGGCAAAGGCGAGTGTTCGCCGGACGACGCGGCTCGCTTGCGGCAATGATGATTCTCGCCCTCGTGGCGGGGTTGGCCGCATGGCTCGAGCCCGATCTCCCGCCGGTGGGCGGCGCCGGGCGCGCCAGCGATGGCGACAGCTTGCGCTTGGGCGAGCAACGTGTCCGTTTGCTCGGCCTCGACGCTCCCGAACTCAACCAGACCTGTCGCCGCGACGGAGCGAACTGGCCCTGCGGACAAGCGGCTCGCGACCGCATGGCGCAATTGCTGCGCTCGGGTGACCTCGACTGCCGCGCCGAAGGCCGGGACAAATATGATCGCTTGCTCGCGCGCTGCAGCATCGGATCCCAGGATCTTGGCGGCCGGATGGTCGCCGAGGGCTGGGCGCTTTCGTCGGGTGACTATGATCGCGAGCAAAGGGCCGCCCAGGCCGCCGGGCTGGATATCTGGAGCGGCTCCTTCGTGCCCCCGCGCGAATGGCGGGACCAGCAGGACCGTCCCGAGGCGGTCTGGGACTGGTTGCCGTTCTTCTAATCCGCGAGGCCAATCAGTCGTTGGCGCAAGATTATTGCGGCGCTCGCCGGAATGTGGCAGTTAACAACCTAAATCGAGCCGACAAACTGGCTTGAGACGGAATAGGTTTTCGCGGGGGCGAGATGGCGCTGGACAAGATCGATCGTAAAATACTGACCTTGCTGCAGAAAGACGCGACCATGCCGGTTGCTGAAATCGGCCGCAAAGTGGGTCTGTCAACGACCCCATGCTGGCGTCGCATCCAGAAAATGGAAGAAGAAGGCGTGATCAAGCGGCGCGTTGCCGTTCTGGATCCCGTCAAGGTCAATGCTGGGGTCACGGTGTTCGTGTCGGTCAAGACCAATGAGCACAGCGAAGGCTGGCTGCGCAAATTCGCAGCGGTGGTGGAAGATTTCGCCGAGGTGGTCGAGTTCTATCGCATGAGCGGAGACATCGATTATCTCCTGCGCATCGTGGTGCCCGATATTGCCGCCTACGACACCTTCTACAAAAAGCTCATCACCAAGATTGCCCTCACCGATGTGAGCTCGAGCTTTGCCATGGAGCAGATCAAGTACACGACCGCCTTGCCGCTGGACTTCGCCCTCGTTGTCGATGACGATAAATAGCCATGCTGCAGGGGTTCGAACATATCGGCATGACTTCGGGCGATCTTGATCGGACCATCTGGTTCTATTGCGATCTGCTGGGATTGCGCCTGCATCTGCGCAAGCCGGCATCCTCTGGCGAAGTGGCCTTCCTTGATGCCGGCGGCGGCATGCTCGAAATCTTCGCGCCGGCCGAGCCGGTGACCCGAGCCCAGGATGTGCCGCCGCAAACGGCGGGCATGCGCCACATGACCTTTGCCTTCTCCGACATCGACCCCGTGGTGCAACGGCTCGAGGAAGAGGGGCTCGAAATCATCGAGCGTCCACGTCTCGCGCATAACCAAGACGTGTTCAAGCGGGTGGCGTTCTGCCGTGATCCCGATGGGATCATCGTCGAACTCGCGGAACGGGCGGCTAGCCGCCCGTAACCGACATGTGCCGCCCCAGTGCCGGTGCAGGCCGCGCCCGGTCGATCACGAAGTCATGGCCCTTGGGCTTGATCAGCATGGCATGGTCCAGCGCCGCATCGAGCGCTTCAGCACCGCCCTCGCGCAGCGCGTCGCGGAGATTAACCTGATCTTCCTGCCCTAGGCAGAGGAAAAGCTGGCCAGTCGCGGTCAGGCGGACCCGGTTGCAGCTTTCGCAGAAATTGTGGCTCATCGGGGTGATGAAGCCCAGAACACCCCCAGTTTCAGCGACATGCAGATAGCGGGCGGGGCCACCGGTACGCTGGTCGAGCTTGCTCAAGGTCCAGCGGCGAGCCAGCCGGTCGCGTAGCTCACGCAGGGGCAGATAGCTGTCGACCCGGTCGAGCCCAACTTCCCCCAGTGGCATGCCTTCGATCAGTGTCAGCCCCATGCCCCGGCCATGCGCCCACTCCATCATGGGCTCGATCTCGTCTTCGTTGACGCCGCGCATCGCCACCATGTTGATCTTGATCTGCAGGCCCGCCGCTTGCGCGGTGTCAATGCCGGCCATCACATCGGTCATCCGGCCCCGGCGAGTGATTTGCGCAAAGCGGTCCGGATCGAGGGTATCGAGGGACACGTTGATCCGCCGCATGCCCGCCTTGAAGAGGTCGTCGGCAAAACGGCTGAGCTGACTGCCATTGGTGGTCATGGTCAGCTCTTCAAGGCCATGCTCGAGATGTCGGCCCAGGCTGCGCACCAGATCAAGAATGTCGCGCCGCACCAGGGGTTCGCCGCCCGTCAGGCGCAGCTTGGTGACGCCGCGTTGCACGAAAGCCGCGGCAATGGTCTCGATTTCCTCAAAGCTCAGTACTTCCCGCTTGGGCAGGAAGGTCATGTTTTCCGCCATGCAATAAACGCAGCGGAAATCGCACCGGTCCGTGACCGAAATGCGCAAATAGGAAATATGGCGGCCGAAGCGATCAACAAGCGGTCGCGCAACGGAGACGGGGCTGGTCATGGCGCCAACCTAATCGTCTTCGCGCTCATTTCAAAGCGTGCTCGCCCGGAATTGCTTGGGCCGCAGCATTGATCCCTCTGGCGACCTGCTTTGGTCTGGGTTGACACGGGGCAGTATTGCCCGGCATCACCGCCGCAAAAGCAGGGGATGTGCCGGTGAGCGATGATCTGAAACGAGAAGCGGCTCGCATGGCCTTGTTGCAGGTTCAACCCGGCATGCGGCTCGGCCTGGGCACCGGTTCGACCGCTTGGCACTTTGTTGATCTGCTCGGCGAGAAAGTGGCCCAGGGGTTCGAGTGCATCTGCGTGCCCACTTCGGAGCGCACCGCCGAGCAGGCGATGGGCCTCGGCATCGCGCTCAGCGACCTTGATCATCTCGATCGCCTTGACCTCACCGTCGACGGTGCCGACGAGATCGACCCCCACCTCAATTTGATCAAGGGCGCCGGCGGGGCCTTGCTGCGCGAAAAGATCGTAGCGGCGGCCTCGGATGCAATGATCGTAATTGCCGATGGCTCCAAGGTCGTGGAGCAATTGGGCAGGTTTGCACTTCCGGTGGAGGTCAACGCCTTTGGTTTTGGCGCCACCATGCGAGCCCTCAACGCAGTAATGACTGCCCATGGCGCCGAGGGCCAAGCCAAGCTGCGCCATATTGCCGACGGTCAGGCCTACCATACGGATGGCGGTCACCTGATCGTTGATGCTTGTTTTGGCCGCATTTCGACGCCAGAAGCGCTGTCGCGCGATCTCCTTGACATACCAGGGGTGGTGCAGCATGGGCTTTTTCTTAACATGTGCAAAACCGCTTATGTGGCGACGCCGGATGGCGTAAGAACCATGCAGCGCGGGGACTGACCAACAGCGAGGTTCGATCAGGATGGCATTTTCGACGAAACGGGGTTTGACTGGGCGCGCTAAAGCGCTGCTCGCGGTGACACTCAGCGCCGGGCTGTTTGCCCTGGCCGCTCCCGCCATGGCCCAGGAAGTGCCGCCTGAGCAACTGGCTCTGGCGCGCAAATATGTGGAACTGACGGACCGCTCTGCCATCTATGAAGTGACCCTGGTCGAAACTGGCGTGCAGACCATGCGCCAGATCATCCAGCAGAACCCCGAACTGGTCGACGCCACCGACAAGGCCATTTCCAAGGTGTTGGAAGAGTACAAGGGCCGCAAGGGCGAACTGATGGACCAGTTTGCCCGCGTTTATGCGGTGCGCTTCACCAACGAAGACTTGCAGCAGATCGTCGCCTTCTACGAATCGCCAGTCGGCCAGAAGCTGGCGCAAGCCAATTCAGAACTGAATACCGACCTACAACGGGTCTTGATGGTGTTCACCAACAATGTGCAGCGTGAGTTCTTCGCCAAGGTGCGAAGCGAGCTTCGCGCCAATGGCGTCGAGATCTGATCCAGACGCATATGACCCCGCCTTGTGCGGGGTCTTTTTGTATGCAATGCGCCGCTCCATATCTAGGGGCGGTACTTGTGGGGCGTTGCAATGAGCGAAGCATATGATCTGGTCGTGATCGGCGGGGGCTCCGGCGGTGTCCGCGCCGCACGGATGGCCGCCAGCTATGGCGCGCGAACCGCTATCATCGAAGAATTCCGCGTTGGCGGGACCTGCGTGATCCGGGGTTGCGTACCCAAAAAGCTCTATGTCTATGCCAGCCGCTTCAACGAGCTGTTCGACATCGCCTCCAGCTTTGGCTGGCAGGTGGATGCTTCCTTTGATTGGCCCACGCTTGTGGCTGCCAAGGAAAAGGAAATCAGCCGTCTCGAGCACGCCTACACCACCAATCTGGAAAACCCCGGCGTCGAGGTGATCAAGGATCGGGCGGTGGTGACCGGGCCCAATGGCGTGCATCTGCTGAGGTCCAATCGCGATCTGCAGGCGCACCATATCCTTGTGGCCACCGGCGGGCAGCCCATTGTTCCCGATATTCCGGGCGCCGAGCTTGCCATCACGTCCAACGAAGTCTTCGACCTGCCGCGCTTGCCCCATTCGATCCTGATTGCAGGCGGCGGCTATATCGCGGTGGAATTTGCCACCATCTTTGCCGGACTTGGCGTCAACACCAGCATCGTTTATCGCGGCGACTGCGTGATGCGCGGCTTCGACGACGACCTGCGGCGCGGCCTTGAGGCCGGACTGCAGGAACGCGGCATCCGGCTGATCTACCAGACCACGATCAAATCGCTGGTGCAGCAGGGGGATGATATCGCCGCGACCTTCAGCGACGGGGTCACGGCGCCCTTTGGCGCGGTGATGTTCGCTGTGGGGCGGCGGCCCAATGTCGAGGGGCTGGGTCTCGAAACGGCCGGTGTCGAGCTGACGGCCGGCGGCGCCATTGCGGTGGACGAATATTCGCGCTCGTCCTGCCCATCCATCTATGCTGTGGGCGACGTCACCGGGCGGGCGGCGCTTACCCCAGTGGCAATCCGGGAAGGCTGGTATTTCGCCGAAACGGTGTTCAACAACAATCCCATGGCCGTGGATCATTCCCTGATTCCGACGGCGGTTTTCAGCGAGCCGGAACTCGGCGCCATTGGCCTGACCGAGGCTGAAGCGGCGACCCATGGCGATATCGACGTTTATATCGCGCGCTTCCGCCCGATGATGAACAGTCTCTCGACGCGGACGGAGCGCATGATCCTCAAGCTTATCACCGAGGCCAATGGCGGCAAGGTGCTGGGCTGCCACATCCTCGGGCCGGGGGCAGGGGAGATGATCCAACTGGTCGCCATCCCGATGAGCATGGGTGCCAGCAAGGCCGATTTCGACCGGGCCATTGCCGTTCATCCCACCGCGGCCGAGGAACTGGTGACCTTCAAGGGCCCAACCTATGTTTACCGCGATGGCACCAAGGTCTGAGCCGATAAAGCTTGGCAGGCCCGCGCGGCCTTGGTAGACCGCGCCTGATCTGGATAGCGGGAAAGCGAGACAACCCATGACCACTTGGACCCCCGGCAGCTGGCGCGACAAGCCCATCCTGCAGGTGCCCGCTTATCCCGATCCCGTGGCGTTGGCAGAAGCCGAGCGCCAGTTGGCGACCTTTCCGCCGCTGGTATTTGCCGGCGAGGCACGGGACCTCAAGACCAAGCTCGCGGCAGTCGCGCGCGGCGAAGCCTTCCTGCTCCAAGGCGGGGACTGTGCCGAAAGCTTTGCCGAGCACGGCGCCGACCATATCCGCGATTTCTTCCGCGTGTTTCTCCAGATGGCCGTGGTGCTCACCCATGGCGCCTCCAAACCCGTGGTCAAGGTCGGGCGCGTTGCCGGCCAGTTCGCCAAGCCCCGCTCCGCTGATACGGAGGTCATTGATGGGGTGGAGCTGCCCTCCTATCGCGGCGATATCATCAACGCCATCGAGTTCACCGAAAACGCCCGTCTGCCCGACCCCGATCGCATGCTGCAGGCTTATCGGCAATCGGCGGCAACGCTGAACCTGCTGCGGGCCTTTGCCTCGGGCGGCTATGCCGAACTGACCCGCATCCATGAATGGACCGTCGGGTTCATGAAGGGCTCGAACTGGTATCCGCGCTACGAGGAAGTAGCGCGCAAGATCGACGACGCCATCACCTTCATGGCCGCGCTCGGCCTTAACCCGGACAATACCCCGGCCTTGCGTCAGACCAGTTTCTTCACCAGCCATGAAGCGCTTCTCCTTGGTTATGAAGAAGCGCTGACCCGCCGCGATTCCATTACCAATGACTGGTACGCCACGTCGGGTCACATGCTCTGGATCGGCGATCGCACCCGGCAGCCGGATGGCGCCCATGTGGAATATTTCGCCGGCATCCACAACCCGATCGGCATCAAGTGTGGCCCTTCGCTCTCGAACGAGGATTTGTTGCGGCTGTTGGATCGCCTGAACCCGACCGATGAGGCCGGCCGTATCACGCTGATCTGCCGCTTTGGCGCCGAAAAGGTGCATGAGCATCTGCCGCGGCTGATTGAAACCGTGCAGCGCGCCGGGCGTACCGTCGTTTGGTGCTGTGACCCGATGCACGGCAACACCATCAAGGCCTCCACGGGCTACAAGACGCGGCCCTTTGATCGCGTGTTGTCCGAAGTTCGCTCCTTTTTCGAAGTGCATCGGGAAATGGGCACTTACGCCGGCGGGGTCCATATCGAGATGACGGGCGATGATGTCACCGAATGCGTGGGTGGCGTTTCGGCAGTAACCGAGGCCTCGCTGTCAGATCGCTATCACACTTATTGCGACCCTCGCCTCAACGCCAGTCAGGCGCTGGAGCTGGCCTTCCTGGTCGCCGAAGAGGTGCATGCGCAAAAGCCGCCACGGCAGCACGCGCTGGCGGGCGAGTAACAGCCGCGTGATCTGCCGCGATCAACACTGACCGGGTGTTGATCGACGGGCGGGCTTGCTGTCCTATGCCAGCGCTTCGCTGACCCTGCTGAAAGTCGTTCATGCCAAGATCCCTGTTCCCTGCGGCATCGCCAGAGGTGCGCGCCCGCCTCGAACTGGACCCGACGATCAAACTGATCAATCATTATGATTGGGCTTCCAACCTGCTGGGTCCAATTCCAGCTTGGCCGGAAAGCCTCAAGGGCGCCGTCCGGGTCATGCTCGCGACCTCCACGCCAATGGCCATGCTGATCGGCTCTCAGGGCATCCTGATCTACAACAACGCCTATGCGGTCTTCGCCGGCGAACGGCACCCACACATCTTCGGACTTCCCGCCGAACAGGCCTGGCCCGAAATTGCCGAGTTCAACCGCCACAAGATTGACTTGGGACTGCGCGGGGAAACCCTGCATCTCGAGGAGCAGGAACTGCTCCTCAATCGCAACGGCACGCCTGAAGCGGTGTGGCTGGACCTGCATTATAGCCCTGTGCTGGCGGAAGACGGCACCCCTTTGGCGGTGCTTTGCATAGTTCAGGAAACGACCACCCGAGTGCTGGCCGAGCGTGCCGTGGCTCGCAGCGAGGAGCGACTGTCGCTTGCCTTGAACAGCTCAACCCTGGTGGGAACCTGGGATTGGGACATTGTGGCCAACAGCGTCACCGCAGACGAAAAATTCGCCACCATGTATAATCTCGATGCGCCCACGGCCAAGACCGGGATCGCGCTTGAAGGCTTCATGCAGGCCATTCACCCCGAGGACGTGGAACGGGTGGGCGTCGAGATCAGGGCCGCCTTGGCGGACGGCTCACCCTTCCGCTCGCAATATCGCCTGCTTGGACCTGATGGCACGATAAGGTGGGTTATCGCTTCGGGGCGTCCTCGTTTGGGCGACGATGGCAATGCCATCCGCTTCCCCGGGGTCGTGGTGGATGTCACCGAGCAGCGCCGTGCGTCGGATGCGCTGGCGGAAAGCGAGCTGCGCTTCCGCACCCTGACCAATGCCATGCCACAAATGGTGTGGTCGACCCTGCCTGACGGCTTTCACGACTATTACAATGACCGCTGGTACCAGTTCACTGGAGTGCCGCAAGGGTCCACTGATGGGGAAGGTTGGAACAACCTGTTTCACCCCGATGATCAGCAGCGAGCCTGGGCGATCTGGCGCAACTCCCTGGAAATGGGCGAGCCATACCAGATCGAGTACCGACTGCGGCATCATACCGGCGAGTACCGCTGGACCTTGGGTTTGGCGCTGCCGATCCGTGATAGCCAGGACCGTATCATACGCTGGTTCGGCACCCTCACCGATATCCATGAGACCAAGCTTGCAGCGACCGAGCGGGACCTGGTGGCGCAGGAGCTGAGCCATCGAATCAAGAACATCTTTGCGGTATTAACCGGCATCATCAGCCTGTCGGCGCGCAGCCAGCCGGAGATCAAGCCCTTTGCCGATCAGCTGCGCCAGCGCATCTTCGCTCTGAGCGAGGCGCATGATTTTGTCCGGCCCCATGCTGCCCGCTTACAGGACACCGAACACCAGGGCTCACTCTGGGCCTTGATCGAGCGCCTCCTGCAAGCCTACCACCGGGAGGGTACCGCGCGGGTCAGCTTCCGCGGTGAGGACGCTCCGATCGATGATGGCGCGGCTACTCCACTTGCACTCCTGTTCCATGAGCTGGGCACCAATGCCGCCAAATACGGCGCGCTGAGCGTTGCCGATGGGGAGGTGGTGCTGGAAGGCCGGGTAAGCGAGGATGGCTACCATCTCTCCTGGAAGGAGCGGGGCGGTCCGGTTCTTGATGGCGCGAGGCGACCGGAAGGTTTCGGCTCACGCCTCGTGAGCCTGAGCGTGGAAGGCCAGATGCGTGGCAAGGTCGAGCGGATCTGGGAAGCGGACGGGCTGAGGGTCGAGGTCGACCTTCCTGCTACGGCTCTGCGCCGCTCCGGGCGGTTGCAGAGCTAGAGCAACGGCTTGGTCAGCACTTCGTAGGCTCGGGCGTTGGGTCGAGCCAATCAAACAGCTGTAAACGACGGGGCGGGGCAGCTTCCTGCGCCTGGCGCCGAGCCACGGCATACCCGACAGCGTCCCGTAGTTCCTTATCCGTGACCGGCTTGGGCAATACGCCCAGAGTGCCGGGAATGCCGGTGCCAAGCTGCGAAGGGTTGGCCGTCATGAACAGTACGGTGACGCCATGAGTTTGGCTGAGAGCCCGGCCAATGGCCGCCCCGGTAGGACCATCCTCAAGATTGAGGTCCACGAGGGCAACGTCAGTCGTTGCCGCGAGGCTAAGGGCCGTACGCTGGTCGGCAGCAATGCCCACCGGCTGGTGCCCCATTTCCGCGATGACATGCTCGATTTCGGTGGCAACGAAGATCTCGTCTTCAACTACCAGTATTCTGCAACTCATCACGCAAACTCTCGTCGGGTACTGGAGGGCAACTCGCTCGACCGGCTTCGGTTGCGCCGTGATTGGTCGCCGCCAGCCCTATACCCGATTACACCTTAAGATAGTTAGCGAAAAGTCTCTGTCTTCACTTAGCGGACTGTTAACCCTAATGAGGCATCAATGTGGCGTTGGGCTGAACGGCCCGGGTCTCAGAGGTTCCGATGAAGCGCACCCTCACCATTGCCTCCCTGCTTGCCGGAAGCGTTGCTTTGCCGGCAACTGCGGCTGACTACGGCTATGGGGGAATGCGGACCGCCTATCCCACCAACTGGCAGATTGGCGAAGACAATCCGCTGCGTTTCGAAGCGGGCGTGCGCTACTGGTATTCGCTCGGCGAGCAATCCTTGTCCCTTCAGGGCTACGAGCAGGACATCAAAAGCACCTCCCATTCGGGGGAGGCCTTTGTCCGCATCGATGACGACAGCACGCGCTCCTTCTTGGAGGCCAATGTCGGTTACGCCTTTGCTACGAGCGGGGACTACTCCACGGATGGCATCGGGGGGACCTTCGATCTCCCTGGCGCGCGGTTGGGCTATGTCGGTGCTGACTTCGGCATGATGCCGTTCGGCAATGAGAGCTTTGGCGTCGGGGCTGTGATCGGCTACCAATACTTCAATGAATCGCCCGATACTGGCCGCGCTTCGTTCACTACGGCTCGTTCAGCCAGCGACATCGCCTGGTCCAGTTCCACTGGAGACTGGTCCATAGGGTTCGACAGCGAGCCCAACAACTTCGACATCCACGCGGCCAAGATCGGCCTGGTTAGCCGCTTCGAAGTGGCGGATGCTTTCGACATCACTGCAGAAGCTGCAGCATTGCCCTATGCATGGGTGGACGGTACTCTCGGGACTCTGGACCTGGTGCCCGAAGATTTCGGCGGCAACACTTTCCTCGCCTCGGCGGCCAGCGTCGGTGGCTACGCCTATGGCGCTGCGGGCAAGTTAATGGTTGGCTTTCACCCAACCGAGAACCTGACGGTTCGGATCGGCGGCCGGGCTTCCTATCTCCAAGGTGAGTACGACGCGACCTTCGAAACTGCAACGGTGACGCCGCCGCAACCGTCCTTCCAACCCGATGGCACGCCAGCGGACCCGGCATACACGGCGCCCAATCTTTCGCGGCAGTCCTATATCTCGACCAACAATCCCTTTTCATTCTTCCGCTACGGCGCCCTGTTTGAGCTGGCCGGCCGCTTCTGAACCATCGGCCGTGATCAGCCGTTACCGGCTTGTTCTGCCGGGGGCGAGTGGGTAAGGCTTGCGCGCGCTTCGTTCGCCCTGGAGGGAGCGTATCCGCGTCAGCTATAGGCCTATATCGTGACCGACCACCTGCGTATCGCGCTTGCTCAGCTCAATCCCAAAGTGGGCGATCTGGATGGAAACCTGGTGCTGGCGCGTGGCGCGCTGGCGCAGGCGGGGGCCGCAAAAGCCGATATCCTGCTGCTCTCCGAACTCTTCCTGACCGGCTATATTGCGGACGATCTTCTGTTCAAGCCGCAATTCGTGGCCGATGCCATCAAGGCGGCGCAGGATCTGGCAGCCGACACGGCCGGCACCGATGTGGCGCTGATCATTCCCACCATTTGGCAGGCGGCAACCGGCTTCCACAACGCGCTTATCGTCGCCGAAAAAGGCGAGATCACCGCCATCCGCTTCAAGCGCGAACTGCCGCGCAACGACGTTTTCTACGAGGAGCGCTACTTCACCTCCGGACCGCTCCCGCTACCAGTGACGATCAAGGGCGTGCCGATCGGGTTGCCGATCTGCGAAGACATCTGGCACCCTTGGGTGTGCCAGCATCTGATCCAGGCTGGCGCGGAATTGCTGCTTTGCCCCAACGGGTCGCCTTACTGGTCGCAGAAGCACGAAGTCAGGGACCGGCTGGTGCGCGCCCGTACCTCCGAAGACGATGTGCCCATGCTGTATCTCAACCAGATCGGCGGGCAGGACGAACTGGTTTATGATGGCGCTTCCTTTGGCATGGAGCCCGGGGACAAGCTGGTATTCCGCGGCGAAACCTTCGCGCCGGACTTTATCCTGTCCGATTGGGAACGCCGCGACGGGCGCTGGACCTGTGTGGAGGGTCAGATCAAGCCGCAGCTTTCCCCGGAGGAAGCGCCGTGGCGTGCCTGCGTGCTGGCACTGCGCGACTATGTCCGAAAGAACGGCTTCAAGCAGGTGGTGCTGGGGCTGTCCGGCGGCATCGACAGCGCGGTGGTGGCGGCGATGGCGGTGGATGCGCTTGGCGCCGAGAATGTCCACTGCATCATGCTGCCCTATCACTACACTTCCGAGGCAAGCCTTGTGGACGCCAAGCAATGCGCCGAACTGCTGGGCGTGCGCTATGACGTCGTTGCTATCGGCGGGCCGGTGGATCAGGCGCTCAAGGAACTCGAACCGATTTTTGCCGGCCGCCCCGCTGATCTTGCCGAAGAAAATATCCAGTCGCGCATGCGCGGCGTGATCCTGATGGCGGTGTCCAACAAGCTGGGCTCGATGCTCCTGAGCACGGGCAACAAGTCGGAAATGGCCGTGGGTTACGCCACCATCTATGGCGACATGAACGGGGGCTTCAACCCGCTCAAGGATATGCTCAAGATGCAGGTCTATAAGCTTGCGGATTGGCGCAACAAGCACCTGCCGGGCGATTGCCTCGGACCGGCGGGCCCGGTTATCCCGCAGAACATCATCGACAAGGCGCCAAGCGCAGAACTGCGTCCCGATCAGACCGACCAGGATAGCCTGCCGCCCTATCCGGCGCTCGATGCCATCATCGAGGGGCTGGTCGAGGATGAGCTGTCGATCGCCGAAGTTACAGCGAAGGGACATGATCTGGCGCTGGTGCAGCGCATCGACCGGCTCATCACCATCGCCGAATACAAGCGCCGGCAATCGCCGCCCGGACCCAAACTGACCTGGCGTGCCTTTGGCATGGGGCGCCGCTATCCCATCACCAATGGCTATCGCGATCGGACCGGCGCATGAGCGCACCTGTTGTACGCTGGGCCCCCTCACCCACGGGGCGCATTCACCTGGGCAATGCGCGGCCGGCGCTGCTGAACTGGTTCTTTGCTCGCCAGCATGGCGGTCGCTATGTGCTGCGCATGGACGACACCGATGCGGCGCGCTCCACCCGTGAGTTCGCCGACGGCATTGAGGTGGATCTGGCGTGGTTCGGCGTGAAGCCCGATCTGCTGGTGCGCCAATCGGAGCGGACGGCGCTTTACGAGGCGGCGCGCGAGCAGTTGATCGCCGCGGGTAGGTTGTATCCCTGCTACGAAACCGAGGACGAGCTAGATCGGCGGCGCAAGCGGGCTCGGGCCATGGGCAAGCCTCCCATCTATGATCGGGCGGCGCTAAAACTCACGGCCGAAGATCGCGCGCGGCTCGAGGCCGAAGGACGGCGCCCGCATTGGCGCTTCAAGCTCGATGGCAAGCCGGTTCAGTTCGATGACCTGATCAAGGGGCCGCAGACCGTCAACACCGCCTCCATGTCCGATCCGGTGCTGGTGCGCGAAGATGGCTCCTACCTTTATACGCTGCCCTCAGTCGTCGATGACATCGACCTGGGCATCACCCATGTGATTCGGGGTGAGGACCATGTGTCCAATACGGGCACGCAGATCGAGATCTTCGAAGCCTTGAGCGGGGCCGTGCCGCAGTTCGGGCACCACAATCTGCTGACCGATGCCGAAGGGCAGGGCTTTTCCAAGCGGCTTGGCTCCCAGTCGATCGCGGACTTCCGGCAGGAAGGCTATGAGCCCCTGGCGGTGGCCATCATGGCGACGCTGACCGGCACGAGCATTCCTGTGGAACCCTATGCCTCATTGGACGCCGTGGCGGAATTGCTCGACTTTGCGGCCATCTCGCATGGACCGGCCCGGTTCGATCCGGCTGAACTGGACACGCTCAATTCGCGTATCCTACACGCCATGCCTTATTCCGAAGCGCAGCCGCGCCTAGCGCAATTGGGTCTCGATAGCGAGCCGCTCTGGCTGGTGCTGCGCGAGAACCTGGCCAAGTTCGGTGATGTGGTGGAATGGGCCAAGCTGATCCGCGGCCCGGTGCAGCCGGTGATCGCCGATGAAGACCGCGACTTCCTCGTGGCCGCGCGCGAGTTGCTGCCAGCTGAGCCCTGGTCAATCGAGACCTGGGGCGAGTGGACGGGGGCCGTAAAGGCCCAGACCGGCCGCAAGGGCAAGGGCTTGTTCCTGCCCCTCCGCCTTGCACTGACCGGTCGCCACGATGGGCCCGAGCTTAAGAGCCTGCTGCCGCTGCTTGGGCGTAAGGCGTGTCTGGACCGACTACCCTGACCACCTTGTCGCCGAACTGAACCAGCCGCAGGCTTTTGTCTTCGGCGGTTTGCGGCGCAGGCCGGGTGACCGGGGTCTCGCCGGGGCCGGCAGGACGCGGCCGCGGCAGAGGAACATCGATCAGCGTGGCCGTTTGCAATGGCGCCTCGACCGGCGCGACGGCTGCTGGCATCTGCCGGCGGGGATCGCGCGGGGGCAGGGGGAAGCTCACGCCTGATACTTCAGCGATGGTCCGGTTCTGGCCGTCAGCTGATACGGCGTTCCGGATCGTGCCCCCGCCAGCCGGGGTAGCACGGCAGCTGCTTTGCATATCCACCGCCTCGCGATATTTAAACGCGTTGGGCAAGGCGGAATAAGGCTGGCCACTGACGTTGCGCATCTGCTCAACTTCCTGACCCGGATTGTCGTAGAAGTAGAGTTCCACCGGTGTGTTGGGACACATCGCCTGGCATTGCTGGGCGTCATTGCCGACATAATCGGTCAAAGTGGCGTAGCTGATTGGCCAGAAGTAACCATCGCTCAACCGCACGCAAAGCGTTCGCACAGTGTTGGAGCCCTGACTGCCCCAATAAGCGCCATCGTCGACCAGGTCGCCATCGGTGAAATCGCCCTGGGTGGTGGTGCCGAACACGCGATCAAAGATCGACTGCCGCTCGCGCGAGAAATCGGCGCTCGAGCCGCGGCCGGCGCCGCAACCAAAGCGGGCCAGTTCCTGCAGGATGGCTTCGCGCTGCTGGGCGACCGCACCGGCGCTATTCACCGACTGCGAGACCTGGGCATATTGTTCGCGTAAGTCCAGCACATCGCGTCCAATGCTCTGGCAGCGCGGTGACAGAGTGCGGCCAGCCCGCGCGTCATCATTGCAGCCTTCGCGGATGTAACGGCTTTCCGCGCTCTGCACCTGATCAGCGAGGCGACGGGCCGAGCGCGAATTGCCCTGCCGCTGCTGGAAGTCCGCGTTCCGATCGAATTGCCGCAGCGAGTCTTCCAGCCGGGCGCAAGCGGCGGCCTGAGCATGCGCGGTGCCAACATCGAGCAGCAGGCAGACAGCTGCCACGAGCAAAAGGAGAAACGGGCGCAGGGTTGTTCTGCTCAAAGTCAATGCGTGGTCCTTGCTTGCGGCTGGAAGCGGCGGCGTTGCAAAAGCCGCATAGGCCAGCGCCGATCTGGTGGCAACACTATAGTCCTCGGCCAGATGGCGTGATAGCGCTGGCGCAACACTCGAGCGGGAGATTGCGCCACGATGAAGCTTGCTACCCTTAGAAACGGTCGCCCCGATGGCCAGCTGGTGGTGGTTTCCGCAGATGGACAGCGCTGTGTTGCCGCAGGCCGCATTGCGCCCCATCTGCAGGCGGCGCTCGATGACTGGGACAACGCGGCTCCTCAGCTGGCGGCACTCGCGTCCGAGTTGAACGCGGGTGCGATTGCCGGTAAGGTGTTCGAGGCCATTCAAGCGCTCGCGCCGCTCCCACGCGCCTATCAGTGGATCGATGGCTCGGGCTATATGAGCCATCTCGAACGCGTCCGCACGCTGCGGGGCAGCAAGGACGCCGAACTGCAATCCACCCGGCCGCTGCTGTACCAGGGTGGTTCGGATACGCTGCTGGCGCCTACCGCCCCCATTCTCGTGCCCGAAGGCGATCTTGCGCTCGACTTTGAGGCCGAGATCGCGGTGATCATCGGGCCCGTGCCGATGCAGCCCTCGCGCGAGCAGGCTGCCTCTGCCATTCGTCTGGTCACGATCTGCAACGACGTGTCCCTGCGCCGCCTCGTCGCCGAGGACCTGCAGGGTGGGTTTGGCTTTTTCCACGCTAAGCCTTCCACCAGCTTTGGCCCGGTCGCGATAACGCCAGAAGCCTTGGGCGACACCTGGCGAGACAACCGGCTGCATTTGCCGCTGCGGGTGGAGGTCAACGGGAATTTGATCGGTCAGCCCAATGCAGGGCTGGACGTGGAGTTCGATTTTGCCGACCTGATCGTGGAGGCCGCCCGCACGCGCAGCCTGGCTGCTGGCACCATTGTCGGCTCGGGCACCGTGTCTAATAGGCATGACGAAACCCTGCCTACCAAGCGGGACGGGATCGGCTTTGCCTGCCTTGCCGAGTTGCGCACTGTCGAAAAAACCAAGTTCGGGCGGGCGCGCACGCCTTTCCTGCAACCCGGTGACGCCTTGCGCATCGCTGCGGTGGACACGGCAGGGCGGGCGCCGTTCGGCGAAATCAATCAACAAGTGGCCCTGCTCGAGCGTCAGGCTTGAGCGAATGTGCACGAAGGGCTTGATTTGGCGGCGGCTTGGGCCGAAAGTGGCGCCATGAAGATCGACGTTAATCCGATTAACGGCTGCGTTATTACCTGCTAACCACGATTTGGCAGCGCGGTCTTCTTTATCCAAAAAACCCGATACTCGAAGCGCCCGCAGCCAGTGCCCATCCGCATGGCCAGGACGTCAACATGAACTCGGGACTGCCGCCGCTTTCGCTCTACAACACACTGACGCGCCGGGAGGAGCTCTTCGAGCCTCTCGATAGCAGCAATGTGCGGCTCTATGTCTGCGGCCCCACCGTCTATGACTTCGCCCATATCGGCAATGCTCGGCCGGTGATCGTCTTTGATCTGCTGTTCCGCCTGCTGCGCCACATCTATGGCGCCGAGCACGTCACCTATGTCCGCAACATCACGGATGTCGACGACAAGATCAATGCGAGGGCGGCACGCGATTATCCCGACCTGCCGCTCAACGAGGCCATCCGGCAGGTGACGGAAAAAACCGCCGCGCAGTTCGCGGCCGATGTCGAGGAATTGGGCACGCTCGCCCCCACCTACCAGCCCCGCGCCACCGACTTTGTGCTGCCGCGGCCCGATGGCAAGCCCGATATGGTCAGCCTTATCGAAAAGCTCATCGCCAAGGGCCATGCCTATGACGCCGCCGGCGAGGTGCTGTTCGATACCACCTCCATGCCCGATTATGGCCGTCTCTCCGGGCGCAATCTGGAGGACAATCTCGCCGGCGCGCGCGTCGCCGTCGACACGCACAAGAAGAACCCGGCCGACTTCGTCCTTTGGAAGCAGTCGAGCGCCGATGAGCCGGGCTGGGAGAGCCCCTGGGGACGTGGGCGCCCGGGCTGGCATATTGAATGCTCGGCAATGAGCGCCGCTTATCTCGGCGAAGTCTTCGATATCCATGGCGGCGGACTAGACCTGATCTTCCCGCACCACGAGAACGAGATCGCTCAATCCCGCTGTGCTCACGGCACCCATCAAATGGCGCGGGTCTGGATGCATAACGGCTTTCTGCAGGTGGAAGGGCAGAAAATGTCCAAGAGCGTGGGCAATTTTGTCACCATTAACGAGTTGCTCGCCACCGACAAATTCGGCGGCCGGTGCTGGCCCGGCGAGGTGCTGCGCCTTGCCATGCTGATGACCCACTATCGCGAGCCGATCGATTTCAGCGTGCGGCGCCTGGAAGAAGCCGAAACCAAGCTGCGCGACTGGCAGCGCGCCACCGGGGGCGTGGCGGTGGAGGATGGTGCGGCGCCGGATGCGAGCGTTGTCGGCGAACTGGCCAAGGACCTCAACTTCCATCGCGCTTCGGTGGCGCTCGATTTCATCGCCAAGCGTGCGAACCGGGGAGAGGGCGAGGCCCGGCACTGCCTGGCGGCAACGCTGCGCTTCCTCGGCTTCAGCCTTGATGGGTTGCTGGCCGGGAGCAGCGAGGAGGAACCCGCCCATATCGCGACCGCCGTTGCTGCACGTCTTGCCGCCCTCAACAGCAAGGACTTTGCCGAGGCCGACCGCATCCGCACCGAACTGGCCCAGCAGGGCATTGCGCTGATGGACTACAAGGACCCACAAAGCGGCGAGCGTCGCACCAAATGGGAGCTCAAGCGATGATCAGCTCGGAAGGCAATATCGAGGCGCATGCCGGAGGTTGCCAGTGTGGCGCGGTGCGGTTCCGCGTCAAGCTGCTGGGGCGACCGTCCATTTGTCACTGCCGCATGTGCCAGAAGGCCTTTGGTGGTTTTTTCGGGCCCTTGGTCACCGCCCATGATGCGGTCTGGAGCCGCGGTGAGCCGAAATGGTACCAGAGCTCCAACGCGGCACGGCGCGCCTTTTGCGGCGATTGCGGCACTCCGCTCGCTTATGAAACCCGGTTTGGCCTTGAATTGGCGATCGGTGCTTTCGATGACCCGACGGTTGCTACCCCGGCGTTGCAGGTCAACCTCCATGACAAGTTGCCCTTCTTTGATGATCTGACTAGCCTCCCCGTGCGCACCGAAGACAGCGACGAGTGGCGCGACTTCCTGGCCGGCATCCACTCCAACCAGCATCCGGACCACGACACTTCGGATTGGCCACCGCGGGAGAGTTCACATGAGTGAAAGCTGGAGCGGCGGCTGCCAATGTGGCGCAGTGCGTTATCGGTTCACCGAGCGCCCGAGCAATGCCCATATCTGCCATTGCCGCATGTGCCAGAAGGCCTTTGGCGCGTTTTATGCGCCACTCGTGGGCGGCGCCCGCTCGACCTGGGAGCTGACGCGGGGGACACTCGCCACCTTCATGTCCTCCGATCGCGCCGAGCGTGGCTTTTGTGCCCGTTGCGGCACGCCGCTGACTTTCCGCTACACCGAGGGCGACCGCATTGCCGTGTCGATTGGCTCGCTGGACCATCCAGAAGCCTTCCCGCCGCTTGACCAGCACGGCATTGAAAGCCGCATCAGTTGGGTGCCTGCGCTTGGCGGCCTGCCTGATTGCCCGCCCAGCGAAGCGGAGGACGCCGAAGGCGCTGCAAGGATTGCCGCCAGCAATCACCAGCACCCCGATCACGACACCGCCACCTGGCCCGAACAGCACTAGAGTTCCATGTCCAAAGACCGCCTCTTTCTCTACGACACCACCCTG
Source organism: Devosia sp. Z11_6 (assembly GCF_058133665.1). Taxonomy (NCBI): domain Bacteria; kingdom Pseudomonadati; phylum Pseudomonadota; class Alphaproteobacteria; order Hyphomicrobiales; family Devosiaceae; genus Devosia; species Devosia sp. Z11_6. The sequence goes on from NZ_JBYUNQ010000004.1 coordinate 179,375, forward strand.
CGGGATGGCGCCCAGACCGCGGGCATCGAGTTCTCGCTGGAGGACAAGATTTCCATTGCGGCCCTGCTGGAGGAGCTTGGCGTCGACTACATCGAGGGCGGCTATCCCGGCGCGAACCCGGTGGACACAGAGTTCTTTGGCGAACAGCGCACCAACAAGGCCCGGTTCACCGCCTTTGGCATGACCAAGCGGGCCGGGCGCTCCGTTGCCAACGATCCAGGGGTACAGGGTTTGCTGCAGTCGCGCGCCGAAGCTGCGTGCTTTGTCGCCAAGGCCTGGGATCGGCAGGTGGAAACGGCGCTGGAAATCACGCTGGAGGAAAACCTCGCCAATCTGAGCGAAACCGTGGTGGCAACTGTTGCGGCCGGCAAGGAAGCTCTGGTTGACTGCGAGCACTTCTTTGATGGCTTTAAGTCCAACCCGGACTATGCGCTGTCTTGCGTGCGCACCGCGCTCGAGGCTGGCGCCCGGTGGGTAGTGCTGTGCGACACCAATGGCGGCACCATGCCCGCCGAAATCCGCGAGATTGTTACAGCGGTTCTTGGGGTGGCCCCAGGCGACAAGCTCGGCATCCACGCCCATGACGATACCGGCCAGGCCGTGGCGAACACATTAGCCGCCGTGGAAGCGGGCGTTCGCCAAATCCAGGGCACGCTCAACGGCATCGGGGAGCGCTGTGGCAACGCCAATCTCGTCACCATCATCCCTACGCTCTTACTGAAGTCCCATTACGCGGAGCGGTTCGCAACGGGCATCGATGCGGGCCGCCTTGAGCGCCTGACTCAGCTTTCCCGGGCGTTCGATGATCGGCTCAACCGCGCACCGGCCCGGCAGGCGCCCTATGTCGGCGCCTCCGCCTTTGCAACCAAGGCCGGCATTCACGCTTCGGCGCTCGCCAAGGACTTTTCCAGCTACGAGCACGTTCCACCCGAGAGTGTGGGCAATGAGCGCTCGATCATGGTGAGCCAGCAGGCGGGCCGCTCCAATCTGCTGACGGCGCTTGCCCGTCACGGCATCGCCATCTCCAAGGATGACCCGCGCCTCGAGCGGCTATTGGCCACCGTCAAGGAACGCGAGGCGCGTGGTTATTCCTATGACGGCGCCGATGCATCCTTTGCCGTGCTGGCGCGAGAAGTATTGGGCACCTTGCCCAACTTCTTTGCTGTCGAAAACTATCGCGCCAGTGTCGAGCGGCGCCATAATGCGCAGGGCGAAGAGGTCACGGTCACCGAAGCGGTGGTCAAGATCCGGGTCGATGGCGAATTGTTGATGTCGGTGGCCGAGGGCAATGGCCCTGTCAACGCGCTTGACCTCGCCCTGCGCAAGGATCTTGGCAAATTCTCCAGCCGGATCGAGGACTTGGTGCTCGTTGATTTCAAGGTTCGTATTCTGGACGGGGGCACGGGCGCGGTCACCCGTGTGCTGGTGGAAAGCCGCGATGGCACGGGCGAACGGTGGCACACTATTGGCGTGTCGCCCAATATCATTGATGCTTCTTTTGAAGCGTTGTATGAATCTATTACCTATAAGCTCTTGAAAACTGAGGCCACAGCCGCCAAGGCCGTCAAGACTGCCTAACCGGGCTGCCCATAGAGCGGCGCAGCTCCAATCGTCCTGGAGGACAAACTGGCCGACCCCGTCCCGAACAAGCCACTCGCGCTCACCATTGGCGCCGCTGCGCTCACGCTCGTAGTTGTTGTCGGTGTCCTTTCGGGGCCCTCGCTGGTTGCTTGTTTCAACAGCAGCGATGGAATGGGCCATTGTCTTCGCGGCAAGATGAGCGATGCCGGCATTCTGCCTGCCCCAGCCGTGGCCGCCACCGATGTTTCCGCCCCCGCGTCTGCCACGGAGGCGGTCGCGCTCGCTCCGGCTCAGTCCACTCCAGCAACAGAGACGTTAGCAGAACCTAATGCGTCTAGCCAAACGCCCCCGGCCCCGGCCGACAGCGTGGTTGCCGCGAACTTTGGTTTGCTTCGCGCGGAGCCCGATGGTTCGGTGGTGATCGCTGGCAGCGGCAAGCCTGGCAGCGAAGTTGAAGTGTTTTCCGATGGCGCGTCGATTGGCCGGACCAACGTTGAGGCAAGCGGCGATTGGGTGCTGGTGCCTGAAGCGCCGCTGCCTCCAGGCGGAACTGAGCTCACCCTCGCCGAAGTTGGCGAGAAGGGGCAGTCGGGCCAGTCCTTTGTGGTTGTCATTGACGAGGCCCGCACGGCTGAGCCCTTGGTCGTAGCCAGTACACCAGGTCAAGCTAGCGAAGTATTGCAGGGCCTTGAACGCCCCATTGCGGGCGCCGAGACTACAACCGCTGCGGCCCAGTCCGTGACAGAGCCGGCGGCCGCCACTCCGGAAACGCCTGCCGCGGCGACATCATCCAGTCCATCTGCCGCCGTCTCTCGGGCAGAAGCTCAAGCTGCGCCGGCCGATGCTCAGCCGGAAGCTCAAGCCGCGACCGCTGCCACGCCCGGCACCTTGCCCATTGGTGCGAGCACGACCGCACCGCCTGTCGAGATCGCTGCCGCTCCAGAACAAGAACCCACCGCCCAACTGCCGGCTCAGCCCAAGTCCGTGGCGGCTCCGGCGCAAAACTCAGACCGACTTGCTGGAGCCCCGCCATTGCCGAGTGGGAGCACGGATCCCGGTTCGCCGGGAGCAACGGTTCCGACGGCGGTACCCTTCGCTGCGCAGGCGCCAGCTAACCCACATGTCGCCGCCGTCCCGGGGTCGACAGCACCATTTGGGGCCGCTGCGCCAGAGGCATTTGTGGCGGCAACGCCCTCCGTTCCATCTGTTCAGCCGGGCGAGGAACCGTCATCCCTTTCTGCACCAACGCAGCCAAGCATTGATGCCATCGAAGTCGAAGGGGAGCGGGCATTTTTCGCCGGCGCTGGCCCGGAGGGTGGCACGGTGCGGCTTTATGTTGATGACGTCTTCATTGCCGACGCCATAGTTTCGGACGGCCGCTGGTTGGTGGAGGGCGGCAATGTACTGACCAAGCCCAATCAACGCATTCGCGTTGATCTCCTCGACCCCGCCGATGCGAGTGTTTCGGCCCGAGCAGAAGTGAATTTCGTTCTCGAGGTCCCCACCGCCGACGCGCCGGCGGCAGTAGCCCAGGCGCCTCTTTCGTCGTCAGCACGCCCGGCCGCAGCGCCAACACCTTCAGCGGGCGCAACAGGACAACAGGCACCCGTCAATACGCAGCAGCCTGGGCCGGTAGCAGAAGCAGGCTCCTCGGCCCCGCAGGTCGCCAACCCTCCTGCCAGTGAGCGGCCCCCCACAACCGCTTCATCAAGTGCTGCCGCTGTAAACCCTCAACCGGCGGCGGCTGAGGCTCCGACCGCGGCTGGCTCCGTTGCCTCAGCAAGAAGCGCGGCGGAATCAGGTCCCGCAGATGCGGCGGTACGCCCCGATACCACTCTGGCGACAAAGCCAATGGCTGACCAGGTGTCGGCGGCCAACCCTGCGGCGCCTTCTGCTGCGTCCCCAACGGTGGAGACGCCCGTATCCGCTCCGGCCGTCGCTGCCTCTCCCCGGCCTTCGAAGGTGGCGCCCGGCCCGGCCGCACCAGACGAGGTGCCAACTATGGTTGGGGTCCAGGTCGGCAATGCCGAAGAGCAGCGTTTTGCCTCTGGCAAGGCCATAATCCGGCGCGGTGATAACCTTTGGACCATCGCGCGGCGCGTCTACGGTGCCGGGATCAAGTACACGACGATCTACCAGGCCAATAATGGTCAGATTCGCGATCCCAACCGGATCTATCCAGGCCAGGTGTTTGATCTGCCCGCCGGGGAGCAGTAGCGGACAGGGCCGCTTCTGCTCGGTAAGCCGCAGGCAATTGCCCTTGCGCCGTAGCACACCATCTTCTATCGCTTGTTGACGATCAAAGAAGTGGCCTTCATGCAAGACGACGATTTCGCGACCATCATGCGGGCGCTCGGCCATCCGGTCCGCCTCAGCATATTGCGTATCCTGGCACGGGAGCAGCAGCGGGAATGCTGCTGCGCCGATGTCACAGAATCCTTGCCGCTGGCACAGTCCACCGTCTCCCAGCACATCAAGGTATTGCTTGATGCCGGGCTGATCGAACGCAAGCCACGTGGCACCCGGAACTGCTATGTGGTGCAGCATGATCGCCTGCAGGCGCTTGGAAGCGCTTATGCAAGCATGCTGGAGGGTCTTGCGCCCGTGGTCCCAGCTATCCGGAAAACGGAACCAGTCTGATGTCAGTTGATCAAAGCCGGAAGGCAAAATCGTCCGTAAACGCGGACGAGGGTTCTGTGTTCGCCACAGTGCGCAATCTGTGGACCTATATGTGGCCAGCGGATCGGCCTGATTTGCGGCTGCGGGTGGTGCTGGCGATTGCGGCTTTGCTGCTGTCCAAGGTCGCAACGACGCTTATTCCCTTCGCCTATAAAGGTATTGTCGACAGCCTTGACGGCTCCCAGCCGAACAACACCTTGGTCATGGGCCTGGCTGTCCCAATTGTGCTGGTGATCGCCTATGGTCTCGGCAACATCATCGATGCTGGCTTCCAGCAATTGCGCGACGTGCTGTTCGCCAGCGTTGGCCAGAATGCCGTGCGTAAACTGGCCTACCGCACCTTCAATCACGTGCATCAACTCTCGCTCCGTTTCCACCTAGCTCGCCGCACGGGCGGCTTGAGCCGGGTGATCGAGCGCGGCACCAAGGGCATCGAAGCCATCGTGCGCTTCACCATGCTCAATATCGTGCCGACTCTGGTGGAGTTCGTGATCACCGCGGTGATCTTTGTCTACATGTTCGGCGTCAGCTATCTCGGCATCCTCGTGGTGACTATCTGGGGCTATCTCTACTTCACCATCAAGGCGTCCAACTGGCGTATCGCCATTCGCCGGGACATGAACAACAGCGACACCGATGCCAATTCCAAGGCCATCGACAGCATGCTGAACTTCGAAACAGTGAAGTATTTCGGCAATGAGAAGATGGAGGCCGAACGCTACGACCGCGCCATGGCCGGTTACGAGCGCTCAGCGATCCGGATTTGGACCTCGCTTGGCGTGCTCAACTTCGGCCAGGCGGTGATCTTTTATGCCGGCTTCATCATCATCAGCGTCATGGCCGTGAACGGGGTGATGAACGGCACCCTGACTTTGGGTGACTTTGTCCTGCTCAACACTTTCCTGATGCAGATCTATCGGCCGCTCAATTTCATCGGCTTTGTGTATCGAGAGTTGCGGCAGGGCCTGACCGATATCGAGGAGATGTTCAAACTTCTCGAGCAGCCCGCCGAAATCGTCGACAAGCCCAATGCCAAGCCGCTGGTGGTGACGGGCCCGGTCATTCGCTTCGATCACGTCAGCTTTCATTATGATCCCGACCGGCCGATCCTCAAGGATGTGAGCTTTGAGGTTCCGGCCGGCAAGACCGTCGCCATCGTTGGGCCGACCGGCGCCGGCAAGTCGACCATTTCACGGCTGCTGTATCGCTTCTATGACGTGACGGGCGGCGCCATTACCATCGATGGGCAGGACCTACGCGACATCACGCAGGATAGTCTCCGAGCGGCCATTGGCATGGTGCCGCAGGATACGGTGCTGTTCAACGACACCATTGGTTACAACATCGAATATGGCCGCCCCGGCGCCAGCCATGAAGAGGTCCGCAAGGCCGCCGCAATGGCCCAGGTCGGGCCATTCATCGAAACGCTGCCCAAGGGCTATGACACGCCCGTTGGCGAGCGTGGCCTCAAGCTGTCGGGCGGCGAGAAGCAGCGCGTGGCGATCGCCCGCACCATCCTGAAGGCGCCACCGATCCTGATCCTCGATGAAGCGACCTCGGCCCTCGACACCAAGACCGAGCGCGACATCCAGTCGGCACTGGACATTGTTTCGGCCAATCGCACCACGGTCGTGATCGCCCACCGGCTTTCCACCGTTATCAATGCGGACGAAATCCTCGTGCTGCGCAGTGGCACCGTCGCCGAGCGCGGCAATCATCGCGATCTGCTGGCGCAAGGTGGCCTTTACGCGCAGATGTGGAACCGCCAGCGCGAAGCCACCGAGGCCGAAGAAAAGCTGCGGCAGACCGCCAACGACCCCGATGGTTTTGTCAAGACTGTGGCGCCGGCGGCGGAATAGGGCAGGGGTCGTCCCAGCTTCGGCACCAAGCTTTTCGTCCTAACAAAGAAAAGGCCCGCATCGCTGCGGGCCTTTTTGTGTTTCTCAGAGCCGGGGCTATTCGGCTGCGTCCCGTCGGTCGACGCGCGGGCCGTTGGCGCCATCTTCCTTGAGGCCAGCGTCCTTGGAGACGATGTAGCGGCGGGCGCCATCGGCTTCCTCTGGGACTTCCACGGCCATGCCGTCGAACCCTGCTGGCACCGCCAGGGCGGTCTTGCGGCGGCCGAACCGGGAGAAGATAGAGCCCATCTGCTGCTTGATCACGCTGGGGGCGGTGATCATCACCGGCACCATGATCAGGGTCAGCAGCGTTGAGAAGAACAGGCCCGACACCAGGGCCGCCGAAAGGTGGATGAACCACGAGCCGGCTAGGCCCCCGATCACGATCTCACGGCGGATGAAGTCGAACTCCACATTCGCCCACATCGGGATCACGCCCAAGGCTGTGAGGAACGCGGTGAGAAGCACCGGGCGAACGCGCTGGCCCACAGTCAGCAACATAGCCCTGACCGCCTCGACACCTTGATGCCGGTGGTAGTCATTATAGGTGTCGATCAACACGATGCCGTTCTTCACCACAATGCCTGCCAAGGCCACAATCCCCAGGCCGGTCATGATCGCCGAGAAGGTCATTCCCGTCGCCAGCATGCCCAAAAGCACGCCCGCGACCGACATGGCGACTGTCGAGAGGGTCACCAACACCTGGTAGAAGCTGTTATACTCGAGCAGCAGCACGAAGAAGATGATGGCCATGGCCATACCCATCGCCTGCACAATGAAGGCGTTTGCGTCGCCCATCTGCTCTTCAGCCCCGCCAAATGCCACATTGACGGTTTCAGGAAAGTTCTGCTCGCCGATCCAGGCCTGCAGTTCAGCCACCTTGTCCGCCGGAAAAACGCCTTCGGGAAGGTTGTTAAGACCTGCGGCCACGTTCATCACGTAGACCTGGTTGCGCCGTTCGATATTGGCGACCTTAGGCACCGGCTGACGGTCGATGAAGTTCGACACCGGGATCAGGCCTTGGGCTGTAGCAATACGCATGCTTTCCAAGGCATCGAAGGTGCGCTCGTCCTCGGGCAGGCGAACGCGGATATCGAGCTCGTCGCCGGTTTCCGCGTCACGATAGGTGCCCAGCTTTACGCCGGAGGTGATCAGCTGAACATAGGGGGACAGCTCGCGCACGCCGATCCCGTAACGCCCCGCTTCCACGCGGTCGATGGTGATCTGCCAGTCGATACCGCGGGAGGGCCGACCGTCCTCCAGGTCAACGGTTTCGGGCCAGCTGGCCAGCTCGTTGCTGATGGCAGTGACCACGGGTAGCAGGTCATCATAGTTGGTGCTTTCCACCCGCATATTGATGTCCTTGCCCGCCGGCGGGCCGTTCTCGAGCGGCAGCACCTGTACGTCAAGCCCGGCAATGGAGCTCACGCGCTGGCGAATGTCGCCAAAGATCTGCTCGGCGGGGACCCGCTCGCTCCAATCAGTCAGCTGCAGCTGGAAGTTGCCCAGGGTATTGGGCGGCATCGTGCCCGCGGCGCCGGTATCGCCGAACTGCATGATGACGTCCTGGATGCCTTGAACATGCAGGATTTCGTCCTGCACCTCGACCAGCATGTCGCGTACTTCTTCGGGGCTGTAGTTGCCCTGGCCGACCACCGCCACAGTGGCATACTCAGGCTCCGATGCCGGGAAAGCCTCAGTTCCCGTGGGGTTGTTGCTATACAAGATAAAGATGCCGACGATGATGCCGAACCCAACAGCCAAGGTCGGGATCGGCCAGTGCATCAGCTTTTCCATCAGCCGCACATAAACGCCCGTAACGCCGCTTACCTTCTTGGCGTCGAACTTCTCGGGATACATCACCAGGTCGGCCTTGGCCTTTTCCTTCTCGTCCACATGGGTCGAGGCGATCACCGAGCCAATCACCGGCATGAAGATCAGCGCCGAGATGAAGGACGCGACCATCACGATGATCACGATCGTGGGCAGGTAACTCATGAACTTGCCGATAATGCCCGGCCAGAACAGGAGCGGGATAAAGGCGCCCAGGGTCGTGGCGGTAGCGCCTACCACCGGCACGAACATCTTGCGCATCGCCATGATGAAGGCTTCCTTCTTGGGAACGCCCTCCATCAGTTTTCGCTCGGCATATTCAACGACCACCACGGGGTCGTCCACCAGAACGCCCACCGCGATCACGAGACCGAACATCACCATCATGTTGATGGTCATGCCCAGCATTTCGGCCACGAGGAACGCCATCATGAACGAGAGCGGAATCGACAACCCGATCATGAGGGCAGGGCGCAGGCCCAGCGTCGCGATACAGGTGATCAGCACCAGCGCCACGGCCGTGAGCACGGCCGCTTCCAGGGAGCGGAATAGGTTGGTGGTGGTTTCCGCCTGATCGAGGAAGAAGCTGTAGCCAACACCGCCCGACCAGTTGGCCGCAACATTCTTGGTTGTTTCGCGCACCTGATTGGATACGTCGATGATGTTAGTGCCGGTCTTTTTGGCGACACTCAGGATCAGGGCTGGAGAGCCGTTCACCTGGGTATATTCGGTGGCGTCAGCCAGCGACCGGGTGATGGTCGCCACGTCCCCGAAGGTGACCACGGTATTGCCGTCGGTCTTGAGCGGCAGGTCATATACGTCCTGTGCCGTGGTGATCAGCCCGGGCACTTCGATGTTGAAGGCGCCTTGGCCGGAATTATAGGTACCGCCAGGCACCACCATGTTGTTGCGCGCCAGCGAATCCAGCAATTGGCCAGCGGTGAGGCCATAGGCTTCAAGCCGGGTCTGGTCGATGCGGATTTCGAGCTGCTCGTCGCGTGCGCCTGACAGGGTCACTTCGCGCACGTCGCCAAGCGCCTCGAGCGCGTCTTGCAGTTCCTCGGCGCGGCGGATCATCTCCTTGTCGGGGGCGCTGCCATAGATAGCCACCGACATGATGGGGCCGATGAAATCGATCTCGGTGACGGTGGGATCGTCGGCTTCGCTTGGCAGCTTGGCGCGCACGGCATCCATCCGGGCGCGCGTATCGGCGAGGGCCTGGTCCTTGTCGGTGTTGATGTCGAACTCGAGCAGCACGGAGGCGTGCCCGGTTGTCGAGGTTGTGGTGATGTTTTCAAGCCCGGTCAGGGTCGCCAGTTCTTCTTCTGCCGGCTTGGCCAGAAGATTTTCGGCGTCAGCCGGCGACACACCAGTCTGCGTGATCGACACATACAGATAGGGAATCTCGATAGCCGGGAAGCTTTCCTTGGGCATGGAGACATAGGCCACCGAACCCGCGCCGAGCACGAGCACCATGATCGTGAGGACGACGCGGGGCATCCGCAGAATGCGTTCGATGAAGTCGAGCATGGATGCGCTCCTTAACTGGCCGTCGCTTCAGCGCTTGCAGTGTCGGCGGGAGTCGCCTGCACCTGGTCGCCGGTGGTTACGCTTTCCTGGCCTACAGTGATCACCTCTGCCGTTTCCGGCAGGCCGCTCACCCAGGCACCGTCGCGGGTGTCGCTGACCACAGTGACGGGATAAAAGGCCACCTTGCCGTCCTCCACTGTGCGCACGCCCAATACTCCATCATCACCCAGCGTCAGGACAGATTGTGGCAGCAGGTGCCCCGGAACCGTTCCGACGTTGACGATTGCGCGTGCGGTGATGCCGTCGCGAATGGCGAAGTCTTCGTTGGGGATCTCGATCTCCGCTTGGAACGAGCGGGTGGCGTCGTCAGCCACTGAAGAAATGTAACTGACCTTGCCTTCCACCGTGTCACCGGTGACGGTCGTCACCGTTGCATCGAGACCGGTCTTGGCCCTGGCAATGTCGCCTTCTGCCACCGAGCCGCTGAACACGATAGGGTTGAGCTGCACGATGGTTGCGCAAGGCGAGCCGGCACTCAGCATGGAACCGGCAACAGCGACGGGGTCCTGAACCAAGCCGGCAACCTTGGCCTTGATCTCGGTCCGGGCCAGTTCTTCGCGGGCATTGTCAATGCCCGCCTGAGCCTGGGACACTCCCGCACGAGCCTGGGCCAAGGCCACTTCGGCTTCATTGGCCGTGTTTGTGGCGGCAAGGCCGCGCTTACGCAGGTCGGCATTGGTCGCATAATTGAGTTCGGCTTGCGCCAGTGCTGCCTCGGCTTGCGCCAAGCTGGCTTCGGCCTGAGCGACGGCCGCGGCGCGCGTGCCCTGATCGAGCGTGCACAGCAGCTCGCCAGCTTCGACGCGCTCGCCCTTGGTTACATGCACCACATCCACTGTGCCGGTTGTTTCCGCGACGGCAGCAACCGTGGACTTGGCCTGGGTGCGCCCGCGCACCGGCACTTGGATGGTCATCGGTTGTGCCGTGAAGGTCTGCGTACGTACGGATTGAACCGGCGCGTTGGCGCCAGTTACCGCCTCGGTACGTTGTGCAATGGTGAGTTTGGGATCGACCTCGGCCTCGTGATGCTCCGCCAAGACGCCAGCCTCGGCCAGAGCAGTGTGGATCGGACCGTGGTCTTCGCCCTCGATGACGGCAACGATTGGCTGCACGCCATTGCCCGGGCCTTGCCCGCCCTGCACCAGAGTACCGGTCGCCAGCCAGCCACCGGCCAGCAGCAGAATGGCGAAGGCCAACCCAAAGGAAAAGAATGCACGCATCGTACTTAGCCCCTTACTCAGCCGCGTCTTTGTTTCGCTCGGTCTTCGCCAAGCCGATCAACTCGTGCATATGCGCACGCAAATACTTTTCCGAAGCTTCCATGATGGCCCGGCCAAAGCCGACCACCCAGCAATCGGCTGCGCTCATCTCGCGCTCGGTAGCAGCAGTTTCCATGCCGCTTCGGCAGTCCAGGGTGCGCTGCAGATACTCAGAGCCGCGCTGCTCCACAAGGTCTGCCGGCATCAGATGGGCGTAGCGGGCAAACAGCAGAAAAGGGCTGCGCAGCACATCTTCGCCGAGAGGTTCTGCCAACTCCTTGGCAAATGCATGGCGGCCTTCGATTGTGATGGCATAGACCTTCTTGGCCGGCTTGCCTTCTTGCTGCTCGGTGCGGCTGGTGACGAGCCCTTCTTCTTCAAGCTTGGCCAGCGCGGGATAGATCGAGCCGAAGCTGGCTTCGATAAAATAGGAACATTCACCCTCCACACATCGGCGGCGGATCTCGTATCCGGTCGCTTCGCCCTCATAGAGGATCGAAAGGCACAAGGTTCTGACGTTCATGGAAGGCTCCAGCAGACCTATTCAGGTCCGATATATGCTGGAGCTATATAGGGGGGAGGAGCAGCAAAGCAAGTGTGATTGCGACAGAAGGACGCAAACCAGTTAAGAAGGCCTCGCATGGCTGTTAGCCGTCCGGCTAAGCAGCACCTTTATAGTGCGCAAGGGCGTTATGGCGCCAGTGGCAATGTAATAGGGGCAAGATCAAAGATCACGCCCCTTTAATTACTATGATTTAGCTCGAATTATCGGATCAGACTTTGCGCCCCGTCAATCCAGAGCGGCGTGCCGGTGATATGGCGCGACTGCTCGGATGCAAAGAACAGAATGGCGTTGGCCACGTCCTCTGCTTCGCCGGGTTCACCGCCGGTCAGGGGGATGTCGCCCTCAGGAAACTCAGCCGGTACTTCGGCCGCTTCGCTGTTGCGTTTTTCGGTATTGTCCGAAATTTCGGATTCTATGGCACCCGGGCAGATCGCGTTGATGCGGATGCGATGCTGCCCGAGTTCTACAGCCAGTTGCTGCACCATGGCGACTTGCCCTGCCTTAGTCACGGAATAGGCGGTGGCGCCGGGATTGGTGAAGGTGCGCGTCCCATTGATCGAGGAGATCACGACGATCGATCCGCCGCCCGCCTTGATCAGGTGCGGCACCGCATAATGGATGGTCAGGTAAGTGCCGCGCAGATTGATGGCGATGGTCTTGTCCCATTCCGCCGGCTGCAGCTCGGCTATCGGGGCCCAAACCCCGTTCACGCCTGCATTGGCCACCACGATGTCGAGGCGCCCATGCTCCTGCACCAACTGGCTGAACAGCTCTGCCATCGCCACATCGTCAGAGGTGTCGGCGGTCATGGCCGTGGCTGTGCCGCCGGCCTGCTTGATCTCCTCGGCGGTTTTTTCAACCTCCTTGGCCGTGCGGCTCATCACCACCACGCTGGCGCCCGCTTGGGCGAGCGTCAGCGCTGCGGCCTTGCCAATACCCGAACCGGCACCAGTCACCAGCGCCACCTTGCCCGAAAGATCCTGCGTCATGTGCTTTCTCCGTTTTGCCCTTAACGCTTGAAGCGCGCAAAACGTGGCAGGGCAGGTCCCGATTACCTAGGTCAAGGCGGCGGTATCGTCGGTCTGGATGATCGCATGCGAGAGCGAACCGATCGCTGGATAAAGCGGAATAAGGCAGGCTTGCAGGGCATGGTAGATATCAGGCTTACCCACGAACAGGCGCGATGTGGGCTGCAAGTCCTCCGTCAGTTCCGAATGCCAGCCGCCACGCTCATGGTCGATCATGTGATTGGCCGCAAAGTCCCAGAACCGGCGATACCAGTGCTGGAAATAGAGGTCCCGATCGTAATGAGAGAGGAACGCCGCCGCACCGATCGCCTCGCTTACCGGCCACCAGAGCTTCTCGCGCATCGCTGGCTGGTTGTTCCAGTCCAGCGTGTAATAGAAACCGCCATGCTGCTTGTCCCAGCCCAGCTCGATGGCCTGGCGGAAGAGACTGCGCGCCGCTTCGGTCATCCATGAGTTGCGCTTGTCGCTTAGAACCCAAAGCTGGAGCAGCAGCCGCGACCACTCCATCCAATGTCCGGGCGTGGTGCCGGAGGGCCGGAACATCTCCGAGCCGAGGTAATCCCTGTCTAACACCCAGTCCTGCGTGAAGTGCTCTGCCACCCGGTAATCGAGTGCGCTGGCATGCTTGCCGATGATGAGTTCGGCAATCCGTTCGGCTTTGTTCAGGTAAGCGCGGTCGCCAGTGGCCTCAAAGGCGGCCATCAGCGCTTCGGTCATGTGCATGTTGGAGTTCTGGCCGCGATAGGTGCTGATCGCGGACCAGTCAGCGCCGAACTCATCTCGCACCGCCCCGACCTCAGCGTCCCAGAATTGGCGGTTGATGATTTCGGTGACGTCAGCCAGCATGAGGTCGGCAAGGGGGTGGCCGGCGAGCTTGGCGCTCGATGCGGCCAGCAGCACAAAGGCGTGGCCATAGGCCTGCTTGCTGCTGTCCTTGAGCCCGTCATTGTCGAGCGACCAGCTATAGCCGCCATGCGTGCTGTCGCGGTGCCGCTCCCAAAGATAGCGCATTCCGTGGTCAACGATCTCGTCCGACCCCGGCCGGCCCAGCAAGCTCCCAAGCGCAAAGCAGTGCACCATGCGGGCGGTGGTGTGGATTGCCCGCACCGGGTTGTCGGCATTGAGCGGGTGACCATTGTCATCTAGTTCAAAGAACCCGCCCGCGGCGTTGATCGAGGCACCTTCAAAAAAGTCGAAAAGGTCATTGGCCTGCCGCATCAACCACTGCCGATGGAATGGGCGGTTGCTCCAAAGGCTTCTGTTGCTCGGTGGCAAAATCGGATGCGTCTCGCTCATTTGGCTCCCCCAGCCGACGCACAGAGGCCGGCTCCTCTGGGGAATGTATAAGGAGCCGCACCCGCGCTCGTAAACCCAGTTCTATAGCCTTTGGTAATGCGCCTCAACGCGCGCCACTTCCTCGGCCGACCCCAGGATCACTGGTACGCGCTGATGGATGGAGGTGGGCTGGACCTCAAGGATCCGCTGGGGTCCGGTGGTGGCGCGTCCCCCCGCAGCCTCGACAAGAAACGCCATGGGGTTGGCTTCATAGAGCAGGCGCAGGCGACCGCCCTTGCTCGCAGTTTCACTATCGAGCGGGTAGAGGAAAATGCCGCCGCGCATCAGGATGCGGTGGATGTCGGCGACCATGGAGCCGATCCAGCGCATGTTGTAGCGCTTGCCCGCGACACCCGTTTCGCCCGCGACGTTCTCGGCAACATAAGCGCTGGTGGCCTGGTCCCAGAAGCGGGCACGGGCCGTATTGATGGCGTATTCTGCTGACGCTGAGGGTACGGACACCCCGTCCTCAACCAGGGCAAACTGCCCGCTTGCGTCAATGGCGAAGGTCGCCACCTTATCTCCAAAGCTCAAGACGAGGCTGGTCGCCGGACCATAAGCGGCATAGCCCGCTGCAAGCTGACGCGTGCCGGGTTGCAGCAGGTCAGGAGCCTTGGGGTCAACGGCCAGGATGGAGAAAATGGTGCCCACGGTGACGTTCACATCCAGATTGGACGAGCCATCCAGTGGATCGCAGGCGACCATAAACCCGCCCTCATCGTTCAGGTGAAGCGCTTCATCCAACTCTTCGGACACTAGAATCGAAACAGCCGCATTTGCCCGCAAGTGCCTGACAAATATGTCGTTGGAGATTACGTCCAACTGCTTTTGCGCCTCGCCCTGGACATTGGTGGCCCCCGCAAGGCCCGTTTGTCCCGCGAGCGGCGCCAGGCGCAGCACTGCGGCGATCTCGGCACAAGCTCCAGCCACGGTATCGACAACCCATGCGAGTTCCGGGCTGGAGGTGGCAGTGGCAAGCCACTGCTTAAGCGTCTGGGTCATTGGCGCACTCGCGGTTGGTAGGGCTTGCTGCAAGTGTCGCAACCTCCGTGAGGCTGGCAAAGGCAGACTTTCGCCTAAGGCGGAGATGTTAATGCAGTGTGGTGGGATAGAACGGCGTGCCGCCGGGGGCAAGGGGCGGTCCCGCCCAGAACACGACATAAAGCAACTCCGCGCCGGCGGCATCGGTGATCTCGATCGAGCCGCGCAACTCGGCGTCTTCATCCTCGGCGGCCAGCCGCTCGACAATGGCGCGGCCGATTTCGCCGGCCCGCAATTCGGCAGCATCAAGATCGGGGTGTTCGCTGCCATCAAGGTCACGGATCAACCGGTCATCGGTGCGGTAGTGAAAAAAGAAGCGGGGCAAGGGGGACCTCCCTGGGTGAAAGGGAAATGCAGGCGGCGCCTGGCAGTTGCCGAGCCATACCCTGCATGCAACGCTTATTGGTGTCTTGTTAACGAATGGTAGTGATGCCGCTGCCAAAGCAAAGGCGAGCGCGTGGTGGTCGTTTCCGCCTCAATGATCGCACCCGCAAACAGTACATGGGTACCCGTCTCAATGGCGCCGATCACTTCGCAGTCGATGGCAGTGACGGCGCCCAGCAGCATAGGGTTGCCAGAAGGCCAGCTTCCCCATTGTCCAGAGGCGAAGCGATCCAGCGGGTCCATCCGGCCCGCAAAAGCATTGCCGATCTCGCTTTGATCATCGGCCAGCATGGCAAGGGAGAACCCACCGGTCTTGGCGATCACATCGGCCAGCCGGCTCACCATGTCGATGGACACCAGGATCGAAGGCGGCGCCGCCGACAGTGACAGCATGGAGGTTGCTGTGCGTCCGACGCGTTCCTCGCCGCGCCGTGCTGTCACCACATGGACCGTGGATGCCATCGCGGCCATGGCGGCGCGGAACTCGGCATCGCCGACTGTGGGGCGACGGGGGGCGCGGAGACGCAAGGCGTCGGGATAGTCAAAGTCAGCCATCCAGCCGTCCACCATTTGCCGTCGTCCGTCCTACTGCAATCCTCGCGCACACGCGCCGGTTCCATCTGCTGGATCGGCGTGAGCCGCTTTGGCGGGCTGCCGATTCCGGAGCGAGCTTGATCTAAGCGCTGGTTCCGGGTATTTTCCAAGTAGTTCCTTTGAAAACCCGCTCGCCCTCGATGTCAAGCCACGACATGCAAGACCACCAGTGGTCCCCTCGCAGCCCAGGGGAGCGGCTGCTCATGGCTATAAAGATGCATGGCTCGCTGAGCACCGCAGCTTTGGGTGCCCTGCTTGGCACCAGTGCAGAAGCGGCTCGCCAACAATTGCTCAAGCTGGCAAACCAGGGTCTGGTCAGCGCCACCAGCGAGCCCAAGGGTGTGGGTCGGCCTGGCCAAAACTGGAGCCTCACTTCCCAAGCCATGGCACGGTTTCCCGACACGCATGCGGCGCTGACGGTGCAATTGCTTGAATTGATCCGCAGCCAGTTGGGTGAGGCGGCACTCGACACCGTGATCTCGGGCCGGGAGATGGCGACAACCGCAGCCTACCACGAGGCTATGCTTGACAAGGCAAACCTCAGCGAGAAAGTTGCCACCTTGGCCCGGCTCCGTTCGGATGAAGGTTACATGGCGGAGTGGCGCCAGGAGGAGGACGGCGGTCTGTTGCTGATGGAAAACCATTGCCCGATTTGCGCCGCCGCCACGGCCTGCCAGGGTTTTTGCCGGGCCGAGCTCGATGTGTTCCGCCATGTGCTAGGGGAGGGTGCTCAAGTGGAGCGAACCGAGCACATCGTCTCGGGCGGCCGGCGCTGCTCCTATTCCATTCGCCCGGCGTTACGCGATGTCTGATACAGAGTTTCCCGCAAGCGCCAGGCTGTCCCGCATCGGCTGGGACATGCCGGTGGGACTGGACGAGGCACTGATCCGACGCGTGGTGAACGCATTTTATGCCGATGCCCGATCCGACCCGTTGATCGGGCCGGTCTTCAACCGCCTCATCCCCGAGGACCACTGGCCGCGGCACCTCGAACTCATCGCGGATTTCTGGTCGTCCATGCTGTTGGGCACGGGGCGCTATGGCGGACGGCCGCTGCCCAAGCACATCGCCATTCCCGAGCTTTCCGACGTGCACTTCCAGCGCTGGCTGCGGTTGTTTCGGCAAACGGTTGTGCGGATCTGCCCCGCTGAGATCGCTGCAGTCTTCATCGAACGCTCCGAGCGGGTCGGGAACAGCTTCCGCATGAACATCGCCATGCGGCGGGGTGAGGACATCACCACTATGGGTCCGCTGCAGCGCGAAGAAATTTAGTGCGGCCGTGCTGCCCGAGGAGGTCAAGGTCGCCGCGTGCTGCCGGGGCGGCCCCCGCGAGTATTATTTTTCCAGACGCTCCTGCAATGCGGCAGGTAAAGGCTTGTTAATCCCGACCGACCCGCTAGGTTTTCCGCGCAACGGCACGGGGGCGCGAGATGAGTATCGATTTTCCGATAAACGCCAGCGGCGTTAGCCAGCGTGATCCCGCTACCAGTGGCGGGGCTCCTTGTTGAGTACGCTGACGGCAACGACACCGGTGCGCGCCCGCTGGCGCTTCCGTCAGTCCAGCGTAATCCCCGGGTTTGGCCTGACCCTCGGTTTCACGCTGACCTATTTCTCCTTGATAATCCTCGTGCCGCTGGTCTTTCTCGTTTTGCGCTCCACCGGGCAGGGGCTCGGCGTGTTCTGGGCCGCAGCGGTTGATCCGCGGGTGGTGGGAGCACTGCGGGTCAGCTTTTTGACCGCGCTGTTTGCCGCGGTAGTGAATGTGATCTTCGGCACGCTGATTGCCTGGGTCCTGGTACGCTATCGCTTCCCGGGTCGGCGGCTCCTCGACGCAATGGTTGACCTGCCCTTTGCCCTCCCAACGGCGGTGGCTGGGGTGGCCCTGACGGCGATCTACGCGCCGAACGGCTTTGTTGGCGCCTTGCTCACGCCGCTGGGCATTCGGGTCGCCTATACGCCGACGGGCATCATCATTGCGATGATCTTCATCGGCTTGCCTTTCGTGGTGCGTACCATCCAGCCCATCCTTGAGGAGGTCAGCCGCGAAGTAGAAGAGGTGAGTGCCACCCTGGGGGCTAATCGCTTTCAGACCATCACGCGCGTCGTGCTGCCGAGCTTGACGCCGGCCATCCTCACTGGGTTTGCGTTGGCATTCGCCCGAGCGGTAGGGGAATATGGCTCCGTGATCTTCATTGCCGGTAACATTCCTTTTGTTTCGGAAATTGCGCCGCTGCTGATCGTCATTCGGCTGGAAGAGTTCAACTATACCGGCGCCGCCGTGATCGCGACCGTGATGCTGCTGATCTCCTTTGCCCTCCTCTTTGCCATCAACCTGATCCAAGCCTGGAGCCGAGCGAGGTATGGCTATGGCAATTAGCCGACACTCCCCCATTTCAGAAAGCATCGGGGTCCGGCTCGCGCTGATCGTCATCAGCGTCCTGTTCATGGCGCTGTTTTTGCTGTTGCCGCTGGTGGCAGTGTTTTCGGAAGCGTTCCGGGCCGGGTTTGGCCCCTACCTCGCGGGGCTAAGCAGCCCGGACGCGCAGGCTGCGATCCGCTTGACCCTGCTGGTTGCGGCGATTGCAGTGCCGCTCAATGTCGTCTTTGGCATCTGCGCCTCCTGGGCTATCGCCAAGTTTGAGTTCAAGGGTAAGGCCTTCCTCATCACGCTGATCGACCTGCCATTCTCCGTGTCGCCCGTGATCTCGGGCCTCGTTTATGTGCTGCTGTTCGGTGGCGGCAGCCTGCTGGGCCCGTGGCTAAAGTCCCACGGCATCGAAGTGCTGTTTGCGGTGCCGGGCATTGTCCTCGCCACCATCTTCGTCACCTTTCCCTTTGTCGCCCGTGAACTCATTCCCTTGATGCAGGATCAAGGCACGGGGGATGAGGAAGCGGCGCTGTCGCTCGGTGCCGATGGGTGGCAGACCTTCTGGCGCGTCACCTTGCCCAATATAAAATGGGGCCTGCTCTACGGCGTGCTGCTCTGCAACGCCCGTGCGATGGGCGAGTTCGGGGCCGTTGCGGTGGTGTCTGGCCGGATCCGCGGCCAAACCACGACCATCCCGCTGCAAGTCGAAATGTTCTACAACGAGTATAATGCCACGGCTGCTTTTGCGCTGGCGTCCCTCCTGGCTATGCTGGCCCTCGTGACGCTCGTGCTCAAGACCGCCCTGGAATGGCGCTTTGGCGATGAAATCGCCGCCAGCGGCCACTGATCGGAGATCGAGATTTAATGGAAGTTCGCGTTAGCAATGTGCGCAAGGAGTTCGATGGCTTTGCCGCGCTCAAGGACGTGTCGCTCGATATCCGTTCAGGCGAGTTGATCGCCTTGCTGGGGCCCTCCGGCTCCGGCAAGACCACGCTGTTGCGCTTGATCGCTGGGCTGGAAATGCCGAGCCAAGGCAAGATCTTCTTTGGCGACATGGACGCCTCGGAAAAGACGGTGCAGGAGCGCAATATCGGCTTTGTGTTCCAGCACTATGCGCTGTTCCGGCACATGACCATTCTCGAAAACATCTCCTTTGGCCTCAAGGTGCGCCCACGAGCCACGCGACCGCCAGCAGGGGAAATTCGACGTCGCGCCATGGAACTGCTCGATCTCGTCCAGCTTTCCGGCCTCGAAAAGCGCTACCCCAATCAGCTTTCGGGCGGGCAGCGCCAGCGCGTGGCTCTCGCCCGCGCCCTGGCCATTGAGCCCGGCGTATTGCTGCTCGATGAACCTTTTGGCGCGCTCGACGCACAGGTCCGGCGCGAGCTGCGTCGGTGGCTGCGGGAAATGCATGACCGCACCGGTCATACCACTGTCTTTGTGACGCACGACCAGGAAGAAGCGCTCGAGCTGTCTGACCGCCTTTGTGTCATGAGCCAGGGGGCCATCGAACAGGTGGGCACGCCCGATGAGGTCTATGATCACCCCGCCTCGCCCTTTGTGTTCGGCTTTATCGGGGAGTCCAGCGAACTGCCGGTGACGGTGGACAAAGGGGAACTGCTGGTTGCCGGTCGCGCGATCGGCGTGCCTGCTCCTGGGGTGCAGCCCGGTCCGGCGCGCATGTTCTTCCGGCCGCACGACGTGGATCTGGTGGAAGGCGATGCGACGCTCGCTGGCACGGTGCACACCAGCCGCCGCGTCGGGGGAACACGACGGGTTGAAGTTGATCTCGGTCCGGCCAACCACAAGGTGGAACTGGACCTTCCCTTCGACCATCCGGCTGGTGAACGCAGCCAGCTCACTTTCCGGCCGCGCCGCTGGCAGCTGTTCCCCGCCACCTGACGCTATGGTCAAAACAAGCGTTGGCATGGGGGGAACACGGGCACCTCACCCGCGTTGCCGGAGTCCAGTTGTTTCGAGTGACCTTCCCATGACCACCCCTGCTGCCGAGGCTATTCCCTCGCGCCGGCTCGCCCCTCGGGGCAATCCAGCATCCATTGAGCAAGATCGGTCGGCGCCTTCCCGGCAGCCGCCCGCCGCCGCAACCGCGTTCCGCCTGGCGGCCACGCTTGGTGCGGACAGCTCGGTCCTCCTGATTGTCTCAAGTGAGCGTCGAGCTGAGGAAACCACTCGAGCACTGCGCAGTTTTGCCCCCAAGGCCCAGGTGCTGTTGCTGCCCCCCTGGGATTGCCTCCCCTATGACCGGTCTTCCCCCAGCCATGAGAGCATGGGCCAACGGATGTCCGCCCTTCGGCAGTGCCTGGGCGAACGGGCCGGGGGCCGCGTCCTGGTGACGTCGGTGGATGCCGCGTTGCAGCGGGTTCCGCCATCTGAAGCCGTCAGTGGCTGTGTGCTTGAACTGCGCCGCGGTGAAACGCTGGACCGCCAAGCGCTCGAAGCCTTTGCCGGGCGCGCTGGCTACGAGGTTGACGACCGGGTCGATGAGCCCGGCGAGATTGCGCTCAGGGGCAGCGCGATCGAGATTTTTCCAGCCGACGGCGAAGCCCCATTCCGCCTGATGCTCGACGAAGCCGACCGGATCGAGAGCATTTTTGCCTATGATCCGCGCAGCCAGCGGACCGAACAGGAACAGGACAAGCTGCTTTTGGGCGCCGCCTCCGAACTGATCGGCGATGATGTCGAGCGGCTCCCCGGAGCCGAGCATCGGCTGCCACAGCAATACGAGCGGCTGCAGACCGTCTTCGATTACCTTCCGGACGCCACCCTTTGGCTCAGCGAGATTGCGGCGGAGCGCGCTCCCACCTTGATCGAGCAGATCAGGGAAGCCCACCAAGCCGCAACTGACTTCGGCGCTGAATCAAGGCCGCTGCCTCCGGAGGCGCTTTACCTCTCCGCGGAGGAGTGGACCACAGCCCTCGCCAGCCGCCAATTACAGGAGCTCGACCTGGAAGGGCTCGAGCCAGCACCGCGCTTTACCTTGGAGCGGAATCCATCCCGCGCCTTTGCAGGCTTCACGCGCGAGCAGCTGGAGGGTGGGCAACGGGTAGTGCTGACAGGCACCGACGGCGAACTGGAGCGGCTGCGAACAATGCTGCGCCGCTCCCGCGGGCCCTCGCCAAAGCTGCTGGCCACCTGGCACGATGTAGACGCGGAGCCAACGGACCAGCCTTTGGCACTGCCCTTCGACCTCGACGCTGGCTTTGTGGACCGGGCCAACAACCTTGTTCTCATCGCCGCCCCTGACGCCTTGGGCACCCGCCTTGCCGACGCGGAACAAACCGATGCTGCCGTGCTGCTGGGCCAAACCGAGCTGCGGGTCGGCGACGTGGTAGTGCATGAGGACTATGGCGTCGGCATTTTACGTGACCTTGATCGTGTCGAGGTAGAAGGGAGCGAGCAAGACACCGTGCGCCTGGAATACCATGGCGGTGCGTCCGTGCTGGTGCCGGTGGAGGACTTCGGTCGGTTGTGGCGCTATGGCGCCGACGCCGAGGCTGTCACACTGGACCGGCTGCACACCGATGCCTGGAAAAATCGGCGGGCGGAAGTCAGCGCTCAGATTGATGCCGCCGCCGAGGGATTGGCGGCAGCTGCCAAGGCCCGGGCACAGGCCACGGCCGAGCCGATCGAACCCCCCGCGGCAGCTTTTGCGCGGCTTGCAGCCCGGTTCCCCTACCCAGAAACACCCGACCAGTCGGCCGCGATCCACGCAGTGCTGGAGGACCTAGCTTCCGGCCGGCCGATGAACCGCCTGGTCTGTGGCGATGTAGGGTTTGGCAAAACTGAAGTCGCATTGCGAGCAGCCGCGGCAGCGGCCTTGGCTGGCCGGCAAGTGGTGCTGGTCGCTCCCACGACGGTGCTGGTCCGCCAGCACCTGCAAAGCTTCGAGCGGCGCTTCGCGGGCACCGACATCAAGGTTGCCCAGCTCTCGCGTTTGCTGACGCCGGCGCAGAGCAAGGCGGTTAGGGAAGAGCTTGCGAGCGGAGAGGTCCAGGTCCTGGTGGCAACCGAAGCCGTGGTGGGCAAGGACGTGGCGTTCAAGGACCTTGCCCTCGTGATCATCGATGAGGAGCAGCGGTTTGGTGCCAAGCTCAAGGCCCAGTTGCGCGCGCTCGCACCCGATCTGCACGTGCTGATGATGAGCGCGACGCCGATCCCGCGCACCCTCCAGGCGGCCCTGGTGGGTTTGCAGGATGTGAGCATTATAGCGACCCCTCCCGCTCGCCGCCGGCCCATCCGCACTTTCCTCGCGCCCTTTGATGCGGGCTCGTTGCGCACCGCTTTGTTGCGCGAGCGGCGACGCGGCGGGCAAAGCTTCATTGTCGTGCCGCGCATCGAAGATATTCCTCCATTCGCCGAGGAACTGGCCCGCATCGTCCCGGAACTCACGGTGGCGATCGCCCATGGCGATCTGCCCCCGGCCGAGATTGACCGGGTATTGGTGGATTTCGCTAATGAGGTGGGGGATATCTTGCTGGCCACCACCATTATCGAAAGTGGTCTCGATGTGCCGCGCGCCAACACCATGCTGGTCTGGCACGCCGACCGCTTCGGCCTATCGCAGCTGCACCAGTTGCGGGGTCGCGTGGGTCGGGCCCGGGCCCAGGGGATCGCCTATCTCCTCACCGATCCCAACGATGAGATCCCCGAAGCTACACGGGCCCGTCTCTCGACGCTTGAGGCCTTTGACCGCCTGGGCTCGGGATTTGAAATAAGCGCCCGTGATCTTGACCTGCGCGGTGGCGGCGATTTGCTTGGCGACGAACAGGCCGGACACATGAAGTTGCTCGGGGCGGGGCTTTACCAGGATCTGCTGGAGCGCGCCGTCACCGCCGCCAAGGGGGAGGGCGGCAAACAAAGCGGCCCCATTCATCTAAATCTGGGTGGCGGCGGCTCAATCCCGCCCGACTACGTTCCGGAAGCCGTGGTTCGCATCAATCTATACGCCCGGCTGCAACGGCTGCGCACCACCGAAGCCTTGGATGCCTTTGCCGATGAATTGGCGGATCGTTTCGGCGAACTGCCTGAGGCGACCCGCACCCTGCTGGGTGCTGCTCGCATCGCCATCGCGGCGCCTGCCTTGGGCATCAGGAAGATCGAAGCCGGTCCCCTGGCGATCGCCCTGACCGCCCCGGAACGCAGCGCCCAGAGGCTCGCCAAAAAAAGCGGAGGCGTACTGGAGTTGAGCGATGGACGGCTCATCTCGCGCCAGGAAACGCAAACACCCGCCGAGCGGGTGCGCATCATTGGTGAACTGCTGGAAAGCCTGGCCGCCTAGGTGGCCAGGAACAATCGGATCACGAGGCCAAGAGCGGTCACAACCGCAACCCCCGCGATCCACAGGCCAACGAACCACAACCATTGGCTGGCCCTTGAACGGGGGCCGGTCAATGGTAGCCCTCCTCCGGGTCGATCTTGCCGCGAAACACCCAATAGGCATAGGCGGTGTAGGCCAGGATAATTGGCACCAGAACAACAGCGCCAACCAGCAGGAACAGCAAGGAGCTATCGGGCGCCGCGGCTTCCTCGATAGTAAAGCTGCCCGGCACGATATAGGGGTAAAAGCTGATGCCGACCCCGGCAAAGCTCAACACAAACAGCCCCAACGCGGCGAGAAAGGGTTGCAAGTGCTTGTCGGTTACGAGCCCCTGCCAAAGGGCAAAGGCGCAGGCGGCCAGCAGCAGGGGAACCACGCCCGAAAACAACATCGTGGGCCAGCCAAACCAGCGCTCGAAATAAACCTGGTTGATGAAGGGGCTCCACAGCGAAACCACCCCGATCAGGACAAGCAGGCCCGCGCCCGACCACATCGCCACTTTGCGCGCATGGGCCTGCAGTTCCCCCGAGGTCTTGAGGTTGAGCCAGGTTGCGCCCAGCAAGGCATAGCCAACCACAACTGCGACGCCGCACAGCACGGAAAAGGGCGACAGCCAGTCCCACCAGCCTCCGGCGTAGGAGCGGCCCTCGACCCGGATACCTTGCACCAGTGCACCCAGCGCAATGCCCTGGGTAAACCCGGCCAAGGTGGAGCCGATCCAGAACCCCTTGTCCCACCAGGCAGAGCCGCGATGGGTGCGCCAGCGAAACTCGAAGGCAACGCCGCGAAAGATCAGGCCGAGCAGCATCAGAATGATCGGCATGTAGAGGGCCGGCAGCACGGTGGCATAAGCCACCGGGAACACCGCCATCAGCCCGCCGCCGCCCAGCACCAGCCAGGTTTCATTGCCGTCCCATACCGGGGCGACCGAATTGGTCATCACATCGCGGTCGTGCCGCTTGGGGAAAAAGGGAAACAGGATCCCGATCCCCAAATCAAAGCCGTCCAGCACTACATAGGCCAGCACCGCAAAGGCGATGATCCCGGCCCAGATTGTTGGCAGATCAAGGTCAATTGGCACCGGCGCCTCCTGATCGGATCGGGTCTTCCTGCGCGGGGCCCGGCATGATGCCCGCGGCGCGGTGCGGGCCCTTGTCGAGCTCGTGATCCTCCTCGAGGACCGGCGGTCGGCGCATCAGCCGGAACAGGTAGAACACGCCCGCGCCGAAGACGACGAAGTAAACGATGATGAACGCGGTTAAAGAGGCGCCCACTGCCGGTGCCGCTACGGGTGACAAGCTGTCGGCGGTGCGCATGACCCCGTAAACAGTGTAGGGCTGGCGGCCAACTTCCGTGGTGTACCAGCCCGCAAGCACGGCAACATAGCCGGACGGTCCCATCACCAGCGCTGCGCGATGCAGCCATGAATTGGTGAAAAGGGTCTTGCGCCAGCGCGCCCATAGTGACCACAGCCCGATGCCGAGCATCAAGAAGCCGATGCCGACCATGATCCGGAAGGTAAAGAACGGGATCAAGGCTGGCGGACGGTCTTCGGGCGCCCACTCCTTGAGGCCTTTGACCTCCCCGTCGAGCTTGTGGGTCAGGATTAGCGAGCCGAGCTTGGGAATTTCAATCGCATAATGGGTCGTTTCAGCCTTGTCGTCGGGGATCCCGAACAGGATCAGCGGCGCGCCGTCGGTATGGGTCTCATAATGCCCTTCCATGGCGGCGATCTTCGCCGGCTGATACTCAAGCGTATTGAGCCCCTGCAGGTCGCCAGCAAATATTTGCAACGGGGTGACCACGGCCGCCATCCACATGGCCATGGAGAACATGATCTGTGCCTGACGGTTCGATCTGTCCCGCAGCATATGCCAGGCCCCCACGGCACCGACGGTGAATGCGGTGGTGAGATAGGCGGCGAGCACGGTATGAGTGAGACGATACGGGAACGAGGGGTTGAAGATGATCGCCCACCAATCCTCGGGCAGGAAGATGCCATTCTCAGCGATCGAGTAGCCCGCCGGAGTATGCATCCAGCTGTTGGCTGAGGTGATCCAGGTGGCGGAGATCAGGGTGCCCAACGCCACGGCACACACGGCAACCATGTGGAGCGTATCGCCCACGCGCTGACGGCCAAACAGAGCAATGCCGAGGAAACCGGCTTCGAGGAAAAACGCCGTCAGCACTTCATAGCCCATCAAGGGGCCAATAACCGCGCCTGCACGGTCGGAGAACACGGACCAGTTCGTGCCGAACTGATAGCTCATCACGATGCCTGAAACCACGCCCATGCCGAAGGTTACGGCAAAGATGGTCTTCCAATATTCAAACAGGCGTAGATAGGCGTGGTCGCGCTTCCACAGCCAGAGACCATTGAGGACGGCAAGAAAGCTGGCCAGCCCGATGGAAAATGCTGGGAAGATGAAGTGGAATGATACCGTGAACGCGAACTGGATGCGCGCCAGGAGCTCTGCTGTAAGGCCGTAGGTCATGACAACGCTCCGCCAGGACGCCGAACTACTCTATTTCAGCCCAGCTTCAACGCCCCCGTTTTCGGGAAAGAAGCTGGTGCCGGAGCGCGGTGCCTAACCGGTATCTAGGCACCAAGTGCGCAGCAGCACAATCCGCCGGGGCCGCGGCAAAACGGCCCGCATGTTCGCGTGTGGACCTCCATGGTCCAAAGACAGGAAAGCCGCCCGGGAGGAGGGGGGCGGCTTTCGGGAAGGGGAGCGGACTGGTCCGCTCCCGATCTTGAAAAGGGCTTACTGGCCCGCAACCACCGTACCAGGCGAGTAGATCACGGCGCGGTTGCCCAGATCCACGAAGTAGACGCGATCTTCGGTGTAGAAGTAACCGAGATTGTCGCGGCCCTCGACCGGAGCGATCACGACAGTTTCTGGAACCACATACCCAACGTCGACGTCGCCATCGATCACCACTGGTTCGGTTGGGTTGAGGCGGACATAATCAATGTCGCTAGCCTCGACGCCGGCTTCCGCGCCGATTGTGGCACCCGTAAAGCCGCCGATGATGGCCCCGATCGGCCCGAAGATCAGCCCACCGGCAACGGCGCCGGCAACACCGCCTGAGGTGGCTCCAACAGCTGCGCCAGCATCCGTGTTGTTCTTAAGGATCTGGGCAAATGCCGGGCTCACGCCCATTGCGATAACAGCCACCGAAGCCAAGAGAATCTTCTTCATTGTTATACTCCAAATTGTTCCGGTGCCCCGTTCGTGCACCTTGGTTCGCGCTATAAAAAACTGCGCTCTTGCCCCGCGGCAGACAGAACGGCCCAGCCTGAACTCGGTTCCTTTGCCGCGCGCTGGCTCGTGGGATGGTTATGCCTTCCTTCTCCCGAAGGGTGGCATTGTTGTCCGCCAAGATCCGGGCCAGACTGCATCCTTCGATGCTGCAATCACCAAGGACATCAAGGATGCTAAAAGGGATTGATCCACTGCTGAGCCCCGAGGCGCTGCTGGCACTACGGGCGATGGGGCATGGCGACGACCTGATCATCGCCGATTCCAACTTCCCGGCCGATTCGGTGGCGCGCAGCACGGTCTTCGGGCGGGCGATCCGCATGGACTGCGGCATTGTGCGTGCTGTCCAGGCCGTGCTCTCGGTAATGCCGATCGACACTTATGTCACCGATGCTATCGCCCGGATGGAAGTGGTCGGCGCGCCAGACGAGATCGTGCCGGTGCAGGCGGAGGTCATGCAGTTGCTGGAAGGCACCGAGTTCCGCATGATCGGTATCGAACGCTATGCGTTTTACGAGCGGGCCAAGCAGGCCTACGCTGTGATCTGGACGCAGGAGCGCCGGCCCTATGCCGATTTTGCCATCCGCAAAGGTGTGCTTGGCCCTGACGAAGTCTTGCCCAACAGCTGAAAGTCTTAGCTGAGGGATAGTTTCTCACCCAAAGCCTTCAGGCTGGCAAGGGCGGCGCTGACGTTGGGTGCTGTGCCGTCCAGCCGCTGCAGGAACGGGCAGGTGAGGGCGGCAATGGCAAAGCCGTCCGGCGACAGCACGGGCACGCTGATGTCTTCCACCCCCACCAGCTGCTGGCTTTGTCCGACGCGGAAGCCCTGCGCCTTGTACGCCGCAAGCACCTTTTCGCTGTGGAGTAGCCGCGCCGGCTTGTCAGTGCCTCCCCAGCGCACCAGCAGTTCCTCGCGCGCAAGTGGGTCCTGAAACGCCAGCAGCAGCAGTCCTGACCCGGTGGACAGCAGGTCGAGATGGGTGCCTACCCGGATGCCAAATTCCCAATTGCCCGGACAACTGGCCTGCGCCACGACAATCCCGCTATCGGCGTCCGGCGCCACGAGGTGGCAAGACTGCCCTATCTCCCGGGCAAAGCCGTCCATCAGTGGCATGGCCCGAGCTACCAGCCGCCGCACGGGGGGATGGCGATGGGCAAGCACAAAGAGCTTCATCGTCAGCGCGTAGCGATCGCCCTCAGCCGAGCGGCTGACATAGTCGCGCACGACGAGCCGCTCGAGCATGCGATAGATTTCGCCCGGGCTGCGGCCCATCGCCTTGACAATCTCGCCGCGGGTCAAGCCGCTCGCCTGGTCCGAGAGCAGCTCCAGAATATCGAGGCCCTTGTCCAGCGCCGGGGCGCGATAACGGTCCTCGCGATCATCAGCAAGCGCAGCGGCAGGTTTGGTCATGGCGTGCTCCCCTCCCT
Organism: Devosia sp. Z11_6; assembly: GCF_058133665.1. Classification (NCBI taxonomy): domain Bacteria; kingdom Pseudomonadati; phylum Pseudomonadota; class Alphaproteobacteria; order Hyphomicrobiales; family Devosiaceae; genus Devosia; species Devosia sp. Z11_6. Next base: position 207,559 of record NZ_JBYUNQ010000004.1, read on the forward strand.
TGTTTTCTATTGCAGGTTTGGTTCATTTGTGAACACATGATTTGTATATGAGACGCGTCGGCGTCCGAGATTGAACTGGAGGGGGCAATCAATATGCGGCTGCAAGGCAAGCGGATCTTCATTTCGGCGGCGGCTCAGGGCATGGGGCGCGCCAGTGCGCTGGCCTGCGCGGCGCAGGGCGCTGAAGTGATCGCCGTTGACATCAATGCCGAAGGGCTCGCGAGCCTCGAAGTCGAGAATGCGGCCATCACCACCCATGTGCTCGACATGCGTGATGGTGCGGCCATTAAGGCGCTGGCCGCTCAGCTGCCGCCGCTCGATGGCCTCTTCAACTGCGCCGGCTATGTTCACAACGGCACCGTGCTCGATTGCACCGACGAGGACTGGGAATTCAGCTTCTCGCTCAATGTGCAGAGCATGTTCCACACCATCCAGGCATTCCTGCCGGGCATGCTGGAGCGCGGCAAGCAGACCGGCGGTGGCGCCATCCTCAACATGGCCTCGATGGCCTCCTCGGTAAAGGGTTTCCCGAACCGGTTCCTTTACGGCACCACCAAGGCTGCAGTGATCGGCCTGACCAAGGGCATTGCCGCCGATTTCGTTAAGCAGAACCTGCGCTGCAATGCGCTGTGCCCCGCGACCGTGGATACGCCCTCGCTGCGCAGCCGCATCGCCAGCGCTGCCGACCCGGTGCAGGCCGAAAAGGACTTCATCGCCCGCCAGCCCATGGGGCGCTTGGCCACTGTTGATGACATTACCCCCATGGTGGTGTTCCTGTTGTCCGATGAATCGCGCTTCGTCACCGGTCAGGCGGTCGTCGTCGACGGCGGCGTAACGATCTAGGCGGCTCAGATCATGTCCGGGCGCATCGATTCCCACAGTCACTTCTGGCAATTGGGGCGGGGCGATTATGGCTGGCTGCAGCCAGACAACGCCGCCCTTGCTCCCATTTATCGCGATTGGGGCCCGCAGGACCTCGAGCCGCTCGCGCAAGAGGCGGGCATCGAGAGGCGTATCCTGGTTCAGGCGGCTCCGACGGTCGCTGAAACCCGCTTCCTGCTGGACGTCGCCGCTGCCGATCCGCGCGCCGGTGGGGTCGTTGGCTGGGTAGACCTGGCGGCGCAAGATGCTGCCGAAACCATCGCGCAATTGGCCACCTTCCCCCTGTTCAAGGGGGTCCGCCCCATGCTGCAGGATATCGATGAGGACGACTGGATCGCGACGCGTCCGCGTCCAGACGCCGTCGAGGCTCTGCTCGAGCATGGTCTGGGCTTCGATGCCCTTGTCTTGCCGCGCAATCTCGCACCGCTGCGGCAATTCACTGCCCGCTACCCAGATCTGCCGGTGGTGATTGACCATGCCGCCAAGCCCTCGGCCCCTGCAGACGATCCGCGCCACGCGTTGTGGCGTGACGGCATGGCGGAACTCGCACAGGATCCGCGTATCTGCTGCAAGCTTTCGGGCCTCCTCACCGAGATGGTGCCCGAGCAACGCAGCACAGTCGAGCTGGCGGTGCAAACGCTCCGACCCGTGCTGGACCGACTGCTGGACTGGTTCGGCCCTGAGAGGTTGCTCTGGGGCTCGGATTGGCCAGTGCTGACGCTGGCGGCGCCTTTCGCGTTCTGGACCGAGGTCACTGATCGCCTCCTTGCCGATCTCTCCAAAGCGGAACGAGCCGCCATTCTCGGGGGCAACGCCGCCCGGTTCTATCGACTGCCAGAGGGAGCTACGACGTGAGCGTCCTTGTGGCCATGACCGGGATAGACAAGTCGTTTCCCGGCGTACGGGCGCTCAAGGGGGCTCAGTTTGAACTGCTGTCGGGAGAAGTGCATGCGCTGATGGGGGAAAACGGCGCCGGCAAGTCGACGCTGATGAAAATCCTGTCCGGTGTTTACAGCGCCGATGCAGGGACAATCCTCGTCGATGGCCAGGCCGCCAGCATTGCCAGCCCGCGCGAAGCACAGGCGCTGGGCATCAGCATCATCCATCAGGAACTGGCGCTGATGCGAGATCTGACCGCGGCGCAGAACATCTTCATCGGCCGCGAACCCCGCCGCGGGCTGCTGCTCGATGAAAGCGCGCTCAACCGGCAGGCCGAGGCCATTTTCCGCTCCATGAACCTGGCGCTCGATCCGCGCGTGCCGGTGGAAAGCCTCACCATCGCCAAGCAGCAGATGGTCGAAATTGCCAAGGCGCTGTCCTATCGCTCGCGCGTCCTCATCATGGATGAGCCGACCGCCGCCCTTAACGACGCCGAGATCAGCGAGCTTTTCATCATTATTGGGCGGCTGAAGGCCGAAGGGGTGGGGATCGTCTACATCTCCCACAAGATGGACGAGCTCAAGCGCATCGCCGACCGCGTCACCGTGATGCGCGATGGCGAATATGTCGGCACGGTCCCGGCGGCCGCAACGCCGATCGAAACCATCATCCAGATGATGGTTGGCCGCACTCTGAGCAACGAAACCGCAGTGGTGCCCGATACGCAGGCAGCGCCGGTGGCGCTCGAAGTGCGTAATCTTACCCGCGGCCGCGAAATCCGCGATGTGAGCTTTTCCGTGCGCAAGGGCGAGATCCTCGGCTTTGCCGGCCTGATGGGGGCCGGGCGCACCGAAGTGGCCCGCGCCATTTTCGGCGCCGACCCGATCGAAGCGGGCGAGATCCTTCTCGATGGTAAGCCGGTCCGTATCCGCTCTCCCCAGGACGCAGTGCGCGCCGGCATCGGTTACCTCTCGGAGGACCGCAAGCATTTCGGCCTCGCCACCGGAATGGACGTGCGCAACAACATCGCGCTTGCGACCCTGAAGCGCTTCACCGGCGCCGCGGGTGTGCTGCGGGACGGCGTGATGCGCCAGACGGCGCAGGGCTTTATCAAGCAGCTCGCGATCAAGACGCCCTCCGATACCCAGGAAGCGCGGCTGCTTTCGGGCGGCAACCAGCAAAAGGTGGTGATCGCCAAATGGCTGCTGCGCGATTGCCCGATCCTGATCTTTGACGAGCCAACGCGCGGCATCGATATCGGGGCCAAGTCCGAGATCTACAAGCTGCTCAATGCCCTCGCGGCGCAAGGCCGGGCCATCATCGTCATCTCCTCGGAACTTCCCGAAGTGCTGCGCCTCAGCCACCGCATTGCGGTGATGTGCGAGGGGCGACTGACCGGTTTTCTACCCCCGGGTGCCCCGCAGCAAGATATCATGCGTTTGGCAACGCTCCGGCCCAGTGCCGTTGGCGCAGATGAACTCGAGCGAAAGGCTGCATCATGAGCACAATTGGCACTGCCGACCGGCCAGCCCTGCTTGCGGGCATCCGCTCATCGGGGGCCTACCACAAGCTGCTGGCTTTCTCCGGGTTGATCGCGCTTCTCGTCGTGTTCAGCCTTGCCTCGCCCAATTTCCTGCAAACCGCCAATGTGCTGGCCATCCTGCAGGCCACCTCGGTCAATGGCGTGCTCGCCATTGCCGCCACCATCGTCATCATCACCGGCGGCATCGACCTGTCCGTGGGTACGCTCATGACTTTTTGCGCGGTGATCGCCGGTGTGCTTCTCACCAATCTTGGCCTGCCGCTGCCCATTGGGGTGGTCGGCGCCATTCTGGCGGGCACCGCGAGCGGGCTGATCTCGGGTACGATCATCGCCAAGCTCAAAGTGCCGCCCTTTATTGCGACCCTGGGCATGATGCTGATCCTCAAGGGTTTGTCGCTGGTGATTTCTGGCACCAAGCCAATCTATTTCAACAACACGCCCGGCTTCACCCAGATCGCGCAGGGCTCGCTGATCGGCTCGGTGATCCCGGCGCTGCCGGTGCCCAATGGCGTGCTGATCCTGTTCCTTGTCGCCATCGTCATCAGCTTTGTGCTGAGCAAGACCGCGCTCGGGCGCTATACCTTTGCGCTGGGCTCCAACGAGGAAGCGGTGCGCCTGTCCGGCGTCAATGTCGATCGCTGGAAGATCGGCGTTTACGCCCTTGCCGGCAGTGTCGTGGGCATCGCCGGTCTGCTCATCGCTTCGCGCCTCAACTCGGCCCAGCCGGCACTGGGGCAGGGCTATGAGCTCGATGCCATTGCGGCGGTGGTGATTGGGGGCACTTCGCTCAGCGGCGGGCGGGGCACCGTGCTGGGCACCCTGATCGGTGCGCTGATCATCTCGGTGCTCGCCAATGGCCTGCGCATCCTTTCGGTCGCGCAGGAATGGCAGACCGTCGTCACCGGGCTCATCATCATTCTCGCCGTTTACGCCGATATCCTGCGGCGCCGCAAATTATAGGCGCCGAGCAAGCGATCGCGCCGCGGCGCCAACACCAAGAAGGCGAGCAACGCCTCTGGCTGCATACATAACCAGTTCCCTCCGGGAGGAAAAAACATGACGACCAGACGTACCCTGCTTGCGGCCATCAGCGCCCTTGCTCTCTTGGTTTCCGGCGGCGCCAGCTTTGCGCAGGAAACGCGCGAGATCGCGCTGATCTCCAAGGGCTTTCAGCACCAGTTCTGGCAGGCGGTGAAGGCCGGCGCCGACAAGGCCGGTGCAGAATTTGGCGTAACGGTGACCTTTGAAGGCCCGGACAATGAAACCCAGGTCGATCGTCAGATCGACATGCTGGCAGCCGCCCTGTCGCGCAATCCCGCTGCGATCGGCTTTGCGGCGCTCGACAGCCAGGCGGCAACGCCCCTGCTGCAGCAGGCCAAGGATGCCGGCATCCCGGTGATCGCCTTTGACTCGGGCGTCGACAGCGACATCCCGCTGACCACCGCAACCACCGACAACGTCGCTGCCGCAGCGCTTGCAGCCGACAAGATGGCCGAGCTGATCGGTGGTTCCGGCAAGATCGCCGTTGTCGCCCATGACCAGACCAGCCGCACCGGCATTGATCGGCGCGATGGCTTCGTCAACCGCATCGCCGAAGCCTATCCCGATATCGAGATCGTGTCGGTTCAGTATGGCGGCGGCGACCAGCTGCAATCGACCGAGATCACCAAGTCGATCCTCCTCGCCAATCCGGACCTCAAAGGCATCTTCGGTACCAATGAAGGCTCGGCGATCGGTGTTGCCAATGGCAAGCAGGAATTGGGCAGCCAGGTCGTGGTGATCGGCTTTGACTCAGGTGCGGCCCAGAAGGGGATGGTTGAAAGCGGGCTGATGGCCGGCGCCATCACCCAGAACCCGGTGGGCATCGGCTATGAAACCGTCAAGGCGGCGGTGACGGCGCTCGATGGCGGCGAACTGCCCGAGGTAATCGACACCGGCTTCTTCTTCTATGACGCCAGCAACATGAACGATCCCGAGATCGCGGCGGTGCTCTACAACTAGGGGCCAAGACCCTGCACCTAGCTGCCGGGGGCGCTTTGCCTCCGGCATGATCTTCGGCCAAGCGCCTTCCTTCGGAGTTTCTCGTGACCAAGATAGTCAATCTGCAGGTGCTCGACCTGCGCTTTCCAACTTCCGAGCAACTGGACGGCTCGGACGCGATGAACCCCGATCCCGATTACTCGGCCGCCTATGTGATCCTCGAAACCGACGCCCAGGAGCTGGCCGGCCACGGGCTGACCTTCACCATCGGGCGGGGCAATGAAGTTGTCTGCGCCGCCATCGAGGCCCTGCGTTCACGTGTCCTGGGGCTCGAGCTTGATTGGATCCGCGAGAATCCCGGCCGCTTCTGGCGGCATGTGACCGGCGACAGCCAGCTGCGCTGGATCGGCCCCGACAAGGGCGCCATGCATCTGGCGACCGGCGCGGTGGTCAACGCTGTCTGGGACCTGCTCGCCAAGGAGGCCGGCAAGCCGGTGTGGCAGCTTGTGGGCGAGATGAGCCCCGAAGAGCTCGTCTCGATCATCGACTTCCGCTATCTCACCGATGCCGTCACGCCCGAAGAGGCCCTGGCGATCTTCCGCAAGGCGGAAGCGGGCAAGGCGGAGCGCATGGCGACCCTGCGGGCCGAGGGCTATCAGTGCTACACCACCAGCGCTGGCTGGCTGGGCTATTCCAACGAAAAGCTGACGCGCCTCGCCACCGAGGCGGTCGAGCAAGGCTTCAACCACATCAAGATGAAGGTCGGGCGCGATCGTGACGACGATATCCGCCGCCTCGAAATCGTGCGCTCGATAATGGGACCTGACCGCTTCCTGATGATCGATGCCAACCAGGTGTGGGAAGTCGGCGAAGCCATCGAGTGGGTCAATGCCCTCTCACGCTTCAAGCCCTATTTCATTGAGGAGCCCACGAGCCCCGATGATGTTTCAGGGCACAAGGCGATTCGCGAGGGGGTCTTCCCGGTCAAGGTGGCGACCGGCGAGATGTGCCAGAACCGCATCATGTTCAAGCAGTTCATCAAGGACGGTGCCATCGACATCGTCCAGATCGATGCCTGCCGCATTGGCGGGCTCAATGAGGTTCTGGCCGTCCTGCTGATGGCGGCCAAATACGACCTGCCGGTGTGGCCGCATGCCGGGGGGGTGGGTCTCTGCGAATATGTGCAGCACCTCTCCATGATCGATTACCTCGTCGTGTCGGGCACCAAGGAGGGGCGGGTGATCGAGTATGTCGATCATCTGCATGAGCATTTCCTCGATCCCTGCGTCATCGAGAACGCCGCCTATATGCCGCCCACGGCACCGGGTTTTTCCATCGAGATGAAGCCCGCTTCCCTTCAAACCTATCAGTTCAGGAACTGAGCATGGATCTGCAGCTCAAAGACAAGGTCTTCATCGTCACCGGGGGCGGGGCCGGCATCGGCGGTGCCATCTCGCTCTGCCTCGCCGAGGAGGGCGCCATTCCCGTGATCTTCGGGCGCAGCGAGCTTTCGGAGGATTTTCGCGCTCGCCTGCTCGCACTGGCGCCCAAGGCGCGCTTGATCAAGTTCGATCTCAGCGATGATGCGGCCTGCGAGGCGGCGGTTGACGAAACGCTCGCCGCTTACGGGCGGCTCGATGGTCTCGTCAACAATGCCGGCCTCAATGATGGGGTCGGGCTCGATGCAGGGCCCGACGACTTCCGGCAATCGCTGGAAAAGAACCTGATCCATTATTTCGCCCTTGCCCATCACTGCCTCGACGCCCTGCGCCAGAGCAAAGGGGCCATCATCAATATCTCGTCCAAGACCGCGCTCACCGGACAGGGCAACACCAGCGGGTATACCGCCGCCAAGGGGGCGCAGCTGTCGCTGACGCGCGAATGGGCGGCGTCGCTGCGCAATGACGGCATCCGGGTCAATGCCGTTATCCCTGCCGAGGTGATGACGCCCATGTATGCCAACTGGATCCAGTCGGCGGCCGATCCAGAGGCGCGGCTCAAGGAGATCACCGAGCGCATTCCCCTGGGCAAGCGCATGACCACGGCCGAAGAGATCGCCGATACGGTGGTGTTCCTCTTGTCACCGCGTGCCAGCCACACGACGGGGCAGTGGCTGTTTGTGGATGGCGGCTATACGCACCTGGACCGGGCTCTGATGTAACAAGGACTTGGCCGGAACAATGGGGGCCGATCCGAGTGGTCCGCCCCTGTTGTTTGTTCAGTCGAGATAGCCATTGGCTTGCAGGTGGGTGACCGCGGGCCGCGGTAACCAGCCCGAGCGAGGGGCCGGAGGCGGCTCAACAATCTGCTTAGATTGCGCGGCCCAGAAAGCAGAAAAGGCTTGTAAGGCTAAGCCCGTAAGGCACTATGGGCCCATGCCGGAGCCTGTGCCTTCGGCGTCGGCGCACGGGCAGGCGCGCCACTGGGGGGAGCGCGCATGAGCATGTTCAGCCAGGAGGTGCCAGCCGAGGATGCCCCCATCGATGTGCGTGCCATTGTGGGGCTGCTGCGGCGGCAAACGCGGCTGATCCTCCTGATCGCAGCCCTCGTTGCGGGTGGGGCGGTGCTGGTGAGCCTCTTGCTGCAGCCGGTTTATACGGCGAGCGCGCTGGTACAGGTGGATCCGGCGAGCAAGGATCTGCTGAACCCGCAAAATCAGTCGGCCACGGCCAGCAGCGACAATGCGCGGGTGGAAAGCGAAGTGGAGCTGGTGCGCTCCGACCGGGTGCTGCTGCAGGTGATCGAGGACGAGAATTTGCTCGCCGATCCGCAATTTGCGCCGGGTCTGGGGCTGCGGGACAGCATCATGGCCTTTCTGCGCCTAGGGCCGCCCGCCCCGGAGGGGCGCGAGGTGCAAGGCGAGGTGCTCAACACGCTGCGCGCGGCGGTGAGTGCGGAGCGGCGGGGCCTGACCTATCTCATTGCCGTCGAGGCGCGCTCGAGCGATCCCGCCGCCGCGGCGCAACTCGCCAATGCGGTGGCCGAGGCCTATATCGAGCAGCAGGTGCGCGGCAAGATCGACAGCACGCTTGTGTCGCGCGACGTGCTGCAGGAGCGCATCAACCAGGGGCGGGCTGCCATCCTTGCCAGTGAGGGTGCGTTCGACCAGTTCATTGACGACAACCTTATCCGGATCGATGCCGAGGGCGCGGGAAGCACAATTGCACAGTTGCGTGCGCAGATCGACCAATTGCAGGCGGAGCGGAGCCAGCAAGCGGGCCTGGCGGATCAGCTGTCCCGGCAGGTAGCTTTGGCCGATTGGCAGGGCAGCGCGGAGCTGCTGGGCTCGGATGCGTTGCGCGATCTGGAGCGCGAAAGGGTGGAGATCAGCGCCTCGCTCGCCACGACGGCGCCGGAGTCACCCGCCTTCCCGCAAATGCGCTCGCAACTCGATGACGTGGAAGGCCGCCTGCAGCAAACCGCGACCGCAGCGCTTGGCACACTGCGCACCCAGATGACCCGGGCCGAGGGCCGCGAACAGGTGCTGCGCCAGCAGATGCGCCAGAATGTGCTGGGCACCCAATTGCCCGCCGACGTGGTCACGGGCATGTATGAACTCCAGCAAGGGGCGGCACTGGCACGACGCCAATACGAAATGCTGCTGGCGCGCGTCCAGGATTTGGATGCACAGGCGTCGCTGCAGGTCGCCGATAGCCGTATCGTGTCGCCCGCACTTGAGCCGACCCGCCCCAGCTTTCCCAACCCGGGGACAACTTTGTTTCTTGCGGCATTTGCGGGGCTGGGGCTCGGCGTCGGCTGCGCCTTTCTTTACGAGAATTTTCTTGGCGGCTTCACCTCCGAGCAGCAAGCCGAGGCGGTGCTGCGCCACCGCGTGGCGGCGGCACTCCCAATGCACAAGCCGGGTCGCCGGGGCATCACGGCGCCGGCCGATGCACTGGTCCATGCGCCCTTGTCGGCGTTCTCGGAAGCGGTGCGCCGCATCCAGGGCTCGATCGACCAGTTCGCCGGCAACACCAAACCCGGCACCAGCGAGATTGTGGTGGTAACCTCCACGCTCCCCGACGAAGGCAAGACCATTGCCGCCCTAGCGCTGGCGCGCTCCTATGCGCTGGCGGGGCGCTTGACCCTCTTGATTGACGGGGATCTGAGAAAGCCCAGTATCCACAAGGCGCTTGACTTGGAGCCATCCGAGGGATTGCTCGACTTCCTGGCTGACAAGAGCGAAAGCCTCAGCATTGCTTCGCTGATCCGCAAAGACCCGCACACTGAATTAACCGTGCTGATGGGCGCCCGGCGCAGCGATATTCCGACGGACCAGCTGGTAGCGGGGGGCGGCTTCCGGCGGTTAATCGAGGCGGCAGCGGAGTCCTTCGAGGTCGTGGTGATCGATTCGCCCCCGCTCGCCCCGGTGGTGGACGGGCTTTATCTGGCGCGCTTTGCCACGGCGGCTATCTTTGTGGTGCGCTGGGCGAGCACGCCACAGACTGATGCCAAGAAGGGGCTCGCCGCGCTCGATGAAGCGGTGCGGCCCGGTGCGCCCGTACTGGTCGTGCTCAACGGAGAGGAGGTGCCGCGCTCGCGCTATGAGGCCCATTATGGCGGCTATTATGTCGATCCGGCTTGAGCCCAATCGTGCCGGTCAGCCCGGGGCGGCAATGTTGCGGGTCTTCGCGTATCTTGATAGAATTACCTAAGTAACGAAACAAGCCGCGCGCTTCTCGGACCGGCACTGTTTAGCCAACCGTTTCAGCCGGGTTTTGGTGGCGCGCACGCCGAGGCCATGCCCAATTGGCACTTTGTTCTCAGCACCTGCACCAAGTCAGCCGCAGCGGGGGTTAACGCAAGTTTAATGATTAAGCCGGATCCTCATGCCCTAGCCAAGCCGCCGTCCGAAACGGCCGGAGAACCGGGCATGACGACGCAAGCCCTGAGCAAACGAGAGCGGTTGCCCATTCCGCGAGGCTGGATCGTGCTTGGCTTTGTGGCCCTGAGCTGGATCGTGCTGGCGCTTTGCATCATTGGCTTTTGGGCCGTGCTGCAGCTGTTCTTTTAGCCCGACTGGCATCCCATTCGGTTCCCGCCCAAACGGCGAAACTACGGCATAGCCCGCCCGCAAACAGCGACACTTCTACCGGTACTCTGGCTCTGCTAAGTGATCCCTCACTGTTGCGTGGGGATTGTTGATGCATATTGCTGTTGTGGGAACCGGTTATGTGGGGTTGGTCAGCGGCGCGTGCTTTGCCGATTTTGGCCATACGGTGACCTGCGTTGATCTGAACGAAACCAAGATCGAGGCGCTCAAGCGCGGGGAAATCCCGATCTTCGAGCCGGGGCTGGACCAGTTGGTGGTGGACAATGCCGCCGCCGGGCGCCTGCTGTTCACGACGGACCTCGGGGACGCTGTGCGGGATGCCGATGTGGTGTTCATTGCGGTAGGCACGCCGGCGCGCAATGGCGATGGCCATGCCGACCTGTCCTATGTTTATGCCGCCGCTGCCTCCATCGCCGAAGCGGTAACGGGCTTTACCGTCGTTGTCACCAAATCCACCGTGCCGGTAGGGACGGGTGACGAGGTCGAGCGCATTATCCGCGAAACCAATCCGGAGGCGGATGTGGTTGTTGTGTCCAACCCCGAGTTCTTGCGCGAGGGGGCGGCGATCCACGATTTCAAGCTGCCTGACCGCATCGTCATCGGCATCGAGGACGAGCGGGCCCGCGAGCCGATGACCGAGGTTTATCGCCCGCTTTACCTCAACCAGGGGCCGCTGATGTTCACGGGTCGGCGCACCTCCGAGCTGATCAAATACGCCGCCAATGCGTTTCTGGCGATGAAGATCACCTTCATCAACGAGATGGCCGATCTCTGCGAAAAGGTCGGCGCCAATGTGCAGGACGTCGCGCGCGGCATGGGGCTCGACAACCGCATCGGCACCAAGTTTCTCCATGCCGGACCGGGCTATGGTGGCTCGTGCTTTCCCAAGGACACGTCGGCCCTCGCCAAGTCCGGCCAGGACCACGAGGCGCCCTTGCGGCTGGTGGAAACCACTATCGCCATCAATGACGGGCGCAAGCGCGCCATGGGGCGCAAGGTGATCGCGGCGATGGGTGGGGAAGTGCGCGGCAAGACTGTGGCAGTGCTGGGCCTGACCTTCAAGCCCAATACCGACGACATGCGCGACGCGCCATCGCTCTCCATCGTGCAGTCACTGCTCGATGCGGGCGCCAAGATCCGCGCCTATGACCCCGAGGGCATGGAAGCGGCCAAGGCGATGATGCCCGACATCCATTATGCGCGGGATGCCTATGACGCGGCAGACGGCGCCGAGTGCCTGGTACTGGTGACGGAGTGGAGCGAGTTCCGCTCGCTCGATCTCGAGCGGCTCAAGGGGGCGATGAACGCCCATACTCTTGTGGACCTGCGCAATGTGTATCGCGGCAAGGAAGTGGAGGCGGCCGGCTTCCGCTATGCGAGTGTCGGGCGCCCCTAAGGGCGCCCGCACGGGCCTATTCGGCGGCCAGTGGCTGCTGCTCGATGGTGTCGCGGAAAAACGCGATGGTTTTTTCCAGACCCTCGCGCAGCGCCACATTGGGTTCCCAGCCCAGCACGTCGCGTGCCTTGCTGATATTGGGCTTGCGCTGCTTGGGGTCATCCACCGGCAGATCGGTGTACACCACCTCGGAGCCGGAATTGGTCAGCTCCACCACAAGCTCGGCCAGTTGGCCAATGGTGAACTCCACGGGATTGCCGGTATTGATCGGGCCGGTGACTTCCGGTCCAGTATTCATCATGCGGTGCATGGCGTCCACGAGGTCGCTGACATAGCAGAATGAGCGGGTCTGGTTGCCGGTGCCGTAAACGGTGATCGGCTTGCCCTGCAGCGCCTGGACGATGAAGTTGGACACGACGCGACCATCGGCCGGGTGCATGTTGGGGCCATAGGTGTTGAAGATGCGGATCACCTTGATCTGCACATCATGCTGGCGGTGATAATCAAAGAACAGGGTTTCGGCGCAGCGCTTGCCTTCGTCATAGCAGGAGCGCGGGCCGATCGGGTTCACATGACCCCAATAGCCTTCGTGCTGGGGATGCACTTCCGGATCGCCATAGACTTCCGAGGTCGAGGCTTGCAGCACCGGCACGCGCAGGCGCTTGGCGAGCCCGAGCATGTTGATGGCGCCCATGACGCTGGTCTTGGTGGTCTGGACCGGATCGAACTGGTAGTGCACCGGCGAAGCGGGACAGGCCAGGTTGTAGATCTGGTCCACTTCCACATAAAGGGGGAAGGTCACGTCGTGGCGCATGAACTCGAAGCGCCTGTTGTCGAGCAAGGCTTCGATATTGCGGCGCCGGCCGGTAAAGAGATTGTCGACGCACAGCACTTCATTGCCTTCGTCGAGCAGTTTTGCGCAAAGATGCGAGCCGATGAACCCGGCGCCACCCGTGACCAAAATGCGCTTGCTCATGCAGACTCCGTCAAATTCGAGGTTTGTAGCTTGCGCGTAAAGCCTCCGGGCGGTGCCAGCAAGGACTTTTGCGCGCTGGTGGCCGCTGCGCCGGTTCAGCGTCGCACGCGGCGGCTGAGCGAACTGGCTGAAACGGCGAGGAGAATGATGCCACCGACAAGGATTTGGCGGACATAGCTATCGACGCTGAGTTGGGTCAGGCCGTTGTCGAGAATACCGAGGATCAGCACGCCGACGATGGTGTAGAGCAGGCGTGGCTCGCCGTGCTCGGAAAGGGTGGAGCCCAGAAAAACGGCGGCAATGGCGTTGAGCATAAGCCCGCTGCCCTGGGTCGGGTTGGCCGAGGCAACGCGGCTGGCATACATGATGCCGGCGAGCGCCGCCGAGCCGCCAGTGAGGGCAAAGGCAATGAGCTTGAGCTTGCGCACGGCCACGCCGCTGAGATGGGCCGCCTCCATATTGCCGCCCATGGCGTAAAGGCGCCGGCCAAAAGTGGTCTGCTCGAGGAGGACCCAGGCCAGCGCGGCCACGGCAATGGCGAGGAGGGTGAGGTTCGGGATGGCGATGGCAACGCCCTCCCATTCGCCCAAGGGGAGCCCGCCGCGGGCGAAATCGCCGAATTCGGCAGGGATCGCGCGGCCCGAAATGGTCTTGCCGCCGCTGACGACGAAAGCGGCGCCCGACAGCATGGTGAGGGTGGCAAGGGTCGCGACAAAGGGCAAGATGCCGACATAGGCGATCAGGGCCCCATTGATGGCGCCGCCCACGACCCCAACCAGCAAGCCAATGCCCACCGCGGCCCAGATCGGCACGCCAAAGGTGAACAGAATGGCGACCACAATGCCGGCGAGGCTCGCCATGGAGCCGACGCTGAGATCGAAATCGCCCATCACCATGACAACAGTCATGCCGGCGGCGACCACGATCAGCATGCTCATCTGCTGGCTGATATTGAGCCAGTTGCGGGCAGTCATGAAGGTGTCGGGCAGCAGGACCCAGAAGGTGACGAGGATCAGCGCAAAACCAAGGAGGGTGCCATAGCGGCGAAGGAGGGTGAGCATCGAATTATCCTGTGGCGCGGCCATAGCAGAGATTGAGCAGCTTTTCCTCGTCGAGGGCTGAGGCGGGGAGGATGTCGCTGATGGCGCCCTCGCGCATCACGGCGATGCGGTCCGCCATGCCCAAAAGCTCAGGCAGGTCGGAAGAGACCAGCACCACGCCCATGCCACGGGCGGTCATGGCGCGGATGATTGCATAGATGTCGAACTTGGCGCCGACATCGACGCCCCTTGTGGGCTCGTCGAGCAGCAGGAGGCGCGGATTGCCGACCAGCGCCTTGGCAAAAATGACCTTCTGCTGGTTGCCGCCGCTGAGCTCCTGCGCCCGCTGCCGGGGGCCAGCGGCTTTGAGGCGTACCAGTTCCCCCTGTTGGGCGGCCAGCGCCATCTCGTGGCGGGGCGTGAGGAAAGTGCCCCAGCGGCTATGGTCGGCCAGGTGGGGCAGGGTGGTGTTCTCGAAAATGGGGCGGCTCAGGACCAGACCTTCGGAGCGCCGCTCGCGCGGGATATAGCTGACGCCGGCACGCCAGGCATCGGCCGGGCTGCGGGGGCGATAAGGGGCGCCATCGAGGGTCATGGTGCCGCCGCTGGCGGCAAGATCGCCAAACAGGGTGCGCAGCAATTCGCGCTGGCCGGCATTGGCGATGCCGGCGATCCCCAGCACCTCCCCGGAATGAACGGCAAAGCTCAGCGGCTTGCCGCCGCGCGGGGTGAGCGCTTCCGCGGCGAGCACCACGGCTTCCCCCGGGGCGGTGGTGCGCGGCGGATAGGCCTCCTCGACGCGGCGGCCGATCATCAGGGAAACGAGATCGTCATGCGTGATGTCGGCGATGCGGCCAGTATCGATGCTGCGCCCGTCGCGGATCACCGTGGCCATGTCGCAGATGGCCATGACCTCGTCCAGCCGGTGCGAGACATAGAGCACGGCAGCGCCTCGGGCACGCAGCTGACGCAACACGGTGAAGAGGCGCTCGGATTCGCCGCGGCTGAGGGCGGCGGTGGGCTCGTCGAGCACGTAAAGGCGCGCGGGGGCGTCGGCTTCGCCGATAAAGGCGGCGGAGATGCGCACCAGCATCTGGTCGCCCAGCGACAGGCGCCCGAGCGGGGTGGCGGGATCGAGATGGGTGATACCGAGGAGCGCGAGGGTTTCGCTTGCGGCCTGGTTGAGGCGCCGCCAATCTACAAAGGCACCGGCGCGGCGCGGATAGGGGCGCCCCAGAAAGATGTTTTCCGCCACCGACAGCGCCGGAACGACATTGAATTCCTGGTGGATGAAACGAAAGCCGAGCCGATAGGCTTCGCGCGGGCTGCCGATGCGGATCGGGACGCCGTCGAGCACGATCTCGGCGGTGTCGGGGGCAACGACGCCGGCGAGGATCTTGATCAGGGTGGATTTGCCCGCCCCGTTCTCGCCCATCAGCGCATGGATTTCCCCGGCGCTGATATCGAGATCGACACCGCGCAGGGCGGGCACGCCGCCATAGGCCTTGGCGACGCCGCGCAGCCGCAGCAAGGGCGAAGAGGAGGGAACCGGCGGCGCGGGGTCGCCGGGCAGGGGATGGCTCAGCGTTTATTCCTCGCCCACATTGGCCGAGGTGATGAGCTTGGAGGGCACATAGATGACGCCCTGGACAATCTCTTCGCCTGCCAGCACACGTTCGACGGCGTCCACGGCAGCGGTGCCGATGCCGGCAAAATCCTGGGCGACGGTGGCTTCGAAATTGCCGCCGGCGCGGATGGCGTCGCGCGCCTGGGGATTGGCATCGATCCCGGTCACGACAATGCCCTCACCTTCTCGGCCGGCCGCCTCGATGGCCTGCAGCGCGCCCAGCGCCGGCTGGTCCCAGGCGGCCCAGACCGCCTTGATGCTGCCCGGCTCGGGATTGGCGGCAAGGATGGCTTCCATCTTGGCGCGCGAATCGGCAATGCCGCCATCGGACACATCGGGGGTGACGCGATCGAGCACGGTGATATCGGGGAAGTTGCCGAACACCGCATCGGCCACGACGCCGCGCACCTGGACGGGCGGGAAGGCCTCGAAGACGAACATCACGATACTGCCTTCGCCATCGATCCGGTCAGCGACATAGGCGGCGGTTTCGGCAGCCATGGCATAGCCATTGCTCGTAACATTGGTGACGAGCAGCGGATCGGAGCCGGCATCCATGCCGATCACCGGAATGCCGGCATCCTCGGCGGCGCGCAGACCGGCGGTCACCTGGGTTGGATCGACATTGAGCACGATGGCATCAACGTTCTGGTTGACCATGTCTTCCATGCGGCTGATCACGGCCGCGACGTCGCCGGCGGTGTCGATCACATTGACGTCCCAATCCTTGCCTTCTGCGGCTGCCTCAAAGGCTTCCACATAGAACTGCGTGCCGGGCTGGGCGAGATAGGGGGTGATCACCGCAATCTTGGATTGGGCGAGGGCAGCGCCCGCGCCAAGGCTGGCGGCAAGCAGGACAGTGCCGGCGAGCAGGCGCCGCGTCGTTGCCCGGGTAATGGTCATATGCTGGTGTCCCCCATGCGGCGGGCGGCAAGGGCCCGCGCGTGTTTCCTTTTTCTCGCCGGCACCATATGGGAGAGCCCAGGGATCGGCTAGAGTTTTGAGGACCGGCGCGTGGCGAAAAGCACACTTATCGGCGTGGATGTGGGGACAACCGCCACCAAGGCCGTGCTGATCGGGGAAGGGGGCGAGCGGCTGGCCGCCTTTTCGCATGCGCACCCTACCAACCGCCCGCAGCCGGGCCATGCCGAGCAGGACCCGCGCGACTGGATGGCCGGCGTGTTGGCCGCGCTCGAGCGCTTTGCCGCCGAACATGATTTGAGCGGGCTGCAGGCGATCGGCATCTGCAGCCAAGTCAACACCCATGTGTTCGTCGATGGCGCAGGAGAGCCGCTCCTGCCCGCGATCACCTGGCAGGATACGCGCACGGCCCCCGATGCGGCCGCGCTCGAGGCGCAGGTGACGCCTGAGCAGAAGCTCGCCTGGTTTGGCGGCCCGGTGCCGATCGACGCCAGCCATGCTCTGTCACGCATGGCCTATGTCCGGCGCTTCGATCCCGCGCTTTATGCCCGCACCGCGCATGTGCTGCTGCCCAAGGATTTCTGCGTGCTGCAGCTGACTGGAGCCGTGGTGAGCGATCCCGTTTCGGCCGTGGGATTGGTCAATGAGCAGGGCTATGTCGCTGATCTGCTCGATCTCGTGCCCGGTGCCGCGGCCAAGCTGCCGCCGCTGGCGAGCTTTACCACCGTAGCCGGACGGGTGCGAGCCGGGCTGCCCTGTGCGGGCACCCCGGTGGTCGTGGGCGCCATGGATGCCTGGGGCGGCATGTTCGGCGTCGGGGTCGTGGGCAACGGCGATGCGATGTATCAAAGCGGCACCAGCGAGATTGCCGGGATCGTGTCCGCAACCGTGGTGCCGACGCCGGGGGTGATCCTGTTTCCGCCCTATGAAGGGATCGTCATGCATGCCGCGCCCACGCAAATGGGCGGCGCGGCGCTGGGGTGGTTTGCCGGAGTGCTGGGGCGCAGCCCGGCCGACACCGCGGCGCTGGCCGGCAGTGCCAAGGGAACGGTGCCGCTGTTCTTGCCGCATCTGCAGGGGGAGCGGGCGCCGCTTTGGGATGGGCAGACGCGCGGCGTCTTTGCCCGGCTCGATCCGAGCGCAGGCGCCCCCGAAATGGCGCGCGGCGTGCTCGAAGGGGTGGCCTATGCCGCGCGGCTGGCCTTTGATGCCCTGCGCCAATCGAGCGCTGTCGAGCCCGAGGTCATCAATATCGGCGGGGGCGGTGCCCAATCGGACCTCTGGTGCCAGATCCGCGCTGATGTTTTGGGCAGGCCCCTGCGCCGCTGCGTGGCGCCGGAATCAGCAGCGCTGGGCGCGGCGATCCTCGCGGGGCAATCGCAGGACGCGAGCACGCCGCTCGCCGAAGTGGTGCGCCGGCTGGTGCGGTTCGACCGGGTGTTCGAGCCCGATCCGGCGATGGCGGATTACCATGCCGCGCGCCTGGGGCAGTATCGGCGGCTTTATGAGGATCTGCGGGGGTTCAATAGCGGGTTCTGATGGGGCGGTTCCCGGTTCCGTAGTCTCAGTGACGTGGTGGGGTGGTGCGGTGGGTCGCTGATGGACCCCACCCTAGCCCTCCCCTCAAGGGGGAGGGACGGTTCGCGTTTGTGGCGGGGCTGGCGTTTGCAGCCTTGAGCTCTCTTGTTGTCAGCTCCGTTGAGGCAGTCAGGCCTCCCTCCCCCTTGAGGGGAGGGCTGGGGAGGGGGTGGTGCGGTGGGTCACTGATGGACCCCCACCCGCGGCCCCTCCCCTCAAGGGGGAGGGGAGGCATGAGCCAGGAGGATTGTTCTTGTGGAACAGCCTTAAAGCGCGGGGGTGGTACCCAGACCGAGTGCCCCGATGCACACCCTCCCCCTTGAGGGGAGGGATGGGGTGGGGGTTCAGGCCCGTCCACGAGGTGGGTGGTTGCTTAAGCCCTCGAAATCGGGGGCGCTCCACACAAAACTCCACTCGCGCCCCGACGCCTGCACCCCCACCCTAGCCCTCCCCTCAAGGGGGAGGGGACGGTTCGCGTTTGTGAAGGGGCCGGTGTGTGTTTGCAGCCCTGAACTATTTTGTTCTTCAGTCTCAATGTCGGCAGTCTAGCCTCCCTCCCCCTTGAGGGGAGGGCTGGGGAGGGGGTGTTTCTGGTGATCACTGATGGGCCCCCCACCCCCGGCATGAGCACCTCTATCTGTGCAATTGCCCGCCTAAACCCGGAACCAGTCCAGGCACCCCAGGGGCAGGATGGAGTTGCTGACGAGGAGGGCGCCGTTTTGGTAGAGGGCGGTGGTGTTGCCGCCCTGGGAGAGGTCGACGGCCCAGAGCTGGTTGTTGGGATCGCTCCAAAGGAGCCGGGCGCCTGATTGCTGGATGGCGGTGAGCGCCTCTCCGGGAGTAACGCCGGGGCGGAACATTACCATGACGCTGTCCAAACCCGGCGCCGGAAGGGCGGCGAGGGGAGCGGCGACGACGACGGCGAGAACCAGGGCCAGGGGCGAGCTCATCACCCGGCGCCCGCCGGTGGGACGGCGACGCAGAAACAGGCCGGCGACAAAGGGAATGATGCCGAAGAGCGCGAGCCAGAGCAGGTCCCAGAACAGGGGATTGTCCACATCCATGCGGATGCGGTGAATGCCCAAGAGCCAATGGGAGAGGACGGCATCGATGATATGCCAGGTGCCAAAGCCGAGGAGCGCCATGGCAAGCAGCAGCCGGTCGGCGCCCTGTTGGGCAAAGGCCTGCCGCGAGCGCCACAGCAGCCATAGGCCAATGGCGGTCACGATATACATGAGCAGGTGGAACAGCCCGTCGCTCATCACCAACACGCGCAGGTCCTGGCGGGCCTGTTCGAGCCCGCTCAGCAGATGATGCCATTGCAGCACCTGATGCAGCAGGATGCCGTCGAAAAACCCGCCGAGCCCGAAACCGATGGCAAAACCGGCCCAGCCGAGGCGCCCCCCCAGGTTCTTGCCTTCGGTTGCCGCCATCGCCTGTGCCATTCCTTGCCTCCGGATTTGAGAGTGGCTCAGTAAGTTGCGCGGCCACCCGACAGATCAAACACCGCCGCCGTGGTGAAACTGTTTTCCGCCGACACCAGCCAGGCCACCATATTGGCGGCCTCCTCGACCTCGAGGAACCGGCCGCGCGGAATGCGGCTGAGCATGTAATCGATGAACTCGGGCTTGAGTTCATCGAGGATGCGGGTTTTGGCCGTTGCGGGGGTGATGGCATTAACTGCGATATTGTATTTGGCCACTTCCTTGCCCACGGCCTTGGTCATGCCGATGACACCAGCCTTGGCAGCGGCATAGGCGGCGGCATTGGGATTGCCTTCCTTGCCGGCGATGGAGGCGATGTTGACGATGCGCCCGTAATTGCGCGCCTTCATGCCCGGCAGCACCGCGCGATTGACGTGAAAGGCGCCGTTGAGATCGATATCGATCACCCGGCGCCATTCATCGAGTTCGTATTCATCGAGCGGGGCGTTCTTGCCGGCAATGCCGGCGGAATGCACGACGATATCAAGGCTGCCGGCTTCCTGCTCAACCTGGGCGACGGCTGCGGCGACGGCATCGTAATCGGTGATGTTGAGGGTGATGGTCGAGGTAGCGCCGCCAAGGGCGGTGCGCGCCGCGTCCAGCAATTCGCTGTTCATGTCCCACAGGCACACGCGGGCGCCCGAGGCCACTAGCCGCTGGGCAATGGCAAAGCCCAACCCTTGCGCCCCGCCCGTCACCACAGCCACGCGTTCGCGCAAATCGATCTGGTTCATGCCTTGCTCCTCCGGCTTGTTTTTCGACCGTGTCAGTTCCCCCGTCGCGACGGGGGCTGTCAACACCTCCTCTTAGGCTTTGTGTCCGCTGGCGTACCCAACGGGAAACCAGCGCCCGATGCGCTAGAGGGGATAGCCGTTCGTCGGCGCATGGGCGTGAGCGGTTGGGAGATGCCTTTTGCTCTTGCCCCCAGGATAAGAGCTTATGACACTACAGCAATCCGCCGTCCTCAATCGTTTGCTCGCCCTGTTGCCCCCGGCCGATTTTGATCTTCTGGCACCCCGGCTGGAGCCGGTGCAGCTGCCGCTGCGCACGGTGCTGGCCGAGCCCGACCAGCCGGTGGAGCATGTCTATTTCATGGAGCGGGGACTTGGCTCGATCCTGGCGATTTCAGCAGAAGGACAGCAGGCGGAAGCGGGCATTTTCGGGCGCGACGGCTTTGCCCCGACCGCGCTCGCTTTCGGGGCCGACCGGACCATCAATTCGGTGGTCATCCAGGCGGAAGGCGAGGGCTTTCGCATCACGCGCGCCGACCTCGCCGAGGCCATGGCGCAAAGCGCGGCGCTTGGGACCATGCTCGCGCTTTACATCCAGACCCTGCAATACCAGTCCGGCTTTACCGCGCTCTCCAATGCCGTGCATCCAGTTGGATGAGCGGCTGGCGCGCTGGCTGCTGATGTGCCACGACCGCTATGACGGCGACGAAATGGCGGTCACCCACGAATTCCTTTCAGCTATGCTGGCAGTACGGCGCCCCACGGTAACGACGGCGCTGCATGTGCTTGAAGGCAATGGCTTTATCGCGGCCGAGCGCGGCTATATCACCATGCGCAATCGCGAGGCGATGGAGCGGTTTGCCCAAGACGCCTATGGCAAGCCCGAAGCCGAACATCGCCGCTTGATCGGTCCGATGCGCTAAGGCGTCAGGCGGGCAGCAGCCAGCGTAGCGATTGCTGCAATTGCTGCCTGCCGTTCTGCTCGAACCAGCGGCCATGGGCAAAGATCACCCGTTCCGGATCCAGCGCGACGAGCCGCGCCGCGGCCGCCGATGCCGCCGCACCACCGGCCTTGAAGGCGGCACGGGCATAAACCGGCGCTTTGCCGTCGGGCGCGGCCGAACCCACCAGCTTGGCGCCGATCTTCATCAACGGGGGCAGCTTTTCGGGCTCCACATTGACCACCAGATCGGTGAGCACCAGGCTGTGCGAGGGGCGGTGGAACAGGGCGGCTTCTGCAATGGCGCCGCCGCGCACCACCACCACTTCGACCTCACCATTCCATTCGCCAGGCGCCCCGTCTTCCAGCACCCGATCGAGCTTTAGATCGGCCTTTTGCACCGCCGGCCGCTCCTTGAGCGTCGGGGCACCCCACGAAACGACGCCGGGATAATGCTCCTGCCATTCCTTCATGAATGACCAGTGCACGGTGTTTGGTGCCACCAGATGCCCGATGCGGCCGATCGTCTCCAGCCGCGCGCGCAGCTCGAAGCTGAACTGAGTGGGTGAATGGAGCACCAGCTCCCCATTGCCAAGCCGGATCACCGTCATGCGCAGGGGAATGGGCATGCCGGCCAGATGCATGGGGCCACTATCGACGATCCAGAGATCTGGGGCGACGGGCTTGGGCTCGTTGATGGGTAGATAAGCAACGCTCGTCATGCGGACCTCCGGAGTGGGGAGGTTGGATAACGCCCCCGCGCCGCAAAGGTCGCGCCGCTTTACCTGGAGCACCTCAGCGCGGCGCCGGCGAGGTGTAAAGATCAACCAGCGCCTTGGCACGCTCGACCACGAGGTCGAGCCCTTCTTCATAGGAAGCGGAAACCTTGGTGGGCAGCAAGGCGCGGGTGGCCTGTTCGGTCACTTCTGCTGTCAGGATCTTGTCTGCCAGAACCACGATGACGTGCCTTTTGTAGTAAACCAGCAAGAACCCGACCCTTGAACATTGCGCCCGACAACGCAGAGGGTGGCTGGTGGTTTCGGCCGGTTTCTTGGGAAATCGAGAAAGTTTGCCGGGCGAGAGTGTTGACAACCCGGGAACCGCCGCCCCGCCTCGTGTTTTCTATGCCATTGGAAAATCACAACATTGCGTGGCGATGAGGTGACCAGCGCGGCCGCTAGCCAGGACGTGACGGGTGGTGGCCACGCGTGCAGGGGTGTAGTAGCCATTCCCATCGAGCTCCTTTTTGAGCCAGGTTTCTCCCGCAAACGAGTATCGCCCTCGATGAATCCCGTTCTTTCCACCCGTATGGCCAGGCTGCGCGAGCGGATGGCTGCCACTTCCACCGACCTTGTGGTGATCGGCCCGTCCAGCCACATGCTCTATCTGGCCGATCTGTCGCCCCATGGCGACGAACGCCCGGTGCTGCTGATGGTCAGCCAGAGCTTTGCGGGTTTCCTGATGCCGGCGCTCAATGTCGACAGCGCCCGCCAGCACACCGATCTGCCGTTCTTTCCCTGGGCCGATGCCGAAGGGCCCGATGCCGCACTCGAGCAGCTGCTACAGGCGACGGGCGTGCCGCGCAGCGGCGCTTCGGTCGTGCTCGATGAAACCATGCGCGCCGATTTCGCCCTGCTGGTGCTCGATGCGCTGCCGGGCGCCCAGCGCCGCTTCACCGGCGATACGGTGAGCTATCTGCGTTCGCGCAAGGACGAGGCCGAATATGCCGCGCTCAAAGCCAGTGCCGTGCTCAACGACGCCGCCATGCTCGCGGGCTTTGCCGCGCTGCGGCCGGGGATCACCGAGCGCGAAGTGGCCGATGTGATCGGGCAGTTCTACAAGGATCATGGCGCGGCGCGCGAATTCACCAGCATCTGCTTTGGCCCCAATGGCGCCTTTCCCCATCACCACACCGGCGACACCCAGCTCAAGGCGGGCGATGCGGTGCTGATCGATACCGGCGCGCGCATCGGCGGCTATCCCTCCGACATGACGCGGGTGGGCTATCTCGGCACGGCGCCGGAAGGGTTCGACGAGATCCATGCCGTGCTCGACCGGGCGGTGGAGGCGGCGATCGCGGCGGCCAAGCCGGGCGTCCTGGCGCGGGAGGTCGACAAGGCGGCCCGCGATGTGATCACCGCGGCTGGCTACGGCCCCAATTTCCTGCACCGCACCGGGCATGGGCTGGGGATCGACATCCACGAAACCCCCTATATCACCGCAACCTCCGACACGGTGCTGGAAGAGGGCATGGTGTTTTCGATCGAGCCGGGGATTTACCTGCAGGGCCGGTTCGGCCTGCGGCTCGAAGAGATCGTCATCATCCGCAATGGCGTGGCGGAGATCTTGTCGGATCTGCCGCGCACGGCGATTGCCGGCGGCGCCTGAGCGAAGGGGCAAAGAAATGGGGAGGGCGCCGGGCGCTCTCCCCATTTGGTCGGCACTGGCGGCGCGCCTAGAAGGACCAGCGCACGCCTAAGGTATTGGCATTGGCGCCTTCGCCCATATGCCCAAGCGTATTCCAGCCGCCCGAGCGGTGCTGCAGGCGCCAGAAAAATTCCATATCCGGATTGTCGTGGGTGGAGATGCTGAGCTCCGGGGCCATGTAGAACAGGAACGTGCTGTCGCCATCGCGCTTTAGCTCGCGCACCACTTCGACATCGAGCGGATTGGTGATCAGGGACAGCCCGCCGGTGATGCTGGCCGAGATCTTGATCTTGTCGGTGTTGATGAACCCGTCCGAGCGCGCCACGACGCCTGCCCACACTTCGCCGGCAAAATCGGGGCCCTTGCGCACGGCCGCGCCGCCCTCGAGCCCGAGGCGGAAGCCGTTTTCCTGCCCAAGGAAGAAGTGCTGATAGCCGGCGCCCAGCATATAGGCGTCCTGATAATCGGTGGCGATGAAGTTGAAGGTTTCGCCGACCGATTCGCTGGAATAAACGCCACCGAACAGGAACACATTGCCGTTCTTGTCGAGAGCGGGAACCTCCACTTCCTGGGCAAGAGCCGGCATCGCCAAAGCCCCCACAAGCAAGCTGCAAACCGCAAAGCTGATCACGCGTCCCAAACGAAAACTCCTTACTGCAAGCCTGGCTCACCCAGCATCTCAGATGGTTCGGTCAAAACCAAGGCCGAATTGGCAATTGTGCCCGTCGCGGAGCCGCTTGTGTCGGGAGCGCAACAAGAGAAAGCGGCACCCTTAAGCGGAGGGCGCCTTGAGCGGCAAGGCTTCGGTGTTGCCGCCCATGGTGGAGCGCCGCACGATGAGTTCGCCACTGAGCGGGTTGTGGGAAGGCGCAAGCTCGGGATTGGCGAGCTGGCCCAGGATCAGCTCGACGGCCTTGTCGACCATGGCATCCACTGGCTGGCTGAAAGTTGTGAGCGAATAATGGGGCCAGCGCGTGAGCTCGACATCGTCGAACCCCGCTACGGCGATGTCCTCGGGCACGCGCAGGCCGGCCGCCTCAGTCAGCGCATCCATGCCGCCCGCAGCAAGGATGTCATTGGCGAAAAACACCGCGTCGGTGGCTTCGCCGCGCGCGATCTCGAGAGCCGAGCGATATCCAGCCTCATAGCTGTATTCACCGCCCGCAATGCAGTGGCTGAGGCGCATGCCGAGTTCCGCCACCCGGGTGACAAAGGCATTCTGGCGCTCGAGATTGGTCGAGGTATGGGGCAGGCCGGCCACATAGGCGACGCGCTGCCGGCCGATGGCATAGAAGTGGTCGGCAATAGCGCGGCCCCCCTCGATGTTGTTGCAGCTGACGGAAGTTAGGCTGAGATCGGGAATGGTGCGGTTGACCAGCACCGCTGCCCGTCCTTCGGTGGCCCAGCGCAGGGAAGCGCCGGACAGCACGGTGGCCGAAATGATCACCACCGCATCGACATTGTATTTCCGCAGGGCCAGCAGCTGCTCTTCGATATTGGACCCGCGGGTGATGTTGAACATGAGGCTCTGCAGACCCACCCGCTGCAAGCCGCGCGAGAGCTTTTCGATCAGGCTGGGATAAAACGGGTTCTGCATCTCCGACACGACAATGCCCGCAATATTGCTGCGTCTGGTGGAGAGCATGGAGGCGATGGCATTGGGCTGGTAGTCGAGCTCTTCGGCCGCCCGCAGGATGCGCTGCCGCAATTCCGGTGAGATCGAACTGCCCGGCGTGAAGGCGCGCGACACGGCTGACTGGCTGACACCCATCAGGCGCGCCAGTTCACGCGCCGTACGGGGCTTATGGCGCAGTTGCAGTGCCTCGGGGTCGGTCTTGGTCATCTAGCGTCTCGATTGTCTGGGCAGCATAGCGCATCGCTCCAGCTTAGGACATATCTTTGCATACGGATGCAAACAAGCGGTTGCATCCGTATGCAAGCGTGTTATCGTCGAGCTGTGGCAGGCCAAAGACTTCGTAGAAAAGTCCGGCCAACGCCGATCCGTCCGCGCCATTGGTGCGGCAGGGAGGTGAGTGCGCTGCAATCCTGTTTGCTTGACTTGTCATTGGGAGGGGCCATGACGGGCGCCTTGGACCACCTGCGCGTGGTCGATTATTCAGATACTCTGGCCGGGCAATATTGCGCCCGCCTGCTGGCCGATTACGGCGCTTCCGTTATTCTTGTGGAAGGACCGGACGGCTCGCCCGTCCGCCGCATGGCCCCGTTTTCGCGCCACGGCGATTCCCTGCAGTTCTTCCATCTCAATTCGGGCAAAAGCTCACTGGTGCTCGATCCCGATGCACCCGATGCCGATGAGAGGCTCGCCATGCTGCTGGCCGGCGCCGACATTGCCGTGCTGCCGCCCGGCGCCGATGCGCAACGGATCAGCCGCGACAATCCCTCCTGCATTGTCGTGCAGCCCAGCGGCTTTGGACTGGACGGCCCGCGAGCGCAGTGGCAGGGTCCCGAGATCGTGCTGCAGGCCCTGTCGGGCATGATGCACAATAATGGTGCGGCGGGTCGCGAGCCGCTGTTCGGCACAGGTAACCGCGCCGCCATGGCCAGCGGCATCGGCGCATTTATCGGCGCGCTCGCGGCGGTTTATGCGCGCGGCGAAGCGGGGCCGGGCCAGGTGGTGCGGATCGATGCCGCCGAAACGGCTGCTGCCATGTGCTTCCCCTATGTGATGCAGCATATCTATAACGGCTCCGTGCGCCAGCGCACCGAACAGGCCGTGCAGGCGGGCCAGGTGCTGTGCCGCGATGGTTGGGTGTGCATCTGGATCTATAATTTCCGCTGGCATGCCTTGCTTGGCGCGCTGGAACTGCCGGAACTCGAGCATGATCCGCGCTTTGCCGATCCCGCTGACCGGCGCGCCAATTGGGATACCCTGTTTGCCATCTTCCAGGCCAAGGTCGCCGATCAGGAGGCTGAGGCGCTGGTGGAGCGGCTGCAGCAGGCGCAGGTGATTGCGGCCAAGGCTTATCGCCCATCCGAATTGATCAACAGCCGCCATCTGCGCGAGCGCAATTATTGGCAGACCCTGGACGGCCGGACCGTTCTTGGTGCGCCTTTCCGCTTGTCAGCGACGCCACGCCAATTGCGCTCGCTGGCACCGGCACTGGGTGCGGGCCCGACCGAAAACCTCCCATCGGCGCGGCCCGCGCCCAGCGCGCCGCCTCGCCACGACAAGCCCCTGCAAGATATCCGCGTGATCGAGCTGACGACCGCCTGGGCTGGACCGATGGCTGGCCGGGTGCTGGCCTATTTCGGCGCTGAATCCATCCATGTGGAAGCACCCAACCGCGTCAATTCCTGGCGGCTCAACAAGGACAGGCCTAACCCGGTCAATTTCCCCGACCGTGAACCCGGGGCCCGCTGGTATGACCGCTCATTCCTGTTCAACTCCCAGAACGTCAACAAGCTCAGTTGCATCCTCAACCTCAAGACCGAGGAGGGCAGGGAGACCCTGCGGCGCCTCGTTGAGGTGGCCGATGTGCTGATCTGCAATTTCCGGCCCAATACGCTCAAAAAGCTGGGGCTGGACTACCAAAGCCTCACCGCCATCAAGCCCGACATCATCGTCGCCGAGCTGCCCGCCTTTGGCGTGAGCGGGCCCATGTCCAACCATGCGGCCCTCGGGCCCACCATGGAAATGGCGGCCGGCATGTCGGCGATGATCGGCTATCCCGGCGGGCAGCCCGAAGTCACCGGCCCCTCCTATCTCGACCCGATCGGAGGCTTCAATTCGGCGGCTGCGATTCTCACGGCCCTGGTGCATCGCCAGCGCACGGGGGAGGGGCAATATGTGGAGATTCCGCAGGTGGAAGCGGCCATGCACCTGATCGGCGCGGAAATCCTCAAGGCCGCCGAAACGGGGGATGACCCGCCGCTCAACGGCAACCGCGTGCCCTACGCGGCCCCGCATGATGCCTTCCCCGCGCGGGGCGATGATCAATGGATCGCCATTGCCGCCATGGACGAAGCGCAATGGCAGCGCCTGTGCGCCGCAATGGGCACGCCGGAGCTAGCGAACGATCCGCGCTTCTCGAGCCTCGATCGTCGGCGCGACAATGATGAGGCGTTACGTGCCATCATCGGGAGCTGGACGGCCGACAAGGACAAGCATGCCCTGGCCCAGCAGTTGCAGGCAGCCGGCATTGCCGCCGCGCCGGTGCAGAACCCCAAGGATTTGGCCGAGGATCCCTATCTCGGATATCGCGGCTTTTTCACCGAACTCGAGCATCCCGATGCCGGCCGGCACCCGCATCCGAGCCTGCCCATTCACCTCAGCGCCACCCCAGGCGCGCAGATCCGCTCCGCCCCCACCTTTGGCGGGCACAACCGGCATGTGCTGCAATCCATCCTGCGTCTGCCGCCCGAAGAAATCGCGCGCATCGAAGCCAGCGACGCCATGGGCACCGAACCTTTGGCGGGAGCGTGACCATGCTCGACAAAGCCGATTTTCCCCGTGAGCTTGGGGTGCATGTGCTGCTCGACGACGCCCCGCATTACAAGGGCTCGATCCATGATGATGCGGTGGCGCGGGCGCGCGGCTACAAGGCCGCGTTGATCCCCGGCGCCTTTGTCTATGGCCATATGAGCCGGCTCGCGATCGAAGCCTGGGGCATGGACTGGGCGGAGCGCGGCGCCATGACAGCGCGTTTCCGCAAGCCCGTCTATAACCACGACGATCTGGTCGTGAAGGGCGAGGCGCTGGAGGATGATGGGCAGTTCCTGCGCAGCGCGGTGACCGTGCTGAATGGGGACGGTGAAATCGTCGCGACCGGTTCCATTTCACTTGCCCACGCCCCGCAAGAACCGGCCCCTGGGCGGGAGCTGAGCTTGCTGCTGCCGCCCCACGAGGCGCCGGCGATCAAAGCCGGTGAGTTGCCGGTGGGCGCGCCGCTGCATAGTCGAAATCGCATGCTGACTCCCGAGGACGTTGCCGTCTCCAAAAGTGCCTTTGCCGAAACCCACCCGCTTTATGCACAGAGCGGCATCGTGCATTCGGGCATGCTGATGCGGCTGGCGATGGGCGACACCAATAGCGGCTGGAAGTTCCCCGCGGCCGTGGTGCTGGTGGAAACCGAAACCCAGCATTTCCGCCCGGTTTACCCCGGCCAGGCCATCCGCACCGCTGGCTGGATCGCCCAGACCTATGAGCGCAAGGGCAAGCACTACTTCGTGGCCGAGGAATTTTTCCTGGCTGACGGGGAGATCGCGGCGCGCTTCCGGAGAACGCAGATCTATGGCTGAGAACTGGATCGAAACGGTTGAGGGATTGTCGGTCAGCTACACTGCTTCCCCCAGCGCCGAGGATGTGGCGCGCTTTGTCGAGCTGAGCGGGGACGACTATGAGGCCCATACCGATGAGGCCTTCATGGCCGGCTCGCAGTTCGGGCGGCGCATCGCCCATGGCGCATTGCTGGTGGGCTATATGTCGGCCGCCGGCACCAAGGCGATCCGCGCGTCGCAAGGGCGGGGCAACACTACCGTGCCGGTGTCGCTCGGCTATGACCGGATGCGCTTTGTAGGGCCAGTGTTCTTTGGCGATACCATCACCGTGACCTACACGGTAACCGGTGTTGACGCGGAGCGCCGCCGCTCGGTGGCAACGCTCGAAGCGAGCAATCAGGACGGGCAAACCGTGGCTGTGGCCGAGCACATCATGAAGTGGCTGCATCCGGATGCAAACTAGCTGTTCGGGCCGCTTGCATACGGATGCATATAATGTAAGGTGAATGCAACGCATGGATAAGAACGGCACGCCAAGCCGTCGCCATGCCGCAAAGGGAGAAGCCCCATGACTAGAGCGGAGCTGGCCATGCCTGCTCGCGCGCGCGGCTGAGCGATGGAGCGTCAGCCACCCGCCCGCCGCGCCGACTACCGCTGGTTCTGTGTTGTTTCGCTGCGCTGGAACGACATCGACATCGTCGGTCACGTCAACAATGCGCGCTATTACGAGTTCTTCGACACGGCCGTGTTGCAGTTCCTGCACCAGCAGGACTTCGGCATCGGTAAGGGCGGAGCGAGCCTGGTCGTGGCTGAAAATGGCTGCCGCTTCCTGCGCGAAATCGTCTTCACCGATCGGCTCGAAATGGGCCTGCGGGTGGAGCATGTCGGCTCCTCCTCCGTGCGCTACGGGCTTGCCGCCTTCACCAACGAGAACGAGACGGCCGTGGCCCAGGGCCACTTCGTCCATGTGTTCGTGGACACCCAAACCAAGCGCCCGGCGCCTTTGCCCGAACCGCTGCGCCAGCATCTGCAATCCATCCACCATCCCGCCTGAAAGATCCGACCGTGGCTACAGCTTCAACCATCAGATCCGTCGATGCCTTCCAGGTCGCCTGGAACCCCGGTGATCCGCCGGGCCGCCGCACCGCCTTTGTGCGCGTCACCACCACTGAGGGGCTGGTGGGCTATGGCGAGGCCTCGCCGATGTATGGCGGCGAACACTCGCTCTGGGTGTTGCGCGATGCGGCGGACTCGCTGGTGGGGGCCGACGTGCTCGACCATGCGGTGATCTATGACCGCCTGCTGCACCGCTATATCAAGCTGGGGCCCGAAGGGGCGGTCACCGGCGCCTTGGCGGCGCTCGACATTGCGCTTTGGGACCTCAAGGGCAAGCTGTTCAACCAGCCCATCTACAAGCTGCTGGGCGGCGCCTGGCGCACCGAAGTGCCGTTCTATGCCTCGATCGGCGGCAATGCCAATCGTACCGTTGATGAGACGGTGCGGGTGGTCGAACAGCGCTGGCTGGCCGAAAAGCCGGCCGCCATCAAGATCCGCTGGGATGGCGACCGCACCCGGCAGGACTATGACATTCCCGGCGACATCGCCAAGGCCAAGGCCGTGCGTGAACTTGTGGGGCCGGACTTCCCGCTCGCCTTTGATGCCAACAACCAATATTCGGTCGGCGGCGCTATCCGGGTCGGCCGGGCGCTCGAAGAGCTGGGCTATGTCTGGTTCGAGGAGCCGGTGCAGCACTACGATGTGCGCGCCATGGGCGAAGTGGCCCAGCGCCTCGACATCACCGTTTCGGCGGCCGAGCAGACCTATACGACCCAGGCCCTTGTCGACATGATCAATGCCGGCGTGCGCATGGTGCAGCCCGATATCGTCAAGATGGGCGGTATCACCGGGCTCATGCAATGCGCCGCCATTGCTTACGCCCATGGCGTGGAACTGGTGCCGCACCAGACCCAGCCCACGATCGGCCACATGGCCAATCTGCATGTGCTCGCGACCATCATGCACCTGACCAAGCCGGCCGAATTCGCCGATCCCGACACCCGCATGTATCCCGGCTTCCGCAATCCGCCCAAGCCGGTGGATGGCAAGTTCCAGATCCCCTCGGCTCCTGGCCTCGGGCTCGAACTGGTCGATGCCGAACTCGAACAACGGCGCGTCCGCTAGAGCCGCGCGACCACAAGAACAAGAGGAGACCCCAATGACCCTGAACCGCCGCAACTTCCTGGAACTGGCCGCAGCCGGCACCGCGCTGTCCGCGCTGAGCATTTCGGCCGCCCATGCCCAGGGCGACGACACGATCCGCATCGGCATTGCCGCCAACAATCCGCGTCACTCTGATCCCAACCAGACCACGCAAGGGCCGGACAACTGGGCCGTCGAGCAGATGTACGAGCAGCTCGTGCGTCCCGAAGATGGCAAGTTCGCGCTGACGCCAGATGACTACCAGCCGGTGCTGGCCACCGAATGGACCATGTCCGAGGATGCCAAGACCTGGACCTTCAAGCTGCGCGAAGGCGTGCAGTTCCACCGCGGCTATGGCGAGATGACCGCCGACGACGTGGCGTTCACCTTCCTCAAGGCCAAGGACTTCGGCACCGGCCGGGTGATCTTCGCCAATATCGCCGATGCGGTCGCCAATGGCCCCTATGAAGTGGTGATGAGCCTGCACCAGCCCGATGTCAACTTCCTGGGCACGACGGTCTTCTCGCTCAACGCCAATATCGTCTCCAAGAAGGCCTATGAGGAAATCGGGGTGGAGAAGTTCACCACCGACGCCGTGGGCACCGGCCCCTATGAACTGGCCAAGTACGACTCCGAAAGCGGCACCTATCTCAAGCGCTTCGAGGACTATTGGGGCGAGCCGGCCAAGGTCGGCAATATCGAGTGCCTGTATATTGCCGATACCACGGCGCGCACGCTGGCCCTGGTGTCAGGGCAGGTGGACATGATCGAGGCGGTGCGCGCACCAGGCTGGATCGACTCGATCCTGCAGCGCGACCCCAACATGAAGGTCGACATGACCGTGCCGGGCTCGTTCAACACCCTTCACGTCAATCTCACCCGCGCGCCCTTTGACAATCTGCTGGTGCGCCAGGCATTGATGCATGCGATCGATCGCAAGACCGTGGCCGAAGCGCTGGCACCCATGGGTGGCGTACTGGTCGGCTTGCAGCCCGACTTCTTCCCGCCCGGGCTCAAGACCGAGGATCTGCCGCCCGAGCTGCGCTACGAATATGATCCGGAAAAGTCCAAGGCCCTCCTGGCTGAAGCGGGCTTCCCCAATGGGGTGACCTTTGATGCCCTTTGCAGCCAGCGCGAGGATTATTCCTCCACCATGCTGATCGTGCAGGAGCTGATCCGCCCGGCCGGGTTCAACATGAACCTCATCATCGGCGATCACACCGCCTACCACGCCGACAACCGCTCGGACAAAAACACCCTGGCGATGCATGCCTCGAGCTATCCGCCGATTCCGACCCAGATCTACATCCAGCAGCTTTATTCCAAGGCTGAGGTGAAGGCCGATGGCTCGGGCGGCGGCAATTACAGCCATTATGGCGTGGCCATCCCGGGTGTTGATGCACTGCTCGAGCAGGCGCTCAGCGCCACCGACTACGACACCTATCTGCAATTGTGCCGCGAGATCGAGCTGCAGGTGCTGCGCGACCTGCCCCTGATCGGTCTGTCGACACTGTCCTACACCATGGTGCGCAATCCGCGCCTCGACCTCGGCTACGAGGTGGAGAGCGGCTACGCACGGTGGCGACTGCATCGCGCCACCAAGGCGTGATCCATGCCGGCGCCGGACCCATCCGGCGCCGTTCAACCAGGGAGGAGGAACCCATGGCTTTGAACAGACGGAGTTTTCTGGAACTAGCGGCAGCCACCACGGCTTTGACAGCTATTGGTGTGCAGGCCAGCCACGCGCAGGACGCCGATACCCTGCGGATCGGCATTGCCGCCAATGGCCCCCGCCACTCGGACCCGAACCTGACGACACAGGGCTCGGACAACTGGGCCACCGAGCAGATGTATGAACAGCTGGTGCGGCCCGACGATGGTCGCTTCGCGCTGACGCCGGAGGAATATCTGCCCACCCTCGCAACGGAATGGACGCAATCAGAGGATGCCAAATCCTGGACGTTCAAGCTGCGCGAAGGGGTGCAGTTCCACCGCAACTACGGCGAGATGACTTCGGAGGACGTCGTCTTTTCGTTCGAGCGCGCGATCAAGGAAGGCACCAACCGCACCATCCTTTCCAATATCGAGAGTGTGGTCGCGACCGGCCCCTATGAGATCGCCATCACCCTCAAGCAGCCCGATGTGAACCTGCTGGGCACTTCGATCTTCAACAACAACACTTCGATCGTCTCGAAAAAGGCCTATGAGGAAATCGGCGGCGAGGCTTTTGCCACCGATGCCGTGGGCACCGGACCATACGAGTTGGTGCAGTTCGACCCTGAATTCGGCACGCGCCTCAAGCGCCATGAAGGCTATTGGGGCGACAAGGCCAAGATCGCCACTGTCGAATGCGTTTATATCGCCGACACCACCGCCCGCACCCTGGCGCTGTTGGCTGGCGACGTGGACATTATCGAAGCGGTCCGAGCGCCCGGCTGGATCGACTCCATCCTGCAGCGTGACCCCACTCTCAAGATCGACATGACGACGCCGGGCTCGTTCAATACGCTCCACATCAACCTGACGCGCAAGCCGTTCGACAATCTGCTAGTGCGCCAGGCGCTGATGCATGCGATCGATCGCCCGGCCGTTGCCGCGGCACTGGCGCCGATGGGTGGGGTCATGGCGGGCCTGCAGCCCGACTTCTTCCCTGCCGGCTTCAAGACCGAGGATCTGCCGGCCGAGCTGCAATATCCCTACGACCCCGAAAAATCCAAGGCGCTGCTGGCCGAGGCCGGTTTCCCCAATGGCATCAGCTTTGACTCGCTGTGCTCCCAGCGGGAGGACTATTCCTCGACCATGCTGATCGTGCAGGAGCTGATCCGCCCGGCCGGGTTCAACATGAACCTCATTATCGGCGATCACACCGCCTACCATGCCGATAATCGCTCTGACAAAAACACCCTGGCGATGCACTCCTCGAGCTATCCGCCGATCCCGACCCAGATCTATTTCCAGCAGCTGGCTTCGGCTTCGGAAGTGAAGTCGGACGGCTCGGGCGGTGGCAATTACAGCCATTACGGCGTGGCCATGCCCGGCATCGACGACCTCCTGAACCAGGCGCTGACCGCTTCGGATTACGAGACCTATCTCGACCTGTGCAAGCAGATCGAGCTGCAGGTACTGCGTGACCTGCCACTGATCGGGCTCTCGACGCTGGGCTTTACGGCGGTGCGCTCGGCCAAGGTGGACCTCGGCTACGAGGTCGAGAGCGGCTATGCGCGCTGGCGGTTCCACCGCGCGACCAAGACGGTCTAACCCAATCCCCTATCCGGGCTCCCGACGGGAGCCCGGCCACTCCAAGGCGGTGCACTCATGGCCAGATATCTGCTTCTTCGACTGGGCGATGCCATTCCAACCCTGTTCCTGGTGTTGACCCTGGTCTTTATCGCCATGCGCATCCTGCCGGGTGATCCCGCGCTCGCCGCGCTGGGCGACGCGGCCTTGCCCGAACAGCTGGCCGAGTTCCGCGAGCGCATGGGCCTCAATGTCCCGCTCTGGCAGCAGTATTTCAATTTCCTCGGCGGCGTGCTGACCCTCGATTTCGGCCGCTCGCTCCTGTCCAACACGCCCGTGCTGACGCTGATTGCGCAGAACCTGCCCTATACGATCGAGCTGACCCTTGCCGCCATGGCCATGGGCATCGTCGCCGGCATTCCCATGGGCGTCCTGGCCGCCACCAATCGCAATAAGCTTCCCGACACTGGCGTGCGCCTGTTCTCGCTGATTGGCTATGCCATTCCCGACTTCTTCCTTGGGGCGCTGCTGCTGATCACCTTCGCGCTCAATCTGGGCTGGTTCCCGATCAATGGCGCGGGCACCGATTTTGCCAGCCGCATGCACCATATCTTCCTGCCGGCGCTGACCCTCGCTTTCGTCAAGGCGGCCTTTCTTGGCCGGCTGACGCGCACGAGCCTGCTCGAAGTGCTGGGCAAGGACTATGTGCGCACCGCCCGCGCCAAGGGCGCCCGCGAAAAGCGGGTTATCTATAATCACGGGCTGCGCAACGCCATGCTGCCCATTACCACCGGGCTGGGCCTCAGCCTGCTCTCGACGCTGTCGGGCTCGGTTGCGGTGGAGCTGGTGTTCAATCGCCCCGGTATCGGGCGCCTCTTGATCGATGCCATCGCGCAGCGCGATTACGCGGTGATCCAGGGCGGCGTGCTGGTCTTTGCGGTGTTTGTGGTCCTCATCAACCTCCTGATGGACCTTGTTTATGTCGTCGTCGATCCTCGTGTGCGGGTGAGCTGATATGACTGTTGTAACCAACGATCCCGTTCGCCTGGCTCCCGCCCAGCCCAACGCCTTCCAGAAGGTCGCCAAGCTGCTGTTCGGGCGCATCGAAACGACGCTCGCCACCATCATGATCGGCATTTTTATCCTGGTCGCGCTGCTCGCGCCGTGGCTCGCGCCCTATGATCCGCTGGCCCAGTCGATCCTCAAGATCAACCGGCTGCCCAGCGCCGAAAACTGGCTCGGCACCGACCAGTTCGGCCGCGATGTGCTCAGCCGCCTCATCTATGGTTCGCGCAATTCGCTGCTGTTCGGCTTCATTTCGCCGGTGCTGGCTGCCTTGTTCGGCACCCTGCTCGGCGTGACGGCCGGCTATTTCGGGGGCGTCACCGACCGGCTGATTTCGCGTGTGATCGATCTCTTGCTGGCCTTCCCCGAATTGCTGCTGGCGATCCTGATCGCAGCCGTGCTCGGGGGCGGGTTCTGGAACATCATCGCGGTGATCACGGTGGCCTTTATTCCCGGCTTTGCCCGTGTCGCCCGCGCCCAGACGCTGTCGATCAAGCAGGAGCCGTTCGTGGAGTCGGCGATTGCCACGGGGGTGCGCACCCCGGTGATCATCATCCGCCACATCATCCCCAACATTATGGCTCCGATCGTGGCGCTGATGACGCTGTGGGTAGCGTCGGCCATCCGTATCGAGGCCTCGCTGAGCTTTTTGGGCATCGGCACGCGCGCGCCCAATCCGAGCTGGGGCAACATCATCCGCGATGGCCTCAATAGCCTCTTTGGTTCGCCGTGGCCGATCATCGGCGCCGGCGTCGCCATTACGCTCGTGGTTCTGTCCTTCAACCTGGTCGGCGACGCGATCCGCGATGCGCTCGACCCCTCGACCGCCCGATAGGAGAAATCATGGCCAATACGGGTGCTCTTGCTGTTGAACGCGTCGTGCCCGATCCCGCGGCCGAGTCGGTGCTGTCCGTGCGGGATCTGCGCACATCCTTTCTGACCTCCAACGGGTGGGTGGAGATTGTTAAAGGCCTCTCCTTTGACATCGGGGCCGAGGAAACGGTCGCCGTGGTCGGGGAATCCGGTTCGGGCAAGTCGGTGACGGCGCTTACGATCATGCGCCTGCTTGATCCGGCCGCGAGCCGCGTCGAAGGCTCGGTGCAGTTGGAGGGTCGTGAACTGCTGACGCTGCCGCCAGCGGAGATCCGCACTGTGCGCGGTCGCCAAATGGGCATGATCTTCCAGGAGGCCATGACCAGCCTCAACCCGCTCCAGACCGTGGGCCAGCAGATCGCCGAAGTGCTGACCATCCATGGCCAGTATTCCGGCCAGGCAGCGACGCAGGAAGCGTTGCGGCTGCTCGAGCGCGTACGCATCCCGGGGGCCGCGTCCCGCCTCAAGGATTATCCCCATTCGCTCTCTGGCGGCATGCGCCAGCGCGTGATGATCGCCATGGCGCTGGCCTGCAAGCCCAAGCTGCTGATCGCCGACGAACCCACGACCGCGCTCGACGTCACCATCCAGGCCCAGATCCTGCAGCTGATCAAGCAGCTGCAAAAGGAAGAAGGCATGGGCGTGCTGTTCATCACCCATGACATGGGCGTGGTGGCCGAGGTCGCCGACCGCACCGTGGTGATGCTGGAAGGGCGGGCGGTAGAGTCGGACACCACGGAGGCCATCTTTGCCCGCGCGCAGAACCCCTATACCCGCGCGCTGATTGCCGCGGTGCCCAAGCTGGGCGAGGGCAGTGAACACGGGCCGCAGCATTTCCCCATTCTCGATCGCGCCACCGGTGTCATCGTGCCGGGTCGGCAGCGTCCCGATACGGTGCGCCGTGATGCAGAGCCAGTGTTGCGGGTGCGCGAACTCGTCAAGCGCTTCGACATCCCCGGGGGCCTCTTTGGCGGGCCAACGGGCCGCGTGCATGCCGTTGAAAAGGTGAGCTTTGATCTGCGGGGCGGGGAAACGCTCTCGCTGGTGGGGGAATCCGGGTGCGGCAAGTCCACCACCGGCCGGGCGATCATGCGCCTGATCGAGCCGCAAAGCGGGGAGATCAGCATCGGCGGCACCGATATTCGCGCGCTGGACAAGGAGCGAATGCGCGGCATGCGCCGGCACATCCAGATGATCTTCCAGGATCCCTATGCCAGCCTCAATCCGCGCATCACGGTGGGCGACGCCATCGCCGAGCCGTTCCTGACCCATAAGCTGGGCACCAAGGCCCAGGCGCGCGACAAAACCATGGACCTGCTCAAGCGCGTCGGGCTCACCCCGGAAATGGCCAACCGCTATCCCGCGCAGTTTTCGGGGGGGCAGCGCCAGCGCATCTGCATCGCCCGGGCGCTGTCGCTCGAGCCTAAGGTGATCGTGGCCGATGAAAGCGTTTCGGCGCTGGACGTCTCGATCAAGGCGCAGGTGGTCAATCTGATGATGGACCTGCAGGAGCAGTTCGGGCTGTCCTACCTCTTCATCTCCCACGACATGGCCGTAGTGGAGCGCATCAGCCATCAGGTGGCAGTGATGTATCTCGGCGAGATCGTTGAGAAGGGCCCGGTCGCGGCCGTGTTCGGCAATCCGCAGCACCCCTATACCAAGCGCCTGATGGCGGCCGTGCCCGTGCCCG
Source organism: Devosia sp. Z11_6 (assembly GCF_058133665.1). Taxonomy (NCBI): domain Bacteria; kingdom Pseudomonadati; phylum Pseudomonadota; class Alphaproteobacteria; order Hyphomicrobiales; family Devosiaceae; genus Devosia; species Devosia sp. Z11_6. Next base: position 245,318 of record NZ_JBYUNQ010000004.1, read on the forward strand.
ATCCGGCCCGCCGCTTGCAGGTGCGCCCCGTCAACAATGACGAGATCAAAAGCCCGCTGCGTCCGGTGGATTTCGAGCCACCCAAGCGGGAATACCGGGAAATCTCACCCGGCCATATCGTGCAGATCTGGGGCGATGACTGGAAGGTCTAGAGCCTTCTTCGTCCCCGAGTACCGAACAACAAGGATGTTTTCATGAGTTTTCAGGCCCTCGTCACTGACCGCAGCGCTGATGGGACGGTTTCCTCGGCGCTCCAGACGCTCACCGACGATCGCTTGCCCCAAGGCAATGTCACTGTGGATGTCGATTGGGCCGGGCTCAACTACAAGGACGGGCTGTGCCTGACCGGGGCAGGGGGGCTGGTGCGCAACTATCCCCATGTGGCGGGTATCGATTTTGCCGGTACCGTGCGCGACAGCGAAGACAGCCGCTACAAGGCGGGCGACCCCGTGGTGCTGACCGGCTGGCGCGTGGGCGAAGCCCATTGGGGCGGCTATGCCCAGCGCGCCCGCGTCAATGCCGATTGGCTGGTGCCGCTACCCAAAGGACTGACGACGCGCGACGCCATGATCGTGGGCACGGCTGGGCTCACCGCCATGCTCGCCATCAACCGGCTGGAAGCGGCGGGGCTAAAGCCGGACGCCGGCGAAGTTCTGGTCACCGGCGCGGCCGGCGGCGTGGGGACCGTGGCGCTGTCGCTGCTGGGTAAGTTGGGCTACACCGCCGTGGCGCTGTCGGGCCGGCCCGAGCATGGCGACAGCCTCAAGGCGCTGGGCGCCGCCAGCATCCTGGCCCGCGACGAATTCCTCGCCCAGCCCGACAAACCGCTGGAATCGGCGCGTTGGGCAGCGGCCATCGACAATGTCGGCGGCCCCATACTCGGCAAGCTGCTCAAGCAGGTCAAATATGGTGGCGCGGTTGCCGCGATCGGCAATGCGGCCGGCATCGAGCTCAACACCAATGTGCTGCCCTTCATCTTGCGTGCAGTCTCGCTGCTGGGCATCGACAGCGTCATGCAGCCCTATGAGGCGCGCATCGCGGCCTGGTCGCGCATCGCCCAAACTCTTGATCTGACCGCCTATGGCTCCATGGTCGAGGAGATCGGGCTTGACGGGCTGCCCGATGCGGCCGGGCGGATCCTCGCCGGCCAGGTCAAGGGCCGCGTTCTGGTGCGGACCCGCTGATCGATGACCCCGGTTATCGCCCACCAATACGGCGAGCGGCTGGCCGCTTCGGTGGCCGCCGAACTGCCCCAAGGCGTGCGCTTTGACGCCCTCGAGCCGACGCCGCACACCGCCTGGCAGGTGCCGCCTGGGGCTGACGTGCTGCTGGTCAGCCAGGACAGCGCCGCGGTGGGCCTCCATCCCGGCATGCCTGAGCCCGCCGGCTGGCCGTTCAATTTGCGCTGGGTGCATCTGCGCTCCACCGGCATCGACAAATACCCGGCCTGGGTGTTTGCCGTGCCAAAGGTGACGGTGAGCCGGGGCACTTCGGCCGTGCCGATCTCGGAATATGTGCTGGCGTCCATGCTGAGCGTCGCCAAGCGCATTCCCGAGATCTGGACCGATGCGCGCAGCGTTTGGCGCCATCACAAATTGGGTGAGTTGCATGGCAGCACGCTCGGGATCATCGGCTTTGGCGAGATCGGCCGGGCCGTTGCCGAGCGGGCGCTGCCTTTTGGCATGACGGTGCTGGCGACCCGCCGCTCGCCCCGCCCCAGCGGCATGGAGGGCGTCGAGATCGTCTCGCTCTCAGATCTCCTTGGCCGCTCCGACCATATCGCCCTTTGCGCGCCGCTCACGCCGCAAACCCGCGGCATGCTCGATGCAGACGCGTTTGCCGCGCTCAAGCCCGGCGCCCATCTCATCAATATCGGCCGCGGCGCGGTGATCGATACTGAGGCCTTGCGCGCCGCGCTTGATGGGCCACTGGCCTGCGCCACGCTCGATGTCACCGATCCCGAGCCGCCACCGGAAGGCCACTGGCTCTACACCCATCCTCGCGTGCGCCTGTCCCCGCATATCTCGGGCAGCTCCCCGCAAAGCAATCGCCGCACCACGGCGTTCTTCATCGCCAATCTCGAACGGTTCATGCGCGGGCAGGAGCTCGACGGTCTGGTCGACCCGTCCGAGCGCTACTGAGCGCCGGCCCGCTTATTCCCTTTCTCCCTCCACAAGGATGCACCATGCCTCAATGGCTCAAGCGCGGAAAAAACCTCGAGGAGCGCGCCGCCGCCGATCGGCAGGTGCGCAGCACGGTCGAAACCATCCTGGCCGATATTGAACAGCGCGGCGATGCTGCCGTGCGGGAACTGTCGGCGCGCTTCGACAACTGGGATCGGCCCGATTTCCGCCTGACCCCGGCCGAGATCGACGCCTGCCTCGCCCAGCTGACGCCGCAGGACCTGCACGACATCGAATTTGCTCAAACCCAGGTGCGCAACTTCGCCCAAAAGCAGCGCGCGACCCTGCAAGATCTCGAAGTGGAAACCCTGCCGGGCGTGACGCTGGGGCATCGGCATGTGCCCATCAACGCGGTGGGCTGCTATGTGCCGGGCGGCAAATATCCGCTGCTGGCTTCCGCGCATATGTCGGTGATAACGGCCAAGGTGGCAGGCTGCGCGCGCGTCATCACCTGTGCGCCGCCCTTCAACGGCAAGCCCGCCCCGGCGATCGTTGCCGCCCAGCACATGGCCGGTGCCGACGAAATCTATGTCCTGGGCGGCATCCAGGCGATCGGCGCCATGGCCATCGGCACGCAAAGCGTCGATCCCGTCGACATGCTGGTCGGCCCCGGCAATGCCTTTGTCGCTGAAGCCAAGCGCCAGCTTTATGGCCGCGTGGGGATCGATCTGTTTGCCGGACCGACCGAAACCCTGGTCATCGCCGACGACACGGTGGATGGCGAAATCTGCGCCACTGACCTCTTGGGCCAGGCCGAGCACGGCCCGACCTCGCCGGCGATCCTGTTGACCAATTCCGAACAGCTGGCACGCGAGACGATGCGCGAGATCGAGCGCCTGCTGGGCATCCTGCCCACCGGCCCGGTGGCCCGGCAGGCCTGGGAGGATTTCGGCGAGGTAATCGTTTGCGAGAGCTACGAGGAAATGCTGGCCGAAGCCGATCGGATTGCCTCCGAGCACGTTCAGGTGATGACCGATCGTGACCTCTGGTTCCGCGACCATATGAGCAATTATGGCGCCTTGTTCCTGGGCCCGCGCACCAATGTCGCCTATGGCGACAAGGTGATCGGCACCAACCACACCCTGCCGACCCAAAAGGCGGCGCGCTACACCGGAGGGCTATGGGTGGGCAAGTTCCTCAAGACCTGCACCTGGCAGCAGGTCACCACGGACGAGGCCTCGGCAGCCATCGGGGAATATGGCTCGCGCCTTTCCATGCTGGAGGGTTTTGTGGGTCACGCCGAGCAAGCCAATCTGCGCGTGAGGCGCTATGGTGGGCGCAATCTGCCCTACGGCACTGCCGCAGCGCCGCGCACTCAAGCAGCCGAGTAAGCCATGAAAGCCGTTATTGCCGAACTTGAACACAAGCGGGCCGGAGCGAGACTGGGAGGCGGGCAAAAGCGCATCGACACCCAGCACGGCAAGGGCAAGCTGACGGCGCGCGAACGGCTCGATGTGCTGCTGGATCCCGGCAGTTTCGAAGAATACGACATGTTCGTCACCCATCGCGCGACCGAATTCGGCATCGGTGAAACGGTGATCCCCGGCGACGGTGTGGTGACGGGCTGGGGCACGATCGAGGGGCGCCTCGTTTACGTGTTTTCCCAGGATTTCACCGTGTTCGGCGGGTCGCTGTCGGAAACCCATGCCGAAAAGATCTGCAAGATCATGGATCTGGCCATGCAGAACGGCGCGCCGGTAATCGGGCTCAATGACAGCGGCGGCGCCCGCATCCAGGAAGGGGTGGCCTCGCTCGGTGGCTATGCCGATGTGTTCTGGCGCAATGTGCAGGCTTCGGGCGCCATTCCCCAAATCTCGGTGATCATGGGGCCCTGCGCGGGCGGGGCGGTCTATTCCCCGGCGATGACCGACTTCATCTTTATGGTCAAGGACACGAGCTACATGTTCGTGACCGGCCCAGATGTGGTCAAGACGGTCACCAATGAAAGCGTGACGCAAGAGGAACTGGGCGGCGCTTCCACCCATACCAGGATTTCCTCGGTGGCCGATGCGGCCTTCGAGAACGACATCGAAACCCTGCTTGAAGTGCGGCGCCTCTTCGGCTTTCTGCCGCTCGCGGCCGGGCAGAAGCCGCCGCGCCGCCCGACCATGGATCCGCTCAACCGCCATGATCCTTCGCTCGATACGATCATTCCAGACAGCGCCAACCAGCCCTATGACATGCGCGAAGTGATCGAGAAGGTTGCCGATGAGGGCGATTTCCTCGAGATCGGCAAGGATCACGCCGGCAATATCCTCTGCGGCTTTATCCGGCTCGATGGCCATCCGGTGGGGGTGGTGGCCAACCAGCCGCTGGTGCTCGCGGGGTGCCTCGATATTTCGGCCAGCAAGAAGGCCGCCCGGTTCATCCGCTTTTGCGACTGCTTTGAAATTCCCGTGCTGACCTTTGTCGATGTGCCCGGCTTTTTGCCGGGCGTGGCGCAGGAATATGGCGGCATCATCAAGCATGGCGCCAAGCTCCTTTTCGCCTATGCGGAAGCCACGGTGCCGCTGGTCACCGTCATCACCCGCAAGGCCTATGGCGGGGCCTATGACGTGATGGCGAGCAAGCACATCAAGGCCGATGTGAACTATGCTTGGCCCTCGGCGGAAATCGCGGTGATGGGGGCCAAGGGCGCCACGGAAATCCTTTATCGCTCGGAGCTGGGGGACAAGAACAAGATCGCCCAGCGCACGACGGACTACGAAGCGCGCTTCGCCAACCCGTTCGTCGCCGCCGAACGCGGCTTCATCGACGACGTCATCATGCCCCACGGCACCAGGCGGCGCGTGATCCGGGCGTTTTCGACATTGAGGCACAAGCAGAGCCATGCGCCGAGGAAAAAGCATGGGAATATTCCGCTGTGATCCGGCTCGAAGTACCCCCACCCCAGCCCTCGCAACGTGGGGGAGGGAGCCGCGCCGGTGCACTGGACGGCCCACGCATGACTTCTGATGAGGACCAGCAATGACCATCACCAAACTCCTCATCGCCAATCGGGGCGAGATTGCTTGCCGCGTCATCAAAACAGCCAAGCGGATGGGGATTGCGACGGTTGCGGTTTATTCCGATGCGGACCGTGATGCCCTACATGTGCAGATGGCCGATGAGGCCGTGCATATCGGGCCGTCGCCGGCGCGGGACTCTTATCTCCAGATCGACAAGATCATCGCCGCCTGCCGCCAGACAGGGGCGCAGGCGGTGCATCCCGGCTATGGGTTTTTGTCGGAAAATCCGCGCTTTGCCGAGGCGCTTGAGGCCGCGGGGATCATCTTTGTCGGCCCACCCGTCCGCGCGATCGAGGCGATGGGTGACAAGATCACGTCCAAGAAGCTCGCGGCCGAGGCGGGGGTGTCAACCGTGCCCGGACATATGGGGCTGATCGAGGATGCCGAGGAGGCGGTGTCGATCAGCCAGTCCATCGGCTACCCCGTGATGATCAAGGCTTCGGCGGGCGGTGGCGGCAAGGGCATGCGCATTGCCTGGACCGATGCCGAAGCGCGCGAGGGCTTTGAGCGCTCCAAGTCGGAAGCGGCGTCCTCCTTTGGCGATGATCGCATCTTCATCGAGAAATTCGTCACCGAACCGCGCCATATCGAAATCCAGCTGATCGGCGACAGCCACGGCAATGTGCTTTATCTCAACGAGCGGGAATGCTCGATCCAGCGGCGCAACCAGAAGGTGATCGAGGAGGCGCCATCGCCCTTTCTCGACGAAGCGACGCGCCGGGCCATGGGCGAGCAGTCGGTCGCGCTGGCCAGGGCGGTGGGCTATACCAGCGCCGGAACGGTGGAGTTCATCGTCGATGCCGAGCGCAATTTCTATTTTCTCGAGATGAACACCCGCCTGCAGGTGGAACATCCCGTCACCGAGCTGATCACCGGCCTCGATCTGGTGGAACTGATGCTGCGCGTGGCGGATGGCGAAGCGCTGCCCCTGACGCAGGCCGAGGTGCAGCGGAACGGCTGGGCCATTGAATCGCGCCTTTATGCCGAAGATCCCTATCGCAATTTCCTGCCTTCGACCGGGCGGCTGACGCGCTATCGTCCCCCGGCCCAAAGCCACACGCCCGAGCTCGTGGTGCGCAACGACACGGGCGTGTTCGAAGGCGGGGTAATCTCGACCTTTTACGATCCCATGATCGCCAAGCTGTGTACCTGGGCGCCCACACGCCTGCAGGCCGTAGAAGCCATGGCGGTGGCCCTCGACAGTTTCGAGGTCGAAGGGGTGGGCAACAATTTGGCGTTTCTCTCCGCCGTCATGGACCAGGAGCGCTTTCGCGAGGGGCGGCTGACCACCGGCTATATTGCCGAGGAATTTCCCGACGGTTTTGCCGGCGCGCAATTGCCACGCGGCCGGCTGATCGAGGTGGCGGCAGCGGCGGCCATGCTGCGGCTGACCGAGGAGGACCGCAAGGGGCTCGTGTCCCATTCTCCCATTGGCGGGGCGGTGGAAGTCTATGGCGAATGGGTGGTGGTGATCGAGGGCGAACAGGTGCCCGTCAAGCTGCACCGCCTCGATCCGGCCGGCAGCTGGGAGCTTAACCTCTTTGATACGGCGCTGACCGCCGCAAGCTTTGCCTGGCAGCCCGGCGACAGCCTCGCCACCATCGAGTGGTCGACCGGCGAAACGGCAGTGCTCAAGGTCGAGCCGACCACATCGGGCTGCCGCATCCGCTATCGGGGGGCCGACCTCAAGCTTTTGGTGCTGCCGCCCCATGTCGCGGCCCTGCTCAAATACATGCCGGTCAAGACGCCGCCCGATATGAGCCGGTATCTGCTCTGCCCCATGCCCGGCCAGGTCGTTCGTATCGACGTGGCCGAGGGCGAGGTCGTGGAGGACGGCCAAACTCTGGCCATCGTGGAGGCGATGAAGATGGAAAACGTGCTCAAGGCCGAAAAGCGCGCCCGGGTCAGCAAAATCCACGCCGCCCCTGGCGCAGTGCTGGCCGTGGACGCGGTGATCATGGAATTCGAGTCGGTGTGATGCACATGCAGGTCTGGACTGCACCGCTGCCGCAGCTGCCGCCTCCCTCCCCCTTGAGGGGAGGGAATGAGGGAGGGGGTCGCTCCGTGGTGAACCGAAGGACCCCCACCCCGACCCTCCCCTCAAGGGGGAGGGAGGCCCTCTCCATCATCCGGTTATCACGCGCACTCCGCCTGCGGCTCCTTCCTGTCCTGGAGACGGAGTGGGCACGTATTGGGGGTAATCATGTCTGACGCCATAACTAACTTCACCCACTGGGCTACCCTGGCCCAAAAGGAACTGCGCGACACGCCTGTTGCGGCGCTCAACCGGGATTATGGCGGCACGCGGGTCAAGCCGGTGTATTTCGCCGAGGACGCGCCTCGAATGGACGAGGTGCCGGGCGCCGAGCCGTTTACGCGCGGCATTCGGGCGACAATGTATGCCAATCGGCCTTGGACGATCCGGCAATATGCGGGCTTTTCCACCGCCCGGGAGTCCAACGAATTTTACCGGCAGGCGCTGGAGCGCGGGCAAAAGGGGCTGTCGGTGGCGTTCGATCTCGCGACCCATCGCGGCTATGACAGCGATCATCCTCGCGTGATCGGCGATGTGGGCAAGGCGGGCGTGGCCATCGACAGCGTCGAAGACATGAAGATCCTCTTTGCCGGCATTCCGCTCGACCAGATGAGCGTGTCGATGACCATGAATGGCGCGGTGATCCCGGTCTTGGCCATGTTCATCGTGGCGGCCGAAGAGCAGGGCGTCCCCCAGGCCAAGCTCGAAGGGACCATCCAGAACGACATTCTCAAGGAGTTCATGGTCCGCAACACCTATATCTATCCGCCCGAGCCCTCCATGCGGATCGTGGGCGACATCATCGCCTATACCGCCCGGCACATGCCGCGCTTCAACTCGATCTCGATTTCGGGCTACCACATGCACGAGGCCGGGGCGACGGCGGTGCAGGAGCTCGCCTATACGCTGGCCGACGGCATCGAATATGTGCGGGCGGCGCAGGGGCGCGGGCTCGATATTGACGCCTTTGCCGGGCGGCTGAGCTTTTTCTTCGGCATCGGCATGAACTTCTTTCTCGAGATCGCCAAGCTCCGGGCGGCGCGCCAGCTCTGGAGCGAGATCATGACGGGGCTGGGGGCCAAGGACCCGCGCTCCAAGATGCTGCGCACCCATTGCCAGACGTCGGGCGTGTCGCTGACCGAGCAGGACCCGCACAACAATATCATCCGCACCACGATCGAGGCGCTGGCCGCGACCCTGGGGGGCACGCAGTCGCTGCACACCAATTCCTTTGATGAAGCCATTGCCCTGCCGACCGAGTTTTCGAGCCGGATCGCGCGCAACACCCAACTTATCCTCCAGCACGAAACCCGCATCACCGATGTGGTCGACCCGCTGGGCGGCTCGTTTTATATTGAGGCGCTCACGGCTGAACTGGTGGCCGGCGCCAAGGCGCTGATCGGGGAAGTGGAGGCCATGGACGGCATGACGGCGGCCGTGCAAAGCGGTGGCCCCAAGCTCGCCATCGAAACGGCGGCCGCGCAGCGCCAGGCCCGCATTGACCGCGGCGAGGACGTGATCGTAGGCGTCAACCGCTTCCGGCTCGATGCCGAAGAGCCGCTCGCCACCCGCCAGATCGACAATGCCAAGGTTCGCGACGAACAGGTCGCGGTCCTGGAGCAGGTGCGCCGCACCCGTGACGAGGCCCTGTGCCAATCCATGCTCGCGGCCCTGCGGGAGATGGCGGCCATGGATGAAGGCAATCTGCTCGAGGCCGCCGTTGCCGCGGCGCGCGCTCGCGCCACGCTCGGGGAAATCAGTGGGGCGCTGGAAGATGTGTTTGGCCGTCATTCGGCCACGAACCGGGTGATCTCGGGCATCTATGCCGCCAGCTACGAGGGTGACCCCGAATACAGCACCGTCGCCGAGCGCGTTGCCGCGTTCAAGGCGAGCCGGGGCCGGGCGCCCTCGCTGCTGGTGGCCAAGATGGGGCAGGACGGGCACGATCGCGGCGCCAAGATCATCGCTTCGGCTTTCGCCGATCTGGGCTTCGCGGTGCATCTGGGGCAATTGTTCCAGACGGCGCAGGAGGTGGCCGATGATGCCGCCAGGCTCGATGTCGATGCCGTTGGCGTATCGTCGCTGGCGGCCGGGCACCTGACGCTGGTGCCCGAGTTGATCGCGGCCCTGCGGGAGCGGGGACTTGGCGACACCACCGTGATCGTGGGTGGCGTGATCCCGGAAGGGGATTATGCCTTCTTGCTGGATGCGGGCGTCGCGGCCATTTTTGGCCCCGGCACCAATGTGCTGTCCGCTGCCTTTGCCCTCCTGGACCAGATCGAGGGCCGTCTCAGCAACCGCTAACCAGTCAGTTCTTGTCGACCGGCCTCGAGCGCATGCGGGACACCGTTTCGCGCTCCGCCCGCTTGCCGCGCAGCGGCGGCAGGCCGCGATCGAGCAGCGCCATATCCTCGAGCACCATGTCGCCCATGCGCTTGAAGGCGATATCGAGGGCCCCCGCCCGATGCGCCGAGCGCAATAGTCCCTCAAGAGTGCGGGCGGGATGATTGAGGGGCAGCGGCTCTTCGGGGAAGACATCGGTTGCCGCCCGGATATGACCGCTGCGCACCGCCTCCATCAGCGCCTCGAAATCCACCACGTCGGCGCGGCTGAGGAGGATGAACGCGGCGCCCGGGCACATACTGTTGAAGGCCTCAGCGCCAAGGAACGCCTTGTTTTCCGAGGTTACGGCCGCGACGACGAACACGAAGTCGCTTTGCGTCAGCACGTCGTCGAGCGTCGCCGGCACGACGCCATGCTCTTGGAGCAGCGATGGTGGCAGCCAGGGGTCGAACACGCGAATCCGGGCGCGAAAGCCGGCGAGGAGCCGATTGAGCGTGCGGCCCAGATCGCCAAAGCCGATAATCCCGATCTCCGAGCCGCTCAGCAGCCGGGCGCTCCGGTTGCCGTCGCCGCCCCAAAGCTCGGTGCCGGTGCGGAAAGCCGCATCATTGCCGCTGATCCCGCGCGCCAGATCGAGCGCCAGGCCGAGGCCCAGCTCCGCTACCGGCTCGGCAAACACCGCTCCGGTGGTGACCACATGGATGCCCCGCTCGAACAACGTGTCGTAGGGCATGTTGTTGATGAGATTGCTTTCGACATTAAAGACGCAGCGCAGATTGGCGAGCTGGTCAAGAACGGCCGGGCTGATTGGCGGCTGACCCAGAATATAACGCGCCGCGGCGAGACTTTCTCCGGGGACGGCATCGAGCGCGGTTGGCTCGATCTCGAGCACCCGATAGCGGGCCAACAGCGCGGCGCGCGCTTCGGGCGTGAAGATGAGATCGATGCTGCGGGGTTGGGGCGCGCTGATGATGAGGGGTTTGGCGTCGGAAGGCATAGGGCACCATGGCGCGGCAAAGGCGTGCCGCGGCGCGCTCGCCGCCACGGTCACACCCGGTCTGCCGGTTGTTGGGAGAAAGGCAGGCGGCGGAACGCTCCGGGAGCGCCCCGCCACGGCGATCACTGGGCTGAACTATTGGCAGGCGCCGGGATCGGCCTGGGTGCACTTGTTGAATTCGAGATAGGTGAATTCTTCCACCGGCTCGCCTTCGATCAGCTTGATCATCAGGTCGGGGGCCTGGTGGCCCATCTCGAAGGGCTGCTGGGCCACATTGGCGTGCGAACGGCCTTGCTTGAACGCCTGGACCTGGGTGTCGAGCAAGTCGGAGGATACGATCACGATCTCCTTGGATTGGAGCTTGTCCATGATCGGGTCGGTGACCTGGGTATAGGCCTGCGGGCTGAACTGGGCCCAGCCGCCAACGAGGAAGAGGGCGTCGATATCGGGATTGGCGGTCAGCACGTCGGTGAGCTGGGTATTGGCCAGCGCCGAGTCGTCATTGGTGTAGATGGGGCAGCCTTCCACTTCGGTCCAGCCACCTTGACCGGTGAGGCGGTCGGTGTTTTCGGCGCCCGCGAGCGTGTCGCGCGCGCCGGCGACGCGCTCATTGATGTTGGCCGCCGCCACATTGCCGAGCTGGAAGCAGACCGTGCCGCCCTCGGGCTTGAGCGCCATCAGCTCCTTGGCGATTTCCTCGCCGAGCAGATAATTGGAGTGCCCGATGAAGCCCTTGCGCAGATCGGCATCGGCTTCCAGCAGATCGGCATCGATGGTCATGGTCGGGATGGTGGGCGCGCGCTGGCGCAAGAGGTTCGCCATGGCCGGGGCGTTGGACGGCGAGATCGCCATGGCGGCAACGCCGCGGGTCAGCAGATCGTCCACAATCTGCACCTCGCCTGCTTCATCCGATGACAAGGCGGGGCCGGTATAGGTGCAGATATACTCGGAATCCGGGTTTTCCTCGTTCCACAACTCGCAGCCCTGGTGCATCTCCTCGAAATAGGGATTGTCGAGGCCCTTGACGACGATGGCGAGTTCTTTCTTGTCCTGCGCCATGACCGGATTGCAGGCCATGACGAGGGCGCTGCCGGCGAGCAGCAGCCAAAGTTTGGTGTTCATTGTCTCACTCCCATATTCTCAGCTCGGGCTCGTTGGCCCGCAACAATAAGCAGACACGGACAACACGCCCGCTCCTCAGTCGGCTTCAATAAAGTCGGGGTCTTCAACTGGCTGAAAAGCCGCCAGCCTCCTCACAATACAATGCTTAGTACCCGCAAGCGCGAAGTCAACTGGCTAGTTCGAGCGGTTGTGCTTGGCTCAGCCGAGCAGGAGCATTGACGTGCCCGACTGGGCCAACCTAAGCTTGCCGGCAAAGGAGGCGGGCAAACCGCCGGGGCGAGGAGCGATGGCATGAGCGTGTTGGAGCTGGACCACGTGTCCAAGCACTATGGTGCGATCCAGGCCCTGAGTGATGTTTCCCTCACGCTCAATGCCGGGGAATGCGTGGGGCTGGTGGGCGACAATGGCGCGGGCAAGTCGACCCTGGTCAAGATCATCGCCGGTAACTTCCACCCGAGCAGCGGCGAAATCCGGATCGATGGGCAAAAGACCGATCTGCATAGCCCTAAGGACGCGCGCACCAAGGGAATCGAGATCGTCTACCAGGACCTGGCGCTGGCCGACAATCTGACCGCGGCCGCCAATATCTTCATGGGCCGCGAGCTCACCAATGGCTTTGGCATTCTCGATTATCGCGGCATGTACAGGCGGGCAGGGGAGCTGTTTGCCGAGCTGAAGTCCGAAACCCGGCCGCGCGATGTGGTGCGGCGTATGTCGGGCGGGCAGCGCCAGGCCGTGGCGATTGCGCGAACGCGGCTATCCAACCCCAAGATCGTGCTGATGGACGAGCCGACGGCGGCCATCAGCGTGCGCCAGGTGGCCGAAGTGCTCAACCTCATCCGGCGCCTCAAGGACCAGGGCATGGCCGTAGTGCTGATCAGCCACCGCATCCCCGATATTTTCGAAGTTTGCGACCGGCTGATCGTGCTGCGGCGGGGGCGTAAGGTTGGCGACAAGCGCGTCGCCGACTCCTCGCCCCAGGAGGTCACCGGCCTCATCACCGGCGCCATCGAACAGGTCTAGGGAGCAACAGAGATGGCCGCCGATTCATCCCTTTCGAGCGCGATCGACCAGCAAACCCATCGCGGTTTCCTCCCCTGGCTGCTCAGCCGGCAAGTGTTCTGGGTGGTGGTCGCTACCCTCGGGGCCTGCCTCTTCCTGTCGCTCTACACCTCGACCTTTGGCACGGCGCAGAACCTCTTCAACGTCACCCGCAACTTCGCCTTTGTCGGCATCATCGCGCTGGGCATGACCGCGGTGATCATGACGGGAGGGATCGATCTTTCGGTGGGCTCGACCGTGCTGGTCGCCGCCATTGTCACCAGCACGCTGATGGCCAGCGGGCTGCCATTGGGTATCGCCATGCCGGCAGCTTTGGGGGCAGCGCTGCTGATCGGCCTCGTCAACGGGGTCTTTGTCGCGGTTCTGGGCATGCCGCCTTTCGTGGTGACGCTGGGCATGATGTCGATCGCCCGCTCGCTGGGCATGGTGCTGTCCAACAACAAGCTGATCTACGAATTCGGGCCCGACCAGGGGCTGCTGTTTGCCATTGGCGGGGGCTCGGTGGTGTTCTTTGGGCTCCCCGTACCCAATCCGCTGCTGGTGATGATTGCCCTGGCGCTGGTCACGGGCTTTGCTTTCCGCTGGACCAAATGGGGCCGCCATGTACTGGCCATCGGCGGCAATGAACATGCCGCCGTCCTCACCGGCATTCCGGTCAAGGCCGTCAAGGTTTCGGTCTATATGTTCGCCGCCTTCACCGCCGGCCTCACAGGCTTTCTCGAAGTGGGCTGGCTCGGAGGCGTCAGCACCGGGCTGGGCACCGGCATGGAACTGACGGTGATCGCGGCGGCCGTGATCGGGGGCGCCAATCTCTCCGGCGGCAGCGGCTCGGCGCTCGGGGCGGTGATGGGCGCGGCGCTGATCGAGGTGATCCGCAACAGCCTGATCCTCCTGGGGATCAGCACGTTCTGGCAGGGCACCTTTGTGGGCTCGGCCATCGTGCTCGCGGTCGCCTTCAACAAGCTGCGCGACAAGGACACCAGCGAGTAGCGGGGCAGGGAAGCCCCTAACTCTCGAGGATCTTGCGCGCGATCGCGGCGGCTTGCACCCGGATATCGGGCACGGCCTCGATCTCGAAGAACCGCCCGCGCGTCAGCGGACCGAGCGCCAGCAGGTGCCGCGAGGGCTGCCCTTCGGCATTGACCACAAAGCAGTCGGGGCTGACATCGAGCCCGATATGGAGCGGGTCGGGGCGGGCGGCGCCGCTGGCCACGAGGTCGCGGATCACCGGATTGGAGCTCGAAAGCACATCGACGCTCACCCCGCCGCAATCATAGACCCGGGCGATATCGAGCGTTTCGCGCTCCTGCGTGCCCCGGCGGCGGATGGTGGCACGGACCCCTTCTGGAGCGCGGTCGATGCCGACAAACTCGGCCGCGACGAGGCTCACCTGACCCTCGGTGACCGCTTCCTCGAGACGCTGATGCAGCTCGGGTGGCAGCCGGTGGCGGTGAATGTTCCACCACGGCCGCAAATGGCGCAGCGCCTGGCGACGCGTGTGATCGGACCAGCTCTGCCAGATGCGCTGGTTATAAGGGCGAAGGCCATCAACGACGCTGCGCCAGTCGCCACCATTCGCCTCGGTCTGCGCCACAAGGCCCCGGAACCAGCCCATGAATTCGGGCAGGGACGCGCCAAAGGGCACATCGGCCTCCGCGATGCTGAGCGGGGGAACATCGCGGTGCCCCTTGGGCAGCAGCCCATTGCGCGACACGACGAGCGTTGGGCCGCGATGCTCGGCTTTCGCTAGGGACAGCCAGGCATCTACCATGGAAAGACCCGAGCCCAGGATCATCACCGGCGCATCTGGATCAAGCGGCGTATCGGCCTCCGAGCCGACGCGCACGGCAATGCCGCGTCCGCGGGCCGGCTGGGTTTCGTGCCCCACCGCCAGCACGGCAAACCGGCTGGTGATGCTCGACCCGTTGGCGAGCAGCGTTTCCACCTCGCCCCGGCCTTCGGTGAGGCGCACAACTTCTTCGTTAAGCACGACGAGCCGCCCCGGTCGCGCCTGGGCTGCTTCGGCAAGCACATCCTCGAGATAAGCCCCATACAGCCGGCGCGGCACGAAGACCCAGGAGCCGGTGGGCGCCGGATAGTCCCGGGCCTGCAGCCAGCGCCAGAAATGATCGGGATCATCGGCAAAGGCGCTCATGCCACGGGCGGGCACATTGACCTTGTGGTCGCGCTGAGTCGCGGAATAAGCGACGCCTTGCCCAACCTGTCCCCGGCGCTCCAAAAGGGTCACGCGGATATCGGCGGCCGGATCGCGCAGCAAATGGGCGGCCAGCAACACGCCGCTGGCACCCCCGCCGATGATAGTCACTGCCAGCTCTCTGTTGCTCATCGAGAGCCTCCCTAACTATGCCCGGCTATGGACCCGTAGCCTCTAGCGATCCAAGCGCGCACAGACAAGCCACGCAGGGATGCTGCCGAGGGGAACGTCCATTGAAGCATCGACGTTGCCCCCTCACTCCTCCTGAGGAGCCTTCTGACCTTAACCTCAAGAGCTCTAAACCTCAGGGCCATACGACCAAAGCATAGCTTTTCACGCCGCGCGGCAACTGGTCTCAGGAAGCTGCGCTTGCGCAGCGGCAACACCAGAGGTGTTTTGCCATGCCCTGGCTGCGCGTGCATGTTAACGGCGGAACGGCTCGCCCGAACTGCTGCCGAAAAGGAAACCACCCATGGCCGACGACAACACCACGAGCCTGCGCGACGCCGCGCTGCATTTCCACGAATATCCCAAGCCCGGCAAGCTCGAGATCGTGGCGACCAAGCCCCTCGCCAACACCCGTGATCTGTCGCTGGCCTATTCGCCCGGCGTGGCGATTCCCTGCGAGGAAATCGCCGCCGATCCCCAGGCCGCCTACAAATACACCTCCAAGGGCAATCTGGTTGCCGTGATTTCCAACGGCACCGCCGTGCTGGGCCTGGGCAATATTGGCGCGCTGGCCTCCAAGCCGGTGATGGAAGGCAAGGCGGTGCTGTTCAAGAAGTTCGCCGGCATCGATTCCATCGATCTGGAGGTCAACGAGCAGGACCCCAAGCGTTTCATCGAGATCGTGGCCCCGCTCGAACCCAGCTTTGGCGGCATCAATCTAGAGGACATCAAGGCCCCCGAGTGCTTCGAGATCGAGGAAGCGCTGCGCGAGCGCATGAACATCCCGGTGTTTCATGACGACCAGCACGGCACCGCCATCATCGTAGCCGCTGCCGTGATCAACGCCATGCGCCTTGTGGGCAAGGACATCGCCAAGGCCAAGATCGTTACCTCTGGCGCGGGCGCGGCGGCCATTGCCTGCATGAACATGCTGATCGCCGTCGGCGCCAGGCGCGAAAACATCTGGATCGCCGATAGCAAGGGCCTCGTCACCCGCAAGCGCGACAACTCCGTCGATCGCTGGCGCGGTGCCTTCGCGCAGGACACCGACAAGACCGAGCTCAGCGAAGTCATGGCCGGGGCCGATATCTATGTCGGGCTGTCCAAGGCCGGCGCGCTCAAGCCCGAAATGATGCGCGACATGGCGCCCAATCCGCTGATCCTGGCGCTGTCCAACCCCATCCCCGAGATCATGCCCGAACTCGCCCGCGAAGCGCGGCCGGACGCGATGATCTGCACGGGGCGCTCGGACTATCCCAACCAGGTCAACAATGTCCTCTGCTTCCCGTTCCTGTTCCGCGGGGCGCTCGATTGCGGCGCGACCGTCATCAACGAGGCGATGAAAGCCGCCGCGGCCGAAGCGATCGCCCAGCTCGCCCATGAGCCGGGCCTCGAAGCCAGCAGCCATGGCGTGCCTGCCATTTTTGGGCCGGACTATCTCATCCCCAATCCATTTGATCAGCGCCTGATCCTGCGCATCGCCCCCGCCGTAGCAAAGGCGGCCATGGACACGGGTGTCGCCCAGCGCCCGATCGAGGACTGGGCTGCCTATCGCGACACGCTGCACCGCTTTGTGTATCGCTCGGGCCTCGTCATGAAGCCCATGATCGAGCGGGCTCAGGAAAGCCTCAAGCGCATCGCCTTTGCCGATGGCGAGGACGAGCGCGTGCTGCGCGCCACCCAGGTGCTGCTGGAAGACAAGATGGGCCGCGCGATCCTGATCGGCCGCCCTTCGGTGATCGAGCAGCGCATCGCCCGCTTCGGCCTGACGCTGCAGGCCGGGCGCGATTTTGACGTCATCAACCCCGAGGACGATCCGCGCTATCGCGACTATGTGGACCTGTTCCACTCGCTGGTGGGCCGCAAGGGCGTTACCCCCGACACGGCCCGCACCATTGTGCGCACCAACACCACCGTCATTGGCGCCTTGGCCGTCAAGCGCGGCGAAGCCGATGCGCTGATCTGCGGATTGCAGGGGCGCTTCATCAAGCATGCGCGTGATATCCAGTCGATCATTGGCCTCGCGCCGCAGTCGCGCCAGCTTTCGGCGCTTTCCATGCTGGTAATGAGCCGCGGCGTGTTTTTCCTCGCCGACACCTATGTCAACATCGATCCCAGCGCCGACGAGATCGTGGCCATCACGCTGCAGGCGCGCGACCACCTCAAGCGCTTCAATATCGAGGCGCGGGCGGCGCTGCTGAGCTATTCCAATTTTGGCTCGCGCGAGGGCGCCACGAGCCTCAAGATGCGCGAAGTGTTCGAAAAGCTGCAACAGGTCGCGCCTGACCTCGTGGTCGACGGCGAAATGCAGGGGGATCTGGCGATCAACGAAAACCTGCGCGAGCGCTATGTCCCCAACTCGCTCCTGCGCGGCGAAGCCAATCTGCTGATCTTCCCCAATCTGGAAGCAGCCAACCTTTCCATGACGCTGCTCAAGGAGCTCAACAACGCCCTCCCGATCGGTCCCATCCTCATGGGCACCAACCAACCCGCCCACATCCTCGCCCCCTCCGTCACCAGCCGCGGCATCGTCAACATGGCCGCAGTCGCGGCCAGCGAAGTGGGGGTGGGGTAAGAAGTTGAAACTCAGCAGGTCGGAATGCCCGACCTGCGATCTCGTCCTATGGCTAGGGTATCAAGCCATAGGACGCTTCCATCGCCCTGATCTGCTCATCATTGCCGCCGCCCCCGACATTCTGGTGCCACAAGGCGTCAAGGTCGGTTTCGGGCCATTCAACAATGTCGAACCAGTCACGGGCGCGACATTGTTCGGTTCCGGCAAGCCGGCTCATCCAGAAGAACCAGATATCATCGCCGCGCGGACATAGCCGCTTGAAGGCACTCTCACTAGTGACTTCGTCTGAGAAGGCTCTGGGCGGGTAAAGCACACCACCAACCCCGGTGGGAAACAGCCGGTGCTTGGCTCCTTCTGCCTGCCGCAGCCTTGTTGCATGATCCCACGTCCGATAAGGTTCGAGGCAACCAAGGGCGTCTAGCCGGGCGAGATGAACCCGCGCCCCAACAACGGCACTGGGCTTTTCCCGCGCCACGGCAACCAAGCTTTCCAGCCAACGTGGCGGGTAATAAACATCGTCATCTGCAGTTACGAAATAGTTTCCCGGCCACACATCAAGTGCCGGTATCAGCTTCTTATAGGATCCAAGGTCGGCGCATTCGCGGATCTCTAGGCCAAAGGATTGTAGAGCGCTGGTGTCGGAAGGGAGCTGGCCACGATCCCGCTCGCTCACCCATAAGACGACGCGATCCGGGAGAACAGTCTGGTCGAGCAGGCTACGTATGGTCTTGCCGAGATGGGGAAAGCGGCGAGGATATGATGTGAGCGTAATGGTGAGTGGAGCTCCCAGTCCGTGGGGAGCTTTAGCCACCACCCTTGGAAAATGTCTCGTCCGATGTAAGGCCCTTTGCAGCCTGAACTGGTCGCTGATTTTGTCAGCAAGCCTTCTTGCCCGATAGCTACCGTACAAGCGCCTTCTCCATTCCCCGGGTGTGAAATCAGCCGTCCCATGGGAACAAGTTCTACTCCAGCCGTGGCGTCCTGGAAGGCTGGTAGGGGTTTGTACGTTCTATGCAGTCTGGTGTTCCGCATGGGCTTAGTGGCTTCGGCCAGTTGCCACATCACCTTGCTTATTGGGTGGACCTAACATTCAGACGGAACAACCTGATTGAGCGAACACCAATCACCTGCAGCTATTGCTCGCTGCCCGACTGAGCTCAAGCCGGCCGAGATGCTCCCGCGGGTGAGTGTTGTGATTGCAGCATACAATTGTGCGGGCTTCATTGACCGTGCGATTGCCTCTGCCTTGGCGCAGACGGGCGTGCAGGTGGAACTGATCATCGTTGATGATGCCTCCACCGATGACACCGTCGCGGTCTTGCAGGGGGTTGCTGCTACCGATGCTCGAGTTCGCGTTCTGCTTTCTGATCACAATGCAGGGCCATCGACGGCGCGAAACCGGGGGTTTGAAGCCGCTGTTGGAGACTGGATCGCTGTGTTGGACGCGGACGATGCCTTTCTGCCGGGGCGTCTAGAAGCGCTGGTTCGAACGGCTGTTGCGCTCCACCTCGACATCGTAACCGACAATTTTGCGTTCTATAGCGCATCTGACGGGACCGTGAGCGAACCGGCATTCAGGGTCGAGCCAGCAAACCAACTGCTTGATCGTTATGCCTTTTTGACCGGAGCTCGCCCCTACAATGTCGAGCCCGATTTCGGATTGCTAAAGCCCATTTTCAATCGGGATTTCTGGCAGAAACACGAGCTGCAATATCCCACCGATACCAGACATGGCGAAGATTTCGAGTTGATCTTCACGGCCCTTCTGGCCGGGGCGCGCTACGGTCTGTGCCGTAGCCAATGTGGTTACCTCTACACCACCCGTGATTCCGGTCAGAGCCGCACGGTGATCAATGACCGCGGACTGATCCGGCAATCTCAAAACCTGCTTGGCGGGGCTGAAGCGAAACACGACCCTCGTCTACGCAACCTGCTGGCACGACGCATTGGGGCTCTGAGGAGCCTGGAGCTTGATCGGTACTGGGCCTCACAAGCTCCCGGCAGACGGTTGCAGGCTGCCCGTCGCGCAATGTGTTCCCCCGCTGGTCTGGCCTGGTTAGCGAGCAAGATCGCTCGGAAGTTTTTGCCTCCCGGTCGTCCGTCAGGCCCGGCAGAAGAGGATGTTCAAACGCCTGGGGAGGCATCACTGAAGAAGGCTTCAGGATACGGCCTGGCGATCAGTTTTGCAGCGCAGCTGCTCCGGTTTGTTCTGCAGTTCATCACTTCGATCATAATGGCGCGGCTGCTTCTGCCGGAACATTTTGGGCTGCTGGCGATGGCAGCGCCTATCTTGGGGTTTGTTCAGCTCTTTGCTGATCTGGGACTGACACAAGCCACAGTACAGCGACCCAAAATTAACCAGACCGAATTGAGTTTCATGTTCTGGATCAGCGCCGCGGTCAGCATCGGCATGGGGCTGATCGTCATCCTCGCCGCTCCGCTCGGCGCCGCATTTTACGGCGAGCCGAGCGTCGCGCTGATCATCATGGCTCTGGGCGCAATCATGATGGTTGGCGGACTAGGCATACAGCATGGGGCGCTGCTGAACCGAAACCTGAGGTTCGGTTCGCTTGCAGCAATCGACATTATCTCGTTCGTTGTGGGCGCGCTGGCCGGCATTGTGGCAGCGATTCAAGGCGCCCAATACTGGGCCATTGTGATCAGCCAGGCGCTCACCACGCTGACTGCCGTCTCGCTGAGCTGGGTTCTGGCTGGTTGGCGACCGTCCGGCTTCGCGATGGTTCCGACCGCCCGCTCGCTCCTGGGATTTGGAGGGAACGTTACTGCTTTCAACGTCTGCAATTACTTTGCGCGCAATCTGGACAACGTTTTGATCGGCCGCTTTCTGGGGGATGTGCAGCTTGGGTATTACGACAGGGCATACAAGTTGCTGTTGCTGCCATTGGCCCAAATCAACGGCCCCATCGGCAAGGTTGCCACGCCCATTCTGGCTAGGAGCTTAGGGGACACTCTGAAGTACCGGAGGATATATCAGCGGTTGTTGTCGCTGATCATTATCCTGACCTATCCCGGGGTGATCGTTGCCTGCGTCGCTGGACCGCTGCTGGTGGAGACAGTTCTTGGCAGCCAGTGGGCTGCCGCAGGTCCTGTGTTCCAGGTCTTGGCCGTAGGAGCCCTTTTCGCACCCATAAGCAACAGCACTGGCTGGACTTTCACGACCCAAGACCGCACGGACGAAATGAGGAACTACGGCCTGCTGAGCTCCATCGCCTTTAGCGTCTCCTTTGTTGTCGGCCTGCAATGGGGAGTAATGGGGGTCGCAGCCTGCTACATCATTACGGGCTGCGTGCAGGGACCCTTGTTGTGGTGGGCATCCACACGCAAGGGACCAATCACAACGAAGATGCTATTTGCAATCATCGGACCCTATGTTGTGGCGCTGCTGCCGACCGCATTGGCGGTCACTGTCGTACTCGGTACGCTTCAGTCTGGCCCGGTAGCCCTCATCAGCATGCTTGTGTCGGCCTATGTCGTGTTTTTGGCAACGGCAGTGCTGTTCCCATCAGCCAGGGCGATGCTACAGGATCTCACCAGACAGGCGCTAAGCTTGTTGGCTGGCAGCAGGCTCAACAGGATCAAAGGTAAGGTTCCTCATGCCTCTGCTTGAACGGGCGATGATAAGTCACCTCCTTGTGCAAGAACGGGCTAATGCATGAGAATTTTGTTCGGGAGCGCGCATCCGTACATTCCTCAGATGTTGGGCGGTGCTCAATCGAGCACTCATGATCTCGCCCTCGGATTCGCAAGGCACGGCCACGACGTAGCTGTGTTGGGCGGATTGCAAGGTGACGGTTGGCTGGGTATCCGAAGCAGGATTTCGCTAAAGCTTGGCAGACGATCGTTCGTTCAAGACTCGTTGCTTGGGTACCCCGTGTTTCGAGCCTGGTTCGCGTGGCAAGCAGCAGGGGAGGTCGCCACTTATTTCAAGCCGGACGTTGCGATACTGCAGTCACAATACCCTGTCAAACTGGCAGTAGCACTGGAAGGTACACCCGTCAGGCGCTTTATTTATCTGCGAAATGCCGAAGCAGATGCTTGGGGCGGAGATCCCAGTGCTCTGAAGAACGTCGAATTCATAGCGAACTCTCAGTTTACGGCGTTGTGGTTTGAGAGCCGATGCGGAATTGCTGCTCCAGTTGTTTATCCCATTGTGGCGCGTGAAGAATATGCAACCAAGGTTGCAGGTTTGAACGTAACCTTCATCAACCCGCATCCTCAAAAAGGCGTAGACTTAGCGATCGAGGTCGCCCGCTTATGTCCAGAAATCCAGTTTCGTTTCGTTAGGTCTTGGGGTCTGTCCCAGTCAGATCAGGCGAGCCTTGATCGCCAGCTGGCAACAATAAACAACGTCAGTCTAATGCCGCCGACCAGAGACATGAAGTCCGTGTATGCCAATGCAAGGATCGTACTCGCTCCAAGTCGCTGGGAAGAAGCTTTCGGCAGGGTCGCTGCGGAGGCGCACATAAACGGAATTCCTGTCGTGGGAAGCCGACGCGGGGGCCTCCCGGAGGCAATCGGGCCAGGCGGGATGATAATCGAGCCTGACGCGCCGGCATCAGTGTGGGCTGAGGCCGTACGGCGACTATGGCACGACGAGGCATTCTGGACAGAGAAGTCCGAAGCAGCAAAAGCGTATTCTCTGCGACCGGAAATGAATCCTGACAAGCAGATCCAGCGTCTCCTTCAGATACTTGGGGGCAGCCCAAGGTAGGGGAAGTCGCTGCCCCTCCAGCTATCCCACCCGCCAGCCATGCGTGAACACCTCGAAGCCATCGTCTCGCGCCACGCCGAGGAGGGTGATGTTGGCGGCTTGGGCGGTTTGGATGGCGAGGGTGGTGGGGGCGGAAATGGCGAGGAGGATGCCGGTGCCGAGCACGGCGGCTTTTTGCACGAGTTCCACCGAGATGCGGCTGGTGAGGAGGAGGGCAGCCTCGGCAGTGGGCAGGTTCTGGCAGCGGGCAGCGCCGGCGAGTTTGTCGAGCGCATTGTGGCGGCCGACGTCTTCGCGCAGCGCCAGGAGCCCCGCAGAGGGCTGCCAGAGCGCCGCGGCGTGCACGGCGTGGGTTAGGGCGTTAAGTGACTGGGCGGGCCGGAGCGCTGCTACCGCCGCCATGATCTGGTCGGGTGACAGGGTGAGTTCGCTCGTCACCCGCGGCGTGGTGCGCAGCGCCTGTTCGAGGCTCTCGATGCCGCATAACCCGCACCCAGTGGGGCCGGCCATGGCGCGGCGGCGGGCGGCGAGGGCGCGCGCCCGTTCTTCGGCGACCCAGAGGCGTGCTTCCATGCCGGCGGGGTGCTCGACGATTTCGAAGCGCTCGATTTCGCCGAGCTCGGCAATCATCCCCTCGGTCAGCGCGAAGCCGATCGCGAAGTCTTCAAGATCGGCCGGCGTCGCCATCATCACGGCATAGGTCGAGCCATTGACCACCACGGCCACGGCCGCTTCAGTGGCAATGTCGCGCCCGGCCGGGTCAAACTGCCCGGCCCAGCGCTGATGCTGCACGGACTGATGGGTCGGGATCACGCCGGCACGATCCGCACCGGCACCGACTTGGCGGCCGGCACATGGCTTTTCTCGGCGTGCTGGTAGACCGGGATCAGCACATTGCATTCGGGATAATAGCCGCCGCAGCTGCCTTTGGGCATGTCGTATTTAATGGCGCGCAGCCCGCCGAGACGACGCGGCACGCCATCATCGGCCACCGTTTCGAGGGCGACAGTGCTGCCATCGGCAATGCCGAAGCGCGCCATGTCCTCGCCATTGAGGAACAGCACGTCGCGGGTGCCTTCCACGCCGCGGAAGCGGTCGTGATAGCCATAAACGGTGGTGTTGAACTGGTCATTGCTGCGCAAGGTGATGAGGCGCAGCACATCGGGATCCTTGCCATCATCAAAGCTGCCGCCCAGAGCCGAGGGCACCTTGAAATTGGCTTTGCCCGTATTGGTCTTCCATTGGCGGTGGCTGGCGGCGATCGGGCGGCGGAAGCCTTCGGGCTTTTTGATGCGCTGGTTGAAGTCCTTGAACATTTCGGGCCAGGTGCGCTCGATGGCGTCGCGCACGAGGCTATAATCGCCCACCCACTGGTCCCAGGGGATATTGGGATTGGGGGGCAGGGTGGCCTTGGCGATCTCGGCCACGATGCGCGGCTCCGACAGCAGATCGGGGCTGGCCGGCTCGTTGATGGCGCGTGACTGGTGGATCACGGCGGTGGAATCCTCCACCGTCACCACCTGCTTGCCGGTGGCTTGCCGGTCATATTCGATCCGCCCAAGGCAGGGCAGCAGGAACGCCGTCTTGCCGCAGAACAGCTGGCCGCGATTGAGCTTGGTGGCGATCTGCACCGTCAGGCGCATCTTGGGCCAGTGCTCTTCCATCGGCCCATGATCGGGCACGGCGCGCAGGAAATTGCCGCCAAGCCCGATAAAGGCGTCGATCGTGCCATTGATGATGCCCTCGCAGGCTTCCACCGTGGTGGTGCCTTTTTCGCGCGGCGCCTTGAACTGGTAGAGTTCCTCGAGCCGGTCGAGCGGCACGAGTTCGGGCTTTTCAGCGATCCCGACCGTGCGCTGGCCCTGCACATTGGAATGGCCGCGCACCGGGCAGATGCCGGCGCCGGGCCGACCGATATTGCCGCGCAGCAGCGCCAGATTGACCAGCATCTGCACCGCTTCCACCCCCAGCTTATGCTGGGTGATGCCCATGCCATAAACCACCATGGCGGCGGGGGCGGCGGCATAGATTGCGGCGGCGCGCTCGATCTGAGCGCGGGTGAGCCCCGTTTCGCGCTCGAGATCGGCCCAATTCTGCGCTTCGGCAAAGGCGCGGAACTCCTCCATGCCATGGGTGTGTTCGGCAATGAAGGTGTGGTCCAGCACCGGCTGGCGGTTCTCGGCTTGCGCCTTGGCGTCGGCCTCGAACAGCCATTTGCACATGCCGATCACCACCGAAATATCGCCGCCCGGGCGCACCTGGTAGTATTCCCGGCTGATGCGGGTTTCGTGCTGCGTCAGCATCTGCACCGGGTTCTGCGGATTGACGAACCGCTCGAGCCCCCGCTCCTTGAGCGGGTTGAAGCTGACAATTGTCGCGCCGCGGTCGCTGGCTTCCTGCAACTGGTGCAGCATGCGCGGGCTGTTGGAGCCCACATTCTGGCCGAAAAAGAATAGGGCATCGGCGGATTTGAAATCGTCCAGCACCACCGTGCCCACCGGCACCCCGATGCTTTCGGCCAGACCCACCGAAGTGGATTCGTGGCACATATTGGAGCTGTCGGGCAGGTTGTTGTTGCCATAAAGGCGCGCCAGCAGCTGATACATATAGGAGGTTTCAAGCGACGCCCGGCCAGATGCATAGAACACCGTGCGCTTGGGATCGATGTCGCGAATGGCGGCCAGCTCGCGTCCGATGCTGGCAAAGGCTTCGGTCCAGTCCACGGCTTCGTATTTGTCGGTTTGGGCGTTGTAGCGCAGCGGCGTCGTTAGCCGGCCAATGGCCTCGAGGTCGTGGTCGGACCAGGTCTTGAGCTCGCTCACCGTGTGTTCGGCAAAAAAGCTCGGTGTCACCCGCTTGCGCGTCAGCTCCCAGGCGGTCGCCTTGGCGCCATTTTCGCAGAACTCGGCGGGATGGGATGGCACCGGCTTGGCCCAGGCGCAGCTGACACAGGCAAAGCCCTCGGGCTTGTTTTGCTTGCGCAGCGCCAGGGGGCCCGTCGCCAGAATGCCTTCGCTGTCCAGATATCTGCTGACGGACTTGATTGAACCCCAGCCGCCAGCCGGCCCGCTATAGGGCGCGATGGTGATTTTTCTGGCCATGAGACGCTCGCTTTCATCGACAGCTTGGTTAAGTTCAAACACCCCCGACGCTAACCGGTTGCGACGCGAGCGGAAAGACTGCCCGCAACGGAAAATCGGCTTTCTCCCTTGCGTAGATCAAGAATAGAAGCCAACAACTGCAGTCACTTGGCGCAGTTGATTGATTCAACCCTGGAGCTTGGCCACTGTCCGACAAGCAAACACAACTGGGTGACGCCTCCGTCCGAGTGGCTCGGAAGGCCGATATTGTCGTGATTGGCGCCGGGCAGGCGGGTTTGTCTGCCGCCTATCACCTGCGCCAGCGCGGCATTGTCCCGGGCCGCGGCTTTGTCGTGCTCGACAGTGCCGATGCCCCAGGAGGCGCCTGGCAGTTCCGCTGGCCCTCGTTGACCCTCAGCACGGTCAATCGCGTCCATGATCTGCCGGGGCTGGCTTTTGGCGACGCGATCGCGCTGGATGATCCGCAAGTGCAGGCCCGGGTGGCGGTGCCGCAATATTTCGCTGAATATGAACGCAGGTTCGAGCTGCCGGTGCTGCGGCCGGTCAGCGCGCGCTGCGTGGTCAGCCGTGGCGAGCGGCTGCGGATCGAAACGGCCCGGGGCGTGTTCTCGGCCCGGGGCATCATCAACGCCACCGGCACCTGGACGGCGCCCTTCGTGCCGCATTATCCGGGGGCCGAGACGTTCGGCGGCGAGCAATTGCACACCGCCGACTATCAGGGGGCCGAGCACTTCCGCGGCAAGCATGTGGTGGTGGTTGGCGGCGGCATTTCGGCCATCCAGCTGCTCGACGAAATCTCGCAGGTGACCACGACGCTCTGGGTAACCCGGCGTGAGCCGCAGTTCCGCACCGGACCCTTCGACATCGAAGCCGGCCGGACCGCCGTCGCTATGGTGGAGCAACGCGTGCGGGCCGGCCTGCCGCCACTTTCGGTCGTGTCGGTGACGGGCTTGCCCGAAACGCCGGCGATATCAGCGATGCGGGCGCGCGGCGTGTTGCAGCGCCATCCGATGTTCAGCGAGATCACCGAAACCGGCGTGCGCTGGAGCGATGGAAGGGAAGAGCGGGCCGATGTCATCCTCTGGTGCACCGGCTTTCGCTCGTCGCTAGATCATCTTGCCCCGCTCGACTTGCGCGAAGAGGGCGGTGGCATCCGCATGGGCGGGCGGCTGGCCACCCAGGTCTTGCGCGATCCGCGGGTTCATCTGGTCGGCTACGGCCCGTCGGCGTCCACCATCGGCGCCAACCGCGCGGGCGCCGCGGCCGCGGCCGAATTAATCGCGACGCTTGGCCTCGGCAAAGCCGGGAGCTAGCGCCCGCGCAGGCGGCCGATCAAGAGGGTAATCATCTCCATGCCCTCGGGCGTGAAGCTGACCGAATTGTCTTCGCGCGTGGCGAGGCCAAGCTCTTCGAGTTCGGCAACGGCCTTGGGATCGGCGTGGTGGCCCTTGCCGTCATTGGCGATCACTTTGGTGACGGGATCGCCGCTTTCGAGCTGGTGATAAATGGCAAAGGCGAATACTGCGAGGGCCGCATCGCTCAGGGTGTCGGGCGTGGTCATGGCTTGATCCTTGCTGGCGTGGAACGCGCCCGGGCGCGCTCCCGCGTGATCCGAGCTAGCTAGTTCTTGGGTTTTTCTTCGGAGGGGCGCTGGTAGGTGCCCACCACTTCGCCCTTGGCCAGCACATGGCCTTCCATTGCCGCCAGCACGTCTTCGCGTTTGGCCCCGAGTTCCACCGGCAACTCGGCCAGATCGAGCGCAAAGACCTGGAAGTGGTAGTTGTGGGCGGGATCCTCAAGCGGCGGGCGGGGGCCGTAATAGCCCGTCTGGCCGCGGCTATTGCTGCCTTGCTTGGCCCCTTCGGGGTCCTGCAGCACCGGATCGGTGTTGATGCCCTCGCGCAGTGTCGTGACATCAGCGGGGATGTCGAACAGCACCCAATGCACGAAGGGCTTGGGCTCGTCGGCATCGGGATCATCCATGATCACGGCGAAGGACTTTGTGCCTTCGGGCGCCTCGTCCCAGGAGAGGGCAGGGGAGGCATTATGCCCTTCGGCGGCATGGGCGATGGGGATCGCACCATTATCCGCAAAGCTCGAGCTGCTGACAGCAAGCGTGCCGTCGGCCTCCACGAGATTGATCGCGATATCGGAAGGCGCGGGTGTTTCGACCAGATTGGGCGTGCTGCCCGCGGCAGCCGCATCGCTGCCTGCCCCATCCTCGCCCTCATAGCTGATGCGGTAGAGGATGCCGTTGAAATCGTCGGCCAAGAGCAGCGAGCCATCGATATCCTCGGTCAATCCGGCAAGCCGGGCGAGGAAGTCATAGCTTTGATCATCGTTCTCGATCAGCCAACCAGTGGCAAAGGAGGTCCAGTCCTTGGGCGCGCCGTCCTCGAAATCGACCCGGGTGATTTCATAGCCGCTCGGCGGGCGGCGGTTCCAGGAGCCGCGCATGGCGATAAAGGCATCGCCGCGATATTCCTCGGGAAAGGCCTCGCCCTGGTAAAAGGTCATCTGCATGGGCGCGGCATGGGCGGTATAGCCGAGCAGCGGTTCCTCGCTCGCCTCGGCCCATTCCTCCAGCGTAATGCCCTCGGGCGGATTGTCCTGCGGATTGAAGTTGGAGAAGTCGTAGATATAGGGCCAGCCATATTGCTTGCCTTGTTCGACGAGGTTGAACTCTTCCTTCTGCTCCTCGTCACCCAGCCAGTCGGTGCCGTGATCGGCCCCGTACAGCTTGCCCGTCCCGGGCTCCCAGCCAAAGCCGATCGTATTGCGCAGGCCCGAAGCAAAGATGGTGCGGGTCTTGCCATCAGGGGTCGCGCGCAGAATTGTGGCGCTTTCCGGGTTGGACTCGTCACAAGCATTGCAGGTCGAGCCTACAGTTATATAGAGCATCCCGTCCGGCCCGATCGCCAGCGTGCGGTTCGGGTGCTGCCCGGCATCGGGAAGATCGTCGATGATCCGCGTCAGCTCGCCAAAGCTGCCATCCTCCTGGATCGGAGCGGTAAAAACTTCCGTCGCGGTCGCGAGATAGGCGGTATCGCCATCAATGAAGATGCCATGCATGCCGGGGCGGCCGGCAAGCTTGGCGAAATCCTCGAACTTACCGTCGCCATCCGCATCGATCAGCCGAATGATGTCGCTTTCCTGGCGGCGGGTGGCATAAACATGCCCGTCCTCGTGCACCGCCAGCATGCGGGTATTGCCGAGATCCCGGCCCACCACCTCGACGGTGAAACCCTCGGGCACCGTGATCTTCCCGGCTAGCTCGGCGTCGTCTTCAATCTCGACCGGGCTGGGCTCGAGGATCGACCCCTCGATAGTCACATCGGAATATTGTCCAACAGTGCCCTGCGGCTGGGCGGCGGCCGGAGTGGCCAAGGCCAGCAACACGGTTGCGGAGGTGGCGAGGGCGGAAGAAGCTCGGGTCATCGGGGTTTCGTTCCTGAGGGGTTTGGTTAATCCAACTCCTCAGGCCCGGTTCCCGATCCCCGCCAGCAAGAATTTGCTGGCACCAGAGGCATAAGAGAAGGCAGGCGGGCGCCCGATAGGGCGCCAACCTGGGTTAAGCGCCGGGCTTCATCACCACCTTGATGCAGCCATCTTCTTTGTCCCGGAACTTGCGATAAAGCTCGGGCCCTTCCGATAGATCGGCCTGGTGGGTGATCACGAAGGTCGGATCGATTTTGCCGTCCACCACCAGCTGCAGCAGCGGCGCCAGATAGCGATGGGTGTGGGTCTGCCCAGTCTTAAGGGTGAGACCCTTGTTCATGAAGGCGCCCATCGGCACCTTGTCGAGCATGCCGATATAAACGCCGGGCATCGAGATCGTGCCGCCCTTGCGGCAGCACATGATGGCCTCGCGCAGCACATGCGCCCGGTCGGTGCCGAGACCCACCTTCTGCTTGACGTTGTCGATCACCGAATCCGGTGCGCCGCTCGCATGGGCCTCGGTGCCCACGCAATCGATCACCCGGTCCGGGCCGCGCCCATTGGTCATCTGGAACAGCACGTCATAGGGGCTGGCGTTGTCGAAATTGATGGTTTCGGCCTTGCCATGCACCTCGGCCATCTTGAGCCGCTCGGGGACATTGTCGATGGCGATGACGCGGCCCGCACCCATCAGCCACGCGCTCTGGATGGCGAACTGCCCGACAGGGCCGCAGCCCCAGATGGCGACCGTGTCGCCCGGCTCAATCTCGGCATTTTCCGCGGCCATATAGCCCGTGGGGAAAATGTCGGACAGGAACAGCACCTGCTCGTCGGTGAGTTCCTCAGGCACCTTGATCGGGCCGACATCGGCAAAGGGCACGCGCAGATATTCGGCCTGCCCGCCGGCATAGCCGCCCAGCATGTGCGAATAGCCAAAGAGGCCCGAGGGCGAATAGCCCATCGCGGCGCGAGCGATCGCCGCATTGGGATTGGAGCGATCGCACAGAGAGAACATCTGGTTCTGGCAGAACCAGCACTGCCCGCAGGCAATGTTGAAGGGCACGACGACGCGGTCGCCGACCTTGAGCTTGGTGTTGTCCTTGCCGACCTCCACCACTTCGCCCATGGTTTCGTGGCCGAGCACGTCCCCTGACTCCATCGTGGGCATGAACCCATCATAAAGATGCAAATCCGAGCCGCAGATCGCGCAGGAGGTCACCTTGATGATGGCGTCCTGGCCATGGACGATCTTGGGGTCATCGACGGTATCGTAGCGAACATCGCCTTTGCCGTGCCAGCACAACGCTTTCATTGGGTTCTCCAGGGTTGGTGCGGCCAGCGCCAGTCGCGCCTTCCGCAGGAATAAGCCTCGGAACCGAGCCGATGCTCGTTCCCGCTGGCCTTTGCTGCGTGGTTAACGCGCGCTCGCCGTGATCCGATCCAGTCCCGGCAACACCTTGGTGCCAAATGCCTCGATAAACTCCGCCTGGTTGCGCCCAACTTGGTGCAGATGCACTGCGGTCGCCCCCAATTCGCCGTAAGCCTCGATAGCGGCGCGATGCCGGCCAAGATCGGCCGACACGAACACTGCTTTGGCCATGTCTTCGCGTCGCACAAAGCGCGTGGCCGCATCAAAGTCGCTGGGACGGCGCAGATCCCAGTTGACCTCGCCGCCAATGACATTGGCCGACCATTGATCCAGCGCCTGCTCGAACGCCTCGTCCTCGGTCGCCGCCCAGCACAGCGCGTGCTGGATATGAACGGGCTTGTTCGCACCGCCATTGTCGCGGAAGGCCTCAATGGTCGGACGGATCTCCTCCACATCGCCGCCGGTGATCAACAAGCCATCGGCCCACTCGGCAACAAACGCTGCGGTCTTGGGGGTAATGGCGGCGCCAAACAGCGGCACCGGCTGGGCGGGGCGGGAATAAAGCTTGGCCTCCACCACTGTGACCCTGCCGCGATGGGTGACGGTTTCGCCGGCAAACAGCGCCCGGATGACCGCGGCACACTCGGCCAGCACGGCATTGCGCTCGGCCTTGTCGGGCCAATAGGTGCCGGTGATCGATTCATTGAGCGCTTCCCCGCTGCCGAGAGCCAGCCAGAACCGGTTAGGAAACATTTCCCCCAGCGTTGCCGCGGCCTGCGCGACGATGGCCGGGTGATAGCGATATCCCGGGGCCGAAATGGAGCCGATCGGAAAATCGGTCACTGCCATGGCGGCCCCCAGCCACGACCAGGCAAAGCCCGAGTGACCCTGCCGCTCGCTCCAGGGATGAATATGGTCCGAGGACTTGGCGCAGGAAAATCCCGCTTCTTGCGCCTGTTGCACCAGCTTGAGCAGGCTCGAGGGAGCAAACTGTTCGTGGGAAGCGTGATAGCCGATCTGCATGGATTATCCCTCGCGTCGCCATTGATCGAGCACGTCCTGCGTGGTGCAGGCCGTCAGCTGGATGCCAAAGCGGCTGTCATAGATGGAAAGCATTGCGGCGTGAGTTTCGGCCGCCGAGCTGCACACCGCATCCTTGGGCAACACGACGTGGTATCCCAGATCGATCGCGCCCATGAGGGTGGACAGCACGCACACCTCGGTTTCGCCGCCGGTAATCACCAGCGTGTCGACCCCTTTGGCTTGCAACTGCTGGTGCAGCGCGCCTGACCACCAGGGTGAATAAACCGGTTTGTCGATCACTGCGGCCGGCGGAACAAAGCGCTGCAGCGAGGGGACCAGGTCCACCATCTCAGGCGCCATGTGCTCGCGCAGCATATTGGGCCAGGCCTCGTAATATTCTTGCCAGCTCCCCTGCGCGTCTTCAGCCCGCTCCGGCGGCACAAAGCGGGTGAATACCGTCCGCGCGGCGTGAGGCTCGGTCAGTGCCTCGATCGCGGGCAGCACGCCGGCAAGCGTTTCGACATGCCAGTCGGTCTCCTCCGCGAACATGCGTTGCATGTCCACGCAGAGATGCACACAATTGGTGAAATTCATGGTTGATCCGCACAAGTAAGTGCCGCGTCAACGCCACCCCATGGCGATTGTTCCCGGACGGAACACACCTCCACCCTCGGCATTATCGTTGCAAACGGAGACGGCAAATGGCCAAAGACGCACCCACCACCGACCAGTTGCGCCAGGAAATCGACAGCGGAGCGACCGGCGAGAAAATCGGCTTCCCCGATCCCGCCGCGGCCCCACTCGGGACCGATGCTGAAGCAGGTGGAAGTCCCCCAACCGCCTCGGAGCGCAAGCTGGACGCCGCCAGCCGGCCGAAATACCGCCAGGGACCCAAGATGCCGGGCACTGCACTTTATGCGATCTTTGTAGCGATCGGTGCGGCCGTGGTGGTCGGCGCTACGCTGCTTGGCACCATGCGCTGAGCCTTAGGCGTCGCGTTCGCCTTCAATCCCGCGCGCGAGGTTGTAAACCTCGCGCGAATTAAGGTCCGTGTCGGAAACATCGCCAATCGGTTCCCGGTTTCGGTCGGCCGCGATCTCGCCCCATGCCGGGTTCCAAAGCAGATCGTCCTGCAGCACCACGACGACTGCGGCAAAGCCATGCAACTGCCGGGCTGCCTCGGCAGCAGCAAAGGCGCTCGCGACATCATCATATTGTGCTTCGTCGCCGTCCACATCGCCGCTTGCCGGCCACCAGACCGCAGCAAATGGACGCCCGTCCGGACCCGCTTCGATCCCGACGGTTACGGCATTGCCGGCGTCTTCACCAACAGCGATCCGACGATAAGAGCCTTGTTCGCCCGCCATCTCGCCCACCCTATTGTTGATCGTTGTAGCGCGGCTTGGTCATCCCCACGGTACGAGCCAGCTCGGTGAAGTCAGCCGTCTCGGGAGACTCAAGGGCAGTCTGCAACAAACGGATGGGGAAACACACGGCATCGCGCTCGGCTGGAGACAGGCTGTTCATCCGCTCGGCACCTATGGCCATGGCTTCGGTCTTGCGGAACGCCAGGTCGAGCTGCTCGGTGCTGACAACGCCGGCATCGATCAGGGCGCGGTTCACCGCGGCAAGCGCCAGGTAAAGCCCTTCGAGCTGTAGATTGGCCGTATTCAATTTCCCCTCCATGCTAGACACAAAAAACTGGCGGCAGAGCGTGGCTCCGGCCGCCGGCGCATAAAACTACAGGCGCGTCGTCGTGGTGGTGCCGCGCTCGGCGATCACTTCGTCCGTGGACATGGCCTTGAAGAACGGCACCAGCTGGTAGATGGCCGACAGGCCGACAAGCACGTAAACGATACGGGCGATTGCCCCGTCCTGGCCGCCAAACAGTTGTGCCACCAGATCGACCTGGAAGGCGCCAACCAACAGCCAGTTGATGCCGCCGATGATGATTAACAGTAGAGTAATCAGATTGAGAGCCTTCATAAGTGCCTCCTGGGCAGGTTATGAACAAACAAGCACGCCCGGACCCTTTGGGTTCCGTAAAACCGCGCAGCTCTTTAGTATTACCCTAAATACCGGGCGCGATGGCGTTGTCAGCCCATCGACATGTAAAAGATCGTCCCCGCAACAACGATAAAGACGATTACCGCCACCACGATGCGGACAATGCTGCCGCGTGGGTCCTCGCCCAATACGGCGCGTTCCGCCGGGCCACGTCCGCGGTCGGTCACGGTCGCCGAAGTCTCTGATTGCGGCTGGTCGCTGGGGGTCCCGTCCTGTTCCATTTCAACTCCCATGTTGCTGCTACTGCAACCGCCGTGGGCCTAGGCAGTTCCACTCTTCATTGGGAAACCAGCCCCACCGGGTCCCGATAACGTGCGTTAACTGGGAGAACAGCGATGAGCAGCAGTAAAGTGACTACCGGCGCCAACGACCGTCCCAAGGACGAAACCATTGCCCAGACCGGCGCAGGCCTTCCCGACGATACCTCCTTGCCGGTCGATGTCAGCGACGAGGACGTCGAACGCGCTCGTCAGAAACTGACTGAGGGAACGCCATTTGCCGCGGGCGGTCAAAAAACACCGGGCGCCTAGTCGCCCACTACTATGCCTTGACCATCCGCAGCACAAAGGAACCACCATGGCTGTTCAGATCCCCCTGAGCCAGGACGCCCGAGCCGACGAAACCAAGCAGGACGAGCATTTGCGCGAACTGGCGCCTGATCTAGCTTACCTGCGCATCGTCATGGTAAATGTGGTGTTCATCGGCGCCCCGACTGGACCCTGGGTGCTGGTGGATAGCGGGCTGCCCGGCTCGCGCAACAAGATCCTCGACGCCGCAGAGTCGCGCTTTGGCGCAGTGCCGCCTTCGGCCATCATCCAGACCCATGGCCATTTCGATCATGTCGGAGTGCTGGAAGATCTGGCCCGGCACTGGAATGTGCCCGTATACGCCCATGCCCTCGAAGCGCCGTTTCTGTCGGGGCAAGAGGCCTATCCACCCCCAGATGCGGCGGCCGATGGCGGCATCATGCCCAAGCTGGCGCCGCTGTTCCCGCGCGATCCCGTCAATGTCAGTCAGTGGCTGCAGTTCCTGCCGCCCAGTGGCGCCGTGCCGGTGCTGCCCGGCTGGCGTTGGCTGCACACCCCGGGGCACACCCGGGGCCATATCTCGCTCTGGCGAGAAGCCGACCGGACGCTGGTGGCGGGCGATGCGATTATCACCACGGGTCAGGAATCGGCTTATGAGGTCATGGTGCAGGAGCCCGAAATGCACGGGCCGCCGCGTTACTTCACCCCGGACTGGATCGCGGCGGAACAGTCGGTGCGCCTCCTGGCAGCGCTGGAGCCCGAGCTCGTGGTCACCGGCCATGGCCGCGCAATGAGCGGTTCTGAAACGCGAGCGGCCTTGCATCAGCTTGCCGAGAACTTCCGGGAAATTGCCGTACCGCGCAGCCAGAAATAGGCTGCGCGGCAGGGGATCAGATCAGGCGACGGTGCGGCGGGGTGGGATCGTGTACCGTGCACCTGGCGAAACCACATCGATCACATGGCCATCGAGATCGCGCAGCACCGCGCGCGTCAGGGGGCCAAAGGTGGTGGGCTCCTCGATGATCTCGGTACCGAACGGGCGAATGGCCTCGACGGCTCCCGCCACGTCCTCGACGACCACTTCGAGATAGGCGCCTTGCGGCTCACCCCGCGCGGCGCGGGGCACGAACTCGCTCACCCAGTCGATCAGCCCAAGTTGAAACTGGCTGTCCGGGCTTGCCGCC
This sequence comes from Devosia sp. Z11_6, assembly GCF_058133665.1. Classification (NCBI taxonomy): domain Bacteria; kingdom Pseudomonadati; phylum Pseudomonadota; class Alphaproteobacteria; order Hyphomicrobiales; family Devosiaceae; genus Devosia; species Devosia sp. Z11_6. Next base: position 280,467 of record NZ_JBYUNQ010000004.1, read on the forward strand.
AGCACCACATACCAGGCTTCCTGGTGCACGATCTGAAAGCCACAAAGGGCTTGGTAGAACGCGATGTTGTCGGCGATATTGCGGGTCAGCAGATTGATCGAAATACGCTGCGCTATGGGCATGAAAACCTCTTGTTGGGCAGAAAAAGGGGAGGGGCAAAGTGCCTGCTCCTCCCGGATGCCGTCATGGATTGTTGTCGTCTTCGGCCTCGGCACCGATCGGGCCATCGGCCCCCGGCACGTGATGGTCTGAAGTCTTGCCCTCGCTGGGCTTGTCTTTTTTCGGCTTCTGGTCCGCCCCTTTAGCGGGGACGTCATCGGTCTTGCTGTGGCTTACGGGAGTTTTGCTCATTTGCTTCTCCTTGGCGGCGATCCGGCGCGATTACCTCTTGGCCGTTTCGCCCACTTCGCGCAGCGCTGCATATTGCAGGGTGACTGGCTCGATATGCTGGTCGAGCCATGCCGCCATGTCCTGCTCTTCGCGCAGGTTCTGCGTCAGCAACTCAACGGCGCGCGTGTCGCCGATATGGTTGGCCAGCGCCAGCAGCGACTTGTAGGCGGCGATTTCGAAATGCTCGAACGCGTAGTTGGCAAACGAGTTCTTGACGATCTCGTCGGGCGCGACCGTGTGGCCAAGGGCTGCCATCGCGCCAGTGAAGGACAATGCCATGTCCTTGAGTGTTGAATTGTCGCCACCCATGCCCTCGAGCAACTGGTCAAGGCGTGAGAGCTGCACTTCAGTTTCGGCGATATGCTGCTCCAGCCGGCGTGCCACCTCGGGATAGTTCTCGATGCGGCTCACCTGCGGCTTCATGATGGAAAGGGCCTGGTTCTCCATGGCATGCGCATTCCGAAGGCCGCTCAGGAAGATGGAAGATACTTCATTCATGATGTTGTCCTCAGGTTATGGCAGGGTCGAAACACCAACTCTCGCCTGGGGTGACGGTTCCCGTATCGGCGCCCTGGCTAGTCATCCTCGCTCGTGACCCGCAGGCGAAAGTGCATCAAGGCTGGGCGCAACAACTCGTGGCGTGCTGAAAGCGGCCTCCGCCGCCACCTCCTCCCGCAGTCGCCGCTTTGCTTACAGCAGGCTCGCTCCGGCCCATTTGTTTGCTATATGAGCCGCGATGCAGCCCGGTCTGCCCGAACAATCAGCCGTGGATCTCGGCTCAACAACAGGGACCTCCGCCCATGAGCGATCTTCTGGCCATTTCCGGCGCTCCGATCTTTGATGGCGAGCGCTGGCACGAGAATGCAGCATTGCTGGTGGAGTTCGGCCACGTCTCCGCGATCGTGGATGCACATCAGATTCCCGGCAATGCCGAGCGCGTCGTGCTGGAGGGCGGCAGCGTCGTGCCTGGGTTCGTTGATCTCCAGGTCAATGGCGGCGGTGGCGTGCTTTTCAACAATGATCCCTCCCTTGAGGCCATCCGCACGATCTGCGCCGCCCATGCCCAGTTCGGCACCACGGCGCTGTTGCCGACCTTGATCACGGACACTCCCGAGGTCAACGAACGCGCCATTGCGGCCGGCGCGCAGGCCGCCTCTGCTGGGGTGCCTGGTTTTTTCGGGCTGCATCTGGAAGGCCCGCACCTCGCAGTGGCGCGCAAGGGCACGCACGATCCCAGCCTGATCCGGCCGATGACCCCTGCCGATCTCGCGCGACTGCAAGCCGCTGCAACACTTCTCCCGAATATGATTTGCACGGTGGCCGCTGAAACCGTCACTCCAGAGCAGATTGCCGCGCTGGCCGAGGCAGGCGTCACCGTCAGCATCGGCCATTCCGATGCCGACTATGCCACCGCTTCGCGCGCCTTTGCCGCGGGAGCTACCATGGCCACGCACCTGTTTAATGCCATGAGCCAGTTGGGCCATCGGGAGCCGGGAGTGGTCGGTGCCACGCTCATGCATGGCGCAGTGTTCGCGGGTCTCATCGCCGACGGGATCCACGTCCATCCCGCCGCCATTTCCGTTGCGCTGCGCGGCAAGGCCGGTCCGGGGCGCATCTTCCTCGTGACCGACGCGATGTCGCAGACTGGTACCGACCTGCGCACGCTGACACTTAATGGCCGCACCATCTATCGCGCCGATGGCGCGCTGCGCCTGGCTGACGGCACCCTCGCTGGCGCCGATCTCGATATGATCGACGCCGTCCGCTTCATGCATTCCGAGATTGGCGTGGCTTGGGAGGAAGCATTGCGGATGGCCTCGCTTTATCCAGCCGAAGCTATTGGGGCCGAAGCCGAGCACGGCCATCTCCGCCCCGGCGCCGTTGCCAGCTTTGTCCATCTCTCCGCGTCGCGAGAAGTGATGGCCACCTGGATCAACGGCACCGAGCAATATCGAGCTTAACTAGCCGCGGCCAATATACGGCATGGTGGTCGCCATCACCGTCATGAACTGCACATTGGCCTCGAGCGGTAAACTCGCCATATAGAGCAAGCCCTCCACCACATATCGTAGATCGAAAGTGGGCTCGGGCGCGATCGTCCCGTTAGCCTGCAGCGCTCCGCCGTTCATCCCGCTCGTCATGTCAGTGGCGGCGTTGCCGATGTCGAGCTGGCCACAGGCAATGTTGAACGCTCTCCCGTCCAGCGAGATCGCCTTGGTCAACCCGGTAATCGCGTGCTTGGATGCAGTATAAGAGGCAGCGCCCGGGCGGGGCGTATAGGCCGAGATCGAACCATTATTGATGATGCGCCCACCCTGCGGCGTTTGGCTGCGCATCTGCCGAAAGGCTTCGCGAGCAACGTAGAACGCGCCGTTGAGATTGGTGTCGATCATTTCCCGCCAGGTTTCCACGGGCAGGTCACCGAAATTGGTGGTGGGCGCAAAACGCCCCGCATTGTTGAAGACGAGGTCGATCCGCCCGTAACGCTCCACTACGCCGGCAAAGAAGGCCGCGACCGCCCGGTCATCGGTGACATCGCAGCGTGCCCAATGGCCATCAATCGAATTGGCTACGCTCTCCAGCGCTTCCGCGTTTCGTCCGCAGATCGCTACCTGATAGCCTGCTTCTGCCAAACCCCGGGCGGCCGCAAGGCCGATTCCCGAACTCCCACCGGTTACTACCGCAACCTTGCTCATGCTCACCCTCGCCCAGTTCCCAGCACAATGCCGCCATCTTTTGCCAAAGCATGATGCCACACCAAGCAGTCAAAACCACGGCTTCAACTCGTTAAATCTATCCCGATCCCCTGCTAAGTGGCTCGCGCGGCAAGCAAATTAACCCGATGTTAACGACTATTAACAGGAAGTTCACGTTCCTGTGCTGAATCTGCAACATCCACTTCGCAACCATATTGCTGCGGCGGCAAAACGGCCTGTCTGTGATTGCGTACTCTGGGCGTATGCGTAGAGTGGGTCTTGCGAATCCATGCATGGGATCGTTTGTCGGTCGCGACGCGACGGCAACACACTGCACCACGATAGTGTGGTCGCGTTACGGCACCGCTGGGCAACCGGCACCAAGAATTGACTTTGGAGGTCAACAACAATGAAACTCAAGAGCCTTATCCTCGGTTCTGTTGCTGCTGCCGGTCTCTCGACCGCTGGCTTCGCCGCCGACCTGGGCGTTCTCACTTCGCTCGACGTTTGTGACTCGCTTGGCCTGTCCGGCCTGACGATCTCGTCCGACACCAACTGCCTGCAGATCTCGGGCGGCGTTGCTTACGAATTCCGCTTCGGCGATTACCGCGCTGCTGATGACGATGCCCTGACGCCAATTGGCAACGAATACTGGCTCCCCGGCAACGTTGGTAGCCCTGACTTCATTGGTCCCGATTTTGGCGGCGAGAACCTCGGGCCTGGTGGTATTGCACCCGGCGTTCCTGGCGAGTCGAATGACTGGCAGACCAAGGTTACCGCATGGCTCAAGTTCGTTGGCACCTCGTCGAGCGATTTTGGCCCTGCCAAGGCTGTCCTGACACTCAAGCAGGTTGACGCCGTTCGCTACCGCAACGAAGCTCCCAGCCCATGGGGCGATGACGAGCCGCTGCATATCGATGAGGCTTATGTCTCCATCGGCGACACCACCACCATCATGGCTGGTCGCAAGTCTTCGATCGCCTTCTTCGGTGACAGCCAGCCGCTCAACTTCCTCGGCACCTTCGGCTACAGCGGCGTCGACAACGGCGTGATGTTCGACAACGACGACGAACTCGACGTTCTCGGCGGCTCGGTAATCCAGGTTACCTCGGATGTTGGCAATGGCGTCAAGGTCGGTGTTGGTCTCGAAAACATCGATGGCCGTGACGCTTGGGGCGTGCAGAATGTCGCCACCGATCGGATCGGTTCGTTGGTTGGTGTTGTCAGCTATGCTGGCGAAAACATCACCGCTCACCTGACCGGTTTCGGTATCGGCGTGATGGACGGCGAAATCGACGAGTGGGGCGCTCATGCTGGCGTCACCGGCAAGTTCGACGCGTTCCGTATCACGGCCGCTGCTGGTTACTACAACAACGACATCTTCGAAATCGACCGCTTCCACGGCCTGGTGTCGGGTGCTGCAACCTTCGACATGTTCACTCTGGCTCTGACGGGTGAGTATCAGCGTTCGGAAATCGCTGGTGAGGTCAACGATGGCTACGGCGTCGCTGGCTCCGTTGGTGCCAACGTCACCGAAGGTGTGTCGATCAACCTCGGCGCTCGTTACTTCTCGGCTGACTTCGAGGCTCCTCCGGCTAACTTCGCCGGCACTGCCCAGAGCGACGCGCTCCAGGTGGCTGCCCAGTTGATCTTCGCGGTCACCGAGACCCTGAAGCTCACCGGCGAAATCGGTGGCTACTTCAACGAAGACCTGCTGCCGCTGCAGACCGCAGACGCAGACGACAATGTCTACTACGGCGCTGCTCGTCTCGATTGGTCCCCGAGCACCGACTTCACCTCGGGCGTTCAGGCTGAAGTTTACTCGAACGAGGCTTACCGCCTGACCGTTCGTGCACAGAAGACCTTCGAATAAGCTGAGCTAGCTTCGGCTAGTCGTTTGGAAGGCCCGGCATTGCCGGGCCTTTCTTTTTTGCCTGCCGCATTAATCGGGGCTTCACTCGTGTCGCCGATGCTGCCCCCAGCATTCGGACAGCGGCAGGCGCGACAAAGTCGCCAATCCCACCATTGCTGCAGAAAAAGGCCGTAATTACCGGCAAGTATTGAGCTATCAGGAAGCGAGCACCAGCCGTGAGCAGATACGTTCCCCTTCAACAGGTCCTTCAATCGGCGTTGCTGCTGGTGACCGTTGTTTCGTTGCCAATCGGGATAGCGGCCAGCTCCGCCGTTTTGGCTCAGGCGCAAGTGGCCCCGCGAACCTCGCAATCCATTATCGACCTCCCCGCGCCGCGGGTAGAGGACTACTGGATCTCGGCGACGCGGCAACCCGGTGGAGCGCTGGTCTTTGATGGCTATGCCCCCGATGAGGCCACTCGCGATCGCTTGGCTGAGGTGCCCGGTGCCGATGTGAACTGGCTCAAGCTTGGCAGTGGTGCGCCCGAGCTTTATGACGCGGGCCTGCAATTCGGGATCAAGGTGCTGGAGCGGCTAGGGGAGGGGCGCTTCGCGCTCCGCCAGAACATTGTGACGCTGAGCGGCGTGGCCCGCTCCGGCTATGATCATGATCTGATCATGCAGAGCCTTGCAGGCCTTTCGGCGGGCCTGGTGCTCGCCCGGGCGGAGATCGCGCTTCCTGAACCCGCCGCCTATAGCTGGTCGGCCAGCAAGTCCGCTACCGGGGAAGTGCTGCTATCGGGTTCCTTGCCCACGAGGGATCTGGGTCTTGAAGCCTTGTCGCATGCCGGTCCCTCGGCAGTTGACCAAACCAGCATCGCGCCAGGCGCCCCGTCGGGCTTTGGCGAGAATATCCTGGCTGGGCTCGATGCCCTCCAATTGCTGCGCTCGGGCACTGTTCGGTTTGACGGCACAGGCTGGAGCCTTACGGGCGAACTGCCCCTGGATCGTGATGAGACCGCCGTGACCGAGGCGCTCGATGCCGGCCGCATTCCGCCCGCGGCTTGGTCACTCAAGCTGGCTCAGGCGCCCGCACCAAGGCCCCAGTCTCCCACGCCTGCGGCTGCTGCGCCCGCCGAGCCACGCCCCGCACCAACAGCCATGCCGTCAACTCCCCCACCCGCCGAAGCACCCAGCGCTCCCGAGCCTGTCGAGGAGCCCGCCACGCCTTCAGTGCCTGCCGCACCGGCAGTGGCCCCGGTTCAAAGCCCGGCGCCCGCGACGAGCGCGCCCGCACCGGCGCAGGCGCCCGCTGGGCCACCACCTGCACCAGCCAAGGCCCCCGCAGCGCCCACGCCGCCACCAGCCGCCAAGCCAGCTGCAGCCGCCCCAACTCCCGCCCCCTCGTCCACCAAGGCAGACCTCACCGCTTGCCGCGCGACGCTGGCGGAGTTCTCTGCCCGCAATTCCATTCTCTTTTCATCTGGAGCCGCGCGGATCGCGCCGGAATCCGAGGGCGCGCTCGACGAGCTGGCTGGCGACCTCGCCGCCTGTCCGGAGGCCGTGGTGCATATCGAGGGTTATACCGATTCAGAGGGCGACGATCGCGCCAATCTGGCCCTGTCTGTCGCCCGCGCCGAGGCTGTGGTTGATGCACTGATCCTGCGCCGGATCAGCCCCGATCGGCTTTATGCCGTCGGTTATGGGGAATCCAACCCCATTGCCGACAATGCCACGGCCGAAGGCCGCCGGCTTAATCGCCGTATCGTCGTCACCATTCCCGAATAGCGGGTCGCCCTACGCCGCTTTGCCGAGCTCTTGTTTGCTGATCCCGACCAGAAAGGCGCAGATGGCCTCCATCTCTTCCTTCTGGTCGAACAGGGCCGGGGAGCCTTGCCCGGCAATGGTCAGTGCCTGGGCGTCCGGCCGGCGGCGGGCCATTTCGCGAAAGATTTGCGGGCGCAACTGGTCGGTAAGCTGGGTGCGCAGCAATTGCAGGGGCGCACAGCGCAGGGCGTCGAACATCGGCCATTGCGGCTCCAGTTCATCATCGATGCTGATGCTATTGAGCGCCTCAAGCAGCTTGGCGTGATAAAGGGGCTTCGCGCGGCCCCGCCGATCCACGAAATGCGTGCGACCCATCAGTGCTTCGAGCCGTGCGTCGCCCAGCCCGGGATAGTCCCCGGCCAGCATGCGCCGGAAGCTGGCCGTTAGATTCTTCGTCCCGCGCAGGCTTTCCACATGGCCCATATTGTTGCGCAGCCGCACGATCCCGCGCGCGTCGGTTACCGGCCCCGCGTCGAGCAGTACGGTCCCCGCGAGCAGTAATGGATGCGCCACGCTCAGCGCCATGGCGACTTGCCCGCCATAACCCTGGCCAAGCACCACCGCGCGATCAATGCCAAGGGCGGCGAGAACACCCGCGACGTCCTCGGCCGCCCGCACGGCGCCATAGTCGGCAATGCGTTGCGGATCGCCCGAGCGGCCGCGGCCCGGCAGATCCAGCAGCACCGCTGGCCAGCGCCCCCCGTCAAACCCGCGGAAGAATGCCGCGAACTCGGTGAAATCGCTCATGTTGCGCTGAAAGCCGGGAATGCAGAGGATCGGCAACCGCCGGCTCGACAACTGCCCCTGCACATGCACGGCGATGGGCGTGTCGCGTGCGGTGATGGTCTGGATCGGCAAGCCGGCAAAAGCCGGGTGGTCGGGTGGAACGAAGCGCTTGCGGGCCATTAAGCTTCTGCTGTTGAGGTGGCCCCAGTTACGCCAGCCGCCCTCCGGTTCTCAAGCAAAATCGCGGCTCATCGAATGCTGCGCAGCGCTGCTTGCGCGGAAATGGCGTCATGCCCGAGCCTCTCGCGATACACGAGGTAATTGCCCATAACCCGCTGCACATATTTGCGCGTTTCGGGGAAGGGGATCAGTTCCACCCACAAGACCGGATCAACATTGTCGGCGCGCGGATCGCCAAACGCCTTGATCCACTTGTTGGCATTGCCAGCCCCGGCATTGTAAGCCGCCGCCGCCAGCAGCAGCGAGCCATCATACCGCTTCAACTGCGCCTCGAGATAGAACGAGCCCAAAAGCGCATTATAGCCGGGATCGCTCAACAACCGTTCGGGCGAATATTCGACCCCCACCTTGGCTGCGGTTTCCTTGGCGGTGCCCGGCATCAACTGCATCAACCCACGCGCGCCCACCGACGACACGGCGTCGATCTGGAACATGGATTCCTGCCGCACCACCGCTAGCACCGCCGCAGGGTCGGCCTTGAGCTTGGCCTCGACAATGCGCTCGTCCTTGGGGAAGGCCAGGAGGTCAAGGGCGATGCCCTGCTGCTCGGCGGCCGCAGCGATGGCGATGGCAACATTCTGTGCGCCAAGTTCCTGCGCCAGACGCCCGGCCAGCAACAAGTCGCTGGGTTGAGTGAGTTCACTGCCAAATTGGCGCAACAGCGTCAGGGCCATGCCGTGCTGGCCATTGGCTTCCAGCATCCGGATCGCACGCACCACTTCATTGGCTTCAAACAGTGCAGCGCTGTCGCGCCAACTGGGCAGGGGGCGAATGCCTGCCCCGGTCTGCCCAAGTTCGGCCCGGGCCAATTGGCCATAATAGGCGGTTGGATAAGCGGCGGCTGCGGCAAAGGCGGCTTTTGCCGCTTCCGTGTCGCCGAGCTGGCCTTCGGCGCGAGCAAGCCAGTATTTGGCCTGCGACACGCTATCAGCCAGGGTGGCATGAGTAGCCATTTCGCTGAAATGGGTCTTGGCCAGTTCCGCGTCTTTCAAGAACGACAGTGCGATCCAGCCGGCATGGAAATTGGCCTCCACGAGCCGACCATCGGAGCCATGGGTAAAGCCTGCCGCTGCCGCAAAGGCGAGCTCCGGCTTGCCAGCCGCCAGCAATTGCCGGATCAGCCCGCGCCGCTCGCCCCACCACAGCGTTGCTTCGGGCACTTCCCCTTTGGCGCGATTGAGCCAGGCGACTGCATCGTCCCACAATTCGAACTGCCGCGCCCGTTGCGCCCGTGAGAACTGATAGACCGGGTGGTCCCGCACGGCAGGATCCACCTTGTCGAGCAGCGCCTTGGCATTGGGGGCATCGCGGGAAACTGCGGCACGCGCCACCACCAGGGTTTTCTGGGCTTCGCTCAGATAGGGCAGCAGCCTTTCGCTGCCCTGGGCGCGGTCATGCATCATCAAATAGGTGGCGCGCGCCCAATGCGCCTCGCGATCCAGCGCCGAACCCAACTTGGCCAGCACGCGCGATTCCTGTTCGCGCGTTAGCGCATTTTCACTCCACACGCGCCGCGCGAGAGCCGCGCCCCGTTCTTTGTCGCCGCTTGCGAGCAGGGCCTGCGCCAGCCGGATTTGGGCTTCGAGCGTCGCGGGCTCGTCACCGAGCGCGGCAATCACGTCGGCGTCCTTGGGTCGCTGCGCCAGCAGGGCTTGTTCCACCCGGCTCTTGAATACGCTGCCCCCGGCAAAAGCCGGGGCGGTCGCGGCGAATTCGGCAATATCGTCAAAGCCAACGTCCCCGCGATGGAAATAGATCGCGGCCCATTGCAGCGCCCGTCGCTCGGCGAGGTTTGGCAGCGCCTTGGCCTGCGTGAAAGCAGTGCGAGCCTCGCCATCGGCGAGCGCCGCTAAAGTTTCCTGGAACGCGGCTGAGCCTTTGGGGTCAGCTTTAGCCGCTGCTGGCACGCTGCTCGGCATTGGGCGAACTGGTGCCATGCCCATGCCGGCCATGACCGGGGGCGCGGCTGCCGCGAGCAGGGGGGCAGGGGGACTTGGCAGTGAGCCGGTGATCACCGGGTCTTGCCCCTTGTGGGCTGCCAGATGCGACACGGGGGTCGCCGGCAGCAGCGCCAGCGTCATCGCCAGAAGGCTTGCATAAATATGGCCGGTCATCGTCGTGCCTTGCTGGTTGATCCACATCTGGCCGGCGCCACTTTCTTGCGAGAAGCGCCAGCTTGCCCTATGAGGGTAAACGCTGTGTTGCTGCCTTGTCGGCTAGCTTGCCTTTGCAGGCTCCCTTGTGGTCGCTGGCGACAAAAACTATGCTGCCCAGTCTCAGGAGCCCACTATGAGTGGGTCTATTGCATTCGCCCAAGTCACAAGTGTGGCACTCAACGAGGAAATTTCCATCAAATGCTGCGAGGATCAATAACGGCGCTCATCACCCCCATGCTCAACGGGGCGGTGGATGAGAAAGCCTTCTCGAGCTTTGTGGACTGGCAGATTGCCGAAGGCACGCATGGGCTGGTTCCTGTTGGCACCACCGGCGAAAGCCCGACCGTGACCCATGCCGAACACCAGCGCGTGGTCGAAATCTGTGTCGAGGTCGCCAATAAGCGCGTGCCCGTGGTCGCGGGCGCCGGCTCGAACTCTACTGACGAGGCGGTCTCGCTCGCGCGCTTTGCCGAAGCCACGGGCGCCGACGCAGTGCTCTCGGTTGTGCCTTATTACAACAAGCCCAACCAGGAAGGGCTGTTCCAGCATTTCTCCGCCGTTGCCAGCGCGATCGGCATTCCGGTTATTCTTTATAGCGTCCCCAGCCGCACCACCGTCGATCTCACCGTCGATACCATTGCGCGCCTGCGCGAAGCCCATGCCAATATCATCGGCGTCAAGGATGCCACTGGCAGCTTCGAGCGTGCGGCCATGCAGCGCGCCAAGCTCGGTGAGGACTTCATCTTGCTTTCGGGCGATGACAGCTCGGCGCTGGGCTTCAACGCCCATGGCGGCCGGGGCTGCATTTCGGTGTCCGCCAACGTGGCGCCGCGTCTTTGCTCGCAGATGCAGGATCTGTCCCTAGCGGGTGACTTCAAGGCCGCGCTCGCGATCAACGACAAGCTCGCTTATCTCCACAAGGACCTGTTCATCGAGCCAAGTCCTGCTCCCGCCAAATATGCGGCCAATCGCCTCAATCTATGCGCCAATGAGATGCGCCTGCCGATCTGCCCGATCAGCAAGCCCGCTCAGGAGGCTATGGACTTTGCAATGGCCCATGCAGGTCTTATCTAGGCCCCTATGTCCGCAAAAAATGACAAAGCCAAGAACGGCGTGATCAGCCATGGCCTCGTGGCTGAAAACCGCCGCGCGCGCTTTGACTATGAAATCGTCGACACCCTTGAAGCAGGCTTGGTGCTGACCGGCACCGAGGTTAAATCCTTGCGCCTGGGCAAGGCCCAGATCACCGAAGCCTATGCCTCGCCCGAAAGGGGCGAACTGTGGCTGATCAATGCCCATATTCCCGAATATCTGCAGGCCAATCGATTCAACCACGAAGAGCGCCGCCCGCGCAAATTGCTGGTGTCGCGCAAGCAGTTGGCGCGCCTCGATGCCGAGGTGTCCCGCGCCGGGAACACTATTGTGCCCCTCAAGCTGTTCTTCAACGATCAGGGCCGCGCCAAGGTGCTGATTGGCCTCGGCAAGGGCAAGAAGAACTATGACAAGCGCGAAACCGAGCGCAACCGTGACTGGAACCGCGACAAGGCCCGCATCATGAAGGAAGGCGGCCGCGGCTAAATGGCTGGGGCAGGGCAGTCCCTTTCCCCCGCTGGCTCTTTCGGTGCCGGAACCATTCGGCGCCACCTGCATTTCTGCTGTCGCACCAAACCTTGTGCTGTTGCCGGCATTGGTGTAAGCAACCCCTTCATCCCCATCCAATTTGGAGACGTCCGTGGCCCGCGTCACCGTTGAAGACTGCATTGAAAAGATCGAGAACCGTTTCGATCTGGTTCTCATGGCCGCTCATCGCGCCCGCATGATCGCCTCGGGTGCGCAGATCACCGTCGCCCGTGACAACGACAAGAACCCGGTCGTCGCCCTGCGCGAGATCGGCGATGGCGCAATCTCCCCAGAAGATTTGCGCGAGGACTTGATCCATTCGCTGCAGAAATATGTCGAGGTCGACGAGCCCGAGCAGCATGCTGCGCCCTTGATTGAAAGCGGCGACGAAGATTCGCTCAACTTCGACACCATCAGCGAAGAAGAGCTGCTGCGCGGCATCGAGAGCCTGGCTCCGCCCGAGCGTCGAGACGACTAGGAATTTAGCGGCGATTAGCCGGATCTGCAGATTGCACGATCTGGCAATATCCCTATATCACTGGGAGGCGTTCGGCAGCTGTCGGACGCCTCTTCTCATTTGGTTTCAATGCACTAAGCTCACCGCTGGCGGGGCGGCCCTGATATGATGCGGCAATACGAGCTCGTCGAACGCGTTCAGGCGTATAACCCGAACGTCGACGAGCAGCTTTTGAACAAGGCCTATGTCTATGCCATGCAAAAGCATGGCACGCAAAAGCGCGCCTCGGGCGACCCCTATTTTGCCCATCCTCTCGAAGTCGCCGCGATCCTCACCGACCTCAAGCTCGATGATGCCTCGGTTGCCGTGGCGCTGCTGCACGACACCATCGAGGACACCGACGCCACCCGCGCCGAGATCGACCAGCTCTTTGGCCCCGAAATCGGCGCCATTGTCGATGGCCTGACCAAGATCGAGCGCCTCAACCTCGTCTCGCGCGAAGAAGCCCAGGCCGAAAACCTGCGCAAGCTCCTGCTGGCCATCAGCCAGGATGTGCGCGTCCTCCTCGTCAAGCTGGCCGATCGCCTGCACAATATGCGCACGCTGCAATATATGCCGGCCAACAAGCGCGAGCGCATCGCCCAGGAAACCATGGATATCTATGCTCCCCTCGCGGGCCGCATGGGTATGCAGGACATGCGCAACGAGCTTGAGGACATCTCCTTCAAGATCCTGCAGCCCGAACATTACAAGGCCATCACCGAGCGGCTGGACCAGATGAAGGTCCATTACCGCGAAGCCATCGATACGATCTCGACCGAGCTGACCGAGCGCCTCGCCAGCGAAGGGATCACCGCGCGCGTCAAGGCCCGGGTCAAGTCGCCCTTTTCGATCTTCACCAAGATCGAGCGCAAATCCATCGCCCTCGAGCAGCTCTCGGACATGATCGGCTTCCGGGTGATCGTGGGCTCGATCGACGAGTGCTACCATACGCTGGGCGTGGTCCACACCCGCTGGAAGCTCGTGCCCGGTCGCTTCAAGGACTATATCTCCGTCCCCAAGCACAACGACTACCGCTCCATCCACACCACGATCGTGGGTCCCGGCCGGCAGCGCGCCGAGCTGCAGATCCGCACCGAGGAAATGGACCGGATCGCCGAATTCGGTATCGCCGCCCATAGCCTCTACAAGGATGGCGCCTCCGCCGATATGGGCCGGCTCGAGCAGGAATCGCAGGCCTATGGCTCGCTGCGCTCCACCATTGAGCATCTGACCGCCGGCGCCACCACCGAGGATTTCCTGGAATCCACCAAGCTGGAGCTGTTCCAGGATCAGGTGTTCTGCTTCACCCCGCGCGGCCGGCTGATCGCGCTGCCGCGCGGCGCCACCCCCATCGATTTCGCCTATGCGCTCCACACCGATATCGGCGACACCTGCGTAGGCGCCAAGATCAACGGCGCCATCCTGCCGCTTGTTACGCAGCTGCGCAGTGGCGATGAAGTCGAGATCATCCGCGACCGCAACCACCTGCCGCCCGCCAACTGGATCGGCATTGCCGCGACGGGTAAGGCCCGCTCGGCCATTCGCCGTTCCGTGCGCAACGCCGCCGCCCAGCGCGCCCTGGCGCTTGGCGAGAGCGTTCTCAACATGCTGCTCGATCGTGAAGGTGTGTCCCTCGAGGAAAGCGAAGCCAAGGCGCTGGCCGAAGCCCTGCATATGCCGAGCAAGCGCGAACTGCTGATCGCGGTGGGCGAAGGCAAGATCGGCAGCGAGCAGCTGGGAACCGAACTCGCCGCGCTCAAGGGCCTCCGCAAACGCCGCCGCAAGCTTGATCTGCCCGTCGCCGATACTGCCGATGGCTGGTTCGCTCTGCGCGCCACTGACCTCTTCCGCTTTCGCGTGCCGGGCGGCCAGCGCGCCGGCGCCCGCGCCCGCGCCGCTCTTGCCCAGCTCGACTTCCACATGCCTGTGACTATTTCGGGGGAGGGGGTCGTGCCTGGCGATCGCTTGGTCGGCATCCTGCAGCCCGATGTGCCGATCACCGTTTACCCCATCCATTCCGAAGCCCTGGTCGACCTGCACGACAGCGACGTGGCCTGGGTGGATGTGCGCTGGAACCTCGATGGTGGCGGTGAAGAGCGGCTTTACCCCACTGTGGTCACCATGGAATCGGTCAACCGCCCCGGCTCGCTGGCGCAGATTTCCTCGGCCATTGCCGCCTGCGACGCCAACATCAACAATCTCGTGATGCGGATGATTTCGCCCGACTTCCACCAGATGATCTTTGAAATCGAAGTGCGCGACCTCGCCCAGCTCACCGATGTGCTCGCGACCCTCAAGCGCAGCCCGGGCCTGTCTTCGGTGCAGCGCGCCGGCATGCGCGAAGCCGGCATGATCTCGACCCTCGAATGGGATGGCCGGGTTGAACGGAGGGGCAATGACGAAGACCTGGAGTAAACCCGCTTTGCCAAACCCTGTCGCCGCCGGAGCCACGCCATGATCATCGGCTTGGGCTCGGACCTCTGCCAGATCAACCGCGTCGAGCAAACCCTTGCGCGCTTTGGCGACCGCTTCACCCAGCGCTGCTTCACTGAAATCGAGCAGCGCAAGTCCGATCGCCGCGCCGAGCGTGCCGCTTCCTACGCCAAGCGCTTCGCCGCCAAGGAGGCCTGCTCCAAGGCTCTGGGCACCGGCCTTAATTTCGGCGTCTATTGGCGCGACATGGGCGTAGTGAACCTTCCCTCGGGCAAACCCACAATGCAGCTCACCAATGGAGCGGCGCGGGCGCTGGAGCGTCTGGTTCCCCCCGGCCACGAGCCGCTGATCCACCTGACCATCACCGATGATGCCGGCTTGGCCCAAGCCTTCGTGATCATCGAAGCGGTGCCGGTTGACCAACCCACCACGACGCCTTAACGCTTCGGCGTAGCTTAACGGGATTATTCATGAGCCAGCCCGCCGGAAAAACTGTCAAGAAGGCCGAAACCAACGAGTGGTGGGATACCATTGTTGTTGTGGTCGAGGCCCTGCTGATCGCCATCGTGCTGCGCTCGTTTTTGTATCAGCCCTTTTCCATCCCCACCGCCTCCATGCAGCAGACGCTGATGATCGGCGACTACTTCGTCGCCAACAAATTCGTCTGGGGTTATGGCAAGCATTCCTTCTCGCTGGGACGCTACGGCGATTTCACGCTGCTCGATTTCGAGCTGCCTATCAACAGCCGCATCCTGGGGCGTGATCCCAATCGGGGCGATGTCGCGGTGTTCCGCCCGGTGCCGCAGAACATGGAATACATCAAGCGCATTGTCGGGCTCCCCGGCGATCGCATCCAGATGCGTGAGGGCCGCCTTTACATCAATGGCACCATGGTCGAGCGCGAGTTCATCGGCACTGCCATGGATACCGACAGCGAAGGCGATACGCGCGAAGTTGCCGTTTATCGCGAAACTTTTCCCGATGGTAACGTCCACACCATCCAGGAAATCGGCGATAACGGCCCGCTCGACAACACCCCCGAATATGTCGTTCCCGCCAGCCACTATTTCATGATGGGTGACAATCGCGACCGCTCCGCCGATAGCCGCGTCCTGTCTTCGGTCGGCTATGTGCCCGCAGTGAACCTGATCGGCAAGGCTGAAGCGCGCTTCTTCTCCATCAAGGACAATATCCCACCCTGGCAGCTCTGGCAGTGGCCGGCCAATGTGCGCTGGGACCGGATGTTCCAGCAAATCGACAAATGAGCCGGCGGGCCCGTTCTCACGAAAAGCTGCAGTTTCGACTGGGCTATCAGTTTGCCGACGAAGACCTGCTTGAACGGGCGCTGACTCATTCCAGCGCCGTTTCACCGTCGCGGCGCATCGAGCGTTCCTATCAGCGGCTCGAATTCCTGGGCGATCGGGTGCTTGGCCTCGTTGTGGCCGATATGCTTTACCGGCGCTATCCCAAGGCCAATGAGGGCGAGCTTTCGCGCACGCTCAATACCCTGGTGCGCAAGGAAACCTGCGCCGTCATCGCGCGCCAACTCGATCTCGGCTCCGAGCTGCGGCTGGGCGAAAGCGAGGCGCGCACCGGCGGCGCCCACAAGGAAGCCATTCTGGGCGATGTCACCGAAGCGGTGATCGGCGCGATTTTTTGCGATGGGGGGCTCGGCAAGGCCTATGAATTCGTCGAGCGCTTGTTTGAGGAATTCCTGAGCGAAGGCAATGCCGGCCGCGCCGATGCCAAAACGACGCTGCAGGAATGGGCCCAGGCGCGCGGGCTCGAGCCACCCGCCTATACCCAGACCGAGCGCACGGGTCCCGATCACGCGCCCGAATTCACCATCACCGTTTCCCTTGGGGATTTTGAGCCCCTCAGCGCCACCGGCCCTTCCAAGAAGATCGCCGAGCACAAGGCCGCCGAACTCTTCCTGGTGCGCCAGCAGGTCTGGAAGGATCCCGCATGACCGACATTACCCCCACTGACACCTCCTGCGGCTTCATCGCCCTGGTTGGCTCCCCTAACGCCGGCAAGTCGACGCTCCTCAATGCCCTTGTCGGCACCAAGGTCTCGATCGTTACCCACAAGGCCCAAACCACCCGCTCGCAGGTGCGCGGCGTCGTCACCATCGACAAGGCGCAACTGGTGTTCATCGACACCCCCGGCATCTTCACCCCCAAGCGCCGGCTCGAACGCGCCATGGTGGAAAGTGCCTGGGGCGGGGCAGGGGATGCGGACCTCGTCGCCTTCATCGTCGATGCCGAAAAGGGGCTGACGTCCGAGATCGAAACCTTGCTGGAAGGGCTGGCCAACGTCACCCATCCCAAGATGCTGATCCTCAACAAGATCGACACCATCAAGAACGAAGCTCTTCTGGCCCTCAGCCAGGCGATCAACGAGAAGGTGCGCTTTGAAGCGACCTTCATGATTTCGGCCCTTAAGGGCTATGGCGTCAGCGACTTCATGGATTGGTGTATCAAGCACATTCCGCCCGGCCCTTGGCACTTCCCCGAGGATCACCTCACCGATCTGACCATGGCGATCACCGCCGCCGAGATCACGCGCGAAAAGCTGTTCCTGCGCGTTCATGACGAGATCCCCTACAACGCTACGGTCGAGACCGAGAGCTTCAAGATCCAGAAGGACGGGTCCTACAAGATCGACCAGGTGGTCTATGTCACCCGTGATAGCCACAAGAAGATCGTCTTGGGTGCCGGCGGGCAAACCATCAAGGCCATCGGCGCGGAATCCCGCAAGGAGCTGATGGCGATGTACGAAGTCCCCATCCACCTCTTCCTCTTCGTCAAGGTGCGCGAAAAATGGGCCGACGACCCCGAGCGCTACCGCGAAATGGGCCTGGAATTCCCCCATGGGAAAAACTGAGCGCTTCGCCTTTCTGCATCTGAGCTCTCAGTCGACACCCTCCCCCTCGCGGGGAGGGATCAAGGGTGGGGGGCGGCTGGCCAGTGAGCCGGGGCTCTTGCACCCCCTCCCATCCTCCCCCATCAAGGGGGAAGTGCTGGCCCAGTGCGTTCCCGGCGCCCTTCCACGGCCCAGTCGGGTGAAAGCTCTCTTGTCACCGGGCCTCCAGTCGACACCCTCCCCCTTGTGGGGAGGGATCAAGGGAGGGGGTCCCTCAGTGCCTCGCCAAAGCCCCCGGACCTCCCCCTGAAATGGAATGGACCGGCGAAGGCCTGCTGATCGGGGTGCGGCGCCATGGCGAAACCAGCCTCGTGGCTGAAGCCATGGTGGCCGGGCGCGGCCGCCATTTGGGCCTCGTGCGCGGCGGTCGCTCTTCCAAGCTTGCGGCCGCCCTCCAGCCCGGCAACACCGTGCAACTGGTCTGGCGCGCGCGCCTCGAGGATCATCTCGGCATCTTTGCCGTGGAACTCCTCACCGGCCGCGCCGCCATCCTCATGGCCGACAAGGCCCGGCTCTACCTCAGCCAGCTCGTCTGCGAACTGCTGCGCCTGCTGCCCGAACGCGACCCCCATGATCGCCTCCTCGCCATGGCGCTGGGTCTGCTCGATCGCCCGCTCGATGGCATGGCGCTCGCCCGCTTTGAGATTGCCGTGCTCGACGAACTGGGTTTCGGGCTCGATCTCTCCGCCTGCGCCGCTACCGGCGTTACGGACGATCTGACCCATGTGTCCCCCCGCACGGGTCGCGCCGTTTCCAGCGCCGCCGCCCAGCCCTATCTTGATCGCCTGTTGTCCTTGCCCCCCTTCCTGCTGAACGAAGACGACACTGCCTCTCCTGCTGAGCTGGCCGCCGCGTTTCGCCTTTCGGCCCATTTCCTCGATCTGCATGTCTGGTATCCCCGCCAGCTGGCGCCACCTGCGACGCGTGAAACCC
Organism: Devosia sp. Z11_6; assembly: GCF_058133665.1. Taxonomy (NCBI): domain Bacteria; kingdom Pseudomonadati; phylum Pseudomonadota; class Alphaproteobacteria; order Hyphomicrobiales; family Devosiaceae; genus Devosia; species Devosia sp. Z11_6. The sequence goes on from NZ_JBYUNQ010000004.1 coordinate 298,763, forward strand.
TGGTTGCAATCCTCACCACCGCCGCTTAGCGGCCAAGCGGGGCCGCAGCACCGCAATGTCTGGGCAAAAACCCCAGAAACCCTGCGCATTGGGGGCTTTGCGGCTATAGTGTTTCCCGATTCGTTCTCCTGAAAGTGCTGTGATGTCAGACGCCGATACACTTCCGCCCGCCGACAACCAGCGCGTTGTCGATCTGCGGCAGGCGCTGGAAGAACGCTATCTCAGCTATGCGCTGTCCACGATCACCCAGCGCGCGCTGCCCGATGCGCGTGACGGGCTCAAGCCCGTCCACCGCCGCATCATCCACGCCATGCGCCTGCTCAAGCTCGATCCCAATCAGGGCTACAAGAAATCGGCCCGTATCGTCGGCGACGTGATCGGTAAGTTCCACCCCCACGGCGACCAGTCGATCTACGACGCGCTGGTGCGCCTCGCCCAGGACTTTGCCCTGCGCTACCCGCTGGTCGACGGACAGGGGAACTTCGGCAATATCGACGGCGATTCCGCCGCCGCCATGCGTTACACCGAATCGCGCATGACCGAAGTGGCGACGCGCCTCCTTGAAGGCATCACCGAAGACGCCATCGATTTTCGCCCCACCTATGATGGCGAAGACGAAGAGCCGGTGGTGCTCCCCGCCAATTTCCCCAATCTCCTTGCCAACGGCTCCACCGGCATCGCCGTGGGCATGGCGACCTCCGTGCCGCCCCATAACCTCGTCGAGCTGTGCAATGCCGCGCTCAAGCTGATCCACAATCCGGCGGCCACGGTCGATGAACTGATCCATCGCGATTTCGCGGCTCCCCCCAGCAACGAAGATCTGGTGCGCGGCCCCGATTTCCCCACCGGCGGCCAGCTGGTTGAAACCCGCTCCGCCATTGTCCACGCCTATGAAACCGGCCGCGGCTCGTTCCGCCTGCGCGCCCAATGGAGCAAGGAAGAAAAGGGCCGCGGCGTTTACAACATCGTCGTCACCCAGATCCCCTATGGCGTGCAAAAGTCGCGGCTGGTCGAAAAGATCGCCGAGCTGCTGCTCGCCAAGAAACTGCCCCTCCTCAAGGATGTGCGCGACGAAAGCTCGGACGATATCCGCCTCGTCCTTGAGCCGCGCGCGGGCACCGTCGATGCCGTGATCCTCATGGAGCAACTCTTCCGCGTCACCGATCTTGAGGTCCGCTTCCCGCTCAATCTCAACGTGCTCGATCGCGGCACGCTGCCGCGCGTGATGAGCCTGGCCGATGCGCTCAAGGCCTGGCTCGACCACCGCAAGATCGTGCTGGTGCGCCGCTCGCAGCACCGGCTGCAGCAGATCGCCAACCGCCTCGAAGTGCTTGAAGGCTATATCATTGCCTATCTCAACCTCGACGAGGTGATCCGCATCATCCGCGAGGAGGACGATGCCAAGGCCTCGTTGATGGCGACCTTCTCGCTCACCGACAACCAGGCCGAAGCCATCCTCAACATGCGCCTGCGCTCCTTGCGCAAGCTCGAGGAACTGGAACTGCGCCAGGAGCACAAGAACCTGACGGCCGAAAAGGGCCGCCTTGAAGCGCTGCTCGCTTCCGACAAGCGCCAATGGGGCGAAATCGCCAAGCAGGTCGAAGCCCTCAAGAAGGCCTATCCGCTTTTTGCGGAGGACGGCTCGCCCCATCCGCTGGGCGCCCGCCGCTCCATCCATGGCGCCGCCCCCAATGCCGATCACGCCGAAATCACCACCGCCTTTATCGAGCGCGAGCCGATCACCGTGGTTCTGTCGGAAAAAGGCTGGATCCGCAGCCTCAAGGGTCATGACGCCGCCATCGACGAAAAGGGCTTCAAGGCCGGCGACCGCCTCAAGCTCGCCTTCAACGCCGAAACCACCGACAAGCTCCTGATGCTGACCACCGGCGGCAAGGTTTATACCCTCTTTGGCGACAAGCTGCCGGGCGGGCGCGGCCAGGGTGAGCCGGTGCGCATCATGGTGGATATGGATGAGGACCAGGACATCGTGTCCCTCTTCGTGCATCGCCCCGGCGCCAAGCGCATCATCGCTTCGTCCAATGGCTACGGCTTTGTCGTGGGTGAGGACGAGATGATCGCCAATACCCGCAAGGGCAAGCAGATCCTCAATGTCACCGCCCCCGATGAAGCGCGCCTGCTCGTGCCCTGCGAGGGCGACCGGGTCGCCGTGATCGGGCAGAACCGCAAGCTCCTCGTCTTCCCCCTGAGCCAGCTCGCCACCATGAACCGCGGCCGCGGCGTGCGCCTGCAGCGCTACAAGGATGGTGGCATTTCCGATCTCAAATGCTTCTTTATCGCCGATGGCCTGACCTGGACCGATAGTTCTGGGCGCACCTTCACCAAGCCAGCCGAAGAGCTCACCGACTGGATGGGCGATCGCGCCGCCGCCGGCCGCCAGCCCCCCAACGGCTTCCCCCGTAACAACAAATTCGTCGGCTAGCACACCGACCCGCACCCGAAAGCCCGGCCATGATCCGCCATTGCGTCTTCTTCCGCTTCCGCCCCGAAGTGCCCCAGGACGAGCGCGATGCCATCTATGCCGGGCTCAATGCGCTGGTCGGCCGCCTTCCGGGCCTCTTGTCCGCCCAGTTCGGCCCCAATGCCTCGCCCGAAGGGTTGGGGCAGGGCTTCAACCATGGCTTCATCATGGATTTTGCCGATGACGCGGCCCGCGATCATTACCTGGTCGACCCCGATCATGCGCAAGCCGGCGCCCGCCTCGTTGCCGCCCTCCAGGGCGGCCGCGACGGCCTCATCGTCTTTGATCTGGAGATGAACGGAGCCTAGGCCGCTTCCTCGAGCCGGCACCAGCCCAGTGTGCCTTTTTGCACTTCCAGGGGCTGGAACTGCGCCTTGTAGGCCATTTTCGGCGAGTTCTTCACCCAATAGCCCAGATACACATAATCGAGCCCCGCGGCGCGTACCTGGGCGATATGATCAAGGATCAGGAACGTGCCCATGCTACGATGGGCCAGGTCCGGATCGTAGAAACTGTAGACCATCGAGAGCCCATCGGGCATCACATCGGTCAGCGCCACTGCCACCAGCGGCATATCCGGGTGGTTGCGCAGCCGATATTCCACCAGCACCGATTGCACGGGCGTGTCCTCGACCATGTATTCATAGTCGACAAAGCTCATCTGCGTCATGCCGCCCCCGGCATGGCGGGAATCGAGATAGCGCTTGAAGAGGTCGTATTGCTCTGATGTCGCCGTGGTTGGGCGCACTTCGATGGCGAGGTCGTCATTGTTGCGCAGCACGCGTCGGAAGCGCTTGGACGGCTCGAAGGCGTCGGCCACGATCCGCACCGATTGGCAGGCGCAGCAATTCTCGCAGGCCGGGCGATAGATCAGGTTCTGGCTGCGCCGGAACCCGTTCTCGCTGAGCAGGTGATGCAGGCTCGCTGCCCGCCGCCCCGACAAATGGGTAAAGAGCTTGCGCTCCTGCTTGCCGGGCAAATAGGGGCACGGCATCGCTGCGGTCAAAAAGAGCTGGGTCGTTTCTGGTGTCTGGTCGGTCAACGCGGGACCTTTAGCTGCCAAGACGGGAACTGTAATCCGCTCCCGTCCGCCCTGCAATCGTTCAATATGCTTGGTTCATGCGCGCGCGCTGCATCCGCCAGTGGCGCTCCATGGGGGAGCGACGCAGCATCAGCGTGCCGGTCAACAAATCGTGGATCATCTGCCGGCGCGGCGTGAACAGCGCAAACAGCAGCGACACGGGCCAGGAGATCCAGACCGTGACCCAGAACACCGCGGCATGCAGGATCGCCATCCCGCCATTGAGCGGCTGCCCGCGCGCCGGCGTCAGCACCAGATCCATCATCTGCATGCCCACGGTCGCCCGCCGGGCCGAACCCAGGGTGACAGCATAATACAGGATGACGGACAGCGGCACGACCAGCGCCAGGGCACCCCAGGCCAGCCCGAAGGTCAGGAAGCCGGCGATCAGCCCGACAAAGCTCAGCACCAGGACGATAACGCCCATGATGACGAGGTCGATCAGATAAGCCGACACCCGCCGCGTCAGCAGGCCCTGGAACAGTTCCGGGGCCGTCGCGGGATCGGGCAGGGCAGGGGCGGCGGAGTAAGTTTGGTTCATGATCGATAAATCGTCATGGCCGCGTCCCTGTGCAAGACCTTCGCTTAAAGGAATGCGCAGGTGGGAGCGCTTACTCGCCCAGCGCCCGCGCCACTTCCAACGCATAATAGGTCAAAACGCCATTGGCGCCCGCGCGCTTGAAGCCATGGAGGCTCTCGAGGATCGCGGCGCCCCGATCGATCGCGCCCGCCGCGGCGGCCATCTCGATCATCGCGTATTCCCCGCTCACCTGATAGGCATAGATGGGGATGTTGAAGCTGTCCTTGGCGCGCCTGATGATGTCGAGATAGGGCATGCCCGGCTTGACCATCACGCTATCGGCGCCTTCGGCGATATCCTGCTCGATTTCGCGCAGCGCCTCGTCCGAATTAGAATAATCCATCTGGTAGGTCAGCTTGTCGCCCTTGAGCCGGCTGCCCGAACCCACCGCTTCCCGGAACGGCCCGTAAAAGCACGAGGCATATTTGGCTGAATAAGCCATGATCTGAGTGTCGTCGAACCCTTCGGCATCGAGCACCTGCCGGATCGCGCCCACGCGTCCATCCATCATGTCCGAGGGCGCAATAATATCGGCGCCCGCCTGCAGCTGCACCAGCGCCGAGCGGATCATCACCGATACGGTCTCGTCATTGAGTACGCGGCCGTCCTGCACCAGCCCGTCCTGCCCATCGCTGGAGTACTCGTCCAGCGCCACATCGGCGATGAGCCCAATCTCGGGCACCGCGCTCTTGATGGCGCTCAGCGCCTGGCACATCAGATTGCCCGAGTTATAGGCCTCTTCGGCCCCTTCGCTGCGCAGATGGTCGGGCGTATTGGGGAATAGCGCCAGCGCCGGAATGCCCGCATCGCGCGCTTCGCGCGCTGCTGCCACGCACAAATCCACGCTCAGCCGCTCCACACCCGGCATCGTCTCGATGCTCGAGCGCTCATTGCTGCCCTCGATCACGAACAGGGGCCAGATCAGGTCAGCGGGGGTGAGCATGGTTTCGCGCACCATTGCCCGGCTCCACGCCGATTGCCTTGTCCGGCGCAGCCGCCGCCCGTCAAGGAACCCCATATCGTGCTTCTGCCAATACTCGGCCATCACTAAAACTCCTTTGCGCCCATATCCATAGCAGCGCCCGCGCTCCCCCGAAAGACATTGCCTTGTCCAGTGCTTTGCAGAGGGTTAGAACTGCGCGCATGGAATTCAACGCCCGCTCCACCGCCCTTTATGTCCGCGTCATTGCCCTGGTGAGCCTGATGCTCGGCCTCAACGATGCGGCACGCCTCCTTGGCGTGCAGCTGGGGGCACAAAGCCCGATCGAAGCCTGGGGCGTCACTGGCTTTGTCTATCTCGCCATTTTCGCCGGCGCCCGGCTCTTTGCCGCAGTGGGCCTTTGGATCAAGGCGAGCTGGGGCGCGGTGCTCCTCGTCGGCGCCACCGGCGTCGAGCTCGTGCTCTACCTGCTCGGCAATCCCGATGTCACCATGACCGCACCCGGCTTTGCCGTGCGCCTGTTCCTCGTCGCCGCCATCATCGTGCTCTTTGCGCTCAACTGGCGCCACCGCCGCGCCCAGGCCGCCGACTGACGCCCCCATCGGCATTGCCGCGCTCCTGCCACGCTGTTGCGAAACCATGGCACCGAGACCGCAATCAACCGGGGGAGGTTTCCAGTGGATGACCTTTGGCAGATCGAGCGTAGCCTCTGGCTCGATGGCGTTGAGGCTTACCGGGCCCATATGGCCGGCCAGTGCCTGATGGCCTTCGGCCCGGTGGGGACCATGGCTAACGCGGCAATCCTTTCCAGTCTCGAGCACGCGCCGCGCTGGTCCAGCGTTGCCTTTGCCAGTCAAATCGCCATCCGACCTGGCGACGTTCTGGCTGTTTTGTCCTATGAAGCGCTGGCCGAGCGCGCCGGCGCCCCGCCTTACCGCGCTCTCTGCACCTCGACTTACCTTCGCCAGCCCCAGGGCTGGAAGATCGTGCAGCATCAGCAAACCCAGCTCTCCTGAGCCTGCCCAAAACTTTCACCCGATCTCCTGGAGTGTTCATGCAGCCCGCCGTTTTTGTCCTTGCCGCTGCTCTCCTGCTGCTGCCACTGCAGGCAACTCAGGCCAAGACCATCTGCACTGTTGTGGCCGATGCGGAGAGTGGCACCATCCTGCTGGAAGAGGGGGATTGCCGCACCCGCGTCACCCCGGCATCGACCTTCAAGCTAGCGTTGAGCGCGATGGGCTATGACGCCGGCGTTCTCTCCAATGCCACTACGCCTACCCTCCCGTTCCAGCCCGGCTACCCCGATTGGGGTGGGCCGGAGTGGCAGCAGCCCACCAACCCGCTGCGCTGGATGAAGCATTCCGTGGTCTGGTTCTCCCAACAGATCGCCGCAAAGCTTGGCGTCGAGCGCCTGCAGGGCTACGCCCAGGATTTCGGCTACGGCAATGCCGACTTCGCCGGCGATCCCGGTCAGGACAATGCCCTTGAGCGCGCCTGGATTAGCTCGTCCCTCCAGATCGCCCCGGTCGAGCAGGTGGCGTTCTTGCGCCACCTCGTCAATGGCACTCTGCCGGTGGAGCGGCACGCAATCGACATGACCATGGCCATTGTCGAGAGTTGGCCGACCTCCGCTGGCTGGACGGTTTCTGGCAAGACCGGATCGGCCTATCCGCGCCGGGCTGATGGCTCGTTCGACCGCGCCAGGGGCTGGGGATGGTTCGTCGGCTGGGCCGAGCACGACACCCGGCGCCTGGTCTTCGCGCGCCTCCTGCAGGACGAGGAGCGGCAGCGCAGTTCAGGGGGAATCCGGGCGCGCAACGACGTATTGGAGCACTGGGATGAACTTGTCGTGAGGCTTCCTCAGTAGAGCTCGCCGAGCCGGCACATGAAGCCACTGCCACCCGACGTTTTCACGAGGTTTTCCTCCTTAACTCCCTCTTTAGGTTACAATTGTGTTGGTGGGTGTAACGAAGAATAAAGCCAAATTCTCGTTGTTTTCCCGTAAGATAGTTTTAAGCGTGTGGCTTAGGCGCATGTTAGCGGGGGACGCCATATTTTCCTCTCATGAGATGCGAAAAGTCGCACGGACAGCAACAGCGAGGCTCAAATGGTAGGCAAATCGAACGCCAGCGAGGCCATGGTACCCGAGCAGCCCAAGCGGCTGAAGCCACTCTATCTGGAAGCCGTTTCACGCGTTGAACGGCTGCATCGCCGCCTGCTCGACCTGATCAAGGACGAGTTTGACCGCATGGGTTGGGACGACATCAACCCGGTTCAGGCGCTGCTGATGTTCAACATCGGCGATGCGGAACTGACTGCAGGGGAGCTGCGCTCGCGGGGCTATTACCTGGGATCCAACGTTTCCTATAACCTCAAGAAACTCGTCGAAAGCGGCTATATCTTCCAGGAACGCTCGCGTTCGGACCGCCGCTCGGTGCGCATCAAGCTTTCCCCCAAGGGTGAGGAAGTGGCCGAGGTGATCGACGAACTTTATGACCGTCATCTCAAATCCATCGACAAGGTCGGTGGTCTGGGGGATGACGAGTTTGACGGCCTCAACAAGGCCCTCGCGCGCCTCGAACGCTTCTGGGTCGATCAGATCCTCTACAAGCTCTAGGCTCGTCTTAGTAAAACTGTAGCAATGGTGCCACACACCAAGTGAAACGCTGGCCTCGGCCGGCGTTTACTTATTTGTGCCGCAAACTCACGACACAGCGCTGGTTACGCGGTTGAAACCATTTCCCGCGTAATGATGGTTCCTGAATTCTAAAGCTCGCCCGTTCGGGTGACCCTGGCGGTGGGCTGCGGAACACGATGGTAAGACCCTCGCAACTCGCGACGGGCAAATTGGATGTGTTTAGATGCGGTTGAATCGACGTTCACTCCTCCGGTCCATGGCCGTTGCCGGAGCCAGCGCTGCCCTTCCTTCCGCCGTTTGGGCGCAGGACGGCAGCATCTTGGATCTGTTCTCGGGCAATCGGACCCTGCGCGAAATCGACTCCGACGGCAACACGGCCGCCGCCGAAGCCTTGATTGCGACCAATGAGCCGATCCTGTCCTTTGATACGGCCTATAATCTGCAGCTGGCGATCTCCCAGTATGAGCCCTTTGTCGCCGCCGGCGGCTGGGAAGAAGTCCCGCAGGAAGCTTATGGCCTGTCCAGCGGCAAGAAGGGCAAGCCGGCCATCGCGCTCAAGCGCCGCCTGATCTCGTCGGGCGATATGGCGCTGGTAGAAAATGTCGATGATGTGGTCGATGAAGTCACCGATCGCGGCATCCGCACCTTCCAGGCGCGCCACGGCCTCATCGTCAACGGCAAGATCGACGAGCCCACCTGGTACGCCCTCAACGTTCCCGCCCAGACGCGCCTCAACCAGCTCTACCTGAACTTCCAGCGGGTGCAGAACCTCGCGCCCAACCTGTCCGAGCGCTATGTGGTGGTCAACATCCCCGCCGCCACCATCGAGGCGGTTGCTGGCGGCATGGTCGAGCAGCGCCACGTCGCCGTTGTCGGCCGTGTCGATCGCGCCACCCCGATCATGGCCAGCAAGATCAGCCAGATCAACTTCAATCCCTATTGGCACGTGCCCAAGTCGCTGGTCCGCAAGGACCTGACCAAGTACATGCAGGAAAACCCCAACTACTTGGCCGAGCAGAACATCTTCATCTATGATGGCTCGGGCAACAAGATCGATCCTGCCACGATCAACTGGGCCAATATCAGCGATGCAGAAGTGAACTACATGTATCGCCAGGAGCCAGGCGCCGCCAACTCCATGGGCCACTGCAAGATCAACTTCTATAACCCCTATGACTGCTACCTGCACGACACCCCGACCAAGGCTCTGTTCGGCGAAAATGCACGGTTCCACTCTTCGGGCTGCGTGCGCGTCGAAAGCGTGCATCAGCTGGTGAGCTGGCTGTTGCGGGACAATGGTGACTGGACCCAGGACCGGGTCAACGCCACCTTCGAATCGCTGCAGCGTCTCGACGTCAAGTGCGAGGGTCAGGTGCCGATCCACACCACCTACATCACGGCCTGGGCCAACCGGCAGGGTACCGTTAGCTTCCGCGACGACGTTTACAACTTCGACGCGCAGGGCAAGACGACCTTCGAAGCCTAAGCGACGCACCTATCGAGGCCCTCCTTCGGGAGGGCCTTTTTTGTATGGTCCACAATTGAGGGCAGGGCGGGAGTAGCATCCGCCCGGAGACAAGATGAACGACGTTCAGGTTCTGTTTGAATTCGTTCAGGTTGGCGCCCAGATGCGCGTCGCGGCCATCGACAGCGCCACTGGGACCGAGGTCGTGGTGATCACACCGGCCGCCGCAACCCGCACCCAGATGCAGCAAGTCGCGCTCGCCAAACTTCGCCGGCGGCTCGCCGAAACGCCGGCACCCGCCGCAACACCACGTCTGTTCTAGTAAAAAGCCCGGCAAACCCGGGCTTTTTGGAGGAGCTAGCTGCTAGAGATTGCAGCGGTGACGATAGCCGTCATAGCCGAGGAACGTATCGGTGCGCGCATCATAGGAGCGATAGCGCGCATAGCAGGCCCGAACATGGGCACTATAGGACGGCCCGTAATCATAAACCGGGCCAATCAAGCGATCACCCCGGCGATTGTCGTTGGCGATGGCTCCGCCCACGATTGCGCCAAGGCCAAAGCCCAGCACACCGGCGGCAACTGCGCCACCGCCATTACCGCGCCAGCCGCGATGATGATGCCGACGCGGGCGCCAGTCGCCCCGATCATGCCAGTCGCGATCGTGCCAGCCGCGATCATGGCGACTGAACAGGCCCTGCGCCTCGGCGGGGACCGATCCGGAAAAGGCCAGCAAGCCGGCCATAGCTACGGCGCCTACGGTATTGATGATGGTTTTCATGATAAACTCCTGCCCCCACGTGGCCGGCCTATCCGGTCTCCAACTGCTAAAATGATCCAGCGGCCCGCAAGTTGCGTCACATAAGCGAATAGCTAACGCGCCCTTGGATTGAGCCCGCGCTTTGTGCTACAGGCTGCGCCATACCACCCACCATAACCCAATATCTTGGATTCTGGAGTACGCCATGAGCGCTGCTGCCTCTCTTCCGCTCTTTCCTCGGTTCTTCTCCGCCGGTCTGGCAGAAACCGATCCTGAAATCGCGGGCGCTATCAGCAGCGAACTGGGTCGGCAGCAGCACGAAATCGAGCTGATTGCTTCGGAAAACATCGTCTCGCGCGCTGTGCTTGAAGCCCAGGGCTCGATCATGACCAACAAATATGCCGAGGGTTATCCGGGCAAGCGCTACTATGGCGGCTGCCAGTTTGTGGATATTGCCGAAAACCTCGCCATCGAGCGGGCCAAGCAGCTGTTTGGCGCCGGCTTTGCCAATGTGCAGCCCAATTCCGGCTCGCAGATGAACCAGGCCGTGTTCCTGGCGTTGCTGCAGCCCGGCGACACCTTTATGGGCCTCGACCTCAATTCGGGCGGGCACCTGACGCATGGTTCGCCCGTCAACATGAGCGGCAAGTGGTTCAACGTCGTGTCCTATGGCGTGCGCCCCGATGATCACCTCCTTGATATGGACGAAGTTGAGCGCCTCGCCCACGAGCACAAGCCCAAGCTGATCCTGGCCGGCGGCACCGCCTATTCCCGCTTCTGGGACTGGGCGCGCTTCCGCCAAATCGCCGACGCGGTTGGCGCTTACCTGATGGTCGATATGGCCCACATCGCCGGTCTCGTTGCCGGCGGTGTCCATCCCTCCCCAGTGCCCCATGCCCATGTGGTCACCACCACCACGCATAAATCACTGCGCGGTCCGCGCGGCGGCATGATCCTCACCAATGACGCGGACATCGCCAAGAAGGTGAACTCCGCCGTGTTCCCAGGCCTGCAGGGCGGGCCCCTGATGCATGTGATCGCCGCCAAGGCCGTCGCCTTCAAGGAAGCGCTGCAGCCCGAGTTCCGCGCTTATGCGCAGCAAGTCGTCACCAATGCCCGTGCTTTGGCCGAAACGCTCAAGTCCCACGGGCTCGATGTTGTCTCGGGCGGCACTGACAACCACCTTATGCTTGTGGATCTGCGCAAAAAGAACGCCACGGGCAAGCGCGCAGAGCAGGGGCTTGGCCGCGCCTATATCACCTGCAACAAGAACGGCATTCCCTTCGATCCGGAAAAGCCATTCGTGACTTCGGGCATTCGCCTCGGCACGCCCGCCGGCACCACCCGCGGCTTTGGCGTCGCTGAATTCCAGGAAATCGGCAACCTCATCGTTGAGGTTCTCGATGGTTTGCGTGAAGCCAATTCCGAAGAGGGCAATGCCATGGTCGAAGCCGCGGTGCGCGACAAGGTCGTCGCCCTCACCAACCGCTTCCCGATCTACCAGTAAGGCTTAGGCATGCGCTGTCCCTATTGCGGCGACGACGATACGCAGGTCAAGGACAGCCGCCCGACCGAAGATTCCGGCGCCATCCGGCGCCGGCGCATCTGCACCGGCTGCGGCGGCCGCTTCACCACTTTCGAACGCGTGCAACTGCGCGACCTAACCGTGGTCAAAAAGAGTGGGCGCAAGGTCCCCTTCGACCGCGAAAAGCTGGCCCGCTCCGTTTACACCGCCCTGCGCAAGCGCTCGGTGGATCCCGAGCGCATCGAGCGCATGATCTCGGGCATCGTGCGCCAGCTCGAATCGCTCGGCGATGTGGAAGTCACCTCCGACCAGATCGGCGAATATGTTATGGAAGGGCTCAAGGGGCTCGACGACGTGGCCTTTGTCCGCTTCGCCTCGGTCTACAAGAACTTCTCGGCTGCCGACGACTTCCGCTCGTTTCTGTCCGAATTGGCGCAGGCCAACAGCAGCCCGCCACTGCCTGAAGACTGATCCCGTGTTTCACCCGGTCGCGCTTTTCCGACGCGCAATGAACCGGCCACCCCCCATTCGAGTTACCCCCTCATGGCCCAAGCCCCCAAACGCGACCCGCAAACCGACCGACCCGCCAATCAGCGTGGTGCTGCCCGGCTGGCAGCGGTGCAGGCGCTTTATCAGATGGATGTCGGGCACCAGAGCCTGGAAGACACCCTCGCGCAGTTCGGCGCCTTTCATCTCGGCCGCGAGATCGAGGGCGAGCAGTATCTGCCCGCGGACGCCGATTTTTTCCGCCAGATCGTAGTTGGCGTCGCCAAGCACCAGCTCGAGGTCGATCCTGCCGTTGATCGGGCGCTGGCCGAAGGCTGGCCCATGGAACGCGTCGATGCCACGCTGCGCGCCATCCTGCGCGCCGCCGCCTTTGAACTGCTGCGCCGCCGCGATATTCCGCCCCGCGTCGTCATCACTGAATATGTGGATGTGGCCAAGGCCTTCTACGAGGACGATGCCAGCGGGCTGGTCAATGCCACGCTTGATGCCATGGCGCGCGAACATGGCAACAACCTCAGCGAAACGCTCTAGCCAATAAAAAAGCCCCGGTCTCCCGGGGCTTTTGTGTCACTGGGGCAGCCTTGCCTCAGAACGAATTGAGGATCGAATCCACAAACGAGCGATCCTCGCCAAACGATGGGGTACGGCGGCTCTCGATGGTCACCGTCTTGCCGTCGGCCAGCGAATACACCGCCTTGTCGACCACCTTGTTGTTCTTGTCGAAATACACCACCAGCACCGTGCGGGACTTGATGTTGGTCAGCCCGAAATTGGTCTGCTGCACCTTGGTTTCTACATAGTAGAAGGCCGACTGGTCGCCAAAGGTATTGGTGGTCTGGGGTGAGCCGAGCACCAGCGTCACCAGTTCCTTGCTTTGGCCGACGCGAATCTGCGCCAGCGCGCTCTCCGAAATTTCATAGCCCTGGGTCCGGTTTTTGACAAAGGCAGTGCTGCTACCGGTACAGCCGGCAAGTGCCACGGCAATCACAGCGGCGGCAGCAAACGGCATCATCGGTCCGAGGGCGAAACGCACAGGCATGAATTTGACTTTCCAGATGGCACTCGATTATAGCCGTCCCCACGAATTCGTGGTCTTTCCGGCCGCCGAAATGTGTACCTGCCAAGGCGCCAATCTGGCAAGGTGGCAATCACCCGTCCGCAGGTCCTGCTTCGTGTTTGACCGATCAAGACGCTGAGCGCAATCCATGATCCTCTCCCTGTTCCGCAAGAACCCTGCTGCCGAGCCCGTTTACGCCGTTTATAGCGCCATTGTGTCTCAATCCCGGCAGCCGCTGTTCTATCGCGACTGGGGCGTGCCCGATACCGTCACTGGGCGTTTCGACATGATCAGCCTGCATCTGGCCCTGTTGTTCCGCCGCCTGCGCTCGGAAGATGCGCGCACCAAAGAATTCAGCCAGGCCGTGTTTGACCTGTTCTTCAAGGACATGGACCGCTCCCTGCGTGAAATGGGCGTCGGCGACATGGCAGTGCCCAAGAAAATTCAGAAAATGGGCAATATCTTCTTTGGTTTGCTCGCTGCCCTTAATGTTGCCATCGACAGCAATGATCGTGCAGCTCTCGAATCGGTGCTGACGCGCAATGTGCTCGATGGCGCCGAGCCGGCCCAGGTCGCGGCGCTCGCCGATTATGTGCTGGCGCTCGATGCGGCTTTGGCGCGCCAGTCGAGCCAGGCGATCACCACTGGCACCCTTTCCTTTGAGGTAGCGGCATGAAGCACACTGATGCACCCATTATCGACGCAGTGATCCGGGTGGATCGGTTGCCTGCAACGGGCCGCGAGATCGAGGTTCACCCCCAAGCCGCAGCACTCGCTGCGCTGGCCGAGCAACTCAAGCTATCTGCCGTGGAGCAATTCGGCGCCAAACTGGTGGCGACCCCACTGCGCGGCGGCATCCGGGTGCTCGGTCGGCTGACCGCGCGCATCGTGCAGCCTTCCGTCGTGACCTTTGAGCCAGTGGTGCAGGAGATCGACGAGCCGGTGGACCGCGTCTTCCTGCCCGAGCCCGATCAGGCCCACAAGGCTACGCCCGGCTCGGAACTGTTCATCGACCTCGAGGATGATGATTTTCCCGATCACATCGACGGGCCCGAGGTTGACCTCAGCGCCTTGCTGATCGAGACCCTGGCCCTGGCCATCGATCCCTATCCGCGCTTGCCCGGCGAAAGCCTCGACGCCTTGGGTATTGTGGCGCCCCCCGAAGATCAGGGGCCGTTCGCGAGCCTGCGCCAGCTCAAGACTGGCGACGATAAATAAGAACTTGCCCTCTTGGCCGGGCTTGCGCCGACCCCATGGTGGGGTATGGTGCCGCCGAGCCTTCCGGGGACCAACCATAGGCCGAAATGACTGACACGATAACCATCTCAGTGGACGCAATGGGTGGCGACAACGCCCCCCGAGCCGTAATCCACGGTGCGCTTTTGGCCTGGCGCGAGCACCCCGATAGCCGCTTCATCTTCCATGGCCGCCAAGAACAGATCAGCCCCTTGCTCGATGAGTTCTCCGAGCTAAAGCCGGTCAGCACCGTCAATCACTGCGAAGCGGTGATCGCCATGGATGAAAAGCCGAGCCAGGCCCTGCGCAAGGGCAAGGGCACGTCGTCCATGTGGATGGCTATCCAGGCGGTCAAGGATGGCCAGGCCGATGTGGCAATCTCGGGCGGCAACACCGGCGCCCTGATGGCCATGGCAACTTTTTGCCTCCGGCCCATGGAAGGTATTGCGCGCCCCGGCATTGCGGCGATCTGGCCTACGCTGCGCACCGACATCATCGTGCTCGATATGGGCGCCACCATTGGCGCCGATGCGCGCCAACTGGTGGACTACGCCATTCTGGGCTCGGCGCTCGCTCGGGCGCTATTCAACCATGAATCCCCCACCATCGGGCTGCTCAATGTGGGCACCGAGGAAGTGAAGGGCCTTGATTCCATCAAGGAGGCCGGCCGCATCCTCGCCGATGCCAGCGGCGCCGGTTTCACCTATCATGGCTTTGTTGAAGGCGATGATATCGGCAAGGGCACGGTTGATGTGGTCGTCACTGAGGGCTTTGTTGGCAATATCGCTCTCAAAACCGCCGAAGGCACCGCCCGCCAGGTTGGCAAATACCTGTCCAACGCCCTCAAGGCCAATCTGATGAGCCGAATCGGCGCGCTCTTTGCAATGTCGGCCCTCAAGCAGCTACGCCATAGGATGGATCCTCGCACCGTCAATGGCGGCGTGTTCCTGGGCCTCAATGGCGTTGTCATCAAGTCCCATGGCGGCACCGATGAAATCGGCTACAAGAGTGCCCTTGGCCTTGCCTATGAAATGGGGCGTAACCGCCTGATCGACAAGATCGGCGACAGCATGAAGCGTTTCCCCGTCAGTGCCGTTGCCGAAACTCCACCTCCACCATCCGAGGCGAACCCGGCGTGACCAAGACTCGTTCTATTATTCGCGGCGTGGGCGCCTATCTGCCCGAAAAAATCCTGACCAATGCCGAACTGGCCAAGATGGTGGATACCTCCGACGAGTGGATCCAGCAGCGGGTCGGCATCAAGGAGCGCCACATCGCCGCCGAAGGTCAGTTCACCTCTGATCTGGCCGTTGCGGCCGCCCAGCAGGCGCTCGATGCCGCCGGCATGACGCCCCACGACATCGACCTCATCATCGTCGCGACCACCACGCCCGATTACACCTTTCCGGCCGCGGCGACCTTGGTGCAGATGAAGCTGGGCATGCATCACGGCATGGCCTTTGACCTGCAGGCGGTATGCTCGGGCTTTGTGTATGCGGTCGCTACTGCCGACAGCTACCTGCAGAACGGCCTTGCCAGCCGCGCCCTCGTGATTGGTGCCGAAACCTTTTCGCGCCTGCTGGACTGGACCGATCGCGGCACCTGCGTCCTGTTCGGCGACGGCGCCGGTGCGGTGATCATGGAGCGGGTGGAAATCGCTGATGGCGCGCCCGATCGCGGCGTTCTTGCCTCCGCCCTGCGCTCCGATGGCCACCATTGGGACAAGCTCTATGTGGATGGCGGCCCGTCCTCCACCAAGGGCGTCGGCCATGTGCGCATGCAGGGGCCCGAAGTGTTCCGCCATGCCGTCGGCAAGATCACCGATGTGGTCTACGACACGCTCGACAAGGCCGGCTACACCGTGGACGACCTCGACTGGTTCGTGCCCCACCAGGCCAACCGCCGCATCATCGATGGGGCAGGGGCCAAGCTCGGCTTGCCCCCCGAAAAGGTGGTGATCACCGTTGATCGCCACGCCAACACTTCGGCCGCCTCAGTTCCCCTCGCGCTCAGCGTTGCGGTGGCCGATGGCCGCATCAAAGAGGGTGACCTCGTGATGCTCGAAGCCATGGGCGGCGGCTTCACCTGGGGTGCTTCGCTTATTCGCTGGTAAGCCTTTTTGGCTGCATTGACCTGAGGTGTTTCAAGGCGTTAGTGTTAACGGCGGGCCGGAGGAGCCCGGTGCGGCAATCGCTGGAAGCATGTGAACTGAGCGGGTGGCAACACTGTTCTGTGGCCGCTGCCCGGGCGAAACGCGCTGGGTGCTGCCGCCACAAGCAGGCAAGCAATCGGCCTGTTTGCATGGGCCGGCCCTGACGTCCAAACGGGGGTGCGAATGACTCAGAAGACAGTAACGCGGGCTGACTTGGCGGAGGCCGTTTATGGCTCGGTAGGTCTGTCCCGAACCGAATCGGCGGAATTGGTCGAGCGCGTGCTCGATCTGATCTCAGAGGCGCTGATTTCGGGCTCCAATGTGAAGCTCTCCTCGTTCGGCTCCTTCCAGGTACGCTCCAAGAACGAGCGCATCGGGCGCAATCCCAAGACTGGCGAGGAAGTACCAATCCTGCCCCGGCAGGTTCTTGTGTTCAAACCCAGCAACGTATTGAAATCCAAGATCAACAAATCTATGGTCACCGCTGAAAAGTAAGGCGTTTCTGCCAAGGGGTGTGTGTTGGACAAGTCTCCCGACGCCTTCCGGACCATTTCCGAGGCCGCTGAAGAACTCGACCTGCCCCAGCACGTGCTGCGGTTCTGGGAGACGCGATTCTCCACGATCAAGCCTCTCAAACGCGGCGGCGGGCGCCGCTATTATCGACCCGAAGACGTGCTGCTGCTGCGCGGCATCCGTCATCTGCTCTATGATCAGGGCTTTACCATCAAGGGCGTCCAGCGCATTCTCAAGGATCAGGGTAGTCGCTATGTCATCGCTGTGGGCGAGGGCAAGCCGGTGGAAGACATCTTGCCCATGATCGAAATGGCCGAAGAAGCCGGCGACGAAGCCGAGATCGAAGAAGCGGTGATGACCGCCAGCCCCGCGCTGGATAAGGAGGCGCGCAACAAGCTCTCCGACGTGCTGCGCGAACTCCTGGAATGCAAGCGCCTGCTCGAGCGGGCGCGCGAAACCTGATCTAGCCGAACACCACCGTTTTGTGCCCGTTCAGCATCACCCGGTTTTCGAGGTGCAGCTTGACGGCCCGCGCCAGCACTCGGCTCTCGATATCGCGGCCAGCCGCCAGCATATCCTCAGGGCTCATCGAATGGGTCACCCGTGCGGTTTCCTGCTCGATGATCGGGCCTTCATCGAGGTCCGGCGTCACATAATGGGCCGTGGCCCCGATCAGCTTGACCCCGCGCTCATGGGCCTGGTGATAGGGTTTGGCGCCCTTGAAGCTGGGCAGGAACGAGTGGTGGATATTGATGATCTTGCCAAAGAGCCGCGTCGACAGCGTATCGGACAGCACCTGCATATAGCGCGCCAGCACCACGAGATCGGCGCCGCTTTCCTGCACCAGCGCCAGCACCTTGGCTTCCTGCTCGGCCTTGTTGCTCGTATTCACCGGCCACAGATGGAACGGGATGCCTTCGTTATCGGCGATCCGCTGCGCCTCAGGGTGGTTGGACACGATAGCCACCACCTCGGCATCGAGCCACCCAACGCGGATCTGGTAGAGCAGGTGCAGGAGGGCATGGTCGAACTTCGAGACCATGATCACGATCTTGGGCCGGCGCGACAGCGGCACCAGCGTGGTCTTCATCCCGAACCGCTCAATCGGGGCGCGCAGCGCCCGCTCCAGCGCATCGCGATCGACGCCCTCGGGCGCAGCAAAGGCCAGCCGCATAAAGAAGGTGCCGGTCTGGCGATCCCAGAACTGGTTGCTTTCGGCGATATTGGCACCCAGCGCCGCCAATTCGGTGGTCACCGCGGCAACAATGCCCGGTTTGTCCACGCAGCTTAGCGTCAGCACATATCCAGCTTGTTGCTCGCTTGTCGGCGCCATTGATTCCCTCCGCCTTGTTCTTGGGCTGGCGAGGAGATAGCGCCCCCCGGCACGATCGACAACGCTTTCCCGGCGGAATGCTCAATCATTCCGAATCAATCGCCTCCCGGGAGAGTCTGGGGCGCCGTAGCGCCCCGGCTCAGCGTGACGCCGGAACGCTGCGCCCGTTATCCTGCCGCATGATGAACAGCGATGCCCCTACGATCAACAGCGCGCCGGGCCAGAACCAGAGATCTGGCGCCTGCGACAGGATGAGCCAGCTCGCCAGCACATTGAGCGGCAACTTGAGATCATCAAAGGGCTGCAGATAGGTCGCGTCTGCCACCGCATAGGCCTTGGCCAGCAGATACTGCGCTGCCGCCGACAAGAACCCGATCAGCACCATCAGCCACAGCACTTCGCCGCCCGGAATGGCCAATCCGGTCGGGATCAGGAACAGCGCATTGGCGGGTGTCATCAGCAACATCAGGTAGAGCGTGATCGATTCGGGCGTTTCGAACCGAGTGAGATATTTGGTCAGCAGCGACGATCCCGCCCACAGCGCCGCCGCCAGGATCGGCAGCAGTGCCGCCCAGGTGAACACCGAACTCCAGGGCTGCAGGATAATCATCGCGCCGGCAAACCCGGTTACTGTCGCGACAATCCGCGGCAACCGCACCTGCTCGCCCAGAAACAGCCAGGCCCCAAGAATGATGAAGAAGGGGGAGGTCATCACCAGCGCGATCACCTGCCAAAGCGGCACGCCAAAGGCAAAGGCAAAGCCAAAGGCCTGCGCGCCGGCCGCAGACAGCACGATGCGCACCAGATGCACCATCGGATGGCGCGTCTTAAGCGCGCGCAGCCCCATGTTCCACACCAGCGGGATGCAGAGCACGGCGGCGATCAGATACTGCCAGAACACGGCAGAGGTGGAGGGAAAGCCCAACTGATAAGTGGCAATGGGCGTGGCGACATTGACGCCCGCATAGGCAATCCCGGCGCCTAGCATCAGCATGGCGCCCTGGATGGAAGGTGAAATCTGCCGACGGGGGGAGGCGGAGGCAATCTGGCTCAACGAGTTATCCTTTCGCGTAAGACCCAGCTACCTCAGGGTTTACGGGAAGGAATGGCGCTCACCCCCCGCAGCGGCACAACCGCAACGAAGCTCAAGCTCCATAGCCAGACCCGTTCTCTCTCATCCGGACTATAACCGTCGGCTCCGGAATCACACCGGATCTGCTGACCCCGACCTGCGCCGGGCGCTCGCGGGCTTGGGTTTCCCCTTACCGCCGGTGGGGAATTACACCCCGCCCTGAGAACGAATGCAGGAAACATCTCCTGCATCGCCAAACATAGGGCAGGGGAGCAGGCCAGACAAGACGGGGACACCGGTGTAACCGATAGGGCTCGCATGCGTCCTAAGGCGCTCCGAACTCGGGCGAACTTGGTTGTCATCTTCCAGCATGAAGAAGTAGTCGGCGTGAAATGCGTTCTCCAGGCTAAAGCAGTCGTCAAGATTTTGGACGCCGAATTTCTGCGGCTGGTTGTGAACATAGCGAACGCGCGGATCCGCTAGCTCCTCGAGCACACTACGCGCGCTGCCATCTGGGCAATCATCGCGCACCTCGCAGATCCATTCGCCATGGCTTTGCGCCCGTAGGCACTGAATGGCTCGTTGGAGCGGTTCCGAGCCACGGTAGGTCGGGGTCCTGACAAGCACCAAAGGCATACGACCCTTCGCCCTGACGGCTGTAACTGTTGTCCAATGTTCAGCTACTAGGCCAAATCGGCGTTGTGTTCGCTGCGCCTCAAATCAGAATACACCAGGCACCAGCCGATAAGGCACGGCAGCAGTGAAATCACGATAGCTTGCATCGCGCGCTAAGACTCTTTCCTCCGCCAAGATGCGCCCGATCTGAAAAGCAAATGCTGCAGAATAAACCGCCAGGTTGAAGACGCTTGGGTAGGAGAGGAGGAATCCAATCTGGGTCAAGATGTAGCCGGCGTACATGGGGTGGCGAACCAGCCGATAGGGACCTTTTTTCTTCACCCCCCGGTTCGCTGCCACGGCTCCGAAGCTCCGTCGCAACGTTAATTTGGCAGCGATCTGGACAGACATTCCAACCAACATCAGCGCTGCGCAAAGAGCCTGCGGAGCAAGCCCTTCATTTCCAGAGGGCTGTACCAGGAGCGGCGTTGCAGTGCCCAAAAAAGCGAGCAGCCAATCCCCAGGTAGCATCGAAACTTCGGTAGTGAAGCACCTGAAAAGCACAAAAAAGAGAACTGCGCCTTCCGAAACAAGAGCGATAAGCGTGATGATGCTTCCGGTTGTCAACCACGATTGACCGAGCTTCCATGCGAAGAAGCTGAAAATTACACTCAGCACGACGCGCTCTAGGGCGTCCAAAAAAACTTGAACATTATTGCGGAGCGGCTGTGATGAATGCATCTTATCTCGCAGCATGTCGGGTGTACGAGCTAACAATTATCTCGTAAACGAACCCCATATCGAACTGGAATTTTGCCGAACACTTATAAAACGTACTTAACAACGGGTTTAAAGGAGCAATTCTACGTACACAGAACTTGCCTGGTAGGTGTTTGATCTGTCCCTGCCAATCCTGGGCAGTTCATCGCGCCCCAGCCTCTCCCTCCTTTGGGGTTTCGGTTAGGGTCGTTCTATTTCGATTAGCCAGATCGCCTTTTGCTTTAGCTATGGCAGGCAGGGGATGGCCTGCTGGTTTTGGTGGCAATAAGCTCAACGAGCCGATGCGGCTCTAGCGTGCCCTCTAAGAAGCTCTGATCAAGCGTAGCCTCGAACATTGCGACAAACTACTCTTTGTCCTCAGTACCTCCGGACGTCCGGGCAGGAGCCAATCAATGTGGCGCATCCTCCAACCAATCCGCTGCTCTTGTTTGGCGCTCAGTTCCATCTCCCCTCTCCCATTAGCTTTGGACCGGAGGGGTGGGAGGGGCATCCAGTGGGTGGGGTCTCGACCGCCTTTCTCAAACTGGCAATTCCAACATCCTCCGCCCCAAACGGTCCAGACGCATCGCTGCAGGTCTGGTCAGCCGCGAAGCCGCTAGACGGCGGTAGAACCCCAAGAATACGGTCCCATCCTTCGGCGCGTCATCTATCGTATTCTACTGTGCCATCTGCCTTGCTCCACCGCCGTGAACGAAAAGCGCAACCTCTGTGACGCTTTGGTGGGGCTTTCTCCCACTAACAGCGTTTTTCGACGTCGAATTTTCGGTTTGTTCCTTTGTTCCCGAATTTCGGGGTTGCCTGAAAACCCTAGCTTCTCTATGTGTCCCGGCAGTCGGGGCGTAGCGCAGCCTGGTAGCGCATTTGTCTGGGGGACAAAGGGTCGTCGGTTCAAATCCGGCCGCTCCGACCATTTTCAATTCACGCTTCAAGAAGCGGGCACACCCGCCATGCCGTTGCATCAGCGCGATCTCGAATCCGTGCGAACGCTCTGGCCGCAGCTCGGCACGGCCACCCTCACCCTCATCAATCATTCCGAAAACCACACTTTTCGCGCCGATCTGCCCGGTGGCGAGCGGTTTTGCCTGCGCGTTCATCGCCCGGCCTATCAAAGCCCGGTGACCATCGAGAGTGAACTGACTTGGCTCGCCGCCCTCGAGCGCGACACCGATCTGCCGCTGCCCCAACCCGTGCCGGGCGCCAATGAGCGCCTCTTGCAGACCGTCACCACGGCGGCGGGAGAATCGCGCAATGCCGTGCTGTTCCGCTTCATTGCCGGCACCGAGCCAGCCATCGACGCCGAGCTGACGCCGCTCTTCGCTACTCTCGGCGATTATGCCGCCCGCCTCCATGCCCATGCGCTGGCCTGGCCGCGCCCCGCCGGCTTTGTCCGCCAGGCATGGAACGCCGCCACCATTCTTGATCCCGATGGCCTCTGGGGCGATTGGCGCGTAGCCCCAGGCGTAGACGGCGCCATCCGCCCGCTGCTCGACCGACTCGATACCGAACTGCGCGCCCGCCTTGCGGCTTATGGCACATCGAGCGAACGCTACGGCCTCATCCATGCCGATATGCGGCTGGGCAATCTCTTGGTGGATGGCGACACCGTCAGCCTCATCGATTTCGATGACTGCGGCTTTTGCTGGTTCACTTATGATTTTGCTGCGGCGATCTCGTTTCACGAAACCCATGCTTCGGTGCCCGACCTGCGCCAGGCCTGGCTCGCCGCCTACACAGCGAAACGCTCACTCACCCCGGCCGATATTGCCTCGATCGATTCCATGGTCATGCTGCGCCGCATGGCGTTGTTGACCTTTATCGGCTCCCATATCGAAACCGAGCTCGCCCAAACCCATTTGCCCGGCTTTGCCCAAGGCACCGCCGAGCTCGCCGAGCGCTATCTCGGCGGCGCGCTCTGGCCGGGCTAGTAGGCGTTCTCGTTCTTGGACACCAGCGAGACCGGCGTCAGCAGCACGATGTAAAGATCGAGCAGGATCGACCAGTGCTCGATATAATAAAGGTCGTGGTTCACGCGCTGCATGATCTTGTCGATCGTGTCGGTTTCCCCACGCCAGCCATTCACTTGCGCCCAGCCGGTCATCCCGGGCTTGACCCGATGCCGCGCGAAATAGCCTTCCACCGCCTCGTAATAGAGCTGGTTTTCCGCCTTGGCCTGCAGCGCATGGGGGCGGGGGCCGACAATGGAAAGCTCCCCGCGCAGCACATTGAACAGCTGCGGCAACTCGTCGATCGAGGTGCGGCGGATGAATTTCCCCACCTTGGTGACCCGCGGATCATCCTTGGTCACGAGCTTGCTCGCGCTCTGGTCGATCATGTCGGTGCGCATGGAGCGGAACTTGAAGATGCGGATCAGCTCATTGTTGAAGCCATGCCGCTTCTGGATAAAGAACACCGGCCCCGGGCTCTCGAGTTTGATGGCGATGGCCGTGGCGACCATCACCGGGGACAAGACGATCAACGCCACCAGCGCGACGAGCTTGTCGAACAGCCACTTGAAGATGAGGTTCCAGTCCGAAATCGGCCGGTCGGCCATGTCGAACACCGGCACATCCCCGACATAGGAATAAGCCTTGTTGGTGAATTTGAGCTTGCTCATATGCGCCGATAGCCGGATGTCCACCGGCAGCACCCAAAGCTGGGTCAGCATCTCCAGCACGCGCTTTTCGGCCGATAGCGGCAGCGACACGATCACGAGATCCACCGGCGTGCGCCGCGCAAACTCGAGGAGGTCGGCCACCTTGCCCAGCTTGGGGCACCCATCCACCGTGTCGGGCGAGCGATCATCCACCCGGTCATCGAACAGGCCCAGAAGCTTGATGTCGTTGTTGGCGCTGGCGCGAATCTGGCGGATCAGCACTTCGGCGTCGGCGCCACCGCCCACAATCGCGGTGCGGCGCTTGAGCCGGCCCCGCTCGGTCCAATAGCCAACCACCCCGCGCAGGCTGAGCCGATAAGCGATCAGCGTTGCCGCGCCCACCCCATACCAGCCAATCAGCCAGACGCGGGAAAACATGTCCCCGGCCTTGAAAAAGAACATGCCCACGGTGAGCGCCACCATCACCAGCGTCCAGCCCACAAGGACGCGGCTGATCTGGTTGAAGATGGTGCGATAGGCGGCAATGCGGTGGGTGCGCGCCGCGTTGAACAGCACATTGGCCAACAGGCAAGCGCCAATGATCACCGGTACGTAAAAGCCGGGTTCATCGAGCTGCACATAGAAATGATAAATGCCGTAGCCCAGCGTGGCCAAAAGCAGCGCTTCGATGATCTGCGCGACGCCAACGATCACGGGACCCGAGATCACCCCTTCCACCGGCTGGGCGATGATGGCTTCAGCCTGGGGCGAAAGCGCGCGTGGGCCAGGTGTTTCTCCCAAGGCCTTATTGACGTGTTCAACCACGGCCTGTTGGGGATCGACACGAAACATGGCGCAGCAACTACTCCCTGGGAAGGGAGCAGTGTGGGTCAAAAGGAATGAAAACTCAGTGAAATTATGACGCTAAGGCTTATCTAACAGGCCGCGGTAAAGGGCTTCGATCTGCCCGCTCATCTGCTCGAGCGAGAAGTTCTGGCGGACAAAATCGAGCCGCGTTGCCATCTCTGCTTGCGCTTGTTCACGATGATCCAGCGCCTGCTGCATTGCTGCCCGCAAGGCCAGCGGATCGTTGGGCGCGACGAGACTTCCGGCCGTCGGCCCGAAGATTTCGGGAATGCCCCCCACCCGGGTGGCAATCACGGGCAGCTGCCCCGCCGCCGCTTCCAGCACCACATAGGGCAGTGATTCCGCCAGCGACGGCACCACCGCGCACCAGCCCTGAGGAAAAACTTGGCGCGCCGGCATTGCGCCGGGCAGCACGACGCGATCGCTCAGTCCCAACTGCCCAATCCGCTCGATCAGCGACTGCCGGTCGCCACCATCACCCGCCATCACCAGCCTTGCCGGCGATCCATCGGGGCGACGCACATCCACCAGTGCTTCCACCAGCACAAAGATGCCCTTGAGTTGACGCAGCTCGCCCACGAACACGAAGTCCGCCGCATCGGGAGCCGGGGGCAGGGGCACGAACTCTTCGCGCGTCAGCCCATTATAAATCACCACTGTCGGGCAACTCGGCTCGGCGATCAGGGCGGCATAGGTGGCCTTGGCATAGGCGCTCTCAAAAATGATGGCGCCGGTTTGCCTGAGCAGCGCCCGCTCCAGCAGGTGGAACACCTGTCCTGATCGGCTGGCCGAGGAGAAATGCAGCACTCCGCCATGGGGCGTATAAACCGCCGCGGCCCTTGCCCCGGCAAGCCGTGCCAACCGCGCATAAAAGCCACCCTTGGCGCCATGCCCGTGCAGCACATCGATATCGAGCTTGCCCGCCAGCCGGCGCACTGCCAGCGGCGTGGCGAGGTCGCCCGCGCCCAACACGCGCGGCATGGCGAAGCGGTGAATGCCAAGGCTTGCATGAGGGAGGAGGGCGGTCAGCCTGGTTTCGGTCTGCGCGTCATTGGCGAGGCTGTCGACCACCAGCCCGACCTCATGCCCCATTCCAGCAAGGGCCCGCGTCAGGTCGGCGACGTGCCGAAACAGCCCGCCCACTGGGGCGCGCATCACTTGCAGGATCCGCAGCTTGCCTGTTTGGCGCCCCGCCACCCCTAGAACCAGCGCTCCAGCACAACAATCGTGTCGCCGGGGTAAATTGGGAAGTCGAGGTCGACCGTGCCCTTGGCCATCTGGTCACCCTGACGGCGATACACCACCGCCTTGTTGCGATCCGCCGTGTCGCTGAACCCGCCCGCCGTGCTGATCGCGGCCCGAACGGTCATGCCATGGACATAGGGAAACTGGCCGGAATTGCCGATCTCGCCCTGGATAAAGAACGGCCGGTATTCCGCCACTTCCACTGCCACGTCGGGGTTGCGCATATAGCCATTGGCCAGCGCCCCGGCCAGCCGCCGGCTCGCCGTCTGGGTGGTTTGCCCGCGCACCTGCACCGGACCCACCAGCGGAAACGCCACCGAGCCGCTGTCATCGACGCGGTAGGTGTCGGTCAACTGTTCGTCGCCATAAACGGTCACGCGCAAAGTATCGCCTGTGTCGAGCTGATAGGGCCCCTTGGTCTCGACCAGATAGGTTGCGTCGCGTGTGGTTGCACAGGCTGCAAGAGGCATCACCAGGGCAATGGAAAGTATTGGAAGCCAGCGCATGCAAATCTCGGCATTTGAGTTGCGCTACTTTTGTCCTGCCATGGTTAAGATTTTGCTTAGTTCGTCGCTTGCCGGTCGCGCTTTGCGAGCAGCTTAACGGATTGCTTACCACGCCGGCGCAATAACAAGGCAGAACTTGGGCGAGGTAGGCGATGTCTTATGAGGCGCAAACCGTGCAGGACGCACGGATCGATATGGCTGCGCTGAGCGGGGCAGTCCTGCGGCGGCTTCCGCGCATCATCCTCGTCACCTTGGTGCTGCTCGCCGCAACCTTTGCCATCCTGATGTTCATGCCGCGCCTTTACGAGTCGACGGCGGGGATCCTGGTGGAGCCGCGCAGCAATATTTACACCCGCTCGGCCAACGAGCAGGCTCCTTCGGTGACCGGCGCGGAAGCCGGGGTCGTGTCCAGCCAGATCGAACTGATCAAGTCGCGCGACACCCTGTTGCGCGTGATCGACCAGCTCGGTCTGCGCTCGGTTGCCGAATTCAATGGGGGCAGTGCGGGCTTCTCCCCGCTCGCCATGCTGACCCAGATGCTGGGCCGTCCCAGCGCCCCCAACAACATTGATGAAACCGTTCTGGCCAATATCTATGATCGGCTCACCGTGATCCAGGAGCGCGACTCGCGCATCATTTCGGTGATCTTCCGCTCGACCGATCCGCAGCGGGCCGCCGATATCGCCAATGCCATTGCCGCGGCCCATGTGGCGCGCCGCGCCGAGCTGTCTCTTTCCGACACCGCCGAGGCATCTGGCTGGCTCGATGCCGAGATCCAGAAACTGCGCAGCCGCGTCACCGAAGCCGAGGCCGCCGTCGCCAATTTCAAGGTCGACAACGACCTCTTTGTTGGCAACAACAATACCAGTCTCGTCGACCAGCAGCTTTCCACCATTGCGACCCAGATCAACGCCGCCCAGGAGCGCAAGAACGCCGCCCTGTCGCGCGCTGCCCTGATTCGCGGCCTCTTGGAGCGCGGCCAGCCCATCGACGGCGTCGCCGATGTGCGCGACTCCGCCGTGATCCAGCAGCTCAGCCAGGAAAAGGCGCGCCTCCAGGGCGAGCGGGCCCAGCTTTCGGCGACCCTGCTCGGCAACCATCCCAATATCCGCGCCGCCGACGCCCAGATCAACGAACTCAACAACCAGATCGCCATCGAGGGCCGCCGCGTCGCCGAAGCGCTCGAAGCGGAAGCCCAGATCGAAGCTGATGTGGAAGCATCGCTCCGTGGTGATCTCACCACCGCCAAGACCTCGGCCTCCACCGCGACCCAGGACACCGTCACCCTCGACAGCCTTCAGCGCGAAGCCGCGGCCCAGCGCAATCTGCTCGAAGGCTACCTGCAGCGCTATAGCGAAGCCGCGTCGCGCACTGACACCAACTCGACTCTCCCCGATGTGCGGGTGGTGACCATGGCCGCTCCCGCCGTCACGCCTTCTTCGCCACGCACCCAGTTCACCTTGATCCTGGTGGGGCTGGCTTCCCTGCTGCTCCAGCTGGGCCTCGTCATCTTCAACGAGCTGATCTCGGGCCGCGCCATCGCCCCCGCGCGCACCCTCGTCGTGCAGCGCAACCAGGATGAGCTCGACGCCGTCCCCTTCCAGGAAGCCGAGCTCGAGCCCGACCAGCGTTGGGAAGAACCCGAGCCCGCCACCGCTGAACTGGGCCCCGAAGCCGCACACCTCATCGACGCCGACGAGCCCCTCCATCGCTATGCCGAGCCCGTCTTTGCCGACGAGCCCGAGGCCATCACGCTCGCTGACGAAGCCGGGGACGAGGAGGATGAGGATGGGGACGCCGAGGACGAGGATGAGCCCGTCATGATCGAGGTTCCCGTGGTCGCCCAGGCCGAGCCCCTCGTGCCCGTCGTGGTGGTCCCCATCCTCGCTGCGCTGCCGCCAGCCGACGAAGCCGAGCCCGAGCCTGTCGCGAGCGACGAAGAAGAGGCGGACGTTCCCGCCCCCGAGCAGGTTTCCGCCGAAGACGGCCATGCCCGCCTGCGCCGTGCCCTGCTTGAAGTCGCGCCCGATCTCGTGGTCGAGGACGAGCCCGAACAGCAAACTATTCCCGACGCCCTGGCCCACGCCTATGCCGCATCCCATCTGGACACGCCGCGCCTCCACTACCGTGATGAAAAACTGCCCGACACCGTCGCCTTCAGCGACCTGGCTGCCGATCTCGCACTCGGCCGCACCCGCCTCGTGATCCTGGCCGGTCTCGCCGGTCATGACGAAAGCGCCGCCATGGCCGAGGAACTGGTGGGCGATGCCCTTGCCAGGGGTCTCAGCGTTGCTTTGGTTGATGCGGGCAGCGCCCGCCTCACCGAGGAGCCCGGCCTGTCCGATCTGACCAATGAAGCGGCAAGCTTTGGCGAGGTCGTGCACAAATCGGCCGACAACAGCTTTGCCGAAGTGCCATGGGGCCAATCCCCGATGCTCGATCGCCGATCCACGAGGCCCGTGACCCTGGTCGAAGCTTTGGGCGACATCTATGAGGTCGTGGTGCTGCTGACCGGTCCCGCTGGCCCCAATTCCACCCTGCCCATGTTCGAGGCGCTCGATGGCCGGGTTATCCTCGTCACCGCCTCCATCGACAATGTCGACCAGATCGAGCAAACCCGCGAACAGATGCTGGAGGCCGGTTTCGGGCTGGTGGAAGTTGCGTCCTTCCCCGAAGAACGTGTCGCGGCCTGAACCGCGCCATGTCGCTCAAATACACCGCCATCCGGGCCATGTTCGAGGCCTTGTGGCTGTCCCGGCTACCGGGCCTTGTGCGTACGCTGTCGAACGCGCGGGGCGTGATCTTCACGCTTCACCGCGTCCTGCCCGAAACCCCGCCCGATTTCTCGCCCAACGCAATCCTCCAGATCGAGCCCGCCTTCCTCGACTACGTGATCGAGCGGCTGCGCGACCTCGGGGTCGACATTGTCTCCCTCGATGAGGCCATCGCGCGCCTGGCCGCCCCCGCCAAGACCCGCCCCTTTGCCGTCCTCACCTTTGACGACGCCTACAAGGACAATCTCCACTACGCGCTGCCCATCCTTGAGCGCCACGCGGCTCCTTTTACCCTTTATGTGCCCACCGCCCTAGTCGATAGCACTGGCGATGTCTGGTGGCAGGCCATCGAGGACATCATCGCCGCCAACAACCGCATCGCGATCGCGGGCGAGCCCGGCCCACGCGACACCCTGACAACAGCCGAGAAACAAGCTGCCTACGATGGCCTCTACTGGCGCATGCGCCAGATGCCCGAGCCCGACCGCGTCGCGTTGCTCCATCGTTTCGCCGCCGACCACGGCTTTGACCTGGCCGCTCATTGCCGCGCGCTGATCATGGATTGGGCCGAGCTCACCACGATGGCCACCAATCCGCTCTGCACCATCGGCGCCCATACCGTGCAGCATTACGAACTCGCCAAACTCCCGCCCGAAGACGCCCGCAGCGAAATGGCGCGCTCGGCCGACATCCTTGCCGAACGCCTCGGCACCCGTCCAATCCATTTGTCCTATCCCATCGGCGGCCCGGCCTCGGCCGGGGAGCGCGAATTCGCCACCGCCCGCGAACTCGGCTTTGCTTCGGCCGTCACCACCCGGCCGGGCGGGCTTTATCCGCACCACCTCCAGGCACTCCACGCGCTCCCGCGCGTGTCGCTCAATGGCCTGTTTCAGAACCGTCGCTATGTGGATGTGTTTGCCACCGGGGCGCTCTTCACCTGGCTGGGCAAGATCGGCGCTTAAGCGCTGTCGGGCTTGGCCATCCAGCGGATGATCGCCATGGCCGGCAAGCACCAGCCCATGCCCACCACCAGAAAATAAACGATCAACACCAGTGGGTGCAGGCCAGCCGGAAATTGCAGATACATCGCCGTGCCAAGCCATAGCCAGGCCACGATGGACCCCAGCAGCAAAACAATGCCGATCAACTTGCGGTTACGCTGGGTCATGTGCGGCAACGCGCCTGTTGCGAGAAATGATGGCCGGGCATACCACTCGCCTGCCTTTCACGATACCGGGAATACGCCCGTGACTCTTGTCCACGATGCCGCACTGAGCCCTGCCATTTCGCCAGCTGCCGATCGCCTGCGTCCGGTGCGCATCTGGCTTTATGGCCTGGCCGCCTTTGTGTTGCTGATCGTGGTTGTGGGCGGCATCACCCGGCTAACCGAATCGGGCCTCTCCATCACCAGCTGGAAGCCGATCACCGGTGCCATTCCTCCGCTGACCGAAGCCGATTGGCTCGCAGAATTCGAAGCCTACAAGCAGATCCCGCAATATCAGGTCAACAACACCTGGATGTCGCTGGCCGACTTCAAGATGATCTTCTTTTGGGAGTGGTTCCACCGCCTGCTCGGCCGGGTGCTGGGCTTCCTCTTCATTGTGCCCTTCGTTGTTTTCCTGTTCCAGAAGCGCCTGCCGCGCACGCTGGCGCTGCCGCTGTTCGGCCTTTTCCTGCTCGGTGGTTTTCAGGGCGCGCTGGGCTGGTGGATGGTGTCTTCGGGGCTGACGGAACTCACCTCGGTGTCGCAATACCGCCTCGCCGCTCACCTCACGGCCGCCGGCGTACTGCTGATCGCACTGACCTATGTGCCCCGCTCCATCGATCCAAGGCCGGTAACGGGGCAGGTGAGTGCCAAGCACCTCTGGAGCGCCGGACTGCTTCTCGTCCTCATCATGATCCAGATCGCGGCCGGCGCCTTTGTTGCCGGGCTCGATGCCGGCATGGGCTATAATACTTGGCCCCTCATGGACGGTGCCCTTGTTCCCAACGGCCTTGGGGCCATGCAGCCGGGCTGGCGCAATCTTTTCGAAAACAACCTGACCGTTCAGTTCAACCACCGCATGATCGCCTACGGCATCGTGCTGTATATGGTCTGGCTGCTTTGGGCGCAGGCGAGGGCAGGGGGCTTTGCCGGCGTTCACCGCTGGCTGCCGCGTCTTGGCCTTATCGTGCTGCTCCAGGTAGTCCTGGGCATTTCCACCCTCCTGTCCCAGGTGCAGATCGACCTTGCCGTGGCCCACCAGGCCGTGGCCTTCATCCTGGCCGGCGCGGTAACGCTATACTTGGCCGATCTGCTACGCGCCGCGCGCTCCGCTGGCGTCCAGCGCACGGCTTCCCCCGTCTCAGTCGGCCCTGCAGAACCGATGCGGTAATATAATACCGCCTCTGTAAGCGCTTGTTTGTGTTGACGATTTTATTCGTGCTTGACGCGAGCCCATTCTCCCTCTACACGCCCACTCGAACATGCCGAAAACTGCTCTCGAGCTGTGGTCGGCAGGCATAGCTTTCTAAGGATATCAACATGACCACTTACTCGGCAAAACCGAGCGAGATCGACAAGAAGTGGCTCCTGATCGACGCCGAAGGGCTGGTCGTCGGCCGCCTCGCGTCCATCATCGCTTCGCGTCTGCGCGGCAAGCACAAGCCCACTTTCACGCCTCACATGGACATGGGTGACAACATCATCGTCATCAATGCCGACAAGGTGAAGCTGACCGGCCGCAAGCTCGATCAGCACCGCTTTTACTGGCACACCGGCTACCCCGGCGGCATCAAGGACCGGACTGCCCGCGAGCTGCTGGAAGGCCGCTTCCCCGAGCGCGTTCTGGAGAACGCCGTGCGCCGCATGATGCCTGGTGGCCCGCTGACCCGCGCCCAGCTCAAGAATCTGCGCGTCTATTCGGGTGCCGAGCATCCCCACGAGGCTCAGGCTCCCGAGCAGCTCGATGTTGCCGCGATGAACTCCAAGAATGTGAGGGCTAAGTAATGGCCGAGACCATCAACTCTCTTGAAGACCTTGGCACTTCCACTGTTGCCCCGGCCGTCAACACCGCTCCCGTCCATGTCCAGAAGCTCGACGCGCAGGGCCGCGCCTATGCCACCGGCAAGCGCAAGAACGCCGTTGCACGCGTCTGGATCAAGCCCGGCAAGGGCAATCTGGTGATCAATGGCCGCGAATTCGCTGCCTATTTCGCCCGTCCCGTGCTGCAGCTCATCGTCAAGCAGCCCATCGTCGCGACCGAACGCACCGACCAGTATGACGTCACGGTCACTGTTGCCGGCGGCGGTCTGTCCGGCCAGGCCGGTGCCGTTCGTCACGGCATCTCCAAGGCCCTCAACTTCTTCGAGCCGGACCTGCGTCCCGTGCTCAAGAAGGGCGGCTTCCTGACCCGCGACGCCCGCGTCGTCGAACGCAAGAAGTACGGCAAGGCCAAGGCCCGCAAATCCTTCCAGTTCTCCAAGCGCTAAGCTTCGGATTTTTCATTCGCGACTACGAAAGGGGCCGGGCAACCGGCCCTTTTCTATTGCGGTGAAGGCGCGTGCTGCGTAGTCCCGCTGCACATGCTCGTCCCAGATCTCTCCACCCCATCGCCTCCCTCCCCCTTGAGGGGCTTCGAACCGGCCGCAGGTGAAATCGCTCCGGTGGACCGATTTCAGGTGAGAAGGCTATGAGAGCTGCGCTCGAATGGCTGAGAGGGTGGGGGTGC
Source organism: Devosia sp. Z11_6 (assembly GCF_058133665.1). Taxonomy (NCBI): domain Bacteria; kingdom Pseudomonadati; phylum Pseudomonadota; class Alphaproteobacteria; order Hyphomicrobiales; family Devosiaceae; genus Devosia; species Devosia sp. Z11_6. Next base: position 331,191 of record NZ_JBYUNQ010000004.1, read on the forward strand.
CGGCCCCTCCACGGAGTGGAGCCCCGCTGCCCACCTGGTTTCAAACACCAAGGCCCCACATCCCCACTTCCCATCCTCCCCCACCCGCCTATATGTGACGGGCCTCCGGACCCCGCGTCATGCCCAGCCTCGTTACCCGCTTCCACCTGCTTTTGTTTGGCGTCACCCTGGCCATTGCCGGGGTCGCCCTCATCCATGTGCCCGAGGGCTATGTCTTTGTGGCCCATTGGCAGGGCAGCACCGCCGATTGGGCTTGGCCGCGTGACATCGCCCTGGCGGTCGCCCCGCTGGTTGAACTGGCGCTGATGGGTGGTTTCTGGCTACTCGGTCGCCGCCTCTCCAATAAGCAACTGGCCGATACCCGCCACATCCTCGATCCCGCTCTGACCCTCGCGCTTGCCATTGCCACGGCATGCCAGTTCGCCCTCCTGATGCAGGGTGTCGGCTCCGATCTCGATTTTTTCCGCGCCACCGCCTTTGTGCTGGCTGGCGTCCTGCTCGTGCTGGCGGCAGTGCTGTTCGAGGCTGAACGCCACACATATCGCGGCTTGCGCCTGCCTTGGCCGATCGCCTCCGACCGCGCCTGGCGCCTCGTCCACCGCCTCACCGGCCTGTCCTGCGTAGCCCTGGCCTGCCTCCTGATCTGGCTCGGCTGGATGGATGCCGGGGCCGGCCCACTGGTTCTGGCCATGGGCGCGAGCCTGCTAGCCGTTCCCCTGTTGGCCGCGACGCTCAGTGCACTGACGCGGCGCCTGTAACAGGCCCGGGATCAACAAAAAGGGGAGGCCGCTGCCTCCCCTTTTTCTTTGTCTCGCAACGCGCCTCAGCCCACCAGCTTGAGCGCCGGGCGCCGCGGCTTGGTGCGCACCGGCTTGTAGTTGGCCATCACGCCCTCGATTACGTCGATCGCCTTGCCCGTGCCGTCCTCGGCCTGCAGCAGTTCGGCAATCTCCCCGGCATTGCGCCGATAGGTCTCATTGGTGCTGAGGTCCTGCAGCGCGGCCGCCAATATCTCGGCAGTCAGCTTGCGCAACCGCACCGGCTTGGGCCCGCAGCCCATCTCATACACCCGCCGCCCCCAATAAGGCTGGTCGATCGCCTGTGGCACCACAAAGGTCGGCCGCCCCAGATGCAGCCCCGCCGAGGTCGTGCCCGCCCCGCCATGATGCACCACCCCGCTCACATAGCGGAACAGCTTGTCATGCGGCGCCTTTTCGAACGCAAAGATGCTGTCGGGCAGATCGGACGGATCGATCCCGCCCCAGCCGCGCGCCACCACCGCGCGCCCGCCCCAGAGCCGCACGGCCTCTTTCAAGATCTGCGTATTGCGCTCCGCCCCGAATGGCATGGAGCCAAAGCCGATATAAACCGGCGCATCCCCGGCGGCCAGGAACCGCTGGAACTCGGGGGAGGGGTGCCAGTCGTCATGCGTCTTGAGCTGCCAATAGCCCGTCACCAGCGCCGTCTTGGGCCAATCGCGCGGCCGCGGCGACACGGCTTCGGAATAAGCGTAAAGCGTCGTCAGCGGCGTGCCTTCGGTATTGGTGAAGAGCCCCCCCATCAGCCGCGCATCGAGCCCCATCAGCTCGCGCCGCAGCTTGTTGCGCGGCAGGTTCCAATAAGCCTGCTGCACGGTCGCCGCCGTATAGGACAGCTTGTTGAGCGCCGGCCCTAGATCATTGCCCACGTAATACATGCACAGCGGAAACTCGCTGGTCGAGTTGAGCGGCTGCAGCGCCGTCATGATCGCGGGAATCTTGAGCGCTTCGGCAATGTCGATGCCAAAGCTGGTATTCATGTTGATGATGATCGCGTCGCACCCCTGGCACATATTCCAGGCATGGCGCGCCGCCGTATCCACGATCTGCTGGCCCTGGCGCAACAGCGCGGGCGCATTGATCAGCATGGATTGGCTCATCGCGTTCTCGAACCGCGATTGCTGCAAAAATGCCTGGATGGAGGGTCCGAGGGAATGGAATTCGACGCCCCGGCTTTCGATCAGGTCCTTGAACTCTTCGGAAGCCCCAAGCACCGTCTCGTAACCGCGCTCCTGCAGGGCGATTGCGAGGGCCAGGTAAGGTTGAACGTCGCCTTGCGTTCCAATCGTCACCAAGGCTATGCGCTTCAAGATTGGACCTCGTCATCCGCTGCATGTGGTGCGGAAATCGGCCTGCGGCAGACCATTTACAATACCCGGGTCAGCATTTATGAACAACGAACCTTTAGCCGGTTTTCATAACTACGTCGCATCTTAAGGGCAAGAGTCATGCCGTTTCCCCACATGATTGCATTGGTTGGAGCCTTGCTCGCCGGCAGTCCCGTGGCAGCCGCCACGGTCGGGGCAGCGGCGAACGCCCGCTAGCTCTTCCCGCTGGGCCACGGTGTTGGCCGGGAAGAGCCGAACAAATCTGCGATCCCTTCGAGAACGCTTAACCCTGTTCAAACCATAATTCCGCGACAATAAGCCAGTCTGTTGCAGACTGCGCGGCCCCAGCGCGTTGTCGCTAGCAAGGTCCCACCCCGGACCGCCCGAGGATTCCATGAGCGAAGATTTCCACCGCATCCGCCGTCTCCCGCCCTATGTTTTTGCCCATATCGACCCGATCAAGGCCAAGGCGCGCGCCGATGGCGTCGACATCATCGATCTGGGCATGGGCAATCCCGATATGCCCACCCCCGAGCACATCGTGAACAAGCTCCAGGAAGTGGTGAAGGACCCGCGCACCCATCGCTATTCCACCTCGCGTGGCATTCCGGGGCTGCGCAAGGCGCAGGCGAGCTATTATGGCCGCCGTTTTGGCGTCAAGCTCAACCCCGATACCCAAGTAGTCGCCACCCTTGGCTCCAAGGAAGGCTTTGCCAATATGGCTTCGGCCATTACCGCCCCGGGCGATGTGGTGCTGGTGCCCAACCCCACCTATCCCATTCATTCCTTTGGCTTCATCATGGCCGGCGGCGTCGTGCGCTCCATGCCGGCCGATCCCAATGAAGATTTCATGCGCTCGCTCGATCGCGCCGTGCGCCACTCCATCCCCAAGCCCATCGCGCTGGTCTTGAACTATCCCGCCAACCCGACCGCCTATACGGCCTCGCTCGATTTTTACGCCGAAGTGGTCAAGTACTGCCGCGCCAACGACATCTTCATCCTGTCCGATCTCGCCTATTCGGAGATCTATTTCGACGAGAAGGACCCGCCGCCTTCCGTGCTGCAGATCCCGGGCGCCATCGACATCTCGGTCGAGTTCACCTCCATGAGCAAGACCTATTCCATGCCCGGCTGGCGCGTCGGTTTCGCCGTCGGCAATGAGCGCCTGATCGCCGCCCTTGCGCGCGTCAAATCCTATCTCGATTACGGCGCCTTCACCCCCATCCAGGTCGCCGCCACCGCCGCCCTCAACGGCTCCGATGAAGTGATCGAGGAAGTGCGCAAGATCTACAAGGCGCGCCGCGACGTCATGGTGGAAAGCTTTGCCCGCGCCGGCTGGGACATCCCGGTCCCCAAGGCCACCATGTTCGCCTGGGCCCCCATTCCCGCCCAGTACGCCCATATGGGCTCGCTGGAATTCGCCAAGATGCTGATCCAGGAGACCGGCGTCGCCGTCGCCCCTGGCGTCGGCTTTGGCGAATATGGCGATCAGTATATCCGCCTGGCATTCGTCGAAAACGAACAACGCATCCGCCAGGCCGCCCGCAACGTCAAAAAACTCCTCGGCACCAAAACCGGCACCGGCAACGTCGTCCCCCTGACTGCGTAATTTTGGGCAGGGCAGGGGTTAATCCACTTCCCACCCCACCTAACCCATCGCGCAAGTCCTCGATCCGCCTAACTCCACCCCCTCCGTCCCCCTCCCCTTGAGGGGAGGGGTCAGGGGTGGGGGTTCAGGCGCCTGGGCGCTCTCTGGTGTCTCTGTAGGGCACCAGCAGCATCGACCATCCTGCACCACCCCATCAGCCTGCCTCCCCTCCCCCTTGAGGGGAGGGGCCAGGGGAGGGGGTTCAGGCCGATCGGCAGCAGTGGGAGGCGCTAGGATTAACCGGTGCTTCCGACAATGCTCCACTGGGCGGAAGAGCCCGAACCCCCACCCTCAATCCCTCCCCTCAAGGGGGAGGGAAGCCCGAGAGCCGCTGGCGCCGCACTAAGCCAAGCTACCAATCGGCATCGAGGCTGACTGGCTGATCCATACCTATCCAACCACCGGCCCTCCGTCCCCTCCCCCTTGAGGGGAGGGGTCAGGGGTGGGGGTTCAGGCGCTTGGGCTACCCTCGAGCTGCAAACAGCGCACCATAAAGAACCCTCCGCCCACACCACCCCATCAGCCTGCCTCCCCTCCCCCTTGAGGGGAGGGGCCAAGGGAGGGGTCGCCGTGTGGCCCATTGGGGGACCCCCACCCTCATCCCTCCCCTCAAGGGGGAGGGAGGCACAAGAACCGCTGGTTCCGCACTAAGCCAAGCTACCGGTCCCGAGCTGAGGCTACGTGGCCGATCCATACCTATCCAACCACCAGCCCCTCCGTCCCCCTCCCCTTGAGGGGAGGGGTCAGGGGTGGGGGTTCAGGCGGATGGACAGGAGTGGAGGTCACGAGGAGTTGCCGGTGCTTCCGACAGGGCTCCACTGGCGGAGGAGCCTGCACACCCACCCTCAATCCCTCCCCTCAAGGGGGAGGGAAGCACAAGAACCGCTGGTTCCGCATCAAGCCCAACTATCAGCCAACAGCTGTGGCTGACCGGCCAACTCCCCATTCAGCCCACCAGCCTGTCCGTTCCCCTCCCCCTTGAGGGGAAGGGTCAGGGGTGGGGGTTCAGGTGGATGGACAGGAGTGGAGGTCACGAGGGGTTACCGGCGCTTCCGACAGGGCTCCAATGGGCGGAGGAGCCAGCACCCCCACCCTCAATCCCTCCCCTCAAGGGGGAGGGAAGCACAAGAACCGCTGGTTCCGCACTAAGCCCAACTTCCAACCAACAGCTGAGTCTTACCGGCCAGTTCCCCACTCAGCCCACCGGCCTATCCGTTCCCCTCCCCCTTGAGGGGAGGGGCCAGGGGTGGGGGTGCAGGCGGATGGGCGGGATTGGAGGCCCGGGGATCAACCGGTGCTTCCATCTCAGGCCTCTGGTCGGCGGAGGGGCCGTACCCCCAACGCCAAAACACAAAAAAGGCGGGTCCGAAAACCCGCCTTCTTCAAACTTCAAACCGCAAAAGCCTTAGTTCAACCGCGAACCCACATCGGCAATCGCCCGGTCGACTACCTGGCCGCCCCGATTGTTCATCTCGTCGGTGAGCACCACGCGCGCAGCCTCAATGGCAACATCGGCGGAGCGGGCGCGCACTTCGGCAATGGCCTGGGCCTCTGCCTGAGCGATCTTGTCTTCCACCGTCTTGGTGCGGCGGGCGACAAGTTCAGCCAGCGACGCCTGGGCTTCATTGGTCAGGCGCACGGCGTCTTCCCGAGCGGTGGCGATGATGCTCTCCGCTTCGCTTTCGGCCGCAACACGCTTTTGCTCATATTCCACCAACAATGCCGCGGCTTCTTCGCGCAACCGCTTGGCTGCTTCCAGCTCATCGGCGATCTGCCGGATCCGGCCGTCGAGTAGTTTGGCAATGGTTTTGGGAATGCCGAAATAGGCAGCCACGGCAAAAAACAGAACCAGCGCGACGGTGGCCCAGAAGCTGTTATCCATCCATTCCATGCTGCTTACTCCTTGCCAACTTTGGCGACTGCAGCGCGAACGCTTTCAGGCGAAACTTCGCCCACGAGCTGGGCGACGATGGTCTGCGCCGTTTCGGCGGCGATATCGTCGACCTGGGTGAGGGCGGCGGCCTTGGTCTGGGCGATGCGCGCCTCGGCCGAAGTCATGCGGGCGGCAAGGTCGGTTTCCACGGCCTGGCGCTTGGCGGCCAGTTCGGTCTGGATGGATTCGCGCGTTTCGGTGGCAATGCCCTGCGCCTTGCTCTTGGCAGCGGCAAGGGCCGCCTCATAGGCAGCGATGGCGGCATCGGTTTTCTGGCGGCTCGCATCGGCGGCAGCCAGGTCGGCATCCAGCCGTGCCTTGCGCTCGTCGATAATCGAACCGAGGCGGGGCAGGGCCAGCTTGCTCATCAGCAGGTAGAGCGCGGCGAAGGTGATCGCCAGCCACAACAGCTGTGAGGGGAATGTTGCGGGGTCGAAGGGCGGGAACACGCCGGTGTCATGGGCATCGGCGCCCACTTCGGTGCCGTGGTGTTCGGCAGCGGGGTCATGCCCCGTGGCGCCTTCCACAGGCTCCCCATGGGGGACATCAATAACCGTGTCGAGGTTTTGCTCGCTCGGTGTTTCCGCCTCTTGGGCGAAGGCTTGCGTGGCCATCGGCTTGGTTCCGTTCGATCCGGAGAAACCGGCGGTCGGCCGGTCGAGAAAAGGCAGCCGGGTCTAGAGCCCCGGCTGCATCAGCGTCGTGCTGCCTTGGATTAGGCGACGAACAGCAGGATCAGGGCGACCAGGAACGAGAAGATGCCCAGTGCTTCGGTCACGGCGAAACCGAAGATCAGGTTACCGACCTGCGAAGGAGCAGCGGACGGATTGCGCAGTGCGCCCGTCAGGAAGTTCGAGAAGATGGATGACACGCCAAGGGCAGCGCCGGCCATACCGAGGGTTGCAATACCAGCGCCGATGAACTTTGCGGCTTCAGCGTCCATTTGGGTAGTCCTTTCGAGGGGTCAAAGAAGTTGGCGGGTTCGCCGGGGAAAAACTCAACGCCTAGTGTGAAGGGTGAACCGCGTCGTTGAGATACATCGAAGTCAACACTGCAAACACATAGGCCTGCACTGCTGCCACGAGGAATTCGAGTGCTGTCAGGGCAACGCCCATGAAGAGCGGCAGGATGGCGCCCATCCAGCCAAGGAACCCGGCGGCACCCAGCGTCACCACAAAGCCGGTGAACACTTTAAGCGTGATGTGGCCAGCCAGGATATTGCCGAACAAACGAACCGACAGGCTGATCGGACGCGACAGGAACGACACGATTTCGATCGGCACGACGATGAAAAGGATCGGGGTCGGGATGCCGGCGGGGGCGAACAGCTTGAAGAACTTGAGGCCATGGCGCATCACGCCATAGATGAACACCACGCTGATCACCAGCATGGCGAGCGCGAAGGTCACGATGATGTGGCTGGTAAAGGTGAAGGCATAGGGGATCATGCCAAACAGGTTGCCCACCAGAACGAAGGCAAACAGCGAGAACACGAAGGGGAAGAAGCGCATGCCTTCGGTGCCGGCCGAACTCTTGAGCATATTGGCTATGAACTCATAGCCCATTTCCGCCACCAGCTGCAGCCGGCCGGGAATGATGCTGCGCCGGCTCGTTGCCAGCAGCAAGAAGCCCGTGATCACCACCACTGCCAGCACCATATAAAGCGAGGAGTTGGTGAAGGCGATATTCAGCCCCGAACCGGGGGTGCCATCGCCGCCAATCGTGGCAATGGGAAAAATGTCTTCGATGACAAACTGGTGGATCGGATCAGTACCGGCCAATGGAGAGCCCCTTGCGCGTCATCATCTAATCGATCCGCTCTTCCTCATCCGGCTCGGGCCCCATATCGGAGCCCGGCGGAGGCGGTGAAGCGGCGTTCATTTCCGTCACCACGCGGATGACATTGAATACTCCGGCAGCAAAGCCCACCAACAGCAGGATCAGCATGCCCCAAGGGCTTGAACCCAATCCCAGGTCGATCAGGTAGCCGAGACCTGTACCAACCATGATGGCGGCGACGAATTCGGTGCCGATGCGCATGCCGCGCGCCAGTCCGCTCATCTGCTTGGAATGGTCCTGCGAGGCTCTGTTGTCCTCGCGCTCCCGTTCCCGCCTGGCCTGGGCAATGCGCAATGCCAGATCGCGCGTTACCCCTGCAGCACTGGGCCGACCTTCGGTATCTTGCGGCTCTTGCATCCGCCTCTTCCCCTCGGCCGGCTTGAACCTGCACTTGGCAGGGCGCCCTTTTCTAAGTGGCCGCAACATAGTGGCGCCCCCTACAGGTGTCAAGAACACTGCAATTGGCGCAAATGCTTGTTAATAAAAGCCTTTCCGGTTTTACCTGGGGGTGCGGCATGCTGTCCTGTCCCCGGTGTGGCAAAGTTAAGGCAGAGGCGGCGGATTCTCTGCCCGCGGTCGGTGGTAAAACCAGGCCGGTTTGAGCCCCTCACAAGGTGCAAGTCCTGCGCCAGTCGGGGGTGCTCGCCAACTCCTATTGACCTCTAGGTCATTTCCTATGCAGATGCGCGCCCATGAGCGATATCAAGTCTTTCCGCCAGTCTGTTGAATCTTTCATTGCCGCACGCGGCTGGACCCCGACCCGGTTCGGGCGCACGGTGGCGGGCGATCCGCTGTTTGTGTTCGACCTGCGCGAGGGGCGTGAACCGCGCAGCGAAACGCGCGCCCGCATTTTGCGCGCGATGCAGGAGTTCGGGGAAGGGGAAACCGCCCCGCCGCTGCGCATCGGCGTTGCGGGCCTCGGCAATGTCGGTGCGACCCTCGTGCGCATCCTGCAGCGCGACGGTGCCGAACTCACGCGCAAGCTCAACCGCCAGATCGTCGTCACGGCCGTTGCCGCCCGCTCCCGCTCGCGCGACCGCGGCATCGATATTTCGGGCCTTGAATGGTTCGACGATCCCGTGGCCCTGGCCAAATCCGACGGCATCGATCTCTTCGTCGAGCTGATCGGCGGCGAAGACGGCCCGGCCTTTGCTGCGGTGAAAGCCGCGCTCGAGATCGGCCGCCCCGTCGTCACTGCCAACAAGGCGCTCCTCGCCAAGCACGGCGTTGCCCTCGCGCGCCTTGCCGAAGAATCCTCGGCCCAGCTCGGCTTCGAAGCCGCGGTCGCTGGCGGCATCCCCGTCATCAAGACCCTGCGTGAAGGCTTGGGCTCCGCCCGCATCGCCAAGGTCTTTGGCATCATGAACGGCACCTGCAACTATATCCTCACCCGCATGGGCAATGAGGCCATTTCCTTTGCCGATTGCCTCAAGGACGCGCAGGCTCTGGGCTATGCCGAAGCCGATCCGACCTTTGACGTCGAGGGCTTCGATACCGCCCACAAGCTTTCCATCCTCGCCACCCTCTGCTTTGGCTACGAGATCGCCCCCGACCAGATCCATGTGGAAGGCATCTCGCGCATCACCCAGCACGACATCAAGGTTGCCGCCGAGTTGGGCTACAAGATCAAGCTCCTCGGCATTGCCCAGCGCACCGAAGACGGCATCGAGCAGCGCGTGCACCCCACTTTCGTGCCCAAAGGCTCGGCCATTGCCGGCGTCGACGGGGTGATGAACGCCATCGCGCTCGAAACCGATCACGTCCACGAATTGCTCCTGGCCGGCCCCGGCGCTGGTGGCCCGCCCACCGCCGCTTCGGTGCTGTCCGATATTCTCGACATCGCCCGCGGCACCCGCGTGCCCCCGCTCGGCGTACCCTCCGAAGAGTTGATGCCCTATAAACAGGCGCCCATGCGGGCCCATGAGGGCGGCTATTATATCCGCCTCAGCGCCAAGGACGTGCCCGGCGCGCTCGCCGCCATCGCCACCCGCATGGGTGAGCGCTCGATTTCCATCGATTCTGTCATTCAACGGTCCGATCTTGGCGTTAAGGCTGTGGCCGAAGACGGTACGCCTGTCCGCACTGTGGTGATGATCACCCAGCGGACTTTGGAATCGGATGTGCGTGAATCGCTTGCGCAGATCGCCGCTGACGGGTTCATAGTGGGTGAACCGCAGTTGATCCGGATCGAAATGCTCTGACACTCCCACCGGGATAAGAACAGGGCCCGGGGGGAGCCAGCATGAAACTAAGCAAGGTCGAGGCCGAGAGCCCGGCCAATCTTCACCGCAGCCTGACGCTTGAGCTCGTTCGCGTCACCGAACGGGGCGCCATCGCTGCGGCCCAGTGGCGCGGCAAGGGCAATGAACAAGCGGCCGATGAGGCCGCCGTCGGGGGCATGTGCGACGAGCTTGCCACCGTTGCCATCGATGGCCGTATCGTCATCGGCGAAGGCGAAGAGCATGAATGCGAACGCCTGTTCATCGGCGAACGCGTCGGCACCGGCGCGGGGCCCCAGGTCGATATCGCCGTCGATCCGCTCGAAGGCGTCACCCTTTGCGCCAAGAACCAGCCTGATTCGATTGTGGTCCTCGCCATGGCCGAGCGCGGCGGCCTCCTTAACGTCGCGCGCGATGTTTATATGCACAAGATCGCCATCGGCTCGGATTATCCCGCCGATACCGTCCACATCGATTGGACCGCCACCGAAAACGTCACCGCGCTGGCCAAGGCCAAGGGCGTGCCGCTGAGCGAAATCACCGCCATCGTGCTCGACCGGCCCCGCCACTCCGCGCTGATCGAGGAACTGCGCACCGCCGGGGTTGCCGTCAAGCTCATCAGCGATGGCGACATTGCCGGGGTCATCCACGCAGTCAATGCCGACCAGACCGGCGTCGATATCTATCTCGGCTCCGGCGGCGCTCCCGAAGGCGTGCTTGCTGCTGCCGCGCTGCGCTGCATTGGCGGGCAGATGCAAGGCAAGCTCATTCTCGATACTCCCGCCAAGCGCGAGCGCGCCCACCGCATGGGCATCACCAATCCCGCCCGGATCTATGAGGCAGGCGAACTCGCCGCCGGCGATGTGCTGTTTGCCGCCACCGGCGTTACCGACGGCACCTTGCTCGATGGCATCCGCCTCAGCCGCAATGCGGTGGAAACCTCCACCATCGTCATGCGCTCCTGGTCCCAGACCGTCCGTTGGATCCGCGCCCGCCACGCCCGTTGAACCAAACTTTCCGGGCTGCCCGGAAAGTTTGCGCGTCTGATCCGTGCCGGCTGGGCGCGGGCCGCTTTGCCGCGCCGGCCGGGCAGCCCCTCGAAATTGCCGCTAATATAGCTTAACTCTGCGCCATGCTGGAGCTTCCCCGCCACTTTCTCGACGTTTCCCGTTCCCTGTCCGGCCGTGCCTGGGTCGATCGCCTCGATCCCAATGCCACGCGCATTGCCACCGCCATCGGCCAGCGCACCGGCATTTCCGAAATCCTCGCGCGCATCATCGCCGCCCGCGGCGTGGGTCTCGATGGCGCCGAAAAGCATCTCGAGCCCACCGTGCGCGAACTGATGCCCGATCCCTCGACCCTGACCGACATGGATGCCCTCGCCGAGCGGATCGTCGGGGCGATCGAAGCGGGCGAGCCCATCGCCCTCTTTGGCGATTACGACGTCGATGGCGCCTGCTCCTGCGCCCTCATGGCGCGGTTCCTTCACCATTTCGGCGCTGCCCCGCAGGTGCATATCCCCGACCGCATCTTTGAAGGCTATGGTCCCAATATCGCCGCCATGGACAAGCTCATCGATGGCGGCGCGCGCCTCATCATCACCCTCGATTGCGGCACCACCAGCGATGCCCCCATCGCCCATGCCCGCAATCGCGGCGTCGATGTTCTGGTGATCGACCACCATCTCTCCGACCACGAGCTGCCGCCCGCTACCGCCCTGGTCAACCCCAACCGTCCCGACGATATTTCGGGCCTTGGCTATCTCTGCGCCGCCGGCGTCACCTTCATGGTGCTGGTTGGCGTCAACCGCCTCTTGCGCACGCGCGGCCATACCGGTCTGCCTGACCTCATGCGCCTCCTTGATCTCGTCGCTCTCGCCACTGTTTGCGACGTGGTCCCCTTGGTGGGCCTCAACCGCGCCTTTGTGGTGCGTGGGCTCCAGATCGCGCGGCGCGGCGACAATCTGGGCATTGCCGCCCTCGCGCTCGCCGCCCGCGTCAATGGTCCGCTCAATCCCTATCACCTCGGCTTTCTGATCGGCCCGCGCATCAATGCGGGGGGACGCATCGGCAATGCCGCGCTCGGCACCGAACTCCTCACCCTCACCGACGAGCATCACGCCCTCGCCATTGCCGCTCGCCTTGACGAGCTCAATAACGAGCGCCAGCGCATCGAAATTGAAGCGGTGGAAGAAGCCACGCGCGTCGCCGAACTCGAAATCGGCAATGGCGAAGGCCCGCCGGTGCTAGTGCTGGCTTCCGCCGCCTGGCACCCCGGTATTGTCGGCCTCGTTGCCGCCCGCCTGCGCGAGCATTTCGAGCGCCCCGCCTTTGCCATCGCGCTGCAGCCCGATGGCTCGGGCACGGGTTCGGGCCGCTCCATGCCGGGCGTCGATCTGGGGCGTGCTGTGATCGAAGCGGTGGAAACCGGCCTCATCCCCAAGGGCGGCGGCCATGCCATGGCAGCCGGCGTTACCATCCGCCCCGGCCAGCTCGGCCCCTTCCGCTCCTTCCTTTTTGAAGCGCTGGGGTCCGCTGTGGGAACCGCCCGCCGCGCCACGAGCCTGCCGGTGGATGCCGCGCTCACCAGCCGCGGCGCCACGCTTGAACTTGTGCATGAGGTTGAGCGGGCAGGGCCCTATGGCGCCGGCAATCCTTCGCCACTCTTTGCCTTTCCAGCCCATCGCGCCAAGTTCGCCCAAATTGTCGGCAAAGGCGGCCATGTCAGCTTTTCACTGACCTCGGGCGATGGCGCGCGGCTCAAGGCCATTGCCTTTCGTGCTGCGGGCACCCCGATCGGCGATGCCCTGCTTGGCAATACCGATCGCCCGCTGCATTTTGCCGGCGGGCTTTCGATCGACCATTATCAAGGCCGCGAACAGGTGCAGTTTCGCCTCACCGATCTAGCCGTGCCTGCCCCGTGAGGTGAACTGAGGCTTGCATCTGCTTGTGGGCTGCGTAAATTAAGCGCATGGGCCTCTTTGTCGCACTGCCGACAGCGCGCCAGGGAGGGGGTTCTATCTCGGGGCAGTCGCTCTGCAGCGCTGCCAGGTAGCTGGGCAAGCGTTTATGCGTAAAACTGCAGTCACGAATACCGCCGCCGGCAGCAAACCTCTGACGGCGATACTGTCCTGGGCCGTCGAGCAAATCGGCTCCCGCGTCGTCAACGCGCCCCGGCATGGCGGCGTCACGATCATCTTCCCCAATGGCCGCACACGAACCCTGGGCAATCCGGCCACCGGGCTTCATGCCGTGCTGCGCCTCAACAATTTCCGGGTTCTGAGCGAATCGATGCAGCGCGGCACGGTTGGTTTTGCCGCCGCCTATATGAATGGCGACATCGAGGTCGATGACCTTACCGCCTTGTTCCGCTTCTTTCTGCAGAACCGCGATATCATTCAGCGCGCCAATCCCGGCATCTTCCGCAAGGCGGCCGGCGATCTGCATTATCATCTCTCGCGCCGCAACACGCTCGATGGCTCCAAGCAGAACATCGCCGAGCACTATGACCTCGGCAATGACTTCTACGGCCAGTGGCTCGATCCCTCCATGACCTATTCCTCGGCGGTCTTTACCTCCGGGGACCAAAGTCTCGAGGAAGCCCAGCTCGCCAAATATCACCGCGTCGCCGACATGGCCGGCATCACCCCCGGCTCGAGCGTTCTGGAAATCGGCTGTGGCTGGGGCGGCTTTGCCGAAACCGTCGCGCGAGACTATAGCGCCAATCTGCGCGGCATCACTCTTTCCGCCGAACAGCTGCGCTTCGGCCAGGAGCGCCTGCGCCGCCAGGGGCTCGACAACCGCGCCAAGCTTCATTTCGAGGATTATCGCAACACCACCGGCCAGTTCGACCATATCGGCTCGATCGAAATGATCGAAGCGGTCGGGCAGGAACACTGGCCGAGCTACTTCCAGACGGTCCATGACCGGCTCAAGCCCGGCGGCACCGCCGCCATTCAGGCCATCACCATCGATGAGGCCGATTTTGCCGGCTATAGCAGCGGGCCCGATTTCATCCAGCGCTATATCTTCCCCGGCGGCATGCTGCTGACCAAGACGGCGATGCGCGAATGCGGCGAGCAGCACGGCCTTGTGCTCGAACAGGTGGAAACCTTCCGCCTTTCTTATGCTCGCACCCTGCGGCTTTGGCGCGAGCGGTTCCTTGAGCGTTGGCCCATGATCGCCCCGCTCGGCTATGACGAGCATTTCCGCCGCAAATGGATCTATTACCTCAGCTACTGCGAGGCGGGCTTCACCGAGGGCTGCATCGATGTTGGAATCTACCAGTACCGCCGTCCGGCCTGAGCTCTAATCCTTGGGCTTGGGCAGCCGGCCCATCACCCAGAAGAACACCGGGTAGGGCATCATCCGCAGCAGTTTCATCGGCCACACCAGGCGCCGGGGAAACGCGATCTCGAACCGATCCGAGCCCAACAGGCCATCAACGATCCGCCGCGCCCCATCCTCGGTTTCCATCAGGAACGGCATCGGGAAATCATTGCGCGCCGTCAGCTCGGATTTCACGAATCCCGGAGCGATCATCCGCACCTTGATCCCGCTGCCAGCCAGTTCCGTGCGCATCGTCTGCAGCAACGCGATCATCGCCGCCTTGGTCGAGGAATAAGCCGCCGAACGCGGCAAGCCGAAATAACCCGCTACCGAAGCGATCCCGGCAATCTGCCCGCCGCCTTGCCGGCGCATCTGCGCGATAATCGGATCGAGGAACCGCACGAATCCCAGGAAATTGGCGTCCACCACCGCGCTGAAGGGTTCAATGGCATAATCGCTGACCTTGCGCTCCTGCCAGGCCGCCGCCCCGAACACAAACAGATCGATTCGCCCCAGCCGCGCGATTACCTCCGCCACTGCCGCATCCACCGCCTCGGTGTCGGTCACATCCAGGGGAAAGGCATGAATGCGCTTGCCATCCGCGACCTCGGCCAGCTTTTCGACCCGCCGCCCCGAAACCGCAACCGTCCAGCCCCGGTCCGCCAGCATCCGCGCCACCGCCGCCCCGATCCCCGAACCGCCCCCAATGATCCAGGCAACTTTTTCGCTCATGCCGTCGCTCCCAACCGCGCCTCAGCTCCAAGGCCGAGACTATCCCCACTGCCGCCGCAAATCCTCCCCGCCCCCTTGAGGGGAGGGGCCGGGGGAGGGGGTCGTTCAGTCACCCCGAATCTCTCCGGACGCCCCAATCAGAATCACCGCCCCCATCATCACCCAACCCGAACCACCCGGGCATAACTTCGGCACCAAAAACCCCGATGAACAAACTGACAGACGCGGTTCATCAACCCGGCGCAAAAGTGGCGAAGGCGGTGCTAACACGCAAAAAGCCGACCCGTCAGTTCCCTGACGCGATCAGCACAACCAGCAATGAATAGGAAGCAAGACCCTGGTACGCCCAAGGGGAATCGAACCCCTGTTCCCGCCGTGAGAGGGCGGTGTCCTGACCGCTAGACGATGGGCGCGGAGGAGGTCTTAGTGCTAGCTTATCCCCGCAACAGCAGCAAGGAAAATGGTACGCCCTAGGGGAATCGAACCCCTCTCTCCACCGTGAAAGGGTGGCGTCCTGACCGATAGACGAAGGGCGCCTAAGCGCTGGTGGTCGTATAGTCGGACCCTTTTGGATGTGCAACACCTTTGCGCGCTTTCCATCAACTTTTTCAACAGCCTGAGAAAGTCACCGGCCGCCGATAGCCCTTGGGCCGCTCACGCACATCCACATGAATAAAGGGTTTACCGGGATAGCACCCCAGCCCGCCAACCGCCGGCGTGCGCATGGCAAAAGCGATCAGCTCGCGCTTGTCCACCCCGGGGATATAGAAGTCCGCCGCCATGCATTTGGTGTGAAAAGAATTGTCCGCGCCGCCCGCCGCCTTGTTGTGCCGGCCATCGCGATAGCCCGAGCTCATGATGACCTTGCGCCCGAAATGCCCCTCGAACTCCCAGATCAGGAACCGCAGCTGCGGGCTGATGCAAAACGCATTCACCTCCCGGCTGGCAACATAAGTGCCCCAGTCCGAGCGCTTGCCGGAATAGGCTTGCCCGCTGCCACTGGCGAACATCGCCATCGGGGCGCAGCCAGTCAGAACCAGAACACAAATGAGGAAGGTGGCGATCGTTTTCATGGCGTCCACTCAGGTCGGCCGGTTGCGCACAAGCAACACAGCAACTGATGGTTTACGAAGCCACTAAAATACGATCGAGATTGCTAACCAGCGCCTAAGCGTCAGGGTTAACGAAGCTGTCTACCGGCCTGCGGCCGGCAGACAAAAATCGGGTTTCGCTAGCTTACCACTTGCCGGTATTTGGCATGGAAGCCCAAGGCTCCTGCGGGGGCAGGGTGCCGTTCTGGATCAGCTCAACCGAGATCCCATCGGGCGAACGCACAAAGGCCATATGCCCGTCGCGTGGCGGCCGATTGATCACGACACCCATGTCCGACAGGTGCTGGCACAGGCCATAGATGTCATCAACGAGATAGGCGAGGTGCCCAAAATTGCGCCCGCCGGTATATTCTTCGGGATCCCAGTTATAGGTGAGTTCAACTTCCCCACCTTGGTCGCCCGGAGCGCGCAGGAAGATCAGGGTATAGCGGCCCTTCTCGTTTTCGCTGCGCTTGACCTCTTCTAGGCCTAGCCCCTCGCAATAAAATCGCAGGCTCGCTTCCACATCGGTCACGCGGACCATGGTGTGCAGATATTTCATCGGGGTAATTCCTCTGCAGTTCGGGCAACTCGCCTAACAAGTGAAGACGTGAGCCGCAACTGCCACACCTAAACTATTTCGAAACACCTTCTTAACTTTTGCCACTGAATCGGACACAGTGCTAAGGCTAGTGGAGTACCTCGCGGCGCGAGGCGAGTACGAAAAGGCGGCATCTATGGGGGCCAAACTGAGCGGCGAGGGCGACGAGCCTACGACCCTGTCTACCGGGGCGGTGACCGATCGCCCGCAAGCGACTGACGGCAGCATGGATACCATCGAGGTTTCCGGTGCCATCAAGTGGTTTGACGCTGGCAAGGGTTTTGGCTTTATCGTGCCCGATAATGGCATGGCCGACGTGCTGCTGCATGTCACCTGTCTGCGGCGCGACGGCTACCAGACCGCCTATGAAGGCGCCCGCATCGTGGTAGAGGCCCTTAACCGCCCCGGCGGGCTACAGGCTTTTCGCATTATTTCCATGGACGAATCCACCGCGCGCCATCCTTCGCAAATGGCGGCGCCGCGCACCCATGTGGTGGTGGAGCCAACTTCGGGCATGGTCCGGCTCGAGGTGAAATGGTTCAACCGCATTCGCGGCTTTGGCTTTCTGTCCGCGGGCGAGGGCACGCCTGACGTGTTCGTCCATATGGAAACCTTGCGCCGCTTCGGCATCACCGAGCTGCGGCCCGGCCAGTTCGTGCTGGTTCGCTATGGCGATGGCCCCAAGGGCCTTATGGTTGCCGAGATTCGGCCCGATGGATGGGGCGACGCACCGTCTTCGCACTAGGATCACCATCCATGCTTACCGCCTTCACCGCGCCTTCCGCTCCCGCCCAAGTGGTGCGCCGTTCCGGTCTGCTCGTGGCTGCTCTCTTCGCAGTCGCGCCGCTGGCGGCCTGCAGCGATGAGGGCCAACTGGTTCTCCACACCTCGACCGGCGATCACGCCTTCAAGGTCGAGGTCGTCGATACGCCCGAAAGCCGCGCCAAGGGCCTGATGTACCGCCAGGAACTGGCTGATGACGAAGGCATGCTCTTTGACTTCATGGATGAGCGGGAGGTGTCATTCTGGATGCGGAACACCTTTATTCCGCTCGACATGATCTTCATCGATGGCAAGGGCGTCGTCAAAACCGTGCATGTGAATGCCCGCCCGCACGACCCCACTTCGATCCCCTCGCAGGTTCCAGTGCGTTATGTGCTGGAGATCCCCGGCGGGCGCTCCCAGGAGATTGGCCTCAAGCCGGGTGACACCGTCGAGCATGACCTCATCGAGGCGGCGCTACAGCCCTGATCCTAGAGCCGCTTGAACACCATGCAATCAAGCACGGCCCACAGGTGCAGGCTGGCGCCCGCGACCACGAAGACGTGCCACAAGGCGTTCTGAAATCTCAGCGTTTCCCACAAGTGGAAGATAATCCCGAGCGAATATACGACGCCGCCCGCCAGGATCAGCCACAGTGTTGAGGCGGGCAGGGCGGTGGCCAGCGCATGGAACACCAGGATGCCGCTCCAGCCGATTGCCAGGTACAGCAGAATGGCAAGGCGCCCGAAGCGGTGCGGCACCAGCAGCTTGAGGGCCACGCCAATCAGCGAGGCGGCCCATACGAAGGTGGTCATCACCATGCCCGTGGTCGTGCCGCCCAGCACCGCGAGGAAAGGCGTATAGGTGCCGGCGATGAACAGGAAAATGGCGGCCTGGTCGAGCCGCGCCAGATGCATCTTGATCGGCGAAACCGGCCATAGATTATAGGCCAGCGACACGCCAAGCACGCAGATCAGCGTTGCCACATACAGCACAAGCGCCGGAAACGCCTCCGGCGCAGTGTGCGTCAGGGCAAATACCAGAAGGAACGATCCGGCAACAAGCGCCCCCACCAGCCCGAACACATGCACCAGACCATCGGCCACCAGTTCGGCCGGGGTATAAGGACGCTGCTCGCGGCTCCACCAGGAATAGGACGGGGACTGCTGAACGGGGTGCTGCACTACGGGCTCCTGCGGCGAGCCTGTTGCTGCCGGGTTGCCAACGCACTGATAAGCCACAGAGTTGCAGCGCGTGCGCCTGTGCCGCAGGCCAGAAGGCCACGAGCGGCCTTGGCGCTCCGTCCCACCGGGCCGCAATCGCTTGACCCGACCGACCGTTCCATGTTCGACCAGCCGGGGAGGAATAGCATGTTCGACCTGACGCTGCCGACATTGTTGACCCGCATTGCGGTGCTGGTCCCAATACTCGCCATCTACGGATTTGCCCTTACGGGTGCCGCGCGTGCGCTGGGCGATCAAGGCCCCGCCCAAGACGGCCGCCTCACCCTCAACCCTGCTGCTCATCTCGATCTGATCGGCGCTGTGGCCTTCTTGGTGTCGGGCCTGGGGTGGATGGCACCACTGCACCTGACGCCGACACGTCTGCGCCCCCCCGTTCTCGGTCCAGTTGCGGCCGTGCTCGCCCCAAGCTTGGCCATGCTGGCCTTGGCTTGGCTCGCCCAACGGCTGATCCCCCTCGCGATCAACATGGATTCGCTGGCCTGGGGCGCCATCGTGACCAGTGGTCTGCAAGCGCTTTCGGGCAGCGCCGTGCTGTTTGCGCTGATCAACCTCGTGCCCGTGCCGCCGCTGGCGGCTGGCGCATTACTCGGGCGGACATCGGAAATTGCCGGCTGGCTGGAGCGGCGGCGACTGCTGGTCAGCCTTGCCCTTCTTGTGGTGTTCGCGACCGGCAAGATCCAGCTCTGGCTGGCCCCGGTCGTCGCTGCGGTTTTGGCGCTGATCGACTGAGTTTGGGCTAATCGAGGTACTTGACGGTCAAGTCATTGAGCCGCCCGTCGTCACGAATGCGCGCCAAGGCAGCAACGATGGCGCGCTTGAGGGTTAGGTCCCCTTTCCAGAGGCCAAACACCAAAGCGTCATGCCCGAGCGGCGGCGGCAGATCGGTTATGACCAAGCCAGCCTCGCGAGCCAGCGAGTGGGCATAAAGCGCGTCGGCAATGCCGGCATCGGCCGAACCGTCTGCAATTGCGGTCGCGAGATCATCGGGCGAGCGCACCAGCTGGGGGGTAACGCCTTGCCCTCGCAAGAACCGCGACAGCCCCAATCGGTCGGCACCCGGCACATTGGCCAGCACCGCCACTGTCGCCCCCGTCTGCAGTGCCCCCGCTGCCCGGGACAGCACCACCCAACCCGTCTCGCCAAATGGTGGCGTTACGTCCAGAAAGGCGCGGGTGGCTGCTGTGTCAAGCGTGCCACCACCCACCACCGAGCATTGCGCCCGGCTGATCCGCCACAGGCTCAGATCAAAATCCTCACCCATGGCGGGCACTGTGACCGGCCGGAACCTGACACCGATCTCCTCGGCAATCATCTGCAGCAGTTCAACTTCGAGCCCCGGTTCGGCCTCGTCAGCGGTCACGAGCGGCGGCCGCGTCACGGGCAGGCAGGCGCTCAACAGACCCTGGCGCCGCACCTCCGAAAGCGAGGTATCGGGCGGGAGCAAATACACCGCCAGCAACAGAGCCACTCCTCCGATTAACCAGGCATATTGCGACACAATATCGAGGAGGCGGCGCAACATGGCTCAGTTCTTGCGGAAGTCGAACAGCGCCCAGCCAAAAAAGACCACGCACATGCCCACCAGCACCAGCGGCCCCAGGGATGGATCGAACTGGGCGAAGCCGATGAAGTTTTTTCTTAGCGCATCAACGGCATAGGTCATCGGATTCGCGTGGATCAGGAACACCAGCCATTCCGGATAGATGATCGCCGCCTGCGCCCGCGACAGCGCTGGATCGAGCGGAAACACCGAGCTCGAGAGAAAATACAGCGGCAGGATCACGGCGTTCGAAAACACCCCGAAGCCCTCGAAACTGCGTACCCGATGCGCAATCACGATTCCCAGCGACGTCAGGCCAAAGGACAGGAGAAACATCAACAGCAGGCCCATGGCGATATCGGCTGGCGCGATGGGCACATCGACGAAAAACGCCAGGATCAGCACGAGGCAGCCATGAAACATCGCCACCGTCGCGCCGCCCAGCACCTTGCCGAGCAGCACCAGCGAGCGTGGCATGGGCGATACCAGCACTTCGCGCAAGAAGCCGAACTCGCGGTCCCAGATCAGCGACACCGCCGATTGCACCGAAGTGTACATGATGTTGAGGGCGATAACGGCCGGGAAGATAAACTGCAGATAGGTGAATGGGATCACAAAGCGGACCGCGCCATAAACCTCGCCGCGGAAATAAGGGTTAAGCCCGATCCCTAGTACCAGAACCCAGAGCAGCGGCCGGCTGACCCCACCGATCAACTGCCCCTTGTCCCGCGCGGCCCGCTTGATCTCGCGCAGCCAAATGGCAAACACCCCGCTAGCCAAAGCCCGTGGCCCCAGCGGTGTGGTTTGGGGAAAGTCGTCTACCAGGCTCATCGGCGTCCCTCCCGCTTGGGCGTGACGGGTTCCGGGCGCTCCAGTTGCCGACCGGTAATGGCGAGAAACACGGAAGCAAGGCTCGAGCGATCAAAGGAGAGGTCGGTGAGCCGATCGCCGAATTCGCCCAGGAATTCACGCGTGAACTGCGATTGTGGGATGCGGACCAACAGCCCTTCTGGGATAGGCGTCACCAGCTCAGGATAGCGCGACTGAATAGCGTGCGCTGCCGCCGCATCCACCGGGCGCAGCCGCATATATTCTTGGCCATAGCGCGATTTCAACGCATGTGGGGTGTCCAGCGCCACCACCTTGCCCTGGTCGATAATGCAAACCCGGTCACAGTTCTCAACCTCTTCGACATAATGGGTGGTGATGACGAGGGTCAGGTCACGTTCGGCACGCAGCTTGGCGATATAGTCCCACATGGCGTCGCGCGAACGGGCGTCGAGCCCCACCGTCGGTTCATCCATCACGAGGATCCGCGCGTCATGCACAAGGGCGCGGGCAATTTCGAGCCGCCGCTTCATGCCGGCCGAAAGCGTCTGCACCAATGCGTTGGCGCGATCCGCAAGCTCGACCGCCGCCAGCATTTCCTGGATCCTGTCCCGCCTCAAAGCCTTGGGCACGCCATAGACCATGCCGTGGAACTCGAGGTTTTCCCGAACCGTCAGGCGTCCATCCAGGCTGGAGGTCTGGAACACTACGCCGAGATTGCGCCGCACCCGTAATGGGTCGCGCATCACATCGGCCCCGCCGACCTTGGCCGTGCCACTGTCGGGCGCCAGCAGGGTGCAGAGGATATGCAACAAGGTGGTCTTGCCGGCGCCGTTGGGGCCGAGCAGGGCAAAGACCTCGCCGCGGTTGATCGTCAGGCCTACCCCATCGAGCGCCAGATGACGGCCATAGCGCTTGCTGAGGTCGTGCAGTTCGACGGCAGGAGTCATGGATTGGAGGGTGCCGCACCGGGCATGTCGATTAGCGTCAGCAACTCATCGACGACGCCATCCGCCACCAGCGCCGCAATCGCCTGGTCGATATTGTTGCGCAAGAAGGTGTCCCGGCTAAGCATGACGCCACCAATGGGCACCGGCGGCAGGTTGAGCGGGCTGGGAGAGGCGATGATGTCGAGCGCGGCGATATCAGGGCGGCTCTTGCCCAAGGCATAAAACGAGGGTGCCCAAACCAGGGCGGCGGCGACAGTGTCGCTCAGCACGGCGTCGAGCGCCTGGGTGTCGGTCGCCATCGGAAAACGCCGCCAGCGCTCCCCGGCCGGGCGGGAATTGTTGAACTGCACGAGGCGGAAATCTGCCGCAGAGCCGATCGTCGCCCCAAGCGCCTGGCCCGGGGCGATGTCGCCG
The DNA here is from genome assembly GCF_058133665.1 of Devosia sp. Z11_6. Taxonomy (NCBI): domain Bacteria; kingdom Pseudomonadati; phylum Pseudomonadota; class Alphaproteobacteria; order Hyphomicrobiales; family Devosiaceae; genus Devosia; species Devosia sp. Z11_6. The sequence goes on from NZ_JBYUNQ010000004.1 coordinate 353,466, forward strand.
AGGGTCGCGGGGGCAGGGGACTTGGCCACAAACACATAGCCGGTTTCGTAATAAGCCCGGGTGACTGTCACCCATTCGGGATAACCGCCGGCAAACAGTTTGAACCCGAAATACACCGCGCAATCGGCCAGCAGGTGGCGGTACACATCCTCGAATTCGGCGCGCTCATTGGTGTCGGTCACCACATGCATGCGCGGCTCGAGCAAGAGACTATCGGCAATGGCAAGGCCAACCGCCTTGTCGAACTCCCATCCGGGATCACGCGGATCAACACAAAAGCGGAAGGAATACTCGTCGCTGGCCCGGCCGAACTTTTCTTGGTCGGGCAGGCTGGGGCGATCCTGCGCCAGTCCCGGGGCGCCAAGGGCAGCCGCACAGAGCAGGCACGAAGCAAGAACCCGCCCGTGGCGGCGAAGGCGGGATAGCAAAACCATCAGGCTGGTTCCTCAAGAAAAACCGCGGGCGCCGAAGCGCCCGCGTCCAACTGCCTAGTTTGCGGCAGCTTGCGTGTCGGCAGCACCTGCTGCGTCGCCAGGCAGGGCGAACACCCAGAGCACCGAGCCAGCGGTCGGCACGACCAGTTCGGGCGTCAGCGTCGCTACCGAGCGCGCCATGCTCGAACCGTTACCCACGGCAACCGCGACATACTGCTTGCCATCGGCTTCGTAGCTGACGGGGAAGGAGTTGATCGCGTTGTTGGTGCGCATCTTCCAGAGCACGTCGCCCGACTCGTCGTCGAACGCATAGAACCAGCGGTTCCAGTCACCGGCGAACACGACGCCGCCTGCTGTGGGCAGCACGGCCGAGACGATCGGTGCGCGCTGGCGATGCGACCAAGCGGTTTCCTGGTCAACCATGCTTACGGCATCCACGCGGCCGATATTGCCGTCGCTGCCGTCGACCGGAATACGCGAGAAGGTCGCACGACCACCACCGGTATAGATCTGGCCGGCGTCAAGCGGCTGGGGCGTGGTGTTCGAGCAGTACTCGTTGAGCGGCAGATAAAGCATCTGCGTGCGCGGGCTGTAAGCCGTTGCTGGCCAAGCGCGGCCGCCGGGGTCAGCCGGGCAGTTGAGCGTGGTTTCGCCGATCTTCGGGATGGAATCAGGGTTGATGGTCTTTTCGCCGGTTTCCTGGTCGATGGAAGCGACCACGTTCTGCGGCACGGTTTCCTTGGCCCAGAGCCATTCACCCGACTCGCGGTCCAGCGATTCGATGATGCCGAGCTTACCGGCTGTCACGACCTGCTTGCGATCGGTACCATCATGGGGAAGATCGATCAGGATGCGCTCATAGATATAGTCCAGATCCCAGGTGTCGTTCTTGAGATACTGGTGGTGCCACTTGAGCGCGCCCGTCTGCGGATCGAGGGCAAGGGTCGAGTCGCTGTAAAGCGCGTCATTGGTGACGCCTTCTTCCTCGGATGCCGGCAGCAGGCCGCTCATCTCGGCGATCCAGGGATAAGGCTGGCCCACGCCGCTGAACACGGTCTTGGTTTCCGGATCATACGTCCCGGCCAGCCACACCGATGCGCCAAAGCGGCTTTCGAGCGGTATGCCGTTCCAGGTTTTGTCGGCCTCGCCATCGCGAGCGATGGTGTAGAAGCGCCACTTCTCTTCGCCCGTTGAGGGGTCGTGTCCGGTGATGAAGCAACCGCCAGGCTGGGCATTGCCGCAACCGGTCATCCCCTGGATCACCACGCCGTCGGCAATCAGCGGACCAGCTGAATAGCGCCAGCCCTTGTTCCAGTCCGCAGGCTGCACGTCCCACACGACCTGGCCGGTCTTGGCGTCGAGCGCGATGATATGAGTGTCCGATGTCGCGAGGATGATCTTGTCCTCGTAGATCGACATGTTGCGCTTGGTGGCCGTGTTGCCGGTGCCGGCCGCGACAACGTCCTCAGGCAGATCGCGCACATATTCCCAGAGCAGGTCACCGGTAGCGCCGTCGAGCGCCTGGACCTTGTCGAGGTTGTTGTGCACGTAAAGAATGCCGTCGTGAACGATCGGCGTGGTTTCGGTCGCGCCCGGGGTCAGCGACCAGGTCCACGCCACGGTGAGGTTGCCGACATTGTCCTTGTTGATCTGCTCGAGTGGGCTATAGCCCCAGCCGTCATAGGTGCGGCGCCAATGCAGCCAGTCGCCATCGGCGGGGTTCAACAACGTTTCGTCGGTCACCGGGGTGTAGCTATCGAGTCGGGACGGCGTTTCCTGGGCATAAACAATGCCCAAGGCAAGAACAAGCAATGAGCTCGCGAGCGCTGATGAGGCGAGCAGTAACCGCTTTTGCATTTGAGTATTTCCTCCGTAGACGCTGAAAGCCCGATTTTCGTCACGGGCTTTGTGCCCTCGCGACGCAATGGCTTGGCAGCGTTACACCGATCATGCGCCCCGTTACTTGGAGCCGTCAACCTTGGTCAGGCTAAGCGTGATCGCCATTCCGTCGGGGCGCGGACGGCAATATCGACGGGGGTGATTCGGGCGCAAACCCCTCTGTGCCGGGCCATGGGCCGTGCTCGTCGGCGGCTGCGGCGGCGTGCCGCAGCAAGTCCACCCGGCGTCGCATTCAACTAAAGTATGAAGCTCACCTGCGACTCCTAGGCCTGGCAGTAAACCCGCGTCGCGTCACAAATAAACTTGTTGTCCTGCGCAGCCGATTGCTTCACGCTTGAGTTTGCCCAGACCGGGTAACCAAGCCCGGCAACTAGCCTGTGACGTTCTGAGGAGAATTTCGATGCTGCTTCGTACCTTCGCCATCTCGGCGGCAATGGCCGGACTCGCCTTGTCTGGAACACTGGCCAACGCCCAGGAAGACCTGCCCAAGGCAAGCTTCACTGCCGCCCAGGCCGATGCTGGACGCGCGGAATATCAAAAGAGCTGTCTGGATTGCCATGGTGCCAATCTCGACGATGGCGAGTTTGGCGGTCCGCCCCTGCGCGGCAGCAATTTCGAAGGCACCTATTTCGGTTTCACCGCCGATGGTCTGTTTGGCTTCATCAAGACGGCCATGCCGCCCGACCGCCCGGGTCGCCTGAGCGACAAGACCTATGCCGAACTGACGGCCTATATTCTGTCTAAAAACGGCGTGCAGCCCGGCACCACCCCGCTGCCCGACAACCTCGATGCCCTTGCGGGCCTTGTTATCGAGAAGTAGCGGCGGCGCTGTTTCGCGATTGTGCGGGGAGGGGACACCACCCCCTCCTGGCCCTTACCATGAGCACCGAAGTTGCGGCGCGTGGCGATCCCGGCAAGGCCGTGCGCTAAAGCGAGAATGCTGATCCGAGGGGATTCAACCGAACCCTGCACTGGACTGAGCAGCAGTTGGACTGGCCAAGCCCGCTGAAGCCGATCTCATCCCCGAAGATGAGATCAGCACCGGCCTAGCCATGCACCGCGTGAACGGCTTGATGAATTCGTCCGCACGCTCGCCTGTCAGCGGCACCGGCAGTTCCGTGTTACTGCTGGTCGGATCGGTCGCCGGTAAGCTCAAAAAACAGCCAGGTCGAGTAAGCGGCAATCGCCAGAGTGGCGCACACATACAATTCTGACATTCCGGGGACACTCCTCACGCAGGCCTTGCAGCCGTAACTCAGCATGGCCTGTTAACCTAAACGAGCCCCTAACGTTCCAGGATGGTGGAATTTTTCCGCTAAAGCAGCTCAGCCGAATTGCGATCCGAAATTGGACGCCGGTTCGGTCCGATTTGGCCAGGCTAGGAGCGGTCAAGCCTGAGCCAGCGCCCGCCAAATCTTTGATCGGTGCTGCGTCAGTGCTTCCACCCAAGTGCGCATGAGCAGAGACTCGGTTGGATCCTTGCCCATATCTGCAATCGTGTCCCTGACCTCGTTCACGCCAATCGACGTGATCTCGTCATAAACCCAAGGCGCCACGCGGGGCAGTTCATCCAAATCAAACCGGTCGGTGAGCGGGTCAGGGATGCGGTCGATTGTCGAAATGGCCATTCTAGGATCTCCTCTGTTTGAGACCAATGCCAACGACCTAGCGTAGTTCCCCGTGCTCACTTGCTGTTGAAAAAGGTCAAGACGCGGAGCGCCAAGTTCTGCAGGGTAGTGTGCTCGCAAAATCTGGTGAGTATGGCGATCCCGGCAGGACCGTAAGGTACAGACAGTGCGTTGATTTGCAGGCGTATTCGCGCTGAACCCCGCACCGGATCGCTAGGTGCGGGGATAGATGTTCACTTCTGTTCTAGGGTTTGCGCGACAGGTTGATCGTGCCAGCGCCCATTTCGGCCATGACGGCGCGGTTCGCCTTGCGGGTATAAACCGCTGCTTGCTCGGGGTTGGTCCACCCGAAAATGGCCATCAGTTGCTGGTCGGTAGCGCCGTTCGCCGCAGCGATTGTGGCTCCTGCTTTGCGTAGTCCGTGTGCCCGACCTGGTACGCCGGCCGCTTTGCATTGCTCCGCAAACCAGGCGCCGAAGGACTCCTTCTTCCACGGAGTGCCGCGCTCGGTAGCAAGGAAAGTCAGGTCTCCGGTCTTGCTAGCCTCAATTGTCTGCTTCAAGATCGGCAGCATTGGCAAAATCACCTCTACGCCGTTCTTGGTGGCCCGGTATGAAATGATGCCGTTCCGGACGTGTTGGCGGCCCAGCATTACGACGTCGCCGCGGCGCAGCCCCGTATAGAGCAGCAGGTCCATTGCAAGCCGTGCCCGCGTACCAATAGGGTGCCGCCCCTGGTATTCTGCACCTCGGTGATGGTCCAGGTGTGATGCCCTTCAGTCGCGGGGGAGGGGCGCTCAATCCCTTGGCCGGGTTTTCCGTCATGATCCCGGCATCTACGGCCCAGGCGAAGATTTGGCTCATGACCTTGAGATAGTTGATGGCGGCGAACGGCGTTTCGGGCCTACGGTCGCGACCCTCCGCTATCATTTTGCGCGTGATCTGCGACGGCTTAATATCGCCAGCGGTCTTGACGACACGGTCTAGGATGCCGCCCTAAACGTCTGTGTCTCGTTGGCCAGTCCCGCGAGCTTGGCACTGTTCTTGTACCGCTCAACCCGCCACTTAAAGGTGCCTGTGCTGGTGGGTGGAGCGGGCTTGTTTCCCCCCAGCGGAGCCTCATATGCCGCCAACCACTCTCGGCTCTCGTATTCGCCGGGCAGACGCACCCTCGGGCCGTCGCTGCGTCGGAAGTACCAGACGACGGTGCCGTGTCGGTTCTTCTCGCGCTGAACATAGCGTTTGCGGGGGGCAGGCATGGCTTGCATCAGAAGTGGCCCTTGACCTCATTGTCAACGCTGTCATTGCCGTTGTCCTTAAGTGAAGTGGCCGGATCAGCCGGACGGTGCCGATGCTCGTGACAATCTCGACTATCCCGCCTTCCTCGGTCGCAGCCTTGAGAAGCGTCTTCGCGTGGCGCCTGGTGATGGCGAGCTCGCGCGTCACCCTCGCGCCCCCATCGCTGTCCTGATGGCGGTGAAGGTCCAGGTGAACGCTGGAAACGACCACAGCCATGTGAATTCGGGCGCAAAGACTGCGTGGCTGCAGCCCCGTTACCCGCGACGCGCAGCTGAGCGCCGCAATAGCGCACCCGGATACCGAGGACAGTCTCAAGGTCGTTCCCCTTCAGCGATCTGAAGGGCGATCCGTACCGGCGCGAGCGCTCAGCTGCTTTCGTCGCCGTGCCTCCGGCGCTCGCGCATGGCGATGGACTGGGCGCGGGCGCGCTCCTGTTGGATTGCTAAAGCAATCAGAATAGCACCGTCCTCTGCACCTTCATCTCGCCATACCAGAGCCCTTTCCCAAACGTCAGGGCTGACGCCCGCGGGCTGTTCCACCGGTGAAGATGCCGGCAGGGTGGCTACTTCAATTTGCGGCGCCAACCGTTCGAGTGATGGGAGCCGGGCAGGAGGCTCAGTGCCCCAAGCCCATAATTCCAGCCGGGTAGTGCGCGCGATCAATTCGCCCAGATCAGCCATTTGCCACCACCAGATTAACGGCCAGCATGATCGGGAGCAGGAGCGCCAAGACGAACCACGACTTCCAGGGTTTGTGTCCATAGTCGATAAAGCTCGCGAAGAGTATGCCCCCCGCCCACGCCAGCACCATGCCGGTTGTAGCCACTATTTGCGCTGTCATGGCTTCACCTCCGCCAGCGCCTTCCGCAGCTCGTCCGCGGCCTTGATGGTGGCCTGGCGGAAAAGCGCCTGCCATTCATCGAGGTAGTGCGTGACCGCATGGTTTTGTCCGTCGCCGGAAAATGGCGGCGTTGATTAGCGTGCTGATGACCGTGATTAGGTCGACCAGCTTCATTGCTTCCCACATGCTGGTCTGGGCTAAATCGATGGTAGGGCAGTATTGGTCCAGGGTGGTGGTGTCGGTGGTGCTGGTCATTTCGCCGCCTGTTCCGCGTCGTATGCGGCATTCGACAGGTCAACGAACTCACCCTGCAGGTTGCCGAGCATTTCAGCTAGGCATCTGCTGACCACCCAAACTTCGGTAGCAAGCCAGTCCAAGGTCTCGACACCATCTTCCCCGATGGTGAAAGTCCTGAGCTTCCCGTCAGCGGCGACCTTGCCCTTCCCGTACCCGAACCTCATCTCGATCTGGCCCATGAGAAGATCGGAAGGTGCTTCGCGGCTTGAGCTTTGGACAACAAGCCTCCGGTCCTGTCGATTTCTCCGCTGAGCGCGCTGATTTTAGCGGCTGGCACCGAGCACATGATAATTGCCCCTGCTGGGGTCTCGGTGTTATTCTTTACCTTCGCCGAAACCCCACCGAAGGACAGGAATCGGTTTTTCCCCGCATCAAAGTGGCTGGAGCGCGAACACAAGCGCCTGCAGAGCGGCAACGCGGGTGGTGACGACTGGTCGCGCCGCGAAGCCGAAATCTACGGGAGCCTTCGCTAATGGCTGACATCACCGAGGTGTCCCGGCCTTGGCCCGCCAAGCTCAAGCCGTAGCTGAACACTTGTTGCCCAGCGGGCGCAAGATAGGCGTTGAATGGTGCGACGGCTCAACGGCCGGCGAAAAAGGCGACAGCCTGAAGGTTCACCTGATCGGAGCCAAGGCCGGCGTTTGGAAAGACTTTGCCACGGGCCATGGTGGCGATCTGGTTGACTTGTGGCAGGCAGTCAGAGGCGGCACCCGGACTGATGCGTATCGCCAGGTAAAGGACTATCTGGGCTTGTCTGACCCAAAGGCCTTCCGGGAGCCGACCAAGACATACACGCTGCCCGAGCGGCCCAAGTGCGTGCCGCCGGTCGCCAAGGGTTTAGATTACCTCACTACTGACCGAAACATCCCAGGCCACGTGCTTGGCTCCTACAGGATCGGCGAAGCGAGCGACCGCATCATCTTTCCGTTTCTGGATCCAGAGGGTGTGCTGGTGTTGGCTAAGGACGGAAGGCGGCGGATGGGGAAAAGCCCGTGCCGACGGCAGCGGGCTGCAGGCCGATCCTGTTCGGTTGGCAAGCCATGCCACCGAACGCTCGCGCAATTATCATTACCGAAGGCGAGATCGATGCGCTGAGCTGGGGGGGTATGGTCATTGCGCGGTGTCAGTGCCGTTCGGTGGTGAAGGGTGAGAAGCAGGCTTGGATTGAGAACGAGTTCGATCGGCTACAGGTGTTTGATCGGATATATCTCAGCCTTGATATGGATGGCCCCGGCGAGTAAGCGGCCACAGAGATCGCGGGGCGGCTAGGGCGACATCGCTGCCTGCGTGTTTCCCTCCCCCACAAGGACGCGAACGCCTGCCTGGTCCAAGGCGTCAGTGCAGCGGATATGCAGCGCGCGTTGGATGATGCCGCCCACCTTGACCCCGAGCGGCTGCGGCGACCGTCGGATTACTTCGACCGGGTGGCTTAGCTGTTTTGGCCAGCGCCAGATGATCGTCAGGGCTATGGGGTGCCATACGGCAAGCTTGACGGGAAACTGTTGTTTGTCCCGGGTGACGTCACCTTGTGGACTGGCGCGTCCGGTGCAGGCAAGTCGCAGGTGACCTGTGATTGCGTGCCGTTCTGGATCAAGCAGGGTGCCAAGGTCTGCATCGCCAGTCTTGAGATGCCACCCGCGCGCACCCTCAAGCGCACCGTCAAGCAGACCGGCAACGTGGATCGCCCGCCGCTGCCGTACCTGCGCAGCATCATGGATTACCTCGACCAAGGCCTGCTGATCTACGAGAAGGTCGCCAAGAGCGGCGTCGGGCCGCTGCTCGAAATCTTCGACTACGGCCGCGCCAAGTACGGTTGCGACATGTTCGTGATCGACAGCCTGCTGCGCCTCGGTATCGCCTCTGACGACTACGCGGGGCAAGAAAAGGCGGTCTACCACATCGTCGACTGGACAGTGCAGCACAACGTGCACACCCACCTCGTTGCCCACGCCCGCAAGGGAGAGAAGGGTGGCGGACCGCCCGAGATCGAGGACGTGAAGGGTGCCAGCGAGATTGGGTCCAACGCTGCCAACATCCTCACCTTCTGGCGCAATAGGGACCACGAGGACAAAGTCCAGAAGGCCAAGTCAGATGCGGAACGGGCGGAGCTCAATGAAAAAGCCGGGCGTGATCATGAACGTGGCCAAGCAGCGGCATGGCGACTTTGAAGGAAAGATCGGACTTTGGTTCGACCAGCAGACCTACCGCTACCACTCATCCCATGATCGCGGTCTTTGGGCCCGGCGGTACGTGGATCACTTCACGACAGACACAGGAGAAACTCTATGAACGAGGACGAAGACCGCATCTCGTGGCTGCAGCGAATGGGCCTTACTCTCCCTGAGAGCGAACGGTTGCTGCCGGTCTTGGAGAACCTCACGCTTATAGAGCGTGACGGCAATCTGGGCCCTCGCGACAGCCTGAGCGATGCCATGCTGGAACTGAGCAGCGGTGACTTTGCCATCGTCGTGGATGCCTGCGCCAAAGGATGGGGCGGGGAGATGGTGGCCGATGCGCTTGAGGCAGCGGCCAGCCAGTACTTCAAGGAGTACAGCGTCGAGGGCACCAATGTCGTGGCCTTCCCACCTCAGCGAGCAAGGGCAAGAGCGCCGGATAGAGATGTCGACCTGGTCTAACCCATGCCTGCCTCGATTTCCTCGACAATGCCGATAAGGCGATCCGGGCACTGACTGGCGCCAGGGAAGACAGCCTCCTGGCGTTTGACCGATGATCAAGCCGAGTTCATCGGCAATGTCGTTGCCACCAACTACAACGAAAATGCGACGAGCTCGGCTGAGGACCAGATGCTCTACGACCTTGTCGACGATGAAGTTCGTCGCGTGTTGCGGGGTGAATTTCATCCAAGCGGAACCGCATCATGAGCGAGACCACCTACCGGGATGCCGGCGAACTGCCAGCCGTCGACTGGCTGGACAAGAACCTCATCGACATCGATACGACATACCAGCGAGGCTTGGACGAAGGGCGGGTGCAGAAGATCCTAGACTGGTTTACTTGGGACAGTTTCGGCGCCGTGGTGGTCGCGCCGGCCGCTGACGGGCGCTACCACGCCATTGATGGGCAGCACCGGATCGAGGCTGCCAAGCGCCACCCCAAGGTCAGCATGGTGCCGGCGGTGATCATTGTCGCCAGCGGTACCGCGGCGGAGGCGGAGACCTTCGTCAATGTGAACGGCGCTCGCAAAAACGTCTCGCCGCTCGAGATGTTCTGGGCCGAGCTGGCAGCGGGCGATCCGGAGGCTGTGACCTTGCAGCAGGTCTGTGATCGGGCAGGGCTCAAGGTGCTGCGCTATCCTGGCCGGAATGGACAATACGGGCCGCGGGAAACCGTCTCCGTGGCGGCTATACGCGGGCTGATCGATCGGCGGGGCGCCATGAAGGCGCGCCAGGTGCTGGAGGTGCTGGCCAAGGCGGATCTGCGGCCGGTGCAGTCGCTCCAGATCAAGGCCGCTGAGCTACTGATGACCAATGCCGAGTTCAAGGATGAGGTGGACCCAGAGGCGCTGACCGACAGCATCCGCGCCCATGCTGGATTGATCGAGGCGGAGGCCAGTGCGTTTGCTGCGACCCATCGCCAGGCTAAGGTGAAAGCGATGGCTTCAGTGTGGTTCAAGCGAACCAGAAAGAAGCGAAAGTAGCCGGACTAGGTGGAAGTAGAGAGCTGTCGCTTCTCCACGTAGACCCCGTAGATTGTGGTCAAGATGGAGATGCCGACCATCAGCTTTATCCAGCCCGTCACCAGCGTCCAAAACAAGACCGCAAGTGAGCCCAGCGGCCAGTATCGGAATGCGAGGGTCGGTAAATCCAACAAGATCACTCCGATGGCGGAAAGGACTGCCAGGCCTACAAAGGTGGCAGTGGAGCCGCTGGTGGCAGCCCAAGCCTCCCCAATATTGATTGGCTTTTCGATTGCGGCGCCTGGAAGAAGAGGGGCAAGTCTGTACGTGACAGCAACGGTCAAGATGCCCAGCACGATGCCTAAGCCTATTATTATCGGCACAGCATTGGTGACTATTGCTACAAAAATCGTAATTAGCACCAGTGCCGCCGCTAACAAGCCGACGATCAATGCTGTCTGCAGCGTCCGTCCAAAATAAGCCAGCAGGCGGTCTCCCATCAGGGGAGGAACAGCTGCTGGAGGAACTTCGTCAATCAGCACGAAACGATGCCAGGCCACGGCGATCCACATAACCGGTATAAAGCTGGCAAGTGCTGGCAAGAGATATTGCCATGTTAGCGTAGGCTCGCCGCCGTTTGCTTGTTCTGCCTGAACTTGAAAGTACAAGGCAACCACAGTGAGGATCGCAATTAAGATGTACAGCCAGCCAGACAGGCGCAGCGCGCTTCTCAATTGACCAAAAACCAACTTCAACGAATGAAGAAAAATCTGTAAAGCCATGGGGCCGAAGCTCTCCGGGACACAGCAGTAGATCGAAGACCCGCCCCTAAAGCTCTTCCCTTAGAGTTCTAGGATGAACCCGACTGGCCTTCAACAGGTCTCACTGTTTGCCCAGAAGCAAAGTTCGGCGATGGTTGACGTGAACCCGATCCTGGTTCATTGTGCCAATGTCACACCAGCCTGCCCGACCTCTCCCAACCGAGAGGTCGTTCCATGTCTAAGCCCCGCAAGGGTAAGCCGCTCACCTACGATCAAGCGGCCTCCGAACTGCCCGATGCCGAGGCCCAAGCCCGCGCAGTCTCAAGCGTATATGCTGAAGCCTATGAGCAGTGCATCGTGCAGCTGCGCGTTTGGCATGGCATCATGGCCCGGGAGCGAGCCAAGTTTAAATCTGCCATGCTTCGCGTCGATCAGTTGCGCGCCATCGTCGACGAGGGCGAGGGCAAGAAGGTCATCGCGGAAGCGCTGGTGCCCAATCCGATGATCACGCAGGAACTGCCGGACGCAGTGGAAAGTGGCGAGGTGCAGACCGGCACGATCAAAGCACTGGCGTGATCCGAAATGAGGTTATCCTGGTCGGCGGCCTAGCCCGAGTGAAGGGCAAGAGCGAAGCGCAGTTTCTCGCGGCAGCTAAGTATTGCAACTTATTTGGGACCAGCCAGATCGGCCCACTGAAGGCGACCGACTAGGCGAAGTTGCGGGCCGATACCTCAGGCATCCGGCAGGATCACGTTTCAGCATCACAGGATGCAGCACGCGCTGAGCTTCAAGGGGCGCGCCGAGCATTGGGCGCCCACGCTGCCAGCATAGTGGAACAGGTTGTTGTCCAAGGGCAGTCGGTGCGCGGCCTCGCCGAGCGGCTCAAGATGGGGCAAGGTGGGCAAGCACGGCGGCGATTGGAAAAGGAGCTGCTCGATGCCTGGACGTGCTCGTCGAGCACTTCAAGTTGCTCCCGGCTGACAAGAGCGCGCCGCGAAGCGCGATGGATGGTGACCGGCTGCCTCTGGCGGTATCGCCGCTTACTCCATGATAGCTGATAGGCCGCAACCAACCCCATTGCAGTCGCTTACTTCAGCAATCAATGTTCCTGAGACCAGAAGTCGCTAGGGTGGCTTATACTGGTTGCCTCGCTGCAAGGCACACAAGTCCGCCGCTCGATCAACACCCTCCAATAAAGGCTCCATCTCAGCATGACGTACGCAATCCTCCCTGCCTTCGAAAATACTGTGGCCGAGATCGAGGTCTGGCTTGATGCCGAAGAGGCTATCTATGAGGTCGCCGCAGCGGCTTGGTCAGAAGTGCCATTCGAAGGCCCGAAGCCAACGCGCGGCTTCCGGTGCAACTGGGATACCGTTAAGACCAGCTGGCGCGAGGGAGTAGCTTAGACCTCAAGGCTCCTGCCGGTCAGTTCTTGATAAAGCCGGACGGTTTCGTGGTCCGGCCCAACGCCCAGTTCCTCGTGCAGCTGCTTGCTGCAAGCGTTGAAGAGCTGCTTAACGCGCGAGAACTGCCCCTTCGCAGCCGCGTCAGACGTCTGAGCCCGGTGGGCGCCTTCATGACAGGCGTCCAACTGTAGCAAACGGGAGGCACAAAAATGGCGTTGCTCAGGGGTGAGTTCTGTCCCGCTTTGCAGTGCCGCTGAAACCGTCCTGTTGAAGTCCTGGAGCAACGCGGTGCGCTGGAACGCAAGCCATTCCTCGAACCCGTTTCCCGCGGAGCCAGACGAATCTAGTAGCTCACCGCGGTAATTTTCGCACATCCGCACGCACGCCGTTGGGCTGGGATTGGCAATAAGACCTATGAACTCCGCCAGATCGATATAGACGTTCTGGTCGGGGTTGAGCCAGACCGCTTGGGTATCTGCCGAGGGCAACTCGCAGTTGTGATCTTGCTGGAACTTGCGAATGCGACCCATACTTTGGCGGATGTCGGCGTTGGCCCGCTCGGAGCCGTTGTCGGACCAGATCAGATCACGGATACGCCCCCTCGATACAAGCTCACCCCGCCAATCAGTACCCGCAGCAGGTGGAGCGGCGGAGTGGCCAACTTTCCGGACGAGCGAACATGGTAGTGGCCGAAGACAAAAACCGATACCGGTGCGGTCACGTATGGCGCGGACATCATGTTCCCCTAAAGGTCCGGCTTACGCTCCCCATGCAGCCTTCAAACCAAGCGGTCGATAGGCACGACTATCATCAAGGATAGGCTCATCTTGATAATGAACAGCACTGCGCCTGATCAGGTGGGCAGCAGGTCGAAAGCTAGGCTCGCTTGAATAAACCAGAACCCTCTGCGACTGTCGATTCCTAGAGCCGAACAATCTGGTTCTGGCAGCTCGTCGGATCTATGCGGAGGCGAGCACGGAGCTTGGCCGGCAATAGGTGGCAGACTGATGCGCTGACATCGGTGCGACTGCACCGGGCCCGCCCTGGCCCCGGTGGGATGCTGAGGTTCAATGGGACGGCTTGTAAGGACGACCCCAGCCCTTCCTAGAGCCGGGGCCACCGCCAAAAAAGGTCCTTGGAACTTGCAGACTCTCATCTGCACGGCTCAACGGCGCGGCGCCTTCGGAGTTCCGCAACAAAGCCAGCAGAGACATGCACATGAAGCTGGCAACGATTCACAGGGCCGTGAGTTAGAATTGCTCCTGGCCGACGAGGTCCGGCTAACCTAGGAGCTAAACATGATCAAAACTCGCCCCCTTGCAGTTGTTCTCACTGTGGCATTGCTTTCCGCCAGCTCAGTAGCTGCCTTCGCTCAGACCACACCAGCTCCTGCAGCGCCCGCTGTTGTGGAAGTCGACGAAAATGATGATGATGGCTTTGACATGGGCTGGCTGGGCCTGCTCGGCCTTGCTGGTCTTCTCGGGCTTCGCGGCCGCCGTCATGAGACTACGAACACGCGTACGACCACCGGCCACTAACCTCCTAGCGCTGTTCCAGATTCGCCGCGTAGCTGAGGCAAGCTACGCGGCTTTTACTCGCCCGCTCAACAGCGTGCATCTGGTAGCACGGCGGGCATAAGGATGGTACACAACAGTATCGTCTGCCGGTTTCCGGACGCAGACGGCCGGGAGAACATATTTGCTCTTGCCCCTTAATGGGGGAAGAGCTGTGTCCAGCTTTGATCAATACAAGATGTTTACCCGCCAGTCTGCCGGGACTTCCAGTGGTCAGTTCCGCTACGCGTTGGTAGCTCCAAGCGCTGCAGTGACCCTGCACCTGTTGAGGATATTGAACGGGACGCCCAGAGGCGCCGCAACGGCTCCAAGAAGTTCTGTGGCTACACGACCTCTGTATGCAAGCGACCTCGCCATCTGCTTACCGCTGGAGGAGGCCTTTGCCGCTGCAATCCGTATGGCGAACAAGTACGATTCAGGAACTATTCGTCACCGGCGAGACGGGGCTTTGGCAGCCAGCCTGGGGCGGCCTACTCACCGAGCGTGAGGCAGGCTCTGATTACGCCTCGCCTGCTGCTGAGGAAGCGCAGATGCCTCCAACCCTGTGTAAGAACATACTCGCCTAAGCAGCTAGACGCACAGGGTTGATATGGAGGGTAACAATTAGGCCATCGCTGGCCCAATCGTAGTCAATGGACCCCTGCAGCGCGCCTGAAATGCTACGAGCGACGAGCTTCGTGCCATACCCCGGGGGGTGAAGTTGGCTGGGCTACCGGGGGACCGCCGCGCTCAGTCCACACCAAAGTCACTGCCTCATCTCGTGCAGAGCATGAAACATCCACCAGGCCTGTGGTTGTAGAGAGTGCTCCGTATTTCAAGGAGTTCGTCGCCAACTCATGAAGGATGAGCGCCAAAGTGGTGGTAGCGTTTTCTCCAACGATCATGCGGGGCACTGACACGCGTATGCGTCCACTGAACGCGCCCAAGTCGTCGTAAGGTGCCAGTAGAACCGTCAGTAAGTCCCCCAGCAGAGCTGCTGCATTCATATTCTGACCCGGCAATGGTCGAACCAGATCATGGGCGCGGCCCAAGGCGGTAAATCTCTGCGTCAGCTCGCGCGCCATGTCATTGACGGTCGTGGTGGAACGGGAGGTAATCGCTGTTAACCCCGTGGCTATGGCGAGAAGGTTCTTGACCCTATGGCTCATTTCTCCCGCAAGAAGTTCACGGCCTTCCTCTGCCTTCTCTCGCCCGGTGACATCCAGAAAGATACGAACATGACGCGTTCGACGATGCCTTCGTCATCGCCCTTGCCGCGAGCAGAAATCCAGCGGAGCTCTTCCCCCTAGCATGATGCGGAAGTCCACCTCATACGGCCCCAGTATTGCTCGGGTTGCCATGAACGCAGCTCTAACCCTGTCGCGATCGGCTGGATGAATATGCGTCGATAAGGCTTCGAACGTTACCTCTGAGCTTGGCTTGAGTCCCCAAAGGTCATAGGCAATATCATCCATCGTCAGAGCGTCGGTGTCGACGTTCCACGACCCCACCGCAACACCCGCCGCTTCTATAGCGCGCACCAAGTTCTTGTTTTGCCACAGTGCTGGTTTCGTTACTTCAGGTGATGGGTTCATGATTTCTCCGACGCGCATCTATCAGGTGCGATTATCAAGCCACAAGTCTAGCTAGCAGCCATAGCGACCTCGTTTTGCAGCACATATCGTGCTCTCGAGAAGCGTTCGGCAGACGAGTGTAGCCATTGCCAGAGGAGACTCGGATGCAGCGCGAGATCAGCTCGCGATGATCTACTTCCATAATTGCTCCCATTTGTCCGCGCTGGAGCATCACTTCCCGCCGGCCGCTTCCAATGGGGTGGGGTAAAGACCCCAACGGGGGTGTTGGGGTCTAAGTGGGTGGGTGTAGCTAGGGCCACGATGGGCAGTCGCTACCATCAGTGCCGCCCAGCCTTAGGGGCTGCAGGAGCATCGGTCTGGCCTCCGGCTCCCCACTACAACGCGGGCCTAAGCCGTTCAGCGGCGACTTGGAAATCAACAACGTTCTGGCCAACATTGCGATGTGCGATGCTGGACGTGTAGGTTAGCGCAATAGCGCGCTCGATCATTTCTTCCAGCTCAACTGAAGTTGGATCGTTGTAAGGTAGGACTACTAAGGCCTGCTCGAGGAAGCCCCTGACCAGTGTCATACGTGTTGGCAAATGGAGCCCCCGTTCGCTGCGTTGAGTACATCGTTGGAGCTACATCGTTAGAGCTGCCGTTTGCTCGTACCCCTAACGGCTCAAGCGCAGTTTTAAACGCGCTTGATGCTGATTGTACGCGACCCCGTTCCGGCAGCCGAGAAGTGCCGGAGTCGGCCCATGTCCATTGCCATTGTTCCAAGCATTCAGACCTGAGCCAGGGCGTTGAAGCAGCTGCATCCGGAGAGCACGGAAGCTCCGCGTAAGGACCGATGCTGTACGCCAGGCGCTGCAGGCCAAGCAGCTGGTGCGCAAGAGGTTCGGTGAGCGGCACTGATCCCGGCACCGCCATGGGCAAGAACCCGCCATCATCCATGTTCTACCTAACTCGCCTGGGCGAAGCGGCAGCCTCTGGCATGTTCGTCGTGTGCAGCTGCCAACTGTGCCGGCGCTCGCGCATCTATCTGGCAACGGACCTGCTGGAAATATACCACCCCAACTCGTTCGTCCGTGATCTGTTCGGCGGCCGATGCCCGCAGTGCCAGAGCGCCGACTTCTGGCGGGCGCGTGAGAGACACGCGACCAACAGCGATGTGGGGATGCTAACCGTTAGGCGGCTGGCAGGGGTGAAGACAACACCGTTGTGGCTGGATGAGCTTTATTCGGCGCCGCGTAAGTCGGCACGATTCCAAAATGGGTAAAGCAGCATCCGCGATCTGGATCGCGATTGCGAGCCAAACGATCCGGCTGTGCGTAGAATGCTTAAGGGTAGGCCCAGCAACACCAGAGTTAACCCGCAGTAAACCGTGATTTGTTAGATTTCGATAGGGCAGCGCCCTCATGAGAGGGCCTGCAGGTGCGTCGAATCAAGAACTTGATCCAAGAGTTCAATCAAGCAACCAACGGAAACGTCGCTGTCCTTACAGCATTCTCCTTGATTCCCATGCTGGTCCTCGCTGGCGGCGCAACAGATGTCGCGCGGCACGAGTCGTATCGCGTTCAACTTCAGGATGGCGTCGATCGCGCTGTCCTTGCGGCGGCATCGCTCAGTCAAACCCAACCGATCGAAGCTACGGTGGGTGAGTACCTCAAGTCCTTGCCGTTTATTGCTGATGTGGATGTGCGGGTTGATGCAGATAGTTCAACAAATCACCGAGAGGTAACTGTCACCGCGACCTACAATATGGAAACGGCGTTTCTGCGCCTGATTACCATAGAGAGCATAGACGTGACCGCTAGGGCTACAGCGGTGGAAAAGCGGCAGAACATCGAGATTTCCCTTGTTCTAGATGTCTCCGGGTCCATGCGGAACGGCTCGCCATCCCGTATTCGCCTTTTAAAGCCCGCAGCTAAGCAGTTCATTGAGACTATTCTGAACGAAGAAAGTGCCGCCTACACTTCGGTCAGCATCGTCCCCTATGCAGGTTCAGTAAACCCAGGAGCTATGGCGTTCGGGGGACTTGGCACTCCGCGACGGCACAACCATTCGTCCTGTGTTGAGTTCACCGCGGGGGACTACGCAACCGGCGTTATCCCGTTCAACCAGCGCACACAGGTTGCTCACTTCACTAATTCTCATCAGGGTGTTTCTTACCCTGGGCTAGGCTGGCCCTGGTGTCCCCTGGAGGATACCTCCATAAGCTACATCACCAACGACGCGAACTACCTCAAGAGCCGTATCGACTCTCTGATAATGTATGACGGAACTGGTACTGCTATTGCCGTTAAGTGGGGCATGCTGCTGTTAGAGCCCGCCGCTCAGCCTTTGATGGCGTACGCCGCTTCCCACGGGATGGTGCCGGCAGAGTTCTCCAACCGTCCTGCCCGGTTCGATGACCCGAACACGATAAAGTTCATCGTTCTGATGACAGATGGTGACATTACCGAGCAGCGCCGGCCAAATGTTTATGACTTCCCACGAGCGAAAGAACAGGACAACTACACGTCGCAAAACAGGAACAGTGCTAGAGACAGCATGTATTCGGTCTGCAACCGGGCGAAAGCAAACAGCGTAATTGTTTTCACCATCGGGTTTCAGGTGAGTAGCCAAGGTCGGGCAGAGATGCAGAACTGCGCGTCGAGCATCAGCCATTTTTATGATGTCAACGGTATCGACATTGATGCGGCATTCAGATCTATCGCCACCGCTATTCAAAAAGTCCGCCTTACGGAATGACGGGGTTAGGGTTGCCACTGCGGCTAAAAACATTCGCCCGGGACGCCATGGGGGCGAGCGCTGTCGAGTTCGCTCTCGTTGCACCCCTTCTGTTCGCAGTTATATTCGCCACCATGGAGGCGGGTTGGACAATGCTGCAAACCATCATGCTGGATCGCGCTCTTGATATCTCCGTTCGTTCGCTCCGCATCGGAAGCATGGAGAATCCGACACATGGGGCGCTTCGCGATGAAGTTTGCGATGCTGCGATGATCTTGGTGGATTGCAATAGGAACCTGATCCTTGAACTTATCCCGGTCTTGAACAGCGAAAGCTACCCAAGCGATCAGGCGAGATGCGTGAACAGGAGCAGCACGGTTCAGCCAACAGTACGGTTCAACGCTGGGCAAAGATCGCAAACCGTGTTCGTCAGAGCCTGCTTTGTGGTGGATCCGTTAACGCCACTTTTGGGCTTGGGCCTGGCTCTGCCGAAGGATGAAAGTGGCGCATACCGCATCATCGGCAAAACAGCCTTTGCTAACGAACCCGGATCCTAAGTAATGATCCCTCGGTTCTTGGGCGACAATCACGGTGTAGCGGCCACTGAGTTTGCCCTGATCCTGCCTATCCTGCTCGCATTGTTCCTAGGCACAATTACCATTTTCGACCTGTTCCGCACCGCGCAGCGTGCCCACAAGGCGACGTTCACCATTGGAGACATTCTCTCTCGTCAGAGCGCAATTGACGATCGCCTAATCGAAGAGATGCTAGACTTGCTGGAAAACACTGTAGACGCGGCTGGGGATAGCAAGGTCAGGGTGAGCAGCATTTCCATGACTGGAGGAGCGCTGGTGCTGGACTGGAGCAAGCCCCAGCAAACCAGGGGAACGGCAGCTGACAGGGACATCCCATACAGCGTCATCCCTGATATGGCTGAAGGTGATTCCGTAATCCTCGTAGAGAGCTTCGTTCCTCACGTAGCGTTTGTCAGTGGCTTTGGAATCGATGAACTAACATACGAGAACCACTCGCTGCACAGACCACGGTTCGTCGGCAGGATTGCCTTCGAAGAGTAGCTTCCCCGCAGTCTGGGCGAACAGGTAAGCTGGTCACGGACTTGTAGGCGGCATGGATGTCCGCGCCCGTCATCTCTTTCTTCAAAGTAGCCGCACACAGCGATAAACCCATCAGGTGGGCAGGTCTAGGCACAAATCGACCAGTGCTTTGGCGCGCTCTAGGCAAACCTGCTCCCCTTCCTCCTCAGTTGCTGAGACTTTGGTTGGGAAGGGGGCTGCCGTGCCCCGCTCAGTGATTTCAGCTGTGAATAGCTTGTGTTTTAACAGCACGATGACGTGCCCTCGATAATATGCCAGCAAGGGCCACCTCATACACAGGTGCATCAGGAACGAGGGGCCCTCGGTCTTGGTTTCAGCTCGTTCTGGGTTCACTCATATCCGGGGAACTCCGCCAGTGTGCCCCACTCATCCTGCCACAACGAGCGCTCCCGCAGGCTGATCACCACGCGCTCAAACGCCCAAACCTTACGCAGGACGTCGGCGATTCCAAAGCAGCAGGGACGGGGTAGGGGCCCTGCATCCCCGCTTGAACCTTGTCACCTTGGGCGATCCAATCCGGCCAGTAGACGGATGCGACGGTGTCAGGGACAGTCAGGCCAAGATCCTCGAGAACGGCTGTATGGCCGCCAATGCCGACTGTGATTGCGTCAAAGGCGACTTCGTCGTCGTCATCTGTCCATTGGTAGATCGATTCCATCGGCGGACGGTATATCGGGGGGATCGGGGCGGGCAAGGACGACGGGGATGAAGGTGGCGCGTCAATCGTCGTCAAACTCGCCAGGCACAACTGCGCTAATCCTGCAGAACAGCGACTCTAGATCATTGACGCTGCGCTGCTCGAGCGTGATCTCCAGCCATTCTAGCCACTGCTCTAGCGTGCGGTCTCCTACTCTCGTTTGACCGTCATAAGGTGTGTTCTCTGCAGCCCATCGGACAAACGAGGCAACCTTCTCCGCTTCTTCCTTCTGGGCAGCGAGCGTGGTTAATAAGCGCCAACGCGCATCTTCAACAGCAGCCTCCCGGCGCGCCTTGGCCCTCAGTTCCTGTTTTCTCTCGGCTAGCTTCTGAGCCGCCTCCCGCTCCTCATCCCAAGCCTACAGGGCCACTGCCCCTTTTTTCAGGGCGCTAACTTGTTGCGGAGTGGCCGATATTCGCCGTCGATTTGGCGGCAGTCATCTCCATCGCTGATGTGGTCTCAGATGCCGTGGACTACGCGGCGATCATGGTGCCAGACGCTGAGGAGGCCTCATGAACCTCCCCACCCTCAACATGGCGGACTGGTCGATCCTCGACTATGAACTCGCTTTCGGCGGCATCCGCCACCTCAACGACGCCGCGGGTGGCTCCAGAACCAGCCGCGCTCTTTCAACTCAAAGCAGGGCGACTATCATCCCGGTGCTGACCTGATTGTGCGGGTAGGGGAGGAGTGGTGCGCCAACGCGATCGACGACGTGGTGAACAGCCTACGCGTCATCCGCTTCCAGGATCCGGAGGAAGATGACCGGGGCATACGGTTGATCATCCGTTACGAGGCTGACTATGGTGCCTCCGGCACTCCGGTGCTCGAACTGATCCGGATGGCGCTGCAACAGCAAGCTCAAGGCTCATAAGCGATATCGCCCCAGCGACATCGGAAAATGAGCCCCGGCCGAAAGGTCGGGGTTTTCTCTGTCCGAGTCGCGGAAAGGTGCGGGGGCCGCAGTTAATACCTAAACGCTTTCAATGGGCGGTTCTTGATCCAGGTGCGGGGGGGCAGGCACTGAAACCATTGACAAATCGAGGTTTTGGCGATCCCGGCAGGACTCGAACCTGCGACCAACAGCTTAGAAGGCTGCTGCTCTATCCAGCTGAGCTACGGGACCTCGGCCAAGCCCTCCTTTACCCGATTTCGGCCAGAAAAAAACCCGCCTCTTGGTCTCTGGCGCATCCATCTTTGTACGGGGCGTCGCGACAGCAGTCACCACGCGCAATTTTCGATCCCGGCAGGCGATGCTCCTAAGCTCCTGCTCGCAAGAACCCGGTTTTCCGAGGGTTTGCCATGCAAGTTCAAATGCACCTTGACAGCAATGAGGTACGTGTATGAAACTAATGCAATCGATTGCATAGGTCTCACGAACGCCAATGAAATCGATTTAAACGCGGCCAGCTCGGGATATCTCACAAGAAGATAACCTTGCGGCTGGCAGATTTGCGGAGCGGTTCGCTCCAGGATCCTTGGGAGGATGCATCTATGACAAAGTTTACCGTGGCTGCCGCGATGGCGGCTGCCTTGATGAGCTCGACTGCCGCAATGGCTGCAGAGCTGGAAGTCACCCATTGGTGGACTTCGGGCGGTGAATCCGCCGCCGTTGCCGAATTTGCCCGCTTGTTCGATGCGACTGGCAATCAATGGGTCGATAGCGCCCTCGCCGGTTCGGGCACCGGTGCCAACCCCGTCATCATCAGCCGCATCCTCGGCGGCAACCCGATGGGCGCCACCCAGATGAATACCGGCCGCGATGCCGAAGGCCTAATCCAGGCCGGCCTGATCCGCGACCTCACTCCCATTGCCGAGGAAGAGGGCTGGAAGGAATTCTACGCCGATCCAGGTCTCTTTGACGCCTGCACCTATGAGGGCAAGATCTACTGCGTGCCCGTCAATATCCACTCGTGGCACTGGCTGTGGCTCAGCACCAAGGCTTTCGAAACGGCTGGCATTCCCGTTCCCAAGGACTGGAATGAATATGCCGCGGCCATTCCCCAGCTGCGTGAAGCTGGCGTCATCCCCTTCGGCCTTGCTGCTGGCTGGCCGCTGAACGGCATCCCCGGCGTGTTGCTGGCCGACGTTGGTGGTCCTGAACTTTACGAAAAGGTCTGGGGCGAACACGACGCCGAAGCCGTTCGTAGCCCCGAGTTCCGCAAGGTTGCCGAAGCCTGGGCCACCATTCGCGATGCCGTGGATCCCGCTGAAGTCGTGCCCCAGTTCGGCGACGTCGCTAATCAGCTGATTGCCGGCGAAGCTGCCGCCAACATCCATGGCGACTGGATCCAGGGTGACCTGCAGGTCGCCGGCGCCGTTCCCGGCGAAGACTACGAATGCCTGCCCGGCCTGGGTCTGACCCAGCGCATCGAGGGTGGCGGCGACGCCTTCTACTTCCCGCAGTTGCCAGAAGGCACCTCGCAGGACGTCTTGGATGCTCAGGTGGAGCTCGCCAAGCTGCTGGTCAGCAAGGAAGCCCAGGTGGCGTTCAACCTCAAGAAGGGCTCCATGCCCATCCGCACCGATATCGACCTGTCGACGGCCAATCCCTGCATGCAGAAGGCCATCGCGATCCTCCAGAGCCCCGAAGGCCTGCTGCCTTCCGGCGAAACCCTGAACTCGAGCGACACCCAGCAGCAGCTGGACGACCTCAACCAGGAATTCTTCGCCGACAAGAGCTTCTCGGTTGACGACTACATCGAAGAATACGCTTCGATCATCGAGTCCGCCAACTAAGCTGGTCCTGCCGAACGGGGGCCGCCTGTAGCGGTCCCCACCGGCGCGGCGGGCGGCTCATTGGCCGCTTCGCCCAAGTTTTCGCTAAAGGGGAAGCGCTATGACCGACATCCGGCACGCTGGTGCTCTGGGTCGGCCGGTGGCGGCCGACAAGCCACCAGGATTCCTGCACAATTTGTTTGTGCGCAATATCAGCGCCAAGATTGCGGCGACACCCATGGTGGTGATCGTGCTGGTGGTGTTTATCGGCTGCACGCTCTGGAGCGTCTGGTTTTCGTTCACCGATTCACGCGCGCTGCCCAATGGCGCCTTTATCGGCTGGGAACAATATGAGCGGCTCTTTGCCGCCCGGCGCTGGCGCATCTCGGCCACCAATCTGTTGACCTATGGCATCTTCTCGCTGGTCTTCACCATGGTTGTGGGCTTCCTGCTCGCCGTGTTGATGGACCAGAAGATCCGCTTTGAAAGCGGCTTCCGCACCATCTTTTTGTATCCCTTTGCCCTCTCGGGCATCGTCACCGGCCTTGTATGGCAGTGGATCATGAACCCCACGCTCGGGTTGCAATCCACAATGCGGGGCCTCGGCTGGACCAATTTCACCTTCGACTGGATCACCAATACCGAC
Source organism: Devosia sp. Z11_6 (assembly GCF_058133665.1). Lineage (NCBI taxonomy): Bacteria > Pseudomonadati > Pseudomonadota > Alphaproteobacteria > Hyphomicrobiales > Devosiaceae > Devosia > Devosia sp. Z11_6. The sequence continues at coordinate 376,705 of NZ_JBYUNQ010000004.1, forward strand.
ATGGTGCTGTATGCACTTATGATCGCGGGTACCTGGCATGGCACGGGCTTTGTCATGGTGCTGATGCTTGCCGGGCTGCGCGGGGTGGACGAGGAAATCTGGAAGGCCGCGCGCGTCGATGGCATTCCCACCTGGCGCACTTACCTCCAGATCGTGCTGCCCATGATGCGCGGCGTCATCGTCACCACGCTGGTGATCGTGGGCTCGGGCCTTGTGCGCACCTATGACCTCGTTGTGGCACTCACCAATGGCGGCCCAGGCCTGTCTTCCGAAGTGCCCGCCAAATACGTCATCAACTACATGTTCAACGCTGGCAATCTGGGCCAGGCCCTGGCGGCCTCGACAGTGATGCTTGCGGCCGTGTTCGTGATCCTGATCCCCTGGATCGTCATCGAATTCGGACCCAAGAAGGCGCGCTAGGAGAACACCATGGCCACTATTGCCGCTACCGCCGAGCCCTTTGGTCCTCGCCCCCGTCCGTTTTTCACCCCAACCCGCATCATCATCTACGGCATCATCATCGTTGCGGCCCTCTATTACCTGCTGCCGCTCTACGTGATGATCATGACCTCGGTGAAGGGCCTGCCCGAGATCCGTCTCGGCAACATCTTCGCCCCGCCGCTCGAAGTCACCTTCGAGCCCTGGGTCAAGGCCTGGACCAGCGCCTGCACCGGCCTCACCTGTAACGGTCTGGCGCCCGGCTTCTGGAACTCGGTCAAGATCACGCTGCCCTCCACCGTCGTTTCGGTCTTCGTGGCCGCCGTTAGTGGTTATGCGCTCGTCAACTGGCGCTTCAAGGGTTCCGAGTTCTTCTTCACCTGCCTGTTGTTGGGTTCGTTCATCCCCTATCAGGTGATGCTCTACCCGATGGTGATGATCACCCGCGAGCTCAAGATCTTCGGCACGCTCTGGGCCGTGATCCTGGTGCATACCGTCTTCGGCATGCCCATCCTCGTGCTCCTGTTCCGCAACTACTTCGCTTCGCTGCCCCAGGAATTGTTCAAGGCAGCCCGCGTGGATGGGGCCGGGTTCTGGCGCATCTTCTTCCAGATCATGGTGCCGATGTCGCTGCCCATTTTTGCCGTGGCGATCATCCTCCAGGTCACCGGTATCTGGAACGACTTCCTGTTCGGCGTGGTCTTTGCCGGCACGCAGAACAATCCAATGACCGTGCAGCTCAACAACATCGTCAATTCGGCTCAGGGTGTGCGCGAATACAATGTCAACATGGCCGCGACGATCCTGACGGCAGCGGTACCGCTGATCGTTTATTTCGTCTCGGGCAAATGGTTCGTGCGCGGCATCGCCGCTGGCGCGGTGAAGGGATAAAGCAATGCAGAGCAGCGTTTCCATCAAGGACCTGTCGCTTAACTTCGGCGCCGTGCAGGTGCTCAAAAGCCTCGATCTCGAAGTCGGGCAGGGCGAATTCATCGTCCTGCTCGGCCCCTCCGGCTGCGGCAAGTCCACCTTGCTCAACTGCATTGCCGGTTTGCTCGATGTTTCGGGTGGCCAGATCTTCATCGGCGGCAAGAACGTCACCTGGTCCGAACCCAAGGACCGCGGCATCGGCATGGTGTTCCAATCCTATGCGCTTTATCCGCAGATGAGCGTGGAAAAGAACCTGTCCTTTGGCTTGCGCGTCACCGGCATGCCCAAGGACGAGATCCAGCGCCGCGTCGCCCGCGCCGCCGAGATCCTCCAGATCGAGCCGCTCCTGCAACGGAAGCCGGCCAATTTGTCGGGCGGCCAGCGCCAGCGCGTCGCAATTGGCCGGGCGCTGGTTCGCGACGTCGACGTCTTCCTCTTCGACGAGCCCCTTTCCAATCTCGATGCCAAGCTGCGCAGCGACTTGCGCGTCGAGATCAAGCGGCTGCATCAGCGGCTAAAGAACACCATGATCTATGTCACCCACGACCAGATCGAGGCGCTAACGCTGGCCGACCGCATCGCCATCATGCGCAGCGGTGAAATCCAGCAGCTGGCCGATCCGCACACCATCTACAACAAGCCTGTGAACCTTTACGTCGCCGGCTTCATCGGTTCGCCCTCGATGAACTTCATAAACGGCACCCTCAACGGCGGCGCTCAGCCTCACTTCGTGGCCGAAGATGGCACCCATGTTTCCATGGGCACCTATGATTTCGCCACCGCTCCCCAGGGCGCCACCAAGACCGTGCTCGGCGTGCGGCCCGAGCACATCGTGCTTGGCGATGCCGCGGCCGGCATGCCCTTCTCCACCGAAGTCGAGATCGAGATTGTCGAGCCCATGGGCTCGGACACGCTCGCCTGGACGCGGATTGCCAGCCACCCCGTCACCTTCCGCGCCGATAGCGATGTGCAGCTTCATGTCGGCCAGAAGCTGCTGGTTGGCTTTGATCCCGCTCGTGGCTCCATCTTCGACACCCAGAGCACCAACCGGCTCTGACAACCGCTTCGGCTCCGCCGTCCGGCGGGGCCGCCTATTCACGCCAGATTTTTCGAACAAGAGGCCCCAATGACCGAGTTGTCATTCCAGCTTTATAGCGCCCGCAACTACCCCGATCTCGATGACTTCCTCGCCAAGCTGGCGGCTCTCGGCTACACGCAGGTGGAAGGCTATGGCGGTCTTTACGCCGATGCGCCCGCCCTGGCGGAAAAGTTCAAGCGCAACGGCCTGTCCATGCCCACCGGCCACTTCGGTCTCGCCCAGCTGCAGGACACCGATACGACGCTCAAGACCGCGGAAATCCTCGGTGTGAAGCGCCTCTACTGCCCCCATATCGGCCCCGAGGGGCGCAGCGCAGACGAAAGCAAGTGGGTCGAGCTGGCGGAAACCCTTGCGGGTCTGGGGGAAACCTTCACCCGTGCAGGCTATGGCTTTGGCTGGCACAACCACGATTTCGAATTCGCGCCCACCACCAGCGGCCGCACCCCGATGGAAATCATTCTCGAAACCGCCCCTGCGCTCGAGTGGGAAGCCGACGTGGCCTGGATTGCCCGCGGCAAGGCCGATCCTGTGCAGTGGTTCGACCGCTATGGCGACCGCATCACCGCCGTCCACGTCAAGGACATTGCCCCCGCCGGCGAAGCCACTGACGAAGACGGCTGGGCTGATGTCGGCTTTGGCGTCCTCAACTGGGACCAGTTGATCAACGAGGTCACCAGCCGCACCAAGGCGCAGTATTTCGTCGCTGAACACGACAAGCCCTCCGATGCCGAGCGCTTTGCCCGCCGCTCCATCGCCACCGCCAAGAACTGGAAGTAACCGCTATGGCCAAGACCTTTGGCGTCGGCATCATGGGTGCCGGCAATATTTCGAGCGCCTATCTGCGTCTCGCGCCCCTGTTCAAGGGGCTCGAAGTGCGCGCGGTCGCCGACATCATCCCCGAAGCCGCCCGCAAGCGCGCCGAGGAGTTCGGTGTCGCCGCCCAGACGCCCGACGAGCTGCTCAAGAACAGCGAACTCGACGTGATCGTCAATCTGACCATCCCTTCGACCCATTATTCGGTGTCCATGGACATCGTTTCGGCCGGCAAGCACGCCTATTCCGAAAAGCCTTTCGTGCTCTCGCTCGAAGAAGGCCTCGCGCTCAAAAAGGCCGCGGACGAGCGTAATCTCCTGGTTGGCAGCGCGCCCGACACCTTCCTGGGCGGGGCCCATCAGCAGGCGCGCGACATCATTGATTCCGGTGCCCTCGGGCGCATCATGAGCGGCACCACCCATGTGATGAGCCGCGGCATGGAGCACTGGCATCCCAATCCAGATTTCTTCTTCCAGGTTGGCGCCGGCCCGGTGCTTGATGTCGGCCCCTATTACGTGACCGACCTCATCCACCTGATCGGCCCGGTCAAGCGCGTCTCCGCCTTCACCAACATGGCGCGCACCGAGCGTGAAGTGACGGCACCCGGTCCCTACCAGGGCACCAAGATCAAGGTCGGCACCCCGACCACGGTTCATGGCGTGCTCGAGTTCCACAACGGCGCCATCGTCACCATGGGCGCCAGCTGGGACGTGGCCAGCCACGGCCACCACAATATTGAGCTCTACGGCACTGAAGGCACCATCTATGTGCCCGATCCAAACTTCTTTGGCGGCGAACTCGTCACCACCGACATCGAAGGCACCAAGACCACGGTCACGCCCTGGGATCATCCCTTCGGCAAGGTCAACCAGGATCAGGATAAGCCCAATCCGCGCGCCAATTACCGGACAGCCGGCCTTGCTGACATGATGGCCTCCATCGAGGGCGGCTACCGCGCGCGTTGTGGCCTGGATGTCGCCCTCCATGCCGTCGACGTCATGACTTCGCTGCTCAAGGCCGGCGAAAGCGGGCAGGTGCTGACCCTCGCTACCACTTGCGAGCGCCCAGAAGCGCTCAAGCCCGAACAGGCCCAGGCGCTGCTCAAGGCGTCGGCTTGACACTGTCGCCGCGGGCGATAGCGTAACACCAACGAGGATCGGCGGCCGCGTGCCGCCGATTGCATCTGGGGAGCCCGAGCCGGCGGCATGACTCGCCCGGCTTGGGAAGGGAATAATCGAGGAGAAACTTCATGCGCACCATTAAGGGCCCAGCCATTTTCCTGGCCCAGTTCGCCGGCGACACCGCCCCCTTTAATGAGTTCGGCAGCATCTGCGCCTGGGCGGCGGGGCTGGGCTACAAGGGCGTTCAGGTCCCGACCGGCGTTGGCGCCATGATCGACCTCGAGAAGGCCGCAACCTCCAAGACCTTTGCCGATGAAATCGCCGGCATCGCCCGCGAAAACGGCGTCGAGATCACCGAGCTTTCGACCCACCTCCAGGGTCACCTCGTCGCCGCCCATCCGGTCTACGACACAATGCTCGATGGCTTTGCCCCGTCTTCCGTGCACAACAATCCCAAGGCGCGCCAGGAATGGGCCGTGCAGCAGATGCTTTGGGCCGCCAAGGCATCGCAGAACCTGGGCCTGACCGAACACGCGACCTTCTCGGGCGCGCTCGCCTGGCCGTTCCTGTATCCCTTCCCCCAGCGCCCCGCAGGTCTTGTCGAGGAAGCCTTTGACGAGCTCGCGCGTCGCTGGACGCCCATCCTCAACGCCTTCGACGAAGCGGGTGTCGATGTCTGCTACGAGATCCACCCGGGCGAGGATCTGCATGACGGCGTGACCTACGAGATGTTCCTCGAGCGGGTGAACAACCACCCCCGCGCCAATCTGCTCTACGATCCCAGCCACTTCGTGCTGCAGCAGCTCGATTATCTCGAATACCTCGATATCTACCACGAGCGCATCCGCATGTTCCACGTCAAGGATGCCGAGTTCAACCCGACCGGCCGCCAGGGCGTTTACGGCGGCTACCAGAGCTGGATCAACCGGGCAGGGCGCTTCCGCTCGCTTGGCGACGGGCAGGTCGATTTCGCCTCGATCTTCTCCAAGATGGCGCAATATGACTTCGCCGGCTGGGCGGTGCTCGAATGGGAATGCGCCCTCAAGCACCCCGAGGACGGGGCGCGCGAAGGCGCCGAGTTCATCAAGCACCACATCATCCACGTCACCGAGCGCGCCTTTGACGATTTCGCCGCCGCTGGCACCGACCAGGCCGCCAATCGGCGCATGCTCGGGCTCGAGTAAAGTCCAAGACCTTACATGGGCTCATTGAGGCCCTTCACCTCCCCCCTTGTGGGGGAGTCCGGGTGGGGGGTATCGCCCCCGAACACAGCAATCAAAGAACAAGGGGAGGCATTTCATGGCTGAAAACGGCGCAAGGCGCATTCGCCTGGGCATGGTTGGCGGCGGCAAGGGAGCCTTTATCGGTTATGTGCACCGCGTCGCCTCGCGCATCGACGGTGACTACGAGCTGGTGGCCGGCGCGCTCTCGTCGCGCCCCGATGTCGCCCAGGAATCCGGGCGCAATTTGGGGCTCGCACCCGACCGCATTTACACCAGCTTTGAGGACATGGCCCGCGCCGAAGCGGCTCGTCCCGACGGCATCGAAGCGGTCTCGATCGTCACCCCCAACCATCTCCATTTCGCCCCCGCCAAGGCCTTTCTCGAGGCCGGCATCAACGTCATCTGCGACAAGCCCATCACCTCGACCCTCGAGGATGCGCGCAAGCTCGCCGAAATCAAGCCGGCCAAATCAGCCAAGTTCCTGCTGACGCACAACTACACTGGCTATCCGCTGATCCGGCAGGCCCGCGAACTGGTGGAATCCGGCGCCTTGGGCACCATCCGCGTGATCCAGGCCGAATATCCGCAGGATTGGCTGACCGAACCCGTCGAGCAATCCGGCACCGCACCGGGCGCCGAATGGCGCACCGACCCTGAGCGCTCGGGCGCTGGCGGCGCGATTGGGGATATCGGCACCCACGCCTATAATCTCCTGCGCTTCGTCACCGGCCTAGAAACCGAAGCCGTGTCGGCCGACCTGACCTCCTTCGTTCCCGGCCGCAAGCTCGACGATAACGTCCATATCATGCTGCGTTTCGCCGGCGGCGCCCGCGGCATGCTCTGGGCTAGCCAGGTCGCCGTCGGCAATGAAAACGGCCTGCAACTGCGCGTCTATGGCGACAAGGGCGGCCTCGAATGGCGGCAGGACAACCCCAACTACATGTGGTTTTCCGAGTTCGGTAAGCCGCGCCAGCTGCTGACCCGCGGCGGCGCCATCTCCCAGGTCGCTGCTTCCACCATGAATGTGCGCATCCCTTCCGGCCACCCCGAGGGGTATCTGGAAGCCTTCGCCACGCTCTACAGCCAGTTCGCCGAAGTGATCCGCGGCAACGGGGAAGCTTACGAAGGCCTGCTCCCGAGCCTCGCCGATGGCGTCGAAGGCATGCAGTTCATCACCGCTTCGGTGCAATCAAGCCGCAATGACGGCAAGTGGACCAGGCTCAGCGAAGTATGAGAAGGCCTGGAGCTGGCACGCGACGCCTGAGCCAGGGCCGTACGCCCCGCTAGGCCTACCAGCCGGGGTGGCGCACCGCGCTAACCCCACCCACACCTGTCACCCCGGCCTTGAGCCAGGGCCCATCCCGAGATGCCTCGGGAAAGCTTCCCAACAACTACCCGCCTAGGCCGCGCATCAAAAAACCAAACCAGACGGGCGTGCAAAAACCCCCGCCATCACCGGCAGGGGCAGCCAACACCCCGTCGGCAATGGAACGCCTAGTGCGTCCAGGGTGCCTTGCGGTCGTGGCGGAAATTGTCGGGATAGCTCACGCGCTTGACGGTGGGCTCATGGGCCGGCTGCACCGAATAAGCGATGCCATTCTTTTGCGCATAAGCTTCGGCTGCTTCCAGCGTCTCGAACGAGAGGCGGATCTGCTGGCGCGTATCGGCCGAGCTGGTATAGCCCATCAGCCCTTCGATCGAGCGGGGAGTTGCCTGCTCATGCACCAGGACCCACTGCTTGGACTTGCCCTTGCCCGATTGCGTCGCGCTACGGGCAGGACGGTAAATGCGAGCGGTCATGGAACAACCTCAAGACTATGCGGTGCGATGGTCGGAGTACAAAGATTCGAACTTTGGACCCCCGGTTCCCAAAACCGGTGCTCTACCAGGCTGAGCTACACTCCGAGATCGCCGGGCAGTGGTTAGCCTGTTCCGGCGCAAAGGGCAAGGCACCCGTGCCCCTCATTTCACACTAATCGTGTATCACGCGATTTGGTTCACCGCGCGGCGCTATAGCGCTCCAGTGCCCGCGCGAGATCCGCCTTCAGATCATCGATCGACTCGAACCCGATATGGAGCCGCAACATATTGCCCTCCTGCGTCCACGGCACCGCCGTGCGGCTCCCAGCCGGCTTGATCGGCAGGCAAAGGCTTTCATACCCGCCCCAGGAATAGCCCATCGAAAACAGCGACAACCCATCAACGAACGCGGCGAGGGCCGCGCGCGGGGCAGGGGCCAGCACAATGCTGAACAGGCTCCCCGAGCCGGTAAAATCGCGCTGGAACAGCGCATGGTCGGGGTGGCTGGGCAGGCCCGGATGCAATACCGCCGCCACCTCAGGCTGCTCCTCGAGCCAGCGCGCCATCTCTAGGGCCCGCTCCTGGTGCTCCGCCATTCGAATCGCCAGCGTGCGCAAACCCCGTGCCACAAGGAAGGCTTCGTCCCCGGAGGTGAAAAAGCCCAGCAGTGTGCGTGTCTTCAACACATCGGCCCAAACGGCTTCTGTGGTGGAAATCGTGCCGGCAAACGCATCGGAATGGCCCACAAACATCTTGGTGCCGGCATGCATGACGATATCAGCGCCCAGCGCTAGCGGCTGGTGATAGAGCGGGCTCGCCCAACTATTGTCCACCAGCAGCCGCGCTCCCCCATCATGGGCAACCTTCGCCAGTGCGGGCAGGTCTTGCACTTCAAAGGTCAGCGAGCCCGGGCTTTCCGCCAGCACCGCCTTGGTGTTAGGCTGCATCATGGCGGCCAATCCCGCGCCGATCCGCGGATCATAATAGCGCGCCGTCACCCCCATTCGCGCGAGAAAGCCATCGGCAAACTTGCGCACCGGGTCATAAGCGCTGTCCGAGATCAGCACATCATCACCCGCCTTGACGCAGGCCAGGAGCGCGACGGTGATGGCTGCAAGGCCAGATGGGAGCAGGAGCGTGCGATGCGCGCCTTCCAGCGCCGTGACGACCGCTTCAACGCTGGCGGTGGTGGGATTTCCCGCGCGACCATACAAGAAGCGCTGCTCCTGGGCTTCTAGATCTGCCAGGCTGTTGAACAGTACGGTTGAACCGCGATAAACCGGGGTATTCACAAACCCGAACTGATCCTCGGGCGAGCGGCCAGCATGGGTGAGCAAGGTTTCGACGGACAGTTTCGGCGTCTCGTCGGATGAATTTTGGCGATGCATCTATGCTCACTTCCACGTCAAATCGCTGTTCTGACTAAATATACGCCAAATCATCGCGGGAGAGCTAGCTTGGGCTCTTGACGCAAATGGCTTTAGTCGGTTCGATGCATATCAGCATCAAAGCCGCCCAACCAAGCGGCGGTGCAACCAGAGCCGGGCGCCTGCGCCGAACGAGCTGTGGGACACTAGTCAGGAAACAAAAGGCAACCGAATGCACAAGACGCTCGTCAAGTTCGCTGTGACTGCCGCTTTTGGCCTCACAGCAACTGCCGCCTACGCCGATACGCTCGGCGACGTTAAAGCCAAGGGCTATGTTCAATGCGGCGTTACCGGCGGTGTTGCCGGCTTCTCGGCACCGGACGCCAACAACAAGTGGGCCGGCCTCGAGGTCGACTTCTGCCGCGCCGTGGCTGCCGCCATCTTCAACGACGCCGAAGCCGTCCGCTACACGCCCCTGACCTCCCAGGAGCGCTTTGCAGCTCTGTCTGCCGGCGAAATCGATATTCTGTCGCGTACCACCACCTGGACCATGAGCCGCGATACCGATCTGGGCATCAAGTTCATCGGCACGATTTATTATGACGGCCAGGGCTTCATGGTGCGCGAGGCCGATGGCATCGCTGCGGCCACGGACCTTTCGGGCGCTGCCATCTGCATCGAATCGGGCACCACGACCGAACTCAACGCCGCCGACTACTTCGCGGCCAACAATCTCGAATTCAACACCGTCGTCTTTGTGGATCAGGACGAAGTGGTGAAGGCCTATGAAGATGGCCGTTGCGACGTCTACACCACCGACGCTTCGGCGCTTGCTGCCGAGCGCTCCAAGTTCGCCAATCCTGACGAGCACATCATCCTGCCCGAGATCATCTCCAAGGAGCCGCTTGGCCCCGTGGTGCGCCAAGGCGACGATCTATGGTTCAACATCAACCGCTGGGCCTATTTCGCCCTGCTTGAAGCTGAAGAACTGGGCGTAACCTCCGCCAATGTCGACGAAATGCTGGGTTCGGACAATCCTGCCATCAAGCGCCTGCTCGGCGTTGAAGGCGATTTCGGCACCCCAATCGGCCTGACCAAGGACTGGGCCTACCAGATCATCAAGCTCGTGGGTAACTATGGCGAAGCCTTCAACCGCAATGTCGGTCCCGACACCGCTATCGGGCTGGAGCGTGGCCTCAATGCGCTGTGGACCGATGGCGGTCTGCAGTACGCCCCGCCGATCCGCTAAGCCTTGAAGTAACCAGCCGGCGCTTTCCCACGAAAGCGCCGGTTTTGATTCGAACCGACTATTGGGTTGCGGGAAGATTTGGTTTTTCTGCCATGCAGGGCCGACTGCCTTGTGCTGCCATATCCTTTTGCAACCCGGGTTCATCATGAAAGGACCGCATGCCACATGGCCATGCAAGAAACCCTCGGCACCAGAGCGCCGCGCAGCTCCTTGGTGAATGACCCGGTAATCCGGGGCATTATCTACCAAGTTCTCGTCGCGGCGGCGGTGATCGCCTTTTTCGGCTGGATCATTCTCAACACCGCCCAGAACCTCGCCGCCCAGAACAAAACCACCGGTTTCGATTTCCTGTTCCGCACCGCTGGTTTCGATATCAGCTTCACGCTGATCCCCTGGAGCCGCACGTCGCTCTATTGGGAGGCCTTTCTCGCCGGCCTGCTCAATACGCTGCTGGTCGCCGTGATCGGCATCTTCTTTGCCACGATCATCGGCTTTGCCCTCGGGATCGCGCGCCTATCTTCCAACTGGCTGATCGCCCGTGTGGCTACGGTCTATATCGAGACCATCCGCAACATCCCCCTGCTGCTGCAGCTTTTTTTCTGGTATTTCGCGGTGCTGAAGGCCATGCCGGCGGTGCGCGACAGCTTCCTCCTGCCCCTGGGAGTCTATGTCAATCAGCGCGGCATCATGGTGCCAAAACCCTTGCCGGACCACGAGTTCATCTGGGTTGCAGTGGCCTTCGCCCTTTGCCTCCTCGCCGCCATTGCTATCGGTGTCTGGGCCACGCGCCAGCGCACGCTTACAGGGCACTATCCTGCCGCCATTGTGCTGGCTGCCCGCATTGCCAATGCGATCGTCATGTTTGCCCTGGGCTACCTTGCCTTCGCCCTGATCGGCACGCTGCTGCCCGCCCTCGGCCAGCCGGCCGTTGCCGCGCTCGGCGGAGCCGTGTTGGCGGGCCTGACCTTCACAGCGCTAGGTCCCTATGCCGGCGCCTTCGTCGCCTTCGCCCTCAGCTGGATCGTCCTGGTCTTCCTGCTGCAGGGCATGTTCGCGTGGCTGCCTGCCGTGGTCATTTATGTCGGTGCGGCGCTTCTCGGGCTGACCGTCGGCTGGCTCACCCTGGTCCGCATCAGCGACACGCCCGCCGACGATAGCAAGTTTCCCACGGCACTGCCCATCCTGGTGGTCGCCGGCATTCCCCTGCTGCTCTACTATCTCATCGGTGCCGAGTTGGCCTTTGAAGTGCCCGAGCTGCAGCGCTTCAACTTCCGCGGCGGCGTCCAGCTGCCGCCCGAACTTGTCGCCCTGGTTTTCGGGCTGGCCATCTATACGGCCGCCTTTATCGCCGAGAACGTCCGTGGCGGCATTCGCGCCGTCAGCAAGGGCCAGACCGAGGCGGCCCAGTCGCTCGGCCTCAAGGAAGGTGATCGGCTGCGCCTCGTCATCATCCCCCAGGCCATGCGCGTTATCGTGCCGCCGCTGACCAGCCAATATCTCAACCTCACCAAGAACTCCTCGCTTGGCGCGGCTATCGGCTACCCCGAACTGGTGAACGTCTTCATGGGCACTACGCTCAACCAGACCGGCAAGGCCATCGAGGTGGTTGCCCTGACCATGGCGGTCTATCTCACCATCTCGCTGCTCACCTCGGCTTTCATGAACTGGTACAATGGCCGCGTGGCCCTGGTGGAGCGCTAGAACCATGACCACAGATCTCGGCTTTGTCCGCAAGGACTTCATCGCCTCCAAACCGGCTCCCGGCCGCACCGGCGGCCCGATCCTTTGGCTGCAGCGGAACCTCTTCGCCACCCCGACCGACGCGCTCTACACCATTATCGGGATGCTGTTCCTCCTCTGGGCCGTCCCGCCGATCTACAACTTCATCATCGGCCACGCCGTGGGGCCAACGGGCACCGTTCTTGAATGCCGCGCCGAAGGGGCAGGCGCTTGCTGGGCCTATATTTATGCCCGCTTCAACTTCTTCATCTACGGCTTCTACCCCATCGACCAGTACTGGCGGCCCAACCTCGTCTTTGCCCTGCTGGCGGTGCTCATCGTTTCGCTGCTGACGCCCGCGGCACCCTTCAAGCGCACCACGGCCCTGCTGTTCTTCCTGGTGTTCCCGGTGGTGAGCTTCTACCTGCTGCATGGCGGCGTTTTCGGCCTGCGCACCGTGCCGACCGGTGATTGGGGTGGCCTCATGGTCACGCTCATCATTTCGCTGGTGGGCATCATCTGCTCCTTCCCGATCGGCATCCTGCTTGCCCTCGGGCGGCAATCCAAGCTGCCCATCATCAAGACGCTCTGCGTCATGTTCATCGAGCTCTGGCGCGCCGTGCCGCTGATCTCGGTGCTCTTCATGGCATCGATCATGCTGCCGCTGTTCATGCCGGCCGGCACGACGGTGGACAAGCTGCTGCGCGCCTTGGTGGGCGTCACGCTCTTCACCTCGGCCTATGTGGCCGAAACGGTGCGTGGCGGCCTTCAGGCGCTACCGCGCGGGCAGTACGAGGCGGCGGCGGCCTTGGGGCTGGGCTACTGGAAGCGGATGTACTTCATCATCCTGCCCCAGGCGCTCAAGCACGTCATTCCGGGCCTGGTGAACAACTTCATTGCCCTGTTCAAGGATACGTCGCTGGTCTCCATCGTCGGCATCTTCGATCTGCTCGGCACCGTTCAGGCCGCCAGCGCCGACATCGATTGGGCATCTCCAACCCAGGCCGTGACCGGCTACATCTTTGCCGCCTTCATGTTCTGGATTTTCTGTTTCGCCATGTCCCGCTATTCGCTCTGGATGGAGCGTCGGCTGGATACCGGGCACAAGAGGTAAGTTATGAGCCAAGTTTCCGAAACCACGGTGGAACGTGATATCCGCACCGAGGGCATGCAGGTGTCCAAGACGGACGTGGCCATTGACGTGATCGGCATGCACAAATGGTATGCCGATTTCCATGTTCTGCGCGACATCAACCTCCGTGTCATGCAGGGCGAGCGCATCGTTATTGCGGGGCCCTCGGGCTCGGGCAAATCCACCCTGATCCGCTGCATCAACCGCCTCGAAGAGCACCAGGAAGGGCGGATCATCGTCAACGGCACCGAACTGACGGCCGATCTCAAGCGCATCGATGAGGTGCGCCGGGAAGTCGGCATGGTGTTCCAGCACTTCAACCTCTTTCCGCACCTGACCATTCTGCAGAACCTGACCCTCGCACCCATCTGGGTGCGGGGCATCCCCAAGGCTGAGGCGGAAGCCACGGCCATGCATTATCTCGAGCGCGTCAAGATCCCCGAACAGGCCAACAAATTCCCCGGCCAGCTGTCCGGCGGCCAGCAACAGCGTGTCGCCATTGCCCGCTCGCTCTGCATGCAGCCGCGGATCATGCTCTTTGACGAGCCGACCTCCGCGCTAGACCCTGAAATGGTCAAGGAAGTACTGGATGTGATGATCTCGCTCGCCGAAGAAGGCATGACCATGATCTGCGTCACCCACGAAATGGGGTTCGCCCGGCAGGTCGCTAACCGGGTCATCTTCATGGACCAGGGCCAGATCATCGAGCAAAACGAGCCCGAAGCCTTCTTCTCGGCGCCACAGCATGAGCGGACCCGTCTCTTTTTGAGCCAGATCCTGCATTAATGCCGCACGCTCTTTGGTGAAGATCAGCCACTGATGGATTGACCCACTGGCGGCCCGGTCCAATATGGGCGCGCAATGGAGCAAGACATCGTATTGAGCCGTTTTTCCAAGCTGTTGCTGCGGATTGCCATAGCGCTGGCAGGTCTTTGCGCGTTGGCGCTCGCCAGCACTGGCGCGGCGCAGGCGCAAACGCTGCAAACCGTGCGCGACCGCGGCTTTCTGATCTGCGGCGCCACCAGTCCCTTGCCCGGCTTTGCCCAGCAGGATGCCGAAGGGCGCTGGTCTGGTTTTGACGTCGATTTGTGCCGCGGCATTGCTGCCGCGGTGTTCGGCGACCCCAACCTCATCGAGTTTCGTGCCCTGCGCGGCGAAAGCCGCTTTGCCCCCCTCCAGACCGGGCAGGTCGATGTGCTCACCCGCAACGGCTCTTGGACGCAGCGGCGCGATACGCTCTTTGGCGCGAGCTTTGTTGCCACCGCCTTTTTCGACGGGCAAGCCTTCATGGTCCCGCAGTCGCTGGGCGTGGTTTCCGCCTTTGAACTCGACGAGATCAGCATCTGCGTGATCGATGGCGGCGAAGAGCTCGAGCGGGTGCAGGAATTCTTCTTCCTCAACCAGGCCAGCTATAACGAAGTGCCCTATGAGGACGTGGCCGATCTGGCGGTCGCTTATCGCGCCGGGCTTTGCCAGGCCGTCTCGGCATCAGGCCGCCAGCTGCAGGCAATGCGCCGCGATCTGCCCGAGCCGGCCAATCATCGCATCCTGCCCGAGCGCATTTCCAAGGAGCTGTTGGGCCCGGCCGTCCGCGCCGGTGACGATCAATGGTTCAACATCGTTAAATGGACCATCTTTGCCCTGATCAACGCCGAGGAGGTGGGCATCACCGCCCTTAACACCAATTCCCTCGCCAATGCCCGCACTCCCGCCGTGCGGCGCCTGCTAGGGGTGGATGGTGATTTCGGCACGCCGCTGGGCCTCCGGCGCACCTTCATGAGCGATGTTGTCCGCGCCATTGGCAATTATGCCGAACTTTATGACCGTCATTTTGGCCCACAGACCGGCGCGGCACTGCTGCGCGGTCAAAACGCGCTCTGGAGCAATGGTGGGCTCCTATATGCGCCCCCCGTCTTGTAGCGGAATCTAGTCGGCAAGAAGCAGGTTTACGCGCCTGTTCTGCTTGCCTTTATTCTCGATCTTGCCGATCCGCAGCGGCCCGATCTCGCTCGTATTGGCCACATGCGTGCCCCCACAAGGCTGCAGGTCGATCGAGCCGATCCGGATCAGCCGCACCCGCCCCTGGCCCATCGGCGGCTTGACATTCATGGTCTTGATCAGCTCGGGATTGGCTTCCATCTCCGCGTCGCTGATCCATTCCTGGCTGATGGGGTGCGCCGCTTCCACCATGGCGTTGAGCGCCGCTTCCACTGCCGCCATGTCCCCGGGCACTTCTGGCATCTGGAAATCCAGCCGCCCCTTATCCGCCCCGATCGAGCCGCCAGTCACGGGGAAGGGCAGGGCAACCGACAGCAGATGCAGCGCGCTATGCATGCGCATCAGCCGGTAGCGCCGCTCCCAGTCGAGCTCGAGCACAGCTTCTTCCCCCACCTCCGGCAGCGCCGCCCCAGCCTCGGGCACATGCACGATCTGCGTCTTGTCGCCATCGGGGTGAACGGCCGTCGCAATACTGATTGCCGAGCCTTCCGCCCGCTGCAGCGTGCCGCTATCGCCCGGCTGCCCGCCCGAGGTGGCATAAAACACCGTCCGGTCGAGCACGATCCCGCCTTCGGGCGTGATCGCCGTCACGGTGGCAGCGGTGGAGCGAAGATAGCTATCGTCGCGAAACAGGAACTGGGTCATCTCGGCACTCAAAGCAGGGGGGAAAGCAGGCGCGCCGCCTGCGTCAGGAAGCGCATGGGCAGGCTCCGGGTGGTCACTTCTTCCATGTCCACCTGCCGGCAGCCCTCGAAATCCTGGATCAGCATGGATTCCACCGCCTGGATCGATTTGGGATCGGCGAACCACAAGGTGATCTCGAAATTGATCGCAAACGACCGGTTGTCGAAATTGACACTGCCCACCGATGCGATCTGGTCATCCATCAGCACCACCTTCTGGTGCAAGAAGCCGTTCACATAGCGGTAAATGGACACGCCATGCTCCACCATCGCATCGGCATGGGCAATGCTGGCGAGCCATACCATCTTGTGGTCGGGGACATTGGGCAGCATGATCCGCACATCCACGCCCCGCAGGCGGGCGGCAAACAGCGCCGTGCGGATATCGGTGTCGGGCACGAAATAGGGGCTGACGATCCACAGCCGCTCGCGCGCCCGCCCGATGATATCGGTAAAGGCGATGGCGCATTCCTCGAGCTTGTCGGCCGGCCCGCTCCCCATCACCAGCACCGATTCATCGCCTGGTGTCTTGACCACTTCGGGGGGCGTCGAGGGCAGCACTTCCCCCGTCGCCCATTCCCAATCTTCGCGGAACAGCAGCGCGCAGCCAAGCGCGGCAGGGCCCGAGACCTTCACATGGGTATCGCGCCAATGGCCGAACCGCTTGTCGAGGCCGATATACTCCACCCCCACATTGTGCCCGCCCACCCAGGCTTCCTCGCCATCCACCACCACGATCTTGCGGTGGTTGCGATAGTTGATGCGGCTCGGCCCATACATGCGCAGGAATTTGTGCCGCTGGTTAAAGCCGGCAACGCTGATACCCGCTTCGCGCAGGCGCTTGCGATACTTCCGGGGCATCCCGGTGCTGCCCACATCGTCATAGAGCAGTCGGATCTTGACGCCCGCCTTGGCGCGCTCGATCAGCCGCTCTGCCAATTCCTGCCCCAGCGCGTCGTCGCGCACGATATAGAACTGCACGAGGAGATAAGACTTGGCCCGCGCTATCCCGGCAAAGATCGAGTCGAAGGTGGCCTGCCCATCGATCAGCAGTTCCACCTCATTGCCGTTGAGAAAAGGCACCTCGGAAACCTTGCTCTGCACCGGCCAGCGCTCACTGGTTTCCCGGTCGATCAGCGACAAATCCTTGGCCCGCAACGGCCGCGCCGAACGCCCGTTGCGAATGCGGTCGGTGGCGTAGTCGTCAAAAAACTTCCAGCCAAAGATCAGGTAGAGAAACGCGGTGGGGAAGGGCAGCAGCAGCAGCGACAGCAGCCAGGCGATGGAGCCCTGCGAGGTGCGGGAATTCATGATTTCGCGCACAGCGCAAACCAGCGCCAAGAGGTAGATGAGTGCGGACGCGATGGCGATCAGGTGCAGATCGGCCGCCACCATGTCGAGAATATCTATTAAACTAAACAATGCTGTGCCCGAACCTGTTGCGGCGTCAATCTAGCAGGCGCCGGCCCGGGCACAATGGTTGAGTGGCTCAGGCCGGGTCTGCTTCCAGCACCGAGGAAATGTCGATGCTTGGGCGCTCCTCGAGCCAGCGGGGGACCGGCAGTCCCTTTGCTCGCAGGAACTCGGGATTATAGAGCTTGCTCTGATAGCGGTTGCCGTAATCGCAAAGTATGGTGACGATCGTCTTTCCGGGCCCGAGGTCACGCGCCATGCGCACCGCGCCCGCGATATTGATCGCGCTCGAGCCGCCAAGGCAGATGCCTTCATGCTCGAGCAGGTCGAACACATAGGGCAGGGCCTCTGCGTCCGGGATTTGGTAGGGATTGTCGACCGTCAAACCTTCCAGATTGGCCGTTATGCGGCCCTGGCCGATGCCTTCGGTGATCGAATCGCCCGAGGACGTCAGCTGGCCCGTCGTGTAATAGCTATAAAGCGCCGCCCCTTCGGGATCGGCCAGCCCGATGCGCACATCCGAACTGCGCGCCCGCAGGGCTTCGGCTACACCGGCGAGCGTGCCGCCCGAGCCTACCGCGCAAATAAAACCATCGATCCGGCCATTGGTCTGCTGCCAGATTTCGGGACCCGTGGTTTCCACATGCGCGCGGCGGTTCGAAACATTGTCGAACTGGTTCGCCCAGATCGCGCCGCCCGGCAACTCCCGCGCCAGCTTTTCGGCCAGCCGCCCAGAAACCTTGATGTAATTATTGGGGTGGCGATAGGGCTTGGCCGGAACCTCGATCAGCTCGGCGCCAAACAGGCGCAAGGCGTCCTTTTTTTCCTGGCTCTGGGTTTCGGGGATCACGATCACCGATTTGAAGCCGAGCGAATTGGCGACCAGCGTCAGCCCGATGCCGGTATTGCCTGCCGTGCCTTCCACGATCGTGCCGCCGGGCTTGAGCGCCCCGCTCTTGACCGCGTCATGGATGATGAACAGCGCTGCCCGGTCCTTGACTGACTGGCCGGGGTTCAAAAACTCGGCCTTGCCCCAGATTTCGCAGCCCGTCAGCTCGGAAACACGGTTGAGGCGGATCAGCGGCGTGTTGCCGATAGCGGAAATCAGGTCTTTGTGCTTGGCCATGGATCGTGTGCGTTCGGGTTGGGGAGAGCTTAGTGTAGGTGTGCACCCAACGTGTCACAAGGCAGAAGGGTGCACTGGGGGAAGCTGTTCTCCACGCACCGGCTCGGGTGGGCCCTCATGCTGGCAAGCCGCTCCCCGCTAGAACCCTGTTCCCGCGTCAGCCGATCACTTCGGCCAACTGCTCCATGGCCGCGCTCCAGGCTTCCATGGAAAAGATGCGCGTTTGCGGATCGGCATGGGGCAGGCCCCGCTCGGTGAGGGTAATCCGCGTGCGCCCTTCGCCCGCGGCCTCGAACACGATATCGAGCACGAACAGCAGCTCGTTCTCTTCGTCTTCCTCGTCCTTGTGCACCCAGGACAGCACCAGCCGCTGATTTTCGACGAACTGCAGCACTTCCCCGCTGACCACATGCTCTTCGGGGTCTTCGTCATCGCCATAGGTGACGAACCGATATTCCCCGCCCTCAAAGGCGTCGAACTCCGCATAGTCGGCCTGCCACTGCTCGATCAGTGCCGGATCGGTCCAGGCGGCAAACACATCGGCCAGTTCGGCATCGATGGTGCGGGTCAAAGTGATCTGGCTTTCGCCATCGAGGTCCATGCCGTCGCTCATCGGGGAGCCTTTCTGTGCAAGCCAGCGTCATCGGCCACAATGTCGTGGTCGCCGAACTGGTTCAATGCGGTGCTGGGTAGGTGGGGAGCTAAGCTCGACCCTTGAAAAACGAATGGCTCCGCGAGTAGGACTCGAACCTACGACCCAGCGGTTAACAGCCGCTTGCTCTACCAACTGAGCTATCGCGGAAGACATTCGGTGGCCTTCTTGCGAAGGCGTGGTCCGTGTAACCAATGTGATTTGGTTTGCCAACCCCCTAAGCCACCAGTTCACGAAATTTGCGGTGGATTATGTTGGCGCTCGCGTTTTTCGGCCGCCAGCAGCTCGGCTAGGGTGTTGATGTTGATGAAGGGATTACTCTCCCCCGCCGGCCAGTCCAGTTCCGCCGAACCCAGCTGCCGGTGCAGCGCCTTGAGGCTGGCTGGCGCGCAGCCCCTGCCAACATCCCCGGGCAGCGATTGCAGCGCCTCCAGCCGCCACGCGGCAATCGGCGGGTAGAAGTCTTGCCCATGCCTTGCATAGATCGCCTCTGCCTGCCCCAGTGCATCGGCTATCACCTGGGCAAAACCGGTCGGCAAAAACGGCGTATCCACCGGTGCCGACACCAGCACCCCCGATTCGATGCCGCTTTGCTTCAGTGCTGCCACCGCAGCCGCCAGCCCAGCCAGCGGGCCGCCAACCGGGGCAGGGAGGTCGGGGACGGCGAGCGCCCCGTCCGGCAGCGGAGCCGGCGCTCGATGAGGCCCTGTCGCAATCAACAAGGGCGCAGCGACAGGCCCGAACGCGGCTGCCACCCGCTCGAGCAGGCGCACCCCGCCGACGCGCAGTTCCGCCTTGCGCACCCCACCCAGCCGCTGCCCTGCACCCCCGGCGATGATGACGCCGAAGGGGAGGCTCATGAGCGCGTCGCTGTGTTGCGGTTCAGCTTCCAGCCCAGCAGCACCAGCATGCCGATGCCCCCGACGAGACCCCAGAACGGGGCGCCAAGTCCGGCGATGGTGATGCCGGAAGCCGTGGTGATGAAGCACATCATTGCCGGCAGCCGCACCTCTTCCTCCGCCAGCGCCCCAGTCAGCGCCGCCACGAGGCTCGACAGCAGTGCGAGGCCTGCCACCGTCTGAATCAGCAAGGGCGGCGAAGCGGCAATGAACGCCGCCGCCAGGCTCGCGGCCAAACCCAGAAACAGGTAGACGACACCCGCAGCGATTGGCGCGGGCCAGCGATGCTGAGGTTCCGGGTGGGATTCGGGGCCGGCACAAATCGCCGCAGTCAGCGCGGCCAGATTAACAGTATGCCCGCCGAACACCGCCGAAACGGCGCTGGCCAGCCCCGTCACTGTGAACAATGGCGCGGGCGCCGGGTGATAGCCATTGGCCTGCAGCACTGCGAGCCCGGGCAGATTCTGCGACGCCATGGTGACGATAAAGAGTGGCAGGCCCAGCCGCAGCGCGCCATCGAGCGTAAAGTGCGGCATCAACGGCAGCAAGGCAGGCCAGGTCCCGTCCAGCGAGCCGGGCGCCAGATGCGTCGATACCGCCAGCATGACCGCCGTCACCGCCACGGCAATCGGCACCGCATAGCGGCGGGCAAAACGCAGCGCCACCACCCAGGCCAGCAGAATCGGCAGCGCCAGCGCCGGCAGTTCCGCCACGGCGGTCAGCGGCACCAGGCAGAGCGGCAGCAGCATGCCGGCGAGCATGGCGTTGGCGATCGGAGCCGGAATCGCGCCCACCAGCCGCGCCAGGGGTTTGAACAGGCCCGTCAGCACGATCAGCCCGGCTGCCACCATGAACCCGCCCAGCACCGCCGGGAACCCACCCTCGGTCGCCCCCGCCGTCAGCAAGAACGCCATGCCCGGTGTTGACCAGGCAAAGCTCACCGGCACGCGCAGCCTTGCGCTGCCCACAATGTTGAGGACCCCGATCACCAGGCACGCAGCAAACAGCCCCGATCCGGCCTGCTGGGGCGAAGCGCCGGCTGCGGTCAGCGCCGCCAGCACCACGGTAAAGGTGCTGGCATAGCCAACCACCGCCGCGAGCGCGCCAGCCATGATTGGCTGCAGATAGATTCGCCAGCCAGTGTCTTGTGTTGATGTGTTGGTGGACACGCTTGCTCTTCCCAGTGGCGACCGCCCAAGCTGCGCCGCAACAAGGCGCCGGTTGCTCGGGCTCCTGGGATGATGATTTGGAGGCCACGCCCGGAATTGAACCGGGGTTCACGGATTTGCAATCCGCTGCGTCACCACTCCGCCACGTGGCCTCACCGGCGAGGTTTCTAAGTTAGCCCCTTGGCTTGCGCAAGAGCGCTGATGCAATTTCGCTCGTCATTCGCGATTAGCAGTCAACTGGCCGGTGCCGCCGCTGCATCCGCGGGTCAAGAGATGTTGAACTTCGTGGCCGCTGCGGAACCGCGCGCCACCGCGTTTCCCTCGTCCGGTATCCTGCAACAGCGGAGCGCAGCGATGAACGGCAGAGAAATCTCCAACATTGTCGAGACTTCAATCACGGCGGCGGTGCGGGAGCGCAACTCCAGGCACCCGGTACTGCCGGTGTCGCGGGCCGTGAGCCTGGCCATGGAGCGGATGAAGGCGGCGGACAAGGAGCGGGCGATGGTGTCTCGCCTGGTCTGCGACCACGGCATTCGCCGCGGCCTTGTGCTTCAGTTCGATGACAGGTGACTTCCGCTACCCAGCGGCGGCAACGGTTTTCAGCGCGATTGGAGCCATCATGGCCCGGTTCTTGCCGCTGGTCTTGGCGTGATAAAGCGCTTCGTCCGCGCTTGCCACCATGGCCGAGAGTGGCTCGGACTGGTGCCTTGTGTGGATGCCAATGCTGATGCTGAGGGGATAGTCGTCGGGCATGCCCGCGATCTGGACCCGCGGAAATGCGGCGCGGATGGATTCGGCAATCGCCAGCAACTCGCTGCGCTGGCATTGGGGAAAGAACAAAGCGAATCCTTCGCCCCCCGTCCGGCCCACCAATGGGGTCTGCCCGAAGCTGGCCAGCACCCTGCTCGCCGCCGCTATCACCTTGTCGCCCGCAATGTGGCCAAAGCTGTCATTGACCTGTTTGAAGTTGTCGATGTCGACCAGCATGATTGCCGCCTGGGCTCGTCCCGCGCCTGGGGCCGCCATTGCGGCGTGCACGCCGGCATCAAATCCCCGCCGGTTCAGCAATCCGGTCAGGTGGTCGCGGTCGGCCTCCATCCGCAACTCGCTCAGCGCCCGCACCGT
This sequence comes from Devosia sp. Z11_6, assembly GCF_058133665.1. Classification (NCBI taxonomy): domain Bacteria; kingdom Pseudomonadati; phylum Pseudomonadota; class Alphaproteobacteria; order Hyphomicrobiales; family Devosiaceae; genus Devosia; species Devosia sp. Z11_6. The sequence goes on from NZ_JBYUNQ010000004.1 coordinate 398,661, forward strand.
CCAGGCGGCAAAGAATGCCAGGGCCGTCGTGGTGGCGAGCACCGGGGTCATGGCCTGCACCGTCGCCCAATAATCGGAGGCCTGCAGCGAGCCGCCCGCATTGGTGTCGAGCGCATGCGCCACGGTGGCAAGCGGGCGCGCCAGTGCCAGGGTAACCAGGAGCCCACCCAGCCCGACAAACAACCAGTCCACCGCTGATTTGGGTGTCGCCCGCAACAATTGCCATACTGTCACGGCACCCATGATCGCCAGGGTGGTGTTTGCCGTATAGATGCGCCCTTCCGTTGAGGGGGCAACCAGTAAGAACCACAGGAACAACACCGCCCCGAGCATATTGGTGGCGGCAAAGGCCGCAACCGGCACCGGGGCGCCAACACGCACCATGGCGCTCACACAAAGCGCACCACGGCTACCGTGAGCAGCAGATTAACCGCGATCCGAAGCCCCGGTCCCTCCCAGTGTTGCAGGAAGTCATTGGAGACAAAGGCCGCTCCGCAGCACACAAAGGCCAGCGCCAGAACGCAAAGGTAATCGTGGTTGGGTCGCAGGCGCCACAGCAGCAGGAAGGTTAGCCCCAAAACTGCCGATAATGCTGGGTTCAACAGCGCGAAAATGAACTCACCGGTCACAACTGCGAACTCACTTCCTGAACGCGGGCCTGGACCATGTCGCTGCACCGTCACCAAGAAAGGGTTAAGTTGATTGGTTGGATTGTTCCTACCCTTAACAATTCATCTGCACTGTGCATGGCTGTATACTCTCCCTGGCCCCCTGAGCTCACCTAGGTGCGGACAGTAGCGTCTCGCCAAAGCTCTGGAACGCTTCCCCTGCGGGGTCCCTTGTGGCGCAACGGCTCGATCCGGACACATTAACTAAAAATTAACCATTCTTTCGGTCGTGGTTAAAACCAGCGGCTTGCCAGCGGTCCGAGGCAGGGATATTCACGTCCGGCATATCACCTGCCAGGACGTCGAGCCGATGACCGATTACGAACGCGCGCGCAAGCAGATGGTGGAGAATCAGCTGCGCACCAACAGCGTGGTGGACCGGCGCCTTTTGGCTCAGATGGGCCACGTGCCGCGCGAACTGTTTGTTCCGCCCGAGCGCCAGCCGGTCGCCTATATCGATGACATCCAGCCACTCGGCGAAAACAGCCAGCGCTTCCTTTCCATGCCACTCACTTTTGCCCGCATGGCCCAGCTTGCCGACGTCCAGCCAGGGGACGCTGTGCTCGATATCGGCTGTGCCACCGGCTACTCGGCTGCAGTTCTGGCTGGCCTTGCCGCTTCGGTGGTAGGTCTGGAGGAGGATGAGAGCCTGGCACAATTGGCTGCCGCGACCCTCGGTGAGCTTGGCATTACCAATGCTGAGATACTGGCCGGCGGACCCGAACAGCTATCAGGGCGCGATTTCGACGTCATCATCGTTGAGGGCACGCTCGATGCCGCGCCCCAGAACCTTTATCCGCTGCTGCGTGATCACGGGCGCATGGTCGCCTTGATTCGCGATCGAGGCGTGGCGGTAGCCCACCTCTTTGTTCGCACCGGCAGCAACGTCGCCGCGCGGGCCGAGTTCAACGCCCATTTGCCGCCGCTCTGGCTCGCCAAACCCGAAGAAAACTTCGTGTTTTGAGGTGTCTGGAGTGTTGCGTTCAAAGCACGAGTTTCAACGATTCGTGCACCTTGTCGTGCTAGCTCTTGCCCGCCGGTTGTTTGCCGCGGCTGTGCAGCGTACAGTTTTTTTGAGTATTGGAGGCGCGCGATGAGCATACGCGTTAGATTAACCGCGAGCGCCTTGGCTATTGCATTGGCAATGGGTGGGACCGCCGCGCAGGCGCAGTCCATCACCCAGGCGCTGACCGCAGCATATTCCTATGCGCCCGATTTGCAGGCGGCAGTGCTTGACGCCAAGTCCCGGGCCGAGAATATCGTCCAGGCCAAGTCCCGCAAGCTCCCCACCATCGGTGCATCGGTCAACGGCACCTATAACTGGAGCATTGCAGGCGGCCAGTTCCAGGACAGCACCTCCTTGAATGCCGGGCTGTCCTACAGCCAGACCCTTTTCGACAACTTCCAGACCGAAGCGCAGATCGAAGCGGCGCGCGCCGGTGCGGAGGCTGCAGAATACCAGATCCGCAACACCGAGCAGAACGTGCTGCTCAATGTGGTGCAGGCCTATATGTCGGTGCTGAGCGACCGCCAGCTGGTCGGCCTGCGCCAGGAAAACGTCAACTTCTACAACACCCAGCTGTCTTCGGCTCGCGATCGGCTCGAAGTGGGCGAGGGCACCCGGATCGACGTTGCCCAGGCCAATGCGCGTCTGGCGCAGGGTCAGGCCGCCTATCAGGCCGCGGTCAACAGCCTTGAAGTCAGCGAAGCCACCTTCCAGCGCTATGTCGGCCAGGCGCCCCGGGACCTGCAAAGCTCGCACAGCTTTGCCCGGCTGATCCCCAATTCGCTGCAGTCTGCCATTGCCGAAGCCGAAAGCGGTCACCCCGCTATCTTGACCGCCAAGGCTGCGATCCGCGCCGCCCAGGCTGGCAGTGATGCCGCCCAGGGTGCCTTTGGTCCCACGATCGATGTCACCGGCAGCATCGGCGCCAGCGATGGCACTTCCAGACAAGGCACTCCCCAAGCCGTCAGCGGTCAGATGCGCCTCAACATCAGCGTGCCGATCTATGCCGGTGGTGCCCTGGGTTCGGGCGTCCGCCAGGCCAACCTCGATCAGATCCGCTCTGAAGTTGACGCCATGTCCATCTATGACCAGATCCGTGAAGCCGTGATTTCGGCCTGGGCGGGCATCCAGAATGCCGATGCCCAGATCCAGGCGGCCCAGTCCGCCGTTTCGGCTGGCCAGGAAGTGGTCAATGGCGTGATCCAGGAACGCGATCTTGGCACCCGCACCACGCTCGACGTCCTTAATGCCCAGGCCGAACTGATCAGCGCCCGCGAAGGACTGATCAATGCTTCGAGCAGCAAGGTCATCGCCACCTTCTCGCTCCTCGCTTCGATCGGTCGCCTGACCGCGGGCGATCTTGGCCTGCCGGTGCAAACCAAGACTGCCGTCAACTACACTCAGGAAGTGGAAGATGTCTGGCAGGAGCTGCGGGTCGTCAAGGACGAGTAGGTCCAGGCGCATCGCAACAAGTTCTGGTGGCTGGGCAGTGCTCGGCCACAACTTTTAGGGGACATCTCTCCGGGCGGCCTCGCGGGTGATTCCCCATCGCTGCGCCCGGAGTTAATGTGTTGTTGACGAATCATGCGGCTGCGCCGGCGAGCAGCCCTCGTCCAGCGCAAGCGAGAGGCCCATCATGAACAAGCCTGCACCCAAAGAACCCTCCATGGACGAGATCTTGTCGTCCATCCGCCAGATCATCGCCGATGATGATGCGGCGGGGCTTCCGCGACGCTCCTCGGCTCAGGCCGCGCCCGCGCCAATGCAGCCCGCCTCCGCTTTCGCGCGAGCCTATAGCGCCCCCGCACCCATCGACCTTGATGACCAGTTCGAGGACGCCGAGCCCCTGGCCCTGTCCCCCGCCCAGATCATCGAGCAGCGAACCGAAGAGGCCCCATCCCCGTTCAGCTTCGAGAGCATGCTCGCTGAAACGCCGTCCGTTCGCCAGGACGATGCTCAAGACGAAGAGGAGGCCCCCTTGGCCGCACCCGAACCCGTAAGCTTTGAGCCCGAGGAACCCGAGGAACGCCCGGTTGCGACCGCTGCGCCGCTGCGTGTGCCTGGCTCCGATGCACGTCCCACGCCTGAGCCCGCTCGTGCCGAAACCGTACGTGTGCCCGAGCCGCCGCGGCCCGCGGCGCCAAGTGCCCAGGCTGCAGCCTTGCCCGATCCCACGCTCAGCAGCGATTTCGCCGAAGAACTGCTTGGGCCCGCCACCAAGGCTGCTGTGCGCGGCTCCATCACCAAGCTCAACGCCATTGGCCTTGGCAATGCCGGGCTCACCATCGAGTCCTTGATGCGCGACATGCTCCGCCCCATGTTGAAGGAGTGGCTGGACGAAAACCTGCCCGCCGTGGTCGAGCGCATGGTTGAGCGCGAGATTGCCCGCGTTTCGCGCGGCGAGTAAGTTGATGCACCCTTGCGCGCGCCGCTGTTGACCATCCGGCGCGCATTTGGTTGATACACCGACAGATTTAGAGACGGCCCGCTCAGTGCGAACTGGCGGGTCATTGTTGTTGCGAGTGACGCTATGATTGAAAAGAGCTATGAGCCCGGCGCCGTTGAAGGACGCATCTACGAGCAATGGCTCGAGGCTGGCGCTTTTGCCGCCGGGGCAGGGGCCGCACCCGGTGCGGAAACTTTCACCATCGTCATTCCCCCGCCCAATGTCACCGGCTCGCTCCATATTGGGCACGCGCTCAACAACACCATCCAGGACATCCTGATCCGCTTCAACCGGATGCTCAAGAAGGATGTCCTCTGGCAGCCCGGCACCGACCATGCCGGCATTGCCACCCAGATGATCGTCGAGCGCCAGTTGGCCGCCAAGCAGATGAACCGCCGCGACATGGGGCGCGAAAAGTTCATCGAGCGCGTCTGGGAATGGAAGGCCGAGTCAGGCGGCACCATCATGAACCAGCTCAAGCGGCTGGGCGCGTCAGCCGATTTCAGCCGCGAACGCTTCACCATGGGCGATAATGGCTCGGCTGACGACCAGATGGTGCGCGCCGTCACCAAGGTGTTTGTCGAGCTGCACAAGCGCGGCCTCATCTATCGCGCCAAGCGCCTCGTCAATTGGCATCCGGGCCTCGAAACCGCGATCTCGGACCTCGAAGTCGAGAATATCGAGATCAAGGGCCATATGTGGCACCTGCGCTATCCGCTCGCCGATGGCGTCACCTATCAGTTCCCCATTGCCCATGACGAAGAGGGCAAGCCCACCGAATGGGAAACGCGCGACTACATCATCGTCGCCACCACCCGCCCCGAAACCATGCTCGGCGATGCTGGCGTTGCCGTGCATCCCGAAGATCCGCGCTATGCCGATCTCGTCGGCAAGTTCGTCGATCTGCCGCTGGTCGGGCGACGCATCCCCATCGTTGCTGATGAATATGCCGACCCCGCTCTCGGCACCGGCGCGGTCAAGATCACGCCCGCCCACGATTTCAACGACTTCGAGGTCGGCGTTCGCAACAACCTCGAACAGATCAACGTCTTTACGACGCGCGGCGCCATCGTCGATGAGCCCTTCATCCCCGCCGCTTATCGTGGCCTGGATCGTTTCGACGCCCGCAAGCGCATCGTCGCTGATCTCGCCGCGCTCGCCGAGGAAAATCCCACTCGTGGCCTCGATCACATCGAGGACAAAAAGATCATGGTGCCCCATGACGAGAAATCCAAGCTCGTCGTCATCGAGCCCTTCCTGACCGACCAGTGGTGGGTCAAGGCCGATATCCTCGCCCAGCCGGCGCTGGCCGCCGTGCGCGAGGGCCGCACCAAATTCGTGCCCCAGCAATACGAAAACACCTATTTCGCCTGGCTCGAAAACATCAAGCCCTGGTGCATCTCGCGCCAGCTCTGGTGGGGTCACCAAATTCCCGCATGGTATGGCCCGGACAACCACGCCTTTGTCGCTTCGAGCGAAGCCGAAGCCCAGGCCCAGGCCGACGCCCATTATGGCGCGCCCACCCCGATCAAGCGCGACGAAGACGTGCTCGATACCTGGTTCTCTTCGGCCCTCTGGCCGTTCTCGACCCTCGGATGGCCGGACGAAACTCCCGAGCTCAAGCGCTACTACCCCACCGATGTGCTGGTGACGGGCTTTGACATCATCTTCTTCTGGGTCGCCCGCATGATGATGATGGGCCTCGAATTCCTCAAGGAAGAACCCTTCCACACCGTCTACATGCACGCCCTGGTCCGCGACGAAAAGGGCCAGAAGATGAGCAAGACCAAGGGCAACGTCATCGACCCCCTGCAGCTCATCGATCAATATGGTGCCGACGCCACCCGCTTCACCCTCGCGGCCATGGCCGCACAGGGCCGCGACATCCGTCTCTCGATCAACCGCGTCGAGGGTTATCGCAACTTCGTCACCAAGCTCTGGAACGCCGCGCGCTTCCTCGAGATGAACGAATGCCGCCGGGTCGAGGGTTACGATCCCAAGGCCACTACGCTCCCGCTCAATCGTTGGATCGTTGGTGCCACCGCCCGTGCCGTCGCTGCGGTGCGCCGCGGCATCGAGGACTACAAATTCAACGAAGCCGCCAACTCGGCCTATGACTTTGTCTGGGGCACCTTCTGCGACTGGTATGTGGAATTCGCCAAGCCCGTCTTCATGGGCACCGATGAGGGCGCCAAGGCCGAAACCCGCGCCACGGCCGCCTGGGCGCTCGACCAGATCCTCAAAATGCTGCACCCCTTCATGCCCTTCGTCACCGAAGAGCTGTGGGCGGAGACGGGCGCTTTCGGCCCCTCGCGCGACAACCTGCTGATCCTATCGACCTGGCCTGAGCTCGATGGTCTCGAAGATCCTGCGGCCGATGCCGAGCTCAGCTGGTTGATCGAGGTGATCACCAATATCCGCTCGGTGCGCAGCGAGATGAACGTGCCCGCCAGTGCCAAGCTGCAGCTGGCTGTGATTGGCGCGGACGACACCACGCTGCGCCGCCTCGTGGCCGGTACCAGCCTCATCACCCGCCTCGCGCGGCTCGAGGCCATCAGCCCGCAAGGCAACGTGCCCGGCGAATCGGCGCAGTTCGTCGTGGGCGAAGCCACCTGGGCGCTGCCCCTGGCCGAGTTCATCGACATCACCGCCGAAAAGGCCCGCCTGCAAAAGGAAATCGGCAAGCTCGACGCCGAAGTCGCCCAGATCGACAAGAAGCTGGGTAATGAGCAGTTCGTCGCCAAGGCGCCCGAAGAGGTAATCGATGAACAAAAGGCCCGTCGCCAGGCGGCCGCCGATCGCCGCAGCCGCATCGGCGACGCCCTGCAGCGGCTCAGCTGACCGCGATGGATGGTCAGCCTCCCGAGCCGACGGCCCGCGCCATCCAGAACGGTCTGGTTGGCGTGGGCACGGTGCTCGTCTTTGACGGCAAGGGAGGGGTTGGCCGCCAAGGCCCCAGCAGCGACCAGCCAATGGTGCCAAGCCGGGGTTTCAAGCTGATCTCGGGCAATCCCAAGTCGCCCGAGTTCGCCGCCTGGCTAAAATCCGACCTCGGCGACTTCAATGCCGGCCTGCTGACGACGCCCAGCACCCGCACCCGCTGCACGGTGCTGGAAGACAAGGCGCTGGTCGTCCTGCGGGTCGCCCGGCCTGGTGCCGAGCCGGAGGATATCGGCCGGCAGTTGCTGACCTTATGGATCGAGCGCGGCCGCGTTATCATCGCCTCCGAACTCAACATCATCGACTTTCTTGGTGTGTCCAAATGGGAAGCCTCTCACCACGCTCCCCTCAGCCCGGCGGACCTGATTGCGCGGCTGGGTCTGCGGGCCGCTGATCGGCTGGAGCCGCTGGTTGAGCGCCTTGCCGAACGACTGGACGAGATTGAAGAAAAGCTGCTTTCCGAAAATGGGGCAAAGTCGCGTAGCCGGCTGGCGCATCTGCGGCGTACCCTGATCAGCTTTCGCCGTTTGATCTGGCCGCAACGCGACGTGCTCAACACGCTCGAAATCGAGGACCTCTCGTTCTTCACCGCCAAGGACCGCCTGCGCCTGCGCGAAGCCTCGGGACGAACCGGGCGAATTGGCGAGGAGCTCGCCGCCCTTTCAGAGCGTGCTGTTCTGGTCCATGAGCAACTGGCCGACGCGCGCGCCGAGCAGATGAATCACACCATGCTGATTCTTGCCGCCGTCACGGCGGTCTTCATGCCACTGACGCTGCTCACCGGTGTGCTCGGCATGAATGTGGCGGGCATTCCCTTCTCCGAAAGTGCCCACGCCTTTTGGGGCGTTTGTGTCATGCTCCTGGTGCTGGCGCTGGTGATTGTTGGGTGGATGCGCAGAAGGCGCTGGCTCTAGTCCGATTTCGCTCCGAGAGCCTGCTTGTCCGCGGCACAAGGGCTTGAATCAAACTCTGCGCCACCCGACCTTACTGCTTCCAAACACATGCGATTTTGCTCAGCAAGCATTAGGCGCATTCCTGCTTTGTGCTTATTGCGCAACAGCGCAGTTGATTCACTGCATTAACATCGTCATGCAACGATTTAGCGACATTTCCCGCCACAATGTTTGGGTATGAAGCAAGTCATGACAGGCATGGGCGTTGACCTAGGGGATCGCGGTTCCCAGTTGATCAGCATGCGGGGATTGGTCCGCGGTTTCGGGCCATGGTTCGACGACGTCCACCTTGGAGTGGGCGAAAGGAGTGAGATGCGGATCATGGGGGAACATTCCCTGATCTCCGTCGCGATGGGCGCGGTATTCGCTTTGGCGATGCTGGTACCCGCGCAGGCGCAGACTGCGGCAGATGCAGCGCTGGATATGGCCAAGATGCTCGACGGGGCAGGGGGCGGTGTGTCGGGCGACGACCTCGTCGCCGCGCTCGAGGATGCGGCCGCCGCTGGCCAGCCTATGGCCATGTGGCAGCTTGGTACCATGTATGAGAACGGCGAGGGCGTCGCCCGGGATCCGGTCAAGGCCTTTGGCTATTTCGCCCAGATTGCCAACCAGCATGCCGATGCCGCCCCCAAGGGCGTGGAGTCCGACATCGTCGCGCAGTCCTTCGTCAAGATCGGCGATTATTTCCGCGACGGCTTGCCCGATGCCGGTATCAAGGCCGACGCCGATCGCTCCCATGCTTTGCTCCTCCATGCCGCCACCTATTTTGGCGATGCGGATGCGCAATATCGCGTTGGCCTGTTGTATCTCGATGAAAATGAACTGGGCCTGAACCCTTTGCAAAGCGCCCGCTGGTTTTCGCTGGCCGCCCGCAAGGGCCATGGCGCGGCTCAGGCCCATCTGGGCGATCTGCTGTTCCACGGCGTTGCCGGGCTCGTGCCCCAGCAGGTCGAAGGCTTGATGTGGCTGTCCCTGGCGCAGGCCCGGGTCGCCGGCACGGCCGACGAGGTCTGGGTCAACAAACTGGTCAGCAATGCCATGTCGGTGGCAACGCCCGAGCAGCGCGCCGAAGCCGGTTCACTGGCCGCCAGCGTTGCCCCGCAATTCGCCTCGTTCTGAGCGGCGCTAGAAGGTAAACCAGCCTTCCACGGGCACATGGTCGCTCGGCTTGTCCCAGCCGCGCACATCCTTGTGCACCACCACATCGTCGAGCCGGTCGGCAGCCTGCGGCGACAGCAGCAGGTGATCGATGCGGATGCCGTGGTTGCGCCGCCAGGCGCCGGCTTGGAAATCCCAGAACGTATAGGACGGCTCGGCCGTGATCGCGCGCAGGGCATCGGTGAACCCCAGGTTGACCAGCGTGCGGAACCGCTCAAGGCTTTCAGGCCGGTAAAGCGCGTCGCCCCACCAGTTTTCCGGGTGATGCGCATCGATGGGGGCGGGGATCAGATTATAGTCCCCCAGGATTATAAACGGTTCTTCGAGCTTGAGCCGCTCCTCGGCAAAGGCCGTCAGCCGCTCCATCCATCGCAGCTTGTAGGGGAATTTCTCGCTATCCACCGGATTGCCGTTGGGCAGGTAGATATTGCACACGCGAATGGCCCCTGACGCGACCGAGAACACACCCTCGATCAGCCGCGCCTGCTCGTCTTCGTCATCGCCCGGCAAGCCGCGCGTCACCTCATCAAAGCGCATCAGTGACAGGATGGCGACGCCATTCCAGCTCTTTTGTCCATGCGTCTCGATATTGTAGCCCAGCGCCTCGATTTCGGCGCGCGGGAAAGCCTCGTCGACGCTCTTGATCTCCTGCAGGCAGACAATATCGGGCTTTTCCTGCTCCAGCCATTGCAGCAGCAGCCCCAAACGAGCCTTGATGCCATTGATGTTCCAGGTGGCTATGCGCATGCGATGGTCAACTCCTTGCGGGCGCGCGAAAGCTAGTCCGCAACGCCGCGCACCGCAACCGCCCTCAGGTCGGCCAATAGATGGCGTCGCGGATATCGAGGGGAAAAATCCCGTCGCTGCCCTCGAGCCCCGTATTGGTCATGGCCACGACCGATAGCCCCGCCACCGGATCGATGAACCAGCTATGCCCATAAATCCCGCCCCAGCGCATCGTGCCCACGGCACACGGGCTGTCGGCAGCGATCGGATCAACCAGATACGCCCCGAAATAGCCGAACTGCCAGCCCGGCCCGCTCGCATGCTCCAGTTGCGGCGTTTGGTTGCCCAGCCCCGCCGCCGTGGTTTCCCCCTTGATCACTTCACCGCCCCCGGTGCGTAGGGCTTCGAGCAGCACCATGAAGTCGGGCGCCGTGCCGGCCATCCCGCTGCCTCCGGAATGATAGGCCTTGGCATCAAAGATGCGCCCGGGCGAGAATGTCGTGAGCGTACCGGCGGGATTGGGGACGCTATGGGGATCGCCCATCAGCACCGGCGGCTCGCCATGCTCGGGATTGTCGGCATACGCCGCCGCCAGCCGCGGTTCTCCTTGCGGCAGCAGAAACACCGTGTCGCTCATGCCCAGCGGTCCGGTCACATGGCGCGCCACCGCCTCACCCAGCGTCGTTCCCGTGACCCGCGCCACCGCCGCGCCCAACAGATCGGTGGATTGGCCATAAGCCCAGCCCGCTCCGGGCGCAAAGGGCAGCGGCACGCCGGCAAGCAATTCCATGTTCTCGTCCAGGGACAAGTGCCAGCGATTGCCTCCCACCGCCTGCACGGCCGACTCCGCCAGATCAGTCTCCGACAGCACATATTCGCGCCCGAGCCCCGATGTGTGGGTCAACAGCTGCCGGATCGTGATCTCGGCGCCTTCGCCGCTCGCGAGCTTTGGTCGGAAATAGGGGAGATACCGGCTCACCGGCGCCTCAAGCTCGAGCAGCCCGGCATCCACCAGCGCCAGCGCCGTTGTGGCAACGATAGGCTTGGTCAGCGAGGACAACCGGAACACGGTGTCGAGCGCCATGGGGCGCTCGGCCTCCCGGTCGGCCAGCCCCAGCGCGTTCTCGTAGATGGTTTGTCCACGCTCCTTGGCGATCACCACAGCCCCGACAATGCGATTGTCGCTGATGGCGCGCTTGATCGTGGCGTCGAGGCGTTCGGCTATTGGCACATCGATTCTCCCCCTGAGGAAGAAACGATCACCGCGAAATCAGCTCAATCGCAAGTGCTTAAACGGCAAAGCTCGTGCCACAGCCGCAGGACGCCACGGCATTGGGATTGCGGATCTGGAACGCTTGCCCGATCAAATCGTCCACAAAGTCGATCTCGGCGCCGCCCATGAATTCAAGGCTCATGGCATCGATCAGTACCACCGCATCGCCTTTTTGCAGCACGACGTCGTCGGCCGCGGGCTGTTCTTGCACGAGGTTATACTCGTACTGGAAGCCCGAGCAGCCCCCGCCGGCGACCGAGATACGCAGCACCGTGCCGTCCGGCTCCTTGCTGAGGATGCGCGACACGCGCTTGGCGGCCCGATCGGTGAGCACAACTTCCGGAGCGAGGGCGATAGCTGACATTTGCGATTCCATGCCGTTTTAGGGGGACATAACGGTCAGGCTAAAATAGGAACCTTTGGGCCAATTGGAAAGAGCCCTGCGATCACCGATGAGCGACACCGCGCCCTATGCCTCCAAACCCGAACAATCCCTAGGCCGTCTTTACGGCACCGGGCCCAGTCCAACCCGTTCGGAATTTCAGCGCGACCGCGATCGCATCATCCATTCCACCGCCTTTCGCCGTCTGCAGCACAAGACGCAGGTGTTCCTGCACCATGAGGGCCGTCACTTCCGCAACCGGCTGACCCACACGCTCGAGGTCAGCCAGATGGCCCGCTCCATCGCCCGGGCCCTGAGGCTCGACGAAGACCTCGCCGAAGCCGTCGCCCTGTCCCATGATCTGGGCCATACCCCGTTCGGCCATGCCGGCGAACGGGTGTTGCAGAGCAAGATGGCGCCCTGGGGTGGGTTCGACCACAACATTCAGGCGCTTCGCGTCGTGACCCGCCTCGAAAACCGCTATGCTGAGCATGACGGGCTCAATCTCACCTGGGAAACCCTGGAAGGCATCCTCAAACACAACGGCCCCCTCATCAATGCCGATGGCACCCCCTTTGGCAAATATGCGCTTGAGGGCCTGCCCGCTGGCCTCGATGATCTGCCCGCCAGCGCCGATCTGCGCCTGTCCACCTTCGCCTCGCTCGAAGCCCAGGCGGCGGCCGTCGCTGACGACATCGCCTACAACGCCCACGACATCGACGATGCCCTGCGCGCCGGCCTCTTAACCCTCGATGCCCTCGCGCCCGTTCCCCTGGTCGGCCCCATGGTCGCCGAAGTGCGCGCCCGCTATCCCGAGGTAAGCCCCAAGCGCCAGGCCCATGAAGTGCAGCGCCGCCTCATCACCTCCAGCATCGAGGATGTTATCGCCGCGTCCTCCGCCAATATCGCCACCGCGGGGATCGAGACCGCCGAGGATGTGCGCCATGCCGGCACGACCCTTGTCAACTTCTCCCGAGCCATGGCGACGCAGGTGCAGGGCCTCAAGCAATTCCTCTTCGAGCAGGTTTATCGTCACCCCAGCGTCATGGCGCCAGTGCGCCAAAGCCAAGACGTGGTCGCGGCCCTCTTTGATCATTATCTTGCGACCCGGGATCTTCCCGAGCGCTGGGGCACTCTCGCCGCCGCCGCGCCGACTCAGGCCGAGCTTGCCCGCGTCACTGCCGACTTCATCGCCGGGATGACCGACCCCTATGCCCTCGATGAATATGCCCGGCTGTTTGACGCTCGCCCGGAATTCCGTTAACCCGGCCCTATATTCCCTGTCAGGTTGAATCATGGACGTTTTCGCGCTCTTTGCCGCACGAGTGGCCGATGCTTTGGCATCGCTCTATCCCGATCTTGCCCCCGAGCTGCTGGCGCGCATCGTCGTGGAGCCGCCGCGCGATCCCGCCCATGGCGATCTCTCCACCAATTCCGCCATGATCGTGGCCAAGCCGCTGGGCAAGAATCCGCGTGAAGTGGCCAATGCCATCGTCGAGCACTTCCAGGCCGATACCGACGTCAACTCGGTTGAAGTGGCCGGCCCCGGCTTCATAAATTTTCGGCTCGCCCCCGCCATCTGGTTCCAGGTGCTGCGCTCGGTCGCCGAGCTCGGCCCCGATTTCGGCCGCTCGACCCTGGGCAAGGGCGAAAAGGTCAACATCGAATATGTCTCGGCCAACCCCACCGGCCCCATGCATGTGGGCCACACCCGGGGCGCGGTCTTTGGCGACACCTTGGCCTCGCTCATGGCCTATTCGGGCTTTGAGGTGACGCGCGAATATTACATCAATGACGCCGGCAGCCAGATCAACACGCTCGCCAGCTCCACCCTGCTGCGCTATCGCGAGGCCTTGGGCGAAACCATCGAGATCCCCTCGGGCTTCTACCCCGGCGATTATCTGGTCCCCGTAGGGCAGGCCTTGGCCGCCGAATTCGGCCCCAAGCTGCTCGCCATGCCCGAAGCCGAAGCCCTCGCACTGGTCAAGGATCGCGTCCTTGTCGCCATGCTCGAACTGATCCAGGGCGATCTGGCCAAGCTCAACATCCACCACGACGTATTCTTTTCCGAAAAAACGCTGCACGGGCAGGGCGGGGACATCGACACCACGCTCGAATGGCTGCGCGAGCAGGGCATGGTCTATCAGGGCCGGCTCGAAGCGCCCAAGGGCAAGACCCCCGAGGATTGGGAAGACCGCGAGCAAACCCTGTTCCGCGCTACCGATTGGGGCGACGACGTCGATCGTGCGCTCGTCAAGTCAGACGGCAGCTACACCTATTTCGCCGCCGACATCGCCTATCACCGCAACAAATATCTGCGTGGCTTCAAGCACATGGTCAATGTGCTGGGCGCCGATCACTCCGGCTATGTCAAGCGCCTGCAGGCCGCCGTAAAGGCCGTGTCCGGTGGCGCCGCCGATATGGACGTCAAGATCTGCCAGCTCGTGCGGCTGATGAAGAACGGCGAGCCGTTCAAGATGAGCAAGCGCTCGGGCGATCTCGTGACCCTTGCCGACGTCGTAGAGGAAGTGGGCGCCGATGCCGTGCGCTTCATGCTCCTGTTCCGGCGCAACGATGCGGCCATGGATTTCGACTTTGCGCTGGTCAAGGAGCAGACCCGCGACAATCCGGTGTTCTATGTCCAATACGCCCATGCGCGCACCTTCTCGGTGTTCCGCACCGCTGCGCGCGACCTGCCAGAAATGGATGTGTCACCGGCAGCGCTCGCGACTGCCCAGCTTGATCGCCTCGATTCCCCAGCCGATCTCGAGCTGATCCGCGCTCTTGCGGCCTGGCCGCGCTCTGTTGCCGCAGCCGCAGTTGCCCACGAGCCGCACCGGGTTGCCTTCTACCTGCATGAGCTCGCTGCGGCCTTCCACGGCTTTTGGGCCAAGGGCAATGAAGACCAGCGCTTACGCTTTGTTAACGCTGAAGATCCAATGCTGTCATTGGCGCGGCTCGCGCTTGTTGATGCCGTTCGTCAGGTGCTTGGCAACGGCTTGGCGATCCTGGGCGTGTCTGCGCCCGAGGAGCTTTCATAATTCGGGCGTAATACTATGTTGTCTCGCCGCCAATAGCCGGGCTTCGGCTATTGCAGGAACCTAGAGGGCGCTGCTCCAATAACGACAGCGAAACCGCAGCCAATGGGTGCACAGTCCACATCCCCTGATGATCTGATCGCTGAACTCGCGCGTCTCATGGCCGAAGATGCCACGCCGACCCAGCCCAGCCCTCCACCCGCTCCGCCTGCGCCCGCACCGGCTGCGTCGGCTGCTGGCGTGCGCGTACCGGGCGCCCATGCGCCTGAGCCGAGCCAGCCTGTGCCGGCGGCGCCAGCCGCTCCGGCATCGCCGTCGCGCTATGATTTCGGCCGCTTCACCCCGGCCCCAGCACCGCGCACCGAGCCCGCGCCCGATCAGTTCCGCCTTGAGCCTCGGCCGCAGGCCGCAGCACCCACGCCCCCTGAGCCGGTGGAGCCGACTGCTCCCGCGCAGCCCGCCGCAGCCGAGCCGGCCCCGCGCCACGACCCCTTTGATTTTGACTTCGGCTTTGGCACCCCCACGGCACCGGCTCAGCCGGCAGCGTCGGCGCCGCTCGCTGCCTCCACTTCTCCCGCTGCTGATCCCGTGCCGACGCCCGAGCACGATTCCATTGGCGATCTGATCGCCGCCGAATTGTTTGGCGAAACCCGCGACGAACCTTCGCCCGGGCAAGCGCCCGACGTGGTGATGCCGGGCACCCAGTCCCGCGTCGAGCCCGAGACCGGCCGCGAGCCGGGCCAGCCACAATCGGGCGCCCGCATCGAGCCCTCCATGGGTGCGACGCGGCCAACGCCTTCGGCCCCGCCGCCATCCGCTTCGCAATGGGCCGCGCCGCCGGTGAATATGTCGCGCACTCCGGAGCCCGCGCCGGCACCCGTGAGCCCGCCACCACCTGAGCGCGAACTGCCATCCGCTGCCGCAGCGCCGGTGCGGGGTACGCCCCAGTCCGGCGCCTCGGGTGATCCTATCAGGGACATCGAAGATCTGATCGGGCGCGCTGCCCGCGTGGATATGGAAACTCCGCCCCCTCGGCCCGCGCCCGCGACACCGCAGCGCAGCCTTGCGACCCCCACTTTGCCGCCTCAGCCAACGGGCAAGCGCGTTGTTTCTGGCGCCGACGAGGCCATCCTCGCCGCTGCCGCCGCCACCGGGGCGGAAGTGGGTTGGGTGGATGATCCCGAACCGGTTGAACCCGCGCCCCGTGGCCGCCGCGTCAAGGCCGAGCGGGCACCCAAGCCGGAACGTGCGCCCAAGCCGCCGCGCGTCCGCCGCGTCAAGCCCGACCGCGCGGACAGGGCCCCGCGCTCCTTTGCTTGGAGCCGCGCCCTTATTGGTCCCGGCGTCGCGCTGGTTCTGCTCCTGCTGGCCGGTGGCGGCCTTTACTGGGTGCTTGGCAATAACGGCGACAGCGGTCCTGCGCCGCTGCTCACCGCTGACGCTACCCCCGTCAAGGAAGAGCCCCCTCCGGTCGATGAATCCGCTGCCCCCCAGCAATCGGTGATCTTCAACGAGATCGATGGCGTCGTGCCCGGCGCCGAAGAACAGCTGGTGTCGCGCGACCAGGCCGATGTCAACGAAGTCACCCAGGTGCCGCCCCCGGCAGCTGCGCCCGAGCCTGAAGGCGTGGTCAATCGCAAGGTCCGTACCGTTACGGTTCGTCCGGACGGCACCATTGTCAGCGGTGACAACAGTGTCGCCGGCAGCGCCATGCTGCCGGTGGACCGGCCCAATGTCCCGGAAGTTCCGGGCGCCAATCCCGCCGAGCCGAGCCTGCTGGGCAGCCTTGGCGCCGATCCCGCGCCCGGTCTCGCTCCTCCGCCGGGCGGCGCTGCTCCTGCAACGCCTGCCGCCCCTCCCGAGGCGCAAGTCCCCGCGGGGCCACCGGTCACCCCCGTTGTGCCTGGCTCCACGGTTCCCGCTGTTGACGTCAGCGGTGCGCCCATCCCGGGCAAGACCGCGCCAGTGCCGCTCAATCGTCCCGCTTTCACCGCCCGGCCAACCGCTGCAGCGCCAGCTGCTGCGGCGGGCGGCACCAACCTCGCGCCGCCACCGGCCGCAACTTCGCCGGTCAATGCGCTGGTTGACCCCGCACCGGCGCCGCAGGCTGCCGCTCAGCCCCCGGCTACGCAAACCGTGATCGAGGCCAGCGCTGCAACGCCCCTCAGCAACGCGCCGGCTTATGTGCAGCTCTCGTCGCAGCGCACCGAGGAAGCCGCCCGCCAAAGCGCCTTGCAGATCGCCAACCAGTACGGCCCGCTGTTCAAGGGGGCCAATCTCGAAGTGCAGCGCGTCGATTTGGGCGAACGGGGCATCTTCTATCGCGTTCGCGTCCCGGCCAACTCCACCGCCGATGCCAACCAGCTCTGCTCCAGCCTGAAATCGGCCGGCGGCGATTGCTTCACGCTTTAGTCGTGCGTATCGCCTTGCTGCGGGCCGGCTCCGCTTGACCTTGATCGGCTGAGGCGCCAGCTTGCGCGCCCAGCCACCCGCAGAACCTTTTATGACCAGCAGCATCGCCACCGATTGGCTCGACCCCAAGCCCGACCACGGCCCGGTGCTGCATGTCGATCTGGACGGCTACGAGGGTCCCCTCGATCTGCTGCTGGACCTGGCCCGCCGGCAGAAGGTCGACCTTGCCGCCATTTCCGTGCTGCAGCTGGCCGACCAATATCTCGCCTTTGTGGAAGAGCAGCGCGAACAGCGCATCGAACTCGCCGCCGATTACCTCGTGATGGCCGCTTGGCTCGCCTATCTCAAGAGCCGCTTGATGCTGCCCGCAGCGCCTGCCGATGAGGCGCCCAGTGGCGCCGAAATGGCTGCGCGGCTGCAATGGCGGCTGCGTCGCCTCGAAGCCATGCGCCAGGCCGCCACTCGCCTGCGCGATCGGCCGCGCCTCGGCATTGCGGTGCATCCCCGCGGCGATCCAGAGCCCGTCGAGATCGCCCGCCACACCCGCTGGGACACGAGCTTGCTTGATCTGCTCAAGGCCTATGCCACCCAGCGCGAGCGCGTCCATCCGCCCGCTTATTCGCCCCGCATCCGCGTCGTCTGGTCGCTCCAGGATGCGCGCGACCGGCTGCGCATTCTTGTGGGCGAAACCGGCGATTGGGTCAGCCTCGACGCCTGCCTTTCCGCCTATATCGATGATCCCGCCGAGCGGGTCACCGCCCGCGCCTCGAGCTTTGCCTCGAGCTTGGAACTGGTGCGCCAGGGCGAGATCGAGCTGCGCCAAAAGGAAACCTTTGGCCCGCTGATGCTCCGCCGCCGGAGCGGGGAGGGCGCTTGACCAACCACGATTCCCTCGCGCCCGATCAGGCGCTGCGCATCCTCGAAGCGCTGCTCTTCGCCTCGGCCGAGCCGCTGACAGCGGCCCAGCTGGGCGCGCATCTGCCCCAAGGCGCCAATGTGGAGGCCGCAATCGATCAGCTTGCCCGCCATTATGCCGGCCGCGGCGTCAATCTCGTCCGCCGTGGTGATGCCTACGCCTTTCGCACCGCGCCCGACCTGTCCTTCCTGCTCCGCGCCGAGCAGGAGGAGAGCCGTACCCTGTCGCGCGCCGCGCTCGAAACCCTTGCGATCATCGCCTATCACCAGCCCGCCACCCGCGCCGAGATCGAGGAAATCCGCGGCGTCGCCGTTGGCAAGGGCACCATGGACATCCTGCTCGAAACCGGCTGGATTCGCCTGCGCGGCCGCCGCCGGGTTCCCGGTCGCCCGGTGACCTATGGCACCACACCAGCCTTTCTCGACCATTTCGGGCTGGAAAGCCTCGCCGATCTACCTGGCATCGAAGACCTCAAGGGGGCAGGGCTGCTGGTTTCGCGCCCGCCAACTTCGCTGCGCCTGCCCTTTGATGGCCCGTTGCACGAGGATGAAGATCCGCTGCAAGACCTCGATTCCGCTGAGCAATAGTCGCCTGCGGCGTTACGGGGTGTGCAATCAGCAACACGTTCTTGTGTTTGCCCGCGATTAAACCTATTTCTCGCTATATCTGTCAGGCTATCGCGATGGACGTAGTTCAAGGGAGATTGATATGCACGCGCCAGGAATTTGGGGCATCCTCGTTGTGGCCGTTGTGGTCATCCTGTTGTTTGGCCGTGGCAAGATTTCCGGCATGATGGGTGAAGTCGCCAGCGGCATCAAAGCCTTCCAGAAAGGCATGCGCGACGACGATGACAAGCCGGTCAACCGGGTCACCACCACCGCTGATATCGAAGCCCGCGAAGCCGAAAAGACCCGCGAGCTCTAAGGTCCCGGTCATCGGGTCCGTTTAGACGACGCGTTCGTAGGCAAGGATACTTATATGCTCGGCTTGGGCTGGACAGAGATGCTGGTCATCGGGGTCGTGGCGTTGATCGTCATTGGCCCCAAGGACCTGCCCGTAGTGATGCAGCGCGTCGGCAAGATCGTCGGCCAGATCCGTCGCATGGGCAACGAGTTCCAGCGCGAGATCAACAAGACGACGGGGCTCGACGAGGTGCGGAATTTGCGCAACTCCATCACCGCGCCGCTTAAAAAGACCAGCGAAGAAATCCGGCGTGAGTTCAACGCTATGACCCCGACCGGGCCCAAGCCCAGCGGGATCATCAAGCCTGCCGATCCGGCGGCCGAAAGCGTGGTCGACGAGATACGCGCTGCCGCTGGCATCCAAACGCCCGCCGCCGAGGCGACTGCTTCGGCGCCCGCTCCGCTCCCTCCCGCTCAGATTGTTGAGGCGCCTGTGCAAGCCACCCCAGCCCCTACCGCGCCGGTCACCACCACCGAACTCGCGCCCCTCAATGCTCCGGCCACGCCCAAGACGCGCAAGCCGCGCACCAAGAAGGCGGCATCTGAGGGCGAAGTGCCCGATGCTCTGCCAACCGAGCCTGCCGATTCGCCGGCGGCCCCAACGCCCCGCCAGCCGCGCAAGCGCTCCAAGAAACCGAGCGAAACCGAACAAGTGCCCGCGCTTCCCGGCGAGCCTGCCGATAGCCCGGCAGCTCCAACGCCGCTTGAGAACAGCTGATGGCCGACGAGAAGCTCAAGATCGAAGGCACGACACCCGAGCCTGAAGACGAGCTGGCGGGCAGCGAAGCCCCGCTGCTCGAGCATCTGGTCGAGTTGCGCAAGCGCCTGATCTATTCGGCGATCGCCGTGGTCGCCCTGATGATGCTGTGCTTCGTGTTTGCCGGCAACATCTTCGACGTTCTGCTTGGGCCCTATCGCTCGATCTATTCCGATCCCGGCGATCTGGAGTTGATCTATACCGCGCCCCAGGAATTCTTCTTCACCCAGCTGAACCTCGCGCTGTTCGGTGCCATTTTCCTGGGCTTCCCGTTTATCGCCAGCCAGATCTACATGTTCGTGGCGCCCGGCCTCTACAAGCATGAGCGCCGCGCCTTTATCCCTTATCTGATCGCGACGCCCATCTTCTTCATTCTGGGCGCTTGCATGGTGTATTTCGTCGTCCTGCCCATGGCGCTGCACTTCTTTGCGGGCATGCAGACCGATGAGATCCGCATGCTCACCA
Organism: Devosia sp. Z11_6; assembly: GCF_058133665.1. Lineage (NCBI taxonomy): Bacteria > Pseudomonadati > Pseudomonadota > Alphaproteobacteria > Hyphomicrobiales > Devosiaceae > Devosia > Devosia sp. Z11_6. Next base: position 418,763 of record NZ_JBYUNQ010000004.1, read on the forward strand.
GCGTCTCCGAATATCTCGGCCTAGCCATGACTCTGATCCTGGCTTTCGGCGTTTGCTTCCAGCTGCCCGTGGTGTTGACGCTCCTGGCTCAGATCGATCTGGTCCATGTCGACATGCTCAAAAAGGGCCGCCGCTACGCCATTGTGGGCATCCTGATCTTTGCTGCCTTCATCACCCCGCCAGATCCGATTTCCCAGATCGGTCTTGCCGTGCCCATGTACCTGCTCTACGAGCTTTCGATCATGTCAGTGCGCATGATCGAGCGGCGCCGCGCTGCGGCCGAAGCGGCTCGGGCGAGCGGACTGTCGTCCTGATCGCCGGCAACTGACCGACCCGCTTGGGGCCTGCCTGCCGCATCTGCTGGCGGCTAGCCTCCGCGTCCCGAAAACCCTTGAAGAGGTGGGGTGCAACCCCTCTAGCCATGTTCGATATCAAATGGATCCGCGCCAATCCCGAAGCCTTTGATGCTGGCATGTCGCGCCGCAAGGGCGTGCCTGTGCGCGCGGCCGATCTCTTGGCCATTGATGATCGCCGCCGCGACATCATCACCCGCCTCAATGACGCGCAGGAAAAGCGCAACACCCTGTCCAAGCAGATCGGCCAGGCCAAGGCACAAAAGGACGAAGCCAGGGCCGCCGCGCTGATGGCCGAGGTCGCCGGCCTCAAGGAGTTCATCCCTCAGGGCGAAGCCGAAGAGCGCGCCGTTGAGCTTGAGCTTCGCAACGCTCTCTCGGTGCTGCCCAACCTCGTCTTCGAGGATGTGCCCGATGGGACCGACGAAACCGGCAATGTCGAATATTTCGGCCGCAACGGCACCGCCGAAACCGCCGCGCAGGTGCGTGCGCCAAAGCCGAGCCTGAGCTTTGCCCCCAAGGAGCATTTTGAGCTCGGCGAAGCCATGGACGCCATGGACTTTGAAACTGCCGCCAAGCTCTCGGGCAGCCGCTTTGTTGTCCTCAAGGGTCAGCTGGCCCGCCTGGAACGCGCCCTCGGCCAGTTCATGCTCGATCTGCACACCACCGAGCATGGCTACCTCGAAGTGCAGCCGCCCTTGCTGGTGAAGGACGAGGCGCTGTTTGGCACCAACCAGCTCCCCAAATTCGAGGAAGACCTGTTCTTCACCCCGCATGGCGACAGCCGGCTCGCCCTGATCCCCACCGCCGAAGTGCCGCTCACCAATCTCGTGCGCGAAGCGATCCTCAGCGAGGAAGAACTGCCCCTGCGCTTCACTGCGCTCACCCCGTGCTTCCGCTCCGAAGCCGGCTCGGCGGGTCGCGACACCCGTGGCATGCTGCGCCAGCACCAGTTCAACAAGGTCGAACTCGTTTCGATCACCACGCCCGAAACCTCGGTCGACGAGCACGAGCGCATGCTGGGCTGTGCCGAAACCGTGCTGCAGCGCCTCGGCCTGCATTACCGCGTCATGAACCTGTGCACCGGCGATATCGGCTTTGGCGCCAAGCGCACCTATGACCTCGAGGTCTGGCTGCCCGGCCAGAACACCTATCGCGAAATCTCCTCGGTTTCGGTCTGCGGCGATTTCCAGGCCCGCCGCATGGATGCCCGTTATCGTCCCGCCGGCGAAAAGCAGGCGCCGCGCTTCGTTCATACCCTCAATGGGTCGGGCACGGCCGTAGGCCGCTGTCTTATTGCCGTCATGGAAAACTATCAGCAGGAAGATGGCACCATTGCCATTCCCGCTGTGCTCCAGCCCTATATGGGCGGCCTCACCACGATCGGACGTCCATAATGGCCTTGCGCATCCTCATCACCAATGACGACGGTGTGGATGCGCCGGGCATCGAAGTGATGACCGCCATCGCCCGCGAACTGAGCGACGATGTCTGGATCGTCGCGCCCGATGGCAACCAGAGCGGGGCAGGGCACCGCTTCACCCTCGGGCGCGAACTCAGCATCGACGAGCGCGGGCCCCGCCGCTTTGCCGTGGTCGGCGGCTCGCCCGCCGATTGTGTCGTGGCCGGCATGACCCACCTCCTGGGCGATCACCCTGCCGACCTCGTTCTTTCCGGCGTCAACGCCGGCCAGAACCTGGGCGATATCATCAATTGCTCCGGCACCGCCGGGGGCGCGCGCGAAGGCGCACTCCAGGGGGCTGTCGGCATCGCCATGAGCCAGGCCATCAATTACGAGCAGGGCCACGCCATCGATTGGTCCAATGCCCGGCGCTATGGCGCCGCTGCCGCCCGGGCAATTCTCGCTGCGTCCCCGCCGCGCGATATCTATTACAACGTCAACTTTCCCACCTGCGCCCCCGATGCGGTCAGCGGCCTCGCCGTGGTGCGCCATCAGCGCTTTTCGCGCTCGCCCTTCCGCTATTACGCCAGCGATAATCCCGGCAAGTTCTTCGTCGCCATTCCCGAAACTCCCATGCCCTTGGATCCAGCCGCCGATTTCGAGCAGCTGCGCCAAGGCCATGCGGTAACCGTAACCCCACTGGGCCTGCAGCAAACCGACACCGCCGAATTGTTGCGCATCGCCGGAACGCTGACGCTCGCCCAGGGCTGAGCGGCCTTTCCGCGCCTTAACCTTACCGAACACAAAACCCGTTCGGATTTTATGCAAATCGCGACGGCTTTAAACTCGTCTTTACCTTACCGGCCTAGATTCAAACTCGTGTTGAGTAGCCGCGTACGGATGAGAATAATGAGTACACGCGTATCCCGCCGGGCCTTAAAGAATGCCGTCGCGATCGGAGGCCTTGTGGTCGGTGCGGTTGCGCTTTCTGGCTGTTCGAGCCTGGGTAGTCGCAGCTTTGGTGACTCGACGGTCACCAGTTCTGTGGGCCAGTCCTCGCCGGCTTCGCTCAACCAGCCCATGCCATCGAGCTTGGGCGCGTCCACCCGGGTTGCCGAAGGCTCGTTCGTGCCCCCCGCTAACGTTAGCGGCGGTGGCGGCGGCTGGAATTCGCCTCCCTCAGGCTACCCACAACCGATGACCGCAATGGCGCCGGTTGCGCCGACGGGCTCGATGCCGTCCGTGCAGTCCCAAGACCTTCCAGTACTGAGTTCACAGTCTTCAATGGGAACACAACCCGCCATGCAAGCCCAGACCAGCCTTGCCCCCGTCGCTCCCCTTCCTCCCGCCGTTGCCATGGGCGCTCCGCCGTCCAACCTTGCAGCCCAGCGGCCTCAGATGGCTGCCACTCCGGCCCCAACGGCTCCCGCCGCCAGTGCCAATGGCGCCTACACCCACACCATTGCCAGCGGCGAGTCGCTCTACACCATCGCCCGTCGCTATGACGTGACCACCCAGGCCCTGGTGCAGGCCAATGGCCTGTCCTCGCCTGACAAGATCGTTGTGGGCCAGGCCGTGATCATTCCGGGCCGCTCGGATCTGGCCAAGCCAGCCGCTCCAGTGACCCAGCTGGCCAGCGCTGCACCGACTGCCGCGCCTGCCGCCACCACCATCGCCACTCTGCCCACGACGCCGACCCCAACCGCTGCGGCACCCGCCGCTCCGAGCCAGCCCGCGGCGGCACCGGCAGCGCCCACCAAGACGGCCACCGCTCCCGCGCCCGCCGCCGAGCCGGCCATGTCGGGCAATGACAAGTTCCGCTGGCCCGTCACCGGTCGCGTCCTCACCGATTTTGCCTCGTCCAAGGGTACGGGCATCAATATCGAGGCCTCCGAAGGCAGCGCTGTCGCCGCCGCCGAAAATGGCACCGTCATTTATGTCGGCTCGGGCGTCGAGGGTTATGGCAATTTGATCCTGATCCGCCACCCCAATGGCTATGTCTCGGCCTATGCGCACCTCAAGTCGATGAGCGTTGCCAAGGGTGCCGTGGTCAATCGCGGCGACACCATCGGTGCCGCCGGCATGTCGGGCTCGGTGTCCAAGCCCCAGCTCCACTTCGAGCTGCGCAAGGGCGCAACCCCGGTCGACCCGATGCCGCTGCTCGCCAGCTAGGCATCGCCTGACATCTTCGGAGACTCCTTGAAGGGCAGGGCGGTTTATACCGCCTTGCCCATTTCTCCAGCCAGCGTCCGCACCAGCTGGATCGCCACGCGGCCTGACCGCGCCCCGCGCGTCGCCGACCATTCGATCGCCCGCGCCCGCAACGTTTCCTCATCGATGTCGAGCCCGTAATGCTCGGCATAGGTTTTGACCATGAGGAGGAACGTGGGCTGGTCGCAATTGTGGAACCCCAGCCACAATCCGAATCGATCCGACAGCGACACCTTCTCCTCCACCGCTTCCCCCGGCGTGATCGCAGTGGCGCGCTCGTTCTCGATCATCTCGCGCGGCATCAGGTGCCGCCGGTTCGAGGTGGCATAGAACAGCACATTGTCCGGGCGCCCCTCGAGCCCGCCATCCAGAATGGTCTTGAGCGACTTGTAGGAGGTTTCCCCGCTGTCAAAGCTGAGGTCATCGCAAAAGACGATGAACCGCCCCTCGGCATTGGCGATCCGCCGCATCAGCACCGGCAGCGATTCCAAATCCTCGCGCGCAATCTCGATCAGCACCAGCCGCAGGAAGCCCTCATCGGTTCGCTCGACAATGTCGGCGTGAATGGCCTTGACCAGCGAGCTCTTGCCCATGCCCCGCGCGCCCCAGAGCAGCGCATTATTGGCCCCATGCCCGCGCGCAAACTGCTCGGTATTGCGCAACAGGATATCCTGCACCGCATCGATTCCCTTGAGCATGGCCAGCGGCACCCGGCTTACCCGCGGCACCGGCATCAACTGCCCGGCAGCACCGTCCCAGTGGAATGCCGAAGCGCTCGCCAACACCGCCGCCTGGTCGACGCCTGCATCCTTTGGCTGTAAGGCTTGGGCGATCCGGGCGAGGGACTGGGCGATCTCGGCGAGATAGTCTTGGCTGGTCAACGGGGCTTCCTTTGTTGTTGCCGCGGCAATGTGTGACTCCCGGATTGCCTTTGCAATGGAAGGGGGCCGCGGGTATACTCCGCGCGATTTTGATCCGGGCGCAAGTGCTGCAGCCTAGATTTGCGTCCAGTCGCGCCCTACATGCCAATCGGCTAGGCGCCCGTTCTCCAGCAAAGCCAGAAAAGAAAACCTAAAGGAGCTCGCCGATGTTTGTTACGCCCGCTTTTGCCCAGGCGGCAGGCGCCCCCGTCGCCGGTGGTGGAATTCAGGACATCATCATCCAGATGATGCCCATTCTGCTGCTCGTGGTGATCTTCTGGCTGCTGATCTTCCGCCCCCAGCAGAAGCGCCTCAAGGCGCAGCGCGAAATGCTCTCGGCGATCCGTCGTGGCGACACCGTTGTGACCACTGGCGGCATCATCGGCAAGGTCACCAAGGCCATTGACGGCGAAGACCTCGAAGTCGAGATCGCCCAGGGCGTCAAGGTCAAGCTGGTGCGCGGCATGGTTGCCGATGTTCGCACCAAAGCCGAGCCCGTCAACGACAACAAGCCTGTCGTCTAAGCAGGATCATGCCGGGGCTCTGCCCCGGTTTTTTCGTCTCTAGGACACCTGATGCAGTTCTCGCCCGTTCGTACCGCTATCATCGTCATTGTTGCCCTCTTGGGCATTCTCTTTGCCGTGCCGAGCTTCTTGCCGGACAATGTGAGGGAGAACTGGCCCGGCTGGCTGCCGAAGCAGACCGTGGTGCTGGGGCTCGATCTGCAGGGCGGCTCGCACCTGCTGCTCCAGGTCAACGAACAAGGCATCGTGTCCGAACGGCTGCAAAGCCTGCGCCGTGATGTGCGCAACGTCCTGGCCAATCAGAACGGCATCGGCAATCTCATCACCACCGATGCCGCCAACAACAGCCTCGTCATCGAGCTGACCGATCCCAGCCAGCTCGAAGCGGCGCGCAACGCCCTCCAGGGCCTGCAGAACACCGTCAGCAATTCCATGTTCGCGGCCGGCGGCGTCAACGAACTGGCCTTTGGCGAAACCCCCGATGGCAAGCTCACCGTTTCGCTGACCCGCGAAGGCATCGCCGAGCGCACCTCTTCGATCGTGTCCCAGTCCATCGAAGTCATTCGCAACCGCATCGACGAGCTTGGCACCACCGAGCCCTCCATCCAGCGCCAGGGCACCAATCGCGTTCTTGTCCAGGTTCCCGGCTTCGGCGATAGCGAGCGCCTCAAGAACCTCATTTCCCAGACCGCGCGCCTGACCTTCCACATGGTCTATCCCGGCCTGACTGCTGCCCAGGCGGAAGCCCAGGGCTTGCCCGCCGGCACCATGATCCTGCCCAGCCAGGATGGCGGCGCCGAGCTGATCTTTGAAGACGTGGCCCTTGGCGGCGAGTCGCTCGTTGATGCCCAGCCCAGCTACGACCAGCAGCGCGGCATTCCGGTCGTTTCCTTCCGCTTCGATACCAATGGCGCCCTGACCTTTGGCCAGATCACTTCGGCCAATGTCGGCCAGCGCTTTGCCATCGTGCTCGATGAGCAGGTCATCACCGCGCCCGTGATCCAGCAGCCGATCACCGGCGGCACCGGCCAGATTTCGGGCAGCTTCACCACCCAGAGCGCCAGCGATCTTGCCGTGCTGCTGCGCGCCGGCGCCTTGCCCGCCTCGCTCGATGTGGTCGAAGAGCGCACCGTTGACGCCAGCCTTGGCGCCGACTCCATCCGCTCGGGCCTGACCGCCGGTATTGTTGCCGCCGTCCTCGTCATCACTTTCATGGTGATCGCCTATGGGCTGTTCGGGGTCTTCGCCAACATCTCGCTGATCCTCAACATCGTCCTGATCTTTGGTGCCCTGTCCATGCTCGGCGCCACGCTGACGCTGCCCGGCATCGCCGGCATTGTGCTGACCATCGGCATGGCCGTGGACGCCAACGTGCTGATCTACGAGCGCATGCGCGAAGAAATGAAAGCGGGCAAGACCCCGCTGCAGGCCATCAATGCGGGCTTCGAGCGCGCCTGGGGCACCATTGTCGATTCGCACCTGACCCAGCTCGTTGCCGCCGTGGTGCTCTATTTCCTCGGCTCGGGTCCCGTGCAGGGCTTTGCCGTCACCCTCGCGCTCGGCATCGTGACCTCGCTCTTTACCTCCTACACGGTCACGCTCTACTTCGTGCGCCTGTGGTACAACTGGCGTCGCCCCAAGACCCTCAAGATCCAGCACTTCCGCTTCATTCCGGACGGCACCAAGATCCCGTTCATGAAGATCTCGCGCTATGTGATCGCCTTCTCGCTGGTCGCATCGGTGCTGTCGCTGGGCTCGGCCTATTTCAAAGGCTTCAATCTCGGCATCGACTTCGTGGGCGGCACCGCGATCGAAATTCAGCATGTCGGCGGCCCCGCCGATGTTGGGCAGGTGCGCGAGCTGCTTGAGGGCCTAGGCCTCGGCGAAGTGCAGGTGCAGGGCTTTGGCACGCCCGAGGACGTGCTGGTGCGCGTCCAGGCCCAGGAAGGCGGCCAGGATGCCGATCAGGTCGCGGTCCAGAAGGTCGTCGACGCCCTCGCCACCGAGAACTACGAAGTGCGCCGCACCGAAGCGGTGAGTGGCACCGTCTCGAGCGAATTGGCCTGGAAGGGCACGATCGCCGTGATCATCGCGCTCGTGGCCATCCTGTTCTATCTCTGGTTCCGCTTCGAATGGCAGTTCGCCATGGCCGCGGTCACGACCACCACGCACGACATCATCATGACCATCGGTCTGTTCTCCATTACCGGATTGGAGTTCAATCTGACCTCCATCGCGGCGGTGTTGACCCTGGTGGGTCTATCGCTCAACGAAACCGTGGTGATCTCGGACCGCGTCCGCGAGAACATGCGCAAGTACAAGAGCATGCCCATGCCTGAGCTGATTGATCTGTCGATCAACCAGACCATCGTGCGCACCTCGCTCACCCAGTTCACCGTGTTCCTGGCGCTCATTCCACTGGTGCTGTTTGGCGGGGAAGTGATCCGCTCCTTCACCATCGCCATGACCTTCGGTTCGCTGGTGGGCATGTATTCTTCGATCATCGTTGCCGGCCCAATCCTGATCAATTTCGGCCTCAAGTCCCGGGCTGAGCGCACCGATCTGGCCGAAAAGAAGCCCGTCGACGAGCCGGCTGTCTGAGGCCATGTCGGAGGAAGGGCGCGGCAGCGGCTTTTACCCGCAGCAGGTCGGCATTGATGCCTATGGCAAAGGCGGGTTCCGCTTTGCCGACCTGTCCCATCGCGGCTCACTCCTCTGCCTGCCCACGGGCATGCACGCCTGGGAAGTCACCGAGCCCGGTGACATCACGCTCGAAAGCCTCGCTCCGGTTTTTGCCGCGGCCGACGCCATCGATGTTCTGCTGATCGGGTTGGGCTTTGACATTTTCGGGCTGCCCCGCGGCATCCGCGAAGCCCTGCGCGAGCGTGGCATCATCGTGGAGGCCATCGCCACCGGGGGCGCGGTGCGCACCTATAATGTGCTCCTCGCCGAGCAACGCGCCGTTGGCGCCGCGCTGCTGGCCGTCGACCGGGTCCGGTGATGGCACAGGCCCAGGCGACTGGCAGCAATCAAAGCTTCAGGCATGCCGCCACGAGCCTGCGCGAACTCGACCGCGACCGCTATCTCTCGACCCTGGTGCTGGGCGAGCACCGCGACCCCGTCACCGCGCTTTATGCCTTCAGCGCCGAAGTCGCCGCCATTCGTGAGCGCGTCTCCAATCCCGCGCCCGGCGAGATTCGCCTGCAGTGGTGGAATGACGCTCTGAGCGGAGAAGGGCACGGCGAACTCCGGCAAAACCCCGTTGCCGATGCGCTGCTGCAAACCGTGGAGCGCTACGCCATCCCCGCCGGCACCCTGCAGCGCCTGCTGGGCGCGCGGCGTTTCGATCTCTACGACGATCCCATGCCTGATCTTGAAAGCTTTGAGGGTTATGCCGGCGAAACCGCCTCGACCCTGTATCAGCTCGCGGCGATGATCCTCAACAACGGCCAACTGGTCGAGCCCGGCGACGCGGCCGGTCATCTCGGCGTTGCCCACGCCCTGATCGGCCACCGCCGCGCCTTTGGCGTCCTCGCCCGGCAAGGGCGCATCATGCTGCCCTGGACCATCTTTGCCGCCAATGGCGTGCGCGAAAGCGAGATCTTTACCGGCACCGAAAGCGAAGGCCTTGCCGCCGCCCTCGGCCAGGTCGCCGAACTCGCCGCCGACCACCTCGCCAAGGCTGAGACCGCCATCGCTGCCTTGCCCGGCAATCTGCGCCCCGCCTTTGCCCCGCTCACCACGCTGCGCGCCCAGCTCGAGCGCATCAACAGCTCAGGGGAGGGTCTCTTCGCGATTCCCCCTGACTTGCCCGACTGGCAGAAAATCGCCCGCCTCTCCTGGTGGACCTTTCGCAACCGCTAGGCGTCCCCCGGGTGCAGGAGCATGGCTGGCTCCTCAGGGTGTAAGAGCAAGCCCCGAACGCCGCCCCACCCACCAGCTGTCACCCCGGCCTTGAGCCGGGGCCCATCTTGAGATGCCGGGCCAGGTGCACCGGTGCTGTGGCTAAAGCTACTCCCGCTCCCCGCCAAACGCCACAAACTCGCCCCGGAACACCCCCGCGACCTCGCCCGCAAACTCCACCTGTGACCGCACCGCGATCCGCGCCACGCCCTTGCGCGCCAGCATGCGCGTAAACGCCGCCCAGTCGCCCCCGAGGCTCGCTGTGGCGGTGAAGTCCCCCGCAACGGGGTGCAGATAGTCCATGCTATTGCGCTGGATCACCAGCCGGCTCGGCAACCCCTGCGCCGTCACCCTCACATGCAGCAGTGACCAGGCGGCAAGCGTCGCAACCGCCGAAGCGCTGCCGCCAAACACCGTATCGCGGTGATTGATATTGGGCGCGAGTGGCGCGCCCAAAGTCACGGCTTCGGCGCTGCTCGCCACCACCTGCACCCCCATCGCCCGCGACAGCGGGATATGCTCATGCAGATAGGCTTGCAGCGCCTCGTTCGTCATGCCCAGCTCTTGAGATCGTCCAGCGCCCGCGCCGTGATCATGCGCCGTTTGGCGATCACCTTGTCATTGCCGCGCCAGCGCCCCGCGCCCTCGGGCTTGGTCACCGTCACTTCCGGGAACAGCCCGAAATTGACATTCATCGGCTGGAACGAGCGTGCTCCGCTATAGCCTTCGGTTTCGAGGTGCCCGCCGGTGATATGGCCGAGCAGTGCGCCCAGCGCCGTGGTGATCGGGGGCGGAGGCAACTGCTCGCCGCGTGCCTCGGCCGCCGCCATGCGTCCGGCCAGCAGCCCGATCGCCGCGCTTTCCACATAGCCTTCAACGCCCGTCACCTGGCCGGCAAAGCGCAGCCGCGGATCAGCCTTGAGTTTGAGATCGGCGCCCAGCACCTTGGGGGAATTAAGGAAAGTGTTGCGGTGCAGGCCGCCGAGACGCGCGAACTGCGCGTTCTCGAGCCCCGGGATCATGCGGAAGATCTCGGCCTGGATGCCATAGCGCATCTTGGTCTGGAACCCGACCATGTTCCACAGCGTCCCCAAAGCATTGTCCTGCCGCAACTGCACGATCGCATAGGGCTTGACCGTGGGGTTGCGCGGATTGGTCAAACCGACCGGCTTCATCGGTCCGTGGCGCAGCGTTTCGCGGCCCCGCTCGGCCATCACTTCGATGGGCAGGCAGCCATCGAAATAGGGCACCTTCTCCCAGTCCTTGAACTCATGCAGCGGCGCTTCGATCAGCGCATCGACGAACCGGTTATACTGCTCCTGGTCCATCGGGCAGTTAAGGTAGTCCGCCCCGGTGCCGCCCGGGCCCGCCTTGTCATAGCGCGACTGCGCCCAGACAATGTCCTGGTTGATGCTGTCGTAGTGCACGATGGGCGCAATGGCGTCGAAAAACGCCAGCGCATCCTCACCCGTCAACTCCAGCACCGCTTCCGCCAGCGCCGGGGAGGTGAGGGGGCCGGTCGCCACGATCACATTGCGCCAGTCCGCTGGCGGCAAGCCGGCGACTTCCTCGCGCTCGATGGAAATATTGGGGTGGCTCTCGATCGCCTTGGTCACCTCGGCCGAAAAGCCGTGCCGGTCCACCGCCAGCGCACCGCCGGCCGGCAGCTTGTGCTGGTCGGCCGCCTGCATGATCAGCGAGCCGCAGCGCCGCATCTCTTCATGCAACAGCCCCACGGCATTCTGCTCATGGTCGTCCGAGCGGAAGCTGTTGGAACACACGAGCTCCGCCAGGCTCTCGGTCTGGTGGGCATCGGTGGGGCGCACCGGGCGCATTTCGTGGACGATGACGCGCGCGCCGGCCTGTGCCGCCTGCCAGGCAGCTTCGGAGCCGGCCAGACCGCCGCCAATGATATGGATAGGTTCTGATGAGGACATGAGCGCCCATAACAAGGCCGCTGCGTCAGCGCAACTGCCGCGTCTCGCAGCCGGGCTGCCGTCTGCTCAAATGCGCTTGAGCACTTGTTCAGCAGGCGTTCATCGCGGTGAACGGCAATCCTGCTTTGCCATATTGCTGGGCGAATCTTTGCAGCTGATTGTCAAACGAGCAGGCTCGCCTGAACAGCAAAACACCCGCATCTCAGAGAGAAGCGGGTGTTCGGTCTATGTCAAACCTGATGCTTGGGCAGTAATGCTTAAAGCGTGCTGGCATGATCGCGAGCAACACGGGTGATATCGGTACGCGAAATACCCAGATCGTTCAGCTGGCGATTGTCGAGAGCGGTAAGCTCACGGACGGTCTGCTGGTAAGCGGCCCACTTCTTGAAAGTCTTGCGGATGTCCATTCGATCTCTCCTTGCGTCTACGCCGATATATCTAGGCCATCCCGCGCAACACTTGCAGTGGGTGATTGGTCAAACGAGCCATGCACGCCAAGCGCGGCTTTAACCACCGCCGTTCATTTCCGGTTAAAGCTTCGATCAGAAATAAGGCCGCGGGATGGAGATCCCACGGCCGGTGCTTATTCTGCGCTTGGCGTGTTCAGCGGTCGAACAGCCCGCGCGTCATTTTGTTGAACTCCGGCCCGCAAAGCCCCAGCGGATCAGGCTCTCGCCGGCAGGGGAGGTTGATTTCCCGGCGGTCCTGCTTGATCTCGACAGGGCGCTTGATGCACCAGACGGCACGCACGAACATGGCCCGTGCTCCTGTTCCAAATCGCGACAAACCCAAGCATGCCGAGCTTCGCTGTCACCTTCCACTGCTCATCGGGCAGGCGCGACATGCGCCCTCCGCATGGCTGGCTACTCCGCCGCCCGCCGCGCCGTGGCCGGCCGCCGCTCCATCACCTGCTTGAGGAATGTCCCGGTATGCGACCGTGGGCTCGCCGCCACCTCTTCGGGCGTGCCTTGCGCCACGATCTCGCCGCCGCCATCGCCCCCTTCGGGGCCCAGATCGATCACCCAGTCGGCGGTTTTGATCACCTCGAGATTGTGCTCGATCACCACCACCGTATTGCCGGTATCCACCAGCTCGTGCAGCACATCGAGCAGCTTGGCGACATCGTGGAAATGCAGCCCGGTAGTCGGTTCGTCCAGCATATAAAGCGTGCGCCCGGTTGCCCGCTTGGACAACTCCTTGGAGAGCTTGACGCGTTGCGCCTCGCCGCCCGACAGCGTCGTTGCCGGTTGCCCGACCTTGACATAGCCCAGCCCCACCCGCTGCAGCGTCGTGAACTTGTCGCGGATTGTCGGCACCGCGGAAAAGAACTCCACCGCCTCGTCGATGGTCATGTCGAGCACATCCGAGATCGACTTGCCCTTGAACTGCACCTCGAGCGTTTCGCGGTTGTAGCGCTTGCCCTTGCACACATCGCAGGTGACATAAACATCGGGCAGGAAGTGCATCTCGATCTTCAGCACCCCGTCGCCCTCACACTTCTCGCAGCGCCCGCCCTTGACGTTGAACGAGAACCGCCCCGGCCCATAGCCGCGCGTCTTGGCTTCGGGCAGGCCGGCAAACCATTCGCGCAGCGGCGTGAACGCGCCGGTATAGGTCGCCGGATTGGAGCGCGGCGTGCGCCCGATGGGGGACTGGTCGATGTCGATAACCTTGTCGAGATGCTCGAGCCCGGTCAGCGATTTGTGCGGCGCCGGCATTACCCGTGCCCCGTTAAGGCGCCGCGCGATAGCGGTATACATGGTGTCGATCATCAGGGTCGACTTGCCGCCGCCCGACACCCCGGTAATGGCCACGAACATGCCGAGCGGCACATCCACATCCACATCCTTGAGGTTGTTGCCAGTGGCGCCGCGCACCGAAAGATACTTGCCGGTCTTGCCCTCGCGGCGCTCGGCCGGAATGGCAATGCCCATCCGGCCCGACAGATACTTGCCGGTGAGGCTGTCCTCATGCGCCAGGATCTGGTCGGGCGTGCCTTCTGCCACGATATGGCCGCCATGCACCCCGGCACCCGGGCCGATATCGACCACATAGTCGGCCGTCAGGATTGCATCCTCGTCATGCTCCACGACAATGACGGTATTGCCGAGGTCGCGCAGCCGCCGCAGCGTATCGAGCAGGCGCGCATTATCGCGCTGATGCAGCCCGATCGAGGGCTCGTCGAGCACATACAGCACGCCCGTCAGCCCCGAGCCGATCTGGCTGGCAAGGCGAATGCGCTGCGATTCCCCACCCGACAGCGTCCCTGAATTGCGCGACATGCTGAGGTAATCGAGCCCCACATCGATCAGGAAGGTCAGCCGGTCCCGGATTTCCTTGAGAATGCGCTCGCCGATCTGCTTCTGGCTCGGGGTCAGCTGCCCCATCAGCCCGGCAAACCACTCGTCCGAGGCGCGGATCGACATTTCGGTGACCTGCCCGATATGGAGCCCCGCAATCTTTACCGCGAGCGTTTCGGGCTTGAGCCGATACCCGTTGCAGGCCACGCATGGCGCCTGCGACATGTATTTCTCGATCTCCTCGCGCATCCCCGCGCTTTCGGTTTCCTTATAGCGCCGCTCGAGATTGCCGATCACCCCTTCAAAGGGCTTGGTGGTCTTGTATTGCCGCAAGCCGTCGTCATAAACGAACTCGATTGCCGTCCGTCCGGTGCCATAGAGCACCGCCTGCCGCACCTCGTCGGGCAGGTCGGCCCAGGCGGTCCCGGTCGAGGCGCCGAAATGCTTGACCACCGCGCTCAGCGTTTGCAGGTAATAGGGCGCCGAAGTCTTGGCCCAGGGCAGCACCGCCCCGTCGCGCAGGCTCAGGCTTGAATCGGGCACGACCTGGCCCGGATCGATCTTCTGCTCGGTCCCCAGCCCGTCGCACACCGGGCAGGCACCAAATGGATTGTTGAACGAAAACAGCCGCGGCTCGATCTCGGCAATGGTGAAGCCGGACACCGGGCAGGCGAACTTTTCCGAAAAGGTGATCTGGCGCGGCTTGCCGCTCTCATCGGTTTCGTCGGCCAGTTCCACCAACGCAATGCCGTCGGCGAGCTTGAGCGCCGTTTCAAAGCTTTCCGCCAAGCGCCCGCTGAGGTCGGGGCCCACGACCACCCGGTCGATCACCGCCTCGATATCGTGCTTGAACTTCTTGTCGAGGGTAGGGGCATCCTCGAGCTCGAAATATTCGCCGTCGATCTTGACGCGCTGGAAGCCCTTGCGCCCCAGCTCCGCCAGTTCCTTCTTGAACTCCCCCTTGCGCCCGCGCGCAATCGGCGCCAGCAGATAAAGCCGCGTGCCCTCGGGCAGCTCCAGCACCCGGTCCACCATTTGCGACACGGTCTGGGATTCGATCGGCAGCCCCGTGGCGGGCGAATAAGGAATGCCTACGCGAGCAAACAGCAGGCGCAGGTAATCGTAGATTTCCGTGACCGTGCCCACCGTCGAGCGCGGATTGCGCGAGGTGGTTTTCTGTTCGATGGAAATTGCGGGGGACAGCCCCTCGATATGCTCCACATCGGGCTTTTGCATCATTTCGAGAAACTGCCGCGCATAAGCGGACAGCGACTCCACATAGCGCCGCTGCCCCTCGGCATAGATCGTATCGAACGCCAGCGAGGACTTCCCCGAGCCGGACAGGCCCGTCATCACGATCAGGCTGTCGCGCGGCAGCCGGACATCGATGCCCTTGAGATTGTGTTCGCGCGCGCCGCGCACCACGATTTCACGATTAAGGCTGGGATTGGGCATCACGATCCATGTTCATAAAGGCTGCGCCAGACAGGTGTCGGCATATAACGGCCGGACGGTCGGCGGGAACTCACAAATAGGGGCGCACCACCGGGCAGGCAAGGCAAAGGGTCGGCATGGCGGCCTTGCACCCGCTGTCAACGCGCCCAACAAAGCCCCGGGGTCAGGCGCTCACCCCTTTGGAGCCACTCCATCCCGCAGGGCTGCTGACACAGCGTGTCAGTAGCGACCCCATCGCGCACCTCCCGAGCGGCCCCTTCGGCCGTCCTTGACTCACCCTGCGCTGAGAACATAAGATGAACGAAGTTAAAGGGCAATCCCCATCTACTGGGGTCCAGCGGTCAGGCGCAGCCGGCACAAACCGGTTCAAAACGCCAAAAAAGGCTGAGCGGCTGCGGTTTTGGGCGTTAAGTAGAACCCAAGCGGGCCGCAGGCCAAGCAAAGCGAAACGGAGCATGTCATGGCAGGCAGCGTCAACAAGGTCATTCTGGTAGGCAATCTGGGCAACGACCCCGAAGTGCGCAATCTTCCCAGCGGCGGCAAGGTGGTCAATCTGTCCATCGCCACCTCGGAAAACTGGAAAGACAAGAACACCGGCGAGCGGCGCGAAAAGACCGAATGGCACCGGGTGGTGATCTTTTCGGAAGGTCTGGCGCGTGTGGCCGAAAGTTACCTCAAAAAGGGCTCCAAGGTTTACATCGAAGGCCAACTCCAAACCCGCAAATGGCAGGACCAGAGCGGGCAGGACAAATACTCCACCGAGATTGTGCTGCAGGGCTTCAACTCCAACCTGACGCTGCTCGACGGCCGCGGCGAGGGTGAAGGGGCAGGGGGCGGCGAGCCCGGCGGCTTCCGCGGCGCCCGCCAGTCCGACAATGGGGGTGGTGGCGGCGGCCGCCGTCCATCCCCGAGCGCCCCGGCCTTTGAGTCCGGCGGCATGGACGACGACATCCCGTTCTGAGGCTCGACGTCTCCATAAAACCAGGAAAGTGGGTCGCTTCGGCGGCCCATTTTTTTTGCCGTAAAGCCTTTCCGGCTTCAAAGGCATGAAGCGACAGCGCGGCCCTGGGAAAAAGCCCCATTATTGACTTTGCTCAATTTGCGGCACCCGCGACGGGCTAGTTTCACGGTGAAATGAGGCGTGCATGCCCGCACCATCCAAGAGTCGCCCAGACTTTGGCGCGGTGGCACCGAGCTGCCGATCTCTGATTGCACGCAAGAGCCCTGACCGGAAGGAACCACCATGTTGACGTCCAAGGCATCTGCAGCTCTGCTCGTGACCGTCCTTGCGGGCTCGCTGGCCCTGTCCCCGCTGGCGGTGGGGCAGAACAATGCCACCCCCGCCACCACGCAAGCCGCGCCTGAGGAGCCTGATGAAGCGCACCGCGCCATCCGCTGGGCGCAAGCCCATTTGCAGGAGATGGATGCCGCCATCACCGTTCTGGAGCAAAACACCGAACAACTCGCGGGCGACGCGCGCACCAAGGCCGAAGCGGAACTCGACAAGCTGCGCGCCGTGCGGGAGGAATATCAGCGCTCCCTCGAGGAGGCGCTGGCCACCACGGACGCCAGGACCCGCGAGGAAACCGAGCGGCTGGGCAGTGCGCTCGCCACCCATTGGGACGACTTCGAGACCGATCTGGCCGCCTATTATGACGCCGCCACGGCTGATCACGACCTTCGCCGCGCCGTATTCATCGCGCGGGCCGAGGCGCAGGAAGCCGCCTTCAGGCAGGAAATCGAGGACCTCGACCAATCGGTCGCCAATGCGGCTGCAGGCGCCAAGGCCGGGCTCGACGCGCGCAAGGCAGCGTTGGAAGCCCGGCTGCAGGAAAGTCGCGAACAACTCGACCGGCTGGGCGCCGCGACCGACGCTTCCTGGCAGCAATTCGTCGATGGCCTGCACAATGCCCGCACGGCATTCCAGGCCGAGTTTGAGAAAAACCAGTAAGCCTTTGATCTATTTACAGGCACTGCAGGCCCGTCGCGGTCGGCAGAACGGGAGATCGGCAGATGTGCACCGGCGCCAACTACACCACCAAAGACCATTATTTCGGCCGCAATCTCGATCTGGAGTTCTCCTACAACGAGACGGTCACGGTCACGCCGCGCAACTTCCCCTTCGAGTTCCGCAGAATGCCCAGGCTCGACACGCACCACGCCATCATCGGCATGGCGACCATCTCGGATGGCTATCCGCTGTACTACGACGCGACCAACGAGAAGGGGCTCAGCATGGCGGGGCTCAATTTCCCCGGCAATGCCGATTACAAGCCCGAAGCCCCTGGCCAGACCAATATCACACCCTTTGAGTTCATCCCATGGATCCTGGGCAAGTTCGAAACGGTGGACCAGGTCAGGCAAGAGCTGCGCGCGTTCAACCTCGTCGATATTTCGTTCAGCGAGGCGTTCCCGCTCTCGCCACTGCACTGGATCATCTCGGACCGAAACAAGTCCATCACTGTGGAGTCGGTGCGCGACGGCTTGAAGGTCTACGACAACCCCATCGGCGTGCTCACCAATAACCCAACCTTTGACATCCAGTCCTTCAACCTCAACAACTTTATGCACCTGTCGCGCCACCCGCCCGAGCAGCATTTCTCGGACCAGCTCAGCTTCGACGTCTACAGCCGCGGCATGGGCGCGATCGGATTGCCCGGCGATCTGTCCTCGTCCTCCCGCTTCGTCAAGGCCGCCTTCACCAAGCTGAACGCGATTTCCGGGGACTCCGAGTCGGAATCGATCAGCCAGTTCTTCAAGATCTTGGAGTCGGTGGCCCAGCAGCGCGGCTGCGTGGACGTCGGCAACGGCAAATACGAGATCACCATCTACTCGTCGTGCTGCAACACCGACAAGGGCATCTATTACTACACGACCTACGAGAACAGCCAGGTCACCGGGGTCGACATGCGCAAGGAGGACCTCGACGGCTCCGCGCTTGCCGCTTATCCGCTGATCAAGGGCCAGCAGATCCAGATGCAGAACTGAGGTCTCGGCTGCCGGCCGGCCCCCAGAACTCCCGGGCGAATGGGGGCAGCTTGTCGAGGCACTCGGCAAAGCTCGATCGATCCATGCTGCGCCACAGCACCGTCGCCACATCCTCGATCGCGCTCGGGGGCGAGATATTGTGGTTGGGCCGCAACTCCCGTACCTCTCGGCGCCATGCCGCGCGGTCCAGCACCGCCACCGGTTCGGCTTGCGGGTCCCAGTCCATCACGAACAGGGCCCGCAGCATCGGCGGCAGGATCTGCACGAACATGATCCCTTCCTCGAGCGTCAACCGTCGCCGGAACGCCAGCAGCACCCCCTGCAGCATAGTATAGGCCTGATGCCGCGTCGCCAGTCCCGCTTCCTCGGCAATCGCCGCCAGCAACGCATCGAACTCAGCCGAAGCCCGCCGGTATTCGTTCGGCACCGTCATCCGCATCCTCCTCTCAGCCGATCACCAATCTGCCACCACTTGGCCGCGCGCGCACGCTGGCGGCACCAATTCGCGCCCTCCTGACAAGACCTGTCCTGCGCGGCCCTTAACCGCCAGCAGCAATCAACCAGGAGGCACGGAGATGAGTGAGTTTGCAGATAAAACCGCCCTGGTCACCGGGGCCGGCTCGGGCATCGGGGAAGCGACGGCTCGGGCCCTGCACGGGGCGGGAGCGCGGGTGTTTGTCGGCGTGCACACGCTCGAACAAGCGCAGCGCCTGCAGCGCGAACTGCCGGGCATCGTTGCCGCGCCCTGCGACGTGCGGGACCCCGCTGCCGTCGAGCGCATGGTGGCGCAGGCCGTAGCGGCGTTCGGCCGCCTCGAGCTTTGCGTCAACTGTGTCGGCATCACCGGACCCGCGCCAACCCCCATTGCCGATTACGATCCGACGGTTTGGGCCGAAGTCATCGCCACCGATCTCACCGGTATGTTCCATTGCCTCAAATACCAGGTCCCGGCGCTTGCGGCGGCTGGCGCTGGGGCCATTGTCAACATGACTTCGGCTAATGGCGTGGTCGGCATTCCCGGCATGGCTGCCTATACTGCCGCCAAGCACGGCGTCGTCGGTCTTACTCGCAGCGCTGCTCTGGAGCTCGCCAACACCGGCATTCGCGTCAACGCCGTCGCACCCGGCTATGTGGCCACGCCCAAAGTGCTCGCCGCCGGCGAAGATGCGCTGACCCTGTTCCGCCAAAGCCACCCGATGGGGCGGCTGGCCGAGCCCGAGGAAGTCGCCGAGTTCATCCTCTTCCTGCTATCCCCGCGCAGCGCCTTTGCCACTGGCGGGGTTTACGCGCTGGATGGTGGCTACACCGCCCAATGACGCCGGAGCACATACGAAAAGGGCGACCACCCGGCCGCCCCTTGCAGTCCTCCTTTGGGCTCAAAGACTATTTGCTGAACGGCACATTGGCGCGGATGCTTTCGCCAGTTTCAACATAAACCACGTTGAAGCCCACCGTGATCTCGTCCTGGTCGAGCGCAATATCGGCCGAGATATCGTATTCCTTGCCTTCTTCGTCCTGGTCGCGTTCGCGCAGGTTGAACAGCAGTCCCTTGCCGCGCTTTTGCCCCACGGCAATGCCCGAAAAAGCGGCGTTGGAGGTCATCGCCGCCTCGAACCGCCCCTGCGCGTCCACATAGGCGAGCGTGCCATTGATCGAGAGCACCTTGCCGGCCAGCGTGCAGCGCCCGCTATAATTGACCTTGTCGCTATTGCCCGTGCTGACCTTGAGCCGGCACACCACGGTTTCCGAGCGATCCCCGGTCAGCGTGCCGCGGCCGCGCCAATCCCCGATATAGGATTGGAGCAGGGCCACATCGGCCGGCGCAGCAAAGGCCGGCGCCGCACCAACAACGCCAGACAAGGCAAGACCCGCGAATGCCAGGGCACGCGCCACAGGCCCGAAATAGTTCATCCTAACCCTCCGAATGGAAAACTGCCCCCCCGGCCACAGCGCCCGAGCTTAGCAAAACCCTGCTGCCGCGCGGCAAAATTCGCGACAATGTGAACAACCCAGATCCCACGCCAGCGAGCCAGCTACGACACGATCGAGGACGGTGCCGCGCCGCGCGAAGCCGCTTCTCCGCTCGGATCATCGGGGGTCGATTCATGATCGGCCATGCGCACCTTGATCTTGCCCAGCGGGTGAAAGAACTTGCCGCCGGCGGCCAGCAAGGCCGGTAGGATGAACAGATCCCCGATCACGGCAAAGGCCAGCGTCGATACGAACAACTTGCCGAACAGCGCCACCTGCGGCAGCTCCGAAAAGGTCACGATCACCACCCCGGCGCAGAGGATAATGGTGGTGGCAACGATCGCCCCGCCGATCCGGTCCAGCGTGTGCTTGACCGCCGCCAGGTGCTCCATGCCTTCCTCGCGCCGCGCATGCAAATAATGCGACAGGAAATGCACGGTGTCGTCCACCGCGATGCCAAAGGCGATGGTCAGCGCGATCACCGTGGTCAGTTGCAGCCCGGCGCCCGAAAAATACAGCCACGCCTCCGTTCCCAGCACGGGAAAGAGGTTTGGGATGGCCGAAGCCAGCGCCACCCGGAAGCTCTGGAAGGCAAAGCCGATCAGCCCCAGATTGACCAGCACCGACAGCGTCAGGTCGAGCTGCAGCCCGCTCACGATCTGGTCGGTGGCAAAGGTCGTCATCACCCGGAACCCGCCGATTTCAGCGCCCTCGATCCCTGCCGCCCGCAGTTCCGCCGTCACCTCGGTGACGAGGTCCTTGAGGGAATCCGAATCAAGGATCGTCGGCATGAACCCGGTCACCAGCGCCTGGGAGCCGTCGTCATTGATGAAGCGCCGCTTCATGAACGGGCCCACGGCCTCAAACACCTCTTCGCGCGTAAAGCCCGCTTCGGTGTAATTGGTCATGCTCGCGGCGGAGATGACCTTGTTCTCCCCTAGGTGGGCTTCCATGATCTCGTGCACGCGCCGGATCGTCTCGAAATCCTCGGGCGCGACATTGGGATCGTTCTGCTGCAGCGGCACCCGCACATAAAGCGGCGCCACCCCGCCCACGCCCTGGTCGATCTGCTGCGCCGCGGTGATCGCGCTGGATTCGCGCGCGGTGAAATCCTCGAAGGCAAAATGCGGCTTGATCAGGAAGTAGGGGACGAACAGAACGAGCGTGACCGCGATGGCGACGATTGAAACCAGTCGCCCATAGCGCCGCGCCAGAAACCAGCTCAGGGGCAGGGGAGCCGTCAGCACCAGGCTCGAGCGCTTGGGTGCCTTGAAACCGAGCCGCAGCGAGAGCTTGAGCATCAGCGGCATGAAGGTCATCAGGCACACAAACAGCAGGAACGAGCCGATCGCCCCCGCGATCGAAAACTCGCGCACGCCCTGGCCTGGGGTCAGCGACAACGACGCAAAGCTCACCAGTGTCGTCAGCATGGTCAACGCCGCGGCCGGCCCCACCAGCTTGACCGTGGCATCCACCGCCTTGTTGGGCTCCATCCCGTCGTCGCGCCAAAAGGCTAGCCAGTTGAAAACAAAGAACATGGATTCGGCGAACGAGATCACCAGCACCAGCGTCGTCACCAGGATGGTGAGGAACGAGAACGAGCCGAAAAACAGCAGGATGATTCCCATCGTCCACATCACTGCCACAAACGGCGTCGCGGCAACGAGAATGGCTCCCGGCAGCGAGCGCAGCGCGAGGAGCGCGATCAGCGACCCCAGCCCAAAGCCCCAGACGGTGAACTTGAGCTGGTCGCTAACCGCCGCGTTCAGCATTTCCGTGGTCCAGACCGGGGGGCCGGTCAGCTCCACCTGGATGTCAGCGTCCTGGTAAAGGGCGATGGTTTCGCGCAGGGAGGCGATCATCGCCTTTTCCCCGTTTTCCTGCACCGCATCGCGGTTGGGGAACATGATCAGCACCACGCCCGACAAATCGGGTGTGATCAGGTTGCGCATCATGGGGTCGTTCTGCTGCAGCTCGCTCAGCGCCGCCGCAACCTCCGCCGGATCAGTCATCCCTTCAGGCACCGCTGGCACCGAGCCACCGCCGCCATCAGGCTTGCGCAGCGTAAACGGCGACATCGTGCCCACTGCGTATTCGCTCAGCTCCATGTCGAAGGCCAGCTCGCGCACCCGCTCGAGCACTTCCGGATCGGTCAGGCGAGGCGAGGTCACCAGCACATAGATGTCGTTTTCAAAGGTGCCGAAATTCTCTGACAGCCGCTGATAGGCGTCGTAATGCTCGCCGGAATCGGCAAACACCCGCAGTAGGTCCCCATCCACATTGGCGCGTGGAATCTGGCTGAACGCCAGGGCCGTAATCGCCAGCACGGCAAGCGCCACCGCCAGCGGATAGCGCAGTGTGGTCAAACCGATATGTTCAAGCCCAAAGCCGATGGAGCGGTCATGCGTCACCCGGGCCAGGGCGCGCTGGAGCAAAGCAGAAAAGGCCAAGACACCCGGTCTCCACGTATAAGGCGACGAATTGGGGCGATTTCTACGGCTTTGCGGCAGTTGCGTCCAGCAGCCACTGTAGTGCTGGGCGCAATGTTGTTGGTGTGTGCTTGGAAAAGCGCTGGCTTAACTTGCCAGGCGCTCGCGATGCAGGGCCAGCACCGCGTGCAGGTTTTGCGGCGCGCGGCCGGTAAACCGCTCCACCGTGTCGGCAACAATGGCGTGGTGACCCTCGGCAGCATCGCGGTCAAACGCCACCAGCAGATTGGCCATGAAGGGCGGCAGGCCCGCTGCCAGCATGCCTTCGAGCAACTGCTCGGGCGTCACCCCGATCCGGGCAATGCTCTTGCCGGACAGCTCGCTGAGCAGACGCGCAACTTCTTCCTGGGTCACCGGGGCAGGGCCGGTCACATCGAAAATGTTCTGCCCTTGCGCCTCGAGCAACGCGCCCGCCGCGGTGCGGGCGCAGTCGGCCCGGCTCACATAAGCGCGGCCCTTGCCCGCCGTGGCATCGAACATCTGCCCCGATTGCAGCGCACCCCCGGCGCCCATCAGCACCGCCTCGGCATAAATGTGATTGCGCAGCACAGTGAACTCGAGCCCCGATGCCGCCACCGCCTGCTCGGTCCAGTAATGATCGGCAATGCCCCCGGCGCTGGCGTTCGGCCGGGGATTGGGGGCTGAGGTATAGATGATGTGCTGCACGCCAGCGCTGCGGGCCGCTTGCACGGCTGCGCGCTGCTGCTCGGCCCGGTTTGCCGCGACCGTACTGATCATCAGCATGCGCTCGACGCCGTCCAGCTTGGCGGCGAGACTGGGGTCATCGAAGTCGATTTGCCGCAACTCGACCTCGCGACCTTCGAATTCCGCCAGCTTGCCCGGCTCGCGCGAGCCCGCAATGATCCGCCGGGCCCCCTTGGCCAGCAATTCCTCCACCACCAGCCGGCCCAGCTGGCCACCGGCCCCGGTTACCAGCACTGTTTTGTCGGCAAAACGGCTCATCATCGTGCTCCTTGTTCGGGCGTGAGGCAGGTGCCGGCCGGCACTTGGCCCTCGCCCCAGACTTAATGAGCGCGCAGCGGACTTGTAAGAAGGCACCTGCCTTATAGCGCCCCCCACCTTATCAATGCCCGGCGACAAGGGGTCCCACCGCAGCGATTGGTAATTTCGCGCGAAATCACCTATTTACTACTCAGCTGAATCAACCCGAATCGATACCGTGACCGATACGCCCGACACCGGAACCGGCGCGCCCCCGCCCTCCGACGATATCGCCCTCATCTCCATTACCGACGAGATGCGCAAATCCTATCTCGATTACGCCATGAGCGTGATCGTGAGTCGGGCCTTGCCCGACGTGCGCGACGGCCTAAAGCCCGTGCACCGGCGCATCCTGTTCTCGATGAGCGAGAATGGCTACGAGTGGAACAAGCCCTATCGCAAGTCGGCCCGCGTGGTCGGCGACGTTATCGGTAAATACCACCCGCACGGCGATCAGTCGGTTTACATGGCGCTGGTGCGCATGGCCCAGGATTTCTCCATGGGCCAGCTGCTGGTGGAAGGGCAGGGCAATTTCGGCTCGGTGGACGGCGATATGCCCGCCGCAATGCGTTACACCGAAGTGCGCATGCAGCGCATCACCAACAGCATGCTCGACGATCTCGACAAGGACACCGTCGATTTCCGCGACAACTATGACGGCTCCGAGCGCGAGCCTTCCGTGCTGCCGGCCCGCTTCCCCAATATGCTGGTCAATGGCGGCGGCGGTATTGCGGTGGGCATGGCCACCAATATCCCGACGCATAACCTAGCCGAAACCATCAACGCCGCGCTGATCCTGCTCGACAATGGCGAAGCCACGGTTGACGACCTGCTCGAAGTTCTGCCCGGCCCCGATTTCCCGACCGGCGGCATCATCCTTGGCCGTGCCGGCATTCGCGCCGCCTACGAAACCGGCCGCGGCTCGGTTCTGGTGCGCGGGCGCGTTGCCATCGAGGAAGTGCGCAAGGAACGCGAAGCCATCATCATCACCGAGTTGCCCTATCAGGTGAACAAGGCGACGCTGGTGGAAAAGATTGCCGAACTCGTGCGCGACAAGCGCATCGAAGGCATCTCCGACATGCGCGACGAATCCAGCCGCGAAGGCATGCGCGTCGTGGTCGAGATCAAGCGCGACGCGCTGCCCGACGTCGTGCTCAACCAGCTCTACCGCTACACTCAGCTGCAATCCTCGTTCGGCTGCAACTTCGTCGCCCTCAATGGCGGCAAGCCGCAGCTGATGACGCTCAAGGAAATCCTTGAGGCCTTTATTGCCTTCCGCCATGAAGTCGTCACCCGCCGCGCCCGGTTCCTGCTCAACAAGGCCCGTGACCGCGCCCATATCCTGGTTGGCCTGGCCGTCGCCGTCGCCAATATCGACGAAGTCATCGCCCTGATCCGCACGGCGCCCGATCCCGCGACCGCGCGCGAGCAGCTGATGACCCGCCGCTGGCCGGCTGCCGATGTAGCCCCGCTGATCGCGCTGATCGATGATCCGCGCCACCGCATCAACGAGGACGGCACCTTCAACCTCTCCGAGGAACAGGCCCGCGCCATCCTCGAGCTGCGTCTGGCCCGCCTCACCGCCCTGGGCCGCGACGAAATCGGCGAAGAACTCAACGGCCTTGGCGCCGAGATCAGCGATTACCTCGATATCCTGCGCTCGCGCGAGCGCGTGATCGAGATTATCCGCGACGAACTGGTTGCCATCCGCGACCAGTTTGGCACCCCGCGCCGCACCGAAATCGCCGACAGCCTCGCCGATTTCGACGACGAGGACCTGATCGCGCGCGAAGACATGGTCGTCACCGTTTCCCATGGCGGCTACATCAAGCGCGTGCCGCTTTCGACCTACCGGGCCCAGCGCCGCGGCGGCAAGGGCCGCTCGGGCATGCAGACGCGCGACGAGGATTTCGTTTCGCGCCTCTTTGTCGCCAGCACCCACACTCCGGTGCTGTTCTTCACCTCGCGCGGCATCGCCTATAAGCTCAAGGTCTGGCGCCTGCCGCTCGCAGCCGCCAATGCCCGCGGCAAGGCGCTGATCAACATCCTGCCGCTCGAGCAGGGTGAACGCGTCACCTCCATCCTGCCGCTGCCCGAGGACGAGGCCACCTGGTCCGATCTCGACATCATGTTCGCGACCTCGCGCGGCACGGTGCGCCGCAACTCGCTGGCCGATTTCACCTCGGTCAACCGCAACGGCAAGATCGCCATGAAGCTCGACGAGGGCGATCGCATCGTTTCGGTCGAAACCGCCAGCGCCACCGACGACATCATGCTCACCACCGCACTGGGCCGGGCCATCCGCTTCGGCATCAATGATGTGCGCGTGTTCAAGGGGCGTGACTCTACCGGCGTGCGCGGCGTGCAGCTGGGCGAGGGCGATACCGTTATCTCCATGTCGATCTTGCGGCACTTCGACGCCACCCCGGCCGAGCGCAACACCTTCATCAAGCAATACGGCGCCAATCGCCGTGCCGCGACCGGTGAAGAGGCCGAGGTCGAGCTCACCGGCAGCGAGGACAGCGAAGAGGATGTGGGCGTCACCGCACTGTCCGTCGAGCGCTACGCCGAAATGGACGCCGCCCAGCAGTTCGTCCTCACCGTCAACGAAAAGGGCTTCGGCAAGATCTCGTCTTCCTACGATTTCCGCCTGTCCAACCGCGGCGGCAAGGGCATCCGCGCTACCGACCAAAGCAAGCTCGACGAGATCGGCCATCTCGTTGCGTCCTTCCCAGTGGAGGAAAGCGATCAGCTCATGCTCGTGTCCGATCGCGGTCAACTGATCCGCGTCCCGGTCGACGGCATCCGCTTCTCGAGCCGCGCCTCCAAGGGCGTGCGCATCTTCTCGACCGGCGCGGGTGAAAAGGTCGTTTCCGTGGAACGCATCAGCGAGCCCGAAGGCGACGACCCCGGCGAAGTCGACGGCAGCGACGCCATCGCCCCCTCGGGCGAATAACCAAACATGCGGGCAGCGCCGGGGTATCGAACACTCCTGGCGCTGCCTGCCCCCCGCTGGCTGGCGCTCGCGAGCCTGCCTGCCGACTTCGCCGACTGGCTCGATTACGCCGCAGTGGTGGCGCTCCTCGTCTTTACCTGGCAGCAAGGCCCACTCGCACTCGCCCATTTTGCGCTTTGCCTGGCGCTCCCCTATCTCACTGCCGGGCCGGTGCTGGCCATCTATGTGGATCGCCTGCCGCTCCGGCGCGTCTTGTTCTGGAGCAATCTCGCCCGCGCCCTCGCCACCTCAGCCCTCCTGATCGCCCCGAACACGGCAGTTGTGCTCCTTTTGGTCTTCGTCCGCGGCTGCATCGACTCTGCCTTCAATCCCGCCCGCCAGTCCGCCATTCAGGCCTCCACCCCGGCCGACCTCCTGCCGCATGCCAATGCCCTCCACCACGCCATCAACCAGGGCTCCAAGATCCTCGGGCCGGCCTTGGGCGGGCTCTTGCTGACTGCGCTCTCGCCCCAGGGCGTCTTTGCCGTCAATGCCGGCTTCTCACTTCTTGCCGCGCTTCTCGTGCTCCCGCTGCAACTCGCCTCGCGCCAGCCCACCACCACCCCGGAACGCTTCTCGGTGGCGCTCCTCGCCGGAGTCAGCGAGTTCGGCCGCAGCCGCCTCTTGCTGACCGCCTTGGTGTTCTCCGCCATCGCGTTCTTCGCGTTCTTTCTCTACGACACCTTTATTGCCCTGCTGCTCGATGATCTCGGTTATGGACCATCCGCCCTGGGTTTCTCGCTGGCTTGTTCCGGCCTTGGCGGGTTGTTGGGGGCCGTGCTGGCCGCCCGGATGCCTCCGGAGAACCCGCTCGCCAGCATGATCAGCGGCGCGCTCATAGCTGGGCTGGCGGTCGGTGCGCTCGGCCTTGGCGCCGCGCTCGAACTGGGCCTGCCGCTCCCGGCTTACCTCGCGCTGATGGCGGTTATGGGCGGCTCCACGGCTTTCATGCTCGTGCCCTATCGCACGATCATCCAGACTGAAACTCCGCCCGACCGCATCGCCCGCGTGTCGGCCGCGGGTGAGGCCGTTACCACCGCCATCATGCTGTCCGGGCCATTTGTCGGCAGCTTCATCGCCACCCTTTGGGGCAACGCCGCTGCGTTTATTGCCGGCGCCTGCGTGCTGCTTCTGCTCGCCTTTGCCGGCCTCGTCATTCTTGCACTCCGCCCCCGCCCGTGACACAAACACCGCAAAACTGGGGGAGGGGCGCATGAGCAGGCTGGTGGGGTTTTATCCCGGATCGTTTGACCCGGTGACCAACGGCCATCTCGATGTGATCGAGCGCGCCTGCAAGCTCGTCGATACCCTGGTGGTCGCCGTTGGCATCAATCCGGGCAAGAAGTCGCCGCTCTTTGCCCATGCCGACCGACTGGCCTTGCTCAACCAGGTGCTCGCGCCCATCGGCAAGCGCACCGATACCGAGTTTCGTGTCGTTGATTTCTCCGGCCTCATGGTCAATGCCGCCCGCGAACACGGCGCCAAGCTCATCATCCGCGGCCTGCGCGACACCACCGATTACAATTACGAGATGCAGATGGTGGGCATGAACGCCCAGATGGCGCCCGATCTGCAAACCGTGTTCCTCCCCTCCAGCCCGCCCGTGCGGCACATCTCGGCCACATTGGTGCGGCAAATTGCCGAGATGGGCGGCGATATCGCTGCCTTTGTTCCTCCCATTGTGCTCAAGGCTCTGCAATCCAGATGACCAATGCTTTTCGCCCGACCCGCCGCCTGTTCAGCGCCCTGGCGCTTGCCACTCTCGCCTTCGGCGCGGCTCCCGCCTTTGCCCAGGAAACGCCCACCGGCACCCCGCACCTGCTGCTGACGCTCGAAGATGGCGTGGTCGATATCGAACTGCTGCCCGAGATTGCGCCCAAGCATGTCGAGCGCGTGGTCACCCTGACCAATGAGGGCTTCTACAATGGCCTCGTCTTTCACCGCGTGATCGAGGGCTTCATGGCCCAGACCGGCGATCCGACCGGCACCGGTATGGGCGGCTCGGAACTGCCCGATGTCGAAGCCGAGTTCAACAGCGAAAGCTTTGGCCGCGGCGTTGTCGGCGCTGCCCGCTCGCAGAACCCCAATTCCTTCAATTCCCAGTTCTTCATCACCACCGGCGATGCCTCGTTTCTTGACGGGCAATACACCGTGTTCGGCAAGGTCGTTTCCGGCATGGAAGCCGTGGACGCCCTCGAAAAAGGCCCGAAGTCGGCTAATGGCCAGGTCGAGAACCCCGACAAGATCGTCGAAGCCAAGATCGAATACAAGTAACTCGAACCGGGCTGCCCCTTCCGGCCTGCTCGCACGCGATGTCATCCCGGCCTCGAGCCGGGATCCATCCTGAGACTCATCACCACGGCAGCGCCGCGTGAACCGCCCCCAGCGGTTGCACCCGCCGCCCAATGCCCTTACATCCCGCCCCATCCATCAACGAAAGCGAAAACCATGGCCGATTACGCCGATCCCGAAAACACCCTCGTCATTGACACCACCAAGGGCGAAGTCGTTATCCAGATGCGCCCGGACCTCGCCCCCAACCACGTCGCCCACATCAAGAAGCTCGTGCGTGAAGGCTTTTACGACGGCATCGTCTTTCACCGCGTGATCGACGGCTTCATGGCCCAGACTGGCTGCCCGCGCGGCACTGGCACCGGCGGCTCCAAGTACCCGGACCTCAAGCAGGAATTCAACAACGAGCCGCATGTCCGCGGCACGGTTTCCATGGCCCGCGCCCAGAGCCCCGACAGCGCCAATTCGCAGTTCTTCATCTGCTTTGACGACGCGTCCTTCCTCAACAAGCAATACACCGTTTGGGGCCAGGTCATTTCCGGCATGGAAAACGTCGACCAGATCAAGCGCGGCGAACCCGTCCAGAACCCCGACAAGATGAACTCCGTCAAAGTCGCCGCCGACATCGCCGCCTAAGGCATTTTTCTTGACCAACTTCTACGGGCGCCCCACCGGGGCGCCCGTTTTTGTGTCTGCAGCCTCGCTTCCAGCCCCAAGTACGACCCTCGGTGCTCTTGCCCTGAGGGGAGGGCCGGGGAGGGGGGGCGCCGTGCTGTTGCAGCGATCCCTCTGATGCCGATAGCGGCACAAGCACCTATCTCAGCGCCATCGTCTCCCTCCCCCTTGAGGGGAGGGATCAAGGGTGGGGGTTCAGGCCGTGCTGCAAGCTCGGCGTCCGGGTTTGCCCCAGCGACAAACAGGACGCTCCCCACCCACCACCCTCAGTGCCATCGCATCCCTCCCCCCTGAAGAAAGGGATGGAGGGTGGGGGTGCCGGCCGGTCCGCGAACAGAGTTCGTGTGGGGCCCCGGACAAACCGCGCCCTCCACAAACGCCCACCCCCATGCTAATCCCCCCGCATGCGCGTTTCCGATTTCGACTTTGAGCTCCCCGAAAGCTCCATCGCCCTCCACCCAGCCGAACCCCGCGACTCCGCGCGCCTGCTGGTCGTGGACCCGCAGCACGGCCTTGCCGACCGCCACATCCCCGATCTGCTTCACCTCCTCCACCCCGGCGATGTCCTCGTCGTCAACGACACCCGCGTCCTGCCGGCCGAACTGCGCGGCACCCGCATCCGCGGCGACAACCGCGCCTCCGTCTCCTTCAACCTCCACAAGCGCGACGATGCCAGCACCTGGCGCGCCTTTGCCCGCCCCGCCAAGCGCCTCGCCCTCGGCGACCAGCTCGAGCTGGGCAACGGCGAAACCGAGCCGCTCCGCGCCACCGTTGCGGGCAAGGGCGATGGCGGCGAGATCATCCTCCGCTTTGCCCAAAGCGGCGCCGCGCTCGATGAAGCCATTAAGTCCCATGGCGCCATGCCGCTGCCCCCCTATATCGGAGCCAAGCGCGCGCTCGAAGAACGCGACAAGACCGACTATCAGACCGTTTATGCCGCCGAAGACGGCGCCGTCGCCGCCCCCACCGCCGGGCTCCATTTCACCCAGGACCTGCTCGACCGGCTAGAGGCCAAGGGCGTCACCATCGAGCGCGTGACCCTTCATGTCGGCGCCGGCACCTTCCTGCCCATGAAGGCGGAAGACACCGAAGACCATGTGATGCATGCCGAATGGGGCGAGATCGATGCCCCGACCGTCGAGCGCATCCTCGCCGCCAAGCGCGCCGGCGGCCGCGTGGTTGCCGTGGGCACAACGAGCCTGCGCCTCCTCGAATCTGCCGCCCGCCCCACCGGCACGCTCGCCCCCTTTGTGGGCGATACCGACATCTTCATCACCCCGGGCTTTCAGTTCCGCTGCGTCGATCTGTTGATGACCAACTTCCACTTGCCCAAATCGACCCTCTTCATGCTGGTCAGCGCCTTTAGCGGGCTCGACACCATGCAGGCCGCCTATCGCCACGCCATCGACACCGGCTATCGCTTTTATTCCTACGGCGACTCATCGCTGCTGTTTCGCGCGCAATAGTGCTCGCCCGAGTTCCACGCCCCTCCTGCTGCAGGCTCGACTAGAATTAGCGCCTCACCCTAAGGTCAATCGGGAATTTCGAACCCCGTGGTCTTCAGCTTCCGTAGCCCTCATGGTGAGGCGGGAGCGCAGCGACCCTCGAACCACGAGGGCGTGGCACGACGACGGGCTCTTCCCACTCGCAGTTCAACCCACTACAACCCAGCGCCATGAAACAGGTCACCTTCACCCTTGCTGCCACCGACGGCGCCGCCCGCCGGGGCCGCATCGATACCCCGCGCGGCGACATCCAGACACCCGCCTTCATGCCCGTGGGCACGGTGGGCACCGTCAAGGCGATGTATCCCGATCAGGTTCGGGAAACCGGCGCCGATATTTTGCTGGGCAACACCTATCACCTGATGCTGCGCCCCGGCGCCGAGCGCGTGGCAGCATTGGGTGGCCTGCACGATTTCATGGACTGGCAGCGGCCCATCCTCACCGATAGCGGTGGCTTTCAGGTCATGTCGCTGGCCCAGCTGCGCAAGCTGACCGAACAGGGCGTCACCTTCAAATCCCATATCGATGGCTCCGCCCACCAGCTCACCCCCGAGCGCTCCATCGAGATCCAGACGCTGCTCGATAGCGACATCATCATGCAGCTCGACGAGTGCATTGCGCTGCCCGCCGAGTACAAGGAGATGGAGCGCGCCATGGAGCTGTCCCTGCGCTGGGCCGACCGCTCCAAGACCGCCTTCAACAACCAGGCCAACCGCGCCCTTTTTGGCATCGTGCAGGGCGGCGACTCCCCCGAGCTGCGCGCCCGCTCCGCCGCGGGGCTGCGCAGCATCGGCTTTGATGGCTATGCCGTCGGCGGCCTCGCCGTGGGCGAGCCGCAGGAAGTGATGTTCCGGGTGCTCGACGAAATCACCCCCGAACTGCCCACCGACCGTCCACGCTATCTGATGGGCGTCGGCAAGCCCGACGACATTCTGGGTGCCATCGGCCGGGGCATCGATATGTTCGATTGCGTCCATCCCACCCGCGCTGGACGGCACGGTCATGTCTATACCCGCTTTGGCGTCATCAATCTCAAGAATGCCCGCCACAAGGACGACCCGCGCCCGATCGACGAGCAGTCCCCCAACCGCAACTGCCGCCGCTGGAGCAGAGCCTATCTTCACCATCTGGTGCGGACGGAGGAAATTTTGGGGGCCATGATCCTTTCGCAGATCAATCTGGCCTACTATCAAGAACTGGTGAGTGGTGCTCGCGTGGCAATCGAGGCGGGTCGGTTCACCGATTTTGCCGCCGAAACTCGCGCTGCTTGGGCGGCGGGCGATCTGCCGGTTATTTGACGTTCAGAAAGGGTTCATCTTCATGGCGAAATCAGGGCGCAAGGCCAGCTTCACCGATCTCGGCAAGCATCGCAAGCGGCTTGAAACCCAGCCCATGCGGCTGCAATTCGCCGAGGATCCCAACCGCTTCGAGCGCTTCTCCGCCCGTGCGGGCGACCTGCTGCTGGACTACTCCAAGAACCGCATCGACGAAGAAGCCATGGCCGCGCTCTTCGACCTCGCCCGCGCCGCTGGCCTCGAAGAGCGCCGCACCCAGATGTGCGAGGGCGAGCATATCAACCTCACTGAGAACCGCGCGGTCATGCACATGGCCCTGCGATATCA
This sequence comes from Devosia sp. Z11_6, assembly GCF_058133665.1. NCBI lineage: Bacteria > Pseudomonadati > Pseudomonadota > Alphaproteobacteria > Hyphomicrobiales > Devosiaceae > Devosia > Devosia sp. Z11_6. Next base: position 451,307 of record NZ_JBYUNQ010000004.1, read on the forward strand.
AGGGGATAGGCCTGTTCCTGTCGATGGCAAGGACGTCATGCCGGACGTGCGCGCAGTGCTTGCGGCCATCAAGACCTACACCGACGCCATCCGCTCCGGCGAGATCCGCAGCCATACCGGCGAGCAATTCACCGACGTCGTCAATATCGGTATCGGCGGCTCCGACCTCGGCCCCGCCATGGTGACCCTCGCGCTCGAGCCCTATACCCGTCCCGACTTGCGCGCGCACTACGTCTCCAATGTGGATGGCGCCCATATCCACGACACGCTCAAGCGCCTCAACCCGGGGACAACACTTTTTATCGTTGCCTCCAAGACCTTTACCACCGACGAGACCATGACCAATGCAGGCTCCGCCCGCAAATGGCTGGCCGAATCGCTGGGCGAGGAAGCCGTCCCCAGCCACTTCGCCGCCGTTTCCACCAACATCCCCGCCTGCGCCGCCTTCGGCATCCAAGAGGATCGCATCTTTGGTTTCTGGGACTGGGTCGGCGGTCGTTATTCCGTCTGGTCGGCCATCGGCCTACCGATCGCCCTTGCCGTCGGTTACGACCATTTCTCCGCGTTCCTGAGCGGTGCCGACGCCATGGACCAGCATTTCCTCTCCGCCCCGCTTGAGAAAAACCTGCCTGTTATCATGGGCTTGCTGGGTGTTTGGTACCGCAATGTCTGGGGCTTCTCCACTCACGCCGTCTTGCCCTATGACCAGCGCCTGTCACGCTTTCCCGCCTATCTGCAGCAGCAGGACATGGAATCCAACGGCAAATCGGTGACCCTGAGCGGCAAGCCCGTGGCGTGGTCCACCGGCCCCATCGTTTGGGGTGAGCCGGGCACCAATGGCCAGCACGCCTTTTACCAGCTGATCCACCAAGGCACCGATGTCGTGCCCGCCGACTTCCTCGTTGCTGCCCGCCCACACGAGTCCATGCCGCCCCACCACGCCAAGCTCGTGGCCAATGTGCTGGCGCAGTCCGAAGCGCTGATGCTGGGCAAGACCGAAGAAGAGGTCGTTGCCGAACTCAAGGAGCAGGGCCTCGACAAAAAAGCCATCAAGTCCTTGGCTCCGCACAAGCTTTTCCCCGGCAATAGACCGTCCAACACCCTTTTCTACCCCCAGCTCACCCCCGAAATGTTGGGCTCGCTCGTCGCTCTTTACGAGCACAAGGTCTTCACCCAAGGTGTGATCTGGAACGTCAACTCCTATGACCAGTGGGGCGTTGAGCTCGGCAAGCAACTCGCCAAGGCCCTGCTGCCCAAGGTAGAGGGCACCAGCGGCGCCGAGGACCATGACAGCTCAACCCGAGGCCTGCTCGCCTATTTCCACGCCAACAAGGGCGGACCGGCATGACCGTCAGCACCGAAGAGCAGCTGCAAGCCCTCAAGGAGATCGGGCGGATCTGCGCCATCACCCGCGACGCTATGAGTTCGGCGATGCGGCCGGGCATGACCACGGCTGAGCTCGACGATATCGGCCGCGCCGTTCTCACCGAGCACGGCGCGCGCTCGGCACCCGAGATCACCTATGAGTTCCCCGGCGCCACCTGCATTTCCGTCAACGAGGAAATCGCCCACGGGATCCCCGGCAACCGCATGTTGCAGCAAGGCGACCTCGTCAATATCGACGTCTCGGCCGAAAAGAACGGCGTTTTTGCCGATACCGGCGCCTCCTTCGTGCTGGGCAAGGGTGACGCCCGCCTCGATGCCCTCTGCCGCGACGGCAAGAAGGCCATGTGGGCCGGCATCCGCACTGTCAAGCCGGGCGCAGGGTTCAACGAGATCGGCAATGCCATCGGCAAGTTCGCGAAGAAAGGCGGCTACACCCTGATCCGCAATCTCGCCAGTCACGGCGTAGGCGACAGCCTGCACGACGAACCCGGTGAAATCGCTACCTGGCCGGACCGCTCCGAACGCCGCCGCATCACCAATGGCTTGGTGTTCACCATCGAGCCTTTTCTGTCGCTCGGTGGCCGCTGGGCGCAGCAGAAATCCGAAGACGACGAATGGACGCTGGTCAGCAACCCGTCGGCCCCTTGCGTGCAATATGAGCATACAGTGGTAGCCACGCCCCGCGGTGCGCTGGTGGTGACGCTGGTCGCCTAAGCCTATAGGGCGTTAAGGATCATCGGGGCAGCGAGGATAGCAGCAATTGCCACCAGAAACCGCAGATTGCCCAGCGCTCGCAGCGACGCCATACTGAGAATTGTCGACAGCGCGGCGAATGCAGCTAGCGCAATCGCCATTGGCAGTAGCCCAGCTGTGGATATCGCCGCACCGTCCGTGAGTTGCTCATAGGCCGTCTGCCCGGCCCAGCAACCAAGCAGGGCCACGATCAGCACCGTCATGGCCTTGGCCGCGATCAAAAGGGCCAGATCGATCGTCTGGCTCGCCAGCAACAGGGCCACGCCGCTGGCACTGACATGGGCCGCGACCAGGATCACGAACAGCCGTGGGTCCGCCAGCAGCGGCACCATTCCAGGAGGAGACGCGAGGGGCAGGTTGCCGATGAGTGGCAGGTCGCCGCCGTAGCGCCTCAGCAGCAGGATGACATACAGCATGACCACGGTGCCGACGGCGAAAACCAGCGCCGTCGCCACCCAGACTTTGATCAGTTCGATATTTTCCTGCGACACGGAGAAGTCCGGCTGATGGAGGGATGCTGATCGAAGTGCCGATCAATACCCGCCCAGCTCTAGCAGCCGAATCTCACCGCGAGGTAAAGCGCGCCTCTGTTAGGCTGCCGCTACTGGCCGCCCGGATTGGAGGGGCCTTCGGATTCGCCGGCTTCGACATTTTCGAGTTCAGTATTTCCCGCGCCGCCGCTGGGAGCCTGGTTCACACCGGTAAACACCAATGTTGCCACCGCAATGATAACCACAACAACAATGATCGCCCCGATCACACGCCTGTTCATGCACATGCCTTTCTGCTTGTTGTCGACACAACGGGAAACGAGCGTTCAAGTTTCCTGCGCCGCAAATCAAGGCTGCCAAAACACTTAGCCTTCAAGCAACCCCGGGGGCAGGGTGCCGAGCCGAACCAGCACGCGGGGCTCGTCATAGGTGTCGGTTTCGATGTCGACTTCCTGGGAAAACGCAATGACCCCAGCGCGTGAAGGGGCCAGCCGTTCGGCTGTCAACAAGGCCTTGTCCTCGCTCTTGACCTGCTGCACCGGCTCGGCCACGAGCTTTTTGCCGACCTGCTTGAACGCCTGCACCAGATACATCGTCGCCACGCACGCCTCCGTTCAATGAGCACGTCCACGCGCGCCAAACACATTGCGCCTAGCCCTTCGGCTATGCACACCGAGCTTAACTCAGCATATAAGTGACGTGGATAAGAAAGATGGTATGCCGGGAGGGGGTCGAACCCTCGACCATTCGATTAAAAGTCGAATGCTCTACCACTGAGCTACCGGCACAAACCAAAAGGAACGCCTCGTGGCGTTGCGGCGGAACATAGTCAGTGGCTGCCCGCTGTCAACCGCAATCACAAAGCTGTACCGCGATATGGTGCCGGTGAACAGGCAATGGATACCTGTTGCAGACGAGCGCACAGCGCCGCTGCCTCGCCTTCTTGGCCCATCGGACCCGCAATGATGCGCGCCTGTTCGCTCCCCGCTTGCTGTCCCAGCAGCGGAACAAGCCCGAGCAACAGCGGTCCCACCTTATCTTGCAGTTCGCGCCAGGCAGCGTTTGCTTCGGTAAACACAATGGCATTCCCCACAGCGACGCCGAACGCCGACCCCTCGCCCGCGGCGGCTTGCTGGACGCCGAGCGGCTCCGGCAAGGGTTGGTTGGGCGATGAACTCGGCAGCGCCGGGAGCGGGGTTCGCCGGATGCGCACTGAGCCGCCTTGGGCTTCCTCAACAACGCTTCCATCCTCCCCTACCGAGGCAGTGACCGCCTCGCGATCAATGCCCGATCCAGCCGGCAGAGCTTCGAGGAGATTGGGCACGCTGACCTCAAGTGCCCCAACGCGCTGAACTGTCTGGCGGCCCGCTTGCTCTTGCAGGGCAAAGCGGTTCAACAGCGTTCCATTGTCGCGGCGCAGCCGCACGGTCTCGGAATTGAGCTCAGCAACCTGGTCCTGCAACTGCTCGAGACTGGCGCCACCAAGCCGCGATTTATGCAGGCCGTTGAGCACGCTGGCGGGCAACAGGGCCGACACATTCGCGGCTAATACGGCCAGGGCGCTGCACACCAGGGCCATGATAGCCCAGCGTGTTACGTCCGATTGCCGAAAATGCCCGGAAGGGTTAGCCACTTCAGCCCTCTTGCCGCCCGCCGAATCGCGCGGTTAATGGAGCTTAGCACTGCGGCGCTGTTATCGCTTCGCCAACGCTTGCCTGCCATAATTTCCTGCCAACGCGTGTTCCCAACAACGCGGTCCGGAGAAGACGATCATGACTGAACTGCTTTCGATCATTCTTGCGGCGGGCGAGGGGACCCGAATGCGCTCGGCAATCCCCAAGGTTCTACACCCCGTGGGGGGATTGCCCGTAGTCGGCCATGTGGTGCGCGCCGCCCGTGCGGCCGGATCCCAGCGGATGGCGCTTGTCACCGGGCCGCGACACCAGTCGATCCGCGATGCGGTGTCGCGCATCGATCCTGAAGTCACTCATTTCCAGCAAGACGTGCCCCGGGGTACCGCACACGCCGCCTCAATGGCGCGCGAATTGTTCAACAGCGCCGAAGGCTATGTTGCCGTGGTGTATGGCGACCACCCGCTGTTGCGCGGGGAAAACTTCCGCCTCGTGCTAGATCGCCTTGATGCCGGGCTCGACGTGGCCGTTTTGGGCTTTGAGCCCGCCGACCCCACTGGCTACGGCCGTTTCATCACCGAGGGTGATCAGCTGGTCGCGATCCGCGAGCACAAGGATGCGACGGAGGAAGAGCGCCGCATCGGCCTATGCAATGCCTGCATCCTGGCGTTCCGGGCTGAAGTGTTCCGCGACCTCATCGACAAGGTCGAGACCAACAATGCCCAGGGTGAGTTCTATCTGACTGATCTTGTTGAACTGGCCAACAAGGCCGGCAAACGCGTCGGCTTCGGCGTTGCGCCCGAAAACGATGTGATGGGCGTCAATGATCGTCGGCAACTGGCGCATGCCGAAGCCTTGTTCCAGCAGGTACGCCGCGACGATTTCATGCGGGCCGGCGTGACGCTGCGCGATCCCGACAGCGTTTGGTTCTCCTACGATACCGAGATCGCCCAAGACGTGACGATCTTCCCCAACGTGGTCTTCGGCCCCGGGGTCAAGATCGCCAGCAATGTGGAAATTCGCGCGTTTTGTGACATCGAGGATGCCGTAATTGCCGAGGGCGCCAGCATTGGCCCGTTTGCTCGCATTCGCGGCGGCGCCGAGATCGGGGAAAAGGCTCATCTCGGCAATTTCGTTGAGGTGAAGAAATCCCGGATCGGCCCGGGCACCAAGGCCGGGCACCTCAGCTATCTCGGGGATGCCGAGATCGGTACGAACACCAATATCGGCGCCGGCACCATCACCTGCAATTATGACGGGGTGAACAAGGACAAGACGGTGATCGGCGACAATGCCTTTATTGGCTCCAACGCGTCCCTGGTTGCTCCGGTCACCATCGGCAATGGCGCCTACACTGCCTCGGGCAGCGTCATCACCGAGGACGTCCCGGCCGATGCGCTGGCCTTTGGTCGCGCCCGTCAGGAAAACAAGCCCGGCTATGCGCCGCGGCTGCGCGAGCAGGCGCTCGCCAAAAAAGCGGCAAAGGGAAAATAGCATGTGCGGCATTGTCGGCATTGTCGGCAGCGAACCCGTCGCCACCCGGCTCGTGGATGCGCTGAAACGTCTCGAATACCGCGGCTATGACAGCGCCGGCGTCGCCACTCTCGAAGCCGGTGCGATTACCCGGCGCCGGGCGGAAGGCAAGCTCGGCAATCTCGCGCAAAAGCTCGCCTTTGAGCCCCTCGGCGGCCAAATCGGCATCGGCCACACTCGTTGGGCCACCCATGGCGCACCCACCGAGCAAAATGCCCATCCCCATGCCACCGACCGCGTCGCCGTGGTCCATAACGGCATCATCGAAAACTTTCGCGAATTGCTGGCCGATCTCGCCAAGGATGGCTACCTGCCCAAGACCCAGACCGACACGGAATCGGTGGCGCTCTGGACCAGCCGCGAGCTGGACAATGGGGCCGATCCCGAACTGGCCGTAGCCCGCACGCTCAAGCAGCTGCGCGGTGCCTTTGCGCTGGCCTTCCTGTTCAAGGATCGCGACGGCCTGCTGATCGCCGCGCGGCACGGCGCGCCCCTCGCCATCGGCTATGGCACGACCGAAATGTATTTGGGCTCAGACGCCATGGCATTGGCGCCTTTCACCTCGCGCCTGACCTATCTCGAGGACGGCGATTGGGCCGTGATCACCCCCGAGGGTGTCACCATTCGGGACGGACGCGACTCCATCGTGCAGCGCGAGCAGCAGATTTCCCAGACTTCCGCCCTTCTGGTTGACAAGGGCAATCACCGCCACTTCATGGCCAAGGAGATCTACGAGCAGCCCGAAACCATCTCCCACACGCTCAGCCACTATGTGGATATGGGCGCCGAAGCGGTCGCCTTGCGCGAAACCCTGCCGTTCAGCTTCGCTGACCTGACCCGCCTCACCATCAGCGCCTGCGGCACGGCTTATCTCGCGGGAGCCGTCGCCAAATACTGGTTCGAGCGCTTTGCCCGCCTGCCGGTCGACATCGATGTGGCGTCCGAGTTCCGCTATCGCGAACCACCGCTCGAGCAGGGCGGACTCTCGCTCTTCATCTCCCAGTCCGGTGAAACCGCCGACACCCTGGCGGCCTTGCGCTACTGCGCGCGCGAAGGCCAGCACGTTGCCTCCCTGGTCAATACGCTGGAATCCACCATCGCCCGGGAATCGGGCGTCGTGTTTCCCATTCTCTGCGGGCCCGAAATTGGCGTTGCTTCCACCAAGGCGCTGACCGCCCAGCTAACCGCGCTGGCGAGCCTTGCCATCGCCGCCGGCCGTGCCCGTGGCGTGCTCAGCGCCGAGCGTGAAGCCGAGCTCGTGCGCGCCCTGATCAGCTTGCCTGCCGCCGTCTCGCAGGCCCTGGCTGCCGAAGGGCAGATCAGCGACATTGCCAAGCGTCTCTCCAAGGCCAAGGACGTGCTTTATCTCGGGCGCGGTCCCATGTTCCCTATCGCCATGGAAGGCGCGCTCAAGCTCAAGGAAATCAGCTACATCCATGCCGAAGGTTATGCGGCAGGCGAGCTCAAGCACGGCCCCATTGCCCTGGTTGATGAGGACATGCCGGTGATCGTCGTCGCCCCGTCGGACGAGCTGGTCGACAAGACCCTGAGCAACATGCAGGAAGTAGCGGCCCGCGGCGGCAAAATCATCCTGATCACCGACGCGGAGGGCGCCAAGACTGTCGGTCACGGCGTGGCCGATATTATCGAGATTCCGCATGTCGACAGCTTCGTCGCGCCGATCCTCGCCTGTATTCCCGTGCAACTGCTGGCCTATCACACCGCCGTCTTCATGGGCACCGATGTGGACCAGCCCCGCAACCTCGCCAAGTCGGTAACGGTGGAGTAAGGCTAGCCCGCCCGGATCAGCTGGATCGCCTGATCCTTGCGGAACAGGTAGAGCAGGGTGCGCAATGCCTCGCCACGCTCCCCGACAAGTCCAGGATTGGCTGCCAGCGCCGCCTTGGCGTCCTCGTGGGCAAAGTCCAGCAGATGCCGGTGCACATCGGGCACCGCCAGCCGATAGCCGGGCATTCCGGATTGCCGCGTGCCCAGCACATCGCCCTGGCCGCGCAACTCCAGGTCGCGCTCCGCGATCTCGAACCCGTCTTCCGTGCCCTTGATCGTATCGAGCCGGGCCCGCGCCGTGTCGCTCAGCGGCTCCTTGTAGAGCAAGAGGCAAGCCGAGCGTTGCGAGCCCCGCCCCACGCGCCCGCGCAGCTGGTGCAATTGCGCCAACCCAAACCGCTCGGCATGCTCGATGATCATGATGCTGGCATTGGGCACGTCCACGCCCACCTCGATCACTGTCGTGGCGATCAAGAGCTTGAGCTCATTGGCGGCAAAGCGGCTCATCACCTCGTCTTTTGCTGCCGCGCTCATGCGGCCATGCACCAGCGCCACCTGATCGCCGAACACCTTGCGCAGCTCGGCAAACCGGTCTTCTGCCGCCACGACCTCGAGATGTTCGCTTTCCTCCACCAGCGGGCAAACCCAGAAGGCCTGTGCCCCTTCGGCCAGTCGCGCCTGGAGCCGTGCCACCACCCGCCCGTAATCCTTGATCGAGAGCACGGCCGTATCAATGGGCTGTCGCCCCTTGGGCTTTTGCCGCAGCACGCTCACCGCCATGTCGCCGAAATGGGTGAGCACCAGCGTGCGCGGAATCGGCGTTGCCGTCATCACCAGCAGATCGGTGTGGCGCCCTTTGTCGGACAGGGCGAGTCGCTGGTGCACGCCAAAGCGATGCTGCTCGTCCACCACGGTCAGTCCCAGATCGTGGAACACCACCCCCGACTGGAACAGGGCATGCGTGCCGACGACAATAGTTGTCTCGCCGCTCGCGATTCGGGCGAGGATGGCCCGCCGCTCTCCGGCCGGCATCTTGCCCGTCAGCAGCTCACATCCCAGCCCCGCCGCCTCGCAGAGCGGCTTGAGGGTGCGGAAATGCTGGTTCGCCAGAAGCTCGGTCGGCGCCATCATCGCCGACTGGGCGCCGCTTTCGGCCGCCGCCGCCATGGCCATCAGCGCCACCACCGTCTTGCCCGCGCCCACATCACCCTGGAGCAGCCGCGACATGCGCTCGGGCTTGGCGAGGTCCGCGCGAATATCCTCTACTGCCAGTTGCTGACCTTCGGTCAGCGAAAAGGGCAGGGCGGCGGTGACCTTCTCGGTGATCTCGCCGGTGAACTGGCGTGCCACCCCATGCGCGGCGACCATGCTGGAGCGGATCAGTTGCAGCGTCAGCTGGCCCGCGAGATACTCGTCATAAGCCAGCCGCATGCGGGCAGGGGACCACAATTCCGCTGCAGCCGGGTTGGCGGGCAGATGCACCGCGCGCATTGCCTCGCCAAAGCTGGGCCAGAGCCGCCCGGCTATCGTGGCATCATCGATCCACTCCGGCAGCGCCGGCACCGTTTCCACCACTTGCCGCACCAGCTTGGCCAGCGCCTTGGAACTCAGCCCATTGGTGAGGGGGTACACCGGTTCGACCAGCGGCAGCGTGTCGAACTTGTCGGCTTCCACGATATAGTCGGGATGGGTGATCTGCTTTTCGCCGTTGAAAAACCCGATCTGCCCGGAAACGAAGCGCTCCTCACCCACGGGCAGCGCCTTTTCCACCCAGCCGCCTTGGGCGCGAAAGAATACCAGTTGCACATCCCCGGTCTGGTCATGGGCAAATACCCGATGCGGCACATGCGGCTTGCCTCGCGGCGGGGGCTGGTGCCGGTCGATGTGAAGGCGCAGGGTGACGATCTGGTTGAGATAAGCCTCGGCAATACCTACCTGTCGGGAGCGGTCCACGACGCCCGAAGGCATATGCATTAGGATATCGAGCGCGATCGCTTCCTGCCCATCCGGCGCCCCGAAAAAGCGCGACAACAAAGCCGCCAGCTTGTCGCCGACGCCCTTGATCGCGTGGAGCGAGCGAAACAGTGGATCAAGCGAACTTGGACGGGACAACGGCGAATTCCTGAAACAGCGCGAGGGACGAGTCCTGCTGACAAGCCACCCTATTGACGATAAGAAGCCCGCTCAATCAACCGCAACCAGGATCATGGCGCTCAAATGACTGCCGGTGAGGACATTTCCATGCGCCGCAAGAAGATCCGCTACCGCGCCTGGCATCGCGGCACCCGCGAGATGGATCTTGTGCTCGGCCCCTTTGCCGATCGGCATGTCGATACGCTGAGCGCCGAGGATCTCGACCGCTTCGAAGCGCTCCTCGATGAGGAAGATCCCCCTTTGCTCAAATGGGTGCTCGACCAGGAAGCCCCGCCGGCAGGTGTGGACCTCGACTTTTTAGGCCGGGTTATCGCCGATCACAGGAGCCGCATGGCCAAATGAACGAACAAAAACCCGTGGTTCGTCCCAGCCGTATCATCTCCAATGTGCCCGATGGCATGCAGCCCATGGTGCTGGCCAAGCTGGTCGAGCAGCGCCTCAAGGCTGCGCCCGAGGACGGCACGAGCCTGGTTTTCGTGGCCCGCGATGGCCGCCGCATGCAGCGCATCGCCGACATTCTGGGGCCCATGCTGCCCGGTCATACCGTGCTGACACTCCCCGCCTGGGACTGCCTGCCTTACGACCGCGTATCGCCGAACAATGTGACCATCGCCGCCCGCATGAACACGCTGGCCGCACTCACGGCCGGCAATGAGCGTGGCGTGGTGGTGCTTACCGCCGTGAACGCCCTGATCCAGCGCCTGCCGCCCCGGGACGTGGTTGCCGGCATGTCGTTTTCGGCCGTGACCGGTCGCATCGTCGATAGCGAAAAGCTCATCGCCTGGGCTGCCAATAATGGCTATCTGCGTGTCCCGACGGTCCGGGAGTCGGGCGAATACGCCGTCCGGGGCGGCCTCGTGGACTTGTTCCCCGCCAGTGCCGAAGCACCCTTGCGTTTCGACTTCTTCGGCAGCCAGCTCGAATCCATCCGCACCTTCGATGCCGACACCCAGCGCACCACCGGCACGCTCAAGCGCGTTGATCTGACGCCGATGAGCGAACTGGTGCTCAACGAAGAAACAATCCGTCGCTTCCGGCAGAATTACACCGCCGCCTTTGGCGGCAACACGGTCGACGACACGCTTTATGCCAGCGTCAGCGGCGGCGCGCGTTATTCGGGCACCGAACACTGGTTGCCGTTTTTCTACGAGCACCTGGAAATGCTCTCCGCCTTTACGGGGGACGCGCCCTTTGTGTTTGATGACCAGGCGGCCGAAGCCTATGGCGAGCGCGTCACCCAGATCCGCGATTACTACGAGGCGCGTGAATCCGCTCGCACGCAAAAGCCGGTAGCCGGGGCAGGGGCGCCCTACAAGCCGGTCAAGCCCGAGCTGCTTTATGCCGTTGACCAGCATCCCTATGAGCTCGCCGGCGCCTCGGTTATCCAGCTCTCGCCCTTTCTGTCGCCTAACACCAAGGGCGCCGACGATGCAGGCGGCCATATCGCACCCAGCTTTGCCGCCGAGCGGCAGGCCACCGACACCAACCTCTTCCAGGCCGTGGTGGATCGCCTCCAAGCCGAACGCCGGCAGGGTCGTCGCACGGTCATTGCCTGCTGGAGCGCGGGCACGCGCGACCGCATGTCCCAGGTGCTCAAGGACCATGGACTGACGAACCCTCGCCTCGCCGAGAACTGGCGCGACGCCGAAACCACTAGCGCCGCCACGACCTCGCTTGTGGTGCTGCCGCTCGAAACCGGGTTCGAAACCAAGGACCTGCTCGTTCTGTCCGAGCAGGACATTCTGGGCGAGCGCATCCTGCGGCCTCAGCGCAAAAAGAAGGCAAGCGACGCGCTAACCGAGGCGGCGAGCCTCGCGGCCGGCGACCTTGTCGTGCATGTGGATCACGGCATCGGGCGGTTCCTCGGCCTCAAGGTCATTGAAGCCGGCGGCGCGCCGCACGAATGCGTAGAGCTGGAATATGCCGGCGACACCAAGCTCTACCTGCCGGTCGAGAATATTGAGCTGCTGTCGCGCTATGGCGCCGACGATGCGAACACCGCGCTCGACAAGCTGGGCGGCGTGGCCTGGCAGGCCAAGAAGGGTCGCCTCAAGAAGCGCATCCGCGAAATGGCGGAACAGCTCATCAAGATTGCGGCCGAGCGCCAGCTCACCCATGCCGATGTGGTCGAGATCAACCCGGGCGCTTATGACGAGTTCGCGGCGCGCTTCCCCTATGAGGAAACCGAAGACCAGATGGCCGCCATTGAGGCAGTCTTCGATGATCTTACCTCCGGTCGGGTCATGGACCGCCTGGTCTGCGGCGATGTGGGCTTTGGCAAGACAGAAGTGGCGCTGCGCGCCGCCTTCGCCGTGTCCCTCTCGGGCAAGCAGGTCGCCGTGGTTGTGCCCACGACCTTGCTCGCTCGCCAGCACTTCAAGACGTTCTCGCAGCGCTTTGCCGGCCTGCCGGTGAAGGTGCGCCACGCCTCGCGCATGGTATCGGCCGCCGAGCTCAAGGCGACCAAGGAAGGGCTCGCCGATGGGCAGGTCGATATCGTCATCGGCACCCATGCCCTCTTGTCCAAGACCATCAAGTTCAAGGATTTGGGCCTCCTCATCATCGATGAAGAGCAGCACTTTGGCGTCGGCCACAAGGAGCGCCTCAAGGAGCTCAAAGCCAATGTCCACGTCCTGACGCTCACCGCAACGCCCATCCCGCGCACGCTGCAGCTTGCGCTGACGGGCGTGCGCGACCTGTCACTGCTCGCAACCCCACCGGTGGATCGCCTCGCGATCCGCACCTTCATTTCGCCCTTCGATCCCCTGTCGATCCGCGAAGCACTGCTCCGCGAGAAATACCGCGGCGGCCAGAGCTTCTATGTCGTGCCGCGCATCAAGGATCAGGCGGAAATCGCTGATTTCCTTCGCCAACAGGTGCCCGAAGTCAGCTTCGTCGTGGCCAATGGCCAGATGGCGCCGGGTGAACTCGACGACATCATGAACACCTTCTACGATGGCAAGTTCGACGTGCTGGTCGCCACGACGATCGTCGAATCTGGACTCGATATCCCTAATGCCAATACGCTGGTCGTGCACCGCGCCGACAATTTCGGCCTGGCCCAACTCTACCAGATCCGCGGCCGTATCGGCCGGGCCAAGGCGCGTGCTTATGCGCTCTTCACTGTGCCGCCCGATCGCAAGCTGACCGACACTGCCGAGCGGCGTCTGGGCGTGCTCCAGTCGCTCGAAAGCTTGGGCGCCGGCTTCCAGCTCGCCAGTCACGATCTCGACATCCGTGGCGCCGGCAATCTCCTCGGCGACGAGCAATCCGGCCATATCCGCGAAGTCGGCTTCGAGCTTTACCAAGCCATGCTTGAGGAAGCTGTCGCCAATCTCAAGAACGGCGACGCCGATTACGAGGACACCAACGAGTGGAGCCCGCAGATCTCGCTGGGCATGCCGGTGATGATCCCCGAGAACTATGTCCCTGACCTGCAGCTGCGCATGCAGCTCTATCGTCGCCTGGGTGACCTGACCGACATCCGTGAGATTGACGCCGCCGGCGCCGAACTCATTGACCGGTTTGGTCCTTTGCCCGAGGAAGTCGAAGCGCTGCTCAAGGTCATTCTGGTCAAGGCTCTGTGCCGCCAGGCCAATGTGGAAAAGGTTGATGCCGGTCCCAAGGGCGCGGTATTGACCTTGCGCAACAACGAATTCCCCAATCCAACCGCTTTGGTGCGAATGGTTGCCGATCCTGCCAGTCAGGTTCGCGTCAAGCCCGACCAAAAGCTCGTTTTCGCCCGCAACTGGCCCACTCCCGAGGCTCGCCTCAAGGGTGCTGCGGCCATCCTGTCTCGCCTCGCCAAGCTCGCCGCAGCCCAAGGGTGAGAGGCGCCGCATAATCCTTTGGCAAGAACGTCATGTTATTGCCCGATTTCAGCACTTGAAGGGCTACCAAGAATTGGGTGGCACCCTCGTCACCGGCTCCGCCAGAAAGCCAAGGAACGTTTATGATCTTCAGGAAACCTCTCGTAGCCGGAATTACCGCGGCAGCGCTTCTGCTCTCGCCTCTCTCCACCTTTGCGCAGGAGACTCCCGCTCCAGCTGCTCCGGCAGCCGAAGCTCCAGCTACGCCGGATGCGGCAGCTCCCGCCGAAGCTGCAACCGCTCCAGCAGCGGGCGGTCCCACGCAGAACTGGCTCAAGGTTTGCGATCCGCTGCCCAACAACCAGAAGGCCTGCATTATGCGTCAGGTCGTCTTGGCAAACGGGCAATTCCTGGGTTCCTTCCTGCTGCGTGATGATCCCGGTCAGGAAAGCCGCCTGCTGGCCGTCGCAGCCGTGCCGCTCGGCGTGCTGCTCCCTTTCGGCCTGACCTGGCAGATCGACGGCTCCAAGCCGGTACGCGTGCCGTTCATGCTGTGTGACCCCACCTCTTGCGCGACCCAGCTCGTGATCAACGAGGCCTATGTCAACTCCCTCAAGAAGGGCAGCACGCTCAAGCTGACCGCCAAGAACCGCCAGAACGAAGATCTGGTGATCGAGATCAACCTCGCCGGCTTCACCGCCGCCTATGATGGCGACGCATCGCTGACCTTTGACCAGTTCCGCCAGGAAACCAGCGGCGAGAACGCTCTGGAGCAGGTTCTGCAGGATCGCGCCGAGCAGTTGCGCCAGCAGCTTGATGGTGGCGCCGCCGCACCCGCCGACGGTGCCGCACCTGCCGCAGATGCTGCGCCCGCTCCAGCAGCAGCGCAGTAATCTGCAACTCAGAACAAGCAAACGGCGCGGGCAAACCGCGCCGTTTGTGTTTTCGGACTAACGAATGCCCATGCCGAGCGAGAACGCCTGCCGGCGCAACCCTGGGAGCAGCTTGAGCGCCCACAATCCGGCTGAACGGATCGCCTGGGCCGGCAGCATGTCTGCCAACAGCGACCGGAACAACGCATCCACCATGCCGCCGGTGCGGGCCAAATCCGCCGCCCGGCGATCGGAATAGGCTTTGCTGACCTCTTCAGCCCAAGAGGGGTTGGTAGTCGCAACGCCCTTCAGCACCGCCGCCAGATCAGCTACATCGCGCAGCCCGAGATTTAGTCCCTGCGCCCCAATCGGCGGGAATGCGTGAGCAGCTTCCCCCACCAACACCACTCCGCGGAAGCCCGCCCGCTCGACACTCAGCGTGCTGAGCGGAAACACATGCGCGGGTGTCGCCAGCGTGATCGGGCCGAACAGGTGCTGCGATTTTGCTTGGAAGATCGGTATCAGCCGCTCGGCCCCGCCTGCCTGGGCCCCTCGCAGCACTTCACGATCATCGATCCAGACAAGATTGGCGCGATTGTCCCCGGCCGGCACCAGCGTGAATGGGCCTTGCGGGTAGTGAAACTCAACCGACATGCCGCCGATCGGCCGCGCCAGTTCGAGGTCACACACCAGCGCCGCCTGGGTGAACCCGTTCTCGCGTGCGCGAAATCCGGCCGCCGACCGGATCAATGACTTCTTGCCATCCGCTCCGACGATCAAAGGAGCGCGCAGCGGTGACCCATCGGTGAGTGTGAGTTCCGGTAGCGTCGCCCCGAAGGCAAATTCGGCAACCCCGAGCGGGCGGGTTTCCAGGTTTGGCAACTCGGCGGCTCGGGTCCGGAACTGGGCCAGCAAGCGTTGATTGGCGAAGTTCCATCCGAAGGCCTCAAATCCAGACTCGCGCGCTTCGAACAAGGTCTCGGGTGCCCGGATCAAGCGGTCTGTTGCATCGATGATCCGAATTTCGCTCAGCCGATGCCCCAAGGCTTCGGGTTGGTCAACCAAACCCGCTGAGCGCAGAAATTCGACGCTCGGCATCATCAAGGCGGAGGTGCGATTATCGACGGGGCCAGGAGGCGCAAGGTGAATGACCTGAAGACCCGTTTTGGCTAGGGCTATAGCCGCCGCTAAGCCAACAAGCCCGCCACCAACAACGATGGCATCGGCATCGGCACTCATTGACGCGCTCGGATTTGGCAGGTCGGACATAAGAAACCTCGGTTCGACGTTAGGCTGAACTAGCACTTTCCGGCCCGGTGAAGCCAGCGCTCCGGCAAACTGCTGCCCAACCAGCAGGAGCGGGAAAACACAGACTTGCACTTCTCTATAAGAGCGGAGCAGCCTAGATATGGTGGCCTGACAGCCGAGATGGAGTCTTGAATGCTGGAGCTGCTCGCCGATCCCAATGTATGGATCGCATTTGGTACCCTGACGGCGATGGAAATCGTCTTGGGGATCGACAACATCGTCTTCATCTCCGTGCTGGTGTCACGCCTGCCCAAGGAGCAGGCGGACCGGGCGCGCAAGATCGGTCTTGCGCTGGCTCTCATCTTCCGCATCTTGCTGCTGCTGGTGATCAGCTGGATCATCAGCCTCACCCAGCCTGCGTTCAGCGCTTTCGGACTTGAGCTTTCCTGGAAGGATCTGATCCTCATCGCCGGTGGCCTCTTCCTCGTCTACAAGGCGACCCACGAAATGCATGCCACCATCGAGGAGCCTCATGAGGCCGATCTCGCGCAGAAGGCTACCGCAGCCTTCGCTGCGATTATTGGGCAGATCATCGTGATCGACGTGGTTTTCTCCATCGATTCCATCGTCACGGCGGTTGGCATGGCGGACCATGTTGAGGTGATGATTGCGGCCGTGATCGTGGCTGTAGGCGTGATGTTTGTTGCATCGGGTCCGGTTGCCAAGTTTGTTGCCGATCACCCCACCACCAAGATGCTGGCGCTGGCCTTCCTGCTGCTGATCGGCATGTCCTTGGTCGCCGACGGGTTCGGCTTCCATATTCCCAAGGGCTATATCTATTCGGCCATGGGCTTCTCGGTTCTGGTTGAAGCCATCAACATCATCGCCAAGAGCCGCAAGGCGAAGAGTGCCGCCCCCGTGGCTCCATTCACCGGACCTAGCGGCGCAATCAGCGGCAACTCTGGCGCTGCTGCGGCGACGACTCGCTCCCCGGGCAAGTCGACACCCGTGAGCCGCGCTCAGTCGCGCCCCAAGTCCGCACCCCGCAAGCCTCGGAGCTGAGCATGAGCAAGGCGATCATCGTTCGAAATACCGGTGGCCCGGAGGTCATGGAGTGGACGGACTGGCCTGTGGCCAGCCCGGGCGAGGGGCAGGTCGCCGTCCGCCAAACCGCGATCGGCCTCAACTTCATCGATACCTACCAGCGCTCGGGCCTTTATCCGCTGCAAACTCCGTTTGTTGCGGGCAATGAAGGCGCCGGCATCGTCACCGCTGTTGGCCCAGGCGTGCAGGACCTCGCCGTTGGTGACCGGGTGGCTTACCAGGGGCAGGTCGGCGCCTATGCCGAGCAGCGCTTGTTGGCTGCGGACCGCCTCGTGCGTATCCCAGATGGCGTGGACGACCAAACCGCGGCAGCGGTGATGCTCAAGGGGCTTACTGCCTTTTATCTCCTGTTCAAGACTTGGCCGGTCCAATCGGGAGAAACCATTCTATGGCACGCTGCCGCAGGCGGCACGGGTCAGATCGCCACCCAGTGGGCCAAGTCCCTGGGGGTGCGCGTCATCGGCACGGCGGGGAGTGAGGAAAAAGTCGCCTTGGCCCTAGAGCATGGCTGCGAAGCGGTCATCAATTACAAGACCGAGGATTTTGCCGCCCGCGTGCGGGAGCTAACCGAAGGACGCGGCGTCGACGTGGTTTATGACGGCGTCGGCAAGGCCACGTTCGACAAGTCGCTCGATTGCCTTCGCCCGCGCGGATTGATGGTCAGCTTCGGCAATGCCTCGGGCGTGGTGTCCATTCCCGACCTCACCGTGCTGTCACGCAAGGGCTCGCTGTTCGTGACCCGGCCGATCAGCGTGCATTATTTCCCGCAACGCCGCGATCTGCTCGAAGGCGCCGAGGCCCTGTTCGACGCGATCAGGTCGGGGGCGATCAAGGTCAATATCGGACGCACTTTCCCCCTCGCGCAAGCAGCCGAGGCACATCGCGCGCTCGAGGATCGGCAAACCACCGGCTCGGTGATCCTGCTGCCATAGGGGGGATGGACAGCCAAACCGCCAGCGGCTAAACGCTGGCGCGTCGGGTAGGTGGCAGAGCGGTTGATTGCTCCGGTCTTGAAAACCGGCGAACGTGAAAGCGTTCCGGGGGTTCGAATCCCTCCCTACCCGCCAATCCCACAGCAGCAAACATTCTCCAGCGGGTAGGGCAGGGGTGAGAACCCCAGCTTCCGCGGGCCTTTGCGGCTACACCTGTGGACTGCCCATCTGGCCTAAGCGCCCGAAATGCTCTCTCTGACTCGATTGTTCTCCAAAGCTGGGGACTTCGTCATTTTAGTCCCCAGCTTTTTCGATGTACTGTCTCAGGTACTTAGCTGAGGCGGGATAGGAGAGTTGGTGGCTGGATGATTGGGGCTGGGAGAGAGACCGGGGTCGAACTTTCGCGGCTGGCGGTCATCTGTCTGGTCGGCGGATGTGCGCCCCGTTTCCGCCGTTCAGTGTACCGACCGGACATCTCGAAAGCAGGCGGTCCACTATCTGGACGCGCGCGTGGTCCTTATGCTGGAGACGCCAGGCAATGCCCAGGCACGTAAGTATCTGCTATCGACCGCCCGCCTACACAGCCGGTATCCCGCTCCGCCCCGGTGCATCCGTTCCCTGCGTGTCGGTTGCCGCCGCAGTATGGCGCACATAAGATTCTTTGCACAAGCTTGGCGTTCGAGTTGCGGGACAGAAAAGTCGCGTGAGGATTGCTCCAGTGCGAGGACAAGAAGGGTGTAAAACCTGGATTGGGAGTTTCAAATCCACCTCTTCATTGTGCGCAAGCATGCTCATCGCAGTAGCCGCTGAAGTTCTTATTGGCTAACAATGGACGGACGCAATTAACGCCGCCGAGTTCCGGCACAAGCCGAGGTAACTTCCACCGTAGTAAGCAAATAGCCCCGACGGCAGGACTTGCAGCGATTCAAGTCGCTCGGCTCCGAGATAATCCTAGCGAACAAAGACCCCATGAACATTAAACATGCTCCCGACAAGCTTACCATCCTGATTGCTTCGCCCTTGGAAGACCAGCATGTCGAGCGAATCAAGGCCTACGATCCGGCTCGATACGAGGTAATCCACCACCCTGATCTGCTCGCCAGGCCGCGCTATGTCGCGGACCATAATGGAGCACCGCGGACGCTAAGTGCGGGCGAGCAGTCACGGTGGTCTGAACTGATGCTGCAGGCCGACATTCTGTTCGACTTCGACCGCTTAGATCCGGGCAATATGCCTGTCAACGCGCCCAACCTACGTTGGGTGCAAGCGACAAGCGCCGGCATTGGCGAGTTCCTCCGCCGCACAGGTCTTGACCAAAGCGATATCACCTTCACCACGGCATCGGGTGTTCATGCCCGGCCACTGGCGGAGTTCGCTTCGCTTGGGCTCCTCTATTTCTTCCGTGACATGCCCTATCTGGAGGCTCGAAAGCGCGAGCATCACTGGGAACGCTACACCGTTCGGGGTCTAGAAGGCGCGCGCGCGTTGATAGTGGGCCTCGGCTCAGTTGGGCGGGAAATTGCCCGTGATTGCGCGCATTTCGGGGTGGAAGTCTGGGGTACTCGGCGAACAGGCGGCACAGCACCTGAAGGGGTCAGCCGCATGATTGATCAAAAGGAAATTCGACAGGTCTTGCCGGATGTGGATGCTCTGGTTCTTGCCTGCCCACTAACAGAAGAAACGCGTTTGTTGATCGACCAGCCCGAACTCGACGCCCTTAGACCAGGTGCCGTTATTGTCAACGTGGCTAGGGGCCAGGTAATCAACGAAGCTGCCATGTATGAGGGGCTCAAGTCGGGCCGCATCAAAGGCGCCGCCCTCGATGTGTTCGAGACCGAGCCACTCCCGAAAGAAAACCCGATCTGGGACCTTCCAAATGTGCTGATCTCGCCTCATTCGGCTAGCACCGTTGACGCCGAGAACAGTCGTATCGTGGATATCTTCCTCGACAATCTGGGCCGGTTTGCTCGTGGTGAGCCCCTCCGTAATGTTTATGAGCGCCACCGCGGTTACTAAGACCGACACGATAGACTGCTGAGCGGAGGGCCGGCGGCCTGTGCAGCCATGCCGCAACTTTGGTTTCTGTTTGACAATGGTCTCTGCATATGCGGCGCCGCTGCTTGCTCATCCGCGTTCGGTTATGCGTAAAGTCTGCGCTCTCCGCCAACGTGAGGTAATAAGTTTATAATCCGGGTGCTTACTTGGTGAGCAGCTGTTTTTGTGAGTTGATTTTGGAGGCAGGTACGTATCTGCTGTTACTTGGAATGAAGCTCCCGTCCAAGGTAACCACCGCAGGGTGAACAGAAGGGCTGGAGTATTCGGAAAGGCAGAACCATACCGGATGACTGAAGCCTACACGCCTAGTGCACGAGTTGATGCTCGCAGCGATCGGGCTGTTCGCGCAACTTCTGTGAGCGCTCCCGATCTCAGATCCGCCGCTGCTCCCGGAGCGAAGGTCCTAGAAGTTCGAGGTCTTGAAACCAAGTTTTATACGGTCGATGGTGTGGTGAACGCCTTGAACGGTATCTCTTACACGGTCAACAAGGGCGAGTGCCTGGCTATCGTGGGGGAAAGCGGCAGCGGCAAGACGGTTGGCGTGCTGTCAATTTTGCGTCTTATCCAGTCGCCGCCTGGACAAATCGTCGGCGGCTCCATTCACTTTAATGGCGTCGACCTGCTTTCATTGGACGACCGCGCCATGCGTGATGTGCGAGGGCGCGAAATTTCGGTGATCTTCCAGGATCCGATGACGTCGCTTAATCCGGTGATGCGGGTTGGAGCCCAGATCACTGAAAGCATTCAGGCGCACGAGAATCTGACGCGCCGCCAAGCCCGCGCCAAGGCCGCAGATTTGCTGGGCATGGTGGGCATACCCACGCCGGCAAAGCGCCTGGATGACTATCCACACCAGTTCTCGGGTGGCATGCGCCAACGCGTCATGATCGCCATGGCGCTGTCGTCCTCGCCTCAATTGATTATCGCCGACGAGCCAACCACGGCATTGGACGTGACCATCCAGGCGCAAATCGTCGAGTTGATCAAGAAGCTGCAGGCGGAGTTAGGCACTGCGGTGATCTGGATTTCGCACGATCTTGGAGTTGTAGCCCGCCTGGCCGACAATGTTGCGGTTATGTATGCCGGCCATATCGTGGAAAAAGCGCCGGTGGACGAGCTTTATGCCCGTCCTGCTCATCCTTACACCATCGGGCTGCTGAATTCGCTGCCGCGGCTGGATGCGCGCGACAAGCGTAAGTTGCAGGCGATAGGGGGCTTGCCCCCCAATATGCTTGGCACCATCATCGGCTGTCCCTTTGTGCCGCGCTGCCCCCACGCGACCGAGATCTGCCGGGGAGAAATGCCGCCCTTGGCAGAAGTGGCGCCTGGACATCTGGCTGCCTGCTGGCATGATCGATTGCGGCATGGGGATACACGTCAGTGAGCGTCCAACCCTTGGTTCGTGTCAAAGACCTGAAGATGCATTTCCCGATCCGCGCCGGCCTCCTCAATCGCCAGATCGGGGCTGTAAAGGCTGTTGATGGCATTACCTTCGACATCCAAAAGGGCGAAACGCTGGGGCTTGTAGGGGAGAGCGGTTGCGGAAAGACCACTGCCGGCCGTGCAATCCTGCAGCTTTATCGTCCCACTGCCGGGGAAGTCCATTTCAAGGGCGCCGACTTGCTGAAGCAAGATTCCGGAAAGATCCGCCAGGCGCGCCGGCATATGCAGATGATCTTCCAGGATCCCTATGCTTCGCTCAACCCACATATGCGGGTGGGGGAGATCATCGCTCGGCCGTTGCGCGTGCATGGCCTGGTGAAGAATTCCCGGGAGGAAAAGGAGGTGGTTGCCGACCTGATGGCCAAGGTCGGGCTCAGGACTGCTTTTCGCGACCGCTTCCCGCACGAGTTCTCGGGAGGGCAGCGTCAGCGCATCGGCATCGCAAGGGCACTGGCAACTTCGCCTGACTTCATTGTTTGCGATGAGCCGATTTCCGCTCTCGATGTCAGCATTCAGGCGCAGATCATCAACCTGCTTGAGCAGTTGCGCGAGGAATTGGGGCTGACTTACCTCTTCATCGCTCATGACTTGAGTATGGTGCGGTACATTTCCACTCGCGTCGGCGTCATGTATTTGGGCAAGATGATGGAGCTGACCGAGAGCGACGAACTCTATCAGCATCCGCTACACCCCTATACCAAGGCGTTGCTTTCGGCCATTCCCATCCCCGATCCGCCGCTGGAACGGCAGCGTCAACGCATACTGCTGCAAGGTGATCTTCCCAGCCCTGCCAATCCTCCGACAGGCTGTCAGTTCAGCACGCGTTGCCCCTTTGCGACCGATCACTGTCGCGCTGTCGAGCCAGGGTTCCGGGAAGCCGCTCCTCGTCACTGGGTTGCATGTCACTACGCCGAAACCCTCGATGGGGTATCTCCGGGCCAACGACAGGGCGCCCCCCAGCAGTGAGTTACGTTATCCGCCGCCTGCTGCAGTCTCTAATCGTCGTCGTCGGAGTGAGCATAGTTGCGTTCGGCATGCTGTTTGTCACCGGGGACCCCACCGAGGTGATCCTGGGCGAGGCGACTGATCGAATGACCGTGGAGCAGATCCAAGAATATCGGGTCAAGATGGGGTTCGACCGTCCTTGGTTCGTTCAATATGGCAGCTTTGTCTGGAACGCGCTGCATGGAGACTTTGGTTACTCCTTTGTTCGCCATCAGCCTGCGTTTCAGGTCATCATGGACAAGTTGCCCGCTACCATAACCCTCGCGGCCGTGGCCTTTGTCTTGTCTTTGCTGATTTCCATACCCTTGGGCGTCCTGTCTGCAATAAAAGCGCACAAGCCCCTAGACCATGTCGCCACCTTTTTTGCCCTAGCAGGCCAATCCATCCCCAGCTTTTGGCTCGGTATTCTGCTGATCCTGTTGTTCGGGGTACAGCTGAAATGGCTGCCGATCTCGGGTAGCGGCACCTGGG
The DNA here is from genome assembly GCF_058133665.1 of Devosia sp. Z11_6. NCBI lineage: Bacteria > Pseudomonadati > Pseudomonadota > Alphaproteobacteria > Hyphomicrobiales > Devosiaceae > Devosia > Devosia sp. Z11_6. Next base: position 473,982 of record NZ_JBYUNQ010000004.1, read on the forward strand.
CGCATATGGTCATGCCAGCGATCACGCTGGCTGCCTTTCCTATTGCTCGCAATATGCGCCTGACACGCTCGTCGATGCTGGACTTCATGCAGCGCGACTTTACGCGCACCGCCCGGGCCAAGGGCATCTCCGAAAACCGCGTTGTTTATGCCCATGTGCTCCGCAATGCGCTTCTGCCAATCGTCACCGCCATAGGGCTGGAACTCGGCTTCCTGCTTGGTGGCTCGGTGATCACCGAAACCATCTTCGGCTGGCCGGGCGTTGGTCGCGAGATCGTTTCGGCTATTGGCTCGAAGGACTTCTATGTCGTGCAGGCCGGCGTGATCATGCTGGCCCTGATCTTCGCAGGCGTGAACCTGCTCATCGATCTGGCTTATTCCTGGATCGATCCGCGCATCCGGTATGGCTCATGACCTTGATCCAACAGCCTCCTAAGGGCGATGCCTTGATCCCAGCCGAGCAGGAGGTTCTGGCGTTGTCTGCCGCCTCAGAGGCAAATCCCGCCTCGAAAAGTCAGTTCCTGCCGCGCTTGTTGCGCAGCAAGGCAGCCTTGGTGAGTGTTTTCATTCTCCTGCTCGTCATTCTTGCCGCCCTCACTGCACAGTGGCTGGCGCCCAGCGACCCCTATGCCATCAAGGTTATCCAGCGACTGAAGCCCCCCGGCTACCAGAACAGCGCTGGCGTAACCTTCTGGCTTGGCACCGACACACTTGGACGTGACGTGTTGAGCCGCATCATCTACGGCGCGCGCGTCTCATTGACGGTCGGGATATCCGCCGTCGTGATCTCAGGAACGGTGGGCCTGCTCGTTGGGCTCTTGTCCGGCTACTTTGGCGGGGTCGTGGACGACGTCTTCATGCGCATTTGCGATATCCAACTGTCATTCCCCACAATCCTGCTGGCTTTGACCATAATGGCCGTGCTCGGCAGCGGGCTCGATAAACTCATACTGGTGCTGGGGTTGACCGGCTGGGTGCAGTACGCCCGCATCGTGCGCAGCCAGGTGCTGTCGATCAAGAACGACGAGTTCGTGCTGGCCGCGCGTGCGACTGGGGAGCGCCAATGGCGCGTTCTGTTCCAGCATATCCTGCCCAACATCTGGAGCCCGATCATCGTCATCGCCAGTTTCACGGTCGCCAGCAATATCGTGGCGGAGGCGTCGTTGAGTTTCTTGGGCGTCGGCGTGCCGCCAAGCGTGCCGAGTTGGGGCACCATCCTGGCGGATGGGCGCCAGTATATCGGGGTGGCAGACTGGCTGACGATCCCAGCCGGCCTGGCGATCTCGCTAACGGTCCTGGCTATCAACATCATCGGAGACTGGCTGCGGGATTACCTTGATCCGCGCCTGAAGAACATTCTCCAATAAATTCGTCAAAGCGTGACATGCACGCCATCGCAGCTGAAGGGGAGTAGAATGAAACCACACGGTCTTTTACGAACGGCGCTCCTTGCGCTCAGCCTGAGTTTAGGTGCTGTTGCATCTTCTCCGGTGATGGCCCAGAGCAGGCCGGTTATCTTCCTTGAACGCGCCGAGCCGGTCAGTCTCGATCCGATGTTCACGCAGGCTGACGCCAATGTCATCCTGTCGATCCATGAAACACTGTTCCGCCTCGACAACGCAGGCGAGGTGGTACCGGCGATCGCCGAGTCGATTACCATGATCGATCCCTTGAACTGGGAGATCAAGATCCGCCCCAACTTGGTGTTCCATAATGGCGAGCCGATCAACGCCGATGCGGCCGTGTTCACATTCGATCGCGCCAAGAGATTATTCGAAGCCGGGGAAGGCGACCTGACCTTCGCGCTCGGGGCGCTGAAATACGACCACATGGAAAAGGTGGATGACCTAACGGTAAAGCTCGTGATGACCGCGCCTGATCCGATCATCACCTCGCATATGGTCAATCCTGAACTTTCGCTTCTGCCACCTAAATACTACTCTGAGCATACGCCTGAAGAGGTTGCATTTGCCCCGGTGGGTGCGGGTGGCTACCAGTTCGTATCCTACCGACCTGGTGAGGGTCTGGTGCTCAAGGCTTTCGAAAAGTACCGGTTGGGCAAGCCGCCCGTAGACGACGTTGTGATCAGGGCCGTGCCTGAAGTTGCAACCCGCATCAGTGAGATGAAGGCTGGGTCTGCCGATTTGATGGTGGGGGTCCCGGCAGACCTCAAAGCAGATCTCGAAAGTTCAGGGGCAAACGTCATCGTTGCCGCGAGCTATCGCCGCCTGTTTGTAGCCATCAAGCAGGGCCGCCACCCCGCACTCGCCGACGTCAAAGTGCGTCAAGCGATGAACTACGCCATCAACTGCGAAGAAATGGCGGACGCTCTACTTGGCGGAATGGCGGAGTGTTCCATAGATCTGGTCAATCCGCCCCATCAAGATCCCAACCTGAAGCCTTATGCCTATGATCCGGAGAAGGCCAAGCAGCTCTTGGACGAAGCTGGCTGGATGGTCGGCAGCGAGGGTGTTCGCGAAAAGGACGGAGTGCGGCTGTCGCTGAATTTCGACACCACAAACGGCTCCTATCTGATGGACAGCGACATGGCGCAGGTCATGGCGGAGTACTGGAAGGAAGTGGGAATCGAAATTGCTGACCTGCGGGTGATTGATGCCTCGGTCAGCTCACAAATGCGGGCGCAGCAAGGTGCCGGTTACCGCGACCTGATGAACAGCTCGTCTGGTCCCGATTACACATGTCAGGGCGATCTGCTTCTGGTGCAAAAAGATTCCGGCTCGAACCGTATGAGCTGGGTGGACGACAAGTTCGAAGCAATGTTTGTAGCCTTCAACCAGGAGTTCGATCAGTCCAAGTGGACCGAGATGTGCAACGCGGCCCAAGCATATGTCGCTGAGCAGGCCCCTGTGGTGTGGTTGTTTACCGAGCCCACCTTGTACGGCACCTCTCCACGGCTCCAGTACGAACCGCGCCGTGACGGTCGAGTCTACCTGAACCTGGTGCTTAAGGGCGTCACTGAGTAGTTAGGCGAGCGATCAGCGGCCTGGATCTGCAAGATTCAAGCCGTTTCTGATTCTAACTGGCAGCAGAGGTGCTCTCCCCGTCCGGAAATCATGGTGAGGTCGGCAACGGCTTTTGACGACCTGCTGAAAGGCTACTGTCGGGCACCTCGGCTCTTAAAGCTGCCGGTCAGCGTACGGCCCCAAATCAGCCCTGCTTATCCCCGCAGCCAGGAACAGGGGTACTCTACCTCCATACAGGAGGTCGCCATGTCACAAGAAGTTAGTCGCACCCGAGCCCAGTACCTCAACGGCATAGCGGTAACTTTGCTTGGGAGTAGCCTGTCAGCAGGTTTCGGAGGCGCTCCGATCTGGGTGATTGTACCCGCGGCGGCAGGCAGCCTGCTGCTGCACTGGCAGGCGGTAGAAATTATCCGGCAGGGGAAGTGAGGTTCTCGGGGAAAGCGAGAGTTTCCGCCAAGCTGGTAACCACGCCTTTGTTCACGACCCGTGATGTAGCCTGCTTTTGCAGGATTTCCCCATGAGCGTTACCCGTCTAAATCGCCCCGACCTAAGCCGTGAAGAGGTGAGAACACAGCTGGCCGTTCGCGATACCCCATACTACCACCTTATCGGGTATGGCCGGCACATCGGCCTGAGGCGATCTTCAGAGGGCGACTACTGGGTTGCCCGCATTCGCACCAGGGCAGGCGGTTACTACCGGCGGAGCATCGGCCCAGCTTATGACAGCACTGGCTCGGGACTGACCTACCCGGACGCTGTGGCTGCAGCTCGGCGGTGGTTTTCTCGTCCTGCTGTTCATGCCCATGCCGCCGACGAGAAGCGCATCGGTGTCCAACAGGAGCTGGTGGTCTGCCCTGTGCCGGGGCCCTACAGCGTCGCCCATGCAATGAACGACTATGTGGAGTGGAAGCGGCTGACTGCCGCCAAGAGCCATTTTCAGACCAACCTGTCCCTCATCAACCACCACATCATTCCACGTTTGGCCCATATGCTTGTGGCCGAGTTCACCGGCGAGCACCTACGGATGTTCGTGAAGCAAGTGCTGGAAACACCGCCGAAGCGCGGCAATCAAGCAGTGGGAAAGACGCGCAGCATTGGGAGCCTTGATGAGGAGCAAACGCGCAAGCGCAAGAAGACCATAAATACGCTGATCGGCATCCTGCGGGTAGCTTTCCAGATGGGCTGGGAAAGCGGAAAGGTTGAAAGCGATCGATCCTGGCGTTGCTTGAGGCGCATCCCTGCTGTGGATCGGCCTCGTGTCCTGCACCTGTCCAGACCCGAATGCCGAGAGCTTCTGGAGCAGTGCCGGCCGGACGTGGCTCGGCTGGTTCTAGGCGCGCTTTATACGGGCTGCCGCGCCACTGAACTGCTACGCCTCCGCTGCGGCGATGTTGGTCGTGACGGGTACGGCATCTATGTGGCGCCGCTCAAGACCTATAAGCCACGCTTCGTGTTCTTGCCCGATGAAGCCATGGCTTGGTTTCTGGATCTCACTAGGGGCGGCAAGCGGTCAGACCTGGTGTTTATTCGAGACAGCGGCAAACCTTGGTTCGGCAACTACAAGCACCTGTTCAAGGCGGCTGTCCGCGCTGCAGCGCTGCCAGACGAGTTCACGTTCCACGGCTTGCGGCACACCTATGCCAGTCAGCTCATTCAAGCCGGAGCAACCGTCTACGCTGTTGCCGAGCAACTCGGTCATGCGGATCCGACAACTGTTCTGAGGACTTACGGTCACCTCTCCCCATAGATCCGAGAGTCTGAGGTGCGGCAGCGGTTCACCACTCTCAGCCACGATAACGCTCAAGTCGCCAAGGACCGCCGCGACGAACTCCGCACTTGGCGCGGTAGCCTGCATGGGGGCGAGTGGCGGGAATATGCAAAGATCTCAGATGTGCAGGAATACGAGACCGAGCAGATCGATTAGCCGGCCAAGCTCCGCTCCTGCTCATGCCACAGCTCGGTCTTGAGCGACAGTAGCGCTGGCAGGAGCAGATCAATTCGCTGTCCTCCCAGGATGCCCTCAATAATCTCGGGCGCGAAAAGGGTCATCCTAACCACCCGGCTAACATAGGATCTATCGATCCCCTCTGCATCCGCCATCTCCGCCACGGTGGCGTAGGCCCCACTCTCCAGCAGCTTGCGCCACCGGAAGGCTCGCGCGAGGGCCTTGACCAGAGTGTTGTCGATCCGCGGGCGGGCAGAGGTGGCGATTTCTTCTCCTGCTGGCGACAGCACCAGCTTGCGCCCGCCGCGTTTGCGGATGGTCAGCGGGACCGTTACGGAGAGGGTGTCTGGCGTTTGATCCTTGCAGTGGTTCATGCCGCTTCCTTCCGGTTCAACTTCGGCAGTTCGGCGACAAGTCCGCCTAAGCCTTCGCCGCGGATAGCGATCGTCGCGCCTTGCGTGCTGAGGTCAACCCGCTCCACCAGCAGTTGCACGATCCGGGCCTGCTCGGCTGGGAACAGCTGATCCCAGAGGCTATCGAACTGCTGCAGGGCTCGCCGGACCTCGTCATCGGTGGTGCCGCGGTCCTGCTGCCGTGCCGCCGCGGCCGTTCTGGCGATGATATCCGGCGATCTTAGGACCGCTCGCAACTGGTCGATCACCGCGCCCTCGATCTCACCAGCACCAATGCGCCGGATCGGGCAGGTCTCAGGACCCAGCTTCAGCACCGACATGGTGACATAGTAGCGGTAGAGCCTGCCGCGCCGCCTGGTGTGGGTTGGGGTCATCGCCATGCCGTTCGGGGCGAACAGCAGCGCCTTGAGCAGGGCGGGGGTCTGTGCCCTCGTCTTGCAAGCACGGGAGCGAACTGGGCAAAGGACAAGAGGATGTTGAGGGTCAGCCGTCCCATGGACGTGGTGGTGTTGAACGACTGGGTAACCGAGACAAAGGTCACGCCATGTTTGTCGAACACATCCACGAGTCTGGAGAAGTCCATCAGCGAGCGGGACAGGCGGTCGATCTTGTAGACCACCACCACATCAACGAGGCCATCCTCGATGTCAGCCATGAGGCGCCTGAGGGCAGGGCGATCCAGATTGCCACCCGAGAACCCGCCATCATCATAGTCGTCCCGCACCGGGATCCAGCCCTCCGGCTTTTGGCTGGCGATAAAGGCTTGGCAGGCTTCCCGCTGCGCGTCGAGCGAGTTGAAGGCCATGTCCAAGCCTTCTTCCGACTATTTGCGGGTGTAGACGGCACAACGGAGCCGACGGACAACACCATCCCTCATGGGTTGCTCCTCTGGTTCTTGAGCCCAAAGAAGGTCCAGCCATTCCAGCGGGTGCCGGTGATGCGCCGGGCAATGGCGGACAGCGAGGAGTAGGGCACGCCAAGATAGTCGAACCCCTTGTCCGTGACAGTGACCGTATGCTCGACACCCTGCCACTCCCGCAGCAGTCGCGTCCCGGCAATCGGCAGCAGATTGGCGGAGCGCTTGCGCACCTCGGTGCGGCCGCCATCCAGTTCCTCCCCGAGCTGCTCCAGGCGCCGAATGGTCTCGGGCCTGAGTCCACCATAGACCAGTTCCTGAATGCGATACGTGAGGCGGCTCTCGAGGAACTTGCGGTTGTAGGGTGGTGGCTCGGTGCCGAACAGCGCCCGCCACTTGGCCTTCAGTTCAAGTATGGACAGGGTCTTGAGTGGTCTGCCCCGCATTGGCGGTCCGGGATTATTGTTAGTGCATAATTGGGCTTGATGCCACCGTGGGAGGGGTTGA
>NZ_JBYUNQ010000005.1:0-228390 GCF_058133665.1 Devosia sp. Z11_6
GCGGACCGGTCGATCGCCATCAGCGACAGTGGACCCGGTATTCCCGCAGATCGCCGGGATTGGATTTTTGAGCCATTTCATCGCATCAAGCCCATGAACGAAGGGTCCGGTCTTGGCCTGAGCCTGGTTAAGGAGATTATCAGGCGGCACAACGGCAGCATCTCTGTGGGCAGGAGCGATAACGGCGGCGCCAAGTTCCTCGTGCGGTTCAGCAAGGCCAACGAAGCGGCCTCGGCTAGTGGGCAGCGAGGTAGGTGAGCGGTCCGCCTGAGGGCCCCGACCGCTTGGACACCAGTGAGCCCCCGCCCCGATCAACTCGGCGAGAACCGCCGAACTGATCAACCCGTCGCGCCTGCGCCAAGGGCGATCACCACGCAATCGGGCCCGTTCATGGTTTGCGCACAAGCCGATCCTGCGTGACTATCCCGATCTCAAGGTCGAGCTCTTCTCCGTTCAACCCATGCAATCGAGATCCTGAAGGCTGCCCGCGCGGTTTGCGGTCGGGGAACAGCTTTGAACGGGTGGATTGCAGACCGATAACTTCTTGGCAAAGCTCCAAAGGCGAAAACCTTTAGCGACAAGCGCTACCGGGATATCGACAAACTTAGTGTCGACGGCTCCTACCCGGAAGCCGGCAGCCACTTTGGACTTTGTCGATCGGTTCTGAACAGCCCTAGAGAATAGCAGCGGCGTACTTGGCCCCCCAGGTTTCCTCCGCTGCAAGCCGCTTTAGGTATAATTTGCGTGCTTGTGGCTTCGTCCGTCTTAATTCCCAAGACCTAGGCTCGCGCCCGACTTCGGACGGGCAGCGCCTCCAGCAGACCGCAAGCTCGCAACGTGCTGTGGAACCCGCGCCCTGCATTCGCCCTCGGCCGCGCATGCCGCCGCGCTACAACTCTTTGGGGGATCATGATCATGACGGACACCACCGCGCCGGCCAAAGATGCCCCCCCGTCAGGCTGGCGCGAGCTATGGCGCAAGGAAGACTGGTGGGCCATCTGGATTGGCCTGACGGTGGTCGCAATAGGGTGCCTCTTGTTCTGGAGCGGGGGCAGCTTGCGCTCGCTGGCGGTGGTGCCGCCGCAGTGGAGCAACTTCTCCCAGGTAATCGACGACCTGGCGGCAAACTGGCCGCGCTACGGCGCGCTGTATCTGTTTTGGCTGGTGGCCTTCTCGCTCGCGCTCGCAGCGCTTGGCCAAAGTATTCGCGCCTTCGCACCCGCATTCACCCTGCTCTTCCTGGCGGCCTATGCCATCTCTGTGATCGGCAAGTGGGAGGAAGCGGTGCACTTCAATCTCGAGCCGCCCCTGGTCGCGCTTCTGCTTGGGCTCGTTATTGCCAACACCGTAGGGCTGCCGCGCTGGCTCGATGCCGGCTTCAAGGGCGAGTTCTACGTCAAGACCGGGATCGTGCTGCTCGGTGCCACCGTGCCGCTGTCGCTGATCGCCAAGGCCGGGCCCATTGCTATCCTGCAGGCTTCCCTTGTGTCGCTGACGACCTTCGGCGTGATTTATCTGGTGGCCGTGCGGCTTGGCCTTGACCGGCGCTTCGCCGCGACGCTCGGCGTGGGGGGCGCTGTCTGCGGCGTGTCGGGAGCAATCGCCGTAGCGGGCGCCGTGGGCGGCAAGAAGGAGGACACCGCCGTTACGATCACCATTGTCGTGCTTTGGGCGATCGTGATGATCTTTGTTCTCCCGCTCGTTGCCCGTGCGCTGGGGCTGCCCACCGGGATCGCCGGCGCCTGGATCGGCACCTCCGAATTTGCCGATGCCGCGGGCATCGCCGCGGCCCAGGCCTATGGGGGCTATGCCGGGCGGGTGGATGGTATTGCTGGCACCGCCGAACAAGCGGTGCAGGCGTTTACCTTGATGAAGGTCGTCGGTCGCGATCCCTGGATCGGCATCTGGGCCGTGGGGCTCGCCATCGTCGCGACCATGCGCTGGGATGCCCGTCCGGGAGGGAGCGCTCCCGATGTCGGCGAAATCTGGCGGCGCTTCCCCAAATTCGTGATCGGCTTCTTTCTGGCCTCGGCCGTGATCACCACGGTGACCACCCAATACAGCCTTGAGGACTATAACAGCATCGTCATTCCCAACCTGATCGGGCCGATCCGGAATCTGTTCACCTGGACCTTCATCTTCTGCTTCTTCAGCATCGGCCTGACCACCCGCTTTCGCGACCTGGCCGCCGCAGGTCCCAAACCGTTTGGCGCCTTCACCGCCGGGGTGGCCGTCAATGTGGTCCTCGGTTTTATCCTCTCGGTTTATGTCTTTGGTTTTTACTGGGAAGCGCTGGGCCAATGAGCCTTCTTGCCCTCATCCGCAATGGGTTGGACGGCAGCAAGGCCCCGCACGAGACCTGTTTCTCCTGCGCACACTTCTGCAGTGATCCGGGGCGGCTTGAACGTGAATTGCCCGGGCTGACAGCGCTGTCCTCGGCGGCCGCATCGGTCCGGGCACAGGATGGGCTGTGCTTGAAGCACGACCTCCTCATCAACGGCAGGCGCCGATGTGCGTCATTTGCGACACCTGGAGCCTGATGCCGCCCCGATCTGCCCTGTTGTTCCCTTGGCTGGTATTGTCGACAAACCCGACCCGTTCTACGCAGTTGGAGCGGAGGCCGACTGAGTTTCCGGGGGCGGGCTCAACATTTAAAACCTGTATCGGTAGCCCACTGACTGAGACGGCTTCTGCAAAGCGCCCCGTTCCGGTCGCTCAACCCGTCCATTTGCCATCCTGAAATCCTCCGTGCTGGTTCGGCGCCCGGAACGGCTGCCACGGGGTCGTTAAGCGCTCGTGTCGCTCAAACTGCTCCCTCAGGATCTCGGATAGCATAGGCCTGCTATGTTGGACTTCACCAGCCACAAGCGCCTCCGCGATTGAACTGGTGCAGCAGCCCACCTATCTGGGGTGGATACGACGGTCTCCTTCGGCTTGGAGGGGATCGGACACTGTTTACTTTAGCCGAGGCATTTCAGGGTGATCCCACTTTCTATTCTCGAACTGGGTCGTGTGCGCGAAGGCGCTGACCGGCGCACGGCACTTGATGAGGCGCGGGCGCTTGGCCAGCACGCCGAAAAGCTGGGATATCGCCGGATCTGGGTTGCCGAGCACCACAACATGGCCGGTGTGACCACAGCGGCCACGTCACTGGTGATCGCCCATATCGCAGCTGGAACCAGCACGATACGCGTCGGTGCCGGCGGCATCATGCTGCCAAATCACGCTCCCTATGTCATCGCTGAACAGTTCGGAACCCTGGAGACGCTGTTTCCGGGGCGCATTGACCTTGGCCTGGGACGCGCTCCAGGCACGGACCAGTTGACATTGCGCGCCTTGCGGCGCGAGCCCGCCAATGCCGACAACTTCCCGCAGGACGTCCTGGAGTTGCAGGCCTTTCTCGCGCCAGCCGGGCCAAACCAGCGGATTGAAGCCGTTCCTGGCTCAGGCAGCAATGTGCCGCTCTGGATTCTCGGATCGAGCCTTTTCGGTGCGCAATTGGCGGCTGAACTGGGTCTGCCCTATGGTTTCGCTTCGCATTTCGCGCCCCAGGCGCTGGATCAGGCGTTGGCGATCTATCGCGATCGTTTCAAGCCATCCGAACAGGCCGCCGCCCCCTATGCGCTGGTCGGCGTCAATGTGATTGCCGCAGAAACGGATGAGGAAGCGCGTTTCCTTGCCACGTCGCAACAGATGTCGTTCGCAGATATCTTCCGCGGACAGCGTCAGCTCATGCAGCCGCCGATCGATGATATCGACACCTATTGGACACCGATGGAAAAGGCCCAGGCCGGGCAGATGCTGGGTTTCAGCGTCATCGGCAGCAGGGAAACCGTCCGTCGTGGCCTGCAGCAGATCATCGAGCGCACGCAAGCCGATGAGCTGATGATCGTGTCCGATATGTACGATCCGCAAAAGCGCTTGCGCAGCCTGGAGCTCACCATGGATGCCGCAACGTAAGGCATACCGGCGAAATCATGGGTTCTGCTGACCGGCAAGACGGAACGGAGGCCCATGCCGTAAACGGGGGGCGAGAAAATCCTGGCTGGGGCGCTAGGATTCGAACCTAGGAATGCCGGTACCAAAAACCGGTGCCTTACCACTTGGCGACGCCCCAACTGCGGCGGTTCCTACACGCTTTGCCGGCACTGTGCAACACGCTCCGGCGCCACTCAATTTGCTTGATCGAGAGTGCTTGAATGCCTTGCCCGCCGCGGCTATAAAGCCGCCAACGCGAGGGATAACGGCCCAGCCAGGGGCTCGCACCAGCAAACCCCGGACGTTCTGACGGAGTATAGCGCAGCCTGGTAGCGCACCTGCTTCGGGAGCAGGGGGTCGAGTGTTCGAATCACTCTACTCCGACCAACCAAACCGGGCCTCTCAGGAGGTCCGGTTTTTTCTCGCCGTTCCCTGCGAACTTGGCTTCCCTGGCGCCGGTATTACCGTGTTCGCGTTCGGTCGGATGGAGAAGGTGCATGGGCGCAGCAATAGCGATCGGGCTCGCCATTGGAGCCGCAGTCGGCCTGACAGTGCTGGACAATCTGGCGGTCGGCGTTGCCGTCGGCTTGGGCGTTGGCGCAGCTTTAGGAGCGTTGCTCGGGAACAGGTCGTAAGCAGCACGCGCGAAGGATCGACCGTTCCTGTTCCAGCCGCGCCCTTCCCTATCGCCTCGCGACACCATCCCTGCCGCCCTTGCCCCTCCCGAGAATCCTGTTGCTAAGTAGATGCTCGGACCAGTAGGGCTGGGGCGCAGTTCTGCAACATTGAGGGATATCATGAAGAAGTTTTCGGCAGTCATCGCGTTGGCGATGCTGTGTGCCAGCGTTGTGACGGCGTCGGCGCTCGACCGCAAGGTCAAGATCAACAACAAGACGTCCTATGTGATCACCGAATTTTATGCCTCCAACACCGGTACCGAAAACTGGGAAGAGGATATTCTGGGCAGCGATGTGCTGGCTTCAGGCTCCAGCGTCATGATCAATATCGATGACGGCAGCGGTTACTGCAAATACGATTTCCTGGCCGTGTTCGATGATGGCGACCAGCTCGTCTCGGCCAACAACAATGTCTGCGAACTCGCCGAATTCGATTTCAGCGAATAATCCAGGCAAGGGAAAGCAGCCCGGGGGATCGGGGGCTGCTTTCTTTTTGGTTCGGCCTGTTCAACTTGCCGGCAAGGCAGCGCCCGGGAACCGGCGCCGCAGCCAGGGGCAAGCCCTACCCTCTAATGGGCGTGGTGATGGCCGCGCAAAAACGCCTCTTCGAAGGGGCGGCGGCTGACTTCCATTTCCTTGCCAGCGAGATAAACCGCTTCGGGCTGCAGCAGGGTCGAGCCCTGCCGGCGGGTGCCGACCACATCCTCGAACACGTAATTGCTGTCATATTGGCGCAGCACGGTGATGTCGGCGGGCGCGCCAACCCCGAGTTGCCCCAGTTCGGGCCGGCGGATGGCCAGCGCCGAGCGGCTGGTGGACATGCCGATGACTTCGGCCAGGGTCAGCCCGCAATTGAGCAGCTTGCTCATGGTGTGGAGCATGTCATAGCCCGGCCCTTCCACGGCGATCACATGGACATCGGAAGAAATCAGGTCGGGCTTGAAGCCGTCGCGCAGCGCCGCTTCCGCAGTGTCATAGCCAAAGGCGCCCATGCCATGGGCAATGTCGAAGAGAACGCCGCGCTCGCGCGCCCGCCACACGGCATCGAGCACCTTGCCATCCTCGCCGATCGCTGAATTGGGATCGGGGCGATAGCAATGGGTCAGGATATCGCCGGGGCGCAGCATGTCGACGACGTCGGAATAGCTGGGCGGGGGCGTGCCGATATGGGTCATCAGCGGCAGATCGACCGCTTCGGCCGCTTCCAGCGCCAACTCCAGCGCTCCCAGCCCGAGATCGCCGGTGACGATGCCGCCGATGCGCACTTTGACCCCGATGATGCGGTCGCGATTGGCCTCGATCTTTTCCACGCACCGGTGCACGGGCAGCATGGCGCGGGCCGTGGCTTCGCCGATCGATACATCCTTGTCGAAGCCGAAAATGCCGGGAAAGGAAATGTTGAGAAAGGCGAGGATGCGATAGGGCGAGTGGTTCATCACATAATCGCGGAACCCGTCATAATTGCCGGCTCCGGCGCTGCCGGCATCCACCAGCGTGGTGCAGGCCGAGCGGCGGGCGATGAAGCCAGGATCGACGCTGAGCGACGTGGCCTTGTGATAAACATGGGTGTGGATGTCGATGAGCCCGGGCGCGACGACGCACCCCGACACATCGCGCACGGCAGCCGTGCCGGCCTCGATTGCCGGCGCTACGGCGGCGACCTTGCCGGCCTTGATGGCAAGATCGAACTGGCCATCGATGCCATTGCGTTCGTCGATGACGCGCCCGCCCTTGAGCACGAGGTCATAACTGGTTCCGGGCAAAGCCATCGGAAAGCTCCTTGAAGTGTGCCGCTCGCGGGGTGGCCCCATGCGAGCGGCGATCGGGTGAACAGTGGTTGGTGGGGGTGGCGCCTTATTTCACCGCGCCCAGCGCCAGGCCGCGCACGAGATAGCGCTGCAGCCAGGCAAAAACGATGGCGATGGGAATGGTGGCGACGAAGGCTGCGGCCATCACATGGTGCCATTCCACCGTGTAGCGGCCGGCCACCAGCGAGAACACCTGGATGGGGAGGGTGTAGCTTGCCTGGTTGCGTAGCATGGTCAGGGCAATGACGAACTCGTTCCAGGCATTAATGAACGAGAAGATGGCGGTCACGGTCACGGCCGGCAGCGCCAGGGGCAGGAACACCTTGCGCAGCGCCTGCCAGGGGGTGGCGCCCTCCATCCAGGCGGCTTCCTCGAGGTCCTTGGGAATGGTCGAGAAATAGCTCTGCAGCATCCACACCGAAAAGGCGATGTTGAAGGTGGCGTAGACAAAGACCACGGCGTTCAGATTGTCGAGGAGCTTGAGTGCCACCAACAAGCGGAAGAGCCCGATCACCAGCACGATGGGCGAGAGCATCTGGCTGATCAGCAGGAACTGCTGCACAAAACCCTTACCGGTGAAGCGAAAGCGGCTCAGCGCATAGGCGGCCGGAATCGAAACGGCGATCGACAGCACGGTCGAGAGCACCGCGACATAGATGGAATTCCAGAGGGCCGCCCCAAAATTGGTGGCGTTCCACATGGTCACGAAATTGCTCCATTGCGGATTGCTGGGCCACCAGGTGGGGCGCAGCACTTCGCTGGCCGGCTTGATGGCGGTGATGAACATCACCGCAAAGGGAAACAGCACGGCAATGATCAGCGGCGACAGGATCAGCCAGGAGATGATCGAGCGGCGCAGCAGGCGCGAAGTCTTCATTCCCGCTCTCCCTGCATGGCCAGCCGGACATAGATGATGGTGAAGAACAGCAGCAGCGCAAACATCAGCAGCGACAGCGCCGAGGCCTCCCCGAGCTTGCCGAAATTAAAGCCCAACTTGTAGAGGTAGGTGACGAGGATATCGGTCGAATTGGCCGGCCCGCCCTGGGTGGTCGCCCAGATGATGGGGAACGAGTTGAACACGGTGATCGTGTTCATCACCACCGCGATGTTGATGAAGGGCCGCAGCAGGGGCAGCGTGATGGTGCGGAAAATCTGCCAGCCGCTGGCCCCTTCGAGCCGCGCGGCTTCATAAAGATCGTCGGGGATCGCGGACAGGCCGCCAAGAAAGATGGTGGTGGTGAAGGGGATCGAGACGAGAATGCCGATGGCGATCTGCACGGGAAAGGCGGTACCCGCCTGCGCCAGCCACTGGATGTTCTGGTCGATGAGGCCCAGGCCCATCAGCGCGGAATTGAGCATGCCGCTTTCCCCGCTCAGCGCCCAGCGCCAGACAATGGCAGTCATGGTCAGCGACACCGCCCAGGGCAGCATGATGATGACGCGGGCGAGGCCACGGCCATAAAAATCCTCGTTGAGGATCAGCGCCACGGGAATGGAAACGAGGATGGTGCCCGCGACGATGCCGACGGTCCAGATCACCGTGCGCCAGAGCGAGGCGAGGAACTGCGGATCGGCCAGCACGGCCGTGAAGTTTTCGGGGCCGGCAAAACCGCGCAACTGCCCGAAGCGGTTGACATTGCTGATCGAGATTTCCCCGATCTGAAACAGCGGCCACAGGATGATGAAGGCGGCCAGCAGGAATGCAGGAGCGATCAGCACATAAGGGTTGGTGAAGATCGACCGGTTCATGCGCTGGCAGGACCTTGTTGTTGGTAGCGAAAAAGACGGGGCGGCCGGTTCGGTCCGCCGCCCCGCACTGCAGATGCTAGTTGTTGGCTTCGATGATGCCGTTGATCTCGGCGGCGGCCTGGTCGAGTTCGGCCTTGATCTCGCCCTCGCCCAGATAGATGCGCTGCAGCGCATTGGAGGTGGCGGCGGCCATTTCTTCCCAGCCGGCGATCACCGGCGCAAACTGGGCGCTGGGCAGCAGGTCGGTGAAGGCCTTCAAGTCAGCGTTGTCAGCAAACAGCGGCATGGCCGCTTCTTCGGCATTGACCGGCAGGAAGCCTTCGTTCTCGTCGAACTCGGCCCGCTTTTCGGTGGTGAAGAGGAAGTCCATGAACTTCCAGGCCGTGTCCTTGTTCTGGCTGTTCTCGAACATGATGATGGAGTCGGTGACGCCATAGGTGCCGCGGTCGCCATTGGGGCCGGCGGGAATGGCGGCAACGCCATATTGCAGGTCGGGCGCTTCTTCCTTGATCTGGTTGGCAAGGAAAGGCGCCGTGATCATCATGCCGATGCGGCCCTGCTTGAAGAGGTTCTGCACGTCTTCGCGGTTGAGCGAGGTGACGCCCGGCTCGGTCAGGCCGCCATCGATCAGGTCCTTGTAGATCTGCGCGGCGGCATAGGCGGCTTCGGTGTCGAGCCCCGACGTGCCGTCTTCCTCCATCAGAGTGCCGCCCTGCGACCAGAGCGCATAATAGAAGTAGACGTCCGTCTCGATCTCCTTGCCCTGCAGGCCAAAGCCATAGGCATCGCCGCCCAGCGCCTTGATCTTTTCGGCCGCGGCTTTGAGCTCGTCCCAGGTGGCGGGCGGCTCGGCAATGCCGGCTTCCTCGAACAGCGCCTTGTTGTAATACATGGCGCGCGCCGAGGCGGCGATCGGCAGGCCATAGGTCTGGCCGTCCATCACCGAGGGGCTGAGGAAGGTATCGATGAAGCGGGCGCGGAAATCGTCGGTGATGTAGTCATCGAGCGGGGCAGCGATGCCCTGGCTGACATAGTCGATCAGCCAGCGGGTGCCGATAATGGCGAGATCGGCATTGGCACCACCCGAGATATCGGTGGTCAGCTTTTGCTGCAGCACATCCCACGGCACCACTTCGATCTGGATGTCGGTGCCCGGATTGGCGGCTTCGAATTCGGAGGCGGCCTTTTCGAAATAGGGGCCGGTCTTGGAGCTGTACTCGGCGACGGTCACCCGGACCGTCTGGGCATACGAGGCGCTTGCGAGCGCGATGGCGGCGACGCCGGTCGCAGCCGCGACTTTCAACCAGTGCAACGACATGAACATTCCCTTCCCATTGTGGCAGGCCTGGAAGGCTTCCCTCAGCGGACCTCCCCTATCGCCTCGTGATAGATTTTTTCATATTCGAGGAAGTTTCAAGTAAATTGTGACGGCAATGTTGCTTTATTACATTACCGGGGTAACCTGACCGGGCAAAACCCATGGGTGAAGGGAGAGGTGAGATGGCTGAACTCAGCTTGCAGAACATTGAAAAGCGCTATGGCCCGACCCGGGTTCTGCATGGGGTCTCGCTCGACATCAATGATGGCGAGTTCATCGTGCTCGTCGGCCCCTCGGGCTGTGGAAAATCCACCTTGCTGCGCATGATCGCGGGCCTCGAGGAGATCAGCGGGGGCGACCTCTTCATCGCCGGGGCGCGCACCAATGACGTGCCGCCGCAAAAGCGCGACATCTCCATGGTGTTCCAGTCCTATGCGCTCTTTCCGCATATGAATGTGCGCGACAACATCACCTTCGGGCCCCGCATGCGCCGGGAACAGCCCGAGGCCACGCAGCAGGCGCTGGGGCGTGCCGCTTCGATCCTCAATCTCGGCGATTATCTCGATCGCACCCCCGGCCAGCTCTCGGGCGGGCAGCGCCAGCGCGTCGCCATGGGCCGCTCCATCGTGCGCGACCCCAAGGTGTTCCTGTTCGACGAGCCGCTCTCCAACCTCGATGCCAAGTTGCGCGTGCAGATGCGCACCGAGATCAAGGCCCTGCACCAAAAGCTCGGCACCACCATGGTTTACGTCACCCACGACCAGATTGAGGCCATGACCATGGCTGACCGGATCGTCGTCATGAATGGCGGCCGCATCGAGCAGATCGGCGCCCCGCTCGAACTCTATGACCGCCCCGTCAACCGCTTTGTCGCCAGCTTCATCGGCTCGCCCGCCATGAGCTTCATCTCCGGCACCTATCGGCGCACCGCCCTCGGCGCGGCGATCGAGCTCGCCGATGGCGGCCAGCTGCCGGTCAACCCGGTGGACGCACCCGACGGCACCGTGGTGGATGTCGGCATCCGCCCGGAAAACTATGTCCTCCTCGACAACGGCCCCTTGCAGTTCCAGACCGAAGTGGTGGAAACCACCGGCCCCGAAACCCATGTGTTCGGGCGCATTGCCGGTGCCGAAGTGCGCTGCGTGTTCCGCCTCAGGCTCGATCCCGCCCCCGGCACGCTGCTGCGCCTCGGGGCCGAGCCCGGCCACATCCACATCTTTGACGCCTCGACCGGCCTGCGCCTGCCCTCCACCGCCACGGTGCAGTGATGGCGGGCAAGCCGGGCGCCAAGCCGCTTGCGCCCCAGCCGCGGATCGACATCATTGCCCGCCTCAAGGCGCGGCTCGAGGAGGGCAACCGGGCCGAAGTGCGGCTGATCGAGGTGATCCTTGGTGACATGCACTTCGCCACCACCGCCCCCATCGCCGAGATCGCCGCCCGCGCCGGGGTCAGCGAGCCCACGGTGACCCGGCTGGCGCGCTCGCTGGGCTTTGCCTCCACCCGCGACATGAAGGTGCATATGGCCCAGGCCCTGGCGCTGGGCGGGGCCTATCTGCGCGCGGCTGAAACCACCGAAGCCAACCACAATTCCCAGCAAGTGGTCTCGACCATCTGCAGCCGCGCCCATTCGGCGCTCGACCTCATCAGCGTCGCCCTCGCCAATACCGATGTCACTGGCCTTGGCCAGCGGATCGCCGGCGCCAAGCGCATCATCGTTTATGGCACCGGCGGCAATTCCTCCATGGCCGCGGTGGAGCTGCAGAACCGCCTCTTTCGCCTCGGGCTCAACAGCACCGCCTATGCCGATCCCCAGCTGCAATCCATGAGCGCCTCAGTCGCGGACAAGCACACCGTGGTGGTGGCGTTTTCCACCTCCGGCCGCGTGCGCTCGATCCTCGATGCGGTGGCGGTCGCCCGCCAATATGATGCCACCTGCATTGCCATCACCAAGCCCGGAACGCCCTTAGCAGGCGCCGTGCAGCACCTCGTCCCCTTTGTGTTTGAGGAAGACCAGACCCAGCTCTACAAGCCCTCGTCCTCGCGCTATGCCATGCTGGCCGTGGTCGACATCCTCGCCATGGCTGCCGCCGAATCCATCGGCCCCAAAGTGCTGGAGCTGTTGCGGCGCGTGCGCCAAAGCCTCACCACAATCGAGGCGGGCGAGCCCATGCAGCCGATCGGCGACTGAGCGAGCCCAACAAAAAAGCCGGCCCCTCGGGACCGGCTTTCGCGTTTCTCTTCGTGGCGCTTAGCGCTTGGACTGCAGCAGCTTCCAGGCGCCGGTCACGGTCAGCGCGGCGAGGGCCATCTTGAGTCCGTCCCAAACGATGAACGGCTCGACAGCGCCCTTCCAGGCGGAAGCCAGCACATTGGACTGGTCGATCCAGCCCGCCTGGCCCGACAGCACCAGCAGCCAGGCAAACCCCAGCACCAGCAGCACCGCTTCACCGGCGAGCATCGCGCCCAGCATCGGCAGGACCTTGCGCGAGGCGCCGCGATCGGCAGCCCAGCCGATGATGGCAGCCATGGGCAGGAAGCCAAGAAGGAACCCACCGGTCGGGCCTGCGAGATAGAGCATACCGCCGCCGGCAGCGAACACGGGCAGCCCCATCGCGCCCTGCAGCAGGTACAGCGCCACGGTGGCAACGCCGATGCGCAGGCCAAAGGCACCGGCCAGAGCGGCCACGGCCATGCCCTGCAGGGTCACCGGCACGGGCCAGACCGGCACGTTGATCTTGGCCGCTGCCGTGATCAGCAGCGTGCCCAGCACGACGGTCGCCAGATTGGCGGCCAGCTTGGCCGTGCCTGTCTGTGGCTGGATCGCGCCGAGGAGCGTATTGGGCGTGGTCAAGGTCACGGCCATTTCATACCTTTCTGCAGATGATGCGGCTTCCGCTCGGGGAGCCATATGGTTGTCCAGTCTTAGTCTTTCGCCCTAGTGAGTGCAATGGTAACACCTCCCAAGCTCGTGTTCGAGCGCAGCTTCGATCCCCAGACCGGCAAGGCTGTTGCCGTGGCCCCAGGCCTGGTGCGCGTCACCGCGCCCAATGCCAGCCCCTATACCTTCACCGGCACCAATAGTTTCCTCCTCGGACACGAGCAGCTCGCCCTCATCGATCCCGGCCCCGATGATTCGGCGCACCGCGCCGCACTCGAGCAGGCCATCGCCGGGCGGCCGGTAAGCGCCATAATCCTCACCCACACCCATCGCGACCACAGCGCCGGCGCCGCCCAACTGGCCGCCGAACTCAACGCGCCCCTGTGGTTCGGCGGCGCGCATCGCCTGTCCCGCCCCTTGCGCCCAGGGGAAACCAACGCCCTGCGCCGCTCCTCCGATTGGGAACTCCAGCCCGACCGTGTATTGCGGGACGGGGAAACCATCCTGGCCGGCGACCTCGAGCTCCTGGTGCATACGACGCCGGGCCATTGCGCCAATCACCTCGCCTTTGGACTTGCCGGCACCGACACCGTGCTGACGGGCGATCACGTCATGGGCTGGAATTCCACTCTTGTCGCGAGCCCGGACGGTTCGATGGCCGATTATCTCCAGTCGCTGGAAAAGCTCATCGCCCTGCCCTATCGCCGCTATGTTCCGGCCCATGGCGGCCCCATCGAAGATGGTCCGAGCTATGCCCAGGCGCTCCTCGCCCACCGACAGGAGCGCAATCGGCAGATCATCGCCGCGGTCGAGCAAGGCGCCCGCTCCATTCCCGCCATTGTGCGCGCGCTCTATCCCGATGTGTCCCTGCCCGTGCGCTGGGCCGCGGCCATGACCGTGGGCGCGCAACTGGAATATCTCGCCGATCTTGGCCGGTTACGGCTCCGATCCGGCCTCCTCGGCCTCCGCGTCAGTCTCTGACTCGCCGGTCTCCTCGGCCTCGGCATCCACCGGCTGGGTGGTGCTGGGATTGTCGCGCAACAGCACCGTGACTTCGTCGTCCAGCGCGCTCAAAAAGCTCTCGATGCGCGTGCCATTGCTACCAAAATCATGAAAGGCATGCAGCGAGGCCGACCGCATATCGACGCGCGAGCCTTCGGGCCCGGCCTCGATGCGGAACACCGCTTCCTCGCGCCAGCCCGGCCAGGTCATGATCTGGGCATTGATGCGCCCGGGCTCGCTCCCCAGCGGCGGGCGTTGCAGGCGCAAATCCCAGCCCAGGCTCGTCACCTGGCGCAGCACCACTTCATAGGCCTGCTCGGGCGTCAGCGGATATTCGCGCGTTTCCACATTGGGAAACAGCGCCGCGATCTGCTCGCGCGTCAGCGTGCGCGGCGGCGGCATGGCGGCAGTGCCGGGCTCGAACACCAGGGGCATGGCGCCCCGGTCGATCGTCGCGATATCGGTCACGGGCGGATAGGTCAGCGCCAGATTGCCGTACCAGGCAAAAGGGGCCAGACACAGCAGCCCCATCACCAGCCCCCCAAGGGCGCGGTTCCAGCCCTGGTCGCCGCTCTGCCACAAGCGAGCCAGCGCCACGATGGCCGTGCCGACCGCCAGCACGGCGATAATGCAGGCGAGCACCATGGCGACGAGGAACAAATCCCCCGTCAGCCAGCGCAACCGGTGCATCACCACCGGGATCACCAGCACCGGCACGGCGAGCCCCCCAAGCCAGCGCGCCCAGATAGCGGTCTTTGAAGTTCTGATCAGAATGCGCACTTGGCCGCCGGTCTTGAATATGGTGCGAGCTGAGCGCGCATGTCTTGCGAAAGGATCAACTGGTGGGCAATGCTAGGGGTAAAGGCGCGTGCTGGTCCAGCCGGCATTGCGCTCCGGGCGGCGCATAAACCGCACCCGCTCATGCAGGCGGAACTGTCCGTCCTTCCAGAATTCGATCTCAAGCGGCACAATGCGAAAGCCCGACCAGTGCGCTGGCCGTGGCACGGTGTTCTCACCCACCTTTTCGGTTAGCTCCGCCACGCGCTCGACGAGCGTTTCGCGGCTATCGAGCGGGCGCGACTGCAGGGAAGCCGATGACGCCAGTTGCGAGCCCTTGGGTCGCGCGCCGAAATAGGCATCGGCTTCCTCGACCGACACCACTTCCACCGGTCCGCGCACGCGCACCTGCCGCCGCAGCGATTTCCAATGCATCAGCATGGCGGCCTTGGGATTGGCCAGCAGCTGGCGCCCCTTGGCACTTTCGAAATTGGTGAAGAAAACAAAGCCCCGTTCATCGCGCCCGTTCAGCAGCACCATGCGCACATCCGGCATGCCATCGGCATCGGCAGTCGCCAGCGCCATCGCATTGGGATCGTTGAGTTCGCCCTCCTTGGCCAGGGCAAACCATTCTTCGAACAAGGCGAAGGGATCGAGCTCGGAGCGGTCGCTGTCATCGAACAGCCGTTCGGTAAGTGTCTGCAACATCGACCTGTCCTTTTGCTTTTCCGCTACCCTTCGGGCCACCCAAACTAGACATTGGGAGGGGCGCTCGCCATATAGAGCTTGAACCAGAGGCTAAGCAACGCCTCGCAACCCTCAACTGATTGGAACCCATGCGCGATCCCTATACCGTACTTGGGGTGCCTCGCACGGCGAGCGAAAAGGACATCAAGTCCGCTTATCGCAAGCTGGCCAAGAAGTACCACCCCGATCAGAACCCAGACGATCCAAGCGCGCACAGCAAGTTTGCTGAGGCGACCAATGCCTATGACCTGCTCAACGACGCCGAAAAACGCGCGCAGTTCGACCGCGGCGAGATCGATGCCGATGGCAATCCGCGTCACCCCGGCTTCAACCCGGGCGCTTATGGCAGCGCCGGTGGCGCCCGCTCGGCGCAGGGCGGCTTTTCGGCCGAGGATATTCTCAAGGAATTCATGAACGGCTTTGGCGGCCAGCCGCGTGGCGCCAGCCGCAGCGCGGGCGGTGGCGGCGCCCAGTGGGATCCCTTTACCGGCACGGCCAGCACCAGTGCGGGCCTGCGCAGCAAGGGCGAGGACATCATCGTCACTGCTGCTGTGTCCCTCGAAGACGCCCACAAGGCCGCTTCCATCCCGGTGCGGATGCCCAGCGGCAAGGTGTTGTCGGTCAAGCTCCCCGAAAAGGTCGAGGAGAACCAGCAGATCCGCCTCAAGGGCCAGGGTCAGCCCAGCCCCTTTGGCGGGGAAAACGGCGATGCGTTGGTCACCGTCAAGTTCGAGAAGTCCAAGGCCTTCCGCCGCGACGGCAGCGATCTGCGCACCGATCTGCCCATCACGCTTTACGAGGCCGTGCTTGGGGTCAAGGTGCGCGTCCCCACGCTCGATGGCTCGGTCGAGCTCAACCTGCCGCCGGGCGTCGATACTTCCAAGTCCCTGCGTCTCAAGGGCAAGGGTCTTTATGGCGATGGCGACCTGTACGTGAACCTGCGGGTTGTGCTGCCCCCGGGCGGCGATCCGGACCTTGAAAGCCTGATGCGCTTCTGGCGCGACCAGAAACCCTACAAGGTTCGCGACTAAGCTTTCGGCCCCTGCCCTAGCGCGGGGCCGCCGCGCGCTCCAGCCGGTCATTGATCGCTTCCCCCAGCCCCGTTGTGGGGATGGGCGCGACGGCAATTGTCGGCGCGCCCGTGGCGTCGAGTTCATGCAGCATGGAAAAGAGGTTCCGCGCCGCCTCATGCAAATCCCCGCTCGGGGACAGGTTGCGCATGGGCCCCGCAAAATCGGGGGCGTCGCCAAAGGCGAGATAGGCCTCGCCGTCTCTCGGAGTGGTGTTGAGCCGCATCAGCGCGCCCGGCGCGTAATGACTCTTGAGCATCCCGGGCGCCGCTACCGCCGCGTCGGCGCTGGCCTGCTCGACCGCGACCCCCAGCCGGTCCTCGATCTCGCTGCGCGCCATCGCCCCCGCTCGCAACTGCACCAACCGCTCGCCATCCACGGCAATGATGGTGGATTCCACCCCAGCCTTGCACGGCCCGCCATCCAGCACCGGCACCTTGCCCCCAAAACCGCGCCGCACCTGCTCGGCCGTGGTGGGCGACAACTTTCCTGATGGATTGGCCGACGGCGCTGCCAGCGGCCGCCCCGCCGCACGGATCACTGCCAGCGCCAGCGGATGGTCGGGAATGCGGATCGCCACGGTGTCGAGCCCGGCCGTCGCTACATCGGCCAGCCCATTGCCAGCCCGTGCCGGCAGCACCAGCGTCAATGGCGCCGGCCACAATGCCGCGAGCCGCCGCGCCAGCGGCGAGAACTGCGCCAGTGCTTCGGCCATGCCAAGGTCAGCGCAATGGATGATCAGCGGATTGAACCGCGGCCGACCCTTGGTCTCATAGATCGCGAGCACCGCATCGGGGTTGGTCGCATCGGCGCCCAACCCATAAACGGTTTCGGTTGGAAAAGCGCAGAGTTTTCCCGCCCGCAGCAAGGCCGCAGCCTCTTGTGGGTCGGTGGGATCGGAAACCGTTAATCCGTCGTTCATCTTCATGGCGCTGGTTTGACAACCAAGCCCCAGCACGTCAAGACGATGCCTTCGCGGAGCCCCTCCCCTGTGACCACTCTTCTTGTCAGCCAGCCCAATTTTGCCGACCACGAGACCCCGCCCAAACATGCCGAGCGGGCCGACCGCATCGCTGCAGTGGAAGAAGCGCTGGCGCGGCCGCGTTTCGATAAGCTCTTGCGCCGCAACGCTGATTTCGCCGATCTGACCCTGGCCGAGCTGGTGCACAGCCCCGATTATCTCGCCGGCCTGCGCCACGCCCGCCCCCTCGAAGGTATCGGGCGGATCGATGCCGACACTTTTATCTCCCCCGGCTCCATGGACGCCGCCGCCACCGGCCTCGGCGGCGCCCTCACCGCCCTGCGCGCCGTTCTCCTCGGCGAAGTCGACAACGCCTTCTGCGCCATCCGCCCCCCGGGCCATCACGCCGAAATCGCCCGGCCCATGGGCTTTTGCCTCATCAACACCGCCGCCATCACCGCCCGCGAAGCGCAGCGCAAATACGGCGCCGAGCGCATCGCCATCATCGATTTCGACGTGCATCACGGCAACGGCACCCAGGATATCTTCAAGGACGACCCCACCGTCTTCTACGCCTCAAGCCACCAGATGCCGCTTTACCCCGGCACCGGGGCCGCCAGCGAAACGGGGGTCGGCAATATCGTCAATGTGCCGCTCGATCCGCAAAGCGGCGGCGAAGCCATGCGCGAAGCCTATCTCGAGCGCATCATCCCCGCCCTCATCGACTTTTCACCCGATCTGCTGCTGCTGTCGGCGGGCTTCGACGCCGACGCCCGCGACCCTCTCGCCCAGCTCAACTGGCAGTCCTCAGACTTCAGCTGGCTCACCGGCAAGCTCATGGATGTGGCGGAACGCCACTGTGCCAACCGGATTGTATCGCTGCTTGAAGGTGGGTATGACCTCAAGGGCCTGGCCGGGGGCGTTTCGCACCATGTCGCCATGCTGATGGACGGCGCTGTGGGCCGTCTCGAAGAATAGGATTTCCTATGGCCGAACCAACCCATGAAGACGTCAAGTCCCTCAGCTTCGAGGCCGCGCTGGCCCAGCTGGAGGAAATCGTCGGCAAGCTGGAAAGCGGCAAGGCGCCGCTGGCGGAATCCATCGCGATCTATGAGCGCGGCGAAGCGCTGAAAGCCCATTGCGAAACCCTGCTGCGCACGGCCGAAGCGCGCATCGAAAAGATCACCCTGTCGCGCGATGGCCGCGCCACCGGCACCGAACCGCTGGACGCCTGAGCCATGTCACAATCGCCCAAATCCTTGCGCCGGTTCCGGATCGCTTTGTGGAGCCTTGTGGTCGTGGTCGCCTTTGCCGCCACCATGCTCTACCTGTTCCGCCCCCCGGCTCGGCCACTTGGCCTGACCGGCCGTGAATTTGCCCTGGAATCCACCCAGGGCGGAACCTTCACCCAGGACGATCTGCGCGGCAAGCCGAGCCTTGTGTTCTTTGGCTACACCTTCTGCCCCGATGTGTGCCCCACCACCCTCGCTGAAACCACCGCTTGGCGCCAGCAGCTGGGCCTTTCTCCCGAAGACCTGCGCATCATCTTTGTGACGGTCGATCCCGAGCGCGACACGCTCGAAACGGTAAAAGGTTATGTGGAGGGTTATGATCCTTCCATTATCGGCCTGGTCGGCAGCCCGGAGGCCACGGAAAATGCCAAGGCCGCCTTTGGCGTATTCTCGGAAAAAAGCGGTGAAGCGAACGATCCGTATTATCTCGTGGACCACACCGCTTCGACTTTCCTGATCAATGCCGATGGCAGCTTTGATGGCACTGTTGCCTATGGCGAAGCCGCCGAAACGGCTGTTGCCAAGGTCAAGCGACTGGTTGAAGATTGAGCGACCGTATCCGGCTCGACCTAGCGCTCGAGCAGCGCGGCCTCGTGCCGAGCCGCGCCCGGGCGCGGGACGCCATCCTGCGCGGCACCGTAACCATCAACGGAGTGGTCGCCCATAAGCAGAACCAGATGGTAGCCCGGGATGACAAGCTCGCTTTGAGCGACCCCGCCGCCAACTACGTCTCGCGGGCGGCCCTCAAGCTCGTGGCCGGGCTCGATGCCGGGCAGATCGAGGTTGCGGGAAAAACCTGCATCGATGTAGGCGCCTCCACCGGCGGCTTTACCCAGGTGCTGATGGAGCGTGGCGCCAGGCGCATTTACGCCGTGGATGTCGGCCATGGTCAGTTGCATGAACGCCTCACGGGCAGCGATCGCGTGGTCAGCATGGAGGGTGTCAATGCGCGCGACCTCACGCCTGAGCTGATCCCCGAGCCCATCGACGTCCTGGTGTCCGACGTCAGCTTTGTGTCGGTGATCAAGGTCCTGGCCGGCCCGCTCGCGCTCTGCACTTCCACGGCCGATGCCGTTGTGTTGTTCAAGCCGCAATTCGAGGTCGGGCGCCCCAATGTGGGCAAGGGCGGCATCGTCACCAATGAGCCCGCCATCGCTACGGCCTTGGAGGACGTGATCGCCTTCATGGCAGCCCAGGGCTTTGCCCATCGCCATTCCGTCACCTCCCCTATCGCAGGCGGCGATGGCAATGTGGAAACGGTGCTGATCTTTCGCCGCACGCCCTGACTTCATCCGGCCCAGGCCGGCCCAACCCGGAGCCCGGCATGGCCGCAGCTGACGACGACTATATCTATGACGAGCAGACCGGCGAATGGCGCCCGGCGTCCGAGATTGCCGCCGCCAATGTCGCGGCAACGCTAACCGTCGTGGACAGCGCCGGAACCCCGCTCGCCGATGGCGATGCCGTGGTGCTGATCAAGGACCTCAAGGTCAAGGGCGCCGGCCAAACCCTCAAGCAGGGCACGGTGATCAAGTCGATCCGGCTGACCGACAATCCCGACGAGATCGACTGCCGCTACGATGCCATCAAGGGCCTCGTGCTCGGCACTGAATTCGTGCGCAAGCGCTCGAACTAGTTTCGCTCGAAGCCCAGTGCGCCATCGCGCCCGGTCTGGCCGCGATGCCGCAGGAAGTGGTCGGCCAGCACACAGGCCATCATCGCTTCGCCCACCGGCACGGCGCGGATCCCGACGCAGGGGTCGTGGCGGCCCTTGGTGATGATGTCCGTATCGGCATTGGCGGTCGTGACGGTTTGGCGCGGTTGCAGGATGGATGAAGTCGGCTTGACCGCAAAGCGGCACACCACCGGATCGCCATTGGATATCCCGCCCAGAATGCCGCCGGCATGGTTGGAGAGGAAATAGGGCCGCTCGGCCCCTGCCCGCATCTGGTCGGCATTGTCGACGCCGGTCAGGCTCGCTGCATCAAAGCCGGCGCCGATCTCCACGCCCTTGACCGCATTGATGCTCATCATCGCGGAGGCGAGATCGGCACTGAGCTTCCCATAGATCGGGGCGCCCCAGCCCGCCGGTACGTTCTCGGCGACCACCTCGATCACGGCCCCGACCGAATTGCCGGCCTTGCGGATGCCATCGAGATAATCGGCCCACAGCAGTGCCGCCTCGGCATCGGCGCAAAAGAACGGATTCTGGTCGACCTGCGACCAGTCAAAGCGCGAATAGTCGATCTTGTGCGGCCCCACCTGGACGAGGCTCGCGCGAATGGTAATGCCTCCCAGCACCTGCCGCGCCACGGCTCCTGCGGCCACCCGGGCGGCCGTTTCGCGCGCCGAGGTGCGCCCGCCGCCCCGATAATCGCGGATGCCGTATTTCTGGTCATAGGTATAGTCGGCGTGACCCGGCCGGTATTTGTCGCGGATCTCGGCATAATCCTTGGAGCGCTGATCGGTGTTTTCGATCATCAGCGAAATGGGCGTTCCGGTAGTGCGCGGCCCATCGGTGCGCTCGTCCTCGAACACGCCCGAGAGGATGCGCACCTCGTCCGCCTCGCGGCGCTGCGTGGTATATTTGGATTGGCCGGGCTTGCGGCGGTCCAGGTCGCGCTGGATCATCTCAGGGGTCAGGAGCAGGCCGGGCGGGCAGCCATCCACCACCACGCCCAAGGCGGGCCCATGGCTTTCGCCCCAGGTGGTGAACCGGAACAGCTGCCCGAAGGTGTTGAACGACATGCAAAAACTCCTGCTTGCCCCTGTCTGGACAGGAAAGGCCGGTCAATCAGCCGGCGCGTTCCAGGTGTCGAGCGCCGCGTAAAGTGCCATGCGCCCGCCACTGAAATGGGCGATCACCCCTTGCGGCGGTGGCCAGTTCAGCACTTCGGCGCGCTC
Source organism: Devosia sp. Z11_6 (assembly GCF_058133665.1). NCBI lineage: Bacteria > Pseudomonadati > Pseudomonadota > Alphaproteobacteria > Hyphomicrobiales > Devosiaceae > Devosia > Devosia sp. Z11_6. The sequence continues at coordinate 21,162 of NZ_JBYUNQ010000005.1, forward strand.
GGTGCCTTCCACCAGGTGCCGCAACACCCGCAGTACGCCGCCATGGGCCACCACCACGGCGTTCTGCGTCAGGTCGCGGGCAAATTCGAGCAGGCGCACCGCCACGTCGTCATAGTTCTCGCCGCGCTCAGGCCGGAAGGTCCAATAGCTCGCATCCCGCATACCGGGGGCCAGCGCCTGTTCCCGGTTGATCTCGGAATGGAGACGCCCTTCCAGCGCTCCAAAGGAGATCTCCATCAGCCGTCGGTCGTGGATCACGGGCGGCAGCGGCACGTCGAAGGCCGCCCGCATCCGGTCCATGGTTTCGGACGCGCGGCTCAGGGGCGAGGCGAACCAGTTGAGCGAAGCGGGGTCTTTGCCGTCTCGTTCGAGCAGCTCGCGCAACAGCACCCCATTGGCGTCGGCCTGCAGCTGGCCAACCCGGTTGAGCGGAATGTCACGCGTGCCCTGGTAGCGCTGTTCGCGGTTCCAGTCGGTTTCACCATGGCGCGCGAAATAGAAGTCAGGCCATTGGAACGCATCACTCATGGGAAACTCGAAACCTTGAAGATTATTCGCTGGACGCTGGCGTGTCGTTGTCGAGCAGCTTCATGCCGACAACATTGAAGCCGGCATCCACATAGTGGATTTCACCGGTGACGCCACCCGCGAGGTCCGACAGGAGATAGGTGGCCGCGCCACCCACATCATCGATCGACACATTCTTGCGCAGCGCCGAATTGGCTTCCTGCCAGTGCAGCATGTCGCGCAGGCCCGAAATGCCCGAAGCCGCCAGCGTCTTGATCGCGCCGGCCGAGATGGCGTTGACGCGGATGCCGTTCTTGCCCAGGTCCACGGCGAGATAGCGCACCGAAGCCTCGAGCGCGGCCTTGGCGACACCCATGACATTGTAGTTGGGGACGTATTTGACCGCGCCATAATAGGTCAGCGTCAGCAGCGAGCCACCCGGGTTCATCAGCGGCTCGGCGCGCTTCGCGACGGCGGTGAAGGAATACACCGAGATATCCATGGTCAGCGCGAAGTTGTCCCGGCTGGTATCGAGATAGCGCCCCTCAAGCTCGTCCTTGTTGGAAAAGCCGATGGCATGCACGACGAAGTCGAGGCTGCCCCACTTTTCCTTGATCTGGCGGAAGGTCTCGTCCATCGCCGCCTCATCGGAGACGTCGCACTCGACGAGGAAATCGGAGCCCACTTCGGCCGCCAGCGGCTCGACGCGGCGTTTGAGCGCTTCGCCCTGGTAGGAAAACGCCATTTCGGCGCCCTGCGCATGCAGCTGCTTGGCGATGCCCCACGCAATCGAGCGGTTGTTGGCCAAGCCCATGATCAGGCCACGCTTGCCGGCCATCAATCCAGTGCTCATTATTGTTATCCCTTGCTGGAGTCGTTGGCAGGGTTGTGGCACATCGGGGGGCAAAGGGGCAAGTTCGCTGCCCTGCAATTGCACTGCACCAGCCGGGGTTTTCCATGCCACTCAGCCCAGCCGAGACCATCGCCCAGCTTCAATCCCTGCTGGGTGCCGATCAGGTGATCGCTTCCCCGGAGCGGATGGGGTCGTTTCTGCATGAGCCGCGCAAGCGCTTCCACACCCCGGCAACAGCGGTAGCCCTGCCCGGCTCGGTTGAGCAGGTGCAGGCTTTGACCCGCTGGGCCAATGAGCATGGCGTGGGCATTATCCCGCAGGGCGGCAATACCGGCCTCGTGGGTGCGCAGGTACCCCTGCGCGGCGACGAGGTGATCGTGAGCCTCGCGCGGCTCGATCGGGTGCGCGCCATCGATGCGGGTGCCGGCACCATGGTGGCCGAAGCGGGCGTTGTGCTGGAAAATGCCCACCGGGCGGCGGAAGCCGAGGGCGCCATGTTTCCCTTGTGGCTGGCCTCGCAAGGCTCGGCCCGGATCGGGGGCGTCCTCTCCTCCAATGCCGGCGGGGTTAATGTGCTGGCCTATGGCAATGCGCGGGAATTGTGCATGGGGGTCGAGGCGGTTCTGGCCGATGGCCGGCTCTATCAGGGCCTCAACGGGCTCAAAAAGGACAATACCGGCTATGATCTCAAGGATCTGCTGGTGGGCGCCGAAGGCACGCTCGGGATCATCACGGCCGCCACCCTCAAGATCTTCCCCCAACCCGAGGAATATGAAACCGCCCTCGTCAATATCGCCTCGCCCGACGCGGCCTTTACTCTCTTCCAGCTGATGCGGGACCGCGCGGGCGCGCAGCTCAACGCCTTTGAGCTGATCCCGCTCATTGGCCTGCAGATCCAGCTGCGGCACGCCATGCTCGATCGCGATCCCACCGCCGGCCCCTCCCCCTGGTATGCGCTGATCGAGGTGCTGCGGCCCAAGGGCGGCCGGCCGGGCCTCCTGCAGGAAGCATTGGAAGCTGCGTTCTCCGAAGGGCTGGTGGACAATGCCGTGGTCGCCGAGTCCCTTGAGGACCGCACCCGCATGTGGGCCTTTCGCGAACAGATGAGCGAGTGCCAGTCGCGCGAAGGTGCCTCGATCAAGCACGACGTTTCGGTGCCCCTCGCCGCCGTGCCCCGGCTGATCGAAGAAGGCTCGGCTGCCGCCGCGCAGGTGGTGCCCGGCATCCGCCCCGTGCCGTTCGGCCATATGGGCGACGGCAACATCCACTTCAATTTCAGCCCCCCGCCCGGCGCCGACAACGGGCAGTTCATGGCAGGGGCCGAGCCGGTCCACGCCGCCATCTATGAGATCGTGCTCAAGCTCGGGGGTTCGGTTTCGGCCGAGCATGGCATCGGCCAGCTCAAGGTGGACCTCCTGCGCCAGGTCAAGGACCCGGTGGCGCTGCAGATGATGCGGGCGATCAAGGATGCGCTCGATCCCAAGGGCATCCTCAATCCCGGCAAGATGCTGGGCTGACGGGGCCCAGTCACCTGGGCGTGCCTACTTGATCGCATCTCCTGCTTGCCCCATTTCGGGGCAACCACAGGGGACCTGCCCATGCTCGATGACATTGCCTTTCTGGACGATGCCACCCGCCCGCCGCTGCAAAAGCTTGAAGGGCTGACGCCAGACCAGCGCCTGCCCGGCCAGCATCTCAAGATGATCCATGATCATCTGCGCCAGAACATGGAAGTGCTGGGGCGCCTGATCGAGCGCGCCTCGACCGGTGCCGTTTCGCCCGAACAGGTGGAGAGCGAAACCTCGGGCCTCCTGATGGTCAGCAATTTCCGCCGCTTCGGCAATCTGTGCGGGCAATATTGCCAGTTCGTCGACACCCATCATTCGATTGAAGACTACGCGATCTTCCCGGCCCTCGCCGAACAGGGCGCCGCCTTCAAGGCCATCGCCGAGCGGCTGCGGGCCGAGCATGTGGTCGTCCATGAACTGCTGCTGCGGCTCGTTGATGCGCTTAACGCGCTGGCGACCGAGCCCACTCCGGAGCACTTCGAAGACGCCAAGACGGTCTACCGTACGCTTGAGCGCATCCTGCTCTCTCACCTCGGCTATGAGGAAGACGCGATGGGCGATGCGCTGGGCTATTTCGGCATCGGCGTTTAGGCCGGGCCCTCGTCCTCGAAGCGGCTGGCATGGTTGCGGCCGCGCTCATAATGGTGGCTGAGCGGAAAGGGCGGCAGCCAGGCTTCACGCCGGATCGTCCAGGATTCGTAACTGGGCACCAGCTGATCGGGCGTATCGAGCGCGCCCAGATGCACCTCGATCTCATCGCCAGAGCGGGCAAAAACCGAAGACCCGCAAGTCGGGCAAAAACACCGCCCGGCGAACTCCCCCACCTCCCCGCTGACCGCCACGGCCTCCTGCGGAAACATTGCCGCCGCATAAAACAGCGCGCCATGATGCTTGCGGCAATCAAGGCAATGGCAGATCCCGACCCGATAGGGCCGGCCGGACGCCACCAGCCGAACCTTCCCGCACAGGCATCCACCGGTAAACTGCTCCATTCCCTTGCTCCCGCCTAGAACAGATCGAGCTGGGCTCCCGCACCAGCGGCCTTGCGCCGCAGCGGCGGCGCGGCTTCGGCCAGTTCGGGCGTTACTTCCTCGATAAGGCTCGGATCATCAACTGCAGCGGCGTTCACCCGGGTCGAGACCGGCCGGTAGCTCAGCACATTATCGGGCAGCGGCAGCGCCAGCTGCCGGGCTTCCTCGGCGCGCACCTCGCGCACATCCAGCCAATGCTCCATCGCTTCGCCATCGAGAATGGCGGGCATGCGATCGTGAATCACCGAGAGCTGGTTGTTGGTGGGCACGGTGATGGTCGCGACGCTGTCGATCTCCTCGCCCTCCGGGCCCACCCAGGTGGCGTAAAGCCCGGCCAGCGCCATTGGGCGGCCATCGGCATAGGTGATGTAATAGGGCTGCTTTTTCTTGTCGGGCCCGGTGTGCCATTCGTAATAGCCGCTGGCCGGGATGATGCAGCGGCCATGCTTGAGCGCGTCGCGAAAGGCCGGCTTTTCGGCCATGGTCTCGACCCGGGCATTGACCAGCAGCGGAAACTCGCGCGGATCCTTGACCCAGCGCGGCACGAGGCCCCAGCGGGCAAAATGCGCCTCGCGCCGCCCCGCTTCTTCCCAGATCGCCACGACCGGCTGGGTGGGCGCGATGTTGAAGCGCGGCACCATCTCGATCCGGTTGAGCAGGCGAAACAGTTCCGCCATCTGCTCGGGCGGCAGCGTTGCCGCATAGCGACCACACATATTTGCTTCTCCCTGATGCTCGCCCCAAAATAGGGGGTGCAGTGTTGAATCGCAAATGGAGCCGAGATGACGGACCTTCCAAACGCCGCCAGCGTGGCGTTGGTACGCAACGGCAAGGTGCTGTTGATCAAGCGCGCCTTTCCCCCCTATCAGCATTTGTGGACATTCCCGGGGGGCCGTCTCGAGCCCGGCGAAACCATCGAGCAATGCGTCATCCGCGAGGTCAAGGAGGAGCTGGGCCTTGCCGTTCGCAATCCGCAGCCCGTGCTGGTGCAGCAGCTGGGCGGCGGCGGCACCTACCAGCTGGCCGTTTTTGTTTCCTCGGATTTCAGCGGCACCATCATGCCCTCCAGTGAAATCGCTGATCACAAATGGGTCGATCCCGCAGCGCTGCCCGCCTTTCGCACGACGACCCGGCTCGACGACGTGATCCGGCAATGCCTCGCCGTTCTGGCCGGGTAATGCTAAGAGCGCCCTGCATCAGGAGATCAGGATCCAAGTGAAGCTGCGTTTCGCCCCCATTGCGGCGGCCTTTTGTCTGACCTTCCTCACGCCGGCGCTGGCGATCGATCCGCCCTATCAGCCGCGCATGGAGCGGCTCGCCGAGATCATGGGGAGCCTTTATTTCCTCCAGCCGCTTTGCGAGGCGGGCACGGAAGACTGGCGCGCTCAGATGGCCGAATTGATCGAACTCGACGAGCCCGATGATGACCAACGCCAGCGTCTGGCCGGAGCCTTCAACGCCGGCTACACCGCCTATGCCCGTTTTCATCGCGCCTGCACGCCCAGCGCCCGCGAAGCACTCACGCGCCTGCTGATCGAAGCGGAGAAAACCGCCCGCGAGATCCACACCCGCTACGCTGAATAGGCCTGCCGCGCCGCATTAACGAAACTTGCGCAGGTTGCGTTAACCGTTCACTCATTTGTGGTGCGCCAGCCTCGTTCATCCATGTTAACCCGCTCGGCATGGCGACCAGAAAATCTCTCTTCATCACCGCAGCCGAAATCGAGCTGCCCAGCCACGAGCAAAGCGAGCGTCAGATCGCGCTCGAATATCTGGCGGAAGCCTGGAATGGCGCTGAAGACGACGGGGTGGAATGCGCCTCGCTCGCTCATGCTTCCCTGTTTGCGGCGCTGGCGACTCTCGTCAAACTGCATGGCGATGATGCGGCTGCCGAAATGGTGGCGCTGCTGCCCGACCGCATCCGCGCGGGCGAATACAATCTGGACCGCACGCTGCAATAGCTAGATCTGATTCCGCCTGGTGCCTGCCTGCGAACACGCAAGCGGTTGACCCCTGCCGCGTTCTTGAAAATGCTAGCGCTTCGCGCCATGTCCGAAAGCCCCGCAGCAGTCGCTGCGGGCGGACAGTCTGGGGAAGCAAGACGATCATGACCACCTATCTGCGCGCCGACCGGGCAGTGTTCCGGTTTTCGGGCGTTGACGCCCACAAGCTGCTCAACGATGTCGTCACCGGCCATATCCCCGCGCAGGGCGATGGCACGGGCGAAGCCGGTGTCGCCTGGGCGCTGCTCTCCCCTCAAGGCAAGATCCTCGCCGAAGGCCTGGCCGGTTACGCAGGCGACGCGATCTGGCTCGATGTGCACCACTCCGTGGCCGACGATTTCTTCAAGCGCATGAAGATGTATCGCCTCCGCGCCCAGGTGGTGATCGATGATCTCCGGGAAACCCACCGCGTCGGCTTTGCCACCGAGCAGGACCCCGCCGCGATCAGCCATCTCGATCGGCTGGGGCCCGTCAGGCTGGGCTGGCGTCAGATCGCCCCGGTGGAAGCGCTCAGCGGCTGGATCGCGGACGACACGGCCTATCACGAGCAGCGCATCGCCCAGGGCATCCTGCACCAGGGCAATGACTTTCCCGCCAATGACGCTTTTGCCCATGATATCGGGCTCGACCTGCTCGAGGGAATCGACTTCGCCAAGGGCTGCTATGTCGGCCAGGAAGTGGTCAGCCGCATGAAGCATCGGGGCACGGCACGCCGTCGGCCCGTGATCGTTGATGGTGTGGACGCACCCTCCGGCAGCGCCGTACTGGCGGGCGAACGCGAAGCGGGGCGGCTGGGCCAAGTGGTAAACGGCCAGGCGGTTGCCATCCTGCGGCTCGACCGGATCAGCGATCCCTCCGCCGCGACCGTCGAGGGCAAGCCTGTCCGCCTTTCCCTACCGCCTTACGCAAGCTATGCGTTTGGCGAATCAACGCCCGATGAGTAGCGTTCGGCCACTACTCTTTTAGCTTTGGGGCATCATGGCGCGCGGCAAAGACCGAGCCTGGCAACGGATGTTGTCGGGCCGACGGCTCGATATTCTCGACCCCTCCCCGCTCGATGTCGAGCTTTCCGATATCGCGCATGGCCTCGCCCGCGTCGCCCGCTGGAACGGGCAAACCCTGGGCGACTACGCCTTTTCGGTCGCGCAGCATTCGGTGCTCGTGCTCGAATTGTTTCGCGCCCACAACCCCGAGGCCGACAACACCGCCCAGCTGCAGGCGCTGCTGCATGACGCCCCTGAATATGTGATGGGCGACATCATCTCGCCCTTCAAGGCGGCGATGGGCGGCAACTACAAGACGGTGGAAGACCGGCTGCTGGGCGCGATCTACCTGCGGTTTTCCCTCCCTGCTACAGCCGGTGCAGCCTTGGGAAAACTTATCAAGAAAGCCGATCGCGAGGCCGCTTATTTCGAAGCCGTGCATCTGGCCGGCTTTTCGGCTGTTGAAGCCCAACGTTTTTTCGGCGCACCGAGCTTGCCTGCCTTTGACGTTGATCAGTTCGACCGGCTGATCCGGCCCTGGCCGACGCGCGAAGCGCAGGATCGCTTCATCGCTGCGTGCGAGGCGATCCTGCGCTCCGCCTAGCAGTCCACTCGTTAACCCTAATATTGTTTGAACTTTGCTGCGGCTGCGGCAAAAAGGTTACTGCTTTGTTAACAAGCAGGATCAAACCGCCTCATTTCGGGACGCAGCCATGAACCTACCCACGCGCCATATGCTAGTCGGAATGTGTCTGGGCGCCGTTTGCGCCACCGCCTTGGCGGCGATTGGACCTGGCATAGTCGTTGATGCAATCGCCGGGGAACGCGGAGTTGGCATCGATACGGCCAGCCTCGTGCGCTTTGATGATCGCGAGTATCAGGTGCAATATGAGGAAGGGGTGGACACCAACCCGCTCCAAACCGTCCGGGTCAAGAAGATCGAGGCGGGCCGGGTGAGTTGGGTGGATATCGCCGTCACGGCGACCGGCACCTATTCTACTGACGCGCTGGTTTCAGAGCACATCCAGTATCCGGGCATCAGCGTCTCGCCGGTTGGGCAGCCCGGTCCGGGCAACCGCTTCTCGTTCTGGGACGGCCAGAGCTGGACCTCTTTCACTCCAACGGCTGGCATGTCGATGATCTTTGCCAATGCAGCAACGGCAGTGCGGATCGGCAGAGATTTTACCTGCGTATATGGCAAAAGCTATCGCGTCTGCTGATCGGTTCTAGCCAAACAGCCAGCCGCGCTTGAATTTGTAGAACACGTGCAGACCAACCTGCGTCAACTTTTGCATGCGGGGTGCCCAGGCGGGGCGCACATAGGTGGCGTGATAGTGGGTGGAGTCGGCGACCTCGGTCAGGTACAATTCGCCGTCCACAAACCGCGCCGCAATGTCTTCCGCCTGCGCCCATGACTTCTTGTCCGAAATCCGCTCAGGGATGCCATCGCAGGCAAAGGAGAACTGGCAGGCATTGCGCTTGTGCTGGTTCTGGAACACGACGCCACAGATCGTGCTGGGATAGCGGTGATCCTTGACGCGGTTGAGCACGACCTGAGCAACAGCGACCTGACCGCGATAGCTTTCGCCCCGCGCCTCAAAGTAGATTGCCGTGGCCAGGCACCACAACTCCTTGTCGGAAACCTCGACCGCCTTGCCAGTGTCAAAGGCACCAAGAACCGGCGCATTCGCGCGGGCATAGGCGAGTTGCTCGGAGGCAACCGCCGGCATGGGCTGGCCCAAAGCCCCAGCAGTGCTGGTCGGGGCAATCCCGGCGATGGCGTCAAGGGCGGAGGAGCTGATTTCGGGATTAATGGAAGCCACCGACATGCGCGGACCCGGATCGATCTCGCCCGGTGCCTCAATGGCTGCGTCGGCGATCTGGCTTTGGCCCAAGGCTTCGGGCTGGCCGGGGGCGACGCGCAGCGCCGCGAGCCGGGTGCGCACTTCCTCGAAGCTACGAGAAATTGCCAGTGCATCCTGCTTCGGACGAAGCCGATCGGTCTTTTCCGCCCGGTTGGGACCGGTAAAGCTAGCGCTCTCGAACAGGTGATCGAACGATTGTGGCGTCTGTACCGTTGTTGTACCGCCAAGACTGCCCTGGACGACAACAGGCGGTGCCGCTAACTCGCCGCTCGCATCTGCGGGACTGAAGGCGACGCTGGTGAGCCCCGCATAACTCAGTACGCCCACGAGTCCAAACGCCATAAGCTTGGCATGGGGACGGTGGCGACGAGCCGACTTGGTCGCGTGCACGGGCACGACGGACCGATTTGATAGGGCCATCTCAGCTACTCAACAAAACGCAACATAACTACTGATCGGCAAAAGTGACGCTAAGAGGCCGACAGTGAAATGATGTCTTATTAGGGTTAGCGTGGAGTAAACGCCCAATCAGGCAGTGACGTGGATGAAGAATGGCGAGAACCGGGCAAGAGGCCTTCGGGCTGATTTGTCGCAGTACTTAGCTGCAACCATCCCTCACAGCCTGCGCCTCGTCTACGAAGCTATCCACCCGAAACCGGACCGAAAGAGAACGCGAGTTCACCGGCGTGACCCGCGCCGTGATATTGGTCGCGCCCGCGAGGCTGTCGACAAAGGCGGCGGCTTCCGCCTGATCCCCGATGATGATGGCGGTATTGGTCGGGTCCACCGGCAAGGTACGACTGCGGTCGGTTTGCAGATCATATTGCAGGGTCAGACCGGCATCATTGCCCAAGGCCGATAGCGTATTGCCCGCAAAGCCAAACCAGATGCTCAACTGCCCCGCCTCACAGCGCACAGTCAGGGTTGCAGGACCGCGGCCACTGGGGCGAGCCGGGATCAGCTGGGTAGATTCCAGCACGGCTTCCAGCGCTGCAGTGGGGGCAGTACCGGGCCTAAACAAGGCATCATAGCAGGCCAGACGTTCGACCCCATTTTGGATGCTGGCACATTGCGCGCCATCTGACTGCCCGAACGCTGGCGCTGAAACAAAAAGAAGCGGGATGAGCGCCAGCATTGGCAGTTTGTTCACGAGCAAAATGTCCCTTCCGCCATCGGTGGCCCTGCGCTCACAACATAGGCACTGCGAGCCCGAATTTTAAGACGCTGCCTGTGCCAAGGTCAGTCGCGCCACCGGCACCCGATAGGGCGAGCAGGAGACATAATCGATCCCCAGCCCCGCAAAGTATCGCAAGGATGCTGGATCGCCTGCATGTTCGCCGCAGATGCCGATCTTGAGCGAGGGGTTGGCAGCGCGCCCGCGGGCAATGGCGATGGAAATCATCTCGCCCACCCCCTTTTCGTCGATGGTGACAAAGGGATCACGCTCATAAATGCCTTTGCGCTGGTAGACGGTCAGGAAAGTGGGCGCGTCGTCGCGTGAAATGCCAAAGGTCGTTTGCGTCAGATCATTGGTGCCAAAGGATATGAAATCCACGAGATGGGCGATATCGCCGGCCCGCAGGCAAGCCCGGGGCAGCTCGATCATGGTGCCAAAGGAAAACCGCACCCGGTCGGAGCGCAAGAGCCCGGAATTGGCCGCAATGGCATTCACCCGGTCCCGCACAAAGGCCACTTCGGTCGCGGTTGAGACAAAGGGCACCATGACCTCGATCACCACCGGCTCTTCCTGTCTTTCGCTAGCCTGACGCGCGCCGGCCATCAGCGCCTGAGTCTGCATCTGCAGCAGTTCGGGATAAGTGATGGCGAGCCGTACGCCGCGATGGCCCAGCATCGGGTTGATCTCGGCGATACGATCCAGCTGCAGCCGCAACGCCCTGACAGCCAGGCCAAGCGAAGCCGCCGTGTCCTCGATTTCTTCCTCAGTCCGCGGCAGGAATTCGTGCAGCGGCGGATCAAACAGGCGCACCGTCACCGGCAGCCCGCGCATGGTGGAAAACAGCGCCTCGTAGTCCCCGGTCTGGTAACCGATCAGCCCGTTCACCGCTCGATTGCGATCGTCGCCGTCCTCGGACAGGATCACGCGGCGCAGCGCCAGCATGCGTTCGGGCGAAAAGAACATGTGCTCGGAACGCGCCAGCCCAATACCCTCGGCACCAAAGCTGAGCGCCGTGCGGGCGGATTCCACCGTTTCCACATTGGTACGCACCGCAATGGTGCGGCTGCGATCGGACCAACCCAGCAGCGTGCCGATCGCGCCCCCGATATGGGGCTGGCTCAGCGGCAACATCCCGGCATAGACCTGCCCATCGGTGCCATCGATGGTCACCCGGTCGCCAGTGCGATAATCGCGCTCGCCGATGCGGCACACCATTTCTGTCGCGTTTACCGACATGGTCCGCACGCCCGCCACACAGGGCTTGCCGGTGATGCGGGCGATCACGCCGGCATGGCTCGACATGCCGCCACGAGCGGTGAGAATGCCGGTCGCGGCCTTCAGGCCTTCGATATCTGCGGGGCCGGTTTCGTTGACCACAAGAATGCAATGCTTGCCCCGAGCGCGCAGGCGCGCTGCGTCTTCGGCGTTAAAGACGATGGGACCGCTGGCCGCTCCCGGTGACACGCCGAGGCCGGTGGCAATGGGAATGGCGGCAGCAGATGCCTTGAGGCGCGGATGCAGCAACTGCGCCAGGCGGGCAGGCTCCACGCGTGACACGGCGTTCTGCGGTGACCAGACGCCGCGGCTCACCCGGTCCACCGCCGCTTCAAGCTCGGCCGCGGGGCTGGCCTGAACTGGCCGTGCGGACAAGAATTGTGCCTCGTTCCCGCTCACCGCGACCGAACAGCACATATGCCGCCCCGCCTTGGCATCGAGCAGCGCCACAAGGGCGGTTATGCTGTCCGGCAACGCTGGCAGCATATTGCCGTCGGTGGGAGCTGGCCCGAGCGCCCCGGTTGCCGCGTTGCGGGTGAGAAAGGACACGATTGCCCCGCCTGCCGAGCTTTGCACCAGAACGATCTGGCGCGCGCGTTCGTCATCCGGGCGCGCTTCACCCCAACCCGGCCGCGCAAAGCCATAGCTGTCGAACGCGTTCTTGATCGCACGTCCGAGGGGCCGGTTGGGATCAACGGCATCGGCCGCGCTCAGGGGGGGCGCAATGCCAGTTTTGGCAGGGAGCAGGCCCGCATTATGGGACGCCGCTGAAGTGCGCACCGCCAGATAGGGCGTTTGCCCATCATCGCCGACCAGCTTGAACAGGCACGCGATCCAGTGGGTGCGCAGTTTGGCGTCCCGGCGCGTGCGCTCGGCCTGCAGGGCCTCCCATGCCGCCCGGGTGATGCAGATCGTGGGAATGGTGGGAAAACCGGCATCGCTGACGCGGAAAATCCAGCGGGCCTTGCCCGAAAGCAATTTGAGCTGCGAGGCCGATAGGTTCGCCTTGCCCACCGCAGGGGCAATCGCAAAAATTTCCTGGGCCAAACTCACCTTGCTATCCCTGCCATGCCGCGCGGCGCATAATGCCTATGAGCTAGCCTGCCTGCAACAAGGCTTGACTTGGCCGGCTCGCGAAAGCATCTGATCGGGGATGGAAAAGCGGCCACAACTAGACATCCTGCTGTGCGCCCCTCGCGGATTTTGCGCGGGGGTCGACCGAGCCATTCAGATCGTCGAACTCGCCCTGCAGAAATATGGCGCGCCCGTTTATGTGCGCCACGCCATCGTCCACAACAAATATGTGGTGGATGGGCTGCGCGAAAAAGGCGCGGTTTTCGTGGAAGAACTGAGCGAGATTCCGCCGGGCGATGCGCCAGTGGTGTTCTCGGCCCATGGTGTGCCCAAGAGCGTTCCGGCCGATGCGCGCAGCCGCAACATGATGTTTCTGGATGCGACTTGCCCGCTGGTGTCCAAGGTGCATGTGGAAGCACAGCGCCATTTCGAGGAGGGTCACGAAATCGTGCTGATCGGGCACCATGGCCATCCTGAGGTCGTGGGCACGATGGGGCAGTTGCCCCCCGGCGCCATTACGCTCGTGGAAGATGTGGCCGGCGCCATGGCCATTACACCCCGCGATCCGGCAGCCCTCGCTTATGTGACGCAAACTACGCTTTCCGTGGATGACACCAGCGAGATCGTGGCGGCTCTGCAGTCGCGCTTCCCACTAATCCATGGCCCGCACAAGGAAGACATCTGCTACGCGACCACCAACCGGCAGCAGGCCGTCAAGGCGGTAGCGCCGCTGGTCGACGCCATGGTCGTGGTTGGCTCGCCTAATTCTTCCAATTCGCTGCGCCTCGTCGAGGTAGCCGAACGGGCCGGGTGCCGCGTTGCCATGCTGGTCGACCGCGCCAGCGAAATCGACTGGAGCCGCCTCGAAGGCATTCGCACCCTGGGCGTCTCAGCCGGTGCCTCGGCGCCTGAAAAGCTCGTCGATGAAGTAATCGAGGCCTTTGCCGAACGCTATGACATCAAGGTCGAGGCCAAGGTCACGGCAGTCGAGAACATCGCCTTCAACGTGCCGCGGCAGCTGCGCCCCGTCGAGGTCACCGTCGCCCCGTGAGTGAAGCCGTTGTGATCCATACGGACGGGGCCTGCTCGGGCAATCCCGGTCCGGGCGGCTGGGGCGCCATTCTCCAATATGGCGACAAGCGCAAGGAATTGTGCGGCGGGGAAGCGCTGACCACCAACAACAAGATGGAGCTGACCGCCGCCATCGAGGCGCTTAACGCGCTTACCCGCCCCTGCACGGTCGAACTGCATACCGACAGCCAGTACGTAAAGAACGGCGTGCAAAGCTGGATGAAGGGCTGGAAGCGCAACGGCTGGAAGACCGCCGACAAGAAGCCGGTAAAAAACCTCGAGCTCTGGCAGGCACTGGACGAAGCCACCAAGCGCCACACCATCTCCTGGCATTGGGTCAAGGGCCACGCCGGACACGATCTTAACGAGCGCGCCGACCAGCTCGCCAATGAGGGCATGGCGCCCTTCAAGACCAAGCGAGCCGCCTTTACGCCGCCGGTTTAGCGGCGCGCTTGGGCAGCATCCGCTTGATCACACCCCAGAGCGGGGAGACCACATAGCCCGCCACCGGAATCAGCAGCGTGCCCAGCAGCAGACCGAAGAAAAAGTCCACAAAGGCGGTAGCGAACCATCCCGCAAGGCTCGCAAACGAGCTGAAGGTGTGCTCGGCCCAGTGAGCGGCCCCTTCAATGATGTGTTCAGGCAGGTCCCAACCGAACTCGTACAGGCCATGCGCGACAATGCTGCCGCCGACCCAGGTCATGGCCGCAGTACCCACAAGGCTCAGCACGCGCATGAAGCCTGGCATGCCGGTCACCAGCCCGCGGCCGAAAGCGCGCCCGGCGCCCGTGCGGCCCTTTTTGGCCAGCAGCAATCCTAGATCATCGGCTTTGACGATCAGCGCAACCGCACCGTAAACCAAGATCGTGATGCCGATGCCGACCAAGGCCAGCACCATCGCTTGAGTGATGACGTTCTCGACCGGAATATTGGCCAGCGCGATGGTCATGATCTCGGCGGAAAGAATGAAATCGGTTTTGATCGCGCCAGCGACCTTCTGGTCCTCAAGGGTCTGGGCGGTGATCGCCGCCGGCACCAGTGCGGCCTCGTGCGCCTCAGCCTGATGGGGTAGGACCGCATGGAAAACCTTTTCGGCTCCCTCGTAGCAGAGATACGCCCCACCGATCATCAGCAAGGGCGTGATCACCCAGGGTGCGAAAAACGAGAGCAGCAATGCCGCGGGCAACAGGAAGATCAGCTTGTTCTTGACCGAACCCAGCGCGATCTTGCCGATAATGGGAACTTCGCGATCGGCGGTAAAGCCGTGCACATAGTTAGGTGTGACAGCGGCATCGTCGATCACCGCGCCCGCTGCCTTGGCGCCTGCCTTGGCGGCTTGCCCCGCGACGTCATCGAGCGACGCCGCGGCAACTTTCACTAGTCCCGCGACATCGTCGAGCAACGCCAATAATCCAACGCTCATATCTTCATTCCTGCCGCAGCTTAGATGTGGCAGGGGAAACGAGCGGAGCTACCCCCGGGGTTCCATCCGCAGCTAGCCCGAAATCTTGGAGAAATCGGCCACCAGATGCATTGTCTGGCGCAGGCGCCCCAGAAGGTTGAGCCGATTTATGCGCGTGGCCGGATCGGGATCGTTGACCAGCACCGCTTCAAAGAACGCATCCACCGGGGCGCGCAGGGCCGCCAGATCGCCCATGGCGCCGGTAAAATCATCCTCTGCCACCCGGGCCGCCACTGCCGGCTGCACCGTCGTCACGGCCGCGGCCAGCGCGGTTTCCTCGGGCAACTGCAACAGCTCGGGCTTGACCTCGCCATCATAGGTCAACGAGAACTTCTTTTCCTCAGCAGCAAGAATATTGGCGGCGCGGCGATAGCCGGCCAGCAGATTGATGCCGTCGGGCGAGGACAGTAGCGACGACAGCGCTTCGGCACGCTGGGTGATCTGCAACATGTCATTGCTTTCGGGAGAGAGCACCGCATCGATCAGATCGTGACGGGCGCCCGCATCGCGCAGCGACACCTTGAGCCGGTCATGGAAGAAGGCCAGCAGGTCCGGCTCCACCAACAGCGGAAAGCGTAGGTTGTTCTCAGTGATGATCCGGATCACGCCCAAGGCGGCACGGCGCAGCGCAAAAGGATCGCGCGAGCCGGTGGGCTTTTCGTTGATGCGCCAGAACTCGGTCAGCAGATCGAGTTTGTCGGCCAGCGCTACGGCGATCGCGACTGGATCGTTGGGGACCTCGTCGGTAGGACCAAGCGGCTTGTAGTGCTGCTCGATGGCATTGGCGATGTCAGCAGGCTCGCCCTGCGCCAGGGCGTAATAGCGCCCCATCAATCCTTGCAGCTCAGGAAACTCACCGACCATGCCGGTGGTGAGGTCAGCCTTGGCCAGCATGGCGGCGCGCTTGGCGCGTTCCGGATCGGCCCCCACCTGCGGGGCGATCTGCCCTGCCATTTTCACCAGGCGCTCGACGCGAGCAAACTGGGTTCCGAGCTTGGCGTGGAACACGGTGTCTTCGAGCTTGGGCAGACCGTGCTCGAGCGGAGTCGCCAAATCCCCTTCGTAGAAGAACTTGGCGTCAGACAAGCGAGCGCGAATAACGCGCTCATTGCCGGCGATGATCGCGGCGCCGCCGTCGATCGCCACCGTATTGGCGGTGATGATGAAATAGGGGGCCAGGCGCCCTGCCCCGTCGCGCAGGCAGAAGCATTTCTGGTTGGCGCGAATGGTGGCGATGATCACCTCTTCGGGCAGTTCCAGAAAGGCCGGGTCAAACGCGCCCATCATCACCACAGGCCATTCCACCAGCCCTGCCACTTCCTCGAGCAGGCCTTCGTCGCCAATCACCGACAGGCCGCGCGCAAAGGCGAGGTGTTCGGCATCGCTGCGGATGATGTCCTTGCGCCGGTCGAGGTCGAGCACGACTTTGGCGCGCTCGAGCCCCATCAGATAATCCTCAAAGCGCCGGATACGAATGGCTCCGGGCGCCAGGAACCGATGACCATAAGTGGTCTGGCCAGACCCAACCCCTGCAGCCTCGAAGGGGATCACAATCGGCTCGTCATTCTCGGTACCAAAGGTCGCAGTGATGGCGCGCAGCGGGCGCACCCAGCTGGTGCTGCCCGCGCCCCAGCGCATCGACTTGGCCCAGGGAAAATCGGCGATCACGCGCGGCAGCAGGCCCGACAGAATCGTTGCGGCCTCGGCGCCGGGCTTGTGGATATGGGCCACGTAGAACTCGCCCTTTTTCGGGTCGCTTTCGATCTTGGCCTGCTCGATCGAGCTCAACCCCGCCGAGCGCAAAAACCCATCGATCGCCGGTTGCGGCGCGCCAACCTTGGGGCCCTTCTTGTCTTCATGCGTGTCGGGCGAGCGCGGCGGAATGCCCGAAACCGTCAGCGCCAACCGGCGCGGCGTCACGAACGCCTTGGCGCCTTCGTAAATGAGACCCGCATCCACCAGCGCTGTGGTCACCGCCTTGCGCAAGTCTTCGGCAGCGCGGCGCTGAAGACGGGCAGGGATTTCCTCGGAAAACAGTTCGAGCAGCAGATCGGGCATGGTTTAAACCGGGCGTTCGAGCGTGTGGGGTGTGCCTAGCAAGGGGACGAAGCCTTGTCCATTGCAGCGGCGTGCGGGGTCTGGCGCCTCAGGCGCCACCGCCCGCGGTGTGCAGCCAGGCTTCGCCACAGGCCTTGGCCAGTTCGCGAATGCGCAGAATATAGCTTTGCCGCTCAGTCACCGAGATGACGCCACGAGCGTCGAGCAGGTTGAAATTGTGCGAAGCCTTGATCACCTGCTCATAGGCCGGCACGGCCATGGTGTGGCGGTCGCCCTCGCGGCCTGCTTCCAGAATGGCCCGGCATTCCTTTTCCGCATCGGCGAAATGGCGGAACAGGATCTCGGTATCGGCCGCCTCGAAATTATACTTGGATTGCTCCTGTTCGTTCTGCAGGAACACATCGCCATAGGTGACCTTGGAGTTGCCGCCGCCACCATTGAAGTTGAGATCGTAAACGTTCTCGACCCCCTGCACATACATGGCGAGGCGCTCGAGCCCATAGGTGATTTCGCCCGGCACCGGCGAGCATTCAAAGCCCGCCACCTGCTGGAAATAGGTGAACTGGCTGACTTCCATCCCATCGCACCAGCATTCCCAGCCAAGGCCCCAGGCGCCCAGCGTCGGGCTTTCCCAGTCATCCTCGACAAAGCGGATGTCGTGCAGGGCGCTATCAAGACCGATCGCCGCCAGCGACTTGAGATAAAGCTCCTGGATGTCGGGTGGCGACGGCTTCAGGATAACCTGGAACTGATAATAGTGCTGCAGGCGGTTGGGATTTTCGCCATAGCGCCCGTCCTTGGGCCGGCGGGAAGGCTGCACATAAGCGGCGTTCCAAGGCTTGGGGCCCAGCGCGCGCAAGGTGGTCGCGGTATGGAAGGTGCCGGCGCCCATCTGCATGTCATAGGGCTGCAAAATCACGCAGCCCTGCTCGGCCCAGAAATTTTGGAGCGTCAGGATCATGCCCTGGAACGAGTTCTTGGGGTCCATATGGGCGGGGCGGTCAGTCATGGGCGTGGTCCCTTTGTGCGGGTCCATCCTCTATTGAGGCTGCCGGGAGCGGTCAACGGCGATTGTTCTCGTCGCCGGGTCCGCCCGGCCGGTAGGTGCCGTCCGCGTCGCGCTTGAGATCGATCACGCCCGGCTTGGCGCGCTCGGCCTGGTCACCCTCGCGGCGCAGGCGCCGGGCTTCCTCATCCTGGCTCTTGAACTGGCCCTGCCAGTCGCGCCAGATCTTGCGAACACCCAGATAGATGGCCGCGGCGATGACGAGATAGATGGCGAGGCGAAGCAGAACTGCGGTCATTGGCTATAGTCCCAGCCGGGACCACAAGGCGCGGTCCTCCAGCGTAGCGGTCATGGCGGCGGGCAGTTCAGCGGCAAAGCTGAGGCGTGGCACGCCAAACCAGGACCGCTTGGGCGCAATGAACTTGAGCACGACATCGGCGCCGTAGCGGGTGCGCAGCGTTGCATGCAGGTCGCCGATCGCATCCACCAGCCCCAGTTCAACGCCGCGAAGCCCAGGCCACCATTCGCCGGTGAACAGCACATCGTCCGGCGCGCGCAGCCGGTCGCCCCGCCGCGCTTTCACATGCTCGATAAAGACCGAATGGATATCGAGCTCCACCGCCTTGATGCGCTCAACATCGCCCGGATTTTCCGGCAAGAAGGGGTCCAGCGTGGATTTGTTGCGGCCTGCCGTGTGCACCCGCCGCTCGATGCCGAGCTTTTCCAGTGCGCCCACAAACCCGAAGCCGGCCATGATCACGCCGATAGAGCCCACGATCGAAGAGGGATCAGCGATGATCTCGTCACCCGCCACGGCAATGAAATAGCCCCCGGACGCCGCCGCATCCTCCAAGAAGACGAGAACCGGCTTGCCATGCTCGTCGGCCAGGTCGCGAATGCGCTTGGAGATCAGGCGCGACTGCACCGGCGAGCCGCCGGGAGAATTGACCACGATGGCGATGGCTGGCGCTGACTTGATGGCGAAGGCGCGCTGCAGCAAGGGCTCCACCGAAGCAATGCTCAGCCGCCCCTGGCGCTGTTCAGCGGCGACCACGCCGTGAAGCCGAACCACGGGGATGACCGTCTTGTTGCCGCCCAGGCGACGCCAGATCCGGCCCATCCAGGCAGGGGTTTGAACAGCCATCGGGTTCCTTTCAAGCTCGCCGCCCCATTTAGGGTGCATCTAGGGGGATTACCAGACAAGCCGCGCCTCGCCGCGGAAGATTGCTTCAAACTCGGGCCGGAACGCCCGGCCATCTGCCTCATGGAGCGCCCGCGCGCCAAGCAGCGTCAACGGCGTCCGCGATCCCTTGATGCCGCGCAGCAGCACTCGGGTGGCAGGACCATCGGGCCGCGCGCAGAGCGGCAGGATGGTCAGCGCCCCGAACCGTCGGCCAAACGCGGCCAGCAAGGCTTGCAGCCCCTGCGCGGGATAGATGAAAATGGCCTCGCCGCCGCCCGCCGCAGCGCCCGCGGCTGATTTGACCCAGAGCTCCAGTTGTTCATTTTGCATGTGCCGGGCTCCCGCCCGACCCTGTACGCGCGCCAGCGTGCCCCGGGCAGCATCGAAAAACGGCGGATTGGCGATAACCGTCTCGTAAGCATTCTCCTCGATTCCGGCCGCCTGACGCGCACTTCCCGGCCCGGCCACATCGGCATGCGCGTATCTCACCCGGTGGGCAAAGCCGTTCGCGGCCGCATTATCCTGTGCGAGCGCCAGCATGGCCTCATCGCGCTCGGCAAGCGTGGCGCGCAGGGCCGGAGCATGCGCGAGGGCCACGAGGGCCGCGGTCCCCGCGCCACTGCCCAGATCCAGCAGTGTTTGCGCGCTAGGGGGTACCGAAGCCCCCAAAAGCACGCTGTCGAGCCCCGCCCGGAAGCCCCGCGCCGGTTGGCGCACAGTGATGCGGCCGCCCAGAAAGGCGTCTGACGTCGTGGTTTGCTGTTGGACAAAGTCGCTGGTCTGGTCTAGGGACATCGCACCCAATTGGCCGGTTTTTACGCGAGCTTAAGTGGCAAGCGCATCAGGCTCAACCAGATTTGCCAGTAGGGGCAAACGAGGACCGTACCGCGTGTCTGTTGTTACGCAATCCAAACCGGCATTCAGTGCCAATGCAGTTGATCGGCTGATCGATGCTACTGCCGCTGACATGGCCAAGGTCAATGCGCTGATCCTGGCGCGGGCAGATTCGCATGTGGAAATGGTGCCCGAGCTGGCCCGCTACCTCATCGAAAGCGGTGGCAAGCGCCTGCGCCCCATGCTGACCGTGGCTGCGGCTGCCTTGTTCGGCAAGGGCACGGGCTCGGCCATCAATTTCGCCGCCGCTGTCGAGTTCATGCATAACGCCACGCTGCTGCATGACGATGTGGTCGATGAAAGCGATATGCGCCGCGGCAAGCCCGCTGCCCGCATGGTGTGGGGCAATAAGGCCTCGATCCTCGTTGGCGATTTCCTCCTCGGCCAAGCCTTCATGATGATGGTGGAAACTGGCGACATTGCAGCATTGGGCGTGCTTTCCGCCGCGTCGGCCGCCATGGCCGAGGGCGAAGTGTTCCAGTTGGCCAAGACTGGCGATCTTTCCACCACGCCCCAAGACTATGCCGAAGTGATCCGCGCCAAAACTGCGGTGCTGTTCCAGGCCGCGTGCGAAGTGGGCGCGATGTCGGGCGGCGCCGATGCGCCGGGCCGTAAGGCTTTGGCCCGCTACGGGCTTGAGCTCGGAACCGCCTTCCAGCTGGTGGATGACGTGCTCGATTACCGGGGCGAAAGCGATACGCTGGGCAAGAACAGCGGCGATGACCTGCGCGAAGGCAAGATGACGCTGCCCGTTATTTTGGCGCTGGCCGATGCCAGCGAGGCCGAGCGCGCAGTGATCACCGGCGCGCTGGGCGATGCCCAGGCGAGCGACGATCAGGTGCGCAGCGTTGTTGCCATTATGGAGCGGCACGATACCCTTGGGCGCACCATAAGGCAGGCCCATGCCCATGCGGGTGCCGCCCGCGACGCGCTCAACGCCGCTCCCGCTGGGGCGATGAACGCGCTCTTGGCCGACGTGGTCGAATTCAGCGTGATGCGCCTGTTCTAGGGCCCGAGTACCGGCGCCGCGGCAATCCAATGGTCTGGCGTCGCCCGACGCATTTCATGGGCCGCCTGATGCGCCTGCGCACCCGAGCCGAACAGCCCGAACACCGTTGCTCCCGATCCCGACATCCGCGCCAGCATGCAGCCGGGTGCCGCCCCAAGCCGAGCAATGATGCGGCCGATCTCGGGCACCAGTTCCACTGCCGGCGCCTGCAGGTCATTGCGGCTTTCCGCCAGCCAGATGCCCAGTTGCGCGGGCCGGGTCATCGGCTCAGGCAAGGCTGGCATTCCTGGATTGTCCTTTTTAAGGAGGCGCCGGAACACTTCCGGCGTCGAGACCGGCACCAGCGGATTGACCAGCACCAGATAGCATTCGGGGAAGGCTGGCAGCGGCGAAAGGATCTCCCCTACCCCGCGCGCCACCAGAGGGGCGGATACGAGGCAGGCGGGGACATCCGCGCCCAACCTTGCTCCCAACTCAGCCAGTTCCGTGACAGGGATCGGCGTGGCCGACAGATCGGCGAGCAGGCGCAGCGCCGCAGCGGCATCGGCGGAGCCCCCGCCAATGCCAGCGGCCACCGGCAAGTTCTTGCGCAGCCGCATAGCGAGGCCCGGCGGCACGGCCTCAGGCCAGCGGGCGCGAAAGGCGGCCACGGCACGCGACACCAGATTGGTATCGCCACCGCTCAGGCCGCGCGCAAAAGGGCCAGTGATCGCAAGACTGTCGCTGGCCGCTGGCGCCGCTTCCAGTTCGTCGGCCAAGTCGGCGAACACCACCAGGCTTTGCAGGTCGTGGTAGCCGTCGTCACGCCGACGGGTGACATGCAGCGCCAGATTGACCTTGGCTGGCGCCGACTGCGTCCAATACTGCCCCATGCCCCGAACTACTGGGCGGCCGTTTGTTCGTCCAGACCATTGGCCAGCTTGGGCTGCACACGCTCCTTGACGACGCCGATATCGTCCACGGAGGCCGCCACATTCCACTGGAACTTGGCCTCGAGCCGCCGCCCCGCGCGCCAATAAGCGTCGCCCAGATGGTCGTTGATCTCGGGGTCGTTGGGCTGCAACTGCACGGCCTGTTCGAGGGTCTTTACCGCTTCTTCCATGCGGCCAAGCTTGTAGAAGGCCCAGCCCAGCGAATCGACGATATAGCCATCCTGGGGCATGGCAGCGACGGCCTTTTCGATCATGGCCAGTGCCTCTACGAGGTGCATGTCCTTGTCGATCCAGCTATAGCCCAGATAATTGAGCACCTGCGGCTGGTCGGGTCGCAGTTCAAGCGCCTTGAGGAAATCGCGCTCGGCCTCGGGCCACTGCTTGTTGCGCTCATAGGAGATGCCGCGCACATAATAGAAGCGCCAATCCGATGCATTCTCGCCGCCGGTGAGGTCCAGCGCCGTGGAATAGGCCTCGATGGATTTGGCGTATTGCTCGTCGGTGCGCAGGATGTCTCCATAAACCGACACCGCATCGAGGTCATCGGGCTGGGTCGCCACGATATTGCCCAGCCGGCGCAGCGCCTCGGGACGATCACCCATATTGTCGAGGTTTTGGGCGACCCGAACCACCGCGGTTGGCTTCATCGCCGAATTGGCCGGAACGCTTTCATAGATGCGGTTGGCCGCGTCATGCTGGTCGGCCGCATCAAGCACCTGGCCGAGGGCCAGCGCCACCACATCGGCCGACGGATCGAGATACAGCGCTAGGCGCAGGAACATTACCGAGACGTCCATGCTGCTGTCGCGCGCGAGCGCCACGCCGATGCCGTGGAACATTTCGGCCGCACCAACCTGCACATTGGCCGCAAAGATCCCGGGGCGCTGCCCGGCATCGACCGCTTCCTTGACGATGGTGACGACGGGATGGCTCAGCCCCGCATCCTGGAACTTGGCGATGGCAGCCTTGGCCTGGTCGAACTCGCCGGCATTGGCGAGCACGCGGGCATAAACCTCGACGATTCGGGCAACGCCGGGCTCGGCATCAAAGGCCTGGCCGGCATAGCGAATGGCGCGCTGGTTGTCCCCGGCCGCTTCCGCCATGAGAGCGCGATGAAACACGAGGAAATCCTCAAGCCCACCCTGCCCCAGGCCATCGAGCAGCTTGTCGGCTTCCTTGACCCGATTGTCGCCAATCATCGCCCAGGCCCGCAAAATGCCCGCCGTGATGCCAACAAAACTATCCTGGCCCACCGAGGCCAGCATGCGGTCGGCAGCCCCGTAGCGGCGCTCCTTGAGCGCTTCGGTCGCCAGCACCAGTTCGGCGAGCTGGTTGCCGGGGTCGAGCTCAAGCAGGTGCCGCGCCGTGGAGGCCGCTTCCCCGATCTGCCCATCGGCGGCAAGGCCAATAAAGGCGCGTTCCACCATGACCGGGTTGTCCCAGTCGGCCTTGGCTGCATCGCTGAAATAGCGTGCGGCTTCCTCGGTGCGCAGATCCTTGAGCGCCCCTTGCCCGGCCAGATAGGAGCCGGTCACGCTGGGGCGGAACAGCGACAGCATGTCGAGCGTGGACGTGGGGGCCGTTTGGGCCGCCAGGGGAACCACGAGGCCGGTCAGCATCAGGGCAACAAAGGCGGGTCGCGCCAGACGATTGGATAGCATTGACACGAGGCTTGGATCTCCCTTGGCCGAACCGGCCCAGTTCTGGGCGGCAAGATTGGCGGTTTTGGGACCGCGCCGCAAGTGCGGCCGGTCGGCGGGTCAGTCACATTCCGCTGTAGTTGGGACCACTGCCACCTTCTGGCGGAACCCAGGTGATGTTTTGCGCGGGATCCTTGATGTCGCAGGTCTTGCAGTGCACGCAATTGGCCGGATGGATGCGAAACACCGGTTCGGCCCCTGAGCGATCCAGCTCATAAACCCCCGCCGGACAATAAAGCGGGGCCGGTTCGCCATAGCGCGGCAGGTTTTCGCGGATCGGCACGGTCGGATCGGTCAATCGCAAATGATTGGGCTGGTCCTCGTCATGGGCGAGATTGGCCAGAAAAACCGAAGCGGCGCGATCAAACACCTTTTGCCCGTCTGGGCGCGGATAGGTCTTGGCCGTCACTTCGCTCAGGGGGCGGGTGGCGGCAAAATCCGCACCCTTGTGGCGCAGCGTGCCGAGCAGGGAACGGCCCAGGATTTCGCTGCTCCACATTTCAGCGCCAGCCGCGGCAACGCCCATAGCCGTGCCTAGGCGGGACCACAGCGGTTTGACATTGCGCACGGCGCGCAACTCGTCCTCGATCCCGGTGGCCATGATGCGGCCGGCAAAATCCTCGATTGCGTCGTGCTGGCGCCCCGCTGCAATGGCGGCGCCCACCGCTTCGGCCGCCCCCATCCCGGACAGAATCGCATTGTGGATGGCCTTTAGGCGCGGCGCGTTCATGAACCCTGCCGCGCAACCAATCAGCCCGCCACCAGGAAAGGCCAGCGTCGGCACCGATTGCCAGCCGCCTGTCGCCAGCGCGCGCGCCCCATAACTGAGGCGCGTCGCCCCTTCGAGCAGCGCCGCGATCTTGGGATGGGTCTTGAACCGCCCGAACTCGTCAAAGGGCGAGAGCGTCGGGTTGGCGTAATCAAGATGCACCACCAGCCCGAGGTAAAGCTTGCGGTCCGCCGCATGATAGGCAAAGCCGCCGCCCGACGTGCTGTTGTCGAGCGGAAAGCCCAGAAAGTGATCCACCCGCCCCGGCTCGTGCCGGTCGGCGGCAATTTCCCAGACTTCCTTGATCCCGAGCCCATATTTCTGTGGATCGTTCGCGAGGGAAAAATCCCCGATCACCGCCTTGGCGAGCGAGCCGCGTGCCCCCTCCGCCAGCAGGGTATATTTGGCTTCAAGCGCAATGCCTTCGGCAAAGCCCGGCTTGGGATGGCCCGCATGATCGCGCCCCAGATCGCCGGTGATGATGCCCCGCACCGGCCCATCGGGGCTGCGCAGCACATCGACAGCTGCG
The DNA here is from genome assembly GCF_058133665.1 of Devosia sp. Z11_6. NCBI lineage: Bacteria > Pseudomonadati > Pseudomonadota > Alphaproteobacteria > Hyphomicrobiales > Devosiaceae > Devosia > Devosia sp. Z11_6. The sequence goes on from NZ_JBYUNQ010000005.1 coordinate 46,111, forward strand.
GTCATGGGGAAAATATCGACGCCCAGCGCCTGCGCCTGTTCGCCCAGCCAGCGCACGAGATCCCCAAGGCTGACGATCACTCCTCCTGGCGTCTGCGTTTGCGGCGGCATCAGCCAATGGGGAAAGCTCACCCCGCCGTTGGCGGTGAGGAAATGGTAGGTGTCGCGCGTGACCGCCGGGCCCACCGGCGGGCCCATTTGGCGCCAATCGGGCAAAAGGGCATCGAGGCCCCTGGGGTCCATCACCGCGCCCGAAATGATGTGGCCGCCGATCTCGGCGGATTTTTCCACCACGGTGACGCCCAGATCGGGATGGAGTTGCTTGAGGCGAATAGCCGCTGCCAGCCCCGCAGGACCAGCGCCAACGATCACGACATCGGTGGAAAGGCTTTCGCGCTCGCCCGCTTCTGCCATGAAATCTCCGTCGCCTCTTTCCACGCGCGGCTGGCCGCGGCAAACGCGGTGTGCCATAACAGAGAACATGGCCGAGATGCGACCGCTAAATCACGCCGAGATGGTCTCGGTGCTCGAATGGTATCGGGCTGCCGGTGTGGACCTGGCCCTTGGCGAAGAGCCGGTGGACCGCTTCAACCAGCGCCCGCCTGCCCGTGTTGCCCCCAGCCCCGCCGTCCCCAATCCCGCCGCCTCGGCCGCGCCGAGCGCACCCATGCCTGCACTCGGGGGCGATCCGGCCGAAGCGCGCAGCCTTGCGGCCAAGGCGCAGAACCTGGTTGAACTCGAAGAGATCCTGCGCGCCTATGATGGCTGCGGGCTCAAGCTCCGTGCCACCCAGCTGGTGTTTGCCGATGGCAATCCCCAAGCTCAGATCATGGTGATCGGGGAAGCCCCCGGCGCCGAAGAGGACCGGCAGGGGCGCCCCTTTGTGGGTCGCGCCGGCCAGTTGCTCGACAAGATGCTCGGCGCCATCGGGCTCGATCGTACCAAGGTTTATATCGCCAATACCGTGCCCTGGCGCCCGCCCGGCAATCGGGTGCCCACGCCCGAGGAGCTGGCCCTATGCCTGCCCTTCCTGCAACGGCAAGTGGAGCTGGTGGCGCCCCGTCTTGTGCTCACCGTCGGCGGACCGGCCATGCAGACGGTGTTCTCCACCAGTACGGGCATCATCAAGATGCGCGGCAAATGGAGCCCGGTGAGCATCGGCAACCATCAAACCGAGGCCATCGCCACGCTTCACCCCGCCTATTTGCTGCGCAACCCGGCTGCCAAGCAGCAAGCCTGGCGCGACCTGCTTAGCCTCAAGGCCAAAATGGACCAATTGGGCATCGGCTGACATTGGAGCTTGGGCTGGGGGATTTTGCCCCCTTAATGTCACCGTTGCGTGATCCAACCACACTCAGCCGAATCAACTCCGTTCCCCCGAAAGCGTCATGGCCTCCGTTGTAAAGATTTACGCCCTCTTCCTTGGCTCTGCCCTGCTGATGTTCGGGGGTGGCCTGCAGGGTCTCTTGCTCTCGGTTCGCGGCGCAGAAGAAGGCTTCTCGCTGCTCTCGCTCGGCCTGATCGGTACCGGCTGGTCGGTAGGCTTTGTTTCGGGCTCGCTCGTCGTCCCGCTCATTGTGCGCAATGTCGGTCATATCCGCGCGTTTTCCGTGATGGCCGCGATTGGCACGGTCACGATCCTCCTTAACCTGCTGATGGTCAACGACATCAGCTGGATTGTCTTGCGCGCGCTATCGGGCTTCTGCTTTGCCGGCGCCGCGATGATCGTTGAAAGCTGGCTCAATGAGGTGACCGATAACCGCAGCCGCGGCACGACCTTTTCGATCTATGTCACGGTCAATATGTGCTCGTCGGTGCTTGGCCAGTTCGCCATGTCCATGACCGGCACCGCCGGCTATGTGCCCTTCGTGCTGGGCGCGATCAGCTTTATTTGCGCAGTGCTGCCGACCGCCCTCACCTCGACGCCCCAGCCGCGCCCCCTATCCTCGGCGCGGCTTGATCTGCGCCTCCTTTACCGCACCTCTCCCATTGCTGCGATTGCCGCATTCTGCTGCGGCATGGCCAATGGCACTTTTGGCACCCTGGCGCCGGTCTACGGCTATGCCCAGGGGCTCGATGCGGGCGGCATCGCTTTTCTTTTTGCCCTTGCCGCCATTCTGGGGGCCTCCGCGCAAATTCCCTTTGGCCGTCTTTCCGACCGGATCGATCGCCGCCTGGTGATGATCGGGCTGTCCACCTTTGCCGCCCTCGTGGCCCTGACCCTGGTGCTGCTCAACCCCGCCGCCGGTTGGCCGATGTATGTGCTGTTCGCCGCTTATGGCTTTGCCGCCAATCCGCTTTATGCGGTGGCGGTGGCCCACGCCAATGACTTCGCCAAGGAAGGCGAGTTCGCCAAGATCGCTGGCGGCATGCTGCTGACCCTGGGTGTTGGCCTCGCCATCGGCCCCGCCGTCGCTTCCATGATCATGGGTGCATTCCAGCCGGTTGGGCTTTTTGTCGTCACGGGTATCTTCCACGCCATCCTGGCCGTCGCGGCCATTCTGCGCATGCGCATCCGCAACGCGCCCGATGCAGCTACGCGCACCCCGTTCCAGCCCATGGCCTCGGACGAGCAGGTGACGCCAGAAACGGTGGCGCTTGATCCACGGGCCGATATCGAGGAAACCGAACTCGACGAACAGCAGGCTGCAGCGGAGCAAAGCGATGTTTATCACGGCAAGATTTGACGACCGCGAGTTCCGGCCCCTGTCCATCGCCGTGCTCGCCGTGTCGGACACCCGCACGCTCGAGACCGACACCTCCGGCGCCCTGCTTGTTTCCATGCTGGAAGCCGATGGTCATCGTTGCGCTGGCCGCAGCGTGGTGCCTGATGATGTGCAGGCGATCCGGGCGGCCGTTCAGGCCTGGGTTGCGGACCCGCAAGTGGACGTGGTGCTGACCACGGGCGGCACCGGCTTTTCCGGCCGCGATGTCACCCCCGAAGCCATCGAGCCGCTGTTCAACAAGCGCATGGACGGCTTTTCGGTCCTGTTCCACCAATACTCGGCCACCAAGATCGGCACGTCCTCGATTCAGTCGCGCGCCACGGCTGGGCTGATCGGGGAAACCTTTGTGTTCTGCCTGCCGGGCTCCCGCGGCGCCTGCCGGGACGCCTGGGAGGGCATTTTGCGCGATCAGCTCGATTATCGGCACAAACCCTGCAATTTCGTGGAAGTGATGCCACGTCTCGCCGAGCGCTGAAACGCAGAACGGCGGCCCCAAGGCCGCCGTTCTGAAGTTCCACCAGCCTTGAGAAGCTTAGTGCCCGTGCACCATGCCCGGCGTGCCGCCCTTGGGCTTGCGCACAAAGAATGCGGCCACGATCGCGAACAGCGAGATAATCGCCCCCACAAAGAACGCCGAGCGGATGCCGCCCGCCGCTGCCGCCAATGGCTCGGCACCACCGGCCAGCAGATTGGCCGACTGCAGGGTCATCAGCGCCACAAACAACGCCGTGCCCGCTGCCCCGGCCACCTGCTGCACCGTGCCGATCACGGCGCTGCCATGCGAATATAGCTTGGGCTGGAGCGAACCCAGGCTCGCCGAAAACAGGGGCGTGAACATCAGCGACAAACCGACGCTGAAGGCCAGATGGGCGGCGAGCAGCCAGCCAAAGGGCGTGCTTTCCGTGACCATGGTCAGGCTCCACAAGACGAGGCTCACAATGGTCGCGCCGGGCACGAGCAGCACGGTTGGGCCATGTTTGTCATAGAGCCGACCTACCACTGGCGCGCAGAGCCCCATAACGAGGCCGCCCGGCAGCAGCATCAAGCCGGTCTGCAGCGTCGAGAGCCCCAGAACGTTCTGCAGATAGATGGGCAGCAGGATCAACATACCGAACATCGCCATCATCATCACCGCCATCAGCACCACCGAGATGCTGAAGGTCGGCGTTTGCAGGGTGCGCAGATCAAGCAGGGCACGGTCGCGCTTTTGGAGGGACAGCTGGCGCAGCACGAAGAGCCCGATCACTACGATGCCCAGCACCAGCGGCGCCCAGGCCGGCACGGGACCGGGATGGCTCGCAGCTTCCCCCAGCCCGCTTAGCCCATAAACCAGGCTGCCAAAACCCACCACCGACATACCGACCGAAATCACATCGATTGGCACGGATTTGGGCGTCGAAACATTGCGGATGCGCGCAAATCCCAGGGCGAGGCTCCCCAGCGCAATCGGCAAAACCAGGATAAACATCCAGCGCCAATCCAGCTGCGACAGGATCAGGCCCGAAATGGTCGGGCCGATCGCTGGCGCCACCGAGATCACCGTCGAGATATTGCCCATGGTCTTGCCCCGCGTTGCGGGCGGCACGAGGTTCATCACCGTGGTCATCAGCAGCGGCATCATGATCGCCGTGCCGATGGCCTGCACCACCCGACCCGCAATCAGCAGTTCAATGCCAGGAGCGGTGGCGCAGATCAGGGTGCCGAGCGAAAACGTGCTCATGGCGGCGACAAACACCGGCCGCGTATGAAAGCGCTGCAGCAAGAAGCCGGTGATGGGAATCACCACCGCCATGGTCAGCAGAAACGCCGTGGTCAGCCACTGGCCGGCGCTTGCGGTGATCCCCAGATCGGTCATCAGGTGCGGCAGTGCCACGCCCATGATGGTTTCGTTCAGGATCACCACAAAGGCCGAAACCAGCAGCAGGTTGATCACCAGCCGATTGCGCGCGCCAAGCCCTGGCTCAGCTGCGGCGGCGGATGGGGGCACAGCATCTAAAACAGAAGCATCGCTGGACATGGTGTGCCTTTCGCAGAATTGAATTTGTTCGGTCCCGGGCAGCTGGAACACAGCCCTGACGATCGGGCCAACCCGATTTCGACATCGCCGAAGCGAGTGGGGTCAGCGCCCTTGGCCGGGTCGGGTAGTTTAGTGGGTGCAAGCGCTCCAGTCCACCCCGCGCGCGTGCAGGGCAGTCTTGCATCAGCCGTTCCCCACGCCCATTTGATGGGTCGAGGCAGCTCAGCTGTTCACCCTTGTTCTTGTTTTGTTCTCGTGCGTGCGCTATGTGAATCCCACGCTGCGTGCCGTCGCGATTCGACCGGCAAGCGCAAGGAGATCGCCTCATGGCCCTTTATCAAGCGCCGTCCTTTGAAGCCCTGGAAAAGCTCAGCCGCAGCCGCGACGCCGATCTGGCGCGGCGCGAACTGGTCGATCCCAGCCGCAATCGCGGCCGGGGCGCGCAATCCAATCGCAGCGGCCGCTTCGAGCGCCAGGCCCGGGAGAGCTTTGATGACGGCTGGAACAGCGTCGAAACACTGCCCCAGTTCGAAACCATCGAGCATATCGAGCGCGCCAAGACCATCATCACCAGCAATGACAGCCCCGATATCGGCTTTGATCGCTCGATCAATGCCTATCGCGGCTGCGAGCATGGCTGTTCCTATTGCTTTGCCCGCCCCAGCCACGCCTTCCTCGGCCATTCCGCCGGCATCGAGTTCGAGCGCGACATCTATGTCAAAACCAATGCGGTGGAAGCGCTGCGCGCGGAACTCGGCGCCAAGAACTATCGCGTCAAGCCGGTGGCAATGGGCACCAATACGGACCCCTATCAGCCCGCCGAGCGCAAGCATAAGCTGACGCGCGGGATCCTCGAAGTGATGCTGGAAACGCGCCACCCCGTTACCATCACCACCAAGTCGGCCCTCCTGATCCGCGACCTCGACCTTCTGACTGAGTTGGCCAAGCTCCGGCTCGTCAAGGTCGGCATTTCCATGACCTCGATGGACCACAAGCTCAGCCGCAAGATGGAGCCGCGTGCCTCCTCCCCGGCCCGGCGCCTCGAAGCCATTCGGCTTCTGTCGGAAGCGGGCGTGCCGGTCTCCGTACTCGCCTCCCCGATGATCCCGGCGATCAACGACATGGAGCTCGAGCGCATCCTCGATGCCGCCGCCGCCCAAGGTGCCAAGGGAGCCGCGATGATCCTGCTGCGCTTGCCCGGCGAAGTGCGCGACATCTTCCGGGAATGGCTGCTGCGCCATTTCCCCGACCGGGTGCGGCATGTGCTATCGCTGGTGCGCGATACCCGTGGTGGCAAGGATTATGACTCGCGCTGGGGCACCCGCATGACGGGCGAAGGCCCTTATGCGACCCTGCTGACCCAGCGCTTCGAAAAGGCGCGCGAGCGCTATGGGCTCGACGCCAAGCTTCCGGGCCTGCGCAGCGACCTTTTCGTCGCCCCCAAGCTCGAAGACCGGCAGATGAGCCTCTTCTGATTTGTGATCCCGGCGCGACTTGGCGCCGGGTTGACGCCGCGCAGGCCCATCGCGATGCTGGCGGCATGCTGATCGAATCACCCATCCAGCTTGAACCCGATTATTCCCATGAGCTTGCCGCGCAGGCCCGTGGGGCGCGCGTCGTCGCCGGCGTGGACGAAGCCGGCCGCGGTCCCCTGGCCGGCCCCGTGGTCGTGGCCGCGGTGATACTCGATCCCACCTGCATTCCGGTTGGCCTCAACGATTCCAAAAAGCTGACCGAAGAGGTGCGCGAGGCGCTGTTCGCCCAGATTGTGGACACCGCCCGAGTTTCGGTGGTGATCGCGCCTCCCTCCATCATCGCCACCCGCAATATTCGCGGCGCGACGCTCTGGGCCATGGCCCAGGCCGTACACGGCCTTTGCGTTACGCCGGACCGTGTCCTGGTGGATGGGCGCGATGTGCCCATGGGCCTGCCCTGCGAGGGCCTCGCGCTGGTGGGCGGCGACGGGCGCAGCGTTTCGATCGCCGCCGCCTCAATCGTCGCGAAAGTCACCCGCGACCGGATGTGCCGGATCATGGATTGCGATGCACCCCATTTCGGCTTTTCCAGCCACAAGGGCTATTCGACGCCCCAGCATATGCGCGCCCTCAAGGACCATGGTCCCTGCCGCCATCACCGCGCCGATTTTGCCCCTGTTGCTGAAGCGCGCGAGCGGTTGGCGCTGGCGGCTGTCCCGGTCCTGCTCGCCTCTTAACTCCACGCTAACCCATTGCACACGCTCCCTTAACCCTGAGGCGCTACAACAGGAGCGTTAGTGTTGCGTTAGGGTTAAGTGTATGTTGCGTACCGCGCGTCGGGCCGAACCGGCCTTTGCGGAGGAGCCAAGGCGTCTCCCCATCGACACCATTCTTGTGGGCGATTGTATCGACCACATGAACAGCCTGCCCGCTGGCTCGGTGGACCTGGTGTTTGCCGATCCACCCTATAATCTGCAGCTGGAATCGGGCCTGACCCGTCCCGATCAAAGCCGCGTCGATGCGGTGGACGATGATTGGGACAAGTTCGACAGCTTTGCCCATTATGACCGTTTCACCCGCGCCTGGCTGGCGGCGGCGCGCCGCGTGCTCAAGCCCGATGGCGCCCTGTGGGTCATCGGCTCCTACCACAACATTTTCCGCGTTGGCGCGGCACTCCAGGATCTCGACTTCTGGATGCTCAACGACGTGATCTGGCGCAAGGCCAATCCGATGCCCAATTTCCGGGGTACAAGGTTCACCAATGCCCATGAAACGCTGATCTGGGCGGCCAAGAACCAGAAAAGCCGCGTCACCTTCAATTATGAAGCGCTCAAGCTCGCCAATGACGACACGCAGATGCGCTCCGATTGGCTGTTTCCGCTGTGCACCGGCAATGAGCGCCTCAAGGGCGAGGACGACGGCAAGGTGCATCCCACGCAAAAGCCCGAAGCCCTCCTGTTCCGCATTCTCAATGCCACCACCAAGCCCGGCGACATCGTGCTTGACCCATTCTTCGGCACTGGCACGACGGGGGCTGTCGCGCGCAAGCTCGGGCGCCATTTCATCGGCATCGAGCGCGAGCAGATCTATGTGGATGCCGCGCGCAACCGCATCGCGACCATCCGGCCGGGTGTCTTTGAAGCCCTGCAATCGGTCACGCCCAAGCGCAAGGAAACCCGCATTCCCTTTGGCTCGCTGGTCGAGCAGGGAATGATTGAACCGGGCACGCAACTTTTCGACTTAACCAAACGTTACTTCGCCATGGTTCGTGCAGACGGCTCGCTCGTCTCGGGTTCCCATCAGGGCTCCATCCACAAAGTGGGTGCGCTGGTGCAGGGCGCCGAGGCATGCAACGGGTGGACTTTCTGGCATTACGAACAAGGGGGCCATATCGCTCCCATCGACGACCTTCGGGCGGATATCCGCGCGAAACTTGATTTGCTTTCTGCCTGATCCTGACCTCCAATCATTCAGGCTCTACTTCAAGGCCGCTGGTTCCAAACCGGCGGCCTTTTTCTTTGCCCGGGGTTCTCGGAAGGGCCTTTCCCAGTTGTGCTCACCGGAGCGCTCATGGCTGATGCTGGGATAAACCCGGCATAGACCCCTTCCTGGGGATAGCCATAGAGAACAACACACGCAAGGCGACGGTCCGTGCCCTTGATGCAGCTTCGTTCACGCCGTCGTCCGCTGACATGTGTCAGGCGAAGGACCCGGCATCTTTCGGCCACGGCGCTGGCAACCAGGTCACGCAGACTTTATCAATCCAGCGACTGCGAGGCCCCGTCATGAAGACGCTGCGCCGCCTCAACCTCCGGCAGCCTGGTTTCTGCCCAATCGATCATCATGCGCAATGCGGTCAGCAGTTCACGGCCAAGGGGCGTAATCGCATAGGTGACCGTTACCGGCGTAGTAGGTTCAACCTCGCGGGTGATGAGCCCGTCCCGTCTAAGCGATTGAAGGGTTTGGCTTAGCATCTTCTGCGAAATGCCGCCGATTTGCCGCCTCAGTTCGTTGAACCGGGCTTCTGAATCTCCCAGCACAAGCAGGATCAGGACGCTCCATTTGTCACCGATGCGGTCGAGCAGCTTTCGTGTCGAACAGTCACTGGCAAAGACGGTTCCGCGTGCCGTTCGGGTTTCCTCGGCGTAACCTGATGTGGTGAAAGTGCCGTCTTGCATGTGTCGTTTCTATCTATAACTAGGTTTCCGTTGGTTACTACCACAGGAGACGACAAATGAAAATCGCAGTACTCGGAGCAAGCGGACGCGCCGGTTCGGAAATCACCAAGGAGCTTGCACGCCGGGGGCACGCGGTGCTCGCAGTGGACCAGAACCCGGATGCCGTGCCCCGTGCTCCGGAAGTAACCGCAGTCAGTGCTGACGCATTCGATCCTGCAGCGCTTTCCAAGGTTATTGCCGGAAGTGACGCTGTCATCAGCGCCTTGCGCTTCGACGTGCCTGCCGCAACTCTATTGTCTGCCGTCAAGCAGGCTGGAATAGGCAGGGTACTGTTCACCGGGGGCGCAGGGAGTCTGGAAGTTGCACCAGGTGTACGGCTTATCGATGCGCCCGACTTTCCCGAGGAAGCCAAACCCTTTGTGCAGGGTGGCATCACCTTCCTTGAAGACCTTCGTGCCGAGCAAGATATCGACTGGATCTTCTTTTCGCCGGCCGCTGACTTTTTTGCTGGCCCGCGTCTTGGTCACTACCGCCTGGGCGATGACAAGCTGGTTGTTGATGAGGCTGGTGTCAGCAAAATCAGCTTTGCGGATTATGCAATCGCCATGGTCGACGAACTTGAACAACATCGGCATAGTCGCGTGCGGTTCACTGCCGCCTACTGATTTCGCTGCAGCAATTGCCGCGGGCCGCCTGCTGCTCACTGGTAATCGTGCCACCCATGCTCCCACAATGGAGCGGAACCTGCAGGTCAGCTAAGGTCACCGGCTGAGCAACCGGAAACGGGAAGGGAACGGGATGCAGCTTTATGGAGTGCGCGGCTGGGGTTCGGGCATTGCGGAGGCGATGCTTACGCTCGCCGGCATGCAGTATGAACTTATCGATGTCACCGGGTTCGATCAGCCCGGTGCGTCGCGCGATGCGCTTACCGCAGCCAATCCCTTGGCGCAGATACCCACCCTGGTCCTCGCAACCGGGCAGGTCATCACCGAAAGCGCAGCTATCGCGCTTATGGTGATTGATCAGGCACCGCACCTGGCACCGCCCCAAGACACGCCGGAGCGACTTCGCTTTTATCGCCTGCTGATCTGGCAGGTCGCCAATGTCTACCCGACATTCACCCATGGCGATTACCCCGAACGCTGGGCACCTTCTGCCCAGTCCGAGTTGCGCGCCTCCAGTGATGCTCATCGTCAGCACCTGTATCAGTGGCTGGAAGGCGAAGTTGTCGGCCCCTTTGTTATGGGCGAGAACGTCTCGGTTCTCGATGCTTATCTAGCGGCCATGGTCTCGTGGAGACCGGGACAGGACTGGTTCAAGGCGAATTGCCCGAAGATCGCAGCGGCTGCCGAGCGCACCCGGAACCTCGATCTGCTTGCACCGATCATGAAAGCCAATGGATGGCTGTGAAGTGCAGGGCTCCGGCCTGAACGAACTATCCATGGCCGCCGCTTAAGCCCCCTCCACCCCCGCCCCGGCGAGCACCTTGCGGAACAGCGTTGGCAGCGCTTCCCCTTGCAGATCAGCCGGTGAACTCCACCAGCCGCTGTCCAGCCCGTCGGGCTCCACTGTTGCCGACCACACTTCCAGTTCCAGCCGGAAATGGGTGAACACATGCACCACCTGGCCATGGTGGCGCCAGTCGCCGGGGGCGGGATAGCTGGGTTCGGCCAACGCCTCGCCCCAAGGGGAACACGGCACTTCGGTCATTTTGGCCAGCAGCCCCTTGTCGGGCCGGGTTTGCAGATACACATCCCCGGCCCCGTCTCGCATCACAAAGGCATGGCCGCGCCGTACCGGCCGCTCCGGTTTTTCTGCCTTGACCGGAAAGCTCAGCGGATGGGCGGTGCGCAGCGCGGCGCACCCCTCCTGCAGCGCACAGAGCATGCAGAGCACCGCGCGGGGCGCACAAATAGTGGCGCCCAGATCCATCATCGCCTGGGCAAAATCCCCCGCCCGCGCCGGCACCGCTGTGCCCAGCGCCGCGCGCAATTCCTCCTTGGCCTCGCGCACCGGCACCGGCAGCGCGTAAAACCGCGCCAGCACACGGTCGAGATTGCCATCGAGCACCGGCACCCGCTCGTCAAAACAGATCGCGGCAATGGCGGCGCTGGTATAGGCGCCAATCCCCGGCAGCGCCTGCAGCGCTTCGGCAGTGGCCGGAAACACGCCACCATGGTCGCGCACCACGGCTTGCGCACAGGCATGCAGGTTCCGTGCGCGGGCATAATAGCCCAGGCCCGCCCATTCCTTGAGGATGCTGTCGAGCGGGGCCGCGGCCATCTCGAACACCGTCGGCCAAAGGCTGGTGAAGCGCACGAAAAAACTTTTCACGGCAGCAACCGTAGTTTGCTGCAGCATCACTTCGCTCAGCCACACCCGATAGGGATCGGGCCGAACACCACGCGCCCGATCGCTCGGGGACACCCGCCAGGGCAGGTCGCGCGCATTGCGGTCATACCAGGTCAGAACCGCGGCGGCATCGACGGGGCGGGAATGGGAAAGCTGCATGCCTTCCGTTTGCCCTGCCGCGGCGCCTGCGACAAGGCCGCCTTGGTCACATCGGCGCCAGCAATCGCCGGAAGGTGGCCTTGCCGCTGCCTTGTCGGGAAGCTAGTTTGCCGGCATGGTCAAGCCCCCTACCGAACCCAAGCGTCGCAACCGCGCCGTCAGCGTTGCCGATGCGATTGCGGGGGCGCTCGATCCCGTGCTCAAGAAACGCGGCTTTGCCAGCCGCGATATTCTCGAGCATTGGCACGCCATGGCGCCCGCCCCCTACAACACCGTGGCGATCCCCGACAAGCTTAGCTGGCCGCGCGGCGAGCGCAGTGCCGATGGCGCCACGCTATACCTGCGCTGCCAGCCCGGCCATGCGCTGATGCTGGCCCATGAAGCCCCGGCCATTGCTGCGGCGGTTAATCGTTATTTCGGCTATGTGCTGGTGGGCCAGGTCCGGCTCTCGGCCGAGCCCTTCAGCTCCGGTTCAGCTGGAAAGGCGCCTCCTCCCCCTCCGCCGGACCCGGTTGTCGAGGCGCGCATTGGCGCCGCGGTGGCGGGGGTTGAAGATGAAGGCGTGCGTGAAGCATTGCGGATGCTGGGCCTGCAACTGGCCGCGCAAGCGGAGCCGAAACGCAAATAGTGTGTTCACCCCCAGTTGATAGCTATGCCCACTTGCCGACACGTCCCGCCCGTATAGTGTCGCCCAAACAAAAACAGGAGCGTTCGCCGTGAAGTTAAACCGCCGTGACACCATTGTTCTCGCCGCCGCTGCCACCGCGCTCAGCGTATGTGGCATTTCGAGCGCCGGCGCGGCGGAAGGCGAAATGGTCGACACCGCCAAGCTGCTCGCTCCGGCCGGCGGCATCGCTGATAAGGTGCTGGGCAACCCCGACGCGCCGGTCACCGTGATCGAATATGCCTCACCCACCTGCCCGCACTGCGCTACCTTCCACAACACGGTTTATGGCCCGTTCAAGGAAGCCTATATCGACACGGGCAAGGTGCGCTTCATCCTGCGTCCATTTGTGCGCAATGTGCTCGACGCCGCCATTTTCATGCTCGCCGAAGCCTCGGGCGATGAGAATTACCACAATGTCATCGGCACCTATTTCCGTACCCAGCAGGACTGGGGCACTTCGGAAACCCCGCGCGACGCGATCCTCGAAATCGCGACCCAGCTCGGCTTTACCCAGGAAAGCTTTGATGCTGCCTTGACGAATCAAGCCCTGTTCACCGGGATGGAAGCCATTCGTGAGCAGGCGCTCAACGAGTTTGGACTCGAAGGCACACCAACCTTTTATGTTAACGGCAAGACGCTCACCGGCGACAAAACGCTTGAACAGCTGGCCGCTGAAGTCGACGCGCTGGTGCCCGCCGGTTTCACGCCAAGCAACGGCGCAGCTCCTCCCCAGCCCGCTGCAGCACCTGCGGCTCAGCCCGCTCCTGCGGCAGCTCCTGCTGCTACGCCGGCTGCACCGGCCGCAACCCCCGTTGCTCCTCCAGCGGCTCCGACCGCGGCACCTGCGGCTCCAGCTGCCACGCCCGTGGCGCCTGCCGCTCCCGCCGCGCCCTGATTGCTTGCCCACGGCTTCCCTCTCCCTAGGTGGGATCGGGAAGCCTGGGCGCAGTCTCCTGCCAAGCTTCCTCAATGACCGCGGCCGGCGCGTCCTGGTGTGCCTGCCATGAAGTTCTCCCAACTTCGCCTGCATGGCTTTAAAAGCTTTGCCGAGGAAACGGTGCTTGCCATGGAGCCGGGGCTCACCGGCATTGTCGGCCCCAATGGCTGCGGCAAATCCAATCTCGTGGAAGCCATGCGCTGGGCCATGGGCGAAAGCTCCTATCGGGCCATGCGCGCTTCGGGCATGGATGATGTGATCTTTTCGGGCTCGGGGAGCCGGCCCGGCCGCAATTCGGCGGAAGTGACGCTGGTGCTCGACAACTCCGATCGCACCGCCCCTGCCGCCCTGAACACCGCCGACGAGCTCCAGGTCAGCCGCCGAATCGAGCGCGAGGCCGGCTCGGTTTATCGCGTTAATGGCCGCGAAGTGCGCGCGCGCGACGTGCAGCTGCTCTTTGCCGATGCCTCCACGGGCGCGCATTCCCCCGCCATGGTGCGCCAGGGCCAGATTGGCGAGCTGATCTCGGCCAAGCCCACCGCCCGGCGCGCCCTGCTCGAGGAAGCCGCTGGCATTTCGGGGCTCCATTCGCGCCGTCACGAGGCCGAGCTGCGCCTGCGCGCCGCCGAGCAGAACCTTGAGCGGGTCGATGACATCACCGCCCAAGTGGAAACTCAGCTCGACGTGCTCAAGCGCCAGTCGCGTCTTGCCATCCGCTATCGCGGCCTTTCCGGCGATATCCGCCGCGCCGAAGCCACGCTGTTCCATCTGCGCTGGGTCGCAGCGGTGTTTGCCGAAAAGGAATCGGAAGCCAACCAGGCGGTGCTGATCCGCCGCTTGGGTGACGCGACCAGCAAGGAACGGCAGGCCCAGGAATTGCTCGACGAGGCGGAAGCCGCACTCGAGCCCCTGCGCGAGCACGATTCGGTCGCCGCGGCCGTCTTGCAGCGCTACACCATCCTGGCCGAGCAACTGGCCGAGCAGGAACAGCGCAGCCACGAACGACGCTCCGAACTGGAACGGCGTCTGGAACAACTCGCCGCCGACCGCACGCGCGAAGAACAACAGCTGCGCGACAGCGAGACAGCGCTCGAGGCGGGCCAGGCTGAAACCGAGCGCCTCGAAAGCGAAGCCGAAGCCGCTGCTGAGGCCTTGGCCGAAGCCCAAGATGCTGCCGAGACTGTTCGCGCCGAGGTCATCGAAGCGGAAGCACAAGCGCGTGTGGCCGAGCAGGCCCTGGCCGAAGAACAAGCCCGCCGCGCCGCCGCCCACCGCTATCTCGAAGACGCTGCTCGTCGGGTCGCCAAGCTGCAGGCACAAGCCGCCGATTTGGCCCGCGACGCCGCCGCACTCCATGCGCGTGGAGAGGCCGACCAGACCCTGCTTGAGCAACGCAATGCCCTGCGGGCCGCACAGCAGGCCCTCGGGCACGCTGAACGGACGACCCTTGCCGCCGAACAGGCCACCCTTGCCGCCCAGGCCCGGATCGACGTCGCCCGGCCGCGCCTTCAGGCCATTGAAGCAGCGCTGATTGCGCTCGATGCGGAAGCCTCGACCCTCCTCAAAATGCTCGATCTCACCGATCGCATGTGGCGCGCCGTGGTCGACGACCTACAGGTTGAGCCCGGCTTTGAGACCGCCCTTGGCGCGGCGCTCGGCGATGATCTGGAAGCCTCTACCGATCCCGATGCGCCCCTCCATTGGGGCGAGGCGCTCGATGGCTCCGATGATCCCGCGCTCCCCCAGGGCGCCGAGCCTCTCTCGCGCTATGTCGCCGGCAGCCCGGCGCTCAAGCGGCGGCTCGACCAGATCGGCGTGGTCCATGCCGCCGATGGCGCCGATCTGCAACAAGCGCTGCGCCCCGGCCAACGCCTCGTCACTCTTGATGGTGCGCTGTGGCGCTGGGACGGCTTTGTGGCCGCCGCTGATGCCCCAAGCCCCGCCGCCCAGCGGCTGGCGCAACGCAATCGGCTCGCCGAGCTCGATGCCGACATCACCCGTGCCAAGGGCGAGCGCAACAGCTGGAAGCGCGAGGTGGAAACCCTCACTTCAGCGCTCGATCTGGCGCGCACCAATGAGCGCGATGGCCGCGAGGGCTGGCGCCGAGCCCAGCGCGCGGTCACCCAGGCGCAGGATGGCGTCAACGCTGCCGAACGCGCGCTGGCCGATCTTGCGTCGCAACGCAGCGCGTTTGAAGCGGCGCGCAATCAGCTCGCCACGGCCATCGCGGAGGCCGAGCGAAGTCGCGAGGACGCGGCCGACGGCCTGGCCGAGCTCAACGAAGACACCGAAACAGCGGCGCTGGCGCAAACCCGGCAGCGGCGCCTGCGCGAGTTGCGCGAGGGCGCCGAAACCGCGCGCAACCGCCTCGTCAGCCTCGAAGCCGATGCCCGCCTGCGCGACAGCCGGCTCGCCCAGTTGCAAGGGGAAGCCGCCAACTGGGCGCGCCGGCGCGATGCGGCGCTGGCCCAACTGCAAACGCTCGAGGGGCGCCGCGCCCAAGCGCAGGCGCAGCTCAGCGGCAGCGACGAAACTCCTGATGGCTTTGCCGAAAAGCGCAGCAAGCTCGAACGCCAGATCGAGGACGCCCGGCGCGATCACGAGGCGGCCCGCCACGCCGTTGAGCTCGCCCAAACCCGCTGGCGCGAAGCCGATGCGGCCCACAAAAGCGCGGCCGCCGCCCTGGCCGAGGTGCGGATCGAACTCACCCGCGTCGAAGAGCGTCTCAACGGCCACACCGCGAGCCTGCGCGCCGTTGAGCGGCAGGTGCAGGAAACCCTCGGCATTCCCGCCAGCCGCACGCTTGAAGCTTCAGGCATCAAGCCGCACCAGGCCCTTCCCGCCGAAGCCGATACCGAAAGCAAGCTCGAGCGCCTGCGCGCCGAGCGCGACCGCCTGGGCGGGGTCAATCTTTCGGCGGAAGCCGAAGCGGTGGAAACCCAGGCCCGACTCGACGCCATGGTCAAGGATCGCAATGACCTGATCGAGGCCATCGCCAAGCTGCGCACCGGCATTGGCGTGCTCAACCGCGAAGGTCGCGCCCGGCTCACCGAAGCCTTTGAGCGCGTCAACGGCTACTTCCGCGAGCTATTCACCACCCTGTTTGGCGGTGGCACCGCCGAGTTGCAATTTGTGGAAAGCGACGATCCGCTCCAGGCTGGCCTTGAGATCATCGCCTGCCCGCCCGGCAAGAAGCCCGCAACCATGACCCTGCTATCAGGCGGCGAGCAGGCGCTGACTGCGCTGTCGCTGATCTTTGCGGTGTTCCTGTCCAACCCGGCGCCCATCTGCGTGCTCGACGAAGTGGATGCCCCGCTCGACGACGCCAATGTGGAGCGCTTCTGCAACCTGCTCGATTCCATGCGCGAACGCACCGAAACGCGGTTCTTGTGTATCACGCACAACCCAATCACCATGAGCCGCATGGATCGCCTGTTCGGCGTCACCATGGCCGAGCGCGGCGTCAGCCAGCTGGTGTCGGTCGACCTGCGCACCGCCGAAAGCTTCCTCGAAGCCGTTTAGTGTTCCTTGTGAACCCGTGACCGGCCCCAAGGGTTGTCCCTGCGGCGAAGTGCATGGGATGATGCGAGATGGATAAGCTGCGGCGCGTCGAGGTCAGTGCCGACGATGTCTGGGGGCAATTTGGCTGGGCGGAGCGCCCAGTCTGCTCCTGCGGCCAACTGGCCCGGGCTGTGGAAGATCAACTGATCTTTGTCAGCCCCAAGCTCGTGGGCGAAGGCCCGCAGGCGAGCAATCTCTTTTATCTCCTCCCCGTCAGCGGCGACGGGTTCTTCGCGCTCAACGAAGGCGTCGCCATCGCCTGCTGTCCCTGGTGCGGTGATCCGATCCGGGGCCGGCGTGGGCCCGCCTAGGACGCCTTGAGCGCCACCGCCACGGCGCGGCACTGCTCCAGATCGCCAGCAATCAGCTCGTCCACCGCCGGCGTTCCCGCCTTGATGTTCTCGACTACGCGATCGGTATAAGCGGCGAGGATGGGCTCGATTTCCCCGGCCACCTGCGCCACCGCCGCCGTAATGCTCGGGATCTGCGCTTGCTGGCTCGCCACCTGAAGGAACAAAGCGCCATCTTCGGGCGCATAGATCGTCGGATCATCCGTGGCGCCCTGCCCCTGCTGCTGCAAGGCATAATGCAGCCGATAAACGGCTATGCAGCGCTTGAGGGCGGGCGAGAGATCATCCAGCCCGGCTTGCTCCGCCGCCTCCGATGGGTAAGGCGGCAAACTCTGCGGATTGATCATGCCGACAAGCGGCGCCAGTTCCGCCGCCCTGCTCACCGGCACGAGGCTTGCGATCAGCGTCACGGCTAGTGCAACAGGACCAAGGCTTTGCATCGGTGATCTCCCCAAGCTCGCCGCACCCTAGCGCCCGCGTAGCGTGCTGGCAAAACCCGTTGCCTGTAGCGCTGGCTCCATCACCGCTCTGCGATGGCCGGGACCAACACAAGGAGTCGATTGACGGCTCCGAGAATCTCCAGCATGTTGCCGCCACTGCGGGAGAGACTGGGTTTTCTCCAGCGCCGAAGGAGCAACCGCCCCGGAAACTCTCAGGCAAAAGGACCGCAGTTTACGCGATAACTCTGGAAAGCGGACCGCACGCTGCGGTCCCACCGAAGGAGCAACCGGCGCTCAGCCGGGAAATCTCTCAGGTGTCGAGGACAGAGGGGGCACGCCATTCGCCGCAGGGCGGATGCAGTCGTGTCGCCTTGTTCATTTTCCGGGATGCGTTTATGGCCCAACTCGCCGCCGAAGCTCTCAAGACCACGCCGCTCTATGAGCGCCACCTCGCTGCCGGTGGGCGCATGGTGCCCTTTGGCGGGTATAATCTCCCCGTCCAGTATCCGCTCGGCATCATGGCCGAACACAAATGGACGCGCGACCATGCCGGGCTCTTCGATGTCAGCCATATGGGCCCGAGCTTTTTGCGCCTCAACCATCCCAGTGGCGATGCCGAGGCGGATCATGCTGCCATTGCGGCGATCATCGAGCCGCTGATCTGCGGCGACATCCTCGGCCTCAAGCCGGGCCAGATCCGCTACACCCTGCTGCTGAACGAGCAAGGCGGCGCGCTCGATGACCTGATGGTCGCCCGCTCGCCCCAGGCGGGCGGCGAGCTCTATATCGTCGTCAATGCCGGCACCAAGGACGCCGATTTCGCCCGCATCGAAGCGGCGGCCGGTGATCGCGCGACCCTGGTGCGCGCCGATGCCGATCAGGCGCTGCTGGCGCTGCAGGGACCCGAAGCGGTTGCCGTACTCGGCGCGCTCGTCCCGGGCGCCGCGGATCTGGGCTTCATGACCCATGCCGCCTTCCCTTGGGCGCACGGGCAGCTCCTTGTCGCGCGCTCCGGCTATACCGGCGAAGATGGCTTTGAAATCCTCGTGCCCGCCGCTGATGCGCCCGCTCTTTGGGACCAGCTGGTGGCCGATGAGCGCGTCAATCCGATTGGCCTTGGCGCTCGCGACAGCCTGCGCCTCGAAGCGGGACTCCCGCTTTACGGGCATGACCTCAACCCCACCATTTCCCCCATTGAAGCGGGGCTCGGCTTTGCCGTCAGCAAGCGCCGGCGCGAAGCGGGTGATTTCCCCGGCGCCACCCGCATCCTTGCCGAACGCGAGGGCCAGTTGAGCCGCGTGCGTGTGGGCCTTCTGGTTGAAGGCGCCCCGGCCCGCGAAGGCGCCGAAATCCTCGATGCCGCCGGGGCCCCCATTGGCGTTGTCACCAGCGGCGGCTTTGCCCCGTCGCTCGGCAAGGCCATCGCGCTCGGCTTTGTGCCGCCCGACCATGCCACGCCCGGCACGCAGCTGCAGGTCGCCGTGCGCGGCCGCAGCCAGCCCGCCGAGGTCGTCCCGACGCCGTTCGTTCCCCACCGCTATTTCCGCAAAGCCAAAGCCAGCTGAGAGGCCTTCTCCCATGACCACCAAGTTCACTCCCGAGCATGAATATATCCGCGTTGAAGGCACCACCGGCATTGTCGGCATCACGCCTTATGCGCAGGAACAGCTGGGCGATATCGTCTTTGTCGAGCTGCCGGACGTCGGCAAGCAGCTGACCAAGGGCGCCGAAGCCGCCGTCGTTGAATCGGTCAAGGCCGCGTCCGAGATTTATGCCCCGGTGACGGGCACCGTCACCGAGGTCAATCCGGCCCTTTCCAGCCAGCCCGGCCTCATCAACAGCGATCCTGAAGCGCAGGGTTGGCTGTTCAAGGTTGAAATCGCCAATGCCGACGAGCTCGACACCCTGCTCGACGCCGACGGCTATGCCCAACTGACGCTCTAGGCGGACCCCCTCATGCGCTACCTTCCCCATTCGGCGGCCGAACGGTCCGCCATGCTCAATGTGATCGGCGCCACGAGCGTTGAGGCGCTGTTCAGCGCCGTGCCCGCAGGCGCCCTCAAATCCTTTGATCTCGACCTGCCCGCGCACAGCCCCGAATATCTGGTCGAGGCGCATATGCGCCGCCTTGCCGGCATGAACCATGCCGCGGGGGATGGCCCGTTCTTTCTCGGCGCCGGTGCCTATCGCCATCATGTGCCCGCCACGGTCGATCACCTGATCCAGCGCTCGGAATGGCTCACCGCCTATACGCCCTATCAGCCCGAAATCTCGCAGGGCACCCTGCAGATGCTGTTCGAGTTCCAGACTCAGGTCGCCAAGCTCACCGGCATGGATGTGGCCAATGCCTCGCTTTACGATGGCTCCACCGCCACCGCTGAAGCGGTGCTGATGGCCAGGCGCCTCACCCGCCGGCGCAAGATCGTGCTGTCCGGGGGCCTCCATCCCCAATATCGCGATGTGGTCCGCTCCTATCTCAAGGACGATCCCGATCTCCTTTGCCTCTCCCCCTCCCCTGAGGGCCAGGGCGACCTGCTCGACCATATCGATGGGCAAACCGCTGCCATCGTCGTGCAGACCCCCGACTTCTACGGTCATCTGCGTGATCTGCAGGCGGCCGCGGATGCCGCTCATGCCAAGGGCGCGCTGCTGATCGTCGTCATCACCGAGATCGTGTCGCTGGGGCTCATCGAAGCGCCCGGCGCGCTGGGTGCCGATATCGTTGTCGGCGAAGGCCAGTCGATCGGCAATGCCCTCAACTATGGCGGCCCCTATCTTGGGCTCATGGCGACCAAGAAGGAATTCATTCGCCAGATGCCGGGCCGGCTTTGCGGCGAAACCGTTGACGCCGACGGGAATCGCGGCTTCGTGCTGACGCTGTCCACCCGCGAGCAGCACATCCGCCGCGAGAAAGCCACGTCCAACATCTGCACCAATTCCGGGCTTTGCGCCCTGGCCTTCTCCATCCATATGGCGCTCTTGGGCGAGGCGGGCTTTGTGCGCCTGGCTCGCCTCAACCATGCCAATGCGATGCGGCTGGCCGATGCGCTGGCCGGGGTCGCGGGCATAGAGGTGCTCAATACGACCTTCTTTAATGAGATGACCATCCGTGTCACCCAGCCGGCTGCTGGCCTTGTCGAGCGGCTCGCCGGGCGGGGAATCCTGGCTGGGGTGCCCGCGAGCCGCCTACTGCCGGGTGATCCCGAGGTGGAGAATCTCATCATTGTGGCCGCGACCGAACTCACCACCGAGTCCGATATCGCCGCCCTCACCGCGGCTCTGACGGAGGAACTGGCATGAGCATGAACAATCAGGGTCGGCCCTCCGGTATCGGCACCGGCGGCAGCACCAGCGCCTCTGGCTCAGCACTCATCCCCGATGAACCGCTCCTGTTCGAGATCGGCGATACCGAGCATTCAGGGGTCGATCTGCCCGAGGTGGAGCTTGCCAGTGATCGCTTGGGCGGTTTTGGCCGCAAGGCCAAGCTTGACCTCGCCGGGCTCACCGAGCCCGAAGCCATGCGCCACTATGTGCGCCTCTCGCGCATGAACCACTCCATCGATAGTGGCATGTATCCCTTGGGATCGTGCACCATGAAGCACAATCCCCGCCTCAACGAGAAGATGGCGCGGCTGCCCGGTTTTGCTGACATCCACCCGCTCCAGCCGGTTTCCACCGTGCAGGGTGCGCTCGAGCTGATGAACCAGCTCAGCCATTGGCTGATGACCCTCACCAATACCGCCGCCGTGGCCCTCTCCCCCAAGGCTGGCGCACACGGTGAGCTCTTGGGCATGATGGCGATCAAGGCCGCTCAGGAAGCCGCCGGTCAGGCGCACCGCACTGTCGTGCTTGTGCCCGAAAGCGCCCATGGCACCAATCCGGCCACCGCCGCCTTCCTCGGCTATTCGGTCAAGGCCGTGCCCGCCCGCGCCGATGGGACCGTCGATGTGGAAGCGGTCAAGGCGGCATTGTCGCCCCAAGTCGCGGCCATCATGCTGACCAATCCCAACACCTGCGGCCTTTTTGAGCCCGAAGTGATCGAGATTGCCCAGGCCGTGCATGATGCCGGGGCGTTCTTTTACTGCGATGGCGCCAATTTCAACGCCATCATGGGGGTGGTCCGCCCGGGCGATCTTGGCATCGATGCCATGCATATCAACCTGCACAAGACCTTCTCGACACCCCATGGCGGCGGCGGGCCCGGTGCCGGTCCGGTGGTGTTGTCGGAGGCGCTGGCCCCCTTTGCGCCGGTCCCCTTCGTGCGCAAGAGCGGTAATGGGCTGGAACTGGTGGAACATGTGCAGGACCAGGCTCTGGGCCGCGTCACGGCGTTCCATGGCCAGATGGGCATGTATGTCCGCGCCCTCACCTATATGCTCAGCCACGGCGCCGATGGCCTCGCCCAGGCCGCCGAGGATGCGGTGCTCAACGCCAACTACATCAAGGCGCGCCTGCAGCATCTGTTCTCGGTGCCGTTCCCCGATTATCCCACCATGCACGAGGCGCTGTTTGACGACAGCTTCCTCAAGGATACCGGGGTTTCAACTCTCGATTTTGCCAAGGCGCTGATCGACGAGGGTTTCCACCCCATGACCATGTATTTCCCGCTGGTCGTGCACGGCGCCATGCTGATCGAGCCCACCGAAAGCGAAAGCAAGCAGACGCTCGACCAATTCTGCGATGTGATGGTGGAACTGGCGACCGCAGCCAAGGCGGGCAATAGCGAGCGCTTCACCGCCGCCCCCACCAAGGCCCCTCGCCGTCGGCTCGACGAAACCCGCGCCGCCCGCAGTCCCATCCTGCGCTGGGAGCCCACCGAGCTGGCGCAAGCGGCGGAATAAGCCGCTGCTGGCTTCGGCGGCGTGAATGCAGCCCCCGGCACCAGCCGGGGGCTTTTTTGTGGGCGTGCGGTAAAGCCTCTCAGTCGACACCCTCCCCCTTGTGGGGCTTCGCGCTGTCCGCACCGCGGCCGATCGCTCCAGTGGAGCGATGGGAGGCAAGAAGGCCATGAGGGCTATGCCCGAATGGCTGAAAGGGTGGCGGTTCTGCGTGGGTGCAGCACCGGCCCGTCGCTAGACCGCCATTTGATGAACCGCCTTTTCAGTCGACACCCTCCCCCTTGTGGGGCTTCGCGCCGTCCGCTCCGCGGCCGATCGCTCCAGTGGAGCGGTCGGAGGCAAGAAGGCCATGAGGGCGATGCCCGAATGGCTGAAAGGGTGGGGGTTCAGGCCTATCCAAGAACTCGATGCCGGGACTCTTGGACCGACTTATCCCGGCCTGACAATCGAGCCTGTGGCACCGTCTTCAAACGCCCTTTGTGGGGCAACTCGCAAGTTGATGATGGCCGCCCCCATGGTTCGAGGCTACGCTTCGCTGCGCACCTCACCATGAGGGCTCCGGAAAGCTCCCTGCTCTTTCCAACCTTAACGCCCACTCACCAGCCCCTCCCAGCCCTCACCCTGAGGTGCCGCGCAGCGGCCTCGAAGGGCGAGGGCGCCAGCACCAGCCCCGCAAGAAAATTATCCCCGCCCCCGAAAACCTCAGGCACAATCGCCCCTGTTCCCGCACAAGCTGCGCGGTCGCGACGAACGGTCGGTGCGGGAATGCCGGGTGAGGTGGAGGTCGCTCCATCTCCTGCGGTGACGGATGATCTGGCCCGACCTCACCCCGGGCACCGGGCACATCGTGCCCTAGTCGGCGCGGGTCCAAGCCGAGGACGGTCTTTCACCACAGAGTCCCTGGGAAACATGGGGCGAGGTGAGTTCCACCTCTATCCTGCAAGGCCGGACGACCGGCACCGGGACGAATCTCGCCCCATGACGCAGCAGCAACCGCAGGGTGTTAAACCCGGGCGGCGCTTTGGCACGCCCGGCTCGATTTCTGAGGTGAACTTAGCCGCGGGTATCGAAGCCGACCCAGATGGTGATCTCCTCACCCCCCAGATAGGGAATGGCGACATTTTCGACCACTTTGACGAACTCGGCCGATTGCGCGGGCGGCGTGATCGCCACGGGGATCGAGTATTTCTCCGAGAACACGGCCTGCCCGTCGCGTTCCACCGCAAAGCGGATCGGCGCCGTCACCGATTTCTGGTCGCCCGCCGGGCCCAGCAGCACGCGGCCGACCACACCCATCTGCACCGTGATGAGACCATTGGAAACCACGCAATTGCGCGAGCTTTCCTCGATCACGCCCTGATATTGCAGTGAGCGCGGATCGCCGGTGCGGCCATTGCCGTAATAATACATGGCTTCCCCGCCCGGCCGCACCTTGATGGGCGGGCATTCGGTGGCAATCGCCGGCAGGGCATTGGTTTGCGCCTCGGCCATGGCGGCCGGGCTCGCGGTGGCGTTCTGCAGGTTCTGCTGGGCCGCCGGCGTGCCGTTGCCGCCCATCAACCCGCCCATGGAACAACCCGCCAGCAGCGCCGCAACGACGCCCGCGCTACCGGCGCGCATACCGAATTTGCCCGCCGCTCGAAGCGAAATCTTGCGCATACCGGCCTCCTAGAGCGTCGAAGGGGTGTTGGCCGCTTCCAGCGCCATCAGAATGGCTGGCGCGCCGCTGGCCGTGATCCCGGGGCCCTCCTCGGGCGCGACGATCTGTACCACCCCATCGCGGATCACCAGCGCCGAGCGCATGAAGCGCTTGCCCATGCCGGCAACGCTGAGGTCCTTGCTCAGGCCCATGGCGTCGGCAAGCTCGCCATTGCCATCGGCCAGGAAGTCGATCTTGCCCACCGCGCCCGAGGCTTCGGCCCAGGCTTTCATCACATGGTGGTCGTTGACGGCGGCGCAAACAATGCGATCCACGCCTTGGGCGCGCAGCTTGGCCTCGTTGGCGATAAAGCCAGGCAGATGATTGACGTGGCAGCCCGGGGTAAACGCACCGGGAACGGTAAACAACACCACCGTGCCTGTGCCCAGCACGGCATCGCTGGTGGTGTCAGTGCTCCCCTCGGCCCCGACAAGCTTTACCGGCACGGACGGAAGCGCATCGCCACTCTTGATCATTGCTGTTTTTGCTCCATTGCAGGCCGTCTTTGCGGCCGATACCGCCACCTTCCTGACCGGGATATGCGGCTTTGGTTAGGCATACAAGGGCGATCCCCGATTTCCTCATTCCTCGGGCGCTTGCGGCCCCTCGACCTTGCGAACCACGACATAGGGCCCGCGGCTGGTCATGAAGGTCAACTCGATCGTTTCGTTGTGCAGATCGGCGGCGCCATCCTCGCCTCGAACCGGCACCAGCACCAGCCCGGGCTCGGCCCCGCTTTGCGGACTGCCAAACAGCGGCTCGCCCGAAGCGGTCGCGGCAATCAGCGAATCCGGCTCCACCGCCGGATCGGCAATCCGGACATCGAGGCTTTCGCCATCGGCCCCCAGTTGCACTCCGGAAATGGGCTCGCCCGACCCGTCCCAGGGAAGGGGGATGGCGGCCAGGGCCTGCCGGATGCGCAAACCATTGGCCCGGTCCGGCGCACCGAGCTGGAGCGGCAGGCTGAACCGCGCCTGGGCCGGCATGCAGATGTCCGAGCAGATGCCCAACAGCGCCGAGAGCTCCACCACCGGCTCGGCGCCGTCGACGCGCACCTCGATGGGCAGCACCGTGGGCCCGAAATAGACATAGTCGAGATAGTCCGCGGTCTCGGAGCGAGAGGGATAGGGCCAATGGATCTGCCCGCCCGTTATGCCCACCGACCCCATCCAATCGAGCTTGGTCGGCAAGCCCGTATCGCCCGGCACCCGCCAATAGGTCTTGGTGGTTGCCGGCATATCGATCTCGAGGCCCAGCATGGCCGAGCCATCGGCCCGCACTTCGCCGGTGCTGATCAGCCGGAGCTTCACCCCCGGCGCCACTTCCTGCCACGGCGTTTCGCCAGCCCAGGCGGGCGAGACGAGCACAAAAAGAGCGGCGATGAGCGGAGCGCACTGCATGGGCGGGCATTAACGCAGGATGAGGTGAAGAAAAAGCTGACGCCTCATCAGGGCTTCGTGATGCCCCCGATATGCCAACCTGACGCAGCCCAACTTGGCAGTGCCGCGGCGAATGCCTATTATAGCGCTATGACGACACTTGAAGGACAGATGCTGGTCGCGATGCCTGATATGGCAGATGAACGCTTTGCCAAAAGCGTGATCCTGCTCGTTGGCCATAACGACGACGGCGCCATGGGACTGGTCGTGAACCAGCGCATCACCGAGATGCGGTTCGCCGATATCCTCGACGAGCTCGACTTGGGCGACCCCGACGCCGTGATCCGGCTGCCCGACACCATCCGCGAACGCCCGGTGATGCGCGGCGGCCCGGTGGAAAAGGGCCGCGGCTTCGTGCTGCATTCGGCCGACTACAAGAGCGGCAATACCTATGCCGTTGCCGATGGGGTGTGCCTGACGGCAACGCTCGACATCCTGCGTGCCATGGCCTTTGGTCCTGCGCCCAAGTCAGCGCTATTCGCCCTTGGCTGCTGCGGCTGGGGCGCCGGCCAGCTCGAAAGCGAGATCAGCAATAATGGCTGGCTCACCGTCCCCTTTACCCATGATCTGGTGTTCGAAACGCCGGTGGAACAGCGCTACGAGGCGGCGCTGGCCAGCATGCATGCGAGCCTGGCCAATCTGAGCACCGAAGCCGGCCACGCCTAGCCCTGAGGGCTAGCGCGCCAGCTGGGCGCTCAGATGCTTGGTGAATTCACTGGCGCTCATCGCCGCGCCAAACACGAAACCTTGCGCCAGGCGACAATTATGCTCGCGCAGGCGCTCCAATTCCGGCTGGGTTTCCACGCCTTCCGCGATCACGGCGAGATCGAGATCGTTGGCTAGCGCAATGATGGCGCGCATGATCGGCCCCTGCGTATGTCCAGCACCGTTGACGGCACTGATCTGCACGAAGTCGGGCGGAATTTTGATGGTGTCGAACGGGAAGCGGTGCAGGTAACCGAGCGAGGAGTGCCCGGTGCCAAAATCGTCGAGCGCCAGCCCGATCCCCAGCTTATGCAAGGCATCGAGCACAAAGGCTGAGTGCTCGGGATTGGTCATCACCTGTGACTCCGTCAGCTCAAGCTTGAGGTGGCTGGCAATGCCGGCATTCTGGCCGAGGATCGTCCGAATGTCGTTGAGGAGCGCCTCCGTCGCCAACTGCGTCGGTGACAGATTGACCGAAACGAAGAACTCCTCGGACAGGTTGGGCAATGAACTCACCCAGTCCCGGGTGTGGTAGGCCGCCTGCTCAAAGGCAATGCGGCCCAGCCGCTCGATCTGCCCCGAGCGCTCGGCCAGGGTAATGAACTCCTCGGGTGCCACCACCCCGCGCGTTGGATGGTTCCAGCGCATCAGCGCCTCCGCACCTGCGATCTTGCCGGACTGGATATCCATGATCGGCTGGAACTGCACCTGTAGCTCGCCATTCTTCATGCCGCGCTCGAGGTCCTCCTCGCTGGTGCGGTTGTAGGCGGAGATGGAGCGGGCCGAAGCGCGGTAAGCCTCGATCCGGTCGCCACCCAGTCGCTTGGCGTAGTACATCGCCAGCTCGGCATCGCGCAGCACTTCGGTGGCCGTAGCCGGCTCGCTGTCATAGATGGTGATGCCAATGGACGCTGTTAGCGTCAGGTCGCGGTCGCCAAAATTGAACGGCGCCTTGAGCGATTTGCGGATCTGCTCGGCCGTTTCGGCGATGCGCCCGGCGGTTTGCTCCGCGGCCAGCACCACGGCGAACTGGTCGCCGGTAATGCGGGCCACCGTATCGAGTGGACGCATGATGCGGGCAATGCGCCGCGAAATCGCGAGCAGCACCGAGTCGGCGGCCGAATGGCCGATCCGCTCCTCGAGCTCCATGAACCGGTCGATATCGATCAGGAAGACAGCCGGCTTGACGCCATTGGGGGTCCGGCCCCGCTCGAGGGCGCGGTCGAGGCGGTCAAGGAACAGTTGCCGATTGGGCAGGCCAGTGAGGCTATCATGCACCGCATCATGCAGCAGCCGCTCCCGGGCCGCGCGATCCTCGGTGACATCCTGGAGCGTGCCAACGATACGGTTGACCTGCCCGTCGCCCCCCAGCACGGGTTTGACCCGCATGCGGAAGGCCCGGTAATTGCCGTCATGGCCGGCAATGCGCATATCGGACGAAACCTTGCCGCGCCGCAGTTCCACCAGCGTGTCGAATGCCGTGCGGAAGCGATCGCGGTCCTCGGGGTGAACGCGGTCGAGCCAGCGCTTGATCGAGCCACGCAGAGCCCCGCGCTTTTCGCCCAGCCGCGTTGCCAGCTCGTCCGAGACCGAAACGCGGTCGCGCTCGATATTCCAGTCGAACACGAAATCGCCCGAACCCGTCAGCGCCAGTGCCCGGCGCTCGACCTCCGACAATGTGCCAATCGACACCTGCCCTTCCGAGAAAGCGTGCTGCACGGCGGTAAAGCCGAGCAGCATGACGGCGAGCACCAGCCCCCCGCCCACCGCCGGCTGGGCCACGTCATTGGAGACCTGCCCGGAAATCACCAGCCAACTGAAAAACAGCCAGGCAATGATGATGATCCAAGTCGGCACCAGCAGCACTGCCCGGTCATAGCCGCGCAGGGCAAGCAGAAGGATCAGGAAAAAGCCCGACACGCCAAGGAGCACGAGGACGAGACGCGCAATCGTCGCGGCGATCGCTGGCTGGAAAAAAGCAAAAGCAAACAGCGCCAGGAACAATGCCGCCAGGCCGAGCGCCAAATGCACGAAGCGCAGATGCCAGCGATGCAGGTTGAGATAGATAAAAAGAAAGCCCGCCAGGGTCGTGGCGATCCCAGCCTCCGAAGCTGCCCGGATGGGTTGCATTGCCCCTGCGGGCAGGCCCAGCAATCGGCCCAGCACGCCAAAATCGATCAGCAGGTAAATCAGCACCGCCCAGGCAAAGGCGGCCGTTGCAGGAAACACCCCGCGGCCCTTGACCACAAACATGATGGTCAGGAACACGGCCGCAAGCGAGGCGACGCCCAGCACCACCCCTCGGAACAGCGTGAAGGAGTTCACATAATCGCGGTAGGCGTTGGGCTCCCAGAGATAAAGCTCCGGCAACTCGCCGGTCGCCAATTCAGCCACGAGCGTTACGGTCGCACCTGGATCGAGCGTAATCTCGAAAACATCGGCCTCGCTATCGGCCAGCCGCACCGGGCGAATGCCGGCGCTTGGCGTCAGCGCGGTGATCCGCTCATTACCCAGGTCCGGCTGAAACACGCCCGAGCCTGGCAAACGGAAGAACGGGGCCACGAGGAGCCGCTCGATCTGCTGGTCGCTATCATTGCGCAGCGCAAACAGGGCCCAGTTGGGATTGGTGCCCTGCTGGCTGGCCAAAACCTCGATGCGGCGGATAATCCCGTCCTCGCCGGGCGCGGTAGACAGTTGTACCCGCCCCTCGCTGCCTTGCTGGAGCTGAACCACGTCCGAAAGGTTAACGGCGTTGACGTCCTGGGGGACGGTAATAACCTCAAGGGCGGCGACGGGCGCGAGGCCCAACAGCGCGAGTGCAAGGCAGGTCGCGAGAGCAATAAGGTGACGCATCAGGGGCGATTATATCCTGCGCTAGGCTGCATTAAGGCAGTGGTCCGGCGCGTTCAGAAGCGAAGGGCGACGGCTTGGCGTGGCGACATTGCGCTGTGGTAGCCGGGAAAGCTGAATCGAACAAGCTTTGCCCAGTGTTGCTGATGCGCAACGGTGGATATCAGCGCTGTCCGTAGTGCAGCCGCTGGTAGCGTTCCTTGACCAGGCCAAACAGCACGTGGTCTTCCCAACGCCCATCAATCTGCAGGTATTTTTCGGCAAAACCCTCCTCGACAAAGCCGTTCTTCTCAAGCACGCGCCTCGACGCCATGTTGCCGGGAAGAAATGCGGCATGGATGCGATGGAGGTCCAGCGTGTCGAAGACAAAAGGCAGGGTCACGCCGACTGCCTCGGTCATCAACCCCTGCCCGGCCCATTGCTGGCCCATCCAGTAGCCCAGGGTAACGAACTGCGCCGCGCGGCGGCGAATATTGGAAAGGGTAATTCCCCCTACCAGGACTTGGCGGTCGCCTTGAGGGTGGAAGATGAACAGGGAGTAATCACTGCCCTGCTCGGCCTCTTCCCGGGCCCGCTTGACCCGGCTGGCAAATACCCGCCGCGCCAGATCGGCTTCGGTCCAACGGGGCTCGAAGGGTTTCAGGAAATCGCGGCTGGAGCGGCGCAGTTGATGCCAGGCGTCATAATCACCATGCTGGGGCAGGCGCAGCATCACCCTTGGGCCACGCAGTGCCAGGGGCGATGTCGGAGGTGACCAAGGCCAGAGCATGGTGCCGGCTCAACGCTTCAGCAGGTCGCCGATAGCGTCGACTTCCGCCAGCTTTCCGACCGGACCGATGCCGGCAAGGGTTGGTGCCCCTGTGGTGAACAACTGCTCGGCGACCTCCTGCACGCGCTGGGCGGTGATGCGATTGATGCGCTCAACGGTTTCCTGCATCGGAATCGGACGGCCCCACAAGATCTGCTGGCGCGCCAGCTGGCCGGCGCGGGCCGAAGGGCTTTCCAGGGACATCAGCAGGCCGGCACGAATCTGGTTGCGGACCCGGATAACCTCATCATCGGTGATGGTCTCGGTCGCGCGACGCAGTTCGTCCAGCACCACGGGCACCAAATCCTCGACCTCGTCTTCCCCCGTGGCGGCGGCAACACCGAACACGCCACTATCGGCAAAGGCCCAATGGAAGGCGTAAACGGAATAGCACAGCCCACGCTTTTCGCGCACCTCCTGGAACAGGCGCGAGCTCATCCCACCACCCAGAATGGAGGCCAGCACCTGGGCGGCGTAGAAGCCGTCGGAATTATAGGCGCGCCCTTCAAAACCCAGAACGATATGCGCCTGTTCATGGTCGGACAGGAGGCGCTCCTCGCCGCCATGGTATTCAGCGCGTTGGGGCGCCGGTGCCCCATTGGGCTTGAGATCGCCAAAGCGCTGGCGCGCCACGTCAACCAGGCCCTCGTGATCCACATTGCCCGCCGCGGCGATGACCATGTGGTCGCCCACATAGTTGCGGCCCATATATTTGCGGATCGTGTCGGGGGTGAATTCACGCACCGAGTCGACGGTGCCCAGAATGGTGCGGCCAATGGGCTGGCTGGGGTAAGCCGCCTGCTGGAACAGATCGAACACATGATCGTCCGGATTGTCGCGGGCGGCGCCGATCTCCTGGACGATCACCTGCTTTTCGCGCGTCAGCTCGTCGTCATCGAATTGCGAGTTCTGGAGGATGTCGGCGAGAATGTCGGCTGCCAGTACCACATCATCCTTGAGCACCCGGGCGAAATAGCCGGTATGTTCGATCGAGGTCGCGGCGTTGAGGTCGCCCCCAACATTCTCGATTGCCTCGGCGATCTGCAGCGCCGTCCGACCCTTGGTGCCCTTGAACGCCATATGCTCGAGCAGATGGGAGATCCCGTGCTCGGCCTTGCGCTCGCTGCGTGCCCCCGCCTTCACCCAGACCCCGAGCGAGGCGCTTTCCAGATGCGGCATGTCGTCGGTGAGCACCACCATGCCATTATCGAGGGTCGTCGATTGTACGCTCAAGCAATCCTCCCGGCCGCCGCGATCTGCGAGCGCCTGTTCAGCGTTCTGTTGTGGCGGCGCGCGTTCGCGCGGCAATAAAGGCTTCCACCTGGTCCTGGTCGTTGGGCAGCACCTCGAGGCGCTCCTCGCGGCTGTGCAGATCAACCAGCCAGGCTGGCAGGGCAGGATCGATACCCGAAGCCGCAGCTACGGCCGCCGGGAATTTGGCCGGATGGGCTGTGGCCAGGGTGATCATCGGTGTGCTGGACGGCAAGTGTTCGCGTGCCACATGGACACCCACAGCGGTATGAGGATCCAGCAAGTAAGCCGCGGACTTCATGGTCTGGGCGATGGTGGCGCTGGTCTGGGCCTCATCAGTGGTGCCGGCCGCGAAGTCCCGGCGGATCTTGGCCAAAGCAGTTTCGGGCAAGCTGAAGCCACCCGACTGCTTGAGCCCATCCATCATCCGCACCACAGCGCTTGGGTCACGATCCACAGCCTCGAACAGCAAGCGTTCGAAGTTCGACGAAATCTGGATGTCCATAGAGGGGCTGATCGTGGGCACCACACCGTCTGTTTGATAGCGCCCTGTTTCGATCGCCCGGCGCAGGATATCGTTGCTGTTGGTCGCAACGACGAGCTTATCTATGGGAAGGCCCATGGCCCGTGCGCAATAGCCGGCGAAGATGTCGCCAAAATTGCCCGTTGGCACGGTGAAGCTAACCGGGCGATGCGGGCTGCCCAGCGACACAGCGGCGGTGAAGTAATAAACGATCTGCGCGACGATCCGGCCCCAATTGATGGAGTTGACGCCGGAGAGATGCACCGTGTCACGGAAGCGCGCGTGGTTGAACATGGCTTTGACGCTGTTCTGACAGTCGTCAAAAGTGCCCTCGAGCGCAATGT
Organism: Devosia sp. Z11_6; assembly: GCF_058133665.1. Taxonomy (NCBI): domain Bacteria; kingdom Pseudomonadati; phylum Pseudomonadota; class Alphaproteobacteria; order Hyphomicrobiales; family Devosiaceae; genus Devosia; species Devosia sp. Z11_6. The sequence goes on from NZ_JBYUNQ010000005.1 coordinate 77,929, forward strand.
TGTGCACATTGGCATCGAGCACCGTGGTCATCTGCAAGCGCTGCACCGGCGAGGTCCGACCGCGCGGGTGCAAAATGAAGATGTCGGTGGTGTCACGGCCGCGGAAGGCTTCAATCGCAGCAGAGCCGGTGTCGCCCGAGGTCGCGCCAACAATGGTGGCCCTAAGCCCCCGTTGCTGCAGGATGTAATCCATCACGCGGCTGAGGAACTGCATGGCCACGTCCTTGAAGGCGAGCGTGGGGCCATGAAACAGTTCGAGCACGAAATGGTTAGGCTCGAGTTCCACCAGCGGCGCCACCGAAGGGTGGCGGAACACCGCATAGGCATCATCGATAATGGTCTTGAGCGTGGCCGCGGGGATATCATCGCCAACAAAACGGCTGATAATGTCGTAAGCGACTTCCGGATAGGGCCTGCCAGCAAAGCCCGCAATTTCAGCGGCAGAAACCTGCGGCCATTCGCGCGGCACATAAAGCCCGCCATCAGACGCTAGGCCAGCCAGCACGGCATCGGCGAAACCCAGCACGGGGGCCTGGCCGCGCGTAGAAACAAACTGCATCGAACGCAAGTGCCTTTCGAGATTTGGTGCAACCTAGTCAAAGCAGGCGCGAACCGCAAGGCAGCATCGGCTTGCTTAGCCCTGAGGCTCCTTGCGGCGGCGCTGCGCCCACAACCAGGCCACCAGCATCACGGGCGCGACGATGGCAAAGCCAAACCAGGTATACGCGTAGCCCAGATGGTTGTTGGGGAACTCCACTATGGTCTCGCCACCCTGTGGCAGGGTTCCGGGTTCGCCGGCCACCATGTCCACATAGAAGGGGGCGAACGGCGCGAGCGCCGGATCGACCATATTGGCCAAGCGCTCGGGATCGCGGACCCATTCAACCCGATTCGAAGTGTCGGGCTCGGGCACCAGCCAACCGGCTTTTTCGCCCGGACGCAAAAGGCCCGTAATGGTCATGGGCACCCCCGCCCCCTCCCGGTCGGCCTGGGCGGCTTCGCGATACTGCTCGGGCACAAAGCCGCGGTTCACAAACACGGTGCCACCGCCATCCAGCACGAAAGGGGTAACTACCCAATACCCCGGTCCCCCAGCGGGCCCGCGAGGATTGGTGAGACTGGTGAAGACGGCAACGGTTTGATCGGGCTGAAACGCCCCGGTCAGTGTGACGGGTTGGAAGTTCCACGCCTCCAAGTCGAGCGCCGGCCACTCCCCAACAAGCGGAGCCGGAACCGGCGGCGAATGAAGCCTGGCGTCGACCGCCGCCACCAACGCTTCCTTTTCCCCCAGCCGCTGAAGTTGCCAATTGCCCAGCCACAAGCAAACAGCGGTCAGCGTCAGCATCAGCACCACGAAAATGCCGGTCATGACGCGGCCGGGTCTGCGCTCACTTGCCGAAGTCATTGATGGCTCCTAGGGGGGGTCAAGGCCTTGATGGTTCCAGGGGAAGCCAAGCCGGGCCAGACAAAAGGGATTGCGCCGGGCGCAGGTAGGGCGGCTGCAACGGACAGAACACGATGGTCGGCTCGACGCTGCATCAGAAAAGCTTGAGGCGCAGCTTTTGGCTGCGCCTCGCTAGAATATTGTCGATGGCGCGATCAGTGATTGATCGCCACGCCCCAGCTGCCCCACACATAAATTGAGGCGAACAGGAACAGCCAGACCACGTCCACGAAGTGCCAGTACCAGGCGGCGAACTCGAAGCCCAGATGGCGCTCTGGGGTGAAATCGCCCCGCATGGCACGGATCAGGCAGACCAGAAGGAAGATCGTACCCACCAAGACGTGGAAGCCATGCAGGCCCGTCGCCATGAAGAAGGTGGCGCCATACATGTTGCCGCTGAACGAGAAGCCAGCTTCGGAATATTCGATGGCCTGCACGACGGTGAATACCGCACCCAGCAGCACCGTCAGGATGAGACCCCACTTCAGTCCCTGGCGATCGTTCTGCAGCAGCGCATGGTGCGCCCAGGTGACAGTCGTGCCCGAGGTCAGGAGCAGCAGCGTGTTGAACAGCGGCAGGTGGAAGGGATCGAACAGCTCGATGCCAGCCGGTGGCCAGCTGCCTTCTGTCGCGGCCATGCGAGCATACTGCTCCACATCGTCGAGGCGGAAGAAGCCGTCGAAATAGGCCCAGAAGAAGGCGACGAACAGCATCACTTCGGAGGCGATGAACAGGATCATGCCATAGCGATGGTGCATCTGCACAACCGGGGTATGATCAACGCCGTTATTGGCTTCGCGAACGACGTCGGACCACCACGCGTACATGGTGTAAAGCACGCCTACCAGACCGATCACGAAGATCCAGGGCGTCCACTGATGCATCCAGAAAATCAACCCGACCGCGAAAACAAACACGGAAACGGACATAACGAACGGCCAGGGGCTGGGCGGTACGAGATGGTAGTCATGGTTCTTGGCAATCTCGGCCATGTTCAGCTTCCCTCGTTGTCTGAAGCATAGAAAGTGTAGGAAAGGGTGATTTCCTTGATGGTCGCGAGCTCGTGGTTATCATCGAGTTCGGGATCAACAAAGAACACGATCGGCATCTCCACCGTTTCCCCCGGCTGTAAAGTCTGCTCGGTGAAACAGAAACACTCGATCTTGTTGAAGTAGACGCCCGCCCGATCGGGCGAGACGTTGAAAATCGCCATGCCGGTAACCGGCTTGTCGGACCGATTGGTCGCCACATAGTTCACGGTATCGACCCGTCCGATCTGATCGGTGATCGAAGCGGCCGGCGTTACGGTCCAGGGCAAGGAAGATTCGACATTGGAGTCGAAGCGCACCGTCATCTCGCGAGCAATGACGCCCTTGGGGTTGTCGGCCGCAACTTGCGTCGTGCCGCCATAGCCGGTGACCTGGCAGAACAACTGGTAAAGCGGCACCGAAGCGTAAGCCAGGCCCGCCATCGACAGGACAATCGCGCCTAGCGAGATGGCGATGCGCTTGTTACGCTGGCCCGGATCGGCTTTGTGAGCATGCTCAATGGTTGCCATCACAGTGCCCGATCCAAAATACCGGGGCCCATCTTGATAACGGTGAGCACGTAAAAGATCACCGCGAACAGGGCCAGGGCGGCGCCAAGTGCGATGGAGCGACGCCGGCGGGTGCGCAGGCGCGCAGCTTCGGCGGCAGGGTCCAAAGGCTGAACCTTGTGTGGCTCCTCGGGAGAACTCATGAGCCGAACACTCCAATACGCCCGACGAAACTATCGAGCAGGACTGCGAAGAAAACGACGAATAGGTAGCTCAGCGAATAGGTGAAAAGCTTGCGCGCCGCCTTGCGCATCGGCACGCCATCGGGGGCGCGGAACAGCTGCCAGGCAAAGTACAAAAAGCAAGCGCCGGTCACCGCGGCCACCACGGTAAAAAGCGGGCCCGCAAAGCCCAGCGCGGTCGGCAGCAGGGCCGCAACGGCGAGCAGAACGGAATAGGCGAGGATTTGCCGCTTGGTGGAGGCTTCACCCACCACATTGGGCATCATCGGAATGCCGGCCGCGCCGTAATCGCCCTGCTTGTAAAGAGCCAGGGCCCAGAAATGCGGCGGCGTCCAAAGGAAAGTAATGAGGAAAAGCGCACAGCTTTCGAGCGTGATCGAGCCCGTGACCGCGGCCCAGCCGACCATTGGGGGGAAGGCGCCGGCGGCACCGCCGATGACGATGTTCTGTGGCGTCGAGCGCTTGAGCCACACGGTGTAGATCACCGAATAAAAGAAAATCGTGAAAGCGAGCAGAGCGGCGGCGACCCAGTTGGTCGCGAGGCCAAGCAGCGCCACGGAGAACACCGACAGCACAACGCCGAACACCAGGGTTTCACCACGGCTGATGCGCCCGGCCGGAATGGGGCGATTGGCCGTCCGGCTCATGACTGCATCGATATCGGCATCGTACCACATGTTGAGAGCGCCCGAGGCGCCCGCCCCAATGGCGATGCACAACACAGCGATCAGCCCGATCACCGGGTTGATGCCGCCCGGGGCAACTGCGAGGCCGACAAGGGCGGTGAACACCACGAGCGACATCACACGAGGCTTGAGCAACGCGAAGTAGTCTTCTACCCGCGCCTCGCTCGCCCCCGAGGAGATCATTGTGCTGTTGTCAACTAGTGCCACACGCCTTGCCTTAAGTTTTCCGGACCGCACTTGGGCGGTCCGGCTTGATGCTGCGCTTAGTGCGCCTTGGAGGTGTCCATATTGGGAAGGGTCGAGAACTGGTGGAATGGCGGAGGCGAGCTCAGCGTCCATTCCAGTGTCGTCGCACCCTCACCCCAGGGGTTGTCACCCGCGGGACGCTTCTTCCGGGCGGCTTCCCACATCGCGTAGAAGAAGATCAGCATGCCGACGAACATGATGTAATAGCCGATGGAAGAGATCCGGTTCCAGAAACCATAGGCGTCGGGGTAGTCGATATAGCGCCGCGGCATGCCCGCGAGACCCAGGAAGTGCTGCGGGAAGAAGATCAGGTTCACGCCAACAAACATGACCCAGAAGTGCAGCTTGCCCAGGAACTCGTTGTACATGTGCCCGGTCATCTTGGGGTACCAGTAATACCAGCCAGCAAAGATCGAGAACACGGCGCCCAGTGACAGCACGTAGTGGAAGTGTGCGACCACATAGTAGGTGTCGTGCAGGTAACGGTCGGCACCGGCATTGGCGAGCACCACGCCCGTCACACCACCAACGGTGAACAGGAAGATGAAGCCGACAGCCCAAAGCATCGGGGTGCGGAAGGTGATCGAGCCACCCCACATCGTGGCGATCCACGAGAAGATCTTCACGCCGGTGGGCACCGCGATGACCATGGTTGCGGCCACGAAGTAGCGCTGAACATCAAGGCTGAGGCCGGTCGTGTACATGTGGTGAGCCCACACGACGAAGCCGACGAAGCCAATGGCCACCATGGCGTAGGCCATGGCCATGTAGCCGAAGATGGGCTTGCGCGAGAAGGTCGAGACGATGTGGCTGACAATGCCGAAGCCCGGCAGGATCATGATGTACACTTCGGGGTGACCGAAGAACCAGAACAGGTGCTGGTAAAGGATCGGATCGCCGCCACCTTCAGGCGAAAAGAAGGTGGTCCCAAAATTGCGGTCGGTCAGCAGCATGGTGATGGCGCCGGCAAGCACTGGCAGGGCCAGAAGCAGCAGGAACCCGGTGACCAGTACTGCCCAGGCAAACAGCGGCATCTTGTGCAACGTCATGCCAGGAGCACGCATGTTGAAGATGGTAGTGATCAGGTTGATCGCACCAAGGATGGAGCTGATACCGGCCACATGCAGCGCGAGGATCGCGAAGTCGAGCGCAGGGCCAGGGTGACCGGCGGTCGAAAGCGGTGGGTAAACGGTCCAGCCGCCACCAAAGCCCAAGCCATAGGTGCCCGTGCCTTCAAAGAACAGCGACATCAGCAGCAGGATGAACGCGGGCGGTAGCAGCCAGAACGCGATGTTGTTGATGCGCGGGAACGCCGTATCGGGCGCACCAATCATGAGGGGCGCGAAATAGTTGGCAAAGCCACCCATGGTCGCCGGCATCACGAGGAAGAACACCATGATCAGCGCGTGGGCGGTGGTGAACACATTGTACATGTGCTTGCCAGCATCGAGCGCTTCACCGCCCTCGATGCCGTAGGCCATCGCTGCCAGACCGTGGAAGATCTGGATGCCGGGTTCTTGCAATTCCAGGCGCATCACGCCCGAAAGCAGGCCACCGATGATCCCCGCCACAATGGCGAAGATCAGGTACATGATACCAATGTCTTTGTGGTTGGTCGAATATACCCAGCGGCGCCAGCCAGTCGGCTGATGCGGATCATGCGCCACAGGAGCATGACCGGTGGCTTGGGCTTCGAGGTGAGCAATATCGGCCATTTGGAAAGGATCCCCTAACCCGTGTTCTTACTGGACTGCCGCGAGCGTTGCACTGGCGGCAGCATAGTCGCCGCCTTCAAGAGCAGCCATGAAAGTTGCAAATTCCTGCTCGGTCACCACGCGTACAGCGATAGGCATGTAGGCATGGTCCTTGCCGCACAGCTCCGAGCACTGACCGTAGTAGATGCCGGTCTCGCGAGCGTTGAACCAGGTTTCGTTCAGCCGGCCCGGCACGGCATCCATCTTGACGCCAAAGGACGGCAGCGCAAAGGCGTGGATCACGCCGGCAGGATCAGCCGTCACCTGCAGGCGCACAGTGGCATTAACCGGCACGATCAACTCGTTGTCGACAGCGAGAAGACGCGGCTGGTTGGGCTTTACCGTAGGGCGATCCGTGCCGTCGGTGCTTTCTTCGGCCAGCAGGAGCTGGGTGAAGCCAACCCCCTGATCGACATATTCATAATCCCAGTACCACTGCTGCCCGGTCGCCTTGATGGTCAGCGAGGGCGCGGGAACTTCCACCTCACCAAATGAGAAGACGTGCGAGCCGAGATATTTGCGCTCCCCGTCCGGGGTGATCAACTGATCAGCCAGAACGCCAAAAGACGGAATGGCAATGATGATCAGCACCACCACCGGGACCACGGTCCAGATCACCTCAACAAGAGTGTTGTGAGTGAAGCGAGCAGGGATCGGATTGGCCTTGGCATTGAACTTAACGATCACAACGATCAGCAGCACGAGCACCAGCAGCACGATCAGCGAGATCGTCCACAACAAGATGCCGTCATGGAACGCCGTGATGGAGTCCATGATCGGGGTCACCGAATCCATCAGATGGATCTGGCCCGGGGCAGCATAACCCTGGTTAGCTTGTTCCTGACTCATGGCCGCAGCCGGGAGCAGTGCGAGCGCAGCTGCCGCAGCAGCACTCAATCTTCCAAAGACTTGCCTGGTCACACAAACCCCCTATCGGCATCAACTGGTGCATCCACACCGGGATTGAGGAGGCAATGCGGCATAGCTAACGCCGCCCCGACTCAACCTCGGAGCGCAGAACTCTGGCCTGACCTAAATCACATCAAACCAAGTGAGTCCATCGCACCCGCACTGTCTAACTCTGCGTCAAAATGTGCCTGTTGCGGCATTGGTGCCTCACCCTTGCCGCAGTTGAACGCTCATGTCAGGTTAGAAGCCACAGCTTTGGTTGATGGCGGGTTCACCGCTGTCCGGAAATACACGGCCATCCTGCGCGCGCGGAAGATCGGCTGGAGACAGGAAAAGTGATGCACAATATCAAGCACCATCTCGCCTTTGCAGGCGTTGTGCTCTTGGCCACGCTTGGCTGGGGCGTAGCCGCCAACGCACAAGGAACGGTGCGCGAACAGTTCGGCGATTGGCAGATGAGCTGCGATACGCCCCCTGGCGCAAGCTTTGAGCAATGCGCCATCATCCAGAATGTGATGGCTGAGGATCAGCCTAATGTCGGCCTGTCCGTGATCGTGCTCAAGACCGCCGATCGTGAAGCGCGGCTGCTGCGGGTGCTGGCGCCACTTGGCGTGTTGCTGCCCAATGGGCTCGGGCTCAATGTCGATGGCAAGGATATGGGACGCGTCGCCTTTGTGCGCTGCCTGCCCAATGGCTGCGTGGCCGAAGTGATGCTCGATGATGCGTTGATCGAAACGCTCTCGACCGGCACGGACGCGATCTTTGTGGTGTTCAAGACCCCCGAGGAAGGGATCGGCATTCCGGTTTCCCTCAACGGCTTTGCCGACGGCTTTGCCAAGCTGCCCTGATCGGGCGAAACATCCCAGAAAAAGCCGGACGAGTGCCCCGGGGCACTGTCCGGCAAGTCATCAGGAAAAGGGTCGGTGGCAAAAACCGGCCCGGGAGATGGCGGGAGCAGTTCATGAACCGCTCAGGCCAACGTAAAGGCACCGGCCGGTCTGCCGGTGCGAACTGGTTTAGCGCCGGGCGTTGCGAGCCCGCGCTGCAGAAAGCGCCAGACCGGGGGAACGGCTGGAAGTACGCGCTGCCTCAAGCACGTCATTGCGCGAGATACCGAGATCATTGAGCCGGCAGTCTTCGAGCTCTAGCAGGGCACGGAGTGCGTGGCGACGGGCTCGTGCGACTTGCGCCTGCGCCAGATAGCGTCGCAGGGCGAGCAAAGGGCGAGGAAAAGCGGGAGCGGCCGCAACGAGCCGCTCGCTGAAAAGCGAGTGCGCCATGATGATACCTCAGAAGGATGCCGGCACCTGGCCGGCTCGGCAGCATTGCGCGGCCGGTAAGTTTATCAGTACGGGCTGGACATCTATTCGTCTAACAAATAGATTTCATCCTTCCCATCAAATGCGGTGATGCTCGCTATGGCCGTTCCACTCGATCTCGATCAGTTGCAGAGCTTTTGCGCCATTGCCGATTGCGGCAGCTTCACCGAGGCCGCGCGACGGGTGAACAAGACGCAGTCCGCCGTATCGATGCAGATCAAGCGGCTGGAAGAGCGGCTTGGACAACAGTTGCTGACGCGAGATGGCCGCAGCGTTTCGCTAACCAATCACGGCGAGGCGCTGTATTCACGCGCCCGCAAGATGCTGCGCACCAATGCCGAGATCATGGATCACTTCTCAGAAGGGGATCTGGCCGGCTCGATCCGGTTCGGCGTGCCCGATGATTATGCGGTCCGCCTGCTGCCGGTCATTCTCTCCAACTTCCAGCGCACCCATCCCAAGATCGTGGTCGATGTCGCCTGCATGGCATCCGAGCAATTGCTCGAGGGCATGAAAGCGGGGCGCTACGATCTGATCGTCTTCACCCAGGGGACCGGCAACACGTTCGGCGAACTCTTCCGCACCGAAAAGATGTTCTGGGTCGCGTCCCACGGCGGGCAAGCCCTGGGGAGCGATCCGCTGCCGATCGCCTGCGGGCCGCAATGCTGCATCTGGCGGGCCGATGCCGTTGAGGCACTCAACCGGGTCAGCAAGGATTATCGCATCGCCTACACGTCCTCCAACGCTCTTGCGATCTCAAGCGCGGTGCTGTCGGACCTGGCCGTCGGGTTCTTGCCCGAAAGCGCGCTGCAGCCGGGCATGCGTGTGGTGAGCGATGACCAGAACCTGCCTCGCCTGGGCGATGCACAGCTGGCGCTGCTGCGCGCGAGCCACGCCTATGGCAGCATCTATGATGCGCTGGCCAACCACATTGTCAGCTCGATGGGCAATCTGCACGTGCAGCCCGCTGCAACGGCGGTCGCCGCCGAATAGGCCGCGCCCTTGACTGAGCTGCCCCTTCGGAGCACCACAATCCCATGCCCCAGCTATTGACCAATGCCGCCGAATTCACCGTGTCCGAGATCGCCCAAGCGGTGAAACGGACGGTGGAAGATGAATTCGGCTCGGTGCGAGTGCGCGGCGAGATTTCGGGCTTTCGCGGCCAGCACGCCTCTGGCCATTGCTACTTCACGCTCAAGGACGAGAACGCGGCGATAGATGCTGTGGTGTGGAAAACGAGCTACCCGCGCCTCAGCTTCAAGCCCGAAGAAGGGATGGAAGTGATTGCGAGCGGCCGGCTCACCACCTTCCCGCGTTCCTCCAAATACCAGATCGTCATCGACAATATCGAGCCCGCCGGTGCCGGCGCGCTGATGGCGCTGCTGGAAGAGCGGCGCAAGAAGCTGCTGGGCGAGGGCCTGTTTGCCCGCGAGCGCAAGCGCCCCCTGCCCTACTTGCCCCGGGTGATCGGCGTCATTACCTCACCAACCGGCGCCGTGATCCGCGACATCCTCCATCGTCTCGAGGATCGTTTCCCCAGCCACGTGCTGGTCTGGCCCGTGCGTGTGCAGGGCGACACCTGCGCGCCGGAAGTGGTCGCCGCCATGGAGGGCTTTAATGGTCTGGCCGTCGGCGGCGCGATACCTCGCCCCGACCTGCTGATCCTGGCCCGCGGCGGTGGCTCCATCGAGGATCTTTGGGGCTTCAACGAGGAAGCGGTGGTGCGCGCTGTCGCCAACAGCGCCATTCCGGTGATCTCGGCGGTGGGACACGAGACCGACACGACGCTCGTCGATTATGCGTCCGACATGCGGGCCCCGACGCCAACTGCTGCTGCCGAAGCGGCAGTGCCGGTGCGCGCCGAATTGATCGGCTATGTCGATGACCTCGGCGCCCGCCAGCGCGGCGCCAGCCGGCGTCTCGCCAACAACGCGCGCGATCGCTATAGAGCGGTAGCCGCCGCCCTGCCGCGCGCTTCCGATCTCGTGGCGACGCAGCGCCAGCGGCTCGACCATGCTTCGAGCAATCTGTTCTCGTGCCTGCGCCACTCGGTGCAGGAGCAGCGCATGCGGCTGTCGCGCGTCGAGCCCAAGCTGCGCCCGCAGCTGCTCGAGCAGCGACACCGCGACGGCGCGGAACGTCTGCGCAACCTGAGCCATCGCGCCAATAGCGGGCTCTGCCTCAATGTGGAGCGGGCCCGCTTTACCTATGATCCTCGTGCGGGGCGGCTGGATGCAGTGGCCAGCCGGTTGCTCGAGCGCAAGCGCGCCTTGTTCGAGGCGGTGGCACCAAAGCTCTCCCCGCGCAGCTTGCAGGCCGAACTGCGGCACGGGCGGAGCCAGCTGGCCCCACTGGCAGCACGGCTGCGCTCAAGCGTAGCCCTCGGCCTGGCTGACCGGCGAGCCGCCCTCAATCAGGAGGGGAAACTACTGGTTTCCCTCAGCTACAAGAGCGTTCTGGCGCGCGGGTTTGCGGTGATCAAGGACGAGGCGGGCAATTTGGTGCGCGAACGCGCAGAACTTCAGCCCGGGCAGACCGTGGGCATTGAGTTAACTGATGGGCAGACTTCGGCCACCATCACTGGCGCCCCGGCGACACCCCGCCGCAAGCCGCGTCCAGCCGATCCTGAGCCTCAAGCTCAGGAGAGCCTCTTTTGATCGAGGCTCGGGAGCGCTATATCGGGCCCGACTGTAAGGAGCCGCCGCATGAACATATTTGACAAAGGCTTTTCCGCCAGCGAGGCAGTTGTCCGCTATCTCGACGGGGACTATGTCGTGCTCAAGCCAGGCACCTTTGTGCGTTGCGCCATTACCGGCAAGGCCATCCCGCTCGATGAGTTAAGCTACTGGAATGTTGACCGGCAGGAGGCCTATGCCGATGCCGCGGCCGCGCACCAAGCCTATGAGCGGTACGGCCTGGGATCCTGAGCGTGGTGGAAGCGCCGCCCCGCCGCCCAATCCTGTTCATTACGAACGGCCACGGGGAGGACGGCATCGCCGCAGCGATTATTGCCCGCCTGCCGGTGGGATCGCGCGTCGAGGCCTATCCGATGATCGGCGCGGGCAGTGCCTTTGCCGGCGTTTGCCCAATCGTGGGTCCGCGCGCCAGTCTTGCATCCGAGGGTTGGCGCAACGTCAAGGGTTCAATTCGGCGCGACCTTGCGACTGGTGGTCTCGCCGTCGTTCCTCCCGCCCTCCGATTCATGCGCCAAATTGTTGGTCGCTACGAGCGCATCGTGATCGTTGGCGACATGGTTGGAGTGCTCGCAGGGCTGGTGACCGGCCATCGCGACCTGTTTTACCTCGACGTCTACAAGACCGGTGCTGCACGCCTTTATTCCGTGGCGGAGCGTTGGGCCATCAAGCGCACCTGCCGCATCGTTTTTTCTCGCAGCCCCAAATTGTCAAAAAACCTCCAGGCGCTCGGTATCGACGCGCGCTGCGCCGGCAATATCATGATGGATACGGTGCCAGATGGCGCCTATGACGCTGCTGCTCGTCGCACGCGTCCGCTGGCGGTCACCCTGCTGCCCGGCAGCCGCCAACTTACCCCTGAAAGCTTTGCGCTGCAGGTTGCCGCGCTGCGCACCCTACCTGAGGCGTTGCGCCCCGACGTCTTTCTGGCGGTTGCCGGCAGCGTCAATATCGATGAACTGGCGCGCGCGGCTGATCTGGGCCGGATTGGCCTTCACAGTCACGAAGCCAATGATCTGGGAACGCTGGGCCAAGAGGGCCTTACCATCCACCTGGCACGGGGCGCCGCCTTGGGGAGCCTGCTGGAGAATTCAGACCTGGTACTGTCCCAAGCAGGAACGGCAACGGTTCAAGCCTTGGGAATGGGCAAGCCCGTTATCACCTTCATCAATGCACGCGATCGCCGCTCGCGCTTCAATGACGAACAAAATCTCTTTGGAGAAGCGCGAACGGTCGTGGCGCCGCAGGCGGGCGCAATCGGGGATGCGTTGCGGGATCTGCTCGAAGATTCCGACAAGCGTGCGCAGCTTGGCGCGCTCGGCCGTGAGCGCATCGGCCCGCCCGGCGCTATCGCAGCGGTGCTCGCTGCCCTTGCCGAGGATTAGCTTGGGCGCGGGTCGAGCAAGCGGTGCAAATGCACGATGAAATAGCGGGTCTGCGCGCTGTCGACCGTCATCTGCGCCTTTTGCTTCCAGGCGGCATAAGCGGTGGCATAGTTTGGGAACACGCCAACGATGTCGACCTTGTCGAGGTCCGCAAAGGTGACGCCTTCCAGGCTGGATAATTCCCCGCCAATCACGAGGTGAAGCAACTGCTTTTCGGGCTCTGGTTTGGTGCTTGGCATAACGGGGTTTCCATCACGAAGGCTGGGGAGAATCGAGCGCCGGCTCGGCGGCGGATGGGCATCCATAGACCTTGATCAGCGCTGCATGAACAAGCGGTTTTAGGCTCATGTCACTCAGGGCCGCAAGCGCGCCGTGGCGAACATCGCGCTTGTTGAACACTGGTTGCCCCACACAGACATCGGCAAGCGGAATGCCGGCTTCTTCGAGGATCAGGGCGGCGGCTGCGATGTCCCAATCCTGCGCACCCCGACGCGAGACGGCAGCGTCGAGCTTACCCGTAGCGACCTGTACGAGGCGATATGCCAGCGAAGGCAATGAGGGACCCCTGGTGTAATCCAACCCCCCGGCGGCCAGTTCCTGATGAACCGCGGTGGGCGCCGGAATCAAAGGCAAAGCTCCGGCGCGGCGACGACGGCGCAATGGCGCTCCATTGAGGCGAGCACCTGTGCCCCGGCAAGCATCATACATTTCGTTGCGCACCGGCGCATAAACCACGCCGGCAATCGGCACCCCGTCCTCAACGACGGCCAGGGAAACGGTCCAGCTGTCTTCGCCGCGCAAGAACCCCTTCGTGCCATCGATGGGGTCGACCACAAACACGCGCCGACAGGTCAGGCGCGACGGGTTGTCCGCCGTTTCCTCGCTGAGCCAGCCATAATCAGGGCGCGCGGCGAGCAATGACGCCGCAAGGTAGCGATCAACCAGAATATCGGCTTCACTGACGGGCGAGGCATTGTCTTTGGTCCAGGCCTTAACCGGTGCTCGGAAAAAGCCGCAGGCAATGATGCCCGCCGAGACGGCGCTCGAGCGCAACAGTTCAAGATCTTCTTGGGCGCTGGTGGGGGCTGCATGCATGGGCCCGGTTCTAGGCCGGTGCCCGGCTTTGGACAAGGTGCAAGCTGGCCTGGGACATTTCGCCCCCATTCCTTGCGTAATGCGCACAAACCAGCAGCCGATTGGTTGGGGTTAACCGGCTCCTACACCGGGTCACATCCTGCTAACCCTGCAGGAAAACAAGATAAACTTAACCGAGCGGATTAAGGCGACAGGTAAGGGGACGCGCTAGATTGGCCGCACAAAAGAGAGCACGCAATAAGCTCTCGGGGTTAGCAGGAAGGCAGATCAAATGGGTGAAGGCTTAGCCATAGAAGGCGGTTCAGTGGTGCTGGCATTTGGCCGACCGAACGTAATCGATCGCCGCTTTGTTGCAGCAAACGATAATGGCCCCAAGGAACCGGTAAAGACCGTGACCGTGCGCAAGCAGCTCGAGCAGAGCGGCATTGTGATCAAGATCAAGGTTCCAGTGCATGAATTCATCGGCGTCGCGGTGGCGACGTCCATTTCCATCGAGGGTGCTTTGACGAGCGCGATCGAACTGGTCCATGCGGACGAAAACCTGAACTACCGGGTGTTCGAGGAAGAGGGTAACCAGAACGTCGTCGCCGAATGGCAGAACTGGGGTCGCAAGCTTCGCCTGCCGCTGTTTATCAAGGCGGGCGATGGCACCTATCTGCCCTATTCGCAGCAGGTGGACGGGGTAATGCTCGGGCAAGGGGTTGCCCGGCGCCGCCTTGCTGCCGATGCCGCCCGCCGCCCCCGCTTCCTTAATCGCCGCAAGCCCGGCCAGGGCGAAGCGAACTAGATTCCGAGTTGCCTCCAAGCACGTTGAAGGGACCAGTCGGTGGTGCGGCTGGTCCCTTTGGCGTTTTGCGCGCCCTTACCAGACCCACTCGGCAAGGAGAGCCAGGGTCAAGACAACCCCGACATAATGATTGCTCTTGAAGCGCAGCAGCGCATTGCCGGGGGCCCCCGCATCAAGGGTTTGCACCTGCCAGAACAAGAGGCCCAAGGCGATCAGCGAAAGCACGGCGAATAACACCCCTGCGCCCGCCAGCACCGCCGCCGCTACCCACAAGACGAAAGCCGCGACATAAAAGCCGGTCACAATGGCTCTGGCGCGCTTTCCAAACAGCAGGGCGGTGGATTTGACCCCGATCAGGGCATCGTCTTCCACGTCCTGCAAGGCGTAGATCGTGTCGTAGCCGATGGTCCACAGGATACAGCCGAAATAAAGCAGCAGCGGCGCGACAGACAGCCCGCCCGTCTGGCTCGACCACCCCATCAGCGCGCCCCAGGAGAAGGCGAGGCCCAGAAAGGCCTGCGGCCACCAGGTGACGCGCTTCATGAAGGGGTAGATGGCGACCAGCACCAGCGAGGCCACGCCGAGAACAATGGTGAACGGATTGAACTGCAGCAGGATCAGCAGTCCCAGCAGCGCCTGCACCACCAGAAACACTAGCGCTTTCTTTGCCGAAACCTGGCCCGAGGGGATCGGCCGGGAGCGGGTCCGCGCCACCTTGGTATCGATGTCGCGATCCACAAAGTCGTTGAACGTGCAGCCGGCGCCACGCATCAGCACCGCGCCCACAAACATCAACACGGCGGCTCGCCAATCAAAGCCGCGGACCGGGTCGGCAACAGCCGCAAGCCCGAAGCCCCAGGCACAAGGCCAGAACAGCAGCCAAAAGCCGATCGGCCGATCCCACCGGGCGAGGCGCGCATAGGGCTTGAGCCAGGCGGGCGCGAAGCGATCGACCCAATTGTTCTGCGGGGCATCGGCAACGCCCGTTCCGATCTGAGCGTCCAATGGGCTCGCCATGCTATCCTCATTTGCTTGCGCGGGCGCGGATTATTCGCCTCGTGCTGCTGCTCTACTGCGTTTGCGCGAATTAGAGTAGAGCTGATCGCGCCACGCCCCGCTGGCTGGCTTTCTGCGCTCATCGGACCTTCTCATGCCCCGCTCCCACGCCACCCTGCCCCGCCTTTATGTCGAGCCTGATCTTGGGCCCGGCTCACCAATTGCGCTGGGCAAGGAGCAGTCCCTTTATCTAGCCGCGGTGCTGCGCAAGAGCGTGGGGGATGAAGTGGTGTTGTTCAACGGCCGCCACGGCGCTTGGCGTTGCCGGATGGTAGTGGATGCAAAAAAGGCCGTGGTGCTTGAGACCCTCGAGCAGATTGCACCCCAAACGCCGCCATCGCCGCTCTGGTATGGCTTTGCGCCGCTCAAGACCGAGCGGCTCGATTATGTGATCCAGAAGGCCACCGAGATGGGAGCTGGAACCATCCAGCCGGTGCTGACCCAGTTCACCCAGGTGAGCCGGCTCAAGCATGAACGGCTCGTCGCCAATGCCGTGGAGGCGGCCGAACAATGCGAAGTGTTGACTGTCCCCGGCATTGAGCGCGAGATCACGCTTGGGTCATTGCTGGACGGCTGGAGCGAAGCTCAAGGCGAGCGGCGCTTGGTTGTTGCCGACGAGTCCGAGGCATCTGGCTCACCGCTGGATCGGCTTTTTGAGCTGCGCGACACGCCCGTCGGCCTGCTGATCGGCCCAGAAGGCGGCTTTTCGCCCGAGGAGCGCGCCCGTCTGCATGGCTCTTGGTTTGTGGTGCCGATCAGCCTCGGCCCCCGCATTCTCAGGGCTGATACGGCGGCTGTCGCAGCGCTAGCGGTGATTCAGGCTAGCATCGGTGATTGGCGATAAGCTGATTGCTTTGTCGCGGTGCAACGCTATGTTCGCGCCATACTCGACCTTCTCATTGCAAGAGCATCCCATGGCCGGCGCCGACACCCACTCGTCCCCCATCGAAACGCGCGCCGACCTGATCGAAGCGATGGCGCGCGGCTGCAAGCCGCAAAGCGAGTGGCGGGTCGGCACCGAGCACGAAAAGCACGTGTTCCACACCAATCCGTTCCGCCCCGTCACCTATGATGGCCCGCAGGGCATTCGCGCCTTGCTGGAAGGGGTCCAACAACTCACCGGCTGGGAGCCCTTTTTTGATGGGGACAATCCCATCGGCCTGCGTAACAACGAGGTCGCGGGCGGCATCTCGCTCGAGCCAGGCGGGCAGTTCGAACTCTCGGGCGCCCCGCAGGAGGACCTGCATGGCACCGCGGCCGAGTTGGCCGAGCATATGCGCGTCGCCAAGGCCGCAGCCGCGCCGCTCGACATCCACTTCCTTGGGCTGGGCGTGACGCCGACCTGGTCGGTCGCCGAGATCCCCTCCATGCCCAAGTCGCGCTATGGCATCATGGCGCCCTATATGGAGCAGGTGGGCACACTCGGCACCTCGATGATGTTCCGCTCCTGCACAGTGCAGGCCAATCTCGATTTTTCGAGCGAAGCAGACATGGTGCGCAAACTGCGAGTGGCCCTCGCCCTCCAACCCATCGCCACCGCCCTCTTTGCCAATTCGCCCTTTGTGGATGGCCGCGATTCGGGTTTCCTGAGCTTCCGCTCCCACATCTGGCTCAACACCGATGCAGCCCGCACCGGCATGCTGCCCTTCGCATTCGAAGAGGGCTTCGGCTTTGAGCAATATGCCGATTATGCACTCGACGTGCCGATGTATTTCGTTATCCGCAACGGGCAATACGTCAATGTCGCGGGCGAAAGCTTCCGTGCCTTCCTCAAGGGCGAGCTTCCCCAACTGCCCGGCGAAAAGCCCACCATCAAGGATTGGGAAGACCATCTCTCGACCATCTTCCCCGAAGTGCGGCTTAAGCAGTTCCTCGAAATGCGCGGCGCCGATATGGGCGACGAGAAATCGGTCACCGCGCTCTCGGCATTCTGGGTTGGTCTGCTCTACGACGATATCTCCCTCGAAGCCGCCTATGAGATGATCCAGCCCTGGACCGAGGAGGATCGCGAGCACCTGCGCCGCGAAGTGCCGCGCCTGGGCCTCGACACGCCGCTCGGGCGCACCAATGTGTATGATTTCGCCGCCCAGGCCGTCGGGATTGCCGAAGCCGGGCTTGTGCGCCGGGATCGCCGCAATGCTGCGGGCAAGGACGAAACCATCCATCTGGCGCCGCTGGAAGAAACCATTCGCCTGTCCCAGTCCCCGGCTGAACGGTGGCTCGCCAAGTTCCGTGGCGAGTGGAACGAGGACGTGACGCCGATTTTCCGCGAAGCCGAAATGTAGTTCCGCCTTGCTCCGCGCCCACCCTCTGGTGCATCACCGCGCCAGACAGTGACGGAGGGGCGAATGCGGGTTCTGGTGATTGGTTCGGGCGGACGTGAACATGCGCTCGCCTGGAAACTGGCGCAGTCGCCACGACTGACCCAACTCTTTGTCGCGCCCGGCAATGGTGGCACGAGCGAGATCGCCGAAAACGTCGCCATCGACATCACCGACCACCAAGCCGTGATCGACTTCTGCAAGCTGATGGCCATCGACTTCGTGGTGGTCGGCCCTGATGCACAAGTCGTGGCCGGGCTTGGCGACGATGTGCGCACGGCGGGTATCGCCTGCTTTTGCCCGTCCCGTGCTGCCGGGCAACTCGAAGGCTCTAAAAGCTTCACCAAGGCGCTTTGCGACGAAATGGGCATCCCCACCGCCGCCTATCGCCGATTTGAGAGCCAAGGTCCGGCGCTCGATTATCTCGCCACCCAGACGGCCCCCATCGTCGTCAAGGCCGATGGCCTTGCGGCGGGCAAAGGCGTGACGGTCGCCGAAACGCTGGAGGATGCGCGCGCTGCGGTCGTGGACTGCTTCAGCGGCACCTTCGGCGCCGCCGGGGCATCGGTGGTGATCGAAGAATTCATGACGGGCGAGGAAGTGAGCCTTTTCGTTCTGTGCGACGGTCAGACCATTCTGCCGCTCACCACCGCGCAGGACCACAAGCGCGCCTTTGAGGGCGATACCGGCCCCAACACGGGCGGCATGGGCGCTTACAGCCCCGCCGACATTCTGACCCCCGATCTCGAAGCGCGCGTTCTGCGCGAAATCATTGAGCCCACCGTGCGCGGCCTCGCTGCGCGCGGCACGCCTTACCAGGGGGTGCTCTATGCCGGGCTGATGCTCACCGATGAGGGCCCCAAGCTTGTTGAATATAATGCCCGCTTCGGTGACCCGGAAACGCAGGTGCTGATGCTGCGGCTGCAGTCGGACCTGCTGGAACTGCTTTATGCCACCGCCACTGGCGCTCTCGCGGGGCACGAGGTGCGCTGGAGCCCCGAGACAGCCATGACGGTGATCCTTGCCAGCCAGGGCTATCCCGGTTCCTACACGACAGGGTCGGAGATCAAGGGGTTGGACGAGCTTAACCACGACGGTGTTCAAATCTTCCATGCCGGAACGCGGCGCGAGGGCCGGCGTTTACTGGCAGCAGGGGGACGGGTTCTCAACGTTTCGGCGCTTGGGGCTGATATAGCAGAGGCGCAGCGTCGTGTTTACCGATGCGTGGACCAGATTGATTGGCCAGAGGGCTTTTGCCGCCGAGATATTGGCTGGCGGGCCATCGAGCGTAACCGCGCCTAAGCCCCACACCAACGGCACGGATTTACCATCCCCGCCGCCCACCTTTGACGGCGTTCCACCCAGGCGTAAGCTGACCGCTCTGCAGCTGCGCGGCAAGGCTCTTGGGGATCACTTGCGCGGCTTGCGGGCGGAGCGGAGCGGGGTGAGCACATCTGCCGGACCCAAGATCGGGGTAGCACTGGGTGGCGGATCGGCGCGCGGGCTCACCCATATTCCTTACATCGAGGCCATGGATGAGCTTGGCTTGCGGCCTTCGGTTATCGCCGGAACCTCTATCGGTGCGTTGATCGGCGCTGGCTGGGCCGCCGGTATGACGGGCAAGGAGTTGCGCGAGCACTCGACGGAAGTGCTGGGCACGATGCGGATCATAGCCGGCAAGCTTTGGGCGACCCATATCCGGCTTGGGGGCATTCTCAGAAACGGTATTCCGACCCAGCTCGATGCCACCAGCATCGTTGATGCCTTCACCCCCCTCGGGTTCCCGGAAACCTTCAAAGAGCTATCGGTGCCGCTTTATGTGGTGGCAACCGATTACCAGTCCTGGCATCAGGTCGTGTTCAACACCGGCCTGTTGCGGCCAGCCATTGCCGGCTCCATTGCCATTCCAACCTTTTTCAAGCCGGTGAGCTATGCCAATCACGTCCTGGTCGATGGGGGCGTCGTTAACCCGCTGCCGCTCGACCAAGCCGATATCGGCACCGACTTCTTGATCGGGATTGATGTAAATGGCGACCCTTCGCTGGGGCTCAACAAGACCGACCATAGGCCGATAGATATGTGGTTCGGCTCGGCCCAGATCATGATGCACTCGCTGACGGCGCATATGATGGCGGCCTATCCACCCGACATCTATATACGCCCCCATGTCTCGTCCTTCGGCATGCTTGAGTTCTGGCGGGTGCGCGAAATTTTCGCCCATGTGGATGCAGACAAAGACCGGTTCAAGCGGATGCTGTCGCAGCGCATGGAAGATTATATGCGAGGGCGGATACCGGTGATCGACAGCTCGCCGGACGTGGTGCGCTAGCGCAGCTTGGCGAAAAAGCGCTTGAGCAAGACTTCAGACCGGGCAGCTCCTAACCCCGCGATGATTTCCGGGCGATGGTGGCAACTCGGTTGGGCGAAGAGGCGAATGCCGTTCTCCACCGCACCCGCCTTGGGGTCCTCAGCACCGAAATAAACTCGACGTAGTCGCGTATGGGCGATGGCGCCGGCGCACATGGCGCAGGGCTCGAGCGTCACATAAAGATCGCAGCCATCCAGCCGACCGGTGCCCCGGCGGGCGAGCGCCGCGCGGATGGCCAGCATTTCGGCATGCGCTGTGGGATCGTTGAGCGCACGCATCTGGTTGCGCTCGGCCGCCAGAATCTGCACCCCTTCCACGACAACCGCCCCAACGGGAGCCTCGCCATCGGCTGCGGCTTCTTCGGCCAGCTCAAGGGCCAGATCCATAGCGGCTTGGGGCATGCATTGGTTCTCCGGGCGCATTCGTCCCGGAGGATTAGACTTAATCGGCTGGGCCGCGCAATCCGCCCACGCTGTTGCCCGAAGGGGCGCCCTCCCCCGAACCATTGAATTCCGCATTAGCTTCGTGGTTGGCTTTGGTCACGTCGTCGTTGGCCTCGGGCAGTTTGGCGCCAGGGGCCGGCTTGTCGCCGTTGAACTGCCGGTTGGCCGCTTCATTGGCGGCCTTGGCCTCGTCTGCCGGGCTGCCGGGCTTAGTGATTTCGCTCATGGTGCGCGCTCCTTGCTGCCCCGATACAATGCGGTGCGGGCCGTCATGGTTCGCTAATGTCGCCGCGCAGCACAAAAGCAGGGTCGGCTTAACAGCGGGCTTGGCTTATGCTGGCCGCAAGGAGAATCGCCCATGCCGATCCGGCAACTGCCCGAAAACCTCGTCAATCGCATCGCTGCGGGCGAAGTGGTGGAGCGCCCCGCGAGCGTGGTCAAGGAGCTGGTGGAGAACGCTATCGATGCCGGAGCGAGCCGCATCACAGTCACCACAGCCGGCGGCGGCAAAAGCCTGATCCGCATCGAGGATGACGGCTGCGGCATGGATGGCGACGATCTCGTGCTGTCGGTGGAACGTCACGCTACATCCAAGCTTTCGGCTGACGATCTCGACGAGATCCGCACGCTGGGGTTTCGTGGGGAAGCCTTGGCTTCGATCGGCTCGGTCGCCGAACTTTCTATCGCCTCGCGTCCGGCGGGGGCGCAAAGCGGGTTGCGCCTGTCCGTCAGGGATGGCGTGCGACACGGTCCGATCCCGCACCCGCTCAACCGCGGCACCGTGGTTGAGGTCAAGGACCTCTTCCGCAATGTGCCGGCGCGGCTCAAATTCCTCAAGTCGGACCGGGCAGAAGCCGGGGCGATCACCGAAGTGGTCAAGCGGCTCGCCATGGCCAATCCCGGCGTGCATTTCGTGCTGGGTGGAACAGATCGTTCACCCGCCAATTGGCCCGCGGTGCATGGGTCGGGTGCGCTCGAAGGTCGGCTCGCTCAGATCATGGGTGATGATTTCGCCCGCAACGCCGTGGCCCTTGCCACGCAACGCCATGGCGTCGTGGTTGCGGGGCTCGCCGGTTTGCCGACCTTTACCCGCGCCAATTCGCTGTCCCAGTTCTATTTCGTCAATGGCCGCTCGGTACGCGACAAGGTGCTGATCGGCGCCATCCGGGCCGCCTATGCGGATTACACCTTCCGCGACCGCTTTCCGGTGGTGGCGCTGTATCTGGCGATCGATCCGGGCGAAGTGGATGTCAATGTTCATCCCGCCAAGGCTGAGTTACGGTTCCGCGATGCGGGAGCGGTGCGCAGTGCGGTGATCCGCGCGGTGGGTGAAGCGCTGACGGCAGCGGGCTGGAAGGCTTCGTCCAGTGTTGCCGATGACGTGCTTGGTGCCTTTTCAAACCCAATCCTCGCATCGGCCCCTGAGTTGGCAGAAACCCCGGGGCTTGGCTATTCCGCCCCGCCCTATGCAGCCGCACCATCCTTAAGTAGCAGGCAGCTTGTGGACACCCCGAGGTCGCTGCCCCGGAGCCTCGCCGGCCTTGCCGAGCCCAGCGCCAGGGTGGAAACCGTGCCAGAGGCCAGGGATCAAGGCGATTATCCGCTGGGTACCGCCCGGGCACAGATGTTTGACAATTTCATCATCGCCCAGAACGGCGATGGCCTGCTGCTGGTAGATCAGCATGCCGCTCATGAGCGGCTTGTCTACGAACGTTTTAAGCAGCAAATGGCGGCGGGCCCGATACAAAGCCAGGCCCACCTGATCCCGGTGGTGGTGGAACTGCCCGAGGAGGATTGCACCCGGCTCGAGGAAGCGGCCCCCGAACTGGAGCGGTTCGGGCTCTATCTTGAGCGCTTCGGCCCGCGAGCGGTGGCGGTGCGGGAGACCCCTGCCTTGTTAGGCCAAACGGACGTCGCAGGACTGGTACAGGACATTGCCGATGGCTTGGCGGAGTGGGAAACCAGCTCGGCCTTGGCTGATCGGATGGAAGCGATCATCGCGCGCATGGCGTGTCACGGCTCGGTTCGCTCAGGCCGGCGGTTGCGGGTGGAGGAAATGAACGCGCTGCTGCGCGACATGGAACGTACGCCCCATTCCGGCCAGTGCATCCATGGGCGTCCAACCTATGTGGAGCTTAAACAGCGCGACATCGAGCGCCTGTTCGGACGTACCCGCTAACCAGGTTAAGGCTGCAGCGATCACCCGGGCAGGACGTTAACCTCCTGCAGGAGGTCGAGATGAGCGTTGTTGATGAGAGGCCGGAAGCAGCCGCCCGGATCGTCCGCAAGCTACAACAGGCGATCCAGCCACTACCCCATCCGGCCGATGCGATCGAGTTCGGGCGCTGCTTCGATGCGTTCGGCGACGCCAAAGTCCTCCTCCTGGGTGAAGCGAGCCATGGCAGCTCAGAATTTTACGCTGCGCGCGCGGCCATCACCCGCCACCTGATCGTCAACCATGGCTTTTCCATCGTCGCGGTGGAGGCGGACTGGCCCGACGCGAACCGGATTGATCACCATGTCCGCCAGCGGCCAGGCCCTGGCTATGATGAAACCGCCTTTGCCCGCTTTCCCACCTGGATGTGGCGCAACGAGGATGTGGCCAACTTTGTGGGCTGGCTGCATACCCATAATTCAGCACTGTCATTCAACCGGCGCGTCGAGTTCCGCGGGCTTGACGTTTATTCCCTGCGTGGATCGATCAGTGCAGTGCTGGGCTATCTCGACCGGGTGGATCCGGCGGAAGCGCGAAAGGCACGACGGCGGTATGGCTGCCTGACGCCCTGGCAAGCCGAGCCCGAATGGTATGGCCGCTCCGTCATCACTGGCGAGATCGACCCATGCGAAGAAAAGGTAGTGCAGCAACTCACCGAGCTAATGGGTCACCAATTCAGCTATGCAGGTGAGGACAGCGCCGATTTCTTCGATGCGACCCAAAATGCCCGAGTGGTGCTCGCCGCCGAGCAATATTACCGCGTCATGTATCAGGGCTCCAACGAATCCTGGAATTTGCGCGACCGGCATATGTTCGAGACGCTCGAGGCAGTGCTGGAGCATCGGGGTCCCGACGCCAAGGCAATTGTTTGGGCGCACAACTCGCATGTGGGCCGGGCGGCGGCTACCGAAATGGGCTGGCAGGGGCAGCTTAATATCGGCGATCACGCCAAATCGGCCTGGGGCGAGCGTGCAGTTGCAATTGGCTTTGGCACCGATCGCGGAACGGTGGCTGCGGCCGATGATTGGGACGAGCCGATGCGGATAAAGACGGTCCGTCCGGCCCGCCCCGATTCACATGAGCGGATATTCCGCGACGCCGGGGTCGAGCGCGGTCTGGTCGATTGGCGCAGCGACGCTCAGCTGCGGTCGGCGTTGTCAGAACCCCGGCTGGAGCGAGCGATCGGGGTGATCTACCGCCCCGAAACGGAGCGGCAGAGCCATTACTTCAATGCCGTGCTGCCAGAGCAATTCGACGCTTTTGTCTGGTTCAATGAGACAAAGGCAGTCACGCCGCTCCCAACCGAGCGGCCCCGTGGGGTCCCCGAAACCTACCCGTTCGGGGTCTAGCGGGGCTCAGCTGAATACGCTGGCACCCCGGTCGGCTACGCCCACAAGGCTGCGCATGCCGGCAAACAGTTCGCGGCCCATACCCCATTGCTGGTTGCTCAAGTCTTCGGTGGCGGCCGGGCGGGCATGGAGTTCGGCCTCATCGCCCAGGAACTGCAAGGTTCCCGCATTGGCATCGAGCCGGATCATGTCGCCGTCGCGCAGCTTGCTGATAGGGCCGCCATCGACCGCCTCCGGGGTCATATGAATTGCCGCCGGGACCTTGCCCGAAGCGCCCGACATTCGCCCGTCTGTCAACAGAGCGACCTTGAAGCCGCGATCCTGCAACACGCCAAGGGCGGGAGTGAGCTTGTGCAGTTCGGGCATGCCGATGGCCCGCGGACCCGAGAAGCGGACAACCGCGATCATGTCGCCGTTCAACTCGCCCGCCTTGAACGCCGCCTGCATTTCTTCCTGGCCGTTGAACACCCGTGCCGGAGCCTCGACGACCCGGTGCTCGGGCTTGACTGCGGAAACCTTGATCACCGAGCGCCCGAGATTGCCGGTCAGGAGCTTGAGGCCGCCAGTCTGCTGGAAGGGGGCGTCCGTGCCCGTTAGTACCTTTGGCAGGTGCGAGTGCTTGGGAGCGGGCTCGAAGCTGACCTTGTCCTCAATTAACTTGGCTTCAACCGTGTAATTGGAGAGGCCCTCGCCCCAGACGGTCTTCACATCTTCATGCAGATGACCCGATGCCAACAACTCCTGAATAAGAAAGCCCATGCCACCTGCCGCATGAAAGTGGTTCACGTCGGCAACGCCATTGGGATAAACGCGCGCCAGCAGCGGGGTGGCGTCGGAGAGATCGGACATGTCGTCCCAGGTCACGTGCAGCCCCGCGGCGGCCGCAATGGCGATTAGGTGCATGGTATGGTTGGTGGAGCCGCCCGTCGCATGCAGGCCCACCAGTCCATTGACGATGGACTTCTCGTCGATCACGTGCCCCACCGGGGTCCAGATGTTGCCCTGGGCAGTCAAGGACAGTGCTCGTACGGTAGCTTGCCGGGTCAGCGCATCGCGCAAGGGCGTGCCTGGGTTGACGAAGCTGGCGCCGGGCAGATGCAGGCCCATGATCTCCATAAGCATCTGATTGGAGTTCGCGGTGCCGTAAAAGGTGCAGGTTCCCGGCGAGTGGTAGGACTTGGCCTCGGCTTCCAGCAGTTCGGCGCGTCCGACCTTGCCTTCCATATAAAGCTGGCGCACGCGGCTCTTCTCGTCATTGGGTAGGCCCGAGGGCATGGGCCCGGCGGGAATGAACACGGCCGGCAGATGCCCGAAGGTCAGTGCCCCGATCAGCAGGCCTGGGACGATCTTGTCGCAAATCCCCAGGTAGACGGCGGCGTCGAACATGTTGTGCGACAGCGCAATGGCGGTCGCCATGGCAATCACATCGCGCGAGAACAGGCTCAGATCCATGCCGGGCTGGCCTTGCGTCACCCCATCGCACATCGCCGGCACCCCGCCCGCCACCTGGGCGGTGGCACCGATCGCGGCCGCCGCTTGCTTGATGATATCGGGATAGAACTGGTACGGCTGATGGGCCGAGAGCATGTCGTTATAGGACGTGACGATGCCCAGATTGAGGGTCTTGGTGCCGGCCAGTGCTGCCTTTTCGGCGGGCGAGCAGGCGGCAAAGCCGTGGGCGAGATTGCCGCAGGACAGGCTCGAGCGATAAACGCCCGCTTCCCGCTGAGCATCGAGACGGCGTAGATATTGGGCGCGACTGTCGCGGCTGCGCGCCGCTATGCGGTCGGTGACATCCTGGATGGCTTGCTGAACAGGCATTGGAGCTCCTTGGTGGAGCCGCAAGTGGCCAAAGCGGTCAATTGGGGAGCGCTTCGGGGACTATGGGCACCAGTATACAGTTAACGGATGGCCGGAGCGCAGCACGGCGCGAATGGGCATGTCCTCGACCGGACCGTCGCCCAGCGCCGCGTCCAGAACGGCGGCCTTTTCTTCCCCCTCGATATGGAGGTAGAGCCCATCCGTTTCCAGAAGACGCGGAAGGGTAAAAGTGATGCGGGGCTCACCCGCACCAGGCGCCCGGATGGCGATGGTTGGTCCCGGCGCGCTCAGCGCCTCGGCTAGGGTATCGCCCCCGGGAAAGAAGGAAGCGGTATGCCCGTCGCTGCCCATGCCGAGGACCACGGCCGCAAAGGGGCGCGGCAGCGCTTCCAGTTGGGCGTTGGTGCGCTCTACAGCTGCATTGTCGGGTGCATCGCCACCGGAATAAAGGGGCAAGAACCGCGCTACCGCGGCCGGGCCCTGCAGCATGCGCTCGTTGACCAGCAGCGCATTGGAGCGATCGTTGGTTTCATCGACCCAGCGCTCATCGACGAGGGTGACCACCACCTTTTCCCAGTCGATGTCCTTGAACTTGCCCAGGGCCTGGAAAAAGCGGGCGGGCGTCGAGCCGCCGCTCACGGCAATGGCTGCACTGCCCCGCTCGGCGATGGCCGCGCGGATACGATCCGCAACGGCTTCTGCCAGTTCTTTGGCGAGGGTAGGCTTGTCGGCAAAGGTGCGGCGGTCGAGCATGGTCTTAGTGATCTTCCTCATACCAGGTCCGGCCATCACGCTCGATCAGCGCAATGGCACCCGACGGGCCCCAGGTTCCGGCGGTGTAAGGCTGGGGCGGCTCACTCGAATTGTCCCAGGCCTCGCGGATCGGATCGACCCATTTCCAGGCCGCTTCCAGCTCGTCGCGGCGCATGAACAAGGTCTGGTTGCCGCGGATCACGTCCAGCAGCAGCCGCTCATAGGCCTCCGGCGTGCGCTCGGTGAAGGTCTGGGCAAAGCTCAGATTGAGCGGGACTTCGCGCAGGCGCATGCCGCCCGGCCCGGGATCCTTGATCATCATCATCAGCTTGACGCCCTCATCGGGCTGCAGGCGGATTATTAGCTTGTTGGCCTTGGGCGCGCCTTCGGCGTGATCGAAGATGGAGTGCGGGATGGCGCGGAACTGAATGCAGATTTCCGAGACGCGCTGGGCCATGCGCTTGCCCGTGCGCAGATAGAACGGCACGCCCGACCAACGCCAATTACCAATTTCGGCCTTGAGCGCCACAAAGGTTTCGGTGCGCGAACCCTTCTTTTCGCCCGGAAGTTCTTCCTGGTAGCCCTTGACCGAAGTGCCTTCCGAAGACACCGCGCGATATTGCCCGCGCACGGTCATGCGCGCTACATCCCCCGCAGTAATCGGCTTGAGCGAGCGCAGCACTTTAAGCTTTTCATCGCGCAGCGCATTGGCGTCGTCCGAGGCTGGCGGCTCCATCGCCACAAGACAGAGCAGTTGCAGCATGTGGTTCTGAATCATGTCGCGCAGGGCGCCACTCTCGTCGTAATAGCCGCGCGTTCCCGCGCCGACCGATTCCGAAACGGTAAGCTGGACATGGTCGATATGGGCCGAGTTCCAGACCGGCTCAAACAAGGTGTTGGCAAAGCGCAGCGCCAGCAGGTTCTGCACCGTTTCTTTGCCCAGATAATGGTCGATGCGATAAACC
Source organism: Devosia sp. Z11_6 (assembly GCF_058133665.1). Taxonomy (NCBI): domain Bacteria; kingdom Pseudomonadati; phylum Pseudomonadota; class Alphaproteobacteria; order Hyphomicrobiales; family Devosiaceae; genus Devosia; species Devosia sp. Z11_6. Next base: position 105,317 of record NZ_JBYUNQ010000005.1, read on the forward strand.
TGATCTTCTTCGAAGATCTTGGCCACGCCATCATTGATTTCCATAGAGGATGCGAGATCGTGGCCAAGCGGCTTTTCGATCACGACGCGGGCGTCGCGCCGGTAATAGCCCTTCTTCGACAAATATTCGGCTATCGGCTCGAACAGGTCGGGTGCCACCGCCAGGTAGAAGGCGCGCACGATCTCGGGATCGTCCCGCAACGCGCCGTCCAGGTCGGCCCAGTTCGCCGGGTCGCTCACATCATTGGCGACGTAGGAGAAGATCGACACAAAGCGGTCGATCGTTGCCTCATCGTGATATTCCTGCTCGACAAACTCCGTGACCGCATTCCGGGCAAGGGTCTGGAACTCGGCATCGGACAAGGGAGAGCGTGAAACGCCGATGATGCGAGACCGCTCGTCGAACTGCCCATCCTTGAACCGATGATAAAGGGCCGGGATCAGCTTGCGCTTGGTCAGGTCACCAGTGGCCCCAAAAACCACGTAGTCGAAGGGTTGGACCGGAATAATGCGGCTGGACACGAGCTATAGTCCCTTGTTGGCGGCAGAAGCGAAGTTTTGCTTGGCGAGGATAACTGCGCCATGCAGCGGTTCAAACTGCGGCAGCGCGACGAAATTGCCATAACGTTCACGCAGGATGGGGAAGATGCGCTGCCCAAAGCCACCGACCACCGCCATCACCTTGGCGTTGCGGGCCTGGAACCAGCGCACATAGGCATCCACATAGCCCAGTTGTACGGTCATCATCTTTTGGGCAACCGGGTCGCCAGCATCAAAGTATTCCATCAGCAGCGGGATCAGCTTGCCAAATTCTGCCGGAGCTCGCCCGATCAAGGCATCATCGCACCCTTCCGATCCGTCGCGGCTGATGATCTTGACGTCGAGATCGACCGCAAAGGACCAGCTCATGACCGCCTGATTGTCGCCGCCCAAGGCGGCAAGCACTGCGTCAGTGAGAGGCGAAGCTTCGGCCAGCCCGTCGCTGGCTTCGACAGCATAGCGCACCAGTTCACGCCCAAGGATCGCGCCCGACATCTGGTCCCCGATCTGGAACCCCCAGCCGCCGCATTGGAAGCGCTGCCCCTCGACCACGGCCAGAGCCGCAGACCCCGTGCCGACAATGATCACCCCGCCATCATTGCCAGCAAGGGCGCCGGCATGGGCAATGTCGATGTCGTCATAGACCTGGACCCCGGCAAAGGGCCAGGGCCGTGCGGCGAACGCGGCGCGCGCCGTATCCATGCGCCCGCCCGCCATGCCAAAGCAGGCATACGTGTCGGCGGTTTCCGCATAACCGAGACCAGCGGCGGCAAACACATCGCGGGTGCCCTCGCTGATGGCCTTGTAGGCAGGGTCACCGCCGTCGATCTGCAGGTTGGAGCGCCCGTTCTTGACCTCGGCAAGCGTTTGGAGATTTTCGTCAGCCAAGCGGATGCGGCAATTGGTGCCGCCGCCGTCAACGCCAAGATAAAACCGGGGCACGCGGGTCAACTCCGTTGGAAAGTCCGGGATGGTAAAGGCTTGTTTCGGCGCGGACCATAGTGCGAAAGCTGCTAAGACGAAAGTAGAATAAGCACCGGATCTCCAGTGTGGGGCAAGCTCGCTTGCACAGCCAAATCGGCGTAATACCAAGGATCAAAGTGGGGCCGACGTTGAACCGGCCCTCGCGGCCAAAAACACAAAGGTGCGATGATGCAGCGGCATGTGCTGGTTCTGGGAGGGGCGCGCTCTGGCAAGACGGCATTTGCCGAGCGGCTGGCGATTCGCTCAGGCGGCAGCCCAGCCTATCTTGCCACGGCGCAGGCGCTGGACAGCGAGATGCGCGAGCGGGTCGCGACCCACCAGCGCGGCCGCGGCGGACGCTTCACCACCATCGAGGAGCCGCTGGCGCTCAGCCAGACGCTGCTGCGCGCTGGCGACAACCATGATGTGGTGCTGGTGGATTGCCTAACCCTCTGGATCACCAATCTGCTCGTCGCCAATTCCGATGTGGCCACGGCGGTAGAGGAACTCGTCGACGGGCTGGCGAAAATGGAGAAGACCCGCGTCATCCTCGTTAGCAACGAGGTGGGCTTGGGCATTGTGCCGGATAATGCGATGGCCCGGACGTTCCGGGACCTCGCGGGCGCCGCCCATCAGCGCCTCGCCGATATCTGCGAGGATGTGTACTTCGTAATTGCCGGATTGCCGATGACGCTCAAGGGCGCCACGGACGACTGATTTACGGCTAGTCGACCAGCCATCCCAGGAGCAGCAGGACGATGCAGGCCGCCAGCAGCACATTAAGAGTTGCCCGGTAGAGCACCAGCGCCCGTGTAATGTCATTGGCGTCGAGGTCGCGCTTGCCCGACCCGAGTAGCGGCAGATCCACCATTTCGCCGCCATAGGCGCGAGGACCGCCCAGGGCGAAGCCAAGCGCGCCGGCGAAAGCGGTTTCGGGCCAGCCGGAATTGGGTGAGGCGTGCTTGCGGGCGTCGCGGCGGATAGTGGCCCAGGCAGCGCTAGGAGAGGCCCCCGGTACGAGCATGCAGGCGATCACGATGAGAAGGGCGCTCAGACGCGCGGGCACCCAGTTGACGAGGTCGTCCAGCTTAGCGGCGGCCCAGCCGTACCAGCGATAGCGTTGGCTGAGATGGCCGATCATGGAATCGGCGGTGTTGATCGCCTTGTAAAGCGCAATGCCCGGCAAGCCAGCTAGCAGGAGCCAGAACACGGGCGCGATGACACCGTCAGAGGTGCTTTCCGCCAGGGTTTCGACGGTGGCGCGAGAGACCCCTGCCCCGTCGAGTTGTTCGGGGTCGCGGCCGACGATGTGGCTGACCGCTTCGCGCCCTGCCGGCAGCGAGCGGTCGAGGTCTAAAGCCACCCCGTTGACGGCGCGGCCGAGTTCTTTTTGGGCCAGAAATGGAGTTGCAAGCAGTGCTTCAGCCAACCAGCCATAGGGCAGCGCGCCCAAAAACAGGTGCAGCGGCAGAGTGATAGCGAGGGTCACCAGCAATAGCACGCCGAGGCCAAACACCCCGGCGCGGCGCTGTCCGGCGGGGGAAACGCGATCGCGGTCGACCCGGTGGTCGAGCCAGGCAATCAGCTTGCCGAACCAAATTACGGGGTGGCCGACCGTGCGGAGAAAAAAGTCGGGGTAGCCGAGCCAGCGTTCGAGCAGGAGCGCGATGGGGGCGATGAGGAGGTTGGTCACGGCCGCGCAGTCCGGGCCAGGGCGAGGATGGCGTCGAGGTCGAGGTGGTGCTCGAGATGGGCGGCGAGGTCGTCGAGGGTTTGCTCGACCCCGGCTTCATAGTCGAGATCGGGGGTAGCGACGGCGCCGAGAAAGGCGCGGCGGAAGGGATCGGAGGCGAAGAGGCCGTGCAGATAGGTGCCGATGATTCGCCCATCCGGGCTGATGGCGCCTTCCGGCTGGCCGGCAACTTCGGCGAAAGGGCGAGCTGTATCAAGGCCTTGGGTGACGCCCATATGCATGTGGTAGCCGCTGATGGGCTGGCCGCTGGCGGGGTGGATGGCTTGCTCGAGACGCAGTTGCTTGGTGGGGGATAAGATGGTCGCGACCTCGAGGAGGCCCAAGCCTTCGCTGGTGCCGGGGGTGCCTTCGATGCCGTCGGGATCGGCGATGGATTGGCCCAGCATCTGGTAGCCGCCGCAGATCCCGAGAATGCGGCCGCCGGCGCGGTGATGGGCTTTTATGTCGATGCCCCAGCCATTTAGCTTGAGGGCGGCGAGGTCGGAACGGGTGGCTTTGGAGCCGGGGAGGATCACAAGGTCGGCTTGGCGCGGAATGGGTTGGCCGGGCTGGACGAGGATGAGCTCGACGCCGGGTTCGGCGCGCAGGGGATCGAGGTCATCGAAGTTGGCGATGCGCGGCAGGCGGGGGACGGCGATGGTGAATCTGCCTGCCCTGGCAATGGGTTGGCTGACTTCGAGCGCCAGCACGTCTTCGGCGGGAAGGCGGTGGGCGGCGGGGAAATGGGGGATAGGGCCCAGGCATGGGACGCCGGTTTTGTCGGCGAGAAAGCGCTTGGCGCCGTCGAAAAGGGTGGGATCGCCGTGGAATTTGTTGATCATGGTGGCGGCGATCAGCGCGCGGTCTTCGGGATCGATTACGGCAAAAGTGCCGACCAGTGCCGCAATTACGCCACCACGATGAACGTCACCTAACAGAATTGTCAGGATGGATGTGGCCCGGGCAAAACCCCAATTGGCGATGTCGTTGGCGCGCAGGTTGACTTCGGAGGCGCTCCCCGCCCCTTCCACCAGAACGAGGTCACTGTCAGCGGCCAATTCGCGATAGGCGGCGAGCACTTCTGGGAGGAGTTCGGCGCGGCGCCTAAAATATTCGCGCGCGGCCATGGACTGGCGGCGCTGGCCACGCACCACCAGCTGCGCGCCAGTTTCCCCTTCCGGCTTGAGCAGCACCGGGTTCATGGCGGTGAGCGGGTCGCGGCGGCAGGCGCGGGCCTGCAGTGCCTGGGCGCGCCCGATCTCGCCGCCATCGGCGGTGACCGCGGCATTGTTGGACATGTTTTGCGGCTTGAAGGGCGCGACACGCAGCCCGCGATTGGTGTAGGCGCGGCAGAGGCCGGCCACGATCAGCGACTTGCCAACATCGGAGCCGGTGCCCATGACCATGAGGGCGCGGGCGCTCATGGGGCGGCATCCACGACATGGGCATAAGAGCCCATCACCCGACCGATCACCGCACCCATAGGCGGCAAGTTAACCCCGCGCGCGTCAGCTGCGATAAAAAGGGGCGGCAGGCGCGACTGCTTGGCGGAGGAATAGTGAAATTCGTGACCGTGCAGATTGGGAGGAAAGGGCAAGGCGCCGGTGTGGCGCAGGCGCCGATAGCCGAGAATGCGCTTGGGGCGATCGATGCGGGTCGTAACGGGCAAGAGGCCGGCCATGGCGTGTTCCTTGCCCGCTTTGTCCACCAAAGCGTCGCCCAGAACCATGAAGCCCCCGCATTCGCCATAGATCAGCGCATTGCGGTCGCGAGCGGCAAGCAGGCCGGCTTTGAACCGCGCCGCGGCGGCAAGGGCGGGACCATGGAGTTCGGGATAACCGCCGGGCAAGAACACGGCGTCAGCCCCCGGCGCGGGCGGCTCGTTGGCCAGCGGGGAAAAGAACAGCAGTTCGGCCCCCTGCTCGCGCCAGCCATCCAGCAGGTGCGGATAAAGAAAGGCGAACGCCGCGTCGCGCGCAATGGCGATGCGCTGACCCAGCGGGGGCAGCGCGGTGCTCCCGCCATCGGCTGCGGCGAGGGGCGCGCCGAGTGCCTGGAGCCGATCGAGATCGAGATAGTCGCCCATGCTGGTGGCGGCGGTTTGGAGGAAATCGGCGATACCCTCGATCTCGCCGGGCAGGACAAGCCCGAGGTGGCGCTCGGGGAGCGCCAATTCGGTGTTGCGCGGAATGGCGCCAAGACAGGGGATGCCGGTGGGCAGCAGCGCTTCAAGCAGCATGCGCTCATGCTTGGCGGAAGCGACGCGATTGAGAATGATGCCCGCGATGCGCACGCCGGATCGCCAATGGGCAAAGCCGGCGACCAGGGGCGCAACGGACTGGCTTTGCTTGTCGGCATCGACCACCAGCACCACGGGCAGGTCCAACATCTGGGCAAGATCGGCAGTGGAGCCCCAGCCATCGGCGCCGGCGTCAAACAAGCCCATGACCCCTTCAACGATCAGGAGGTCGGCGCCGGTGGACTGAACGCCCGCGAGATGGCGCAGGCGAGCCGGCGTCATGGACCAGGGATCGAGATTGACCGCGTCGCGGCCGGCGGCGCGACCAAGAAAAGTGGGGTCGATATAATCGGGACCAACCTTGGCGGGGGCCACGACCGTGCCACGCGCCCGAAAGGCGGCGAGCAGGCCAAGGGTGATGACCGTCTTGCCAGAACCCGAGCGGGGGGCCGCAACCACAAAGCCCCGGCTCACGCCGCACCACCTTGCCGCAGGGCTGCGGCGGGAAAGCGGCAGGGATTGCCTTGAGGCGCGCGGGCGGAGCCGCCACAATGGCGGGGAGCGAACAAGCAGATGGCGAACAGATGAATATCCTGGTGCTGGGCGGAACGGGGGAGGCACGCAAGCTGGCCGAGCGGCTGGTGGCGCTCGGGCACCAAGTGACGACTTCGTTGGCTGGACGTACGCAGGACCCGATGGTTCCGGCGGGACAATTGCGGATTGGCTCGTTGGGCGGGGCTGAGGGCCTCGCGGCCTTTCTCCAGGCGAGCGGGTTTGATTGGCTGATCGATGCGACCCATCCCTATGCTGCCGGAATGTCGGCCAATGCGGTTGCCGCGGCAAACGGCGCTGGCGTCCCGCTGTTGCGGCTGGTGCGGCCAGCCTGGCGGGAGCCGCCCGAGGCGCCCTGGACCCATGTGCCCGACCTGGCCGCCGCGGCCGCGGCCATCCCTGCGGGCGCCAAAGTGCTGCTGACCACCGGACATGGTGGGCTCGAGGCCTTTCTCCGCCGCCGGGATTGCCGGTTTGTGGTGCGCTTGATCGAGCCGCCGGCAAAGCCACTGCCGCCGCATGCCGAAATAATTCTGTCGCGCCCACCCTACCGACTTGAAGGGGAACTGGCGCTGCTGGAGCGGGAAGCAATCACACATCTGGTCAGCAAGAACTCCGGCGGCGCACAAACCGCCGACAAGCTCGAGGCGGCGCGCCAGCGCAGGACTAATGTGATCATGGTCGCGCGTCCAGCTTATCCGCCGGCGCGCGAGGTCGCCGATGTGGAGGCCTGCGTGGCGGCATTGGCTGGCTGAGGCGCGGGCTGGCCGAAGCGATCGAGCTGCCAACTGGGGCGGCACAAAGCGAGCGCGCAGGTGACGCGAGCGGTTTGCCGCTTGGGCAGCAGCAGCGTGCCGGCGGCAAGGGCACAGGCTTCGGCAATGGAGGGGAGCCCGGTATGGCGCTCAACCACGCTTGATGGAGTGGGGACGGCTGCCCGTAGGGCGTGACCATCAAGCAGGCGGAGGGGAACGCCGAGCCCGTCTGCGGCAGCAAGCAACGCCGGATCCCCGGCCTTGCGGGCATGGCTGGCAAGGGCCACCAATGTGGCCAATGGCATGCCGGCTTCCTCGAGGCATTGCCCGACAAGGGCGATGATCTCCTGTGGATCGGTTAGGCGGCGCGAGCCAATTCCGGCCAATACCCGGGCCGGCTCGGCTGGAATGGTATGCACAGTGCCCTGCCCCATGGCGATGTGGTTGCTCCCGTGTGCAGCATGAGGCTCGATGCCGCTTGCCCTGCGGCTTGTAAGCGCCCGAGCCGATAGGGGCAATCAATGCGGCGGAATGCGGCGCCGGTAGGACCGGGCGAATAGCTCTTAGAGTTGAGATGCCAGGCCGGGGGCGCCCCTTGCGGCGGCTCTGAAGGGGGTTGCTAGGCCATTTGGATTAGGTACTCGGCCGGAGCGGTTATACGCGCCATGACGGGTAGATCGTCCGGCAGCCGGGGTCAATTATGACAGTCCAATGACACTGGGCCGGGGCGAAGCGATGACCGAGATAACAGAGGAGCACGCCCGCAGGCTGGACGCCGCGCGGCCGGTTGTCCGCCCTATCCTCGTGCCGCTGCTGATCTGGGCGGTGCTGATCGGTGCTGCCGTGGTGCAGCATGGGCTGGGACTGGACGGGGAGGATAGGATCTGGCTGCTCGACCTCGATGTGGAGCGCAGCGTTTACACCTGGTTTTCCCAGCTGCTGCTGGCGGGCGCAGGCCTGATGCTGCTCGATACCGGGGCCAGGGTTTATCGCCGGGAGCGGCTGATCGGGGCGCAGTGGACGCTGCTGGGTGTGGTGTTTTTCGGGCTATCGGCCGACGAGGCGCTGAGCGTTCATGAGTTGCTGTCGGCGCCGGTAGGTTCGAGCCTTGGCACATCGGGGTTCCTGACCTTCGCCTGGGTGCTACCGGTGGCGGCGCTGTGCCTACTGGGGTTGGTGGCCTTTATTCGCTTTTTGCGGGCGCTGCCGGGACGTGCGCGCGCGACCATGCTGCTGGCGGCAGCGTTGTTTATCGGCGGCGCCATCGGCATGGAGCTGATCGGGGGCAAGCTTTATTCGGATGCCACGGGGGATGTGACCGCCGCCTCCTATCGCCTCGCGGCGATCATCGAGGAAGCACTGGAGGGCTTGGGGGTGCTGGTGTTTATCCACAGCATCGGGCTTTACCGCGCCGAGCGGCGGATCAGTCCACCAGTGGGATGAGCCTGGGGGCGTGGCGCCCGCAGCCTGACGGCCCATTGCTGTAGCTGCTGCCACTTCAGGATGGATCCCGGCTCAAGGTCGGGACGACACTTGTGGGTAGGGCGGCTCTTGAGGCCAGTGCGAGCGTTGCGCTCGCGGGCGATGAGCCTGGACGTGCCGGTCCTGCAGGCAAAAACAGCCGCTTTCCCACAGGGGCCTTGCAGATGAAAAGCAGTTGCAAAGACAATCATTGTTGCGCTGGCCGGAACGGGCTATCAGGCCGCCCTCCCCGTTTGCCGCAGGCGCAACAAGGAGGCCGGACGGATCGAGGCCATGCAAAGAACCCTTCACATCGCTGCTGCAAGCCTGCTGGTTGGGCTGGTGGTGCTTGGCATCAAGTTCCTCGCCTGGTGGCTCACCGGGTCGGTGGCGCTGTTTTCCGACGCGTTGGAATCCATCGTCAATGTGGTGACGGCCCTCACAGCATTGATCGCGGTGCGGCTGGCCCAACGGCCGGCCGATGCCGCCCTGCCCTATGGCTATGGCAAGGCCGAGTATTTTTCGGCGGTGATCGTAGGCGTGATGATCATCGTGGCCGCGATCCTGATCCTGCGCGAGGCATGGGTCGGGTTTTTCCACCCCCGGCTGCCCGATGCGCCCTGGCAGGGATTGCTGCTGGCGGCGGTGGCCACGGTGATCAACCTCGTTTGGGCGGGCGTATTGCTGCGCCATGGCCGCGCGGAAGGCTCGCCGGCGCTTGAAGCCGATGGCAAGCATCTGTTGACCGATGTCGTGTCCACAATCGGGGTGCTGGTGGGGCTGGGCCTGGCGGTGATGACCGGCTGGGCGCTGCTCGACCCGATCCTCGCGGCGCTGGTCGCGGTCAACATCCTGTGGTCGGGCTGGGGCGTGGTGCGCGCGAGCGTGGGGGGCCTCATGGATGTCGCCGTGCCGGCCGAAACGCAGAAAACCATTCGCGAGGTGATCGCGACCAATGCCACCGGCGCCATCGAGGCCCATGATATCCGCACGCGGCAGGCCGGGCGCATGGTGTTTATAGATTTTCACCTGGTGGTGCCCGGCGCGCTCAGCGTCGATGAAGCGCACCGGATTTGCGACGGGATCGAAAGCAAGCTGCGCGAAGCGGTCAAGGATGCACAGATCACGATTCACGTGGAGCCGGAAAACAAGGCCAAGCATGCCGGGATCGTGGTGCTGTAATGCGGCTGCTGGCCATGTTGGGCCTGATGCTGCTGGCGGCGCCCGCTTGGGGGCAAGAGGCGCTGCGTTACGAGAACACGCGGTTCGGCTTTGCACTGGAGGTGCCGGCCGGGTTTGTCGCGGGCGAAGGCGATGAGGCGGAGCAGAGTTTCGAGCTGGCAGGCGAAGCGGTGAGCTTGCACGCCTGGGGCGAGCCGATGCGCGGCCCGTTTGCGGGAACGGTGGCGCGGATCGGGCGTGAGCTGGAACGCAGCGGCTGGCGGGCGGGGGAGCAAATGGTGACGCCCGACTGGGCGAGTTTTTCGGCCGTGAAAGGCTCGCGGATGCGGTTTGGCCGCACCATCCTTTTGTGCGACCGGCGAAGCACCGCAAGCTGGCAGATCGAAATCTCGGCGGCGCAATTCGGCGAAATGCGCCCGGTGCTGGACCGGCTCGGGCGCTCGCTGCGGAAGGTGGGCTGCTAAAACTCGATGCCGGCCTGGGCTTTCACCCCGGCGCGGAAATGGTGCTTGATCTCGGTCATTTCGGTGACGAGATCGGCGATTTCGATCAGTTCATCCTTGGCATTGCGGCCGGTGACGATGACATGCTTGTCGGTGGGCTTGTTGCGCAGGAACTCGACCACCTCCTCGATCGGGAGATAGTCGTAGCGCAGGCAGATATTGAGCTCGTCGAGGAGGACGAGCTTGTAGCTGGGGTCAAGGATCAGCGCCTTGGCCTGCTCCCAGGCCTTGCGCGCGGCAGCAAGGTCGCGCTGGCGATCGGCAACGTCCCAGGTGAAACCCTCGCCCATGGCATTGATGGTGACCTGATCGGGGAATTTGTCGAGCACGGTGCGCTCGCCGGTGTTCCAGACGCCCTTGACGAACTGCACGACGCCCACGCGCATGCCATTGCCCAGCGCGCGGAACACCATGCCGAAAGCGGCGGTGGATTTGCCCTTGCCCTTGCCGGTGTGGACGATGAGGAGGCCCTTTTCCGCGGTCTTGGTGGCAAGGATCTTGTTGCGGGCCTCCTTTTTCTTGCGCATTTTTTCGGCGTGGTAGGCGTCGCGCTCGGCCTCGCTCATCCCGTCGGTCTTCTTGAGCGGCTTGGCGGGCTGGTCGGTCATGGCGCGGTCTCCAGATAGGCAAAGGCCGAGTTGGAGCGCGGGGTCCAAAAACCGCGCTCGCGGGCCTCGTTGAATTTCTTGAGCAATTCGGCATAGCCGAAGGGATTGGCGGTGGCGAGGAAGTCGCGCGTGGCGTCGTCCTCGATGAAGGCCTCGAAGGCGAGGTCGAAATGGTGGGTCTGCACGGCGCCGGTCGTGGCGGCGAAGGCGAACATGAAATCCACCGTGGCGATGATCTCGAAGGCGCCGCGATAGCCGTGGCGCTTGACCCCGGCAATCCATTTCGGGTTGACGACGCGCGAGCGCATGACGTGGCTGATTTCCTCGCCGAGGGTCCGGATCAGCGGGCGTTCGGGGCGGGAATGATCGTTGTGATAGGCGGCGGGCTGGTGGCCACTCAGCGTTTCGGCGGCGGCGGCAAGGCCACCCTCGAACTGGTAGTAGTTGTCGGAATCGAGCAGGTCGTGCTCGCGATTGTCCTGGTTGTGGATCACCGCGTCCACGGCAGCGAGGCGCGCAGCGAAACCGTCGCGCTGCGGGGTGCCGACTGATTTGGCGCCATAGGCATAGTGGCCCCAATCAAGGACCCGGGCGGCGAGCTCGGCCTTGTTTTGCCAGGTGCCGGCATCGATGAGGGCGCCGAGGCCGGCGCCATAGGTGCCGGGGCGCGAGCCAAAGATGCGGTGGCCGGCGGCAAGGAACGCCTCGGCTTCGCTTTGCCCCTGCGCCATCAGCCCCAGCGCCTCGGCGCGCATGCGCGCGGCGACGGGGTTGTCCTCGGTGGGTTCATCGAGGGCTCCCACAGCACGGACCGCCCGATCAAAGAGGGTGATCTGGGCGGGGAAAGCATCGCGGAAAAAGCCCGAGATGCGCAGGGTGACATCGACGCGCGGACGACCGAGCCTGGCGAGCGGGATGATCTCGTAACCCGAAACGCGCAGCGAGCCGGGATCCCAGACCGGTTTGACGCCGATGAGCGCCATGGCTTGGGCGAGGTCGTCGCCGCCGGTGCGCATATTGGCGGTGCCCCAGACCGAGATGGCGGCGGCCTGCAGATAGGTGCCGGTATCCTGGAAATGGCGCAGGATCAGGTTTTCCGCCGATTTGCGGCCCAGCTCCCAGGCGGTGGGCGTGGGCACGGCGCGGGTATCGACCGAAAAGAAATTGCGCCCGGTGGGCAGCACATCGAGACGCCCGCGCGAAGGTGCGCCCGAAGGGCCCGGGCGAACAGACTTGCCGTCGAGTCCATCGAGCAGCGCGGCCATTTCGGCGGGGCCCGAAGCGCGCAGGCGCGGGCGGATGACGGCTTCGACGGTTTCGAGCACGGCGGCGGTTTGGGTCCAGCCGGGCTCGGGCGCGCGGCCGGAGACGAGTTCGGCGGCGAGGTGTTCGAGTTGTTCGACGATGTCGCCAACGGTGCGGTGACGGAGCGGAGGGACCCCCTCCCCGGCCCTCCCCTCAAGGGGGAGGCAGGCCAATGCAGATAGATCCGGGCCGGCCCAGGGGTCGCCCAATTTGGCGGTCAGGGGGTCGAAACCGAGCTTGAGGTCATCGGCGAGGGCGCGGATGAGGGAGCGCTCGCCCGGGGCGTCGCCACGCGGGACGCGGGCCAGGGCGACGATGAGATCGCGTTCGAGCTCGGCCGTCGGCGACTGGCCAAAGACGTGCAGGCCATCGCGGATCTGGGCTTCCTTGAGGTCGCAAAGGAAATTGTCGATCTTGAGCAGGGCCGCGGTTTCGTCCTCCGGCAGGCCGATATCGCGGTCGAGCCGGCTGTCGCGGGTGAAATCAAGGATGCGGCGGCGCAGATCGGCAAGGCGGCGCCGGTCCATGCCCGAAGCGGCATAATATTCATCGAGCAGCGCTTCGAGGTCCTTGAGGGGGCCATAGGTTTCCGCGCGCGTGAGCGGGGGAATGAGGTGATCGATGATGACCGCCCCGGTGCGCCGCTTGGCCTGCGTGCCCTCGCCGGGATCGTTGACGATGAAGGGGTAGAGATGGGGCAGCCCGCCCCAAAGCGCATCGGGATAGCTCGCCGCGTCGAGCGCGGTGGATTTGCCGGGTAGCCATTCCAGCGTGCCATGCTTGCCGTTGTGGATCAGCGCCTGGGCGCCCCAGTCATGCCGCAGCCAGAGATAGGCAGCGAGATAGGCATGGGGCGGGGGGAGATAAGGGTCGTGATAGCTCTGGGTTTCATCGAGCCCATAACCGCGGCCCGGCTGCAGCAGGATGGTGACATTGCCGAAGACGAGCGCCGGGAGATGGAAAGTGTCGTCGCGCACGAACGGGTCGGTGGCGGGATCACCCCAGCGGGCGGTGACCTCGGTTTGGATCGCTTGGGGCAGCGCGGCGAAGAGCTCGCGATAGCGGGCGAGCGAGAGCGTGGCGGCGGATGAGCCGCGCTGCGGGTTGGCGTTGGTGGGGCCGGACTGAAGGGCGGCGATGAGCTCGGCTGAGGATTTTGGGTAGGTTGCGGGTTCAGCACCCCCACCCCAACCCCTCCCCTCAAGGGGGAGGGGCCTCAGGCCAGTGGCCGGCGCAGCAACTGTGACGAACGCGACCGGTTCCCCTCCCCCTTGAGGGGAGGGGTCAGGGGTGGGGGTGCTGAGGCCCGCCAGATGCTGCGACGTTACTGCCCACACACCGTCCAGATTGCTGGAGACATCATGGTTGGTGAAGCGCAGCACACGATAACCAGCCTGGTTCAGGAACCGGTCGCGGGCGGCATCGTAACGCTTGGCCGCGTCGGTGCCATGCGTATCGCCATCCAGTTCGATCACCAATTTGGCGCGGTGTGAGGCGAAATCAGCGAAATAAGAGCCGATGGGAACCTGGCGGCGAAAATGCTGATCGGGAAAGCTTTCGCGCAGCATGCGCCAAAGCACGCGCTCGGGCGGTGGAGAAGTGGAGCGGAGCTGGCGGGCGCGATCGGTGTTTTTGAGCGGGCGAGCCAGGCGAGCGTTGGCGTGGCCGGGTCCGCCGGACCAAGAGGATAAGCCTGAACCCCCACCCCTGCCCCCTCCCCTCAAGGGGGAGGGGGAGAGGGCCGGTGGTTGGTTGGAAAGCGTGTACCCGGCCGCATCTAGCGCCTTGAGGATTGCCACCGTCGACTCCGGGGCGTCGTAGCCGACGCCGTTGGCGAGGCGGCCGTCGCGGAGGGGGTAGTTGGCGAGGATGAGGGCGAGTTTGCGCTCAGGCCGGGGGGTGGCGCGCAGGCGGGCCCAGTTGCGGGCGAGCTGGACGGCGCGCCCGATGCCGGAATGGTCGGGAGCATAGGCGCTGAGCGGGCATTGGGTGCTGGTGTGCCAGACGGCATCGGCTTTGTGGCCGACGAGGAGGCCGCCGATGCGGCCATCGAGTTCGGGCATGACGAGGAACATCGCCATGTCCTTGGATGACAGACCCTGCGGGTCGGCCTGCCATTGCGTTTCCGAGCGGCCGGACTGGATCAACTGGATGACGGGGGCATCGGTGCCGCTGAAGGGGTCGGACTTGGTGTCGTCGGGGTCCAGCGCGAGGGCAAAGCCGGTCAGGTTGAAGATGGCGGCGGGCGGGAAGCTCTCGAGCACATTCTGCACGAAGCGCACGCAGGCGGCTTCCTTGAGCGAGGACACGAGGATCGGGACCGGCAGCAGGCCTTGGTTCTCGATCTCGGCAACAAGGGCCTGCAGGGTGGCGGTGCCGGCGCCTTCGAGCGCGGCGCGGTAGAAGAGGATGGGGATGTGGGGGGCCGTTACAGCAGGAGCCGAATGACCCCCACCCTCGGTCCCTCCCCTCAAGGGGGAGGGAGGCGAAAGCTCGAGATGCCGGTGCCTTAGGCCGGTTTCGTCGGTGATGCCGGTGGCGGGGTGCCAGAGGGAGAAGCGGGCGAAGGGCTGGGGCTGGAGTGAACTTAAAACTCCGTTCCCTCGGGTCGCGCCGGCACGCATTTCGTGACCCTCAGCCGCCGGGTGGTCTGGCCGAAGCTCGTGGTTCGGCTGAGGGGCCTGCACCCCCACCCCAACCCCTCCCCTCAAGGGGGAGGGGCTTCGGGACGGTGCCAATGGACACGGAAGCGCAAGAGCATGGAAGGCTTCAAGGATCGCGTCAGCATTGGCGGGGCCACCGGCGATGAGGAGGGCGTGGAGGCGGGTCCAGTCTTCGGGGTGGAGCGTGGAGCGCGCTTGCAGGATGGGGTCGGGATTGGCGTCGCCGGGCAGCAGGGCAAGGGGGATCTTGCGGTTGGCGCAGAGGGCGGTGATCTCATCGACGCCATACTGGAAATAGGCGGCGCCGCCGATGAGGCGCAGGACGATGAGGCGGGCGTGACGGACGGTCTGCTCGAGCCAGAGATCGACGGACAGATTGTTGGAAAGGCGCAGCGTGTTGGCGAGGCGCAGTTCGGTTTCCCCCGCGCGATCGGCCGCGGCGGCGAGCATGGCGAGTTCGCTATCGGCCGAGGAGGCGAAGATGAAGGCGCCAGGGGTTTGGGCGAGATCGATGGCCTCGCCTTCCTGCTGGATGGCACCGGCCTGGGCGGAAAGGAGGTGCATGGTCAGGCTCCCACGAAGACCGGATTGGCGGAAGCGCCTGCACCCCCACCCCGACCCCTCCCCTCAAGGGGGAGGGGCTTTGGGCTGGTGGGTTGGGCTAGATCGTGCCCAAGGCGCAATGCGGCCCCCTCCCCCTTGGGAGGAGGGCTGGGGCGGGGGTGCAGACCTGTCCCGGTGCGTGGAGCCATTCTCTTGGAACTTATGCCGCCACGGGTTCGGCGCGGCGCAGGCTTTGGGTGATGGCGGCGTGGTCGAGCGGGGATTGGCCGATGACGACGAGCGCGGTCTGCCTGGCTTCGCCGGGTGCCCAGGGGCGGTCGAAATAGGCGGTGATGCGAGGGCCGACGGCCTGGACGGCGAGGCGCGCAGCGGCGCCAGGGACAGCGGCAAAGCCCTTGAGGCGCAGCACGTCATGGGTGCGGATCGTGTCCTCGATGATGGCGAGCAGCTCGTCCTTGCCGGCGATGGCGGGGAGCTGGAGCGAAAAGCTGTCGAAATCGTCGTGCTCGTGCCCTTCGCCCTCGTGCTCGAGTTCGTGGTGGCTGGGGCGGTTGGCGATGTCGTCTTCCGAAGCCATGCCAAGGCCCAGAAGCGCCGCGATATCGACATGGCCATTGGCGGCGCGAACAATGCCGACGCCGGGGCGCAGCTCGGCGCGGATGTTCTGCTCGACTTTTTCGAGGGTGGCGGGATCCACCAGATCGGTCTTGTTGATGATGACCATGTCGGCGGCGGCCAGCTGATCCTCGAAGAGCTCGCCCAAGGGCGTTTCGTGGTCGAGCATTTCGTCGAGGCGGCGCTGCCGGTCGACGGCGGCTTCATCGGCGGCAAAGCGGCCCTCGGCAAGAGCGGCGGCATCGGCGACGGTCACGACGCCATCGACGGTCACCTGCGCCTTGATCTCGGGCCAGTTGAAGGCGCGGATCAGGGGCTGGGGCAGGGCGAGGCCCGAGGTTTCGATGACGATGTGATCGAATTTTTCAGGGCGATTCAGCAGTGCCTGCATGGTCGGGATGAACTCGTCGGCCACGGTGCAGCAGATGCAGCCATTGGACAGCTCGACCATGTCCTCTTCACGGCAGGTCTCGTCGCCGCAGCCGGCCAGGATGTCCTTGTCGACGCCGAGATCGCCGAATTCATTGATGATGAGGGCGATGCGCTTGCCCCTGGGGGCATGGGCGAGGAGGTGACGCACAAGGGTGGTCTTGCCCGCGCCCAGAAAGCCGGTGATGACGGTGGTAGGAATCTTGGTGGTCATGCGGGAGCTCCGATGGGGTGGGAAGCCTCGCGGCGGGCGAGGCGATCATTGGCGAGGCCAAAGACGACACCCAGCACCAGCCAGAACACGGCTGAAGTGCCGATGGTGGCGGCGGCAAAGGCGGTGGCGAGATGGGCGGGAACGGCGCTTGGCTCTTCGGGAGCCGCGGGGGCGCCCACGATGTGCGGCGCGAGGACGAGTGCGAGCGCCACGGCAATGGCCCAGCCCGCCCGGGTCTTGGCGAGGAGCAGGCAGGCGGCGCCGGTGGCAAGGGCCGTCGCGACCCACCAGAGCTGGCGGGCGCCCAGATCGGCGGCGGGGATGCCGGGCAGTTCGGGCGGCAGGCCAAAGGCGGGCGCGAGGGTGAAGCTGGCAAAGCCGGCCAGGCTCCACAGCAGAGCATTACCGGCCGTGTTGGGAATATTGGCGAGGAGGCCTACGGCGCCGATCACGAGGGCAAAGCCAGCGGCGGCGAGCAGATTGGCGAGCACGGTATAGAGGGTGCGCTCAAGACCATCCTGGGGCGCCCATTCGTCGGCGCCATGATCATGGGCCGGGGTGCCGGGGGCGTGGGTATGCTCGGCCGGAGTGGCCTCCTCACCATGGGAATGGCCACCCTCCCCTTCAAAGCTTTCGGCATGCAGGATCAGCGGGGTGACGCGGAAATGCTGGATCGTAGATGCCACAAGGGCAGCACAAAGGGCTGCGACCAGCGCAGCAAAAAACAGATTGCGGAACATTTTTGGTCGTCTCTCGTGCCCGCCCTAGTGGCAGGGAAAGCCCATGGCGTGGCGGGTGTCATGGGCGCCGTTGTGCAGGCGATAATCGCCGGCAAAGCCGGTGCCGACCAGGAGGGTCAGCCCAAGCAGGAGCGCGAGCGAGCCGGCGACAAGACGCTGGGACAACGAAAGAGACTGAAGGCCAGTCGAAACCGTGGTGGTATTCATGCGGCACCCTCCGTGCGCGGAACGAAAAAGAGCTTACAAGCTCGTTGCTGTGCCGGCAGGTCTCCTGGCTTGCGGTGAATAGAGCGCCTCCCGCCTTCCCGGCAGCTTGGCTGCCAGTGGCATAAGGAGAGGAGCGCACCGCTTACAGTTGCGGGGGCAGCCACGGTTTTGGCCCCTGATGGGTAATCCGCACCGTGTTCCCTTTTGATCCCCGCGCCACAACGGGCTTGGGGAACCGACACAGGCTGTGTTCTCGCATGGCGGGCCGGAGGGGTCAATCGCGGCGTGGCGCTTGCCGGACGGGCGATCGCGGCATTATCGTGCCGCCGATTCTGGAGCCCTGCCCGCAATGAAGCCGATCAAGTTCAGCCGCGACGAAACCAAGGCCATGGTGGCGGAGATCCAGGATTATTTCCGGCTGGAACTGGACCAGACCATCGGGCCGATGCCGGCCGAGATGCTGATGACCTTTTTCGCCGAAAAGATGGGCGCCTATTACTATAATCGCGGGCTGCATGACGCCCAGGAGCTGCTGCGCAAGAAGGTCGAGTCGATCAGCGATGCGCTGTATGCGCTCGAGCAGCCCACCAAGGGCGCGCGGTAATCGCGATGGGCTGGAACTTCGCCACGCTGGCGCCGATCGGGCTCTTGATCGCGTCCAACCTCTTCATGACCTTTGCCTGGTATGGGCACCTCAAATTCCCCGGCACGGCGCTGTGGGTGGTGGTGCTGGCCAGCTGGGGCATCGCGTTTTTCGAGTATTGGCTGGCGGTGCCCGCCAATCGCATCGGCTACGGGGTTTATAGCGGCGCCGAACTCAAGACCATTCAGGAGGTGATTTCCCTGTCGGTCTTTGTGCTGTTCAGCGCCACGTATCTGGGCGAGCAGTTCACCTGGAACCACGGGATCGGGTTCGGGCTCATTGCGCTCGGGGCATTCTTTATCTTCAAGGGGCCGCTGGGTTAGCTAGCCCAGGCAGTCCAGGAGCCCATTGGCGAGGCCGCGCAGCAGTTCGGGGTAAAGGTCGGGACCTTCGGTGAGGGCCCCGCCTTCGGGGTCGAGCACACCGGCTTTGGCCGTGCTGCCCTCGGTGATGGCGGCGATGATGGTCGGCTCGAAATTGGGTTCGGCAAAGACGCAGGTGGCCCCGAGTTCGGCCACGCGGGCGCGCAGGGCGTCGATCCGCTGGGCGCCGGGCATAACGTCGGGGGTGACGGTGACGGAGCCCGCGACGGTGAGGCCAAAGCGGTTCTCGAAATACTGGTAAGCGTCATGAAAGACGAGGAAGGGCTTGTCGGCAACGGGCGCGAGGGTCGCGGTCAGTTCGGCTTGCAGCGCGACGAGGTCGGCTTTTTCGCGCTCGGCATTGGCGGCGTAGGCCGTGGCGTTACCGGGATCAGCTTGGCTCAGCGCTGCGGCGATGGCATCGACCATGTGCATGGCGTTTTGCGGATCGAGCCAGAAATGCATGTCGCCGCCATGGTCGTGGTCGTGCCCTTCGTGGGCGTGCTCTTCGTGATCGTGCGCCTCGTGGTCGTGCTCTTCGTGATCATGGCCTTCGTGATCGTGACCCTCGTGGTCGTGCTCATGGTCATGACCCTCGCCCTCGTGGCTGTGGGCTTCGAACGTGCCGCCTTCGCGGACCGGCAGGAGGGTGATGCCAGGCGCCTGGCTCAGTTCCACCACTTCGGCTTCGCCTGAAAGCGTGGTCAGTGCATCGGCGAGGAACAGCTCCATGCCAGCGCCGGTCCAGAACACGAGATCGGCATCCTGCAGCGCGCCGGCATCGGACGGACGCAGGGCATAGGTGTGGGGGGAAGCGGCGCCCCGCACGATGAGGGTCGGCTCCCCTACCCCCTCCATTACTGCTGCAACGAGGGAGTGCACCGGCTTGATCGAGGCTACCACATTGGGCGCGGCCATGGCCGTGCTGCCCAGCAGCAGGCTCGAAACCAAGGCAAGGGGGAGCAGCTTCATCGGCGCAATCCTGTTATGTTATTACGTTCTTGCTGCGTTATGCTATAACGTTTAGAACGCTGTCAAGCGACGTGATGGAGCGGAAATGGACGGGCAGGCAGGACGCGAAACATTGATCAGCATGAGCGGCGCCGGCGTGCGCCGGGGCGCGCGCGTGCTGGTGGAAGGGGTCGACCTGGCCATCCGGCGCGGCGAGATCGTGACGCTGATCGGGCCCAATGGTTCGGGCAAATCCACCACGGCCAAGATGGCGACGGGCGTGCTCAAGCCGACAACGGGCACGGTGGCGCGCCTGCCGGGGCTGCGCATCGGCTATGTGCCGCAAAAGCTGACCATCGACTGGACGCTGCCGCTGACGGTGGAGCGGCTGATGACGCTGACCGGCCGCTTCAGCCGCAGCGAAATCGAGGCGGCGCTCGATCTGGTCGGGGCGCGGCGGCTCCTCGGAGCGGCGGTGCAGGAATTGTCGGGCGGGGAATTCCAGCGCGTGTTGTTTGCCCGCGCCACCATCCGCAAGCCGGACCTTCTGGTGCTGGACGAGCCGGTGCAGGGCGTCGATTTTGCCGGCGAAGTGGCGCTCTATGAATTGGTGCGCCAGATCCGCCACAGCTCGCGCGCCGGTATCCTGATGATCAGCCATGATTTGCATGTGGTGATGGCGGAAACCGACACGGTGATCTGCCTCAATGGACATGTGTGCTGCACGGGCACGCCGGCGGCGGTCAAGCGCAGCCCGGAATATCTCGCGCTGTTCGGGCCGCGCGCGGCGGAAACGCTGGCGATTTATGAGCACCACCACGACCATGAGCATCATGATGATGGGTGCGTGGTGGCGGCGGGGGCGGTGCATGAGCATGCTCATTCGCACGGGCATGGGGGGCACCGGCATGGGCACTAGGGGCATGAAAGCCGAGTATGTTGGAGGCGCCCGAACCCCCACCCTAGCCCTCCCCTCAAGGGGGAGGGAACGGGACCGCGCGTTTGGCGGATCGGGGCGGTTTCGACGACCCCCTCCCTCGACCCCTCCCCTCAAGGGGGCGGGAGGACAAGAGCACCGGGGGCAGTGATCTGGAGTTCTTTCCCTCTGACCGAAAATCATGCCGAGGTGTAAGAGCTAGGGCCTCCCTCCCCCTTGAGGGGAGGGTTGGGGTGGGGGTCGTTGGAGAGGCGCAAGTATCCGGTGACTTCATCTCCCGCCCATCGATTATCGAGGAACACACATATGCTGGGTGACTTTTTCTCGCGCTCCCTCATCGCCGGGATTGGGCTGGCGCTGGTGGCGGGGCCGCTGGGGTGTTTTGTGGTGTGGCGGCGGATGGCCTATTTCGGCGACACCATGGCCCATTCGGCGCTGCTCGGCGTGGCGCTGTCGATCATCTTGTCACTCAACATGACGCTGGGCGTGTTTGCGGTTGCGGCGCTCGTCGCCGGAGCGCTGCTGCTGTTGCAGCGGCAGGCGACGCTCTCGACCGATGCGCTGCTGGGCATTTTGAGCCACTCGACCCTCGCGGTCGGACTGGTGCTGGTGGGCTTTTTGACCACGGTGCGGATCGACCTGATGGGCTTTTTGTTTGGCGATATTCTTGCCGTTTCGGTCGAGGATATCATGGTGATCTATGGCGGGGGCACGGCGATCCTCGTCGTGCTGGCGCTGGCCTGGCGGCCGCTGCTGGCTTCGACGGTCAGCACCGAGCTGGCGGAAGCCGAAGGGCTGCGCCCGGAAGCGAGCCGGATCATCCTCATGATCCTGATGGCCAGCGTCATTGCCATTGCTATGAAACTGGTGGGCGTGCTGTTGATTACCTCCTTGCTGATCATTCCGGCGGCAACCGCGCGGCGCCTAAGCGCAACGCCTGAAGGCATGGCCGCGGTTGCGGCGGGGCTCGGGGTGATTGCCGTGGTGGGAGGGCTGTTCGGCTCGCGCAACTGGGATACGGCCTCCGGACCCTCCATCGTCGTGGCGGCCTTGCTGGTGTTTCTGGTTTCGCTCGCCGTGCCGGTCCACAAATTGTTTGGGAGGAAAATTCATGGCGCATAGCCACGCCGCACCCACCGACCTGACGCGCAACCAAGGGCTGGTGCTGGGCGCGCTGACCGGGTCCTCGGCTCCCCTCAGCGCCTATGACATTCTCGACCGGCTGCGCGAGGACGGTTTGCGGGCGCCGCTGCAGGTTTATCGCGCGCTCGACAAGCTGGTGGAACGGGGCCTCGCCCACCGGCTGGAATCGCTCAATGCGTTCGTTGCCTGTGCGGACGAGCACTGCCATCGCAAGGGGCTGATTGCCTTTGCCATTTGCGAAGGGTGCGGCAAGGTCGATGAATTTGCTGACCCCGTGATCGAAAGCCGGCTGGGGGAATGGGCGGGCAAGACCGGGTTCAAGGTTGAGCGCACGACGATGGAAATTCGCGGGCGGTGCGAGGCTTGTGTGGGGGTGTAGGGGCTAGGCTCGATGCCCTCCCTCCCCCTTGAGGGGAGGGCTGGGGTGGGGGTTCGGGCGGTAGGTCTTCCCCCGTTAAGAGTTTTCCCGACGGCCTGAACCCCCACCCTCGATCCCTCCCCTCAAGGGGGAGGGAGGCGATGGGGCCCCGCCGTTGGCGAAAGCGGAAGAATTTCGGGACGGGCCCCGGCTCAGGGTCGGGGTGACAGCTGGGGGCGAGGGAGATTGGACCTCCCACGCTGTTAAGTCCTCCTGACCGTCCAGATGCGCGATGCGCCCCCTCCCCCTTGAGGGGAGGGCTGGGGTGGGGGTTCGAGCCGTGGGTCTCCCCCGTTTCGAGTGTATCCCACGGCCGGCCCCCACCCTCGATCCCTCCCCTCAAGGGGGAGGGAGGCGATGGGGCCGGGCCGTTGGGGCAAGCGGAAGAATTTCGGGATGGGCTCCGGCTCAAAACCGGGGTGACAGCTGGTGGGTGGGAGAGATTGGACCTCCCACGCTGTTAAGTACTCCTGACCGTCCAGATGCGCGATGCGCCCCCTCCCCCTTGAGGGGAGGGCTGGGGTGGGGGTTCGAGCGGTGGGTCTTCCCCCGTGACGAGTTTGTCCGACGGCCTGAACCCCCACCCTCGATCCCTCCCCTCAAGGGGGAGGGAGGCGATGGGGCCTCGCCACCGGCTTACCTACGCCTCGACCGCTGCTTCCGGCTCGCCAAAGACCAAAAAGTGGATGGCGGCGGCGCCGTATTCGCGGCGGTCGGTGAGGGTGAAGCCGGCGGGGATGTCGAGGGTGGCGTCGCGGCTTTCTTCCCAGACGATGGTGGCCCCGGGGGCGAGCCAGTTGTTATCGCGCAGGCCCGCAAGCGCTTGTTCGCCGAGCTGCTGGCCGTAGGGCGGATCGAGAAAAACGAGGTTGAAGGGCTTCATCGAGCCGGGCACGCCCAGATCGGTGGCGTCGCGGCGCAGGAGCTTGGTGATGCCCCCGGCGCCAAAAGCCTCGATATGGTCGCGGATCAGCCCACGGGCTTCAGCGCCGGTATCGACAAAGGTGACGTGACTGGCGCCGCGCGACAGGGCTTCGAGCCCCAGCGCGCCGGTGCCGGCAAACAAATCAAGCACGCGAACACCATCCAACACCGGCCCAAGGCGGGACGCGAGGATGTTGAACATGGATTCGCGAACCCGATCGGCGGTGGGCCGGATCGAGAGATCGGATGGCGAATTGAGCCCCTTGCCGCGAAAGCGGCCAGCAACGATGCGCATCTAGCTCAAACCCCTTTCGGCACGCTTGCGGTCAGGGTTTTGGCCGGCGGGGGCCCGATGGGCGCCCTGCCCCACCCGCTGGCCGACCAGCACCACCCGGACGACCGCCGCCACCAGGGCGGGCGCCACCGGAAGCACCGGGGCGGGCGCCACCGGGCTTGCCGAAGCCGCCGGGCTTGCCGAAGCCGCCGGGACGCGGACCGCGGGCCGGGGCCGCGCCTTCGCGCTTGGGATGGGGCTTGCCGTCGGGGCGAACCTTGGGCTTGCCATAGGTCTTGGCTTCCGAGCCGAACTCGTCGCGGCCGGGACGAGGGCCACCAGGGCGAGCACCAGCTGGGCGTTGCGGCCGATCACCGGCAGGGCGAGGACCGCGCTGTGGGCGATCGCCATCGGGGCGATTGCCGCGCGGTTTGTCGGAGAAATTGCGGCCAGGGCGCGAGGGCGCACGATCGGTGTCGGGGCGCGGGGTGTAAGCGCGGGGCGCGCCCGCGGCCTCGGCGTCGGCGCGCGTGCGCGGCTGGAAATCGCGCTGCGGGCGTTCGGCATCGCTGCGGCGCGGACCACGGGGCGTGCCGGTGAACTCCCGCGCTGGGCGCTCGGCGCCACCTTCGGAGCGTGGCGGACGGGGCCGATCGCCAAAGGACTTGTTGCCACCAGGACGCCCACCAAAGGACTTGCCGCCGGGGCGATCACCAAAGGACTTGGTGCCGCCGGGGCGATCACCAAAGGACTTGGTGCCGCCGGGGCGATCACCAAAGGACTTGGCGCCGCCGGGGCGATCACCAAAGGATTTGCCGCCGGAGGGACGGTCACCGAATGAACGCTTGGGCTTGTCGCCAAAAGATTTTGGACCGCTGCGGTCACCATCCTCGCGGCCAGGGCCGCGGGGCTTGTCGAAGGCGGGCTTGGCGGGACGCTCGGGGGCCTTGCCAAAGCTGCGGGCGGGCTGGTCGTCCCTGTCGCGGAAGGCGGGGGCGCGGGTGGAACGCTTGGCCACGAATTCTTCTTCACGGCCATCATCAAAGATCACGCGGCGCGGTGGCGCCTCGTATTCCTCGCGCTCCTCGACGCGGCGCGGGCCGGGCTTGCGGTTGTCAAACCGACCCGGACGATCCTGACGCGGGCGTTCGGCGCGCAGTTCTTCCTCGGTTTTTTCGGCGTGGTCAGTGAAGCGGAAGCGCTGGCGGGCGATCTCGACCGTGTTGGTGCCGCGGCCGGTCAGGCGGTCGCGCGTGGGCTTGCCGATCAGCGCATTGGCTTCAGGCATTTCGCTGTCGAAATCCACATCGGCCGCTTCGGCGAGTTTTTTGCCGAGCTGGTCGCGCAGGGTGGCCGCCCGCACGGTTTCGATGGCCCCGACAGGGATGTCGCCGAGCTGGAACGGGCCATAGGAGACGCGGATCAGGCGATTAACCTCAAGTCCGAGCGCGCCCAGCACGTTCTTGACCTCGCGGTTCTTGCCTTCGCGCAGTGCCATGACGAGCCAGACATTGGAGCCCTGCTCGCGCTCGAGGGTGGCTTCGATGGAGCCGTATTTGACGCCATCGATCTCGGTGCCGTCCTTGAGGCGATCAAGGGCGGCCTGGGTCACGGTGCCATGGGCGCGCACGCGATAGCGGCGCAGCCAGCCGGTGGCGGGCAGTTCGAGCACGCGCTTGAGGCCGCCATCATTGGTGAGGAGCAAAAGGCCTTCGGTGTTGATGTCGAGCCGGCCGACCGACACGACGCGTGGCAGGCCGTGGGTTTCGAGCGCTTCAAAGATGGTGGGGCGGCCTTCAGGGTCTTTCTCGGTGACCACGAGGCCAGCGGGCTTGTGATAAAGCCACACGCGGGTGCCCTGGCGGGCGGCGAGCGGGGCGCCATCGACGGTGACCTTGTCGCGGTCGGTGACGTTGAAGGCGGGGGTGATGACCTTCTTGCCGTTGACGGCGACGCGCCCCTCGGTGATCCACACTTCGGCATCACGGCGCGAGCAAAGCCCGGAGCGGGCGATGACCTTGGCGAGACGATCGCCGGTATCGGGGGAGGCTGGTTGGTCGGCCATGAGTTCGGTGCCTTTCATGCGGGACCCAAAGGGGCGGCGCGGAAACAAGAAGCCCCGCCGCAATGGGCGGGGCTGAATAACGAGTGCGGCCTGAGCCTATCTGCTGGTCATGCTCTTCATGCTGGCATTGGGGCCGGCGCCCAAAGTGCCAGGGCTCGTGACCTGGGGCTGCTGGGCCTCGATGGCGCGGCGCACATCGGCCGGGCAGCGGCGGTCGCGCAGCGAGACCACTTCCCCGCTCGGGGTGCGGCACAGCAAATCGGCATCACCCACGCGAGTAAAATAGTCGTCAGGCGGCAGATAAAGCGGGCGCTTGCCGGTGGTGCTGACCTCCATATTGGCGCCCTGCATGCGGGCGGTCAGCGCCGAGGTTTCCTGCTCGGTCAGGGGACGACCGGCGATGGTGCGGGTATCGACGACACGGGCATTGCGCAGGCGCTTGATCTCGGCTTCGCTCATGCCGGCGGTGTTGAGCTGGACGCGATCGCTGTTGACGGGCAACTGGGCGGCAGCCGACTGGGTCGGCGCCGGAAGCGAGGCGGCATCGCGCGGCAGCACCAGCGGGGCGCGGGCCTGGGTCAGATCTTCCTTAGGGTCGGCGCGGTTGAGCAGGCCGACTCCGCGGGCAGTCGAAGTCATCACCTCGCGCTCGAAAGTGCCGACATCGGTCAAGGCATTGGTGCCTTCCACGGTGGTGCAGGCCGCCATAGTCAGGGTCAGCAGCAGAGCCAAGCCGGCTTTGCCCCAAAGGGAAGCTCGCTTTGCAGCAGTCTGTGGCCCGGTGGATCCCATGCGCATGAAACGTCCTTCAGAATGTCGGGAGTGCTTATAAACTAGTTCCGCGCCTAAAACCAGATTGGGGCGCGAGCATGTTCAAGCAGCGGGCGTAGCGGGGCGTGGACGGCCAACGCCCAGCATGTCGAGCAACAGCAAGACGACTCCGGCAGTGATCGCCACATCGGCCAGGTTGAAGATGTAGAACGACAGCGTGCCCCAGTGGAAATGAAAGAAATCGGCCACGGCGCCGTAGATCAACCGGTCAACGCCATTGGACAGCGCGCCGCCAATGCACAGGCCCAGCCCGAGACGCAGCAGAGCACTATCGGCGCGCACCCACCAGATGGCGAGGGCGACGACGGCGACCAGCATGACGAGCCCCAGGGTCCAGACCGGCAAGCCGTCGAGCAGGCCATAGGAAATGCCGGTGTTCCAGACGAGGACATAATCAAAGAACGGGGTGACGCGCACCACTTCCCCGCCGCTCCAGCCACTCATGGAAAAGGGGATGAAAGCCTCGAAGTGATCAACGCAGGCACCCGCCAGAAGCGAAATGCAGTTGGCGGACACCTGCATGGTCTTGTGCGCCCGATCGAGGCCGAAAACGAGCACGGCTGCGGCGAGCGAGACGTAAACGGAGGGGTCGGCAAGGGCGCGCAGATTCATCGGGAGGCGTCCAACCAATTGGGGGATGTCGCGGGGTCGTGCGAAGATCGGGAGTCGTTCGCCCCCACCCGGCCTCCCCCACGGAGGGGGAGGTGAAGGGACGTGCGGAGCTGAGATCGAAGCTCGGGCACCAGGCTAGAGACCGGCGGCGGCGCGTTCGCGCAGGGCCTGGGCGTCGCGCAGGGTGACGTCGGGGAAGTCGGGATCACTGCCCACTTCGGGCAGAACCTTCCAGGAGCGGGCGCAACGCCGGCCCTCTGCCAATGCCGGCACGACCGCTACGCCGGGCACATCATCGAGGCGGAAGGCATCGGCGGGGCCTTCGCCCCCGACCAGTTCAACCGCCGAGGTGATGGCGATGTCGGCCAGGTCTTCACCCTGCACTGCGGCGAGCAAAGCGGGGTCGCTGATGAACACTTTGGGGGCCGCTTCGAGCGAGGAGCCGATGCGCTTTTCGCGGCGTTCGATCTCGAGCGCCCCGGTGACGACGCGGCGCACATTGCGGATCAGCTGCCATTTGGCGGCCAGTTCGTCGTTGAGCCAGGCGGCGGGCACTTCGGGGAACAAGCGCAGATGCACGGAGGCATCGGCTTCCTTGTGCCGCTCGAGCCAAACCTCTTCCATGGTGAAAACGAGGATGGGCGCGAGCCAGGCCGTGAGGCAATCAAAAAGCCCATTGAGCACGGTCAGGGCAGAGCGGCGGCGCACCGAGGAGATCGGGTCGCAATAGAGCGCATCCTTGCGGATATCGAAATAGAACGCCGACAGCTCGATATTCATGAAATTGGTGAGCAGCGTCACCACACGGCGATAGTCATATTCCTTGTAGGCGGCGCGCACCTGGCCATCGAGTTGGGCCAGGCGATGCAGGATCAGCTGCTCGAGCTCGGGCATGTCGGCGGGCTCGGTCGCATCGGCGGGCTGGTAATGGGCAAGATTGCCCAGGAGCCAGCGCAGGGTGTTGCGCAGCTTGCGATACGCATCCACCGTGGTCTGGACGATCTCCTTGCCCAGGCGCAGATCCTCGGAATAATCGGAGGACGCCACCCAGAGGCGCAGGATATCGGCGCCGTATTGCTTGATGATGTCCTGCGGGGCAACGGTGTTGCCCAGGGACTTGCTCATCTTGCGCCCTTCCCCATCCATGGTGAAGCCGTGCGTCAGCACGCTTTCATAGGGGGCAAAGCCGTTGGTGGCGCAGCTCTCGAGCAGCGAGGAATGGAACCAGCCGCGATGCTGGTCCGAGCCTTCCAGATACATGGAGGCGGGGAATTTGAGGTAGGGCCATTTCTGCTTGTTGCGCAGCACAAAGGCGTGGGTCGAGCCACTGTCGAACCACACATCGAGCACGTCGCGGACCATCTCGTAGTCCGCCGCGTCGTAGCTCTCGCCGAGGAACCGCTGGGCGGCGCCTTCGGCGTACCAGGCATCGGCGCCTTCGGCCTCAAAGGCCTGGGCGATGCTATGGTTGACCGCTTCGTCCTTGAGGATTTCGTTGGTCTGGCGATGCACGAAGACGGTGATCGGCACGCCCCAGGCGCGCTGGCGCGACAGCACCCAATCGGGGCGGTCTTCCATCATCGAGCGCAGGCGGTTCTGCCCCGCAGGCGGATAGAATTTGGTGGCGTCGATCGCGTTGAGCGCACGGTGGCGCAAGGTATCGCCGGCAACGCCCTCGATGGCGCGGTCCATGTAAACGAACCACTGGGGCGTGTTGCGGAAGATAACCGGCTTCTTGGAGCGCCAGGAATGGGGATAGGAGTGCTTGACGCGGCCGCGGGCAACCATCATGCCGCGCTCGGCCAGGGCTGCAATCACGCGATTGTTGGCGTCGCCCTTCTTGCCGTTGTCATCGATGACGCGGGCGCCTTCGAAGCCCGGGGCTTCGGCGGTGTAAAAACCGGCATCGTCCACGGCAAAGGGGATGGAGGTGTCGATGCCGCGCTCGGCGAGGAGCCGGCCCGAGTTCATCCAGATTTCAAAGTCATCGAGGCCGTGGCTGGGCGCGGTATGCACAAAGCCGGTGCCGGCATCATCGGTGACGTGTTCGCCATCGAGCAGCGGCACATCGAAAGTGTAGCCGTCGGCAAGGCCGCGCAGCGGATGGTGGCAGGCGGTGATCTGGCCGGGATCAACATCGCCAAGGCGCGTGAAGCTTTCGACCTTGGCCTTGGCAAAGACTTCGGCCGCGAGCTTGTCGGCGATGACGTATTTTTCGCCAGTCGTGGCCCAATTGCCTTCAGGAGCCGCGGTGATCTCGTAGAGACCATAAGCGACCTTGGAGGAATAGGAGATCGCCCGGTTGGCGGGGATGGTCCAGGGGGTGGTGGTCCAGATCAGCACAAAGGCGGAACCGAGGTCGCGCACCTGGCGGGCGGTGGCGGCGAAATCCGCGCCGGCTTCGGCTGAAGCGCCATGCACCGGGAATTTCACCCAGATCGTGTCGCTTTCATAATCCTGATATTCGATCTCGGCTTCGGCGAGGGCGGTGCGCTCCACGACCGACCACATCACCGGCTTGGAGCCGCGATAAAGCTGGCCGGAAGCGGCAACCTTCATCAGCTCGCGCGCGATCTGGGCTTCGGCGTCAAAGCTCATGGTCAGATAGGGATTGTCCCATTCACCCAGCACGCCCAGACGCTTGAACTCGTCGCGCTGGATATCGACCCATTGCTCGGCAAAGGCGCGGCATTCCTGGCGGAATTCGATGATCGGCACTTCGTTCTTGTCGCGGCCCTTGGCGCGATACTGCTCCTCGATCTTCCATTCGATAGGCAGGCCATGGCAGTCCCAGCCGGGCACATAGGCCGAGTTGAAACCGAGCATCTGCATGGAGCGCGACACCATGTCCTTGAGCGTCTTGTTGAGCGCGTGGCCGATATGGATGTTGCCATTGGCATAGGGAGGGCCGTCATGGAGCGTAAACAGCGGACGATCGGCCGCTTGTTCGCGCTGGCGGGCATAAAGATCCATCTCTTCCCAGCGCTTGAGCCAGAGCGGCTCGCGATCGGGGAGCCCGGCGCGCATGGGGAACTCGGTCTGCGGCAAAAACAGCGTCGACGAATAATCGGTTTCGGTGGCGCTTGCAGCGGTATCGGTCATGGAGGCGGCAATCTTTGGGGGAGGTTGGCGGCCTTTTAGCAAGGTGAGGCGCGAGGGGCAAAGGTTGATTTGCGGTGGGTGGGGGTGATGGGGGCCGTCAGTTCCGCGTGAATGCCGGCGGACGCGGAGTGCGGCGGGTTCTCCCCCTTGAGGGGAGCGGTTGGGGGCGGGGGTCGATCAGTGGCCCACATAACCACCCCCTCTCCGGCCCTCCCCTCAAGGGGGAGGGAGGCGATGGCTGCGGGATTTGGCTTGCGAGGAGATATTTAAGCGCAGTGGACCGCTTGCTGAACTCCCGCCTAGAGCCCGGTGGAGAGCCTCCCCTCCTCCTTGAGGGGAGGGGTTGGGGGTGGGGGTTCATCAGTGGCCCACCGCACCACCCCCTCCCCGGCCCTCCCCTCAAGGGGGAGGGAGGGCAGGAGCCGAGAGCAAGGAGTTGGGCACGATAGGTCCCCTCCCCCTTGAGGGGAGGGCTAGGGTGGGGGTGCAGGCGGCTGAGCTTGAGTGGAGGAGCGAAGGGGAACCGTACCCAGGCTCCACTCGGAGGCAAAGCCGGAACCCCCACCCTCGGTCCCTCCCCTCAAGGGGGGAGGGAGGCGATGGCTCATGGGGCCGAGTTCTTGGGCTAGCCGACGAAACCCAGCTGTTCGTCGAGCGGGCTGAGGGGGGTGGCTTGGGTGAGGAGGGTGCGGGCTTTGCCCGAGTCGCGGTCCATGGCGGCGATCAGTTCATCGAGGCCGCTGAACACTTCCTGGCCGCGGATATGGCCGACCAGGGCGACGGTGATGGTTTGCCCATAGATGTCCTCGTCGAAGTCGAAGAGGTGGGTTTCAAAGGGCGGGCGCTGGTTGTCGAACATGGGCTTGCCATAGGCGGCAACGCCGCCAAAAAGGCGATTGCCGAGGCGGGCGCGCACGGCATAGACGCCCTGGGCAAGCTGGAAGCCGTTGGGGGTCATGGTGTTGGCCGTGGGGTAGCCCAGTTCGCGGCCGCGCTGGTCCCCGCGCACGACGCAACCATCAAAGAACCAGTGGTAGCCCAAAAGCCGATTGGCCGCGGTGACCGCCCCTTCCGAGAGGGCGGCGCGGATGCGCGAGGAGGAGATGGGCTCGTCGCCCTCGTCCATCAGATCAAGGGTCTGGACGGCAAAGCCCGCCGCCTCCCCCGCCGCCTTGAGGAAAGTGGGCGTGCCGCGCCGGCCGCGGCCGAAATGAAAGTCGGAGCCGACAATGACGCCGGCGACGTTCATGGCATCGACGAGAAAGCGGGACACGAAGTCTTCCGCCTCGATCTGGGAAAAGGCGCGATCGAAGGGGAGGATGACGATGCCATCGAGCCCGAGGGCTTCCGCCAGCCGCGCTTTGGCGTCGCCATCGGTGAGGCGGAACATGAAGGGCGAGGGCGCAAACACATCGCGCGGATGCGGCTCGAAGGTCAGCAGCACCGCGGGCGCCTTGGCCCGCGCCGCTTCGGTCTTGAGGGCGGCCAGGATCGACTGGTGGCCGCGATGAAAGCCATCGAAATTGCCGATGGCGACATAGGCGCCCCGCAGGGCGGCGGGGACGTCATCGAGGCTGGATAGTCGAATAAAGGCCACGCGCGCCTACCAGGTGAGGCGCGGCAGGAAGCCGGCAAGGCGGGCGCCACTGGGGGCCACGAGATCGGCGATCAGCTGCGGATCGGGGCTGCCAAAGGCATCGAGTTCGGCCGCGTGGATCGAGCCGGTGATGAACAGCAGGTCGAGCCCGAACTGGGCGGCGCCGGTGGCATCGGTGCGCACGCTGTCGCCAATGGCGAGCACGCGGCTTTTGTCGAGGGGCTTGCCAGCGGCCTGTTCGGCGAGGCGGAAGGCTTCCTCATAGATGGGGCGATAGGGTTTGCCGGCCATGTGCACGATCCCGCCCATGGCTTCGTAGAGGTCGCCCAGCGCGCCGCCGCAATAGATCAGGCGGTCGCCATGTTCCACGACGCGGTCGGGATTGGCGCAGATCATGGGGAGCTTGCGCGCGAGCCAGTGCTCGGCGCGTTCCCGATACATTTCGGGGGTGTGGGTATCGTCATCGAGATCGGTGACCACGACAACTTCGGCTTCGTCGGCGCTGGCGCGGCGAACATTGAGGCCCTCGTAAAGGGCATCGTCTTCGGTGGCGGGGCCGACATGGTGGATCGCGCGGCCGGAATATCTAGCGATCATGGTGCGGGTGGCATCGCCCGAGGAAACGATCGCGTCATAGGCGGTGCGGGGCACGCCCAGGCGATCGAGCATCTCGACGATGGGGCCCGAAGGGCGCGGGGCATTGGTGATCAGCACCGCCGTGCCGCCCGCTTCGCGGTATTTGACCAGGGCGTCGACGGCGCTGGGGAAGGCGGAGACGCCATTATGGATCACACCCCACACATCGCTCAGCACCGCATCATAGCGCCCGGCAAGATCGGACAGGCCGGAAATGGAGGCGGGATGGGGCGTCATGGGGAACTCCGAAATAAACTGCTGCGTGCTATGTGGCAGCTTGGGGGCGCCGATCAAGCCCAAACAGCACGGGAGTGGTCGGCTCAACCCTCGGCCCGACGCAGGGGCGGGCCGGGCTGGCGGCCGCCATCGAGCAGCAGATCGCCGCGCAGCGGGGCGGCAGCGCCCAGATGGGGCCCCTGCACGAGGCTGATGCGTGCATCGATCAGCTCGGGGATCTGTGCTTCGGCGGTCACACCGGTGGCGAGCAGGATCACCCCGAAACGGGCGAGATAATCGGCAATATCGGCGGCGTGGAAATCGGTGAGGGATTCGGGGGCGTGGAGGAACCGGGCGGCATCGATCCGTAGGGAGCGCACGCCGCGGGCGGCAAGTTCGCCCACATCGAGGCGCAGCGATTGCACGGCCAGGATGCTGTAGCCTGAGCCCTTCTTGTGGACGGCGTCGGCCACGGCGCGCTCGGCGGTGGTCAGGGACAGCCATTCTGCTTCTTCGATCGCAAAGATCAGGCTGGGCGCGACGGGGCGATTGGCTTCGAGCGAAGCGATCAACCCTTCGGCGGCCTGGCCGTCGCCCAGGGTCGCCCGCGACAGCGGCACAAAGAGATTGGGCCTTTGCCCGGCAGTGCGGGCCCGGCGGGCCAGGGTAACGGCTTCGAGCAAACCGATGCTTTCGAGCTGACGCAGCACATCGGCGCCGCCCTGGCGGGGCAGGAAATCGGCCGGTTCAGCCAATGCGCCCGCTTCGAGGGCGAGGCGTGGCACCAGATCAAAGCCGGTGGGGCGGCGCTGGGGCAAGGTCACGACGGGCTGGACGTGAAAGAGCAGCCGCCCTTCGCCAAAGGCGCGCCGCACGGTTTCGAGCGGAATCGTAGGATCGCGTGGTGGCGGCACGATGGTCGCGGCTGGGGCAGGTCGCAGCGCGGCGGGTGCGGTCTGAGGTTGGGCCGCCCTTTCCTCGATATCGGCGACGGCTTCGGCGACCTGGCGGATAACGGTGCCCAGAACGGAGATGTCGGCTTCGACGGCGCCTAGGCGCGGGCCGGCATTGAGGTCGGCCATGGCGTTGATGCGCTGGCCGAGCACGGCGCCGGCCTTGGCATCGGTGGACAGGAGGCGCGACAATTCCTCGATGGCGCGCTCGAGCCGCTGCTCGGCGCGCTGGCGCAGGACACGCTCATGGGCGGTCACGGCGATGCAGCCGAAAACCAGCGCGGCGAGAATCGCCTGGGCGGGGGTGAAGGCGAGCCCGAAATAGGCCGCAGTTCCGGCTGCTGCCGCTGAAACCGCGATAAAGGTGTAAACCAGGCCCTGCACAGCGCGATGCGATCCCCTAACGGACGCCGGGATTCGGCCCCAATGTTCTTAGCATCGCCCCGGCCCGGGCTGGAACGGAATATTTACCCTGTTGGAGAACAATCGGCGGGCGTCGAACTATACCAAAGGCAAAGCCGCAATGCGGACAAACACTGGGGGACCCCTGGCAGTGCCGGGCCGGCTGCTCCTGATCGAGCGTGATCAGCGATCGGTGCGGCATCTCAAAGAAGCTCTCTCGGGGCAATTGCGGCCAGCGCCACAGCTTGCCCTGGCGGCCTGCGGCCGGACCGGGGCGGAAACCTTGCGGCGCGAAGCCTTTGACCTGGTGCTGGTGGATCTCGGAAGCCTTGAAGATCCCGGCACTGACGAGGCGATGGCGCGACTGGTCAAACTGGCCGATGGCGCGCTGGTGATTGCCCTGTCGGATGGTGGTTCGGTGTCGGCATCGCTGGTGGCGATGCGGGCTGGGGCGCATGATTGCCTGACCAAGCCGGTTGACGGGGCGACGCTGTTGACGCGAATCGGCGAGTTGGCACAGCGCCACGGCAAGGCCAGTGCCCTTTTGGGTGAGCCCGCCCTGCCCCCGCCCTCGGCCGACTTTGCCGGCTTTGTGGGTGGCTCAGGGGCGATGCAGGCCGTTTACGAGCAGATCATGCGGATCGCGCCTTCCCCTGCCCCGGTGTTCATCACCGGGGAAAGCGGCACTGGCAAGAATTTGTGCGCCGAGGCGCTGCATGGCAGCAGCCCACGCGCTGGCCGCCCCATGGTCGTGGTGAACTGCGCGGCAGCCGACGCTGATTCCCTGGCACGCGAATTGTTCGGCGCCGGCTCGGATGGCGTGGGCGCGGCGCGGCGGGCGGATGGCGGCACGCTGTTTCTTGACGAAGTTGCGCAACTCGACCCCGAACTGCAGGCCAAGCTGCTGCACCTGTTGCAGACCGGCCGGATCACTGG
Source organism: Devosia sp. Z11_6 (assembly GCF_058133665.1). Lineage (NCBI taxonomy): Bacteria > Pseudomonadati > Pseudomonadota > Alphaproteobacteria > Hyphomicrobiales > Devosiaceae > Devosia > Devosia sp. Z11_6. Next base: position 139,590 of record NZ_JBYUNQ010000005.1, read on the forward strand.
CGAGGGCGAGGCGCCAACCAACGCGCTCGATATACGAGTGGTTTGCGCCACCAAGGAGCCGCTGACGCAGCTGATCGAAACCCGCCAATTGCGCGAAGACCTGTTTTACCGGCTGCATGTGTTGCCGATCCACCTGCCGCCGCTGCGGCAACGGCCAAGCGACGTGTTGCCCCTCGCCCGCCATTTCCTTGAGCGGTTCGGGCGCGAGCAGGGCAAGCAGTTCTCCGGGTTTTCGCCCGAGGCGGTTGCGGTGCTGGGCGGATCGGAATGGCCCGGCAATGTGCGGCAATTGGAGAATCTGATGCGGCGCATCGCCGTGCTCGCCGATGGCGGCGAGGTCAGTGCGGCCATGGTGGCTTCGAGCGCTGCAGTGGGCGAACTGGGCCCCGGCGGCAATCGGGCCGAGCGCCGTTCGCCGGTGCGGCCAATGTGGGAGCAGGAACAGCGCATCATCGAGGATGCCATTGCCAGCTTTGGCGGCAATATCTCGCTGGCGGCAGCGGCCCTGGAGATCAGCCCCTCGACCATCTACCGCAAGCGCCAGGGCTGGGCTGGGCTGGAGGTGGCCAGCTAGCCTGCTGCCAGGGTTTGACAGGGCACGGATTTAGATCAAGCCCGGTTCAGCAATGGAGGTGAGTTGTGACCACTGGTCATGTGTTTATCGGCACCAGCCTGGATGGCTTTATCGCGCGCAAGAATGACGACATCGCCTGGCTGACGGATTACCCGACGCTTGGCGAGGATCACGGTTTCAACGCCCATATGGAACGAGTGGATGGGGTGATCATGGGGCGCGGCACCTATGAGGTGATCAAGCATTTCCGGCCGTGGTTTTATTCCAAGCCCGTGCTGGTGCTGAGCGGCAGCATCACCCAGACCGATCTGCCCGAGGAGATTGCCGACAAAGTCGAGATTGTGGATGCAACGCCCGAGGAGGCGATGCAGCGGGTCGCGGGCCGGGGCTGGCGCGCGGCTTATGTGGATGGCGGCAAACTGATCCAGGCGTTTTTGCGCGCCGGGCTGATCGAGGATCTGGTGATTAGCCGTATTCCGGTGTTGATCGGCGAGGGCATTCCCCTGTTCGGGCCGCTTGGGGCCGACCTGGTGCTCGAGCATGTGGAAACCCAGGCCTTTCCATCGGGCCTGGTGCAATCGCGCTATCGCGTCCCCGGCAATGCGGCCTAAAGGCTGCTGGCCTGGCGGGCCTTGTTCCGATCGAGCCCCAGGCGGTGCTCGCGGAAGATGATGAAGATGCCCGAGGCGATCACGATCGCAGCGCCGCCCAGCATGGGCAGCGTCGGGATGTCGCCGAAAGCGAAGTAACCCACCGCCAGGCCGAGCAGCAGCGAGGTATATTCGAACGGAGCGATCACCGACATTTCGGCATGGCGATAGCTGGCAGTGAGGAGGATTTGCCCGACGCCGCCGGCAATGCCCGCCAGGACGAGGATCACCGTCTGCTCCAGCGTCGGCCAAACCCAGCCGAACGGCAGGGTCAACAGCGACAGCACCGAGCCGGTGATGAAGAAATACAGCACGATGGTTTCGGTGCGCTCGGTTTGCACGAGGCGGCGCACCTGCATCATGGCAAAGGCCGAAAAGATGGCAGCAAGCAGCGCGGCGAGCGCCCCCAGGGTTTCGCCGGTGCCCATGGCGGTTTGCCCGCTCAGGATGGTGAGCCGCGGCCAAAGCATGATGATCACGCCGACGAGGCCCACGATCACCGCCGTCCAGCGGTAAAGCTGCACCCGCTCCTTGAGCAGCACGGCGCCCAGCACCACCACGACCAGCGGCGCGGCATAGCCAATGGCAATGGCCTCGGGCAGCGGCAGCATGGTGAGCCCGTAAAAGCTCAGGCCCATGGAGGCGATGCCGATGAGGCCACGCAGCACATGGCCGAACGGATTGTTGGTGTGCAGGCCGAAACGCAGATTGCCCTGCCACGCGAGATAAACCAGCACCGGCACGATGGCGAAAAAGCAGCGGTAGAACACGAGTTCGCCCGCGGGGATGTTCTCGGCCGCCTTGATCAGGGCCGACATCGCTACGAAAACGCAGACCGAAGCAACCTTGAGGGTGATGCCGCGTAGCGGAGCAACCGTGGCAGGTGGAGAAAAAGCCGGGTTGGCCCCGCCGGAAAGTGTCACTTGCGTCTCGTTTGCGCTGGCTTAGTTGGCAGCGGCTTTTTCGAGTTTTTCCTTGGCCTGGCGGGCGGTGGCGAAGGCCTTGTGTTCGGGGCCCATGGCGCTGCCGGATTTGACAACGGCGCCGGCGGCATCGAGCAGTTCCCATTGCCAATTGGCGTTCTGGCCACTGCCGCCCTTGAGGCGCAGGCGGATCTGGAGGGGTTGAGCTGGTGTGTTCATGGCTTCCCTTATGCCCCAAGCCCTGGGGCGATGAAAGCCCCAAGGCAACCCGCAATGGCGGTTAAACCGCTGTGCGGCGATATTCGATCTTGTCGCCCCAGAAGGCGATCATATCGCGGATGGGCTCCACCAGTGGACAAGGATCGGGATAATACCAGGCAGCATCCTCGGCAGTCGCCGTCAGGGTCTTGATGGTGTAGTAGGAGGCCTCGCCCTTATAGGGGCAGGTGGTGTGGGTGTCGGTGGCCTCGAGAATACCGGGCTGGATGTCCTCGCGCGGCAGGTAAATGCGCAGCGGGGAGCCGGGCTCATCGACTTCCAGCGCCCGGATGGAATCGGCAATTTCCGCGTCATCGAAGATGACGTGGACGCGGCCTTCGGCCGGCCGGATCTTGATGTCCTTATCAAGACATTGAACGGTCATGATCTCGTGCCTTTCTAGCTGTGCGTATCGGTGCTCAACGCATCATCCCCGCCCGGGGTTCACCCTGCCCCGGCTTGACTCGGATGCGCCCCCTGCATATATCAGCGACACCCTGTTAGCACTCTCACTCGGTGAGTGCCAAAGGGCGCGAATTTGCAGTCCCGATGATGCTATAGGAGCAATCATGAGCTTCCGTCCCCTCCACGACCGCGTGGTCGTCCGCCGTCTCGACAGCGAGGAAAAGACTAAAGGCGGGATCATCATTCCCGACACCGCCAAGGAAAAGCCCTCCGAAGGCGTTATTGTTGCAGTTGGCCCAGGTGCCCGCGATGACAGCGGCAAGGTTGTGGCGCTGGACGTCAAGGCCGGCGACCGCGTGCTGTTTGGCAAGTGGAGCGGCACCGAAGTCAAGGTCGACGGTGAAGACCTGCTGATCATGAAAGAATCCGACATCATGGGCATCGTCGAAGCGTAAGGCGATTTGCTCAGTCAAATAGCCCGCTTCCCTGCCCTTTTCCCTGTCTGCACTTTAAGGAGCGCCTCACATGGCAGCTAAAGAAGTAAAGTTCTCCACCGACGCGCGCGACAAGATGCTGCGTGGCGTCAACATCCTGGCCAATGCGGTCAAGGTGACCCTGGGCCCCAAGGGTCGTAACGTCGTTATCGAAAAGTCCTTCGGTGCTCCGCGCATCACCAAGGACGGCGTGACCGTTGCCAAGGAAATCGAACTGGAAGACAAGTTCGAGAACCTGGGCGCGCAGTTGCTGCGTTCGGTCGCCTCCAAGACCAACGATATCGCCGGCGACGGCACCACCACCGCGACCGTTCTGGGTCAGGCCATTGTTGTTGAAGGCGTCAAGGCTGTTGCCGCCGGCTTCAACCCAATGGATCTCAAGCGCGGCATCGACATGGCCGTGGAAGAAGTCGTGGCTTCGCTCAAGGCCGCTTCGTCCAAGATCAAGTCGTCGTCCGAAGTCGCCCAGGTCGGCACCATTTCGGCCAATGGCGAATCGTCCATCGGCGACATGATTGCCGAAGCCATGCAGAAGGTCGGCAACGAGGGTGTGATCACCGTCGAGGAAGCCAAGACTGCCGAGACCGAGCTCGATGTCGTTGAAGGCATGCAGTTCGACCGTGGCTATCTCAGCCCCTATTTCGTGACCAATGCCGAGAAGATGACTGCCGTTCTGGAAGATCCCGTGATCCTCCTGCACGAAAAGAAGCTCTCGAACCTGCAGGCCATCCTGCCGATCCTCGAGTCGGTTGTGCAGAGCCAGCGCCCGCTGCTGATCATTGCCGAAGACATTGAAGGTGAGGCTCTTGCGACCCTCGTCGTCAACCGTCTGCGCGGTGGTCTCAAGGTTGCTGCCGTCAAGGCTCCTGGCTTTGGCGACCGCCGCAAGGCCATGCTGGAAGACATCGCCATCCTGACCGGTGGCCAGGTGATCTCCGAAGATCTCGGCATCAAGCTCGAGAACGTGACCATCGACATGCTGGGCACTGCCAAGCGCGTCGAGATCACCAAGGAAAACACCACGATCGTTGATGGTGCCGGCACCCAGGAAGACATCCAGGGTCGCGTTGGCCAGATCAAGGCGCAGATCGAGGAAACCACTTCGGACTACGACAAGGAAAAGCTGCAGGAACGCCTGGCCAAGCTCGCTGGCGGTGTTGCCGTGATCCGCGTCGGCGGCTCCACGGAAGTGGAAGTCAAGGAGCGCAAGGACCGCGTCGACGACGCTCTGAACGCAACCCGTGCTGCCGTTGAAGAAGGCATTGTTGCTGGTGGTGGCGTGGCGCTGCTGCGCGCTTCCAACGCAATGACCGTCAAGGGCATCAACGCCGACCAGGACGCTGGTATCGCCATCGTCAAGCGCGCTCTGCAGGAGCCCGTACGCACCATTGCCAATAACGCCGGCGCTGAAGGCTCCGTAGTTGTGGGCAAGATCCTCGAGAACTCCTCGCTCACCTTCGGCTACAACGCCGCAACCGGCGAGTATGGCGATCTGGTGCAGCTGGGCGTTATCGACCCGGTCAAGGTGGTTCGCACGGCTCTGCAGGACGCAGCTTCGGTTGCTTCGCTGCTGATCACCACCGAAGCCCTCATCGTCGAGGCTCCCAAGGACGCAGCACCGGCAATGCCGGGCGGCGGCGGCATGGGCGGCATGGGCGGCATGGACTTCTAGTCCAGCCATTCAGGCAAAAAATTCAGGATCGTTTCTTCCCAGTCACGATCTTGGTTGGAAAGGCGCAGTGGAAACACTGCGCCTTTTTCTTGCGCCGATCCCGCGCTAGAGTGAGGGCTCTCAACCCACGAGGATTGTATGCGGACGCCACGACGCGGAAGCGCTTACGACCAGGCGGAAGCCGCCTTCAAGAGCGCCACGAGCAAACCAGCTGCACCTGCGGCACCCGCCAAGGCGGCTACGCCACCGGGTGGCAAGGAACTGGTGTCGCTGCGGCTCGACCGGGCGGTGCTGGAGCATTTTCAGGAGGATGGGCCGGGCTGGCAGGAGCGCATCAACGCGGCGCTGCGCCAGGCCGCCGGGCTGGAGCCCGAGGACTAGGTTTTTTAGCGGAAGATCAGCAGGCGCAGGGCGAGGATGATCGAGACGACCACCACCAGCGGGCGGATGATCTTGGCCCCGAACCGGATGCCGATGCGCGCGCCGGCATAGCCGCCCACGACCTGGCCAACCGACATGGCGATGGCGGCTGGCCAGACCACGTCCCCGGCGATGATGAAGATGATCAGGGCCGACAGGTTTGAGGTCAGGTTGAGGATCTTGGTGTTGCCGGCAGCGCGGGTAATGCCGAGCCCGAACAGCATCACAAAGCCGATGGTGAAGAACGAGCCAGTGCCCGGACCGAACACCCCATCGTAAAAGCCGAGCACAAAGCCCATCAGCGGCACGAAAAGCTCAAAGCGCAGGCGCGGCGCGCGGTCGAGGTCGGACAAGTTGGGGGCGAAAAGGAAATACAGCGCCACCCCGATCAGCGCCACCGGCACCGCGACATCGAGTAGGGTCACGTCGATCTGCTTGACCACGAGAGCGCCAACAAGGCTGCCGGCATAGGTGGTGAAGAGTGACGGGACCAGCTTGCGCAGGGTGACAAAGCCGCGCCGCCAATAGGTCAGCGCCGCAAGGCTCGTTCCCACCACGCCCTGCAGCTTGTTGGTCGCGAGCGCGGCCACGGGCGGCACGCCGGCCGAAAGCAGCGCGGGCAGCGAGATCATACCCCCTCCCCCGGCAATGGCGTCAACAAAGCCAGCCAGCATGCCAGCGCCAGCGAGCGCCAGCAGCACAAGGGGATCGAGCAGCATATCAGGGTCCGGGGGTTAGGCGGCGGGCGGAAGAGTCGGCACTTGGCTTAGCCGCCAATGGGGAGGGCTGGCAATGGGGCGCAGCGCTAGAAGTCGGCGGCGGCCCCTAACGTGCCCAATATGTTCTCGAGCGCCACGCGACGCTCGGGCGTCCAATCGGCGCCACGCGACACAAACAGGCAGGCCTGGCTGCGCAACATCACGCCGTCTTCCAATACGCGCAGGCCGTTGGCGGCAAGGGTCGAGCCGGTACTGGTGATATCGACGATGATATCGGCCACCCCGGATGCGGGCGCGGCTTCAGTGGCCCCGAGGCTTTCCACCGTCCGGTATTCGGCAATGCCGGCGCGGGCGAAATGCTGGCGGGTGACGGTGATATATTTGGTGGCAATGCGCAGCCAACGGCCGTGGCGGGAGCGGAAGTCGGAAGCGACATCGGCCAGATCATGGAGATGAGTGACATCGATCCAGCTATCGGGCACTGCGACCACCACATCGGCATTGCCAAAACCCAGCTCGGCGGCAACCGCGACGGCGGCCGGCCCGACTTCGCTGGTTTCGTGGATCAGGTCGAGCCCGGTGACGCCCAGATCGATGGTGCCGCGGATCAATTCGCGCGCAATCTCGGCCGCAGGGTAAAAGCGCACGGTGATCTCGGGGTGTCCGTCCACTGCGCCCAGATAAGAGCGCGCGCCGCCGGGGCGGGTGATCTCGAGGCCGCGGGCGGCGAACCAGTCGCGGGTTTGCTCTTCAAGACGCCCTTTGGAGGGCACGGCAAGGGTAAGGCCGGTCATTGCGCTAACTCGGCCTCCAAACGATCAACCCACACGGCGCAGCCGGAGGCGGCGATGGGCGCCGTAGCGCCAAGGCGCTCGAGCAGCCGATCATATTGCCCGCCCGACACCAGGACGGCGCCGCCGGGACCGCGCATCTCGAAAACAATGCCCGTGTAATAATCGAGCCGGGGCGAGAAGCTGGCGTCAAAGCTCACATGGGCTTCGCCCAGATTGTCGAGATGCCGGCGAATAGTGCGAATGGGGGCGCCCAGCATCAGCCGGTGCCGCGCCGCCAGCGCTTCGAGCCGGGTCAGCGCCTGCAATACGGGGCCGGAAATGGCGAGATAGTCCCGCAGCAGCGCCAGGGTTGTGGGGGGCACATGGGCGGCATCAAGCGCCTGCTGCTCGAGATAGCGGTCGGCGATTTCGGTGGGGGTGCGTCCTTCCGACAGGCTGAGGCCCGCCGCCACCATGTTTTCGGTAATCTCGCCGATCAGCGCTTCGCGCGTGGGCTGCTCGGCGCGGGGAGCGTCCGGGGCGGCCTCCAGCCGGCTGAGCAGCCGAGCCATGGCCTCGGTGTGGCCGAAGCGGTGGCGGATGCGGGGGCGCCAGGGCGCGGGCATGTCGGCCTGGGCCAGCAAGGCCTCGAACAAGCCAACACCGCCGAGCCGGATGTGCGGGCGCACGCCATAAAGGTCGAGCGCGGCGCGGGCAAAGGTCAGCACCTGATCGAGGGCTACATCGCCATTGGGCTGCGCGACGAGTTCAAGCCCCGCCTGGTCGAACTCGGCGGGAAGGCCCTCGCGCTGGCGAAAGATCGGACCCAGATAGGAAAAAGCGGCCGGCTCACCGGCGCCATTGGCGATGTAATCGGCCACGATGGGCAGGGTGAAATCGGGGCGCAGGCAGTATTCCGCGCTACTGGCACCCGAGGTCAGCAACAAGCGCCGCCCGAATTCCTCGCCGGCCAGGTCGAAATAAGGATCGGCCGGCAGCAGCAGGGGCGGCGCGGCCCGGGTGGCGCCCTGAGCCTCCACCAGGGATTCGAGCTGGGCGCGACGGTAAGCGGCGTGCGTCATGCGACCGCTCCGGATCGAGGATAAGCCTGGCTGGGTAACTCACTGAATGACCCCCTCCCCGGCCCTCCCCTCAAGGGGGAGGGAGGGCAGGAGCCTTGAGCTCCTGGTGTGCTTTCCGATCCGATCAGGCCCCCGGTCATTGCTCGCTCAGCAGCTGCTGGATGGCGCTTACCAGGTCTTCGCGCTTGATCTCGAACTGGCCGGGTCGCGCGGCTTTCCATTCGGCATTGTCGGTGATGGCGGCGGCGGCCTGCTTGCCGGCCACGAGATCCTTGACCTGCAAAATGCCCCCTTCGCGCTCGAGCGAGCCTTCGATGATCACGGCAGGAGAATTGCGTTTGTCGGCATAGGCGACCTGCTTGCCGAAATTCTTGGTGTTGCCCAAAAACATTTCGGCGCGAATGCCGGCGGCGCGCAGTTCCGAAACCATGGCCGCGTAGCCGGCGGTCTGGTCCTTGTCCATCACCAGCACGACAACCGGGCCGACCGGTTCGGCTGACTTGAGATTGCCGGTGAGCTTGAGGGCATTGGCCAGGCGCGACACGCCAACGGAGAAGCCGGTGGCCGGAACAGGTTCGCGCCGGAAGCGGGACACGAGGCCATCATAGCGCCCGCCGCCCCCTACCGAGCCGAACACCACGTCCTGACCCTTTTCGTTTTGCACCTTGAAGGTGAGTTCGATCTCGAAAACTGGACCGGTGTAATATTCGAGGCCACGCACGACCGAAGGGTCGAGCACGACGCGACCGCCAAAGCCGGCGGCGCTGACCAAGCCGAAGATGGACGCAAGTTCCTGAACGCCTTCGAGCCCGGTAGCTGAGCCGCCGATAAGGCCGGCAAGATTGTTGATGGTGGCGATCACATGGGCGTTGCTGCCCTTTTCGACGCCCGGGGCCGGAGTGCCGCTTTCGAGATAGCCCAAGATAGGCTCGATCTGTTCGGCCGACAGGCCGGCGCCCTTGGTGAAGTCGCCGCTTTCGTCCTTGCGGCCGGCGCCCAGCAGCAGCTTGACGCCGTCGATGCCGAACTTGTCGAGTTTGTCGATGGCGCGCAGCACGATGAGCTTTTGCTCTTCAGTGCCGCCGCCGGCGGTCGCCAGCACGCCATCGAGCACCTTGCGGTTGTTGACGCGCACCACATACTGGTTCTGCAGGCCGAGTGCATCCATGACATCGGCCATCATCATGCACATCTCGGCGTCCGCCTCGGGGCCGGCGGCCCCAACGGTATCGGCATCGAACTGCATGAACTGTCGGAAGCGGCCGGGGCCTGGCTTTTCGTTGCGGAACACATAACCCTGCCGATATGAGCGATAGGGCTTGGGCAGGGTTTCGAAATTCTCGGCGAAGTGGCGGGCGAGGGGCGCGGTCAGGTCATAACGCAGGCTCAGCCACTGCTCGTCATCGTCCTGGAGCGAAAACACGCCGGCATTGGGCCGGTCGGTATCGGGCAGGAATTTGCCGAGGGTTTCGGTGTATTCAAACAGCGGCGTTTCCACCGGATCAAAGCCATAGCGCTCATAGACCTGGCGGATGGTTTGCACCATGGCATCAACGGCCGCGATCTCGCCGGACGTGCGGTCTTCAAAGCCGCGCGGCAGGCGCGGAGCGATCAGCTTGGCTTTTTGGGTCATTGGGCGGTCCTGGGGCACGCGTCGTCCTTAGCGGATCGGCCAAGGGGTGACAACAGGGGTGGGCCGGGTCAATCCAGCCCACCCCTGCCCTCACAAGGGCGGCGGCGGCGTGGGACCGCCACCATGAGGATTGATCGGCACGTCAAGCCAGTGCGCGGGCTCCGACACGGGCCCTAGCCCGATATCGGCCCGCAGGTAAGCGGGCAGGTCTGGAGGCAGGCGTGGCCGGCTCCAATAAGCGCGCAGCGCCGCGATGAGCACGGGGACGAGGCCGCGCTGCTGCACGGCATCGGCGATGGAATATTCAACGCGCAGCACAATGCTGCGCCCGTCAAACTTCCGGACGCGATTAGGCGCCGGCCTTCTATTGGATGGTGGTGATGAGCGGAATCCTGGCCGCAAACGACCCGATTTACGCGCATCACCGATGTGGAGGCTGGATGATGTCTAGTGGCACGAGTGCCGGCAGGGGGGAAACGGAGGGTTTAGCCTCGGTGTCGGAGCTGCATGGAATTCATTCGGCGGCGTACGCGAATGCAAACTGTCATTGCTGGTGCCTCCCGAATGGCGTTACTGGACCCCGCTCGTTTAGCTCACGAACTTGCGAGGAGCAAGCGGGAATGCGGCAGGTTGTCGCAGAAGGTCAGGGCTGTTGCGCCCCAGCAACAACTAAGCTGGGGCGCACCAGGCTTGCCCGCGCGGCCTCGACTTCGGCACGGCAAAAGCAAGTGTGAACGTGATCATTAACCAGACCCATTGCCTGCATGAAGGCGTAGCAGGTGGTCGGGCCGACAAAGTTGAAGCCGCGCTTGCGGAGGTCCTTGGACAAGGCACGCGAGGCATCGGTTTGCGCGACGAGACGCAAGGCGTCCCAACTCAGGTCGGTGGGACGCTGGTCGGGGGCTGGCTCGAAGCGCCAGAAATAGGCGGCAAGCGAGCCGAACTCCTCGATCAGTTGCAAGGCGCAGCGGGCATTGTTAACCGTGGCGTTGATCTTGCCACGGTGGCGGATGATGCCGGGGTCAAGCAGCAGGGTTTCCACGTCTTCGGTCGACATCGCCGCAACCCGCGCGATGTCGAAATCATGGAACACCGCGCGAAAACGCTCGCGTTTGCGCAGGATGGTGATCCAGGACAGACCGGACTGGAAGCCCTCCAGGCAGATCTTTTCAAACAAGCGCCGGTCATCGGTAACGGGGCGGCCCCACTCGGCATCGTGGTAATGCTGATAAAGCGGGTCGGCGCCCGCCCATGGACACCGGTTACTCTCCGGCAATGCTTCAGGCATGGTTGTCACAACACGGGTCTTGGTTCAGTTTTAGCCAAAGCGAATTGTGGCAGCTTGGTGGCCATTAACGTTCTGGGTTTATCAGGCTTTGGGTATTTAACGCCATATTGGCCGGCAATAAACGGATTGGAGCTGTTGCTATGGGTTTACCTTACCTCAAAAGCGCCCTGGCGCTGATGCTTTGCCTTTCAGTGTCGCTGCCGGCGCAGGCCCTGCCTCCGGGTTGGCGGTTCCTCCCTCCTCCGGGCGTGACAGGCGGCTACAGCCCACCCCCGCAAGTCGTGATGGTGCGATCCAGCAATCGCATTCCCGCGCAGTTTCAACGCACCGTGGTGCAGGTCACGACCAAGGAGCGCGCCGGAACCATCATCATCGATACCTCCGAGCACTTCCTGTATTACATCCTCGGCGATGGCCAGGCGCTGCGCTATGGCATCGGCGTGGCCAAGAGCGGCTTTGAGTGGCGCGGCACGCACCGGGTGAGCCGCAAGGCAGAATGGCCGAGCTGGACGCCGCCAGCAGCCATGCTCAAGCGTCGGCCAGACCTGCCTCGCCACATGGAAGGGGGCATCAACAACCCGCTGGGCGCCCGCGCCCTTTACCTGGGCTCGACCCTGTATCGCATCCACGGCACCAATGAGCCCTGGACCATTGGGCAGAACGTCTCCTCGGGCTGTATCCGCATGACCAATGACGATGTGGTTGACCTGTATGAGCGGGTGCAGCTGCGCACCAAGGTGATTGTGCTTTAGTAAGGGTTTGTCACGCAAAATGGCGGGGCCTCGCCACCGGGGCCTCTAGCCATGGGTGCGCCCGCCATGCCTCGCTTGCTTTGCCTGCTCCGCAATTTCGGCTCCGACGAGCGCGGGGTCTTTGCCGTGATCTTTGGCTTGATGGCCATTGTGTTGGTGGCCATGGGCGGGGCCGTGGTGGATTATGTGACGCTGGAGCAGACCCGCAACCGCGGCCAGCTAGCTCTCGATGCGGCGGCACTCGCGCTGCAAGGCGAGATCTTCAAGGTTCCGATCAACAGGGCGGACATCGAGAACAAGGCCGAGGCGCTGCTGGTAGAACGCATTGGCGATCTCCGGGTGGAAGCAAGCATCGAGACGATTCGGACTGATCCGGCGAGCGGCACCCTGTTCTTGCAAGCGCATATCAAAGTGCCCACCGCCTTTGTGCAGCTCGTGGGGGTTCCCTCACTGGAAGCGCGGATCGTTTCGGAGGCCACCAGGCAGATGCTGGAGCTGGAAGTAGCGATGGTGCTGGATAACTCCGGCTCCATGGGGCAGAGCCGGCGCATGGAATATCTCAAGGAAGCGGCCGCCTGCGCCACCAATATCCTGTTTTATGACAAGGTGAACGACGCCTGTGCACCGCTCGATACGCGCAACCCCGCCCAGAATGTCGCCATCAGCATCGTGCCCTTCACCATCATGGTCAATGTGGGCACGCAGTTCAGCAATGCGGCCTGGCTCGACTGGGCTGGGGCATCAGCGATCGCCAAGGCGAATTTCGATAATGACGACAATGACAGCAATGTCTTTGATGGCATCGTCGATCGCAAAAAGCTGTTCGAGCAAACCAAAGTGCCGTGGCGCGGCTGCGTGGAGGCCCGGCGGGCTCCGCATGACACCACGGATGCGGAGCCGAACACACCGCAGCTCAAGTTCCTGCCGATGTTCTCGCCTGACACCAACCGGAACGGCGGTAATGATTATCTGTCCGACCTGGGCAACCTGAACATCACCGCGGGACGCTGCGCTATCGACCACTGCGTCCGCACTGTGAAACAAACCGACTGTCGCAGCATCTTTGGTTATGCCTATTGCACCGGACCGACGACGACGACTTACAGTCACCGCGTGGGCAACTCGACGACGAATTCTACGTCGAGTTGCATCGGCACCAACTGGACCTATGCGGAGGAAACACAGAGTTCCATCTCCAATGGGGTATTGACCACCACTTCGACTTTCAGCCCGCTCAGCGCGCGCGAGTTGCAGGAGCGGGTGTGCAAATACAACGGCACCACGGTCGCTGACGCGGCCGGTAGCGGCCCCAATGCCGACTGCCCGAGCGTTCCCCTGCTGCCGCTGACCCATTCGGTTACAGACGTTCTTGCGCGTATTCGGGCGATGACACCTGACGGCCAGACCAACATCCAGCAAGGGGCAATGTGGGGCGTGCATGCGCTTTCCCCCACCGAGCCGTTAACCGAGGCTCTAGTGAACACCAACGCCGCTGTGTCCAAGAACCTGATCATCATGACCGATGGGTATAACCAACCTCCCGGAAGCGACAGCTACTTTTCGTGGGGGTTTCCCAAAGACGGTCGGCTGGCGGACACCGACGGCATTCCCAACAACGAGAACGAACGCAACATTCTAAGCACGGCTGCCATGACAGCTGCCATGGATGCTAAAACCGTAACCACCTGCGCCACGGCCAAGGCGGCGGACATGAAGGTGTTTACGATTGGGCTGAGTTCCCCCAATGCGCAGGCGACCAAAGTGCTGACTGATTGCTCCTCGGGGGAGGGATATGCCTATTTCCCAAAGACCCCGGCCGAGCTCAAGGACGTGTTCCGGCGCATTGCTGGGCAGCTGGCGCAGTTGCGGCTGGCTAAGTAACTCGGCAGCCTCATGCCTGATGCAACAATGCCTCGCCGCGAAGGCGAGGCACTGGATGCGAGAAAAGGAGAGTTACGGGGGGCGAGCGCGCTAGAACCGATAGGCAAAGCCGAAGGCGGCGAGGTGGCGGGCATCGTCCGACGAGAGATCGGTGCGGTACTCATACTGCCCACGCAGCGAAAAATTGGCGGACAGCGCCAGTTCGGCGCCGGCGCCGAGGCCGGCAAAGGCATCCGTGTCCGAGTTGGTGCCGAGGTCAGCCAGGGCAAAGATCATCAGGGTTTCGCTTGGGAGAAAGCCGGCGCGAGCCAGGGCGAAGAGATCGACGCTGCCGTCGCCAAACCTGGCTACGCCCGCTTCACCGCTCAGGATCAGTTCACCAGCGGCCCAGCTATAGCCGAGAGCGGCGGCGATGCCGCCAGTGGAGTCCGGGCCGACCACGGCTTGCCCCAGAACACCGGCGTAAAAGCCGCTCCAGTCGACAGCCACTTCGTACTCGGTCGGCAGCGCCGGCACATCGAGCTGCGCAAAGGCCTCGGCGCCCTGCGCGACGGTTGGAACAGCCGCCAGCGAGATGCAGGCAAGCAGGGCAAGGGACTTGGGATTCATGCGAAGCGCTCCGGTGATCCACGCACTTGGCACCAAACGTGGTTAACATTGCCTTAAAATATCGCGCGCAGCTGGCCGCCACTTTGCCGAACATCTTAAGGGTTTACTGGTACTCCACTGGCATTATTACCATGAATTCTGGAGTGTTTTCATGCGTTCCCCAAGTTTATCCCGCCGGTTCATGCGTACCGGCCTCCTGACTGTTGCCGCCTTTGCTTTGGCCACAAGTGTAAGCTGGGCGGACGATTGGGTCGCCGAGCGGCTGCGCGGCGGGGTGTTCGCGCTTGAAAACGGCCAATGGGTGCAGCTGCAACGCGGCGACGTGGTGCCCGACAACCGACCCATCCAGACCGCTACCGATGGGCGGGTTACCTTTACGCGCGGCAAAGAGCGGCTTGATCTTAGCCCGGGCACCCAGGTTCAGATCTTTGACGCGGCTGCCGGCGCGTTGCCCTATACTACTGTGCGCCAGTATTTCGGCGAAGTTGGCGTGGAAGCCGAAGTGCGCAATGTCGAGCACTTCGCGGTGGAAACACCTTATCTCGCGGCCGTAGTTAAGGGCACCCGCTTTTCCGTGCAAACCAGCGACACCGCATCGCGCGTCGATGTGGAGCGCGGCGAGGTTTCGGTCAGCGACAATGATAGCGGGCAGGTTGCCAGCGTTGCAGCCGGCGAGTCCGCTTCGGTCGGCCCCGAGGTCGGCGAGATCGTCACTCAGCCAAGTGCTGCCCCATCCAGCGCTCCCGCCGAACCGGCCAGCACCTCCACGACGGCGAGCGAGTCGAACCCTCAACCGGACGGCGGCACCCAACCCGATCCAGGACGACCCGGCACAACGCCATCCGACAATAACGGGGGCAGCACCGGCAATGGCGGCGGGAACAACGGTGCCGGCAACGGCAATGGTTCTGGCAACAGCGGCAACGGTGGCAATAACGGGAACGGAAACAGCGGGAACGCAAACGGAAACGGAAACGGAAACGGAAACGGAAACGGAAACGGAAACGGCGGAGCCGGGAACGGCAACAATGGCAATGGCCAGGGCAACGGCAACGGCAACGGCAACGGCAACGGTGGAAACAACGGCGGGGGCCAAGGCAACGGTGGTAACGGCCCCGGCAATGGCGGTCCCGGACCAGGAAATAACGGGAACGCCCATGGGAATGGCCCCGACAAACCTGACAAGGATGATCACGGCAACGACAAGGGCAATAACGGCAACGGCAAAGGCAATGGCGGCAATCCAGGCGGCGGGCCGGGTCACAACCACGATCAAGACGACAAGGGGCCTGGCAGAGGCGACACCGGCCCTGGCTCCAACAACGGCAACGGCAACGGGCCCGGTGCGAACAACGGCAAGAAGGATTAATCGCCAGCAAGCAAAAAGCTGCCGGGATCAACAGCTTTTGCCCGCCTTGCCCGGCGGGGAGCGCTTTAGCTGTGCGGGGACTTGCCCCCGCTCCCTTGCAGCGCACTGAGAACCACCGCGCCCACCAACCCGGCGATCAGCGTGGCAGCCAGGGGATGCTTTTGCGCCGCCAGCAAAGTGCTGTGGCGGCGCACATGGAAGTTTTGGTTGCCCTCGCGCTTGCCGTCCGTACGAGGCTGATAGAGATTGTCGCGCAGGCTTGGGTCGCCCGGCTCCCGGGGCGCAATCTGCAGCGGCCGCCCCACGCCCTCCAGCAAACGATCCGTTAAGCGCGGCGCCAGCCGTCCGGCCAGCGTAATCAGGAAACCGGCGCCCCCGACATAAAGCTGCCGCCGCCGATGCTCGGCGGCAAACAGGATCGCGTCGGCCACCAGCTCAGGATCATAAAGCACGGGCGGCAGGCGCGGGGGCGCATCGAGATAATTGCGGGCATGTTCGGGGAACGGCGTATGAATGGCGCCGGGCTTGATCAGGGTGACCGAAATGGGCGCCCCCTCCTCCTCCAGTTCCATGCGCAGGGCGTCCGTCACCGCCTGCACGGCGTGTTTGGAGGCTGAATACGGACCCTGCAAGATCATGGTGCGGTCCGACAGCACTGAGCCTAGATTGATGATCGCGCCTCCCTTAGCGCGCAGATGGCGCGCGGCGACCAGCGAGCCCATCAGCACGCCGAAATAATTCACCTCGAATACCCGGCGATGATCCGCGAGCGTCACCTGTTCCATGGTTCCATAAGTGGCCGCCGCCGCATTGTTGACCCAGGTGTCAAAGCCACCAAAGCTGTCGATGGCCGCTTGCGCGATGCGCTCGGCCGCAGCATCGTCGGCCATATCGGCCGGGCAGATCGCGACCTCCCCTCCCCCAGCTCGCAGGCGGACCGCCACCCGCTCCAGGTCATCGGCACTGCGGGCAGCGAGCACGACTTTGGCGCCGCGGCGCACCGCCTGCTCGGCGGTAGCCAGGCCATTGCCGCTGGTCGCGCCGGTGATCACAATCACCTGCTGGCTGAGAGGTTTGAGCTTGGCAGGCATTGTGCACCTTTGAATGGAATGCCAGCTAACGCCCGCGTCCAACCCTGGTTCAGTCAAGAAGCCGCACAAGACGGTGAGCTGGCGGTTTGCGGCCAGGCGCGTTTTGAGCTAAAACTTTCGAGTCGAAAAAATTGTGAGGCCGGTGTGGTTATTCCGGCCCCTGCGCAAGCGGGATACAGTCGCTCCAGCGAACCCACGGCATCAACCCATATCGGGATGGTGCCTGGCGGAAGCGAGCTTTCGTCATGTGCCGTCCTCCTTTGAGAGAACCGCAATGACCGACAAGAAGACCCTCCTCGTAGCCCAGCTCTGCATCACCTTCATGATGGCCCTTTCCATGTCCGGCATCATGGGATTGCTGGTGATGGGGCCGACCACCGAGTGGCTGCAGGCCTGGCCACGCCAGTTCATCACCGCCTGGCCCATCGCCTTTGTGCTGACGCTGTTCACCGGCCGCATCGGCTTTGCCATTGCCCATCGCCTGGTTCGCCCTACCGCCTGATTGGTTTTCCCTCGAAAAGCCATTTGCTGGGGCAAACAAGGGCGGCGTCAGCCTTGGCTGGCGTCACCCGGCCCTGCCCCGGCAAAGCTTGCCGCTGCCGTGTCGGAATCACCGCCCCGTCAACGTCCTGTGCTTCATAGCGTGGCGGGCCAGACGAGAAAGGGAGAAGCCGGCAATGAAGGGGATAAACGAGATCGGGTGTCGCTGCGGCCAGGTGCGCCTTGTGCTGAGCGGCGCACCCATCATCAGCACCGAATGCTGCTGCAGCAGTTGCCGGCAAGCCGGGGCCCGGCTCGAACAACTGGAGGGCGCAGCGCCGATCCTTGGCGAACACGGTACCACCAGGTTCGTTCTTTACCGCAAGGACCGGGTCACGTTCCTGGGCGGGCTCGGCAGTTTACGCGAATTCCGCCTGTCGCCCGACGCGGGCACGCGGCGCGTCGTGGCAACATGCTGCAACACGCCGGTGTTTCTTGATTTCAAGGGCGGGCACTGGTTCAGCCTTTACGCTGGCCTTTGGCCCCAAGAGGCGCTGCCGCCGGTGGAGATGCGCACCATGACCTCCGACCTGCCCGATCCCTCGGTGCTTCCCGGCGACGTGCCCAATCGCAAGCATCAGTCCGTGTCGTTCTTTGCCAAGCTGTTGGGAGCATGGATGGCCATGGGTTTTCGCAGCCCCTATCTACCGGTGGGTGGCAAGCTCGAAGCCTAACGACTTGCGCCTAAGCCGAGGTGCGGCGCACGGGTGCGGTGGTGCGGACCGCTTCCTGGTCGGCAGTGATCCTCTGGCCCCGCTCGGTGAGATGATAGCCGACTGCCTCGATGTCGTTCAGGCAAGCCTCGGTATCCACGGAAGGCCGCTGGGTTTCCCCCGCCACCATGTCGAGTGCACGGGTCATGGCCCATGGCCCAAACCGTTCAGGCAGATTGGCCCCGGACAGATCGGGGGAATAGCCGATGATCGATCCCTGGCCGCTGAAAACATAGACGTGCATCGCCACTCCTCTTGCTGGCCTCCATCTGCCATGAATGGCACAAAGTGTCGAGAAAGACGGCAGTGCGTATGGCGAAAGCTGGTCCCAAGAAGGGGACCACTTAGAACTAGCAGATTTTGGAGAAAGAAGTGGTGCCCGGGACCGGAATCGAACCAGTGACACGCGGATTTTCAATCCGCTGCTCTACCAACTGAGCTACCCGGGCAGTGGCGGGGTGAACCGCCTTGGCTGAAGCCGAGGGCCTTATAGGAGATCGGTTTTGCCGGTGCAAGAGCCAAAGCAGCGTGTGGAAAACCAAATCGTGTCTTGGGCTTAGAACTCGTCGTCTTCCTCGCTGCCGTCGGGCACGCCAGCGCCCCCTTCCCCATCGCCAATGGGCTCGGCCGGGATGGCGTAAGCGCCGGTAAACCAGCGGTTGAGATCCACGTCGGCGCAGCGCGCCGAGCAGAAGGGGCGGAATTTTTCCACCGGCGGCTTGCCGCAGATGGGACAGGGCTTGGTTGTGGGTAACCGGGCCATCACACGCCTGAATGGCTGGATTTGTTGAGCCAGTTGAAGTGCACGGGATAGCCCTCGCCGGCCAGCAGCGCGGCAGTCTCCGTCAGGGGCAGCCCGACAACCCCGGAATAGGAGCCCGAGAGCTTGATCACGAAAGCTCCCGCGATGCCCTGGATGGCGTAGCCGCCGGCCTTGCCCTGCCATTCGGCACTGGCGAGATAGGCCTCCATTTCGCGCACCGACAGGCGCTTGAAGCGCAGGCGCGTTTCCACAATGCGCTGGCGCTTGGCCCCGCCGGGGGTGAGCACGGTGATCGCGGTGAAGACGCGATGCGAGCGGCCCGACAAGAGGCTGAGGCAATTGGCAGCCTCTTCCATGGTTTCGGCCTTGGGCAGGACGCGCCGGCCCACCGCCACCACCGTATCGGCGGCCAGCACCAAGGCTTCGCCGCCAAAGCCGGCCGTGCGGGCCTTGTGCTGGGCAGTCAGTGCCTTGAGATCAGCCAAACGGGCTGCCAGCTTGCGCGGCAACTCGGCCTTCTCGGGGGTTTCATCGACATGGGTGGGCACCAGGTGCTCAGGCTCGATGCCGATTTGATTGAGCAGAGCCAAACGCCGGGGCGAGGCAGATGCCAGAATGAGTTCCGGACGGGTGGCCATCAAATGGCCTTACCGGAAGCGGAAAGTCAGGCGGCCTTTGGTCAGGTCATAAGGGGTCATTTCACACAACACCTTGTCCCCGGTGAGCACGCGAATGCGGTTCTTGCGCATACGACCCGAAGTGTGCGCAATGATCTCGTGATCGTTTTCCAGCTTGACCCGGAAGGTCGCGTTGGGAAGCAGCTCTACTACGGTGCCTTGAAACTCAAGGACTTCTTCTTTCGCCATGAAAACTCCTGAAAAGAAACCCAGCGGGCAGGTTCTGCCGGCCGGGGTCCTGAAATTGCGCGCAACCTAACGGAATTCAAGGGACTTGTGAACCACCGGAAACCAGTGGCTCCAATTGCTCGCGCACGCGCCGGCGCAGGCTGTCGCGAAGCTCGCGATAGGCCCCAAGAACTGTCTCGCGATTGCCTTCCACACTGGAGGGATCAGCCAGGGGCCAATGCTGGACCTCATTGGCCTCAAGGCCCTTGCGCTCCACGGCCCCGGGGGCGTCATCCGAAAGGGTGACAACGAGGTCGAAGCGGTTGGCGACGAGTTCATCCAGGATATGGGGCGTGTGCACCGACATATCAATGCCGATTTCGGCCATGACCTCATGGACGAACTGGTCGGCCACCCCGCCATTCACCCCGACCGAGCGGGCCAGCAGGCGCCCGGGGAACAGCTGGCGCGCGAGCGCGGCGGCAATCGGTGAGCGTACCGAGTTCATCGAGCATACGAACAAAACGCTCGGCAGCTCACTTTTGCGCTGGTCGATCCGGCTGGCATAGGGCTGGACGGCGCACACCAGGGTAAAAAGGCGCCGCGCGGTGGGCAGATCGATAATGAGCTTGTTGGCAAGGCGCGTGCGCAGCAGCTCAGCCGCCTCGTCATGCATGCCCCGGCGGGCCATGTCGACGGTTTCGATCTGGAACGGCTGGGCCGAGCGGATCGCCTCGTAATAGCTGTCGCGAATGCGGAAATAATCGCGAATCAGGCTGCGGAACGGGGTCAGCGACAGGTAATGGGCCGCAATGGGCTGGAAGGTTTCGGGATGGCGCACATCGAGCACGATATAGTTGCCTATGATCGACATATGCAGCGCAAAGGGTCCCACAGCATCCACCCGCGCGGGGCGGAAGCTGTTGTCTTCCAGGAGGTCATAGATGGCAATGCGCCATTCATGCACCTCGTCGGGATTGATCGAGGTGATGGTGTTGGGATCGAGCGTGACCGTCACGAGGCGGTCCGTTTCCGCGCTTGCCGATCGTAGCTCCATCGAAATGCTCAACGGTTTAGCCGAATAGCGATGGAGCGCCCGTGTCCTTCGAGTGCTTCCACATTGGCAATGGTGATGGCTGGGTCAGCGAGCGCCGCGAGCGAACCCGGCGTGCAGCCCAGGATAGAGGTGCGCTTCATGAAGTCGAGCACCCCCAGCCCCGAGGCAAAGCGAGCAGAGCGGGCGGTGGGCAGCACATGGTTGGAGCCACCGACATAATCGCCAATGGCTTCGGGGGTGTGATGGCCCAGGAACAGCGCGCCGGCATGGCGGATGCGGGGCACCAGCGCCTGCGGATCGTCGACGGCCAGTTCCACATGCTCGGAAGCGATGCGGTTGGCCAGTTCCACGGCTTCGCCGAGCGAACGCACGACGATAATGGCGCCAAATACGTCCCAGCCTTCACGCGCCAGGCCCTCTTTGGGCAGCAAGGAAAGCTGGCGATCCACTTCGCCCGCAACCGCGTCGGCCAGGTCCGGCTCGGTGGTGACGAGAATGGATTGGGCACCGCCGCCATGCTCGGCCTGGGCAATAAGATCGGCCGCTATCCAAGCGGGATTGGCGGAGCCGTCGGCGATCACCAGCACTTCGGACGGGCCGGCGATCATGTCGATGCCGACCTGCCCGAAAACCTGGCGCTTGGCCGCCGCGACATAGGCATTGCCGGGGCCCACGACCTTGTCGACCCGGGCGATGGTTGCCGTGCCATAGGCCAAAGCGGCCACGGCCTGGGCACCGCCAACACGATAAATCTCGGACACCCCGGCAATGCGCGCTGCCGCCAGAATGGAGGAGCTCAGTTGCCCGTTGGGCGTGGGCACTACCATGGCGATGCGGTCAACACCTGCAACGCGCGCGGGCACGGCGTTCATCAGCACCGAGGAAGGATATGAGGCCAGGCCACCCGGCACATAGATGCCCACGGCATCCACGGCGGTCCAGCGGCTGCCGAGCGTTACGCCCAACGCGTCGGTATAGACATGATCCTGCGGCAACTGCTTTTCGTGATGCGAGCGAATTCGGTCATGGGCGGTTTGCAGCGCCGCCACCACATCGGCGCTCACCTGGGCCGCGGCAGCGTCGATTTCTTCGGGGGTGAAGCGCAGGGTCTGGGCGGTCACGCCCGCGTTGTCGAAGCGATTGGTCAGCTCCACCACGGCCGCATCGCCTGAAGTGCGCACATCGCGAATGATGCCGGCAACAACATCGCCCACCTCGACCGAGGCTTCGCGCTTCCCACCCAGCAGGGCGGCAAATTGCGCTTCAAAATCGGATTGGACAGTGTTTAGGCGAAGGGGCATCAGGCGGCCTTATGGTTACTCGAGACTGTGGGCTGGCTTGGCAGCGGCCGCCCAGGCGGCGCCGAGATCAGCCAGCCGGGCCTCAAGGCACTCCACCGTCAGTCGCACCGTGCCACCGCCGGCAAAGCTGAGTTCGACAATGCCAGCGGGATCGTCGGTAACCGAAAAGGTAACGGCGAGCAATTCCAGGACGCCATCGCGCGCATTGGGATCAAAACCGGCAATCGCCACATGGCTGACCCTATCGAAGTGCAGGCCGGCCCGCTTGCGCAAGCCCTTGCCGCGGGCATCGGCACTTTCCCAATCGAAGCGGTTCATCAGCAGGGCGAAGCGGCGATCGGCGCGGGCATAGCCCATGTCGCTGACCCGCACCACGGCATCCTGCACATGGGCGGAAATCACTTCCAGATCTTCGCTATCAAGCGCGAGGAGCTTCAGAACGGTCATGGGGCAAGCCTTGTATGGGTGGGAATACGCCTATCTGGGCACCCTTTAGCTGATCTACAAGCTTGCCCCCTCGCGGGCAATGTCACGACCCTCAGAAAAGCTGTGCTGGCCCGGAGCATTGCCCGGGCGCGGCAGAGCTCTTGCGTCACGTTATTGTCACAAATACAAATCGACTATGACTCAAACGCTGCTCCGCCCTCCCGAGCTGACCGCCGCAGATTACCGGGAGCGGTTTCCCGACATCACGGTTGGGTTGAACTGGGAGCGATTCGCCGCCGAACGCTGGCCCATTGAGCGTCGGATTTTGACCAATCGCCAGGAACTGCTCGGCTTTCATACATTTTTCCGCAAGAGCCTCGGGCGGATCATGCCGCATTTCCTGCACTGGCTCGCCTCGCAGCAGATGCGGATGGGCGATGTGGTGGAGAACTTCGCCCGCATACCGGCCGAGCACCGGGCGAGCGTCGAGTATTTCGTGGCGCAGTGGGCAAGCAGCCCGGGGCCACTCCAGCTTGAACTGCCGACCTACCGGTTCGCGCCAAGCGAGCACTTCATCCTCGACGGCAATCACCGCGCCACGGCGATTGCCCTATCTGGCAAGCCATTCCGGATCGAGCTCGTGAGCGTTGTTGGCCCGCGCGAGCGGGACGCCCTGGTGGATGTGGCCTCCTGCCGCTGAGGCACTTGCCAAGAAATAGGGCCGGTTCACAACAGAACCGGCCCTCGTCAGTTAGCCCGCGATGCGCTCGATCTCGGCGCCGCAGCGGCTGAGCTTGTCTTCGAGGCGTTCGAAACCCCGGTCCAGATGGTAAATGCGGTTGACCACCGTTTCCCCGCGCGCAGCGAGCCCGGCGATCACCAGCGACACCGAAGCGCGCAGATCGGTCGCCATGACCTGGGCACCCTTGAGCTGGGATTTGCCGGTGATGGTCGCCACCTGCCCATCGACGTGGATATCGGCGCCAAAGCGGGCGAGCTCGGCCACATGCATGTAGCGATTCTCAAAGATGGTTTCGCGGATCTTGGATACGCCGGTCGACATGGTCATCAGCGCCATGAACTGGGCCTGCAGATCGGTCGGAAAACCCGGGAAAGGATCGGTTTCCACATCCACGGGCTGAATGCCGTTGCCGTTGCGGCGCACGCGAATGCCCTTGTCCTCGATGATGATCTCCGAGCCGGTCTGGCCCAGAATGCCCAAGGCTGACTGCAGGTGCTCGGCGCGGGCGCCGCGCAGCAGCACATCGCCACCGGTCATAGCCGCGGCCATGGCAAAGGTGCCGGTTTCGATGCGGTCGGGAATCACATCCACGGTGGCGCCATGGAGTTTGTCGACGCCGACCACGGTCAGCGTGCGGGTGCCGATGCCGGTGATGTCAGCGCCCATGGCGACTAGGCACTCGGCGACATTGGTGATCTCGGGTTCCTGGGCGGCATTTTCGATCACCGTCGTGCCCTTGGCGAGCGTGGCTGCCATCAGGATGGTGTGGGTGGCGCCAACCGAAACCTTGGGAAAAACGATATGGGCGCCTCGCAGGCCGCCCTTGGGAGCGCGGGCGACCACATAGCCGTCGTCGATATCGATGCTGGCGCCAAGCTGCTTGAGCCCGAACAGGAACAAATCCACGGGGCGCGTGCCGATGGCGCAGCCGCCGGGCAGTGAAACCCGCGCTTCGTGGCAGCGAGCCAGCAAGGGGCCAATCACCCAGAAGCTGGCGCGCATCTTGCTGACGAGGTCGTAGGGGGCCGTGGTGTCGACGATATCTGCCGCGAGGAACGTCATGCGCTGGCCAACAGCGTCTTCCTCGCCGCGGCGGCGGCCATGCACGGCAATATCGACGCCGTGATTCTCGAGAATACGCTCGAGCTGCTTGACGTCGGCAAGGCGCGGCACATTTTGCAGCACCAGCGGCTCATCGGTCAGCAGCGAGGCGATCATCAGCGGCAAGGCGGCGTTTTTCGCGCCCGAGATGGGGATTTCGCCCCGCAGTTCATTGCCGCCGACCAGACGAATGCGATCCATTTGGGAGAAATCCTGGGTGTGGGGCGCAAACCCCGGGAAGCGAGCGTGGTGCCTGCCCGAGCCTCGAAGCGAGAGCCTGTGGGCCGGCACCGGTGGAAACAGGCAAGATAGTTCGCCTGAAAATGGTTTACGGATCCTTGACCGGCGGTGTTGCCGGCGCAGAAGGGGGCGCCTGCGTGTCCGCATCGGCCCGAGCTTTGGCCTGACCTTTGCGGCGCTTGAGATTCTCACGCAGCTTTGCGGCCAATCTTTGCTCACGTTGGAGGGCTTGGGTGGATTTGGTCATGGTGATCAACACGAGTGAAGCTTGCCTATAAAAGCTTTTTAGCCTTGCGTCGAGCCAAGGCCTATGGCAGTAGAGCCGCGGTCGCCGGGCACTGCCCCGCAACCACCCAATGCTGCCGTAGCTCAGTGGTAGAGCACCCCCTTGGTAAGGGGGAGGCCGACAGTTCAATCCTGTCCGGCAGCACCAGTTTTCTTCCCTACATAACAGATCTTCGCCCTGGCTCGTGCCGCTTCCGAATCAGGGGCGGACCAAGTCCAGTTCCTTGCCCAGGCTTTCCATGGCGGCTGCGAGCCGGTCATGGGCCGGGATGGCGCCGGCGGCCGTCGTGAGCATCAGCTGCTGGATGTGATTGTCGTTGTAAAGGCTGATCATGAAGTCCTCGACGGGGAGCGCCTCGACCGCTTCGGCCGGCACGGCGACCGGGAGCAGTTCGAGGCGTGGGCCGTCCGGCTGTAGCGCCACCAGGGCGAAAATATCGGCCAAGGCCGGCGCGCTGGAGCGCAGCCAGGCGCGATAAGAGGGAAGATCGGGGGCGCCATGGGGCAATGGCGCGCCCGCCTCGATGCAGGCGTCCCAGATCCGGTCGGGCACATGATCGAGCAGCATCGCGACGAGCCAGGCCTTGCGCAGCGACAGACGTGCGCATTGGCTTGCGGCGAAGTCCCGCTGCAGCAGGTGCCAGTGGGCGGCGAGCTGTTCCCGCGCTCCACCCGGTGCGGGCATGGCGGCCCCGGTGCTCACTGCAGATGCTGCGCGAAAAAGTCCAGCGTCCGCTGCCACGCCGTTGCGGCGCTCGCCGCGTCATAGCTGGACTGCCGCTCATCGTTGAAAAAGCCGTGCCCCGCTGGATACAAATATACCGGCATCTGGGGATAGCGGGCGCGCAACTGCTCGATTTGCTCGAGAGGGATGCCGGTGTCGCGATCGCCAAAATGCATTTCGATGGGGATGGTGGGCGCCAGATCAATGTAATTGGGGATGCCGCCGCCATAAAAACCCGAGGCCGCGGCAAGCCCGAGCCCCGCATGCGCGGCGCGCCAGGTCACCATGCCGCCAAAGCAATAGCCGGTGATGCCGACCTTGCCCGCTTCCTTTGCCACCTCAACGGCGGCGGCCACATCGGCAAGACCCTGCTCCGGGCGGAAGCTGCCAAAGAAGGCCCGCGACTTGGCGAATTGCTCGGGGCCGTAATCGTTGACCTCGAAGCCGGGGGCCCAGCGATCCTGCATGGCCGGTGCCACGGCAAGGTAACCCTGCGCCGCAAAGCGGTCGCACACGGCGCGGATATGATGGTTGAGGCCAAAGATCTCCTGGATCACCACGACGCCGCCTTTGGCGGGCCCTTCGGGATCAGCCCGGTAACCCGCAATGCGCGCGCCGTCGCTCGCCGTCAGTTCAATGGTTTGGCCCACAATATCACTCCCTTGCCTCGCCCGTGGCGCAATGTCGGCCAGATGCAGCCGGCGGCGTTGTTGCACTCAACGCGTGAGCCGGCGATTGGAGCCCTTCGTTGCTGGCGTGGAAACATGGGGCCACCCCTCGCGTTAGGAGGGTTAACGGAGCAAGGAGGCTGCAATGTCAAACCAACACACCGCGCGTGGGCGCGCCCAGGACCGGGCACGCGTTGCTGGCGGGCAGGACCATGAGGTTCGTTATGAAGCCCGCAAGGAAGGCGTTTCCCAGGAGGAAGTGAAGGAAGCCGTTCAGGAAGTCGGCAATAGCCGCAAAAAGGTCGAGCAGAAGCTCGAACAGGGCAACTAGCCCCGCTAGAAGGGCCGCACCAAGGGCAAGGACCCGACCTCCCGCGCCACTATTCGGAGCACTCCCTAAGCGTTTGAACGCTTGTGCGGAGCGCTGCCTGCAATAGTGCTGCTGCGGGAGACCGCGCCATGCCGAGCATCGTTTATCTCGTTCCCAACCTGGCCGATCCGGCGGTGGCACGCCGCATTGCCATGTTGCGCGCGGGCGGCGCAACGGTTTCCGTTGCCGGCTTTCTGCGCGGCGGCGCGGTAGTGCCCGAGCTTGAGGTGCAGCATTGCGTTTGCCTCGGGCACACTTTCGACGCCCGGTTTACGCAACGCCTCGCAGCCGTCTTCCGCGGCTTGCTGCGCATCACCAGCCGCTTGGCGAACTGGCCCAGGCCGGACCTTATCATTGCCCGCAATCTCGAAATGCTGCCCCTGGCGGGGCGGCTGCAAAACCGATGGGCCCGGCAGCCCCAGCTGGTTTATGAATGCCTCGACATCCATCGTTTGCTGCTGCGCCAGGATTGGCTCGGGCGCAGCTTGCGCGCAGCGGAGCGGCACTGGTCGAGCACTGCAGCGCTGCTGATCACGAGTTCTCCCGGCTTTCTGCGCCATTATTTTGATGCGCAGAGCAGTCTTCCCACCCTGCTCCTCGAAAACAAGGTGCTGCTGACCCAGGGCGCCATCCCCCCAGCCCCGCGCCCAGTGCGCCCAAACGGGGTGGTCAGGATCGGCTGGTTCGGGGCGCTACGCTGCCAGCGCTCGCTGGATGCGCTCGCCGCCCTAAGCGATCGCTGCGACGGCAGGGTGGAGGTCGTGCTTCGCGGCCGGCCCGCGCTGAGCGGATTTCGCGATTTCTTCGCGCAGGTTGCCGGGCACCCCCATCTGCACTTTCTGGGGCCCTACAGTGCTGCCGAGCTGCCCCAGATTTATGCCGAGGTGGATGCAAGCTGGGCGATCGATTTCTTCGAGGAAGGCCAGAACTCGGCCTGGCTGCTGCCCAACCGGCTTTATGAAAGCTGCCTGTTTGGCGCCATTCCCGTCGCCGTGGCCGGCACGGAAACGGCCGGTTATCTCCAGCGCCACGGCCTCGGCGTCGTTGTGCCCGATATTGCAGCCGCGACCCTCGACAATATGGTGGCGCAACTGACGCCCGAGCGGATGGAGAGGCTGGCCGCTGCTGTTGCGCAGGCGGAGCCGACCCAGTTTGCCCATGGAGCCGAAGACTGCCGCGCGCTGGTAGCGAGGCTAGCGAGCCTTGGCAGCGGCAAGACGCAGGCAGCGGGGGCGTTGGCGTGACCGAGGCTGTTGCACAAGTCCCCGCTGTCGACAGCCCGCCGGCCGCTTCAACAAGTGTCGATATTTGTGTTTGCACCTTCCGGCGACCGCACCTTGCCCTAACACTGGGTTCGATCGCCGCGATCGATGCTACCGGCGCCCAGATCCGCGTGCTGGTCGCCGACAATGATGCGGTCGCATCGGCAGCGTCCCTGGTGGAGGCGCAGCGCGCCGATTTTCCCTTTTCCCTGCTCTACCTTCATGTCCCCTCGGCCAATATCTCGCTGGCGCGCAATGCCTGCCTCGAGCACGCCGATGCCGATTTCGTCGCCTTTGTGGATGATGATGAACTGGTCTCGCCGAGCTGGTTGAAAGCGCTTCTGAACACTGCCCGGCAGACCCAGGCCGATGTGGTGCTAGGCCCGGCGCGCGCGCTTTACGAGCCTTCGGTGCCCGCTTGGCAGCGCGTGGGTGATTTTCATTCCACCCTGCCGGTTCAAACCGGGGGCGGGATCCGCACCGGCTATACTTGCAACGTCCTGCTGCGCTGCACCGCTGAGGTCAAGTCGATGCGCTTTGACCTGGGCTTGGGGCAAACGGGTGGCGAGGATACCGAGTTCTTTTACCGCCTCACCGACGCGGGCGGCCACATTGCCTTTGCGCCCGAGGCTTGGGTTTATGAGCCCGTTCCGGCAAGCCGCACCGGCCTAGGCTGGCTCGTCCGGCGCCGCTTTCGCTCCGGGCAGACCTATGGAGCGCGGCTGCTCGCAACCGGCGAGAACCGGCCGCGAGCGGTAGCGCTCGCCAGCGCCAAGGCGGCGTTGTGCTTGGGACTGACCCTCGCAACAGCGTGGTCGCCCATAGCTTGGCGCAAGAACCTGCTTCGGGGCGTGCTGCATCTCGGCGTTGTGGGAGGCCTTTTCGGCACCAGACAGGCCCGTCACTACGGCGCCTGAAGAAGGCCAATGCGAGACCCTCTTCTCACCCGCTCGCCTTTACTCAGTTAAAGTATCCGCAACTCCACCAATACTGTAAGTAGTTGTACTATTCATGCTCAGAAAACAACGTAATGAACTTGGTTGACCAGAATTACGCATAGACCGTATGCGTTCTGGGCATTGTTTATCTTCCTCATTCATGTTTTGTTAACTCGCGGCTTGGGACGCATATCACCCTGTCTTCGAGGATTACTTTCTGCCTGGTGCCAACAGCGCGTTCATTCCGCCTTGGGCGAGATGGGCCGCCGGTGGAGCACGCCACGGAAGCAATCCGGACTGGGGTCGCGTCGGTATGGTTGAGGCAAGGCACGAATGTCGCTGGTCAATTCTGATGTTTCCCGAATTCCGTCGTTCTCGGAACTGCCGCGCGGGGGCAAGCTGAAGCGCAGTTTCGATATAGGCGCGGCCGCCATCCTGCTGTTCCTGGCGCTGCCGGCCATGCTCATCATTGCAATGATGATCGCCACCTGGGATCCTGGTCCCGTGTTGTTCGCCCATGAGCGGATCGGCTATAAGGGGCGGCGCTTCCGCTGTCTCAAATTCCGCTCCATGGTGGTCAACTCCTCCGAGGTGCTTGCCCGCCATCTGGAGGCCTCGCCGGGGGCCCGAGCCGAATGGAACGCCAGCCAAAAGCTTTGCGCTGACCCCCGCATCACGCCGCTCGGTCAATTCCTGCGGATCACCAGCCTCGATGAGCTGCCGCAACTGATCAATGTGCTCAAGGGCGAGATGAGCCTTGTCGGCCCGCGGCCGATCGTTCAGGCCGAAGTGCCCCGTTATGCCGACGCGATCTCGGCCTATTGGAGCGCCAGGCCGGGGATCACCGGGCTTTGGCAGGTCAGCGGCCGCAGCGATCTGGACTATAACAGCCGCGTGGCGCTCGACGAGCACTATGTTCACACCTGGTCGATGCCCAACGATCTCAGCATTTTGCTGCGCACGCTCGTCGTCGTGCTCGTGCGCAAGGGCAGCCGGTGAGTTTCGGGGGCCTCCGGCCCAGCGAGCGGGACCTTCGGTGACCGGGCACCTTGTGCAATCGGGGTGTGAGCCGCTGGTCAGCGTCGTCATGGCCAATCACTGCGGCGCACCCTTTCTGGCCACTGCGATCCAATCGGTGCTCGGCCAGAGTCATGCCAAGCTGGAACTGATCGTGGTGGATGATGCCTCTTGTGACAACAGCGTCGAGATCATCCGCTCCCTTGCGGCGAGCGATGCTCGGCTCAGGCTGCTTGCCCTGCCACGGAATTGCGGGCCGGCAGCCGCACGCAATGCGGCTCTCGACGCAGCACGGGGCGAATGGGTTGCCGTTGTGGATGCCGATGACCTGATCGAGCCCGACCGACTGGCGCAATTGCTGCACTTGGCCCGTGCCTTTCAGGCCGACATTGTCGCCGACGACCTGGCTTTCTTTATGGAGGGAGCAGCGCCGCATCACCGCTTGCTCGGCGGCCTGGAACTGTCGGAACCAACCAGCATAACGCCCGAAATGCTGATCAGGGAACGCGCGGCGGCGCGCGGAGCCAGCGTCCAGTTCGGCTATCTCAAGCCGATGATACGGCGCCAGTTCGCCAAAACCGCGCGCTACAACGAACAGCTGCGCATTGGGGAGGACTACGAACTGCTGCTGCGCCTGGTGCTGGAGGGTGCAAGGCTTTGCGTCACGCCGCAGAGCTTTTATCATTACCGGCGGCATAGCGCGTCGCTCTCGCATCGGCTGTCGACCGATACTGCGCGCGCCATGCTGCAGAGCCATGATGACCTTGCGCGAGCTTACGCTGCAACATCTCCCGGCATCCGGGCCGCCTTCGAGCACCGGCGCCAGATCTTGAGCGAGCAACTGGCCTATGAACACTTGGTCGAAGCACTCAAGCAGCGCCGGTTCGGCCCCGCCGCCAATGCGGTGCTGCGCCGGCCCGCTCTCATCCGCCGCCTCGCTGTTTCTGTGCGCGAACGGCTCGCCCGAAGGGGACACCGATCGTCCTATTCGGTTGAGTTGTCGCCATGACGCTCGCAGTCCATTCCCCTCGCGCTTTCAGCCTTGGCTGGCAGATGCGCCTCAATCTCGCCGCCCTGTTGAGCGCGATCTGCCTCGGCGCCCTGCAACTCGATCCGCTGCTGGGTAGCCGGGCCATCCTCCTGTTCCTTGGCTGCGGCGCCGTGTTGGTGCTCAGCAATCTGCAGCACAACATCCAGGGCCTCCTGCGCTTCTGGCTTATTCTGCTGCTGCCGCTTTATTGCCTGGCATCGACCTTGTGGTCCGAAGCGCCCCCGGACTCCTTTCGCGGTGCCATCCAGCTTTGGTTGACGGTCATCATTGCCATCACCATTGCCGTTCGGGTGCCGCCGCGCTCTGCCCTGCGCGCAATCTTCGTCGTGATGTTCCTCACCATGATCGCCAGCGTGTTGTTTGGCCGCGTGCGTGCCGATATCGGCGCCTGGGTCGGCATTTTTGGCAGCAAGAATGCCTTTGCCGCTGCGGTGTCCGTCTTCCTGCTGGCGTCTCTCGCCACCCTGGGCGACCGGGCCGGCTCAGCGCTGGAACGCTGGAGCGGTCTGGCCGGGCTGCTGCTCGCTTTGCCGCTGATCGTGCTGGCCCAATCGGCCGGGGCCATCATCGTGGTTTTGCCGGGCGCGGCCTTGATCATGATCGTGCAGCTCATGCGCTGGTTCGCTCCGACCCACCGGGTGGTGCTTGCCGCCGCCCTCCTCATGCTCGCTGCCGCCATGTCCCTGCTGATCGCCGCATACTGGAACGAGATCATGCAGCTCGTGCTCGAGAGTTCGGGCAAGGACGTCACCCTGACCGGCCGCACCGAGCTTTGGGCTGTTGCGCTCGATTTCATCAGCCAACGGCCATGGTTCGGCATGGGTTTTCGGGCCTTCTGGCTGCATGGCTTTGCGCCTGCCGAAGCCTTGTGGGCCCAGTTCGGCATCGGCAGCCGCAGTGGCTTCAATTTCCACAACACCTACCTGTCCAATGCCGTCGAGATCGGCATTGTCGGCGTCGCTCTCCAGGTGATGCTGCTGGCAACGGCCTTCATCCTCACCCTGCGCTGGAGCCTACGCGCGCCCTCTGCCGCCAACGCGTTCTTTGCCGGTTACCTGACCATGATCCTTTGCACCTCCATGGTTGAGGTGCAGGTGTTCTACCAGTTCAGCTTCCAAACCGTGGTGGTGCTGCTGGCCCTGGTTTACGCCATCCGCGCCGCGTCTCAAATTCCCCGCCGCAGCCCTCTGCGTTACAGCAGGTAACGCACCCCCTGCCTCACCGGCTCACGCGGCGGTTGCCCGGTCGCAAGTTTGTCGCGAACAATGCCACCGGCCACCGCCGCCCAGGCGGGCCCGCTCAACCCCAGTTGGCGGCAGGCTGCCGCAAGGCCCTGCTGCCGCCGGGTATCGAGAAAGCGGCGGAGCTCGAACTTGGCCCGCGTTTGGCGCAGATGCACGAGCAGGGCGCTGCGGGCCGCTTGCGGCAGGTTGGGATCACGCAGCAGCGCCGCGTCCACCTCAACCAATTGCTGCAGATCAACGGTGCGATGGCGCCCACTCAAGCTATCGGCTCGCACCAGCGCCCGATACCCGCAAGAACGCACCACCGCAAAGCGGGCGCCGCGGGCCAGCAAACGAGCATAAAGGTCATAATCTTCACCCAGCCGCAGCGCGGGGTTGTAGAGGCAGCCGGTGCGCAGCAGCGTTTCGCGCCGCAGCACAGGCTTGAGGAACCCGTACTCACCCCGGTTCACCCCCGCCCGCGCCAGATTGCCGGCCACGAACGCCGCCAGACCTAGATAGAACGGCTCCCCGATCGAACGTTCGGGCAGGATCACATCAGGATCGGCCACAAAGGCGATGTCATCGGCCAGCAGATCCCACGCCCCTTTGAACTGCGCCAGGCGCTCGAAGCGGCCGGGCAAAAAGGCGTCATCGGCATCAAGAATGGCAATGAACGGTTCGTCGCTGCTCTGGATGGCGAGGTTGCGGGCATAAGCCGGGCCCCGGTTCTGCTCGAGCCGCAATACCGTAACCCGATCCGTCCCCGCCCCTTCCCGCCGGGCGAGTTCACCAGTGGCATCGCGTGAGCCATCATCCACCACAACGACGCGCCGCACTTCCGGCTCTGCCAGCGCCGAGCGCACCGCGCGCCCGATGGTTGCGGCAGCATCCTTGGCCGCAATGATCACGCAGACGCCGCCGGCCAGGCCCCCGCCCCGCTGGCTCGCATTGGCCTCAGGCGTGCTGTCGCTCACGGGCAAGCACCTCAGCAGGTGATCGATTGGGGGAACAAGCAGCGCTCCCCAGGGGCCGTATAGCCCACCCAGTCCACTTCCATGGTCAGGGGTGCGCCCGGATCCTGGAACTTGCCCATCCAGTCGCTCAGCGTTTCGGTGGACCACAGGCTGAAATAAAGCTTTTGCTGATGCTCGGGGGTCGGTGCGGGCTCCCCTAATTCATGCACCAGTGCGCCATCGACATAGTAGCGCACCCGCCCCGGCTCCCACACAAAGGCATAATCGATAAACGCCTTTGCGGCTGGCTGCGGCAGCAGCGGGGTGGCCAGTTCCACGCCCTTGCCACCGACATAGCCACCGGCCTGCACCCGCGCGGGGTCCTTGAGCAGGATCTCGAAGTCGATCTCGTCATGCACCTCGCCGACGGGCGGGCCGCCATAGGTGAAAAAGGCCGCGTTCAGCCCCGGCGCCTCCGGCGGGGTCTTGAGCCGGGCTTCATATGTGCCATAGCTGAACCGGGCATGGCTTTGCAGTTCCCCGCAGCGATAGAGCCGGTTGGCGGCCGGATTGCGGGAAAACCCCACCTGCAGCACGCCCCCGGTTACCGCGATCTCGTTCTTGGACCAGCCGCAGCTTTGGTGATTGCCATTGCTCCAGCCATCGGAGGCGAACCAGCGCTCAGGGTCCAGCCTGTCGAAATCATCGAAAAAGCTCCCGCCCAGCTCGCGCTCCTCGGCGTGAACGCCGCCAAGGGCAAAACAGGAGGCCAGCAACATCACCATCAGCGTTTGGGCAAGCATGGTGCCACCTCCGAATTGATGCGTCATGGCCTCGCAACCCTGATGGAGCGGGTGACCCGGATCACGTCGCCGGGCTGCAGTTCACTGGTTTCGGTGCCCGCGGTTTCGCTGCCGGCCCGAACAATGGAATAGCTATAGGCGACCAGCTCATCCCCTTCGGCCTGCAGCGCGGCGCCCAAAATTATGGCGTCCGTGATCAGCGCTTGCTGGGTATTAAGCTGCACATTGAGCTCGTCGATTTGCCCATCCACCTGCTGCAGCTCAGCCGTGAGCTCGGCCGTGCGATCATTGTCAAGCGCGGCAAGGTTTCGGTCGGTATCGCTGATGCTTTGCTGGGCGCGCAGAATGGCGGTGCCAATATCGAGCAGCCGGGTTTCGAGTTCCGCCACATTCTGCTCGATGGCGGACACCCGCGTATTGGCGGCAAGGCCATCACTGGCCAGCGACTTGATATTGCCCAGCTCACGGCGGGCAATCTCGAGTTGCCGCTCCACCGTCGCCTGCTTTTGCGCCAGCGTTGTCAGCTCGCGATTGAGCAGGTTGATCAGCTCGCGCAGCGATGCCGCCTGCGCCTGCGCCCGGCTGGCATTGGCGCGTAGGATCGCCTGCTCTACCGCCACCACGGCGGCCCCATCCGCCACCGCGCTCAGTTCGGACGGGACCGGCACCTGGCTTTCCCCATCCAGTTCGGCGGTGAGGCGCGCGCGCCGCGCCAGCAGGCGGTGCAGCTTGCCGCGGGCCACTTCCGCGCTGCCACTAGCGCTGATCAGATCCCGCTCACCGCGCAGCAAGGCATCGGCAGAAATGCGCTCGCCGCCTGCCAGGCTTACCGCCTTGATGACATTGAGCCCCGGCGTGAAGGGAAACTGCCCTGGCGCCTGCACATCGCCGGTCACAAAGACCGGGGCATAGGCGATGATCCCGACGGTGACATCGGGCGCGATATTGAGCCCGAAAACCTGCTGCAGCCCCTTGCTGATCTCCCCGCCCAGTTCGGCCGGCGACTTTCCCGCCGCCGCAGCCTCGCCCAGAAACGGCACCGGCACCGAGCCGTTGGGGCCGATCGACGCTTCTCCGGCGAGCGCGGTCCATTCCCGGAATTCGCCGGCGCTGGGCAACCACTCCACCACCTTGATGGCAATGCGATCCGAGACACTAAGCCGATAATCGCCGGCCTTGGCCTGCACCGAACTCGTCAGCGCCAAAATTGCGGCAAGCAGCGCCGTTCGAGCAAAGCTGCGGCTGTTCAGCGGCATGGTCGTCACCGGAATAATTTCCTTGTCGCCACAGCTGCGCGCCTCATTGTTGCAATACCAATCTGGCCTACCAGAAGCACCGATGGAGCACAGCACCGGGCTTATACTTACATCGCGCCGATATTAGCGCGCAGCTCACCCGCAGGTCTAAGATCCAGATCATGCTCCAGTGCGGCAATTGCTTGCCCGATGCGCTGCACGCCCTCGGGAACCTGCAGCATGCGCACCTTGCCAGCGCTGGCGAGGGCGGCAGCGCGCCCGAAATAGGACGCCATGCTGGGACCAAACCCTGCTTCGCCAAAGCGCGCCATGTAAGCGTAGCGCAGCAGCGCCGCCAGCCCTTCGCCGGGCTCCACCATCGTCACCCCCGCCGCGTCACCGCGCCCGAGCACATAAAGGCATCTAAGCGGCGCCGCTTCGGCGGAAAAACCTGCCGCAAGGCCATATTGCGACTTGGCAATCGCCGGGTGTAGCTGGCCCCCCTCACGCAAGGGTAGCGGTGCCAGGCCTGCAACGGCTTCATCCCAAAGCTTGAGTTGGCCGTAGGCTGGCAGGATTTCGATCCGGTTGCCGCCGGTAAAGGCCAGCGCCACCACATCATCGGAAAGCAGCGTATAGCCGGCGGCGACCAGGGCTGCGGCGGTGGTTGACTTGCCGGCGCCCTTATCGCCCAGCAAGGCAATGCCGTGCCCACCGAGCGTGGCGGCGCTGGCATGCAGAACCAGCAGGCCGCGCCGATGCAGCAGCGTTGCCATCACCGAACCCAAAAGCGGCAATGCCACCAGGGCATCGCTTACCCCCGCATTGGGATCGACCTCGATCAGGTCGGCCCTGCGGATGCGAAACGCACCGACCGTTTCCCAAGCGAGGTACTGCATTGCCGGCCCGAACTCGGCCACCACACCGGGCTCGCGACGCCG
Organism: Devosia sp. Z11_6; assembly: GCF_058133665.1. Taxonomy (NCBI): domain Bacteria; kingdom Pseudomonadati; phylum Pseudomonadota; class Alphaproteobacteria; order Hyphomicrobiales; family Devosiaceae; genus Devosia; species Devosia sp. Z11_6. The sequence continues at coordinate 175,384 of NZ_JBYUNQ010000005.1, forward strand.
CGGATGATCTATCGCGGTCCGGCTGATCGTGAGGTCGACCCTGCCGACCGGCGCAGCGGGCAGCTGCGGCATCTCGATCTCGGACAACACCGTCAGTCCAAACAGGCGATAGCGAAAGCCCGGCTCGAGAGCAGATCCGCTCATGAGGTAGCCGCCCGGCTCTGCAGCCAAAGCGACAGGAACAATGCGCGCCACAGCCCGAAGAGCTCACCAGCGTCGAGCCGAAGCGGGTCGGCACGGAGGCGCGCAATAGTCGACCGCACTTGGTCCATGTTCAGGAACAGGCTAACCCCGAAGCTGTCGCCGTCCAACGCGTCGAGTTCCCCTCCATGATGCTTGACGAGGCCAAGCCGCAGTTCGGAGCTGAAATCGGTCTTGTCACGCCGCCACTGCACCTGCGGCGGCAGGATGTCCTGCATGGCGCGGCGCAGCACGCTGCGCGACCACCCATCGCGCAGGATTTCGCTCGGTGGCAGGCTCAGCGCGTAGCACACCAGGCGGCGGTCAAAGAAGGGAAAGCGCAGTTCCACCCCGGCAAGCGTGGCGGCGCGATCCAGCGCCTCAAAACTTTGCCCCACCGCAGGCGACGACACGTTCCAGCGGTGCAGGCTGTCCTCATCCGCATGGGCGGTCCGCAGCGCCTGCCGCCACTCGGCATACCGATCGGCAAGGCAGCTGCGCTTCGCCAAGTCGGCCGCGACAAAGGCGGTGGGCCCCACGGCGCCGGTCTCGGGCGGCCGCAATGCCGACCAAAGCCTCTGCGCCCTCCCCGCCAGCCGGCGCCCCGGCCCATAAGCCGCAAAATAGCGCAGGAACACGCGACTGGGACTATCGTCGAACGTCGCCGCAACGCCACGCAACTCACCATAGAGTGCACCCCACCGACCCGCCTGCGCCAGCCACGCCAGCCGGCCATAGCCATGGGAGATCACCTCGTCGCCACCATGGCCGTCCAGCAGCACGGTGGCGCCCAGTTCCTTTGCGGTTTTGAACAAGCGCAGCATCTTGCCCGAACCTGGGGCAAACAGCAGATCCGCATCACGGAGCGCCAGTTGGGAAACCCCCTGCAAGGGCGCCAGATCGTCGAAGGGAACAAAACTCGGCTGGAGCGGATAAGCGGCGAGCACTGCATCGACGTAGCGGCGCTCGCTGAGCTCGGGCGTGGCGGGATAGTCGAACGACAGGGTGCGCAGGCTCACGCCCGGGCGCAGGCGTGCCGCAGTCGCCACGACCGAAGATGAATCGAGGCCGCCGCTCAACATGGCCCCGATCGCCGGCGCGCCGCGCAGCCGAGCCCGGACGGCTTGCTGCAACAGGTCGCGGACCGCTTCAGGAGGTGAAAGACTTGCGTCGGGAGCTGCCTCCGCGCCCCAATAGCGCCGCGTCACCAGTTCGCCGTCCTTGAGCTGCAGCCAATGGCCGGGCAGCAGACGCCGGATGTGGCTTAAGGCGGTGGCGGCGGGATCATCCACAAAACCTGCAATGAAGCTGGCGACGCGATGCTCGTTGACCCCGTCGTCGTCGCAAATCAGGGCTCCAGGATCGGAACCGAAGGAAAACCCGGCGCCACTTTGCGCGTAAAACAGCGGCTTCACACCCCATTGGTCTCGCGCACAGAACAGGGTCTGTGTCCCCTCGTCCCAAAGGGCGAAGGCGAAATCCCCGACCAAGCGGCTGCAGCAATCGGGGCCCCAGTGGCGATAAGCCAGGATAACCAGCGCAATATCGCTGGCGCTGTGCTCGTCGGCACCAAGCAGGTCAGCAAGTTCCGCCCGGTTGTCGAGCCGGATATCGGCAAGCCCGACGATCCCCGCCTTGGGCGCCGCCAAGTTGCTTTCAACAAAGCCGGTGCTATGGCGATGTGCGTGCGTGAGATAAACCCGGCCCCCGCTCCAGCTCCCCTGCCCGTCGGGCCCGCGCATATGCAAGGCTCGGCTTTGGCGATCCAGCCACTCGGGACGTGCCACCCGACTATGCTTGGCCAGCAGGAGGCCCGCAATGCCGCTCATTTTCTGCCAGCGCCGAATTGTGCGATTGGAGCGAAAGCCGCGACTTGCTGCCGCGAACCCCCGAGCTGCACCTGCCCGGCCACGCTGACCCAGGCATGGGCGGCAAATTCGCCCCGCTCGTTGTGCCGGACGCCGATCTTGAGTTCGGAAGGAACGCCGCGCCGGTGCAGCAGGATCTGGTAGGCCAGCCCCTGGGTCAGGCAACTGGCTCCGGGAACAAGTCGCGCCGCGTTGCGAACGACCCGGGCGATGCGTGGCACATCCGCCCTCGCCGCCGACCCTTGCCGATCAGGCCCAAGAAACTGGTGCTGCAGCTGTTGCAAACTGGAAAAGCTGAGACCAAGGCGAACCTGGACCAGCAGGATGATGGCCTCCGCCAGCAGACGGTAGTCCGCGGCGCGCAACCGTCGCAAGCGGAACAGCAGTGATCTAGCGAACATCCACAAGCTTGGCTGCAATCAGGTCATCCAACATCAGATCGACATCCCCGGCACAGCTCGCCGCATCGACGTCGTATTCGGCCTGCACCGCCTGGATCAGTTCAGCCTTGCTTTGCGGCGCCTGCAACCGGCGCCACAGCAGCGCTCCCACGCCGTTGAGCGTGAAATATTCGTTGGCTCTCAGATCCAGCAGCGCAAGGCCGTCGCCCAGTGCCGTGGTCAGCACAGCATCGCCGTTAACGGCACGGAAGGTCAGGGTGCCGCTGGCGGCCTGGTTCAGCTCTTGGGTCAAACCCCGCTCCTGCCAAGGGCAATGTTCGCTGCCGAATGCGACGACCCAGCAGCGAATACGCGTTTACGAGAAGGTAAGGTCGCCAAAGGGGGTGCCTGTGGGAAAAGTCGCGTCCAGTGCGCTACCCGTAGATGCACCCTTGGTCACGGCTTCAACAGAACCGTGGCGGACCAGCCGCGGCGCAGTATAAGTGAGTTTCGTCATGTCAATCTCCAGCCAGAACAGTTGAACTTTGTGCGCTTGCTGCAACACAACTGATCCTGCTCATTTGGATCCCAACAAGTCAACGCGTCATTAACTACTAGGTAGAGACACGTATATGGAAGATTGGCGCTGATTCGAGTTCTCTCGCGGGCAAACAACAGCTATCTACTTGCTGTCAGCTATCCAGCGGGGCCAGCCAATTCGCGCCGAGCTACAAACCGTGGTCCACGCGCTGCGCCAGCACTTTGCCCCTGGCGCACCAGATGGTCCCACGCCCGGTTATGCCGGCGATTGCAGCGGAGTCTTGCGCATCGCCATCGCCAACAAGATCCTGCTTTACATCAGCGAGCCGCTCCGCCACCGGTTGAGCCCGAGCGAGCAGGCCGCCGTTGCCGCCTACAAGTTCAGGACCTTCCAGATCAACTCGACGCTGCTACGCGAAAGCGTAGCGGTTTTTGCCACGCTCAAAGCCGTTCAGACTCCGTTCATCTACATGAAGGGACCGCTGCAGCAGCGCCTGGTTCACGGTGATTTTTTCACCCGCCCGGTTGCGGATATCGACGTGTTGCTCCCCCGCCGCCATCACCGCGCCGTAGTCAAGTCATTGGAAGCATTAAACTATAGATCAGCTTCCACCTCGCTCTGGTGGCGCCTGTTCCTTGGCGAAGAGCATCTGGTCAAGACCGGAGCCTTTCCCACTACCATCGACCTGCACTACCGCCTGCAACAACCCGGCTCCCCCGCCCCTCGACGCGCCAGTCAATATCTTGAAATGATTGATCAAATCGAGTTCTCAGGAACGCAGCTCCCCTGCCTTTCCCGGCACAAGATTCCTCTGATCTCAGCCATCAGCATCGCCAAGGGGCTTTACAACCGCGAAGCCACCGCCGCTCATGTATGCGATCTTTTCGTGCTGTTGCAGGACGATCTAGCGGCCCCTGCCCGGTTCCTCGCCACGGCCGCCGACCAGGGTCTGGGCGGCACGGCGCTCCTAGCGCTACGCGCCGTAACGGCGCTTTTTGCCAATGATAATCAACCACTTGACCGAGGACCACCCGTCCTGGCGAACATCTCCGACGAAACGCTGACCCGCATGATCCTTACCCCGGATGACCCTGAGCTGGTCTGGCCCATGCGCCGGGACGTGCTGTGGGAGCTGTGCCTCGGTCAGCGGACGCAATACGCCAAGGAGGTGGCCAGGGCTCTCGCATCGGAAGCGGCATTGCGCCTGTTTGAAGGTCGGCGTCTGCCGGAGCAGAACTAACGCTTTGGCAGCATTGCCAAACCGGCCTACGCTTTACCCCGCGCTGGCTCACGGTAATAGTTCTTGAAGGTGCTGAGATACCGTTCCGACCCGTCGGGCGCACTGAAGCTGGGTAGATCTGCAAAGTTGACCTTGTTGAGCAGCGCGCCCTGGATATGGGCGGCCAGCACCGGGTCCTTCTCGAGCAACGAACGCACCAGTCGGCGCGGGGTCTTGCCCCACTGCACCACCAGCAGGAAGGCATCGGTCCAGGGCAGGACGACGTTGGCGTCAACCACCGGCGCCAAGGGCGGCAGGTCGATGACCACATAATCAAACTCCCGCCGTAGCTCACTTATGAGTTCCTGAATGGCGTTTGAACCCAAGAAATCCCGGTTCTTGGCATTAGCACCGACGCCCCCTGCTGGAAGCACTGTCAGGCCAGTTGCGTCCTCGATGCAGGTCAGACTACGCCAGTCCGCGCCTTCAGCGATCTGGAGCAAGCCTGGACGTGCTCCTGGCGCGAGGAGCCTGCTCGCGCGCTGATGCCGAAGGTCGGCGTCCAGCAGCATGACCCTTGCGCCGCCGACGGCGAGCATTTCAGCAAAGGCTATCGCGACCGTGGTTTTCCCTTCCCCCGGGAGCGCGGAAACAATGCCGACGACCCTGCTATCCTTGTTGTTCGGGGCTGCCGCATCCAGCGCCAGCTTGCCCGAACGCAGAGTTTCGGCAAAGGCGGAAGTAGGTGCGGACGGCTTCTGGCGGAGGATCAATTGGTGAGCAGTGCGGTAAACAGAGGCCTCCTTGAAAATCGTGCCCGTCTGGCCCTCACCTGCCTTGCTGCGCCGCCCACGTAGACAGGGCAGATAGCCAACAAACCGTAGCCCAAGTTCGCTGGTGATTTGTTCGCCGATGCGGAAGGAGCGGTCTCGGATTTCGCGCAGAAAGGCGAGCAGCGCGCCGATGAACAGGCCCCCCATGGTCGCGCCGATCAGCGAGAACAGCAAGTTAGGACTGGAGGCAGCCAGTGGCATTTCGGCAGGGCTGATGATGCGGGCCGTCGGAATCGGAAATGACTGGCGCTGCAGAAGTTCTTCGTAGCGGGACAGGAAAGAATTATACAAGAGATTGAGGGCTTCGGCGCGTTGCTGCAATTCGTTGAGCTGCACGCGGTTCTGGTTGGACTGCGAAGCCAGCGCGCTTTCCGCCGCCAGATTGTTACGGAGCTCCGCCTCGCGTCGTTCGGCAACCGCGACCTGGTCACGATAATAGTCGAGCCTGTCACGCAGCCGATTGAAAATCTCAGTCCTCACGGAACGGAGCTCAGTCTCCAGGGCAGCGATCTGGGGATGATCGAGGCCGAAATTGCTGGTGATCTCGGCGATCCGGGCCGTGATGGTGTTCTGGCGGCTGAGCAGCTCCGCGACATTGCCGGCATCAAGGCTGCCGTCGGATAGCACTCGCGACTGGCCGGCCAGCCCTTCAGGACCACCTGCCAGAGTTACTTGCAGTTGCTCTGCCTGGGCCCGCATCTGCGCCGTATTGGCTTGGGCCAAGACCAGTTGTTGAGTTAGCGTTTCGGAGCGCTGGGTGACGAGATTGTCGCTATCGGCAAGGGAAAGGTCGGCGCTCCGACGAAACTCCTCGACGGCACGGCTGGCTTCTTGCTGGCTGACGCTCAGCTCGGTCAAGCGTTGCCGCAGCCAGTCCGCCGCGGTCCGTGATGCATCGAGATTGGTGTTGAGCTGGTCCTGCACGAAAGCGTCCGCATAAGCAGAGGCAATCCGATGGGCAAGCTCCGGGTCTGGCGAGCGATAGCCCAGGCTAATCACATAGCTGCGGCCTACCCGCTCTACGAGAACGTTTCGGCGCAGCAGGCCGGCGACCATGTCGTCTGGGAGTTCGGTCAGGCGCTCCGGCTCCACTGGCGGCCGGTTCAGCAGCATTCCGACGAGATCGCCGATCATGCCGCGCACGCGGCCGGTAAATGAAGGCGGCGGGTTGAGGAAGGTCTGGTCCGAACCGAAGTTTTCGCCACGCGCGACTTCGCCCGCAAGCCTGGTGGATCGCAGGACCTCAAGTTGATTGAGGATGTCAGTCTCGCCACCCGCCAGCGAGGATGTGCTCTCTTCGTCATTGATCACGGCGCCTACCCGGGGGTCGATCATGATCTGGCTGACCGAAACATAGCTGCGCGGCGCGAGCATGAGGTAACCAACGCCAAAGCAGGCGCCAAGCAGTGCTGCGGCGAGCACAACTGGCATTTGGCGGCGGAGCGCCATCAGGATCTTGCCAATATCGATGAAGCGAATATCGGATGAGAGCTCATCGTCGAGCTCAGGGCGCCGCACGGTATTGACCAGTTCGAGATTGCGGTGGCGGGCGGAGCCGGCAGACCAATGGCTGCTGGATTGGGTGTCCTTCAATATGGCCGGCTCCTGCATCTGCAACCTTCAGCAGGACTGTTGTAACGCCAATGATGAACGCGGTCTTTGACGGCAGAGTTGTGAAGACTACTTAGGCGAGGCTCACGCCGAAGGCCTGCGGTTCAGGCAACTGCCAAACTGAACTGCAGGCGGGCGAGGTCGGCGTATGGCCCATCGCGGCCCATCAGTTCGTCATGCGAGCCCTGGTCGACGATCCGGCCACGGCTGATCACCAGGATGGTATCGGCTGTGCGGATAGTGGCAAGGCGGTGAGCGATCACCAGGGTGGTGCGCCCACTGCGCAGCCGGGAAATGGCCGTCTGCACCAGCCGCTCACTGTTGGAGTCGAGGGCGCTGGTGGCTTCGTCGAGCAGCAGGATCGGCGCGTTTTTCAGCACGGCGCGGGCGATGGCCAGGCGCTGGCGCTGCCCGCCCGATAAGGTCACGCCACGCTCGCCAACTGGCGTGTCATAGGCCAGCGGCATCTCGGTGATGAATTCGTGCGCCAGCGCCATCTCGCAAGCAGCAACCACCGCATCCCGGCTGGCTCGCGTGTCGCCGAAGCGGACATTGTCCTCGACGGTGCCGGAGAAGATCGTGGGTTCTTGCTCCACCACCGCAATTCGGCGGCGCAACTGATGCAGATCCGCCCGCCGCACATCTACGCCGTCGACGAGGATCGCGCCGCTCTCGACGTCATAAAATCGCTGCAGGAGTGAAAAGATCGTGGACTTGCCCGCGCCGGAGGATCCCACCAGGGCGATGGTCTGGCCGCTCTTGGCCTCAAAGCTCAAGCGGTCAAGCACAGGTTCCGGATTGTCTGGCTGGTAGCGAAAAGTGACGTTGCGGAACGCGATGACCCCCGTGCCGTCTGCGGGCAAGGCCTCGGGCGCAGCGGGGGTGGCGATTGTTGCGGGGGTGCTCAGGATTTCCACCACGCGCTCGGTTGAACCGGCGACCACATGGAGCGACCCGGCCACCTCCGATAGGGTGGCGAGCGCCCCTGCCCCCATCCAGGCATAAAGCAGGAATTGGGTCAGTTCTCCTGTGCTGGCCAGCCCATGGAAGACCGCTTGGGCGCCCCACCAGATCACGAAGATCATCGCGGTACTCGACAGCAGCATCAGCAGCGACATCATCACCGCGCGCGACTTGAGCCGTCCGATTTCAGAGCGAAAACTGCCCTCCCCGATTGCCTGATAACGGCCAACTTCCTCATGCTCGCGGGTAAAGGATTTCACCGTGCGCATGGCACTCAGCACTTCGGTGGAGCGGGCCGCAAGATCAGCTAGCGCGTCCTGGCTGCGCCGAGACATGCTGCGCAAGCGGCGCGCCATGAGCAGCAGCGGCAGCATGATGAACGGCGCCGCCATGACCACGGCGACTGTGAGGAACACATTCGTAGTCAGCATGAACAGGAACGCCCCGGCCATGGTGACCAGAGCCCGCAGCGCGGTTGACGCTGTGGCGGTGATTGCGGCTTTGATGGTCGACACATCGCCATTAAGGCGAGATGCGAGATCACCCACGCGGTGGCGATCGAAGAAGGCGGGATCGAGGCTCAGGAGATGGGTGAACACGGACAAACGGATATCGGCGACGATGCGCTCGCCGATATAGGCTATGTGATAAAAGCGAATGCCATTGGCAAGGGCGGCGGCGGCCCCGAATAGTCCGATGATCCAGGCATGATGGCCCACCGTACCCAGGTCCCTTGCCACAAAGCCGGTGTCGATCATACGCCCGAAAAACAGGGGGATGAACAAGGACGCCGACGTCGACAACACCAAGAAGGTGAGGGTCAAGCAAAGCCGAACCGGGTAGCGCAGAAGATATGGCAACAGGTGACGCAGTGGCTCTAGCCGTGCCACGGCCGCCTTGCCGCCCCCTCCCCTTGCACCTTGCACCTTGCACCCACCAGCTTTTAAACATGGATCCGAGCCGATCTCTTGCTGAGCCACGGGACGGCCTGGCGCATTGAGATGCGCGGCGTGGGAGAGGGTCAAGCCGGGGCAACTACTGCCTGCTGGAGACGGAGCGCGCCTCAAGCACGAGCGTGGCGTTCACCTTGCTTTAACCCTGCTTAGCCAGTCTGCCCGGACAGCATCTTGCAAGGAGCAAAATATGCACACTCAGATCAAGGACCGCGCTTACGCACTTTGGGAAGCGGCCGGCCGCCCAGAGGGTCAGGACCAGCGGTTCTGGTTTGCCGCAGCCGAGGAATTGGCGGGAGCAGCCATGTCGGCACCGAAAGCCAAGTCACCAGCGGTAAAAAAGACGGGCACGGCCAAGCCGCGGGCGAAAAAGGCGGCTTGAGGCTTCAGGCCGGCGATTGAATGCCGGCCGCCGTTTTTAAATCCAGTAGGGCGGCACCCCGTAATACTCGTAGAGCCGCAAGCCGTTGTCGGCGCTCCAATAAGCGTCATCGTCGCGGTCGTAGCGGGGCGCCCCTTCCAGTTGCTCGCGCGTGATATCCACCCGGTAGCCGCCTAGGGCTTCATCATACTCGAGCTTGGACCAAGGCAGCGGGTAATGCTCGTCGCCGATCCCGAGGAAGCCGCCGAACTTTAGTACGGCATAGCTGACCTTGCCGCTGCGCTTTTCCAGCATGAGCCGCTCGATCGAGCCAATATGCTCGCCGGATCGGTCGAACACCTTGGTGCCCTCGACCTTGTCTGAACCGATCAGGTCGTGCGTTTCCTTGACATAGACGTCCTGCCCGGAAGCTTGTTCATAAGCCATTACCCTGCTCCCTTGTTGCCGCTGGCAGGTACAACGTCTCCTGCATTGCCCCGTTCCGAGGGGCAAGGATGGCGGAACCGGTGCCGCTTCCCCGCATTGCTTCTTGCAGACAAGGGCGCACTCGCCCGGGATCAAGGGAGAAAAGCTATGGCGACTGTTCCCAACAAGCCAACGCGCACTGTGGCCGAAGTGGACACGCTGATTGATGAAAATGGCTCGCCCATCGTGGTGCCCGAGGACTCGGCGCTGAAAGTCGCGGCGGGGGACGAAGCGAGCGTCGGCGCTACTGGGCCCACCAATTGGTGGCTTTATGGGCTGATCGGGCTTGCAGTGGTGATTGCGATGCTGCTGCTGATGCAGTTGTTTAATGGGGCGCCTGGGACAGACGTGCAGCCGGGCTCGCCTGTGTCCGAGCCGGTGGTGGAACCCGTGGCGCCAACGCCATAGAATGGGGCAAGCGCGGCTGGCCGCGCTCGCCGCCCGATCAGATCAGCGGTTGATCGGGGAAATCTGGATCTCTACGCGACGGTTCTGGGCGCGGCCGGATTCGGTGGCGTTGGAGGCGATCGGGCTGGTTTCTCCCTTGCCTTCAATGAAGAAGCGCCGCTGGTCAATGCCCTGGTTGGCAAGGATGGTGGCAACCGCTACGGCACGGCGCTGCGACAGGCTCAGATTGTAGTTGTCGTCACCCTGCGAGTCCGTGTGGCCATAGACATCGACGATGGTCTGGTCGAACTTCTTGAGCACCAGCGCGACAGAAACCAGGGTCTGGTTGAACTGGGGCTGCACGCTCGCCTGGTCGGTGGCGAAGGTGATGTTGGAAGGCATGTTGAGGATGATCTGCTGGCCAACGCGGGTCACCGACACGCCGGTGCCCTGCAATTGGGCGCGCAGTTCGGCTTCCTGGTCGTCCATATAATCGCCGATCGCAGCGCCGGCGAGACCGCCCACGCCGGCGCCGATCAGGGCGCCCACGCGGGGGTCCCCGCCCACGGCAGCGCCGACAAGGGCGCCGGTGATGGCGCCACCGCCCGTGCCCAGAAGGGCGCCGCCGGCGGTGTTGGAGAGCTGGGATTCGCCAGTATATGGATTGATGCTGGAGCAGGCGCTGAGCGCCATGGCGGCAAGGCCGGCAACGAGTAGCTTGGACTTCATCGAGTCACCCCTGATGGATTTGGCCGTCGGTGCGCCCTGATTATGTCATCATGGTGAACGGGTAATGAACGAAAGCTGTCAGGTGTTGGCCCAGCCGCCATCGACGAGGAATTGTTGCGCCGAGATCATGGCGCTGTCCTCGCTGGCGAGAAACAAAACCATCCGAGCGATGTCTTCGGGATACACCCGGCCGGCAAGGGCCTGGCTGGCATCGATCAGTTGTTCGGCCGCCGGGTCGATCCAGTGGGTGAGCTGGCGCTCGGTCATCACCCAGCCGGGCACAACGGTATTGACGCGGATGCCGGACTTGCCCAGTTCGCGCGCCATGGCGCGGGTAAGGCCATGGGTGGCGGCCTTGGCGGTTTCGTAGACCGGAATGTTGGGCGACATGATCATCCAGCTGATCGAGCCGGTGTTGATGATCGAGCCGCGACCGGCCGCCTGCATGCCGGGGGCGACGGCCTGGATGGCAAAGAAGCTGTGCTTGAGATTTACCCCCATGCGATCGTCCCAGTATTGCGGGGTCACTTCACTCCAGTTGTGTCGCTGATCATGGGCGGCATTGTTGACCAGCACCAGGGCATCCCCATGGGCTTCGGCAAAGCCGGCGATCGCGGCCTGGTAGGCGTCGGTATTGGTGACGTCGCAAGGGGTGAAGCGCACCTGATGGCCGGCGGCCACGAGTTCGGCAGCAAGGCTGTCGCCGGCGGTTTGTGCAATGTCGACAAAGCCGACTTTGGCGCCTTGGGCTGCAAAACTGCGCACGAGGCATTCGCCGATGCCCGAGGCACCGCCAGAGATCACGACGGGAGTGTCGGCTAGGCTTGGATAACGGCTATATTCAGTCAAGGCTGGTATGGCTTTCTGCAGGAATTGGGGCCGGGTGAATTGAGCGGACCTCGGTGGTCTCGAGAAGCGTCACGATATCATCAACCCGGTCGATATAGCGCTGCTCCATGGCGAAGTTCAGCGTGATATATTGGCGATTGGGCACAAAGGTGCAGAGATTGGCGCTCGGGTGGAACGAGCCGACATAAACGGGCTCCACCAGATCACGAGTCATGTTGCCATACATGCGGTGCGGCGGGACCAGGGTCAGCACCACGTCGGTGGTGCGGCTGAAGCGAAAGAACTTGTCGCCATAAAGAAAGGGCAGCAGGCGAGAAATGCGCCGATGCAACGCGAACATGCCCATCAGGATAAATTGGTAGGTCGTTGTATCGCGCGCTTCGATTTCACTCAGGGTCGCATCGATCCCACGGACATAGTCGATGAAATCAGGTTTTACGGCAAAGCCGGCCATGAGGGCGCGGACGCGGAACTGGTCGTCATCGACCTCGCTGCGTTCGGAGTTGTCCAGCATGGTATAGGCGGCGGTGATGACCTTGGCCTCGGGACCCTTTTCGGCGACATTGAGGGCCTGGGTGATCAGCCCGAACATCAGCGCGCGCTGGCGTACGCCGATGCGGTTGGCAAGGGCGCGGATGCGGCTACGGGTGATAGCCAACGAGCGGAACTGGATGTTCTTGACTGGCACATCGCTCTTGTTGGCGTAATAAAGCTGCAGCGTGGCACCCATCATCGAACCCACGGCCAGACCCATCCGGCGCTTGAAGGGCAGCTTCTGCTTTGGCTTGGCCGCTTCGGGGGTGCGGGCAATGGATTGGGAACGCGTCAACAGGGACGAATCATGTCCCTCCAGCAGCGCATGGCTCGATCGCACCAGGACCATGGAAGCATGGCCCTGCCCATCAGGGCCCCCGCGCAACGTGGCAGCATAAACGCGAAACAGCGGCAGGTCCTGCCGCTCGAAAATATCGAGCCCCTTGCCCAGCCATTTGTCGGGATAGCCCTCGAAGCTGTCGACCTCGATCACCGAAGTAATGGCGTCCAACAGGTGCTGGGGAAAAGGCTGGCCGGGCAAGGCACCCTTGAAGCCATGGGTCAGCTGGGGTGCCAGCGACACCATTTCGGCAACAAAGTTGGCCAGGCTTTCCCTGGTGAACGCCGTTTTCGAGTAGGCGGTGAAATAAACAGTGTTCTTGGAGTTGTATAAGAACCACTGGAAATTGGTGAACAGCGCCTGCGGATCCTTGCGCACCGCTGCCGCTGCCCAATCGAGCATTGCCGGGCCTTTGCCAGCGGCGCTCGTTTCTGGAAAGTCGCTCACCCCTGTTCCCCCAATACCCGTTCGGGTGCTGTTGCTGTTGTTGTAAACGCTCGCAAGGCAGGCTTCAACTGCACTGCTGTTGCGCAGTTAACCCCCGATAAGTTGTCGGGATTATTGGTGGACCAAGCTCATATTTGGTCAAGCAAAGTGCGCTGGCGCATTGGCAGATGGACCGCGCTTAGTTTAGAATAGGTCTTATCTTGGCACCCGGACTCGTGGCGTTGGAACGAGTTAGCGGTCGGGTGCGCGTCGAATTGGCTCATACCCATGGTCGCGGCGTGCTCCTAAATCTATCGGGCAGCAGCGGATCGGCCTGCCGGCATAATGCAGAAGGACAGTGGGATGGACTATCGCGGAATCTTCGAAGATGCGGTGGACTCGTTGCGAGCGGAAAAGCGCTACCGAGTGTTTGCCGATCTCGAGCGGATTGCCGGGCGCTTTCCCAAGGCGATCTTTCGCGATGAAGCCGACAATGCGCGTGAAATCACCATCTGGTGCTCCAACGACTATCTGGGGATGGGCCAGCATGAGGCCGTGATCGGAGCCATGCAGGAAACTGCGGGTCGGCTCGGGGTCGGCGCCGGCGGCACGCGCAATATTTCGGGCACCAACCGGCCGCTGGTCGAGCTTGAGCGTTCGCTCGCCGACCTGCACCGCAAGGAAGGCGCGCTGGTCTTTACCTCGGGCTTTGTGTCCAATGAAGCGGCGATCTCGACCATTGCGCGCCTCTTGCCGGACTGCGTGATCTTTTCGGACCAGCTCAACCATGCCTCGATGATCCAGGGCGTGCGCCAATCAGGGATGCAAAAGCATATCTTCCGGCACAATGATGTCGCTCACTTGCGCGAATTGCTCGCCGCGACCGACCGCAAGCGCCCCAAGCTCATCTGCTTTGAGTCGGTTTATTCGATGGATGGCGACATCGCGCCCATCGAGGCGATCTGCGATCTGGCCGAGGAATTCGGCGCGCTGACCTATATCGATGAAGTGCATGCCGTGGGCATGTATGGCGCGCGGGGCGGCGGCATTGCCGAGCGCGACGGGCTGATGGACCGGATCGACATCATCGAGGGCACGCTGGCCAAGGGCTTTGGCGTGATGGGCGGCTATATCGCCGCCAACAAGTCGATCATCGATGCGGTGCGCTCCTATGCACCCGAATTCATCTTCACCACCGCCCTGCCCCCAGCCCTTTGTGCCGCAGCGCGGGCCTCGATCGAACACCTAAAGGCGTCCCAGACCGAGCGCGCCATGCAGCAGCGCCAGGCGCGGCTGCTCAAGGCCATGCTCAGCGATGCGGGCCTGCCGGTGATGGAAACCGAAACCCATATCGTGCCGGTGATGGTGGGCGACGCGCGCCAGTGCAAGGCGGCCAGCGACATGCTGCTCGACAAGCACAATATCTATATCCAGCCCATCAACTACCCGACGGTGCCCAAGGGTACCGAGCGGCTGCGGATCACCCCCACCCCGCTCCATACCGACGAGATGATCTTTGCACTGCGCCACGCGCTGGTCAGCGTCTGGACGAGCCTCGAGCTACCGCGCGAGCCGGCCGATGCCGCCATCACGGCGAGCAAGCTGACCTCGGGCAATCTAACGCTGCCGACCAGCGGCGGCTAAGGGGCCCAAGCGTATCCAGGCAATCTTTGATAACGTGCCCCGGCGACCGCGCCGGGGCATTGTCGTTTAAAGCCGACTACAAGGCGGGTCCTTGTGACAGCCGGCAGCGCTCCCCAAGTGAGGGGGCCTCGAGCTGGAGCACCCATCATGAAAATCGGCATTATCGGCATTGGCCATATCGGCAGCACGCTGGCGCGCAAGCTTGCCCAAAATGGCCACGAGGTTCGGGTGGCAAACTCAAAAGGTGCGGACGCGGTGAAGGCATTCGCCGACGAGATTGGCGCCATTGCCGCCGATGCAGCTGGGGCTGTTGCCGACGCTGAGGTGGTGATCCTTTCGGTCCCCTTTCCGGCCGTAACCAAGCTTGCCGCAGAGATTGCGGGCGTGCCTGCCTCGGTGCCGGTGATCGACACCGGCAACTACTATCCTGACATGCGTGACCCTCACATTGCGGCGATCGACAACGGCATGACGGAAAGCGTTTGGGTTTCCCAACAGCTTGGGCGGCCGGTGATCAAGGCGTTCAACAACATCCTGGCGGATTCATTGAAAGATCTGGGTCGGCCACGGGGGGCACCCGACAGGCTGGCGATAGCCGTGGCCGGCGACGACGATGCCCAAAAGCGCATCGCCATGAGCATTGTGGACGAAGTGGGCTTTGATCCGGTCGATGCCGGCTCACTTGACGATAGCTGGCGGCAGCAGCCGTCCACCCCTGCTTATTGCTGTGACTGGAATGCAGAAGAGACCATCCGCGCATTGGCGGCCGCCAAAAAGGGTGCCGCAACGGCCAAGCGCGACCGGCTGCCGGAACAATTTGCCAAGCTGGGCGCCAACCCCACCCATGCGCAAGTCATTGCGGCCAACCGGGAGGCCAACGCTCCATGATCAGAGCCGCAACGAAGGCCTGGTTCCCATTGTGGCAAAGGCTGATGGCGCTGGTGCCCTCACGAATGAGCCAGGACCGGAACCCCGGCTCTCCATTGCTGTTGACCCCGCAACAGCAGAAATGGAGAACGATATGCGCTTGCCCTTTGCCCTTGTTGCAGCATTGATCGCAGCGGCTCCTGCCACGGCCCAGGAAGCTGGCACCACAACAGCGCTGGAAATCAACCCGCAGTCTTATACCGGCGTTTGGTACGAGATTGCGCGCACGCCCACGCCCTATCAGGAGGACTGCGAGGGCGGGGTGACGGCCACCTACAATCTGCTTGATGAAACCAGCGTGGAGGTAATCAACCGCTGCGATCGTGCTTCAGGCGATGAGCAGGGCGTGGTTGGTACGGCTGAAGTGGTCAATGGCAACTTCAACACGTTCTCGGTGGAGTTTGGCGAAGACAGCGGCGCTCCAGGCGTCAACTATGTCGTGGCGGCAGTTGGGGAGGAAGAAGGCGGGCAATATCCCTGGGCGGCGGTTTATTCGCCAGACGGCAATACCGGCTGGATCCTGGCGCGCGAGCCCGAATTGAGTGCGAAAGAGCGCAAGGAAGCCGAGGCAGCCCTGCGCGAGGTCGGCGTGGACCTGGCGCAGCTTTCGGATACCGCTCAGCCACCCCAAAGCTATGATCCGGCAGCCGAATAAGTTCGCCCTCGGGGCATCGAAAGCCCGCATCGGTGGTGCGTTCGCTCACCATTGCCCGGGGGCTCGGATGTCCCATAAGGCGGACTGTGGTCCGCTCCACGCCGCGGGCGGGAGCGGGATGTCACGCTCCGGCTTAAGCAAAATTGCTCGCTCAGCTCGTGAGCACGATGCGCATGAGGTCGGCCGTGTTGCGGGCGCCCAGCTTTTCCATCACCCGGGCGCGATGCACTTCGATGGTGCGCGGCGAAATTCCAAGCTGGCGGCCGGCTTCCTTGTTGGAGCGGCCATTGGAAATCAGCTGCAGCACTTCGCGCTCGCGCGGCGTCAGCTGGGAAAAGCCGCGCACTTCCACCGGGCGGCCCGACTGCTGGCCGCCGCCAAGATGAGCTTCGTGGCGCATGGCCGCACGCACGGCACTAAGCAGATAATCGCTGTTGATGGGCTTGGTGACCACATCGGAGGCGCCAAGCTTCATTGCCGTGACAATGGCGTCGACCTGGGAGGTTTGGGCAAGCATGAACACCGGCGTGCTGTGGCGTGCCGCCTTGATACGCTGCAGCAAGCCCAAGCCGCTTTGGTCGCCGAGCTCGAAATTGAGCACCACGGCATCGGGACGCCGGCGCTCCATGGCGGCGGCGAAATGGGCGGCGTCCAGCGAGAAAGTTGTTTGAAAACCTTCCAGCCGGAACAGCACGCTCAGTGCTTCGCACACGGCCGGGTCGGCATCAACAATATGGATCAGTCGGTCACGGTTCAAAAAGGAATGGTAATAAGGGTGTTCGCTCATCCTGCCTCGTCCTTGATAGGCTGCGTCGCACGATCGATGCTCGAGGACCTGAGGGCGACTTAATCTTAGCTTGAACTTTGGCCTTGACTGAAGATGCTGCTCGGTCATCACCCGGGTAATTTGAACTAAGTGTAGATGCAGTCCGATAAGGGGAACACGTAGGAGAAACTACCTAGGCCAATATAGGTATACCGACCTAGGTTAGGTCAAGTCAATGGTTTTTATTCCTATTTTACCATCGGCTGGACCGGGCTTTGCCGCAGGGCGTCCCGGATTTCGGTGAGCAGAACTTCTTGCCGCGTCGGCTCGGCCGGGCCGGGGTCGGTAGCCTCCTCCCGCTTGAGGCGGTTGATCACCTTGACCACGAGAAACAGCGCGAAAGCGATGATGAGGAACTTGACTACGGCATTGATGAAGAGGCCGATATTGAGGGTTGCAACTCCAGCGGCGCGGGCAGCTTCAATCGAGGGAACAGGAACGCCGTCGGGATTGGAAAGAACAATAAAAAAATTGGAGAAATCGATGCCGCCGATCAACAATCCGATGATCGGCATAAAGATATCGTCAACTATAGACGAGACAATAGCCCCGAAAGCGGCGCCGATGATCACACCGACGGCGAGATCGATCATATTACCCCGCATAGCGAAGTCGCGAAATTCCTTGAGCATTTGAGTATCCTCTTGGCTGATCGAGCGCATCATTCATCCTCCAAGCAGCCGGGCAAAGCAATGGGCCAAGAGTTGAGCTTGCGAGGCAGACCGCGGAGGTCGATAGTCCAGCCGGTCACCAGGATTTTCAGATGCAATCGAGCCTTTTCACCGCTGAAGCGAGCCTCAGACAGGCGCTGGATTTCGTGCCCCAGGGCATTGCGGTGTTCAACAATGCGTTGCGGCTGGTGTTTTCCAACCAGCGCTACAGCACGCTTTTGATGCTGCCAGAAGAGCTGATGCGACCGGGCACGCCATTGTTCGACCTCGCGATCTGGCAGGGTGATCGGGGGGACTTCGGGCCGGGGGACGCCGCGCGCCTGGCCATCGAGCGCATCAATGCGTTGACGGCAGCACCCACGACGGTGAGCCAGCGCACCGGGATCGGCGGGCAGATGCTGGAGTTCCAGTCGAGCCGGCTGCCCGATGGGGGTCTCGTGATCAGCGTGGCCGATGTGACGGCGCGGGAGGACACCGAAGGTTCGCTCGAGCGCATGAACCAATCGCTGGAAGCGCGCGTGGAGGAGCGCACGGCGGCGCTGACGCGGGTCAATGCCGAGCTCGAAATTGCCCGCGCCAAAGCGGATGCGGCCAATCACGACAAGACGCGGTTCCTGGCCGCTGCGAGCCACGATCTGTTGCAGCCGCTCAATGCGGCGCGGCTTTATACCGCCACGCTGATGGAGCGCGCGAAGCTGACCGGGCTGGCCGATCTCGCCAACTCGATCGAGGCATCGCTGACGGCGGTGGAAGACATCATGGGGGCGCTGCTCGATATTTCACGGATCGATAGCGGCGTGCTGCGGCCAGCGCCCATGCCGGTGAACGGCAATGATCTGCTCAAGCGGCTCGAGGTCGAGTTCGGGCCGATGGCGCGGGAGCGCTCGATTTCGCTGCGTATCCTGCCCACCAAGAGCGCGGTGCTGGTGGATCGCACGCTGGTGGGGCGCATTGTGCAGAACCTCGTTTCCAACGCGATCAAATATACCCCGCCTGGGGGCAAGGTGCTCGTGGGGCTGCGGCGGCGCGGGCAAAGAATGCGGCTCGATGTGGTGGATACCGGGATCGGCTTTGCCCGGGATCAACACCGGCTGGTGTTTGCCGAGTTCTCGCGGCTGGAACGCGGCGCCCGCATGGCGCAGGGGTTGGGGCTGGGATTATCAATCGTGCAGAGGCTGGTGGCGGCCATGGGCTTGACGCTGGAGCTGGATAGCCAGATCGGACGCGGCTCGCGGTTTTCGCTGTTTTTGCCCACCGCAAGGGCAGTGACGCCGGCCAAGGGCAATGACCTGGCGCCGGCGGAACCCGCCTTTGGCGTGCTCAACCTCAAAGTGCTATGCGTCGACAATGAGCGCTCGATCCTTGAGGCAATGGAGGGCCTGCTCACCCATTGGGGCTGCGATGTGCGCTCGGCCTTGTCGCTCAAGCAGATCGACCGGGAGCGGCTGCTGGAAGGCTGGTACCCCGACCTGGTGCTGATGGATTACCATCTGGACCAGACTTCGGGGCTCGATGCCATCGAATGGCTGCGCCACAATCTGGGCGGGCACCTGCCGGCCGCGCTGGTAACCGCCGACCGGAGCTCGGCAGTGCGCACGCTGGCCGAGGAGCGCGGGGTGGCCGTCGTTACCAAGCCGGTCAAGCCCGCGGCCTTGCGGGCGGCGATCACGGGGCTCGCCAGCCAGACCGGCCGGCCCGTCAAACGCACCGGCTGAGCGCTGCTTAGGCCTTTTCTGCGCCGGTGGCGAACAAGGCTTCGAACTGGCCGTCCTCGATCCGCGAAGCGGCGATCACCGCCTGGGTGCGGCTGTCCACGTCCAGCTTTTGCAGGATGGCCGAAACATGGGCCTTCACCGTGGCTTCGGAAATGGAGAGTTCATAGGCGATCTGCTTGTTCATCAGCCCGTCGCTGAGCATCATCAACACGCGCACCTGCTGGGGTGTGAGGGTCGCGAGGCGCCGCATCAGGGCGGAGTTGGCGTCCTCCACTCCAAGGCTTACCCCTTCCGGCACGAACACTTCGCCCGACAAGACGGTTTCGATGGCGCGGCGGATTTCCGTGGGGCCCACCGACTTGTGCAGATAGCCCGCGGCCCCCAGCTCAAAGGCGCGGCGCACGACCACCGCGTCTTCCACGGCGGAAATGATCATCACGGGAATCTCGGGATATTGCGCCCGCAACAGCAGCAGGCCGGAAAAACCGCGAACACCGGGCATGTTGAGGTCAAGAAGCACGAGGTCGCAATCCCGATCGGCATCGAGCGCGGCGCTGAGGCTGGCAAGGTCACCCGCTTCCTCGACGCTGACCGTGGCATCTCCCCCGGACAGCGTCTGCCGCAATGCGGCGCGAAACAGCGGGTGGTCATCAACAATGATGATGCGGCGGCGCGTCATGAATGGTGGTCCTCCTGGAGCTTGCCGACAAGCACTCACCGGCACTTAGCCGCACCAGAGCTCGCCAGCATCGGCAAAATGCAACAATGCTTAACGGGATGTTTACCATGTTTTCGGCAAATGAGGGTCCCTACCTTCGTGTTGCATCGCGAGGGCTCCGACGACACCCATCAGGGGACACCAATGGCCCGCGCCTCTTCCAAATCCGTACCGGCCGAGACAGCATCGCCATCCAAGCCGGGCGAGTGGCAGGCGCTGCGCGGAGAACTGGTGGCCCTGCTCGATCAGGTGGAAGGCCGCTATGTGCAAGCAGAGCAGGCCGATCCCGCCCTCGAAGGATTGGCCGAACGCGTACGGAGCCTGCGTGGCCAGGTGGAAGTACCTCAGCCGGCGATCCGCCGCAGCGAGGCGCTCAAGACCGTCAAGCGGGCCGTAGATCGCTTCACCGATCGTGAGGAAGACCAGGCCGCCGAGGCTACCGATGCGCTGACGCTGGCTATTGCCGAGATTCGCGGCCGGCAGATGTCGGCGCCCGCAGCAGCCCTGCGTCGCCAAGCCAATGACATGCCTGAATTCCGCGAACTGAGCGGGCTGGTGGGCGGTCTATCAAACCGGCTGGCGCGGCTGGAAGGCGAACTCAAAGCGCAGCGCGATGGCCATGGCAATGTGCGCGAAGTTGCCAGCCAGGTCGAACAACTCACCCATGTAGTGGAACTGCTGGCTGGCGCCGTCGGGGAAACCGGGCAGGTCAAGCGGCTCGAAGCCCAGATCGGGAGCCTGGCGCGCCTGATCGGGGAAGCGCCCCAGGTTGATCTTTCCGCCATCAACACCAGGCTCGACGATGTGTCGGCGACGGTGGGCAAGCTTGCCCAGTTGCAGGCCGAGCAGATGGAGCGGGAAATTGTGCGCGAGGATCGACGCGCGCAGCAACCCCGTCCCGCCGGCGTCGAAGCGCTGGCGCCCACGATGGACGCGATCGAAAACAGCGTCCGCAATGTTTATGACCGCATCGACGCGATCGAAAAGAACGTGGCGCTGGGATCGGGCGATTTTGAACGGCTGACCGCCGAAATGGCCGCCTTCACCAAGGCAATCAAGGAGCGGGAAGCCCAGCCCGGCAAGCTCGTCGCCAAGGTTGATGCCCTTGCGGCCCGGATTGGGGCGTTTGATGCGCGCAACGACGATATCGATGGGCTCAAGGATGATATCTCGACGCTGCGCCAGGCGGTGATTGCCGGCATGGAGCCACGGTTCTCGCGCATCGAGAGCCAGCTCGAAGTGCTGACGGACCTTGCTGCGAACCCCGCCCCGGTACCCGACAATTCGCAGGTCGAGAACCAGCTCAAGCTGTTGATGGAGCGCATGGACGAGACCGGCGCCCAGCTCAATAGCCTGGCGAGCCTTTACTCGGCCAAGGAAGCCGATGCGCCCGATCTGGAGGCGCTGGCGAACCTGGTTGCTGAGCGCACCAGCGATGCCGTGACCCGCAAGGCTCCGGCACCTGTGGCCATGTTCGGCCCTGAAAGCCTCAAGAGCATTGAGGACCGTATTGGGGGCCTGATCAAGCGGGCTGGACGCGAACCCGATATCGAAGCCCTCGCCAATCTGGTGGCAGAAAAGACCTCGCAGGCTGTGGCCGGGGTTGCCCCAACGGCCGCCGCGGGCTTGAGCGAGGAGAATCTTTCGGCCCTTGAAGGGCGCATGACGGCCTTGTTCAACACCGCCGGCAAGGACACGGCCGAACGCTTGGCGCGGCTTGAAGCCACGTTGCGGGAGCGGGAAGCGGCCCAGACCGACGCCGCGGCCACTCCGGCGCGGGAAGCCAGCAAGCCCACCAAGGCTGCCGCCGAGATGGCGGGCCTTGAAGCCATGCTGACCGCACTTGCCCAATCCAAGGGCGACTCCATGCCGGCAAACCCGGCCGATGAAGCGCCACTGCTTGATCCGGGCTTCAAGGATTTCGGCCCGATCACCCGGCCAGTCGGCCGCCCGCCCCAGCCTGGCGCCACGGCGGCAATGGCTGATGCACGCCCCAGCTTTGACCCAAGCACGGTGGAGCCGCCACCGCGGCCCCAGTCGAGCTTTGGCAGCGACACGGTGGATCCGTTTGAAGCGCCTCCGGCGCCCCAACCGGCAGCCCCGTCGGTGCAGGCGACCCCCAGCCCGAGCAGCACCAGCACGTTTGTGGCGGCCGCTCGCCGCGCCCAGCGGGCCAAGGTGGAACAGCCCACCGGCATTGCTGCTGGCGGCTCGCTGATTGGCCGGGCACTTGCCCGCGTCCGGCCCGCTGCTACCGATGAGACAGCGCTTGCGCCCGATACCAAAGCTGCACCCGATGAGGTTGCGGTAGCCGAAAAGCCAATCAAGCGCGAAAAGCCCAAGAAGGAGCGCAAGACGCGCCTTGCAGCGGATCCCGCACCAGAGCCCGTGCTTGATCTTGATGCGGTCGGTTCCGAAGCCGAGCCGGCGCGGGAAAGCTTCCTGCTGCGTCATCGCCGCCCCATTCTACTGGCCGCCACGCTTGCAGCCGTATCGATGCTAGCGCTCAACCTGGTGATGCAGCGCATGGAAGAGGCAGCGCCGCCTGCCGCCGCGGCCATGGTGCAAAGCACTCCGGAAGAGCCCGTGGCCGAGCCTGCAGTTCCACCTACGGTCGAGCCTGCGCCCGCAGCGGACGGGATCGACGTTTCCACCGGTCCGCGCGTGATCGACATGATCGACGACACCGCCACGGGCTCCATCAACCCCGCGGCCACGACCAGCTTCAGCAAGTCGAGCGACGCTGCCGCCCTGCCCGAGGCCCTGACCGAAGACGCCGTTGCGGCAGCCATGGCTTACCTGCCGCTTGATCCTGCCGCAGGCGAGCCGGCCGGGCTGGTGACGGGAAGCACTCCCGATACCAGCGCGCCGGTGCAGAGCTTTGGCTTGCCACCCGAGGCGATCGGTCCGATCGAGTTGCGCCAGGCGGCTGCCGATGGCGATGCCAAGGCCCAATTCGAAGTGGCTGCGATCTATACCGAAGGCCAGGCAATTGCCCAGGACTATGCCGAAGCTGCCATCTGGTATGAGCGCTCGGCAGCGCAGGGTTTTGGCCCCGCGCAGTATCGGCTGGGCAATCTTTATGAGGCCGGCAACGGGGTCAACAAGGACCTCGAAGTCGCCAAGCTCTGGTATCAGCGCGGCGCCGAGGCCGGCAATCGCATGGCCATGCACAATCTGGCGGCGCTTTATGCTGGCGGGCAAATGGGCGAGCAGCAGTTCGAGCTAGCTGCCGAATGGTTCGAAAAAGCCGCAATGCTGGGCATGACCGACAGCCAGTTTAACCTCGGCATGCTTTATGCCCGTGGCCTGGGCGTCGAGCAGAATCTCGAGCAGTCGTTCAAGTGGTTCTCGCTGGCGGCGCGCAGTGGCGATGCGGATGCGACCAAAGCGCGCGATGACGTGGCCAAGTCTTTGACGGCCGACGCCGTCCAGACCGTGGGTGACGAGATTGCGGCCTGGCGGGCCCAGCCCATCGATCTGGCGGCGAACTATGCTCCGATCGGGACCTGGCTGGCCAACTTCGAAGCGGGCGAAACCATCACCAAGACCGATGTTGTGGCCAAGGTGCAGCAGGCGCTGTCGAAACTCGGCTTTGATGTGGGCACGCCCGACGGGATGGCCGGCCCCAAGACAGCCGAAGCCATCAAGGCCTTCGAGCGCGGCACGGGCATGAGCGAAAGCGGCGCCATCAATCCGCGGCTGCTCGCGGTGCTGGGTAGCCAGCCGGCCTGACCCGAGCCGTTTGACACGAGCGGGATGGGCACGTAAGCCCATCAAGCATTGCGGGTTCCGGGGGTGCAAAACACTGCCGGGACCCTGCCGCGTTTTTTGGCAGGCCTGCCAGCGGGCGGCCGCCCTGGATGGATTTGGATCTTGCAGGTTTATCTGCCGATCGCCGAACTTTCCATGAACCTCTTCTTTCTCGTGGGGATCGGGGGGGCGGTCGGCTTTCTGTCGGGCATGTTCGGCGTGGGCGGCGGATTTCTCCTCACCCCGCTCCTGATCTTTTCGGGCGTGCCGGCGCCTGTTGCCGTGGCCTCGGTAACCGGCCAGGTGGTGGCCGCGTCCACCTCGGGAGCCCTCAGTCATTATCGACGGGGCGGGATCGATTTGCATCTGGCGATGTATCTCATCTTGTCGAGCGTGCTCGGCGCCTTTGCGGGCGTGGCGATGTTCTCGTTCTTGAGCGCGGCGGGGCAGCTGGACCTCGTGATCTCGCTGGGCTTTCTGGTGCTGCTTGGCTCGATCGGGATCATGATGCTGATCGAATCGAGCCGCGCCATCCTGCGGCGGCGGTCGGGCGTGGTGGTGCGGGAGCGGCAAGCCAACCAACATAATTGGATGCACGGCCTGCCCTGGCGCGTGCGGTTCAAGAAGTCGCGCCTTTATATCAGCGTGCTGCCGGTGCTGGTGATCGGACTGTTTATCGGCTTTGTCGGCTCGCTGCTCGGTATTGGCGGCGGCTTTATCATGGTGCCGGCGTTGGTGTATCTGCTGCGGGTACCGGGCAATGTGGTGATCGGGACGTCCTCGCTGCAGGTGGTGGCGATGATGTCGGTGACCACGGTGCTGCACGCCGTGCAGAGCCAGAGCGTCGATATTCTCCTGGCCTTCTGCCTGATGGTGGGGGGCGTCGTCGGCGCGCAGTTCGGCGCTTCGGCCGGCAAGCAGTTGCGGGGCGAACAGCTGCGCGGACTGCTGGCGCTTTTGGTGCTTGCTGTCGCAATCCGCTTTGGCCTGTCGTTGGTGCTGACCCCGGCCGATCCGTTCAGCATGGCCGTGATTGGGTCACTGCAATGATCCGGCTGGTGCTCTGGCTCGTCGCCGCTTTGCTTCTCGCCATACCGGCGCAGGGCGCGCGCCTGGTGTCCCAGCTCTCCAGCGATACGGTGGATATCACCTCGAGCTTTTCGGGTGAGCGGATGACCTTCTTTGGCACCATCGCGCCCGATGTGGGCTCGAGCCAGTTGACGGTGCCTGGGCCGTTCCATGTGGTGGTGGTGGTGGTCGGGCCGACCCAGAACCGGGTGGCGCGGCAGAAAACGCATAATCTGGGGATCTGGCTCAACACCGACCAGGTCGTGTTTCCCAACTTCCCCAGCTACTTCCATGTGCTTTCGAGCGGGCGGCTGCGTGACATCACCAATCTGACGACGCTGACGGCCGAAAAGATCCTACCCGAAGCCTATACGCTCACGCCCAATGATGCCGGCTGGTGGAAGACAGCGGTGTTCGGGCGCGAATTGGTGCGCCTGATGACCGAGCAGGGCTTGTTTGGGGTGGATGAGAACGCCATCAACTTTCCCACCGAGAACTTTTATTCGGCGCGCCTGACCCTCCCCAGCAATGCGCCGCCCGGCCCTTATCTGGCGCTCACTTATGTGTTCCAGAATGGCGAGGTGATCGCCCGCAAATCCGAGGGCTTTGCCGTGCGCAAGATCGGGTTCGAGCGGTTTCTGGCGATCACCTCCAAGCAATACCCGCTGGCTTACGGGCTGATCTGCGTCGTGCTGGCTCTGTTCACCGGCTGGGCGGGTGGGGTGATCTTCCGGCGCTAGCTTAGCCGCGCACCAAGCGCCTGGGACTGACCGGATACAGCCGGTCCTTGCCCAGCATGGTGACTTCGAGCGCTGGCCAATGGAAGAGGCCGACAAAGGCGGGCGAGAGGATATTGAGCGATCCCGTGGCTGCGCCATAGGCGGGCAGGATCAGCAGCCGGTTGTCGTGCACAAAGCACGGGCGACGCGTGGTCCGGCCGGCCATGTGCAGATGCGCGCCCGGGTGGAGATGGCCCGCGATGAGGCCAGGCCGGTCGCGACGTGGCTCGTGCGTCAGGTGCAGGCCCGCCAGATCGAGATGCGGCAGGCAGCGGCCGCCCAGAGCGTGGGGCGCGGGATCGTGGTTGCCGGAAAGCCAGAGCCATTCGGCCATGTCGGTCATGCCATCGAGCCGAGCACGATCGCCGTCGTTGAGGGTGCGCGAGCCTTCGTCGCGGTGGAAGCTGTCGCCCAGGGCAATAAGGCGGGTCGCGCCCGTGCGGCGCAGGTCCCGTTCCAACTTGGCGAGCGTGACCCCCGTGTCATAGGGCGGCAGCATCTGGCCATGGCGGGCATAGGAGCTGAGTTTTTCCAGATGCAGGTCAGCGACCAAAAGCGTCCTTTGGGCGTGCCAATAAAGGGCGCCTGAAGGGAGCGGCTCAAACAAGTGTCCGGCAAAGCGCAAGACCGGGGTCTCCGTGATCTCGGCTGTAGATAAGACTTGGCTCAAAGCTTGTCCTTGCCCTAGGAGCGCAACTCTCCGGGCCGTCTGTATTAAACTGCTTCGCCGGAGCGCTGTTGTCCTTCGGGGCCACTCATGGCCTCGCGCATCAACTCATCGGCGGCATCTGCCATAGCTGATTCGCGCCCTTCCCCATAAATCGGCTCACGGCCGATATCGAGGAGAATTGGAACGGCGAGCGGGGAAACGCGATGGAGCGGCTTGTGGACGATGTGCTGGCGGATGCGGCGTAGCATCTGACCAAGGCGCTCGATATCGAGCAGGCCGCGGGCGGCATCGCGGCGGGTGGCCTGGATCAGGATGTGGTCTGGCTCGTGCTGGTAAAGCACGTCATAGATGAGATCGGAGGACATGGTGAGCTGCCGCCCGGTTTTCTCCTTGCCGGGATGGCGGCGTTCGATCAACCCGGCAATGATGGCGCAGTTGCGGAAGGTGCGCTTCATCAAAGCGGATTCATCGAGCCAATCCTCGAGGTCTTCGCCCAGCATGTCTTCGGCAAAGAGTTCGTCGAGCGAAAGTCGATCGGTGCGGATCAGCGCGGAGAGATCACCGAGACCCCAGATCGCCAGCGCATATTCGGAGGCGACGAAACCAAGCGGTCGCGCACGGGCGCGTTCCAGCCGGCGCGTCAGCAGCATCCCCAAGGTCTGGTGGGCGAGCCGGCCTTCAAAGGGGTAGCAGACCATGAAGTTCTGGCTGCCGCGCGCGAAGGTTTCAACCAAGAGACTATCCGAGCGGGGCAGCACCGAGACTTCCTCCTGCAGGCGCAGCCAGTCGCTGACCTGATCGGGGAGCTTGGACCATTCATGGGGATCATCGAGCAAGCGGCGCACCCGATCGGCGAGGTAGGTAGAGAGGGGAAAGCGGCCGCCCATATAGGAGGGGATCTTGGGATCGGTGGACTGGGCGCGGCTCACATAGGCCTCGTTGTCCTTCATGCCCTCGAAGGCGACGATTTCACCGCCGAACATGAAGGTGTCTCCGAGGAGCAGGGTGCCAAAAAAGTATTCCTCCATTTCCCCCAGCACGCGGCCGCCATAGCCGATTGGGCCAGTTGTGGCGCCGCGCTTGAAGCCGCGGCCCCGAACTAGGCGCACCTTGACCATGGGCTCTTCAACAATGGTGCCGATATTGAGCCGATATTGCTGGGCGACCTGGGGATGGGCGATGCGCCAGCGCCCGTCGGGCATGAGCTTCAACCGGGCATAGCGCTCATAGGCGCGCAGCGCATAGCCGCCGGTGGCGACAAAGTCGAGAATGCGATCGAACTGAGAGCGCGCCAGATCGCGATAAGGCCAAGCGCGACAAATCTCGGCAAAGAGCTCATCGGGCTGGAAGGGCTCGGCACAGGCCATGCCCAGGATGTGCTGGGCGAGAACATCATAGGCGCCCGAGGTCGGGTCCTCACTATCCTGATGGTTTTCCGAGACAGCTTCCACCGCCGCTTCGCATTCCAGCACTTCAAAGCGGTTGGAGGGGACCAGCAGAGCCTTGGACGGGTCATCGAGCCGGTGATTGGCGCGGCCGATGCGCTGGAGCATGCGCGACGAGCCTTTGGGCGCGCCAACCTGCACGACGAGATCCACATCGCCCCAGTCGATGCCGAGATCAAGCGTCGAGGTGCAGACCACGGCCTTAAGGACACCTGCAGACATAGCCGCTTCCACCTTGCGGCGCTGCTCGACCGAAAGCGAGCCGTGGTGGAGGGCGATGGGCAGCAGGTCCTCGTTCTGCGCCCAAAGACCCTGGAACAAGGCCTCTGCCTGGGAGCGGGTATTGACGAAAAGGAGCGTAGTGCGGTGCTGTTTGATGGTTTCGTAGAGTTCACGATGGGCATAGGCCGCTGAGTGCCCTGCCCAGGGCAGACGTTCTTCGGTCTGAAGGATCGCCAGCTCTGGCGGGGCGCCACCGGCCGCCGTCAGCAGATGCGTAGGCGCTTCTGGGAGTGGCTGGGCGATCCAGTCGCGCAAAAGATCGGGTCGCGCGACCGTGGCGCTGAGCGCAGTGATGCGCATATCGGGCGCCATCCGCGCCAGCCGGGCAATGGCCAGCGACAGCAATTCGCCGCGCTTGGAGGTGACCAGGGCATGGAGCTCATCGAGCACGATACGACGCACCGAGCCAAACAGCAGCTCGGCCTGAGGGTGGCTGAGCAGCAGGGCGATCTGTTCGGGGGTGGTGAGCAGGATTTGGGGCGGATTGGTGCGCTGGCGGGCGCGGCGCGACGCGGGCGTGTCGCCGGTCCGGGTCTCGACCCTGATCGGCAGGCCCATTTCCGCGATCGGGGTTTCAAGATTGCGAGCGACGTCCACCGCGAGGGCCTTGAGCGGGGAAATATAGAGCGTGTGCAAGCCCGGGCGAGGCTCGGCAATCAGGTCGGCAAGCGTGGGGAGAAAACCGGCCAGCGTCTTGCCGGCCCCGGTCGGCGCAATCAGCAGCGCCGAGGCACTGGCATTCCAGCTCTCCAGCACCGCCAGCTGATGGGCGCGCGGCGCCCATCCTTTGCTGGCGAACCAATCGGTGATCACAGGGGGCAGTTGCGGGAGGAGTTCGGTCACAGACACGCCAAGGTCTTGGGCAAGATGCAAACAGCCTATATGGTGACGAGGCGGCACAGAAGCGAGGTTGGCGGCATGATCGAGGATCGCGATGAATTGGTTGATCACCGCTCCTGGCTGGAGCGCTTCATGGGCGGCCGTCCCGGTGGCGTGATCCTGCGGTTGATCCTGTTATCGCTGGTGGCAGGCTTTTTCATGTCGGTATTCGGGGTTGATGCCACCGAGATCTTCCGGGGTGCCGTTGAACTGGTCCGCGAAACGCTGCGCGACAGTGCCGGGGTGGCGCGGACCACGCTCAATTATGTGCTGACGGGCGCAGCACTGGTGATCCCAATCTGGCTGCTGCTGCGCTTGACGGGCAAGCGCCGATGACCGCGACGCTCCATCTCACCCCGGGCGAGGCGCTGGGGCGGTTGGTGCCCCATATTCTCGAGCTGATGAGCCAGAAGCATGCCCGCATCGCGGTGGGGATCACCGGGGGCCCCGGCGTCGGCAAATCGACGCTGGCGGCAGAACTCGTGACCATGATCAACGCAACCCATCCCGGGATTGCGGCCCTTGTGCCCATGGACGGGTTTCACATGCGCCATGCCAAGCTCGAAGCGCTGGGACAGACCGAGCGCAAGGGTGCGCCGCACACTTTTGAGGGGGAAGCCTTTGTGGATTTCCTCCACCAGCTCAAAAGGGCCACGGAGACGATCAGCGGACCCGGTTATTCGCGCAAGATCGAGGATGTGGTGGAGGATGCCTTCGCAATTGGCCCGGAAGTGCGGGTGCTGATTGTCGAGGGTAACTACCTGCTGCTGACGCAGGGGCCATGGGCCGGCGTCAAGTCGCTGCTCGACTATTGCGTCTTCATCAACGTGCCGCGTGAACGGGTGGAACAGCGTTTGCTGCGGCGCCACGCAGCCGAAGGGCTGTTCACCGAGGAGCGCAATCGCGCCCATATAGCGCGCAATGACCTGCCCAATTATGACCTGGTTTGGGAGTCGCGCGACCGCGCCGATGTGATCATCGAACTCGATACCGAAAGCTGAAACTGTGCTGAACAGCCACTGGCAGCGCTGCGAAATGCCGTTATAAGCTGGGGGCTGTTGCCCCTCCCCTGCTTTTCCCCCGAGTTGATCGATGACCACGACCACGCCGCTGCGGCCGCAATATCCATTCGTGGTGCGGCATGGTGATGTGTGGAAAATCGCCCTGCCCGCGAGCCTGGCCTTTATCACCGAGCCCATTGTGGGGCTGGTTGATATAACGGTAATCGGGCGGCTGGGCGATGCGAGCCTGCTGGGCGGGCTGGTTCTGGCCGCACTGCTGTTCGATGTGCTGTTTTCCTTGGCTTATTTCCTGCGCATCGGCACGGCCGGGTTGACCGCCCAGGCGGTTGGCGCGCGTGAGGCCAATGGTGGGCTGGTGCATGCCAGCCGGGCCATCATGCTCGCGGTGCTGATCGGCATCGCGATGATCGCCTTCGCCGGACCAATCTTGTGGCTGAGCAATCGCTTGCTTGCCCCCGAAGCGGGAGTATCCGCTGCAATGGGCGAGTATTTTGCCGTTCGCATCTGGGCGGCGCCCTTTGCGCTGTTGAACTATGCGCTGCTGGGGTGGTTTTACGGCCGGGCGCAGGCCACCACCGGCATGATGCTGCAAATGCTGCTCCATGGCATCGATATCGTACTCAGCATCTGGTTCGTGCATGGCTTGGGCTGGGGCGTGCCGGGCGCGGCCTGGGCCACGGTGATCGGCCAAGCGGTCGCGGCCCTGCTTGGACTGGGGCTGCTGGTACGCCATTTCGGCGGCTTGGGCCGGATCGCTCACCTTGTGCCACTGGCCGAGCTGCTCGATCCGAAGGGTCTCAAGCGCATGTTCGGCCTGAGCCGGGATCTGATGATCCGGTCCATGGCGCTGATGGGCGCCTATGCGTGGTTTGCCGCGCAGGGCACGCGCATGGGCGAGGTGGCGCTATCGGGCAATGCCTTGTTGCTGAATCTCCTCATGGTGGCCGGGTATTTTCTGGATGGCATCGCGCAGGCGGCCGAGCAATTGAGCGGCAAAGCACTGGGCGCCAATTGGCGGCCGGCCTTTGATCAGGCTTATCGGCTCAGCTTTGCCTGGGGTTTCATGCTCGCGGCAGGGCTGGGCCTGGCCTGGTTCGCCGGCGGGCCCTGGATCATTGGCCTCATGACGACCAATGCGGAAGTGCAGCAGCATGCCCTGCTCTACCTGCCCGTGGCGGCGCTCTGCGCCGTCACCTTCATGCCGGCCGTGGTGTTTGACGGCATTCTGGTGGGCACGACGCTCAATGTGCTGATGCGCAATGGCATGGTAGCGTCGCTGGTGGTGTTTTTGGCCGCAGTCGCCGTGCTGCAGCCCTTGTGGGGCAATTTGGGATTGTGGGCCGCGCTCCATTGCTGGTTTTTGGCGCGCGGAGCGATTTACTGGTGGGCGCTGGAGCGCCGCAAGACCGGCTTGTTCGCCGCCTAGGGGGTGGTGGCGTCGCTAGCCCAGTGCTCGACACGGGTGCCGACGAGCTCCCTGATATTGGTTTTGCCCTGGGCCCGCACGGCAGCGAGGAGGCCCTGCTTGATCTGATTGAGCAGATCAAGGCCGCCGAACACCAGGGCGGAATAAAGCTGGATAGCGTTCGCGCCCGCTTCGAACTTGGCCAGCGCGGTTTGCGGCGAATGGATGCCGCCCACCCCGATGATCGGCAGATCACCCACGCGCTGGCGCGTGCGCGCAAGGCATTGCGTGGCGCGGTTGAAGAGGGGCTTGCCCGAAAGCCCGCCGGCTTCGGTGGCATTGGGCTGGCCCTGCACGGGGTCACGGCTCAGGGTTGTGTTGGAGACGATCAGGCCATCGAGATCGGTGGCCAGCACTACCTTGGCAATGGCATCTAGCGCGGCTTCGTCAAGGTCCGGCGCGATCTTGAGGAACACTGGCACCCGGGTGCAGCTCTTGGCGCGGGCCTGCAGCACTTCACCCAGGAGACGACGCAGGGCCTCATCGCTTTGCAGATCACGCAGGCCGGGCGTGTTGGGCGAGGAGATATTGACGGTCAGGTAATCGGCGAGATCGGCAAAGCGCTGCACACCCAAGACGTAATCGGCGACGAAATCGGGGCTGTCCTTGTTGGCGCCGATATTGATGCCAAGGGCGGCAGGAACGCGGGCGTCCTTGAGGCGGGCAAAAACCGCTTGGTGGCCTTCATTGTTGAAGCCCATGCGGTTGATAACGCCCTCGCCCTCGGGCAGGCGGAACAGACGTGGCTTGGGATTGCCCGCTTGCGGACGCGGGGTGACGGTGCCGATCTCGACCATGCCAAAGCCCATCAGGGCCAGGGGACGTGCCACTTCGGCATTCTTGTCAAAGCCGGCCGCCATGCCCACGGGATTGCTTAACTCAAGCCCGCACAAAGTGGTGCGTAGCTCGGGCGGATCAGCCTGGGCCTGTTCGGGGCCAAGACCCAGCCGCAGCGCCTTGATCGTGGCGAGGTGGGCGGTTTCCGCATCGAGCTTGAGCAAGGCGTCGCGCGTCAGCTCCTGAACCGGCGCGAGACGCAGCAATGGTGAAAGAGCCGAGAAGATCATTGCACGGCCTCGGGCAAGGTGCAGGTGCCGTCAGCCGCAACAGCAAGCGGCGCCTCCCAGACGATGGCCGTTGTCGGCAGATCAGCATAAAGATGGGGGAAGAGCTGCCCCCCGCGCGAAGGCTCCCAGACGAGCAGTTGCGCCAGATCGGCTGTGCGCACCGCTAGCAGCACCAGGTCAGACTGCCCGGCGAAGTGGAGGCGCAGGGTTTCGGGCAGTTGCGCGGCGGTGGAAAAATGCATGTAGCCATCGGCAGCGTCGATCGGCATGCCGGGAAATGCAGGCGCGGCACGATAAGGCGCGAACGCGGCCTCGGTGGCGATCTTGTAGATGAGAGCGGGCGTGGTCATGGCGCGACCCTAATCACCACTTTGCGGATGGGGCAAGCGTGGCGCTTTACAGGGGGCGGGAAGATGTGTAGAAAAATAGGACTAATTGCCTAGGCGAGACAAGTTTCCTTGCTGCTGTGAGTTGCCCGCCCATGTTGTCACATCGAGCCGTTTGGGATGGAATTGACGCCCTAGCGCGGCGGCAACGGCTGTCGGTTTCGGCGCTGGCCAAGCTTGCGGGTCTCGATGCCACGGCGTTCAACGTATCCAAGCGCGTGAGCAAGGACGGGCGGGAGCGCTGGCCCTCGACGGAAAGCCTGGCCAAGATCCTCGAAGCGACGGGCGAGGGTTTCGATACATTTCTCGCCGGCACCGGGGCTTTTATGCAGATGCCCGAGCGCGGGTCGGCGCCCACCGTGCCCCTGCTGGGTTTGGCGCAGGCGGGTTCGGGCGGCTTTTTCGACAGCGCCGGTTTTCCGGCCGGGCAAGGCTGGGAGGAGATCGCCCTCCCTACCCCCGGAGAAGCGGGGATCTATGCGCTTGAGGTGCAGGGCGACTCCATGGAGCCGCTGTATCGCGAAGGCGACCGGATCGTGGTGTCACCCACCGAGCAGGTCCGGCGGGGCGACCGGGTCGTGGTCAAGACGCGCGATGGCGAAGTAATGGCCAAGATCCTCGCGCGGCAAACGGCCAAGCAGATCGAGCTGCATTCGGTCAATCCCGCTTATGAGCCGCGCTTGATCAACACCGCCGATATTGAATGGATCGCGCGGATCATTTGGGCCAGCCAATAAGGCAGCCCCGATGCTGATGGCCCCCTGGCCCAGGGCCGGGGTGACAGCGGGATGTGAAGGACGAATATCGCCCCGCGCAGGTCAGACGGCGGTTGAGTTCAGCAGCTTGCCTTCGAGGGCGTCCTCGATGAGCCTGCGCGTTTCCCCCACGCCGTAAAGGGCGATGAAGGAGCCGAAGCGCGGGCCCTGATCCTCGCCGAGCAGCACCTGGTAGATGGCCTTGAACCAGTCGCGCAGCGGCTCGAACTTGTGGGCCTTGCCGATTTCGTAGACCAGGTTCTGCAGCGCCTCGGCATCGGTCGAGCCGGCATAGGCCTCGAGCTGGGTGCGCAGGTCCTCAAGCGCGGCGCGCTCGTGATCGGTAGGCGCGCGGTAGGTCTTGAACGGCTTAACGCGGTCGTTGAAGTAGCGCACCGCATAGCCGGCGAGCTTGTCGAGCTCGGGATGGGTCACGGGGCTCGCGCCGGGGATGTAGCGCGAGATAAAGCCCCACATCACCTTGGTGTCCTGGGCATTGGCGGTCGCGACCAAGTTGAGCAGCAGCGCAAAGCTGAGCGGTACGTCGGGGTTCGGCACGTCGCCGTAGTGGACGTGGAAGGCCGGGTTCTCGAGCCGGGCAGCCGCGTCCTGTTCCTGATAGGCGGCGACATGGGAGTAATAGTCGTCGACCTGGCGCGGAATGACGTCGAAGTGCAGGCGCTTGGCGACACGGGGCTTGAGGAACATGTAGAGCCCCAGACTCTCGGTCGAGGCATAGGTCAGCCATTCATCGATGGTGAGCCCGTTGCCCTTGGACTTGGAGATCTTCTGGCCCTCGGAATCGAGAAAGAGCTCGTAGACATAGTGCTCGGGTGGGGTGCCGCCGAGAATGGCGCAGATCTTGTCGTAGATGTGCTGGTTGGTTTGATGATCCTTGCCGAACATCTCGAAATCGACGCCCAAGGCAGCCCAGCGCATGCCGAAATCGGGCTTCCACTGCAGCTTTACGTGGCCGCCGGTGACCGGAACCGTGGTGTCGCGTCCATCTTCGTCGGTGAAGGTGACAGTTCCGTCCTTGGCATTGACCTCCTTCATCGGCACGTAGAGCACGCGGCCGGAGATGGGCGAGATCGGCAAAAAGGGCGAGTAGGTTGCCTGCCGCTCGGCACCTAGGGTCGGCAGCATCACCGCCATGATGTCATCGTAGCGTTCGGCGGCGAGACGCAGCACCGTGTCGAAGCGGCCGGACTTGTAGTAGTCGGTAGCGCTGGCGAACTCGTAGTCGAAGCCGAACGTGTCGAGGAAACGCCGGAGCATGGCGTTGTTGTGGTCGCCGAAGCTGTTGTGCTCGTTGGTCCACGGGTCCGGCACGGAGGTCAGCGGCTTTTGCAGATGCGGCTCCATCGCCTCCTTGGAGGGGACAGTTTCCGGGATCTTGCGCATGCCGTCCATGTCATCGGAGAAGCAGAGGAGCCGCGTGGGCACCTGGTCGCGGGTGAGCAGGCGAAAGGCCGTGCGCACCATGGTGGTACGGGCCACTTCGCCGAACGTGCCGATATGGGGCAGGCCCGAGGGACCATAGCCGGTTTCGAACAGGGCTTCTTTCTTCCCGGTTTTTTCGAGCCGCGCGACGAGCTTGCGGGCTTCCTCAAACGGCCAGGCGCGGGCGGTTTGGGCAGCGTCGAAAAACGCAGGATCGAGTTCGGGCAGCGGAGCGGGCGACAATGCAACAGGCCTTTCGGAGGAGGTTTGAGCGTGTGTTGCATCCCCTGCCCCTTGCGTCAATTGTGCTGGCGCTTGCCGCCCGCCCGCCAACTGCCTAGGGTCGCCCGCGCAGAGACAAGGAAAAAGGCCGTTTCGTTAATGATTTCTGAAGACGCAGCAACGCGGCCCGATGCTCTTGCGGGCTTTGCCGAGCGGTTTCCCGGCATTCAGCTGCGCTTGCATTATGAGCGGATTGTGCCGGGAACAGCGACAGTCGAGGTGCAGGAGATCACCGACCGGGCGGCTCTTGGCGACGTGTTCACCGCCTACCGCGCCACGCAGCGGCAGGTGGAGGTGTCGATGAAGAACCCGTTCGCGCTGCCGATGCGCATCGGCAATATTGCGGCGCGGCTGGGTGAGTTCCCGGTGGCCAACCGGCAAGCCTTTATCGCTTATCGCGATCGCTTTGCCCAAGAGGCGGGTCCGATCACCGTTGACGCACCGGCTTATGATCTGGGTGCGGGGCGTTTGCTGCTGCTGGACGGCAATCATCGCGCGACGGCCCTGTTCATGGGCGAGGTGCCGTTCGTGTTGCGCCTGCATGTGCTGAGCGCGCCGGTTAGCCGGCGCGTGCTCATCGACCTCAAATACTGGGATGGCGGCTGGCGCCGCTTCTTCAATAAAACCCGACCGGGAACCAGCGCAGATAAAGCTCGTCGAGCGCACCGCTTTCCTTGAGCTCCACCAGCGCCCAATCGATGGCGTGGCGGATGGCATCATTGCCGGCCGGCACGGCAATAGCCAAGCCTTCCCCGAAGAGGGCCTGCCGGAAATAGGCCGGGCCGGCAAAGCCGCAACAGCTGAGATTTTCGTTGAGCCAGAAGGATGCGCGCATGCCGTCGCCGAAATAGGCGTCGACGGTGCCCTCGGCTACCGCGGCAAGGGCAGCCGCTTCGCTGTCAAAGCCCTGGATGGTGGCGCCCGGCAGGTAGCGGGTCATGAAGGTTTCGTGGGCGCTGCCGCGGCGCACCGCCACCGTCTTGCCCGCAAGCTGGGCCGGATCGAACTGCTCGATATCGGCGGCTCGGGTCACAAAGCGCCCTGGCAGGGCCAAGTAAGTGGTGGAATAATCAAAACGCTGGCCGTTCTCGGGCGAAAGCGCGAGGCCTGCGATCAAGGCGTCGCCCTGATTGTCGGCCAAGGCATTGGCAGCCTGATCCCAGGGCCAAGCCTGGATGGTGCAGGCGGTATCGACCTGGGTGCAGATGCGCCGAGCCAGATCGATGTTGAAGCCGATCAGTTCGCCGCTGGCGTCACGGAAGTTGAACGGCGGGAAGTCCGCCGTGGTGAGAAAGCGGATTGCCGGCACCTGCGCGAGGCTAGGCGCGATTTCCCGTGCGCTGGGATCGGCGTGATAAGGCAAGGGCTGCGCCTGTGCCAACGCTACGCCACCCAGCGCACTCGCCAACAGGACGATCAGGCGCAGAAACGCGGGGGCGCGCATCTAGACCTGATCCAGTCCGTAAAGCAGATCGGCCAGCAGATCCTCAGTTGCTTCTAGCCCCACGGAAAGACGCAGCAGGCCGGGGGTGATCCCCGATTCAAGCTTGACCTCTTCGGACAAGCGCTGGTGAGTGGTGGTGCGCGGATGGGTAATGATCGACTTGGCGTCACCCAGATTGTTGGAAATCAGGATCACCGCCAATGCATCGGCCATGCGGAATGCCGCTTCCTGGCCGCCCTCGACTTCGAAGGCGACAAGGGTGGAGCCAGCGCGCATCTGACGCATGCCGAGTTCGTATTGGGGATGATCGGGATGGTGCGGATAAAGCACCCGGCTGATCTTGGGGTGATCGCTCAGCGCATTGGCAATGGCCGCAGCCGAGGCATTGGACTGGCGCACCCGGATCGGCAGGGTTTCCAGTCCTTTAAGCAGCGTCCAGGCGTTGAACGGGCTCATGGATGGGCCGGTCTGGCGGATAAAAGTATGGATATCGCCCCCGATCCGCTCTTGGCTGCCCAGAATGGCGCCACCCATAACGCGGCCCTGGCCATCGATATGCTTGGTGGCGGAATAAACGACGAGGTCGGCACCCAGGGCCAGGGGCGACTGGTTGATGGGGGTGGCAAAGACATTGTCGACGATCAGCACGGCGCCATGGGCGTGCGCAATATCGGCAACGGCGGCAATGTCGACCAGCTCGAGCGTGGGGTTGGTGGGCGTTTCGAGAAACACCGCTTTGGTATTGGGCTGCATGGCGGCGGCAAAATTGTTGGGGTCGCGGCCATCAACCAAGGTGGAGCTGACGCCCCAGCGCGGCAAATAGTCTTCCACGACATAGCGGCAGGAGCCGAACAGGGCGCGCGCCGATACGACGTGATCGCCCGCGCGCAGCTGGCTCATTAGCGCCAAGGTCACGGCAGCCATGCCCGTTGCCGTGCCGCGCGCCGCCTCGGCCCCTTCCAGCAGCGCGATACGGTTCTGGAACATTTCGACGGTGGGATTGGAAAAGCGCGAATAGATATAGCCGGGATCGTCACCCTTGAAGCGCGCTTCGGCTGCGCCCGAACTGGGATAAACATAGCCCGAGTTCAAATACAGGGCCTCGGAGGTTTCGCCCGCCGGCGAGCGTTCAGTGCCACCATGGACCAGCTGCGTTTCGGGGGCCCTACGCGCAGGATCGAATAGCGGATTTTCGGTCTTGGACATGGTGATCTCAACAAAAAACCGGCGCGCAGGAAAGCGGCCGGTGTGAAACGGTCCTTTAGCGACTTATTTTAAGTGGCTGCAATCGGCCGGCCAAATCACCACTTCGCGCATCTAAAGGCAATTGCTCGCCGCCGTCAATTGTTGCTAGGGGTTGCGGCGAACTTGGAGAAGCGCATGGACAAGCAGGGCGACTGGCCATCGGGGGTGTTTCCAGCCCGGCTGATCGAGGCCTTGCATGCGCAAGGCGCCATCAGGACCGAGCGGGCCTTCGATGCCGACCAGGTGCAGCCGGCAAGCCTTGATCTGCGGTTGGGAGCGGTGGCTTATCGGGTGCGCTCAAGCTTTTTGCCGGGCCCGGATCATTCGGTGGCCGAGCGGATCGATGCGCTCAAGCTGCATGAGATCGACCTTTCGGGCGGGGCGGTGCTGGAGCGCGGCTGCGTTTATCTCGTGCCGCTGCAGGAAAGCCTGGCCTTGCCGCCAAGCGTAAGCGCTTCAACCAACCCCAAGAGCTCGACCGGTCGGCTCGATGTGTTCACGCGCGTGATCGGGGACCGGGCGCGCGGCTTTGACCAGATGCCGGCGGGCTATCAAGGCCCGCTCTATCTCGAAGTGAGCCCGCGCACCTTCCCCATTCTGGTGCGCAGCGGCTCGCGGTTGTCGCAGATGCGCTTTCGGGTGGGTGACTCGCGGCTGTCCCAGGCCGAGCATGTGCAACTGCACGGCCTTGAAAAGTTGGTGTTTGGCGGCGATCATCCGGTGGGTGACGGGGTGGCGTTGTCCATCGACCTCAAGGGCGAGGGGCGCAACGGGTTGGTTGGCTTCCGGTCCAAACGGCATACGGCAGTGGTGGATGTGGATCGCAAGGGCGCGCTCGACGTGCTCGATTTTTGGGACCCGCTCTACAATCGCGGCAGCGATGAGCTGATCCTTGATCCCGACGAATTCTATATCCTGGTCAGCGACGAAGCCGTGCATGTGCCCCCCACCCATGCAGCCGAAATGGTGCCGTTTGATCCGCTGGTGGGGGAATTCCGTGTGCACTATGCGGGATTCTTCGACCCCGGCTTTGGCCATTCGCCCGCAGGTGGAACCGGCAGCCGCGCCGTACTTGAAGTGCGCAGCCGGGAAGTGCCATTTCTCTTGGGCCATCGGCAGACCATTGGCCGGCTGGTTTATGAACGCCTGGCGGAGCGCCCAGAGCGCCTGTACGGCTCCGAGCTCAACTCGAACTACCAGGCGCAGACGCTCAAGCTGTCGAAACACTTCAAGCCCTATCCGTAACCGGAAAGGGCTTGAAGTGCAGACCTGTGGCTAAGTTGCCTCAGGTGATCAGGCGCGCAGCCTCTTCCTCGGTGGGAATGTGGCCGTCAGGCGTGAAGTGGTTGACGGCTTCAGGCAAGGTCTGGCTCAGGCGCTGCAGCAATTCGGTGCGGGAAAGCCCGGTTTGCTGGGTGAGCGAGGTGATTGTGTCCTCGCCCAGCGTTTCTTCCAGATCGCTGGTGTCGAGCGGCTCGTTGTTGCCGGGTCCAACCCAGCTTTGAGCCTTGTTGCCCCGTCCCGACTGGTTGAAGCTATCCATCAGATCGCCGAGACCGCCGCTCAGCATGCCACCCAGACCGCCTGCTGCGGCGCCCCCGCCCAGCAGGCCACCGAGCATGCCGCCCAAATTGCCCAGGCCGCCGCCTTGGGCGCCGGTTTGGCCGGTTTCGCCAAGACCACCCTGACCGCCCTGCCCCCCTAGCCCTCCCTGCCGACCGGCGTTGCCGAGAAGTTCGCCGAGTTTATCGCGGTTTTGATAGCCGGCTACCGCCAGCAAGCCCAACAGGGCCATCATGGAAGGGCCACGTTTCATTTTGCTTCTCCTTCAGGTGCCGCTTAGCGGCGACGGGCGATAAAGCCCCAGATTGCCAGCACGATCACTGCGCCGACGATTGCGCCTATAAAGCCTGCACCTTCATCGGCGCTGTACCAGCCGAGCGCCTGACCAAGGAAGGTCGCGACAAAGGCACCAACAATGCCGAGGATAGTGGTGAGGATAAAGCCCGAAGGCTCATTGTTGCCCGGCATGATAAACTTGGCGATGATGCCGGCGACGAAACCGATGATGATGGTCCAGATAATACCCATGACGCTGTGCTCCAAAGAGATGGTGCTCAAGCAACGCCGCCACTGCCGCGCGGTTCCCCCGCCGGGAGGTTTGACGGTTAAGGCGGGCGGAATCGCTTGACGGCTCGGGAGGTTTCGCGCATCTAGAAACCCGTGCGGGTGTAGCTCAATGGTAGAGCAGAAGCTTCCCAAGCTTACGACGAGGGTTCGATTCCCTTCACCCGCTCCAGCGACCCATCCATCAAAATCCAAAAACGTACACCAACCCCACAGTTTTAGGGGGATTCTCCCTCGCGCGCGTGTGGGGCTGTGCAATAAGGTCCGATGACAGCCAGTAGTTTTTGCGGTATTTTTGACGGTATCGGCGCACCTGTCGCAAAGCTAATACCGTCATGCCCCTTACCGACACCCAGATTCGCAATGTTAAGGCGGGTGAAAGACCACGCAAGCTGCCGGATAGTGAGGGCCTATACCTTTATGTAAGCGCTACCGGCAGCAAGTCATGGCGGCTCGACTATCGATTTGCTGACAAGAGGAAGACTATTACGTTCGGCGCATACCCACTGGTGACACTTGCTCAAGCTAGGGGAAAACGGGACGAAGCAAAGAGGATGCTTGCTGAGCACATCGATCCCTCGCTTGCAAAAAGGCGGGCGCAGCTAGATTCAAAGGCGGCAGCAGGCAACACCTTTGGCGTCCTCGCTGAAGAGTACATCGACAAGATGCGCCGTGATCAACGAGCTGAGGCGACCGTCACGAAGAACCAGTGGATGCTGCAAACCTTAGCTTCCAAATTGGCCGCCTTTCCTATCACCCAAGTTGCGCCCAAAGACGTTCTGGCGGTTCTTACCAACATTGAGCGAAGCGGCCGAGTGGAAAGCGCGCTTGCTACGCGTGCGGCCATAGGTAGAGTTTTCCGCTATGCAATCGCCACTGCGCGCGCCGAAACTGACCCCACGTCTGCACTTCGTGGTGCTTTGCAACGGCACGTGCCGACGAGTCATGCCGCGCTGACCAGCCACGCTGAACTTGGTGGGCTCATGCGCGCTATCTACGGATATGAAGGTTGGCCGTCCCTTGTCGCCGCACTGAAGATACAGGCTCTTTGTTTCGCTCGTCCGGGTGAGACGCGAACCATGGAGTGGTCAGAGCTCGATCTCGACAAGGCCATTTGGACGATCCCGGCCGCAAAAGCCAAAATGCGTCGAGAGCATCACGTTCCGCTTTCCACGCAAGCTGTCGGGGTCATCGCGCAAATGCGCGAGATAGCCGGTACTCAGCAGCAGGTCTTTCCTTCCATGATGTCTGGCAAGAAGGTGCTGTCAGAAAACTCCATGAACTCCGCGCTCAGGCGCATGGGAGTGGGCAGTGATGAGCACACCGCACATGGGTTTAGAGCGTCGGCCAGTACGATTCTAAACGGGTCGGGACAATTTAGCCCCGATGCTATCGAGGCGCAGCTGGCCCACCTTGACTCGAGAGAGGTCAGAAGGATCTACAATCGATCCACCTACTGGGATGAGCGTGTACGGATGATGCAATGGTGGGCTGACCTGCTCGATGGACAGCGCCTAACCGCCTCCGCCAGCTGATGGTTCTCCTTTGTCAGCTGACACCTTTCTCACGGCTAATCGTCCATCTAGATCAGCGGACGGCGGTTCGCGTTAGTGGGCCGTAGGCACGCGTTGTCCGACAGGTGACTGACGGGTTGGATTTGCTTGGCCGGCGACAGCGCTGCCGTTGAGGGAAGGCGCACACCATGCGCCTTCCCTGTGCTGCTGCGCTACACTTTCAAACTTAGCGCCATGAGAATGCTAAGCCGCTACCCTCGCCCAAGCGCTCGAAGGCTTTCTGCGGCAAGGTCATATTGACTTTCACTTTGTACCGGCGTTCGAGCTCGGGCAGGTGAATGCCTGTTGTGGTTTTCTCGGCGGTGAGATGCCTGTCAGCGTCGAGCATATGCAACACGCACAGCGACCACTCATCATTGCTGAACAGCCCTTGCATTAGGTGCATCACCTCGTTCGCGGCATCATCGATCTCCCCGTCCATGTCACGAGTCCAGCCATAAAGATCCGACGGCGTAGTAATCTTCCACATCATCTTAGTCCTTGGGTATATCGCTCCACTGGCGACACCCCCCTTTACCGATCGCCGAAAGCGCCAAGTATGGATCTTGGGAGAGTTTAGTCGGACGACTAAAAAGCGGTTGACCAGCTTGGAGATCGGACTGGCCGTTTGATAGATGACGAGGCTCTCATAGGGGCAAAGTGGCGGTCCCCTTCAGCCATTCAACATTCTCCATATGCCGATTGCTCTGAGCCTGCCCTGCGCGTCGCGCCGGTAAAGGGTATGTGCATCAAGGAGAATGCTTATGAACAAGATCGAACTGCTTGGGCTGCTGCTTTAAAAACCTGCGGGACGACCGAGATCCTGATGAAGAGGATCTGAGCTTCGCACTGTGTCGTGAGACATCAAAAATTTTCGACCTCTCCGGATGCACTGCGCTCGCTCGGGGCTCCGGACGACCCGGAAATGCGATATCATGACGGGCTGCATGCGAAGGTCCCCGTCCGTGGCGGCCCGGTTTGAGTCATTGCCGTAGTCCGGCTCGTATTCCATTTCCCGCTCTTGCTGGTCCTCATGGATGTAGCTGAGGCCGGAGGCATCGATTTCGTTGCTTCCCATGAGCGTTAGGTCGCATGTCGGGCAGCGGAATTCCTCACCGAGGAACTCGCGGTCGACGACCTCCCAGATCGCGTATTCGTCGCGGTCCTCGCTGATGTCCTCGCCGGACTGCTCGCCGGTCATGAAAGCGCGACATTTGCAGGCTGGGCAGCTCTCGACCCAGATCTCGTCGTAGCGACCCTTGAAAAGTCCTACCTGTTGCTGCGGCTCGCGCAGTTCGGCCTCGGCGGCCAAGCGCTCCCGCTCGGGCTTCTTTAGCCCCTCGAAGTGCTCTTTGGCGGCTTCGACGCGGAGTTTGACAGCAGCTTCAACGGCGTTGGCGGCCTCGTCGAGCAATTGGCGGGGCGCCTTCGCATCGGCCGCACCGAGCCATTGCTCCAAGGACGATCCCATCTGGTGGAGGATCGTGTCGCAGGCATGCCAGTATCGCGCCTCCCAGGCGTCGAGGCGCATGGTCCGGAACGGAAGGTCGGCCGAGTGCAGCTCTGCGTTTCGGCGCTCGGCGATGTCCTGACAGAATTTCTGGACCGTCTTGTCGAACCGTGGGACGAGGTGCGCGAGCCGCTCGAACAGGGTCTTCGCCGTGATCGTCTTGACGTCTGTGGTGACGTTCACACCGGCGGCCACGAACATCGACTGCCAATGCGTCGGATCTACCACGAGACTCGGGTGCTTGCGGGCAAGCGCAGCCTTGCCTAGCAGCTCGAGAGCGAGCGATGCCCAGAGCTGATACTCGTCGAGATCGCTGCCGCCTTTCCGCGCGAGGGCACGGGCGATTTAGACCTTCGACTTGGCATGCAACGCGTCGCCGTCGATGGCGATGAAGACGTTCTCAGGCATCGATGAGGATCCTCGCAAGGCGTCGGCCGGACCCGTGGTCCGACGGGCTGCGCCCATGCAGGACGCGCCAGTTGTCGATGATGATGATGTCGCCTTGGCGCCAATGATGGGCGTCGAATGGAGCTGCTGCGACCCGGTCATCGATGAGCTGCATGGCTCTTCGGCCGCGATCGTCCATGGCTTCAAGGCAACCAGGATCGTACCGCAAGAACGCTCCGCCGGGGGCCAGGATGGTCGAGTAGAAGGATCGCCGACCGGTGCGAACGAGGACGGGTGTCTCTTCAAGAAGAGCAAGCTCGTCCTGAGAAAAGCCTAGCGTCCGCCAATCGAGAAGCATCGTCGCCGCGGCCGGTGATCCCGGGTCGACGCACCCGAGAAGGAGGTAGCGGCACGGTCTTGGGCGATGGCTGAGTTCGGTGTGGAAGGGCAAAGCGCTCACGCCGTAGAGCGCGCTCAGGGATCGTGGATGCGCATCCGCGGCGGCAAGCGGCTCAACGACCTCTTCGAGCAAACCAGCGCGGCCAGGGACCCGGGTGCCAAGGTGCTCGCCAAGCTCGACCAGCGCGCGGACGATGTCGTCGGGATTTGAGCCCGCGCTGCTGTGTAACGACCAGCCACGCTCGTAAAGCCGGCCAGCAGGCTGTTCGGCA
Source organism: Devosia sp. Z11_6 (assembly GCF_058133665.1). Classification (NCBI taxonomy): domain Bacteria; kingdom Pseudomonadati; phylum Pseudomonadota; class Alphaproteobacteria; order Hyphomicrobiales; family Devosiaceae; genus Devosia; species Devosia sp. Z11_6. Next base: position 219,433 of record NZ_JBYUNQ010000005.1, read on the forward strand.
TCGATCGCGACGGATTTAGGTGAAAGCATATCGCGGTCCTATCGATCGAGCCGCACGCGAAGTCGGCGGGCTCTCTCGCGGAATGCGGCTTCGCCACCTTCGAGGATGTGGCAGACGGCCTTGCGGATTGCAGCGTTTTCGAGCCCGCCCGCCACATAGCTGATCGGCGGCAGACCGCCTAAGGGATGCGGTCCTGCTTCAGCGACGATGATCTGATCCGCGTCGGTGTTGATCACTAGGTTCGCGTTGTGGGTGACCATGATCACCTGGCGCTTCGCCTTCGCGGCAATGAAGAGCGCGACCAACTCGTCGAAGACGGACTTCGGATCGAGATTCTCTTCGGGCTGGTCGATGATCAGCGGTCGGTCGTCGGAATCGTCAAGCGCCAGATAGAGCAGCAGCAGCACGATGCCGCGCGTACCGGGCGAGAGCTTGCGGATGTCGACGCCGTCATAGGCGATCTCGTATTGGACAGTGATATGGTCGGTGCCGAAAAGCCAGTGCGCGAACTGCTTCGACCAAGCCCGAAATTCGGCCTGCTGCGTCGGCACGTAAGGTGCATGGGACAGCAGATCTCGCAGGTATTTTGTCATGAAGGCCGTCATAACGGCCTGGACCTCGGCAGCCGATCCGGTCTCCCACGCCGACTTGAGCGCCTCGGTGGCCGCGGCGATTAGCGAACCGCGCCCATAGAAGGGGCCGGTCTTGCGTCGATCGAGAAGCTCTTCTTCCGCGAAGGCGCCCCAAGCCTGGACGTCGGCGATCCGGCGGACTGAGAAGCTGAGTTTCTTCAGCGTCCCCGAGGAGGCAGCAAGGCGCGCCATAAGGGGCGCATAAAGCCCCGCGAGCGCATCTTGCTCACTAATGATCGCCTCGAATACGCGGCCGTAAGTGTCGTCCCGCTCGCTCTGCAGATCCTTGCGTCGCGTCGCGGCTCCCTCCGCATCTGTGAGGCGGGTTTGCAACGTCTGTAGCGCGGAGTTCTCCTGCGCGATGCGGTTGGTGAGTGCCGTGTATTGATCGCGCACCAGCTTGTCAGCACTGAACAACGCCTCCAGCCGCGTCATCTCGGCAGCGATTGGCGCCAGCGGGAGGTTCGAGATTTCGGCGGTATCGGCGATCAGCGCGACATTGGGGTCGCCGGGCGGCGGCGGGACGCCTTGGAGCTTGCGGATCTCGCCATCCGCCCAGCTCACATAGGCTACAAGGCTCTTGTCGACGTCGCCCTTGTAGGTCAGCAGGAATTCGTCCCACTGGGCAGCATTGAGACCGCTATTGGTGTGACGCGCCTGCGCCTGCCGCAGCATCTCCGGCGAGCCGGTTGCCCGCATGGAACGGACCTCGTCCTGCAGGGCGACGAAGGTTCGGCGCTGGTTCCCGAAATTCTGGATGGCGCTGCGGAGCTTTTGAGCGGCTTCGCTGAGCTGCGTATGCCGGGCGACTTGGGCTTCGGTGCCCCTGACGACTAGCCTGGCGCGATCGGAGGTATAGTCGGCGATCAGCTTCCTCTTCTCCTCGACCTGCTTGGTCAGCGAGGCGACGAGGCTCTCCTTCTCGAACTCCGTGGCGATGCGATCCGAGATGTCCGCGATCGCGTGGGCCTCACGCTCGCGCGCTTGCTGAAAGCGCGAGGTCTGCTGCTCGCGCAGCTCGGCGAAGTCGAGTGCCCATTCACGATCGTCGGGCGAATGCGATTCGTAGATCACCCGCTCGATCTCGTCGACCAGGCCGTCCGAGACACCTTTGGCCGAGCAAAGCTCCTCGACGAACTGCTGGGACAGATACCTGGCGCGCGGAAAGGACATATGGCCGTTGGCGTCGCTACCATCGAGCGCGCGAGTGACGGTCGCGCCGCCTCCCCAGGTCAGGGTCGTCGTCGCGTCGCCGATCAGCCGGCGCGCACGTGCCAGGAACGATGGGCTGATGTTTTCATCGGCGTCCCATCCGGTGGGGGTGATCGCATCGCAGCCTGCGGCGATGACGTCGGCGAGCGCGGTCTTTCCTGAGCCCCGTGCGCCGACGATGGCGACAAGGCCCGGGTTAAGCGGGATGTCCGGTGTGGTTGCCCAATCGGCGTCGTCGATCCTGACATGCGAGATGACCTGAGACGGCATTGCCGAGCGCGGCGGCTGCTCGCCGACATAGGCGCGACCTTCAGGATCTATGCAGGCTTGCCGGAGAGCGTCGAACTCCAGCGCGCCCTTGATCCATGAAAAGCGGTTATCGACGGGCTGACCCACGGATTTCTGGTCATGGGAGTCGCTGCCATGCAGGCAGGGCTTGCACCCGTCATATCGATCGCGCAGTTCCTCGATCGTCACGCCGCGCTGGCCGATCCAGAACTCGCGCTGCGCTTGGCTGCTTGAAAAGATGATATGCGCGAACTTCTCGATCTCCTGCCGCACCGTGGCGTCGGCGGCTTGCCGGACGCCGGACGCGCCGTCTCCGGTCGCGCCGGCGACCGCGATGAGGATGTTCTTGGTCGCCCATTCGCTTTCGCCGATGACCTTGCGCAGTTGATCGAAGTTGACCTTGAACTGCGTCGCTCCGTGCCGGAGGGCCGCGCCGTCGTCGGTGATCGACTGGTCGGCGCGCTTTCCGAGCTTGATCAGCTCCTCACGGGTACAATCGAAGCGGTCGTTGAACGCATGGAATTGCAGGCGCTTGAGGATACGCTTCACCTCTGAGAGGTGATCGGGATCTTCTGGGCTGACGAGAAGGTGGACGTTTACGAAGCCCGACTTCGCCGCCACATCTAGGCGCAACTCAACGTTAGGGAAGACCAGCTTCACGCCGGGCAAGCGGCCGGAAGCCTTGTGCGTGAGGAACTCCTCGTAGGTGTCTGTGACGTAATAGTCGGTGACAGCAACCGCCTCGACCTTCGGCGTCAGCCCTTCGAGCGAGCTAAGATAGGCGCCCCAAGGGTCAACCGCCCCGAACTGGTTGTTGAGGATGGTGCCAGGGGCGTGAATATGCGGCTCCCAACGATGCCACTCCGAACCGCGACTGATCATACGCCCCCCTCGTACCCCTTACTAAGGGAATACCTGCCACATGGGCGCCCGGCGAGTCGAGAATAGCGTGCTGAACGTAAGTATTACCTTCGGCGCAAGCCTGCGTGGATCGTGACCAGCAGTGCCCTTTTGTGCTTTTCGCAGGTTTTGTCACGCGTGGCCCTCCGCGTCGGCTTCGGTACAGTCACGGGTTACGGAAGGTCTGCTTTCTCGCTCAAGCTTCCCGAAGCAGCTAGTCTTCTCGACGGCCCCTGAGAGTATTGTCCTTCCACGTTTCTCTCTCTCCGCCAATCACGGCCGATGAGAACTCACACGGGCCATTCGCAATTCGATGATGCCAGCAGCGAGCGCGCAGCTTGGAGTGCTGGAAACATTCCTGGAAATCCTGCCGCCGGCGGATCGTGTACGCCTATACGATGCGAACCGATGGTATCGCCATCTCTTCATCGCTGGTTGTGGTGGAGTTCGTCGCCAGCCCGGCCGGGACAACCATGACCTTCACCGAGCGGGCCGTTTCGGTCATTCAGCCGATGGTGATATCCGGCAAGCCGGCACCGGCTTTGGTTTCGTCCGGCTAAAGCGGGCCATGCCTGAGGATAGTTTGGTGCATGATTGATGCATGGTCGCTGTAGCACGCGCCGATTTCTGTCGGCTTCAGCCTGTGACTTGATTGGCTCAAATGGCTGAACGGGGTCGTTGACCGAACGTCGGCTTTCTCAGTTTCTCGGCCAGAACCGGACAGTCAGCAGACGGCCCCCTTTCTGCCGCTTGGTTGAGCTTCCACTTATGTCTCTTTGGGGGTGGGAAGCTGCTGTCTGTTCTTGGGTGAAAGGCTACCGAAGCGGACGCATCTGCGCTTATCTCCCTGAAAAGGCCGGAACGGGAACGGAGTCCGCTCTTGTTCGAAGACCTGTCCGGCTATCGCGGCGGCCACATACCGCGTGATCACCTCGCCTGCTTTGTAGTAGATCAGCTGATAAACGACACTTGGCTGCACCGTTCGCAGTTGATCGCCCAGTGACTGCAACAGCGTCTCACCTCTGGGAAACAGTTTCAACTGTGGCAGTGGGCTAGTCATGATGCTGAAGTCCGTGCAGCGTTAGCACCCAAACGCCCTCCGGAAAGAATTTCACGGATAATGCGAAAGTGGAAATCACGCAATCTGGATGCAATGCTCGAGCGAGATGATGGGGATGTTAAAAACAGAAAGGAACATCCTATGCACACCAAGTTCATCACTGCCGCTGCAGCAATCTTCCTGGCCACTGCTTCCGCAAATGCAGCAGAATCCCTTCTCTCCGACCGCGAGGTTCATGGAAGGACTGTCCTGGATCTTACTTCGACGTTGCACAGCCGTGGGATCGATGCGGAGCACGTCGAAGCGTGGGGCGACTCCATTCGTGTCGACGCGATCAAGGACAATGGCGAGCGCTACGTCGTCATGCTCGATAAGGACACCCTTCGCCCGGTCAGCAACTCGCCCAAGCGGTCAGCCGTAGAACATACGAGCCCGGTCGCCGGTTTCAAATGGTCCCCAATCCCGGCGGCGACCGCTGAAAACTGCAAACCCCTTTGCACCAGGTTCGCTGGATTGAGCTCAGGGGAAAGGTCAGTGGCGCCTTGATCAAGACCGCGCCCATCATCACCGGGGTCTTGCTCGATATCACCGCCCGTCGCGAAGCCGACGAGCATCGAAAGCTGCTATCAAGCGAAGCCAGACACCGGGCAAAAAACTTTTTCGCGCTCGCACAAGCAGTTGTCGCTCAGTCGATAAGAACAGCCGTTTCCCTGCAGGATGCTCAGGCTCGCTCCATGGGTAGACTGCAAGCCTTGGCCAGCGCTCAGGATCTTATTCCCGACGTCGGTTGGCGTTGCGCGGATCTGGCTGACGTCGTCGAGAAAAGCGTCTTGCCGTTTCAGTCGGACAACATCCATACGGCCGGCCCTCACGTCTTGCTCAGCCCCAAAGTTGTTTCAACTCTGTCGCTGGCCCTCCATGAGCTTGCGACCAATTCCACCAAATACGGCGCTCTTTCGGCGTCCGGCGGATCGGTCGAGGTGTTCTGGACTATTGAGCAGCAGGATACCCTGATGCTGCGCTTTTGCTGGATCGAAGCCGGTGGCCCGGTGGTGGTCTTTCCAGTCCGAAGTGGATTTGGCTCACGTATACTCGGAGAGCTTGTCCAGCTAGAGCTACGAGCGACAACGAGGATCGACTTCCGTCCCAGCGGCGTAATCTACGAGATCGTGGCGCCAGTCGCGAGCTTGTGCATGGAGCCAGAGTCCGGGCAGTTGCCGAGAACCGGCGGTTAGGGCCGCTTTGAAGGCGGGCACTCGGGCTTGCACGAGCCGGATGCCTGCCGTTTTCAAGTGGCCACTGCCCACGTCCGACCGCGAGCAGAGCTGTTGGCGGCGACCTGACCGGGCAACGTAGTGGCTGTCCAAGCGCCAAACTGCCCTTCTTCCGGGCTCGACTTGGATGCACCTCGTGCACAAGCTTGATCCGACAGTCGTGCCAATCTGTTCCCATTTGATGGCTTCAGCTCAGCCGCGCGCCCGAAAAGCCTAAGTGGCGTTGGACCAAGGCGGCCGAAACCGCCTTGGCGGCCTGCCTAGCCGGCATCAGCCGGCTCGAGGATTGCCGCATCGTCGAGCGGCCGCAATGAGCTTTCCTCGACCAGCACCACATAGTGATTGCCGTTGACATATACGCGATCGACACGGATCGCATGGTGGTCGTCCTGGCGTGTGCTGTTCTCGATGCACTGCTCGGCCAGGCGCTCCGGGAAGATAAGATAGGATCTTCTTTCAGGACTTCGCCCCCCGCCAGGTTGTCACCAGCCAAAGCAACTGAGGACGTGGCCGGCGCCAGGAGCAGAGCAAGCACGACCGTGATCGGGCACATCTTGGAACTCGGTTGTACCGACATGACCAGCAGCTTGGCGCCACGGCCTATGAGCCGTGCTGCGCTGCCTGCCTGTGATTGGCCCAGGCGACGGAATGCGGGAGGTTGGCGCTCGGATTTGGCCCAGGGCAGCAACTCACTCATGGGCAACCCCGGCGCGGGCTGTTGCGTGATCGCGAAGCTTGTCGATGATTGCAGCGCCGGGCGTGCCGAGCGCCTCGGCGTCGCGGCGGGGCGACCGGAGGACATCGGTGGTGCGCGGCAGGGCGGACGATGCAGATGCCGCCTCGCCGTTCACGCGCTCCGCAGCGTGGTTCGCAGCAGCGGTGGAAAAGCGGGTTCCGATTGGGTGCACGGCATCGTCTCTGAGCGCCGGTCCCCAGTCCGGTGCACGATCCACCTCGATGCCCATTTCGCTAAGATCGGGAAGTAGGCTGGGGGCCGCCTGGTCTGCAACTCCTCTATCTAGGGTCTTAGATTCAACAGCGAATGGTGCTGGTGGCGGGGCCAGAAGAATGGCAAGGGTCAGTAAGTAGCGTGGTTGCATGGCGTGTTCCTTTGTTGAACATAGCCAAATTGTTCCGGCTGTATTGCGCCCACGTTGCAAGATAAGAATTTCTTAATCTCGATTCATGGCAACGAGCACTGTAAATTCGGAAGCACGATCCCCTGTCGACCTGCCACGAAGACTGCAGAGTTACAGTCCTGTAGATACACGAAGGCCCCGGATGCTATACTCCAGGGCCAACGCAACTACAGGTCGCTGTTCGGTCAAGCCGCCGAGCTCCTCTGGAATTTTTTCCCGATTTGCGGGCAGCGCAGATACAGCTCAGCGGCGATCAGATTGGGTACCCAGCACAACCAGGAGATGGCTTGGTAGGTGGTTGCATTGCCGAAGTCCAACACCTCGGTCGGGATGATATAGAGACGCAGTGTCACCGCGGACAAAGTCACCGCGACAGAACGAATGATCCAGCGCCGGTGGCCGGCATAGTCACCCTTTATGGCCAGAGCGATGCCCATCCCGGTTGTGCTCAGCCAGGCAACGGCCAACAATCCAAAACCCCAAACCGCGTAAATGCCTGCATCCGTCCCCGCGGCCAACCAGAGGCCGCTAAGACCTGCGAACAAGATCGTGATGCCATAGGCCCGACCCACCAGGCGATGGATCATGGGGCGCGATTTCCGAAGGCTCTGCCAGAGCTGAAAAGGAACCAGGATGAGGGCAACCGGCGCCAGGATAATGTGCGTGTACAAGGCAATAGGACGCAGCTCGGCGTGATATTGAACCTGCTCCATGGTGACGGCGACCCCGCCAAGCACCCAGCGCCAGGACGCGACGGCGATCCCGACTGTCAGCAGCCAGAATATGGTCTGCCGGGCGACAGTGCCGCTCGTTGACAGAAGACTTTTGTTCGTACGCCGCTTCTTAGACGTGTCAGGCATGCTCGAATGTACGAGGTCACGCATCTGGTGTCCTTTCCATGCCGAAGGATGCAGGATTGAAGAGCCAGCCCTCATGGGGGGATTGCTCTTGTGCCTACGACCTCGGGGAAGAGGACGTCGCCTCTTCAATTGGCTTAGACTGGGCCATCCACATTGCCACTACATTGCATGTTCCGGCCGTGCGCAGACGGTTTCGACACAGTGATCAAGCGTCCGCCACCCACGGCCGCAAGCGTCAGGTCGCCCGCCGCCAGTCGGCTCCTCGTCAACCGCGCAAAGGAGTCGCTCACATGGGAGGTTGAGACTAACCAATACGCTCACCAGCCCTTTTTTAACTCGGCTACCATCTCGTCGGAACAAGGGGGGGTGATCCCGAGCCGCTCGGTTCTTTTTTGCTAGTAGGCGATACCGAACTTGCGCGAAATGCCAAGTCCGACGGTGAATTGTCCATCATTGTCGGCTATCGAGATCGGAGACGACGCAGCGCCGCCGGTCAGTTGCGAATAGGAACCGCTCAGGTTGAGGAAGGTGTCCGCAACAAATTCGTATCGCGCGGAAAGATCCACGCTGAAGGACTTCATTCCGGCGGATGGGTCATGCGCCGCATAGCGACCCCCGGTGAGAGCCGATTCCGGCGCCGACACGCCGAAATAAGCATCCATGTAGTTCTCGTTGGCAAAATTGGCTGAAATTCCCCCGGTGATCTCAAGCTGGGGTGTGAGCTCGGCGGCAAGTTCCGCACCGACCGAGCCAAGAAGGCCATGACTTCCGCCAAACCCGTACAGCAGTTCCCCATAAACGCCGGCGACGAGCTGTTCGGTCACCTGAACATCGTAGCCAATCTGGGCGCCCACAGCGTATGTAGCTTCAACGTCGTTTAACCCCGTGAGCTCGCTATGGTCGGCGCTTTTGCGGGCGCCAGTTATATCGATCGCTGGCGAGAAGGAAAAGCCTGCTTGATCGTCCCCGCCGATATCGATGATGCCAGGAATGAGCAGTCGGTCTACACCGAAGATCGGGCTGATGCCCCACTCATAGTTGGATGCGCCCTCGTAAGCCGGGGCAAATTCGCCCCCAGCGCCCAATTCGAACTCGAATATGAACTTGGCATCGGCAACCGGCGCGACGAGTTGCGCCTCCGCGGCGCCGAACGTATCGAAATCAGCCGCCACGGTATGATTGGCTGTTGTCGCAAGCATCAAGGTCGTCAAGAGTGCCAAGCTGCGCAATGTCGGGTTCCTTTTTGAGGTGATGCAGGAATTGCTGAAGTGCGAATATCTGCGTTCGACCGTGAAAAGCGCTGGATCACGTTGCAGGAACATTACAAAGACCCACGATGCTTGGCGACAAGGAGCTGAGCGTAGCAAGCACTGCGTTGGCCCGACCACGTTCTAGGCTTACACTGTTGAGATGCCTGCCATCGCGGGCGCATGTGGCAAGACAAAGCGCTCTACCCGCAGAATCCGCAACATTACGGCAATGTCCGCGACGCAAGCCATACAGGAACACAGGAGGCGGGCCGTGCGGATTTTGCTGGTTGAGGACGAACCCGATATGGCGGCCAATATCGCTCAGGCTCTTGGCCGCCAGGAC
>NZ_JBYUNQ010000006.1:0-205060 GCF_058133665.1 Devosia sp. Z11_6
AGGGTGCCGATCTTGATCTTCACCAGGTCGCAGCCTCGAAGCTTGCTGTCGATCGCGAGGTCAAACAGTGCCCGGTCTCTCATCCGACCTTCTCGGTCAAGAAAGAACCGGATTGACCAAATCTGCCTGACCTTCAAGGCGTGCTTGGCGCCAACTTGCCTGCCCGCATTCCAGGCGGGCCTACCTGCAGCAGCAGGATCATATTGTGAGATACCCATTACATTTCTCCTTCGGCCGAAGCGGCCGTGAGAGAAACGGTTGTGGCGATGTCACCAGGGGCAAGCGACCCCGTTGCTGCCGTTCACGCTCTTCGTACCGCGGCCTGAAAGCCGACATCACGGCATTGTCGTGAAATAGGAGGTTGCTGCGGTTAAGCTGGGATCTATCCAGACCGATCTGCTGATCGTCCGAGGTGACGGCGGTACGTCATGGCGGGTATGGATGGGCGATAACTCTTCAGCTCCGGAATGGGGGCTCTAAGCCTCATATCCTCACGACCGATGAAGGCTGCGCCGCACGACGCACAGCAGTTTGGCCACTTCCCCACCTGCTTCGTGGGTGATCAAGCTGGAGGGCGGTGCGCCCGTGGCGGCACAGAACCATGAGGTCGTTGGTTATGTACTTAGAGGTCGCGAATAAACGCGAGCAGATCGGCGTTGACTAGCTCAGGATGGGTGGCAAACAGGCCGTGAGACAGGCCGGGGTATGTTTTCAAGGTAGTGTTGCGGACCAACTTTATTGCATTCTTAGTCGAGTTTTCGAACGGAACGATCTGATCATCCTCACCGTGCAGAAACAGGACCGGGACGGAGATGGCCTTCAGATCCTCGGTGAAATCCGTCTCGGAAAACGCGGCGATACAGTCGAAATGCGCCTTGGCGCCACCGCTCATGGCTTGGCGCCACCAATTGTCGATGAGCCCTTGATTGACCTCGACGCCGTCGCGGTTAAAACCGTAAAAAGGTCCACTCGGTACATCCAGGTAGAACTGGGCGCGGTTCCTGGAAAGGGCCGCGCGGAACTCGTCGAACACCTGCATGGGAATACCACCTGGATTGGTGCTCGACTGGACCATGACTGGCGGCACAGCGCCGATCAGGACAGCGCCGCCGATGCGGCCGGGCTCCGCGCGGGCGGCATAACGCGCGACCTCGCCTCCACCTGTCGAATGCCCGATGTTGATAGCGTGGCGCAGATCCAGAGTTTGGGCGATCAACGCCACGTCGGAGGCGTAGGTATCCATGTCGTTGCCAGCATCGGTCTGATCGGATCGGCCATGACCACGACGGTCATGCGCTATCACCCGATAGCCATGAGACAGAAAGAACAGCATTTGACTGTCCCAGTCATCGGCGCTAAGCGGCCAGCCGTGGTGAAACATCACGGGCTGGGCATCTTCCGGTCCCCAATCCTTGTAGAAGATAGTGGTACCGTCGCCCGCTGTTATGGTTGCCATTGCAGGTAATCCTTCCTCTTGGCTTGGTTGATATACGCCAGCGACCCGCGTGGTCCCTGTGCACAAGTTCCGCTCGATACGAGAGCGGCGCAGCTTAGGATGAGGATGTTAGCGTCACGACCGGGTCGTGCGGCGCAGAATGTGCTGCTTAAGTGCCGATCTTGCGGACTCGCAGGCGTTAGTCAGCCCACCAGTCGCCAGCGCCCTGCCTTGTCGCCTGGTTGAAGCCTAGGCTGATGTAGTATTCGCCCGGCATCGCCACCGGATTTCGGTCGGCCGGCGCTGGCGGCCTTCTTGCCGGCGGAACGGAGCTGTGCCCTGCGATATCGCAAGCATGGCGCTAGCGGTCAGCTGCCGGTGCCCGATCGGTGGCGCGACCATGATGACCCGCAAGATCGGCACTTAAACAGCAGTTCTTACGACGCGGCAGATTCCGCTAGCGCTTAGAAACGGCACCTGGAAGCGGTCGTGCTCACGTGTGGAGCAGAAGCGCCTGCGGAACGCCGCCCCGGATGAGGGCCACACCAAACACAAAGGAAATTCGATGTCGCTCAAGATAACCGCCAGCACTGCTCTGGCTTTGCTGCTCACTTCTCCTGCACTGTCGGCACAGAGCCTGGCAGATGACAATGAGATCAATGGTCGCCCTGTCGCGTCGATCATCGCCACCCTATCCGCGCGCGGTATCAAGGCGACGGCAGTGGAGCAGTGGGGGGACGGGGTACTACGCGTTGAGGTTAGGAATACAAGCGGTCACAGCTTGCTGCTGGTAGACGAGGATAGTCTGCGTCCTCTCACGGAAACGCAGGTGGTCGGAACCGAGCTCAATGCGGGCGTCCCACCCATTCCGCGGCCGCAGCGGCTCACGCACGGCACGCCTCAGTCGCTGATTGAAAGCGACGATGAGTGAATTTGCACAGGCTGCTTGGCTCGCACAAGCCGGGCAGCCCCGCCGCGCACCCTCCTTGAGAACTTCTCCAAAGTTGGCCGAGGGGGGCGAGGCGCAGGCGGACTCCTCAGTATGCTTGAAGCTGCTCAGCCGCGGGGAGATATGTCTGACACCGCCGTGCCGGATCTCGTCCTTTATCAGGACCTGACCGGCGGGAATCGAGTTAGCGGCGACCGACGATGGCACAGATCTATTTCGGGACGACATAGGCTCCGACCTAGCAGACGATCAGGCCGCCCGTGACGAAGGGGCAATGACTATTGCCGAGTTCGCAAGGTCTTTTATCCCCGGCGGCGCCCCGCAAAAAAACCTCACCATGTGGGTGCGCAACGAAGATGGAGAGCCTGTTTTGCAACTGGCCCTGAGCTTTGCCATTCAGGCAATTAAGTAAGTAAGCAGATCTCGAACCGTTAGAGCTGGGGTCAGCGCCTTCGGTTTCGAAACGATCTGCTGGCAGCGAGCAGATCGGCATCAGACCGCGCCGAATGCATAGTCCAGGCCGGCCCCTCTTCTGCCCATTCCTCGTCGCTCACTGGACGCCGGACCATGTACTCATACGCGGCGCGAGGTGTTTGGAGCCCCGAGATGCGAGCACGCAAAATTGCGTCGGCTATGGCTGGTTCACTGTGTTCGTTCATCTGCGGTCTCGATGCGGGGGGAGATATCGACCGGCACCGAGTCATGCGCAACCGATAGAGTGGCTGTCTGCTTGATCAAATCGCGTGGTGGCGAGGTTGACAGGGTCAACCGGGGCGGCGTTTCTGTGGGAGCGGGAGCGCGCAAACGCACCACTTCGGCAATCAAGGCGCTGTTGGCTCGCTCGGCCGCGTCAGCACGCTGCGCCTGAGTGCCCAGCGCTTTCTCCATCTGGTTGAGTCGATTTAAGAGGTCTCGCTTGGTGAGCGTCAGTCCGTTCTCAATGAGCTTCATCAGCGGATCCTCTCGTCTAGGAGGCCGGAGACAAGCTGGGCGATAAGCTTATCGTCCATCACCTTGCCTGCGCTGATCAGGTAATCGCCGCCGAAGCTCAAAGCCCGCGCTTTGATCCGAAGGTCCGTAAGCGATTGTGCTGGCAGCTCCCTATTTGCGCTGCCACGTCGAGGCAGTTCCCTGCTGCAGCGTCGAGCCGCACGTTTACCGGGTCATCCCGGCTGGGTCCTGGGTGCGGATAGGCACCCCAAGCAGCTTCCGCTGCCCGATAGGCTGCAACAGCCTTTTCCAGTTCAATTGCTAGCTCTGCTAAGGTGGGGACAAGAATAGGCTTCACGCTGCCCTCCGGCGGGTGATGTGCTTGGCCGGAACACGGTTCACGGCCTGCAAACTGGTGGGGTTGATGTCGAGGTCGGTTTCGGCCTCTTGGTCTGGGTCGCCGTCCAGAGCGTCGAGGATGCTGATTAGCTCCTCAATCGTGGCCTCGGCGCGTGCGCGCAGTTCGCGGCGGTTCATGGCGAGCACCACCCCAGCCCCAGCATGAAAAGAAGGGTGACCGCAGTGGTGAAGGGGAGCGCAGTAAGGAAGCCATCGAGCAGTGCTCTGGCGCGGGCCATATTCTCGGTGTCACTTTCCCTTGGCTCCACGGCTCGGCGGATAGCTCGGTGAAGCCGGCTCATTGCCTCGCCTCCCATGCCGCTGCCATGCGATCCGCATCCCTCACCTTGAGGTCGCAAACCACGATGCCCAACACCACCTCGCTGAACCGTTCGGCAGTCATGGTCAGGTCGGAATAAAGGGGGTTATCGCGAGCCAGGCGGATGCTGCCGTCAAAGCAGTTCTGGCACCGGTAGATGGTCGGGCAGCCGGCGAAGTCCACCACATAGAGGGTGTCGTAGATGAACCCGTTGACGGGTGCGGCCAGGACATAATCCCAACCACCGCGAAGGGTGGGGTTCATGCCGTCGCTGGTGACAGGAACCACCGACAAATGCCGTGAGGTGAAAGTTTCACGGGAGAGGGCAGGAGGGGCGAACAAGTCGTGCGTGGTCATCATGCCCCCGCCAGATCTGGGTTGAGCATGATGGCGAGGTCTGAGGCGTTCAGCCCATGACCATAGCCCACAAAGGCGCCGACCCGCCGCATCGAGCGAGTGATTGCAGCAACCTCCGGCAGCGAGAGAGGGCGGAACGCCTTTAGGGCGTCATGCGCGTTCTCATAGCGCCGGTAAGCATCGCTTTCGGCATGGGACGCTTGATCAACCCCAAATTGCACTTCGATGGCCCGGTAACGGCGAGCCTGACGGTTTAATCGCCGTCCCATGGCACGGAAGCGTCGTTTGATTTCTGCCACGGCCACCGGATCGCGGAATGCAGCCATAAGCTCCTTGTCGCGCGCTTTCCGGTTCAAATTGGCGAGGGTTTCAGGGTGGCAGCGAGGGCCGTAGTCACCCAGGCGAACCATGGAGCCATCAGCAGCCGGCCCGAACAGACAGGCCTTCTCGATGGCTTGAGAGCACGCCCGGCGCACATTCTGGCAGTTCTCACGGGTGCTTTTCGTCTGATCCGCTGCCGCATCATATTCGGCCAGAAGGGCCAGAAGCACATCCGGAACGGTCTCGGCGGCGGCAACATGGGCAGAAACAACAACAGCCGCGGCGAGGAAGGGCGAGGCCCGGAGCAGCGAGCGGCGGGACAAAGAGAGGAGAGTGTGTGCCATCAGAGTGCCCCCACCAGGTTCGCGGTGAGCGCGGTTAAAAGGTTCTCCGCATCCCACCACTCGGCTGTGAAATGGTCCCGGCTGCGAAGGAAGCGCCGCTTCATATCCAGCTCGCCTTGGTTGGCCGGGCGCGCCAGAAGCACCGCTACCGCGGCCTGCTCTTCCGCCCGCAGGGCGGCGCGCGTCTCCGCAATTGCCTTCGGGAGTCCGGCCGCCCGCTCCAGGCGCTTCTTGCGGCGGATCTTCCGGGCAAGCTCGACCTTTAAAGGTGCGTAGCGGGAGACGGTCCGGTCAGCCCCTTTGTCACCGAACATGGCGCGGGCTGAGTGGCAGTCCCTTTCGCATAACTCATCAAGCTGATCGATGCTGGACGCGTACAAGGGAACGGTGGCGTCCCGTGTCCCTCCCTAGCCATAGCTGAACTGAATGCGCTTGCAGTATTGCACCTTTGGTGTGCGCTCATATTTGGGGTTTTCAGCCAATTGGCGCTCGATGAGCTCCTGCTGGTCCATGGCCTTGTCAGAGGCCTTGAGGCTGACTTCAAACGCCCGAATGGCACGTGCCACATCGGTATGTTCGGCGTCGCGGCGCGAGTTCAGGGAATGGGGTAAGCCCGTCTCGATGTCGCGGGTGATGGTCCAGCCGATGATAGTCTGGTCCGCGGCCACCATGGCGCGGCGGTACTGCTCAAGATGGTGCTCGACCTGCTGCAACGGCTGGAGCTCGGCAATGACTGGCCCCGAAGCAGGCATGGCCGCCCGAACTGCGGTAGGGGCCGCCGCAATGATGGCGACGGCCGGAGCTGCGCGTAATAAGGCGCGGCGGGTTCCGGGCTCGACCGGGCGGCAGGCGCCGCGCTCGAGTTGTAAGGGCGGCGCCGCCCGGTTATTGCTGTCTTGGGTCATTGATCGGTTCTCCAGGGTCGGTTGATGGTCAGGACCCAGCGGGGATTGCACTCTCCGCTGGGTCCACTCGGGTTGGGCGGGCTATGCCGCCTTGGCCTTGTTCAGCCGGGCCAGCGCTGACCGCCATGCCCCTCCCGCCGTGCGGCAGGTTTCGGAAATCTGATTGCCCTCAAAGACGACGCGATAACCGCCGCCGTAGGCGCTTGCGGCGCAGTACGCCTTCGGGCGGTACGCAAGTACCGCAAGCTTTGTGGGGTGGAAGGGTGCGAGTGCCATGGCTCAGGGTTCCTTGGCTTAGGCTGCCAGTGCGGCGTGCAGTTCGGACTGGCGGGCGAAATCGCGAGCGGTCCAGCGGTCCTTGGTCTGCAGGTCCAGCAGTTCGTTGCGAACCGCGGCGACAGCAGGAGCGGCAACAATCTGGGCGGCGCGCACAGCTTCCTGCTGGGCATAGAAAGCGACAAGCTTGGCGTTGGACCATGCAAGGCGCAGGGCAAGAGCGAAGCGACGGCGGCTGAAAGTCAGGCCCTTTTCACCGAGTAAGGCAGAGTTGGCGCGGTAGGTGGTCCAGGCTGCTTTTAAGATGTCAGAGCGGTCGAGAATCTGCTTTATTCCCTACCTGGCTAGTTTTTATCCCTAGTAAGCTATAGACCATACCTTTTAGTTGCGGTCAACAGCCAAATGGGGATAAAACCTAGCGAGATAGGGATAGGGGCGCAGAATGCTGACCACGGGCAATCAACTAAAGGCCGCGAGAGCGCTGGCCGGCATAGATCAGAACAAGCTGGCCGACTTGGCAGGCGTGAACGTCAACACCATCGGGGCCATGGAAAAGCGCGGGGCTGAAACGCTCACCAGCGGGCTGGATAAGGTCAAAGCCGTGATGGCCGCGTTGGAAGGCTTGGGCGTTGAGTTCTTGAACCACGGGCAGCCAGGCGTGCGCTTGGCGAAGCCAATCGGAGCAGCGGAATGAGAGCTTCGATCATTACTGCTGCTGCCTTCTTTGCACTGATTAGCAATGCGAAGGCGGAGGAGCTGGCGCGCATCGAGTTATCGTCCGGTCAGACCACGCTGGTTGTCGAAAAGAGCAGCGACCCCAAACTGTGCGGGTATCCCTTGTGGAGTTCGGAGCTGAGCTGCTGAGCGTCGGCGTAGGTAATGCCGGCATCGAGCGCGACCACATTCAGCTGGTGAAGTTCTGCGCCACCTGCGAACCGGCCTATTTCATTCCGGCATACGACATGGGGTCAACCTATGGGGCCATAACCGGCATTCTAGCTTGGTCGAGTAACCCCAACTGGTGGTCGCTCTCGATCCTGCCTTTGGGCGTGCCCTACGTCGAAGATGCGGACGGTGACGGCATTTTCAAGCTGATGGACCATGTGCCCAAGAGCACAGAGAGCGTTGAATACTACTTCCGCGACGGTTTCTTGAGCGAGGCCCGGTAGGTGCGGTTCTTGGGCGCAAAGGGTGCTGGGGGCTTGCTCGCTTTAAGTGTTTCCAACTCACAAGCCCCTGTGAAGAGGAAACACTTATGAGCAAAGGTCCTGGCAGGATCGAGCAGGCAATCGCAGCCGCGTTTAAGGCAAACCCGTCTGGAGCCTTCACGACTGAGGAACTTGCGCAGCTCGTTTACCCCAGGGTCAATCGGGTGGAGAAAAAGCACCGGGTGTCAGTGACCCGCGCGGCGCGCAAGGTTCTCGCTGCTGCCGGCTGGTGGCATGGGTCAGCGAAAGCACTTCAAGTGCGCATTCGCCGGATAACCAGCACCATCACTAGCGCCGTCACTAGAGGCGTCGTCGGCAGGTACAATGCCATCGCCAGCGTCCGTGCCAGCAGCGGCAATACAAACGCCCCGAACAGGACTGACTTTTCCCATGGCAGAAACCCGGTTCGCATGCCCTGCGCCGCCAGCCACAACAGCGGCAGCGCCAGGATTAGCAGGTCGTAATCGAACAGGAATGGTGTCACCAGTAGCGTTGCCGCCCCGGTCAGGGCTGCCAAGCCTGCCGCATCGGGCGGATAACGCCGCACTGACCAAACTAAAGTGCCAATTGCAGTAACGGCACCCATGGCCTGCATGCCATAGGCCAGCCACAGCGGCGCGCCCCACAACCGTGCAGCAGCAAAAAGGCTCTGCATCTTGGCGATATCAACCAGGCCCATTTCCAGCGTCTGCCGCGCCAACGCCGTTCCCGCAATAAACCCGAGCCAGCCGTCAGTGCCAACCAGCCCATAGGACAGCACACTGTAGGTCAGCGCGCTGCATCCCGTCGCTAAAAACGCCTGCCACCGGCCCGACGCCGCCAGCGCAAACGGCAGCACAAGGGCCAGATGCGGTTTGATCACCATCAGCCCGAGGATAGCGCCCCCCAGCAGCGGCCGCTTTGGAAGAGCCATGAAGCCGGCGATCAGGATTGCCGTTGTCAGCGCCGCATTCTGCCCGTTGCCGACATTGATCCATATCGCCGGGAACGCCAGCAGCGGCAACAAGCCGAATGGTTCCCCGCGCAGCGAAGCCACCCACCGCCGTGCCAGAACGATAGCCGCCCCTGTGGTCCCCACCAGCCATAAGCTGACCGCCGCCCCATAGGGCAGCAGGGCGAACGGCAAGCAGATCAATAGGTAAGGCGGCGGATAGAAAAACGCCCAATACCCTAGATCCCGCCCGAAAATAGCGTTCTGCGCCGTCGCATGTTGCGTCACTACCCAGGCATCGGCCGCCGCGCCTGCCAAGGCCAGCTGCCCGGCGGCGTAGAAACTGATGAAGTCGGTTCCCAGCGGATGCCCCGCCCAATCTACGAACTCGCGTGCCAGCACGATCCAGACCGCGACCAGCGCCGCCGTTATTCCGAAAAGGATGAGCATGTAGGCGCGCACCCGCGCCCGGTCCAGCCATTCGGCATCACGTATCAAGGAAACAAACTTTGCCTGCCGCACAAGCCGGGCCTCACATGGACCCCTATCCATGCCTGCTAGCCCTGAACATTACGTAAAATCGCCAGCCGTTCATCTCCCTGGCGACGCATCTGTGCTGCTGATGGAAGGGAAGCATGGAGTACGGCGAAATCCCGTTTCGTTCCCGGTGACTCTCGTTACGCACGGGGGCAATCGTATAGCGTTCGGGAGGAAAGCAAGTGTCAGGTAAATCTTCGGGGTCTGCGGACGACAAGGGAGCTACGCTGAATGCCGGGGGCAATAGGGATGACGGGCCCGCCGCAGATGTGGAGCCAGCGGTTCTCAATGCAAACGCACCCATAATCTTTGCGGATCAGGTCGGCACTTACACGGTCGCAGGCGACATTCTCCGCATCACCCTGACAGCTGAGGTTGATCTGGTGGAGGCGGGCGGCGGGGCGGTTACCGCCAGGGCCATCGTTGCTCATCTGCGCCTCCAACCCTTGGCGGTGGTCCAGTTACGTTCAATCATCGAAACGTTGCCTCTCCTGCTTTCGGATACTGACGGGGGCGGTGAAAGCGGAGCTCATTAGAAGTTCCCTGTGCCTGCCTATGCCAGCGCTGCCAAGTGCTGCCGACTGATGCGGTTCAGGGTGCTGACGGCCTGCCGCTCCTCGATGGCTTCCTGCGTGTAGAGCCCGTGCACATATCGGCTATTCGACGGCCCGGAGGGCTGGCCGCCCCTGGCTCCGTGGAACCTGCAAACCTTCCAGCCCTTCACTGCTGGCGCCCTGCATTGGCACCCCGAGCGCTTCGAGCGTGCTGAGCACTGCTTGGCCCTCGGGAACACGCATGTCGTTTCGTTCATGGGGTTGACTGTCCTTTTCTTGTTTGCCCCCTCCCGTCGCAAGCTCACCGGCTACTACGGCTTGGCCGCCTTCGTTCACCTGCACATGCTGAACAATGACCTTTTGCACCCCGCCGGTGCGGTAGCGTTTAAGTGTTTCGACCTGACCGCCAAAGGTGCGGGCAAGCTTATTGAGGCTATTGCTGCTGCTGTTCTGCTGATCCAGGTTGTCTGCGCCATGCAGGCGTCTGGCCTGTACCATCGTGGCCAGGTGGACGGCGGCCATTTGAGTTGCGAGCATCAGCTCAATTTCGTCCCGGGGCCCAACGCCTTGCACCAGAGCAAGAGCGCGGTTGAGCGGGTCAGATACGAGGGAGCCCGCTGACTGGGTAATCTCCCCCAGTTGTTGGGCAATCATGCTGGCGACCTTCGGGTCGGAAGTGCCCAGGCTTTCCATGAGCATCATCCAGCCGTTTTCAGCGACCGGGTGGTCTATGTCTAGCGTGTTGCCAGGACTCACATTGAACCTGGGCCGGGGCCCGCGGGCGGCTTTCCGCTCCTTCTGCTTGGCGAGTGCGTCCGTTTCCTTCGGCCCCGGAACGTGCTGGGCCTGCCTTGCGGGGAGTGTTCCAGCGTTGTCTTTCGTGCCGCGCATGGTTAGTTCCGCCCCACCACATCGGCCAAGAACATCTGGTGTGCTGGCCCTTCCTGATTTTCAACATCAGGAAGGATGCGCCAGAGCCATCGGAACGCATCCATGGCATACCCGATGACGTCAGCGTTCAAGTCTCGGACTTCTGGCCGGGCGTACCCTTCAAACTCCAGCCGCCCGACGAGTTGGTCGAAAATTTCACTCGCCATCTGAACTCGGCAATCGGATCTTCACCCCATACAGGGTCAATTTCAGCCCGGGATAGCTTTGCCATCCAATGATAGAGGGGCCGAGCAAGCTCATGGGTGGGGAGCCCTTCGATGGTGAAAAGGAAAATGCGCCGGTTGTTTTCAATGGTCTGCATGGTTTCCTCGGAATGGTCTGGTGATGAGCATTTCGCAGCGGACCCTGTAGCTGCCATCTGGCGCCCGCTCGCCCGGTGTTGGGTCAATCACCCGTGCAAAGGCCGCTTCTGCCGCTGACGACTCGCTTAGGGGCCGTGCGGTGCCATCCCCGGCATGAACAAGCATGTCGCCTTTCTGCAGGGAGGCATCAGCGGCAATTCTGACGTGCGCTTTGACCACCATGTCACCCTGCAATGGATTGGGCGGGCGAGTAATCGCGCGGGGATGATCCGCCCGACTTGCTGCCGCTCGAGCCAGCGAGGCGACGGCCAGTCGTGATGTCGGTGAAGCTGCCGTCGGAGTTGGCGACAAACGTGCCGTTGTCGTTCGAATAGGTCTGGCCGGCGGTATAGGTGTTGCCGGTGGAAGTGCCGCGGAAGCTGGCGGGTGCCGACGATCCGCCGCCGGAGCCGGAGAGCATGCCAAGCGGCTGGATCGTGCCCGCACCCTGCACGGTGATTTCGAGCGGCGGCCGGGCCGGAGGGACCATGGCGCGAGGCATGACGGGCGCTCCGAAGATGGAGCGGCGAATAGGTGCAGCAGGAGCCGTGAGGGCCGGCCCGAGAGCGGCGCGTTGTTGCGGAGGCTGAGGTGGGGTGAACACCGGGGGACGCGGGGCTGCCACCACCGCCTTAACTGGTGGAGCTGGCACTTTAATCGTCACCGGCACCTGCCGAGTGATCCAACGGTCTGGCGGCGCCGCCGCCAGCTCCGCTTGGGCCTTTGCAGCCGCCGCGACACTGTCCCGGCTGCCCAAGTTTATCTTCATGCTGCCGGCACGGTTTGCGCCTTGCCGGTCTGGTTTGCCTGCCATGTCTTAAAATCAGGGTTCTCCACCTGCGTGGTTCTCATTACCGTCTTGGTAGAGGGGGCTGCAGGAGGCGCCGGACGTGGCCGCGGTAGTGGCGGTGCCGGTGGTTCGGGCCGCGGTCTTGGTGGGGGAGGCGTAGCTGATGCTGTTAGGAAAGTCGGGTTCGCCGGCACCAAGTTAGGCTGGCCATTCGGGCGCACACTTCCGTCCAGCTGAAATGCTGTGTTTTTGCCGCCGGGAACACCATCGACCTGGAAGGGATTGGCCGGAAGCATGGGGCCGATGAATGCTGTGGCAGGGGGTATCGGGGGCGTCGGGCTAAGCCGATCTTCTGCTGCAGATGGCTTTGAAGGCCGCGCCACATCGGCTTGGGGCACCAATGCGCGCTGCAGACCCACATCGATCCGGGGAACGCTTGGGGCTGCCGCCTTTGTCGGTATGCTGGCGGTGGTCTGCCAACCGGCAGTGCCGGCCGGGCCTGGGTTCATGGGTTCCCGCATGGCAGCCCTTGGGGCTGCCGGCGGGGTTGGGGCGCGGGGCGGTGCTAACGGCGATGATGGGCCGAGCGTCGGCAGCCGCGTCGTATTGGCATTGGGGTAAGGGCCGGGCGTGGGGTTCGTCAGGTTGGCCACGAGCGCCTGCTGCAGCCCCACATCGATCCGTGGGGTTGATGTAGGTGCGGGTCTGGCGGCAGGAGCACTTGGCCGCGGTGCGGCCCCGCGCGCCAGCATTGCATCGTTGGCACTCGGAGCAAGAGCCGGGGCGAGAGCCGCTGACAGTCGCTGCGGAGAGGATAGCTGCCGAGCGGGTGGGGTGGTGCCCGGGCGAGTGGGACCGCCATCAGCGTAAACCCTCGCCATTTCGGTGACCGAGCGGGGAGGCTGCGGGGCTGCCCGAGTGGGCTGTGCAGCAAGAGCAGCCAGCAGGCCCAGATCCACCCTGGGCGTGGCGGGCGTCACCTGGGCCGTTCGGGCAGTAGGGCTCATGACCGGATTGCGCACCAGCGCCAGGTCGCGGCTCTGCACCGCCGGCGTGGGCCGGGTTGCCTGTGCAGCCCTGCTGTTCAGTGCCCCCTGCAGGTCCGCAGAGGCCGTAGGCAGGCTGCCAAACATGTCGCTGATGAGCGAGGGAGCCGCCACCCGCGTTCCCGGCCGAGTTGGCCCGCCTTGATTATAGATCTGCGCCATCTGAGCAATGGGGCGGCTCGGCGGCTTCGGTGGCTGCTTGGCGCGCTCCCGCTCGATTTCACGTGCACCAAGTCCGCCTGGTATACCCTTCCGGGTTGGGCCAGGAAGCGAGGGTGGCGCGACAAGCCGGTTCAAGGCGTCCTGCAGCGAAGGCCGGACGGTAGCATTGGAACCCCGAACCGAACGGTCCACCTCTCGGCCCTGGGTCAGCAAAGGTTGGCGCGGCGGATCTGGGGGCCGGCGTGGTCCATAAGCACTGAGGCTGGGCGGCAAGCCCGTATCCGTCCCAGTGGCTGCGGCTATGGCATCGAGTGCCCCTGTTGCTGCCGAGGGCCCGTTAAGCCACCCCAGCAAAGCCGTTTGCATACCTGCATCCGTCGCCTGCCGGCCCCGGGTGGTTGCTATGACCATATCGCCTCTTGGGCGAGGGGTTACCGCGGTGTCTGCTGGATGTGCGGCGAGCCGTGCCTCGATGGGCCGCTTGTCGGGTGTCGTGCCGTGCTGGTGGATCCTATCTCCGGCACCGAAGCGTGGGCCATCCAAGGCGTTGATCCAGCCGAGGTTAGACTCGTCCGACACCTTGGGATTAGCATAATGTAGGCCACCACCGACGCTCGAGGGTGTTCCCCCGATGCGCTGCTCAACGTAACCATCTACCCGCTCGCGGAAACCTTTCGGCACCAGGCTGCTGGGAACATTGTCGATGCTGCCATAGACCTTTGTCCCGGGGCGGCGTGGGCCGTTGATGGCGCTGAACTGGTTTCTCTGTTCCGCGATGGCGTCGATGGTGTCGGGGTATTGCGGACTGGCCAACCTGTTCAAGACAGTGTCCAGCACGCCTTGCAGCTGGCGCTCATACTGGACAGGGTTTGACCTTGCCAAAGCATGGTCAACCTCGGTGGCGGCAAGCTTTACTAGCTTGTCCCGGTCAGCTGGGGATAGTTGAAGCGTTGCAGGCATCAGTAGCCTCCGCCATGTTGAGAATTGGTGCCAGTCTCGCGGCACTGGCGGAGGAAACCGGCAGCGGGCTTGCTTTTCCATCAGCTGTGTTAAAAGCCGCCAGTCCGCAAACCACCCCAAAGGTGCCGGACCGGAGCCGACCCCATCTCGGTCGTTCGACGGCCTGACATTATTCGTTGGAAGCGGACGTTCCCTCCCAGCAATTCAGCTGGTGAGTAGGCTAGTGCAACGCACGATCAGCTACTCAGGCGGTCGGTGCGTCAATCGCTGGTATGGGACTTTGACTCGTCAAAATGCTGGTTTCTGCCGGTGACGACGCATAACATCGACGGAGCGCTCCCAGACAGCATACATGTCTCCGGGTCTGAACAGAGTACCATCAAACGGGCCTGTGTTCTCTCGCAGGGGCCCATAAGCCGGCCTAGGTCGGCGGGCAGTTCCACTAAAGAAAGCCACGTGTGCTCAAAGAGCAACGGGGCTTTCTCTACGACAGGGCGCAACTATCTTTCACTTGCGACCAGAACGATTGCAATCAGGGTGCGAGGTATTCGTTGACCGTCTCCCACGCCACCGTCTGCAGGAACTCCGCAACGTCCGGCTCGAAACCAGCGGTGTAAGTCACGCCAACTGGATTCTTCTTAAAAATTGCCGCGTAGGTAGTGAGGGCTGCTAGATAGGTTCCTTCCATTGTTGGGTGGCGGTTGTCAGCAGTGTACAGCGTTATGTCGGGTCGCTCTGCAACCGACCTGGCAAATGCCAACCCCGCCGGGATGACTAGCGCGTTATTTTCGTTCCCTATGCGGGTGTAGGCTTCGGCAAGTTGTTCTGTCATCTCCGGCTTGTCTAGATAGGCCCATGACATAAAAAAGACGGGTTCAGCGTCGTTTTCTCGAACCGTTTCGGAGTGTTTTTTCGCGTACTCGTAGAATATGTCCTTTAGCTGCGGATGAACCGCACACTGGCTACAATCCATCATGACCGCCAAGTCGAACAGACGGCCCGGTTCGTTGAAAGTCACGACGTTGTCGCCACCGATTGTGTACCGGCCGATCGCATCAGGACGGAAGTAAGACTCGACGTCATGCCAGTCGAATCCGGAGCCGCTGATTGTAACAAGTGACGATCGCAACTTAAAATCAGGATCTGCGGATGCCATGATCCGCGAGATCATCCCGCTTATTCCATTGTTGAAGTAGAAAAAGCTGTTGCCGATATAAATTATCGACTCTGGACGCTCTACGCTCGAGCTTTGAACTGTCGGTTTGGTCTGAGCCGCACTCGGGAAAACGCCAAGTGACAGAACAACTAGGGACGACAGGCCCGCCGCGACTAATTTCAGCATCCTATTCATAAGGTGAATTCTCTTCCCGTTAGGTTGAATATATTTTGCATCGGGTCCGCCCCCAAATCTGAATGACGATCAGGCAGAGGTTCCTCCTCCCAGTGGGGGCTTACATAGGAAGTGTCAGCGTTGAGTATTTGCTTCATTCGTCAAGTGGCCGTCGCAGCCCAAAGCCGCTCCTTAACGTAAATGGTGTACGAACTGGTTAGTTAAGTCAATGAGGGTTCCGGTCAGTCCTTGTGATGTCCAATCGAGCGGTATCGGTGGGCCGGACCAGAGGCTGGAAGACCTCTCTCTGGTGCAGTGCTTCGGGTGGACCTCCGAGGTCACCAAGAAGCACAAGAGCAGGTTGACATAAACTAACTAGTTCGTACATTCGAGTGCGGTCAGATCCTCTGCATCGCTCACCAGTGTCGCTAAGAGCTCAATGAACTATGAAGAGCAAAGAAACGGCCCGCTGGATTTCCTGAGGAGACGAAATTGAAATCGATATCGACCCTATCAGTCTTTGCGGCTGCCTCGCTGGCCTTCATGGCTTCAGGTGCGGTGTTCGCGCAAGATGAGGGCAACGTTGCAGACCATTTCCGCGACGCTTATGCAGCGGCAGGAACTGACCACTACAACCTTTT
Organism: Devosia sp. Z11_6; assembly: GCF_058133665.1. NCBI lineage: Bacteria > Pseudomonadati > Pseudomonadota > Alphaproteobacteria > Hyphomicrobiales > Devosiaceae > Devosia > Devosia sp. Z11_6. The sequence goes on from NZ_JBYUNQ010000006.1 coordinate 15,687, forward strand.
CAACATGATCTGTCCCCGGATCGAAAACTCGAGCGCGGGCAAGATTGCAACGCCTGAAAATGCACGTTCGGAGTCTATCGAGCGCGCCATTCCGATGCAGGTTTTTGACAACCTCTATTACGTTGGCGAATATTCTTTTTGGGAAAGCTCAGCATCGGCCTGGGTGGTGGATACGGGCGAAGGGCTTGTCCTTATCGATGCGCTCTATCCGGACTCGGGGCACTTGATTGAAAGCGGCCTAGAGACGCTTGGCCTCGATCCCAAGGACATCAAATACATCGTCATCGGCCATGGTCACGCCGACCATTACGGCGCTGCGCGCGAGCTGCAGGACAAGTACGGCGCTGAGGTTTTGATGGCGGAGCCCGAGTGGGAGTTTATGAGTAACGGTCGCGGGGAGCCTGACACCAAGCCCGTCAAGGACCAGGTCATTGAAGACGGCCAAGAACTGACCTTGGGCAACACGACGTTCCGCTTCTACATCACCCCTGGTCATACACCGGGCACGGTGTCGACCATTTTCAACGTCCAGGGTGACGATGGCGAACACGTTGTTGCTCAGTGGGGCGGTACGGGCTTTGGCTTCGGCGGTGCTGAAGGGGATGAAAAGATCGAATGGTTCCGCACCTACGCAGCGTCCGCAGAACGTTTTGAATCTCTCGTGCGGGATCAAGGCGCGGACGTGATGATTGCCAACCACCCGGGCCTCGACAACACTTACGAAAAGCATGCCTTAAGCGAGACGAGCTCATCCAACCCATGGGTGATCGGCGTAGAGAAGGTGGCCAATTACATTCAGACCGCGCAGTCTTGTGCACTTGCCGGCGTTGCTGCCTATAAGTAGTCGATAACCTTAGATCGCGGCTTCCGCAATGTTGCCGCGATCCATGTTCGCCAATGGAAGTTCTGAACGTCGCACGACGTGAGCTACATCCGGCGCGGGACATGATGCGGTCATCCAAGGTCGGCAGATTCCTCCGCGACCGCATTACTGGGCCGCAATGTCAATTTTCCCAGACGTCTTCTTAAAGCAGACTGACAGCATACCACCCCAATATTGCCGTTGATGTTGACTGCCGACGATGGCCCCTGTTTGCAAATCGAAGACGTAGCGCGGCCATGCGGGCCAGATCTGGTAAGTCGATGGGCCGATATCCACGACGAAGCCCGGGTCGAACCTGTTGTCCTTTAGGCGGCATAGGCCCATGCTCGCGTGGACTAACGCAGGACCCACGACGATGCTCATAAGGCGCGAGGATAGCGTGCCGTTACGAGTATGATCTCTACAAGACCGAGCGTGGTGCGGCGCCTCGTCGAGGCGGCCGCTTAAGCGACGCAGCTCGGATCGCCTACCGACCCAGCGATGCCGTCCTCATCGATTCCCAGAGCTTGTCTCACCCTCCTGCCGAGCGGTGTCGGAACATAGCGGATATGCACGACACCGCCTTCGCGATGGGTCTTCGCTCTGGATAGGACGTAGAGTGGATTTCGGGCGTCAGGATAGATATGCGAAATTGCCGCGTTCACTTCCTTGATGTAGCGCTTCAAGGGAGAGAGAAATTCCCGTCGACTTTCGCCGTTTCCCAACAAGAAATTCAAGTCCGCCGGCCGATTCCGGAACGTCGAGGTCTTTCGCAACGCGTCAACCAGGGACTGCACCAAAGGCGTGGCTTGATTCGGGGCCAGTGGGGGCGGCACGAGCGCAAGCTCCTCCTGCACGCCTTCCACGAACGTGGGTTCAGAAGCGAACATGTAGCCCTTGATGCCCCGCAAGGGCACGATGCGCTCGGCGGTATCGCTGCACAGGGTTTTGAGTTTCCTGCGGATGCGGAAGATATAGGACACGATGGGCCTGCCCGTCTGCGGACCGGTTCCGCCGGCCTCGATTACGGTATGCAAGCGGTCATATGTCAGCCATTCCTAGCCATTGAAGTTGCAGAAGCAGAGTCCCAAAAAGGCGGATTCTCTCATAGCATCCCGTCGCATGTGACGGGAGCGTTTGTTCATAGCTTAAGTCCATTGCACCCTTGGGGCACCGGCGAGGTTCGGTTCACTGGTTCCGCAAATCGATGCCTGTCGACCTGATTGATCGTCTTGGCAGTTCGGACATCCGGCGGTCATTGCGCACGTGCAAGGACCGGGTGGCCCGGCCAGGAGCGTGGGCACTGATCTTGCTGGTCGAGGAAGCATTCGCGATATTGCGCAACGTTGGGCTGACGCCCGGCGCGACCCGTTGAGTGCAGTCCAATTGGTGTTGAAGCCCGCACCAGCTGCCGGTCAGCCAACATCGGATCAATGTTGCGTCTAGCTTCCTGCCCCAGAAAAGGCCGGTGCAAGGAGCCATAGACATAAAGCTTGAGCATCGTGCCCCATTGCTACTGTGGGTCGCGGATTGGCTGCGGACGTGCACATGGGCTGAGTGCGCCTCCTGTATATAAAGGTGAACTGTCTATCGGGCTTACCTTGCGCCGAGTTTGAATGGGTGGCAAGTATTGGTCAATCAGGGGGCAAACTATGTTGGCGGCAGGCGCATTCGTAACCGCGACCGTCTCAAAGCGGAGCCCCGGATCTTGTCGGCGGACGCGAAAGTTTCGCCTACGCCAATGGTAGATGCCATGCTTTTCAGGGTTACGGCCGTCGACATGGCTATTGGTTTTATGCTGCGTACCAATGGTAATCGCCCACTCCCGCCTGTGAACCACCAGCCGCGCTGGGATAGGTTTGGGGACTGGTTTGCAATCTCGGCTAGCCTTTGCAGCCCAACTCGCCTTCGGGGTATTATGCGCGTGGACGCCGTAGCGTGAGGGCCGAAGTTCAGGTCCAAACCGGGCCAAGTGCTGCGCGAGGCGTCAGCGGCAAGCGGCCGGTGGCTGTTCTAGGCCGGATTGCCTCACTTGTACTTACCCTCGCGATCACTTTTGTTGGCCTGACCGCGGTAACCTTTCTGATCAGCCGCCTGACCAATATCGATCCGGTGCTCGCTGTGACGGGCGACCGGGTGGGCGCGGCAACTTATGATGCGGTCTACAAGGAGCTCGGGCTCGACCAACCGGTGTTTGTTCAGTACGGCATCTACCTCAAGCGCCTCGTGTCCGGCGATTTCGGGGTTTCGGTGCTGACCTCGCGCCCGGTGCTGAGCGACCTGTTGCGCGTATTTCCGGCCACGTTTGAACTTGCAACCATCGCCATCATCATCGGGGTGGTGCTTGGCATTCCAATGGGGGTTGTTGCAGCTGCAGCCAAGGGCCGTTGGCCGGATCAAGTGATCCGGGTGGTGGGTCTTCTCGGCTATTCCGTCCCGATCTTCTGGCTTGGTCTGGTCGGACTTTTCCTGTTTTATGGCAAGCTCGGCTGGGTGGCAGGAACCGGTCGGTTGGATGTGTTCTACCAGGGCGTCCTTGAGCACCGCACCGGCGTGATCCTGATCGACGCAGCGCTGGAAGGAAACTGGGAGATCTTCTCGAATGCTTTCAGTCACCTGATCCTGCCCGCGAGCTTGCTGGGCTACTTCTCGCTTGCCTATATCGCCCGAATGACGCGCAGCTTCATGATCGACCAGTTAAGCCAGGAATATGTCATCGCGGCGCGCATCAAGGGCAACTCCTATTGGGGTGCAGTTTGGCGGCACGCATTCCCCAACATCATGGTGCCGCTGATCACCGTGATCGGGCTGAGCTATGCCTCGCTGCTGGAAGGAGCTGTGCTTACGGAAACAGTGTTCGCTTGGCCGGGGCTGGGTCTCTACATCACCCGCGCCTTGTTCAACAGCGACATGAACGCCGTGCTGGGCGGGACGGTGCTGGTTGGCGCGGTCTTTATCACGATCAACGTCGTGTCCGACATGCTCTACAAGTTGTTCGATCCGCGGCTGAGGCGCTCATGAGCGACACCATTGGACAGTGGCTGGCAAGCGACGCGCCCCAGTCCCGGCGTCAGGCCATATTCGGCAGCGTTTACCGCAGTTTCCGCGCCGTTGTCGCCAATCCAACGGCGCTGATCGGGTTGGTGATTGTCACAGTGTTGGTTCTGCTGGCGGTGTTCGCGCCCTTGTTGACCATGGGCAAGTCACCGTTCGATTCAGTGCTCAGTGACCGGCTTGCACCGCCCTCCGCCACTTACTGGTTTGGTGCCGACGAGTTGGGCCGCGACATCTTCACTCGAACGCTGTACGGGGCACGGGCGACCCTGGCCATCGTGCTTCTCGTTTCGGTTGTGGTTGTGCCGATTGGCCTCGCGCTGGGCACCGCGGCAGGCTATGCGGGTGGCTGGGTGGACGTGGTGTTGATGCGCATCACCGACATATTCCTGGCCTTCCCTCGCCTGATTTTGGCACTTGCCTTTGCTGCGGCGCTCGGGCCGGGCATTGAAAACGCAGTGCTCGCCATTGCTCTGACGTCCTGGCCTGCCTATGCCCGCTTGGCGCGCTCGGAAACCATGGCGATCGCCCATAGCGACTTCATTCAGGCGGCCGTCCTTCAGGGCGCCTCGACCGGGCGGATCTTGTTTCGACACGTGGTGCCGCTTTGCCTGTCCTCGGTGATCGTCCGCCTCACCCTCGACATGGCTGGAATTATTCTCACCGCCGCCGGTCTCGGCTTTCTTGGCCTTGGCGCTCAGCCGCCGACTCCTGAATGGGGGGCAATGGTTTCGGCGGGGCGCGAAGTTATTCTTGACCAGTGGTGGGTGGCCACCATTCCTGGGCTCGCCATCTTCATCGTCAGCTTGGGGTTCAATCTGCTGGGCGATGGGCTGCGTGACGTGTTTGATCCCAAATCCAATGACCGATAATCTTCTTGTCGTCGAAGGCCTCGAGGTTAGCTTTCCAACACGGTCCGGCGTGACGCGCGCGGTCCGGGACGCCAGCTTCACCCTGGGCCGGGAGCGCCTCGGTGTCGTCGGGGAGTCCGGATCAGGCAAAAGCACAATGGGACGCGCGCTTCTCGGCCTGCTGCCGCGCTCGGCCACTGTCACAGCGCAAACAATGACCTACGCTGGCAAGAACCTGCTGGGTTGCACCGAGCGTGAATGGGGCGAACTGCGCGGCCGCCGCATGTCAATGGTGATGCAGGATCCAAAATATTCGCTCAACCCAGTACAGACCGTCGGCAAGCAGATCGAGGAAACTTTGTTGCTGCACATCAAGACATCCCGCGCCGACGCCCGGCAGCGGACGCTGGCGATGCTCGAGGCGGTGCAGATCCGTGACCCCGAACTGGTTCATGGGCTGCACCCCCACCAGCTCTCGGGTGGCATGGGCCAGCGCGTGATGATTGCCATGATGTTGGTGGCCGAACCTGACCTGCTGATCGCCGACGAGCCGACTTCGGCGCTTGACGTCACCGTGCAGAATGAAGTCCTGCGCATCCTGGATGATCTTGTGCGTGACCGCGGCATGGGGCTCATCATGATCAGCCACAATCTGACCATGGTGGCGAGCTTCTGCGACCGCGTGCTGATCATGTATGGCGGCCGCATTGTCGAGCAATGCGCGGCCAGGGACCTTCACAATGCGCGCCACCCCTATACAAGGGCGCTGGTGGCGGCGACCCCATCACTCGATGCCCAACAGGCTGAACTTGCGACCATGGTCCGTGACCCCGAGTGGCTCACGTGATCTCGGTCAACAATCTCGACGTCATTTTTCGTGTGGGCAGCCGGGAAATCCGCGCCGTGCAGGGCGTTTCCTTTGCGGTGACGCCAGGTGAAAGCTTTGGCATTGTTGGCGAGTCCGGGTCGGGTAAGTCCACCGTGCTGCGGGCGATCGCGGGTCTGGTTCCCCCCAGCGACGGAGCCATCGAGGTCAACGGCCGGCCCGCTGGCAGTCGGCGACGCTCCGATCGGCGCTTGCTGCAATATGTGTTCCAGGATCCCTACGGCTCCCTGCATCCGCGCAAGACCGTCGACGACACCCTCAGGGAGCCGCTTGAGATCCACCGGGAAAGCGATATCGACGCAAAGGTCTCGCAAGCGATTGCCGATGTCGGACTTCAACCCATGCAGCGCTTCCGCTATCCCCACCAGCTCTCCGGCGGCCAGCGCCAGCGGGTAGCCATTGCCCGCGCCCTGATGCTGAAGCCGCCAATCCTGCTGCTCGATGAGCCGACATCGGCGCTGGACGTATCCATCCAGGCCGAAATCCTCAATCTGCTGGGGCGGCTCGGGCGCAGCTACAGCCTCACATCCATCCTGGTGAGCCACGACCTTGCGGTGGTGGCGCATCTTTGCAGCCGCATTGCCATCATGCAGCTCGGCCGGGTGGTTGAAGTGATCAGCGCCGAGGACCTGCGGGCAGGCAAGATGAAGGTCGAGTACACGCGCAACCTGGTTCAAGCAAGCCGCGGCTTTACGCGGGCAGGGGCCTAGCAAGTCTCTTGTCTTTTTAGGCAAAAGCACTTCACATGACGTGGTTGCGGTAAGATCCTCGCTCGCAAACGACCGCGAAGGACTTCCATAGGGAGACGTGCATGTGGAACGGCCTGAAATATAGTCTAGTTACGGGGGCGCTGTTGGCGCTCATGCCTCACGCGTTTGCCGCGACACCGGCCGATACGCTGGTGATCGCCAAACAGATCGACGATCTGATCTCGCTTGATCCCGCCGAGGCGTATGAGCTCTCCGGCATCGAGGTGCTCGCCAATGCCTATGACCGCATCATGCGGTTCGAGCCGACGGACGTGAACAGTCTGGTCCCCGGCGCCGCCGAGAGCGTTGAAGTCAGCGAAGACGGCAGAACCTTTACGTTCAAGATGCGGCCGGGCCAGACCTTTGCTTCGGGCAACCCCGTGACTGCAGGCGACGCCGCATGGTCGCTGCAACGGGTGATCAAGCTCGAAAAGTCGCCGGTGTTTCTGCTCTCGCAACTGGGCTGGACCAAGGAGAATGTCGACACGATGGTGACTGCACCAGACGAGTCGACCCTGGTGGTCCAGATCGGCGTCGATTTCGCGCCCTCGCTGGTTTATGCGCTGCTTGGTTCAGTGGTCGGCTCCGTGGTGGACAGCAAGCTCGCCCTGGAAAATGAAGTTGATGGCGACCTGGGCAATGCGTGGCTCAAGACCACTTCGGCCGGGTCGGGGGCGTATGTGATCCGCTCCTGGACGCCCAATGAGGCCGTTGTTCTGGCGTCCAATCCGAACTATCGCGGCGGCGAGGCCAATCTCAAGCGCGTCGTGGTGCAGCACATTCCAGAAGCCTCGGCCCAGCGGCTCGCGCTGGAGAAGGGCGATGTCGACATTGCAATGAACCTGAGCCCGGACCAGATTGCCTCCATTGAAGGCAATGCTGACATCGAGGTCACCACGGTCCCGCAGGCGCTGCTTTATTATATCGGCCTCAACCAAAAGACTCCGGAGCTGCAGGATCCCAAAGTTCGCCAGGCGCTGCGACACCTCATCGATTACGAGGGCATAGCCAATTCGTTCCTCAAGGGAGCCGCGCAGGTCCACCAGTCATTCTGGGCGGAGGGCTTCTGGGCTTCCTATAACGAGAACCCCTATGACTTCGATCCGGAAAAAGCCAAGGCGCTGCTGGCGGAAGCGGGCCTGCCCGACGGGTTCACCCTTGACCTCGATGCGCCCAACTTCTCGCCCTTTGTCAACATGGCCCAATCGGTGCAGTCAACCTTTGCGCAAGCCGGTGTCACCGTGAACATCGTGTCCTCGGAAATGGCGCCCATGCTGACCAAGTATCGCGCGCGCGAGCACGAGGCGCTGATGGTATATTGGGGCCCCGACTACATGGACCCGCACACCAATGCCGATGGCTTCATCACCAACAACGACAATTCCGACGAAGCCACGGCCAAGCCGCTGGCCTGGCGCAATGCCTGGGACTCGCCTGAGCTAACCGCGGCCACCAGGGCCGCCGCCGAGGAGAGCGACACCGAGGCGCGCATGCAGGCCTATATCGACCTGCAGAAACGGCTGTTGGATGAAGGTCCGTACGTCATCATGTTCCAGGCCACCTCGCAGCGGGCCGATCGGGAGAATGTGGAAGGCTTCGTGCAGGGCTCCTCGCCAGACGTCACCTACTATAATCTCACGACCAAGTAGACCGAGGACAGGCGGGCATGTTGCCCGAGGGCTGTGTTTCGGTCCGCACGACTCCGGACGGCAAGCAGGCGCGTCCACACTTACAACGGCTGTACGGACTTGGGAGAGCCGGTCCGTACAGAGTTGCCCAAGTCGAAGGCCAAATGACGGACAGTCGGGTCCGGGCGGGCGCGGCGAATGGCGTGGCGGCAGGATCCGCTGCGCCATTCCTGATGCGCAGTTCGCGATATAGATCTCAAGCGCGCTCTTGTTTACTCCCGCGGCTCCATGGCGTCCCGTAACCCGTCGCCGAGGAAGTTCACGGCGAGTACCGTGAAGAGGATGAGAAGTCCCGGTGGGATGGCGAGCCAAGGGGCCTGCGACAGCCAGGACGAGGCGCTGTTCAGCAGGTTGCCCCAGGTCGGCACTGGCGGCTGGATGCCGAAGCCAAGGAAGGACAGCGCCGATTCCATCATGATGGCGCTGCCCACGGCCAGGGTTGAGGCGACGGTGATGGGGCCGATGGCGTTCGGAAGGATGTGCCGGAACATCAGCCGGGGTCCGCTCGCCCCAAGCGCCCGGGCTGCTTCGACGAATTCACGCTCGCGCAAGGCGAGAAACTGGCTGCGGACCAAACGTGCCGTACCCATCCAGATCAGGATGCCGACAATGGCAACCAGAAGCGGCGGGCTGGGGCGAAATAGCCCGGATAAAAGCAGCACTAGGGGGAGGGTTGGGATCGACATCATGACATCGGTGAAGCGCATGAGGAGGACATCGGGAATCCAGCGATAAAAGCCGGAGACGGCTCCGACCAGCGTCCCGACAATGCCGGCGATCATGGCGCCGGCCAGACCGACAGCGAGCGAGACGCGGCCGCCATGCAGCAGGCGCGTCAGCGCGTCGCGCCCTAGCTCGTCAGTGCCCAGCCAGTGTTCGGCCGACATTGGCCCGGGCATGCCAAGGAGCTCGAAGTCCTGGTAGTCATAGCTATAGGGTGAAACCATCGGCCCGAAGGTGACGGCGAGCCCGAGCAACACCAGGAACACCGCACCGACAACGGCGAGGCGGCGCTTGAGGAAGCGCCGGATGACGCGCCGCCAGTAGCTCTGGGGCGGCGCGGCCGGGTTAATGGCGCCGGCAATCGTTGCTTCAGTCATAGCGGATCCTGGGATCGAGCGCAGCGTAACAAAGGTCAGCGACGATATTGGCGACGACAATTGCAAGTGAACCCATCATCATCAGACCCATCAGCATCGGATAATCGCGCCCGTCCATGCTTTCCATGAACAGCCGGCCAATGCCGGGCCAGGCGAACACTGTTTCAGTGATGACGGCGCCTGAAATGATGGTCACGAAGTCCACGGCAATGACCGTTACCGCGGGGATCATGGCGTTACGCAAGGCATGGTAGAACAGGACTGCCTTTTCGCCGCGCCCTTTGGCATAGGCGGTGCGGATATAATCCTGGTTGAGCACATCGATCATGCCCGAGCGAATGAATCGGCTCCAGCTGGCGACCGTGGCAAGCGAGAGAACGGCGGCCGGCATGATGATGTGCCGGAGCCGGTCGATGAAGGACCCATCGCCGATGGACTGGTAGCCGGCGGACGGAAGCCAGCCGAGCTGAACGCTGAACAGAAGCTGAAGCAGCAGGGCGAGCCAGAACACCGGAGTGGAGATCCCGGCAAAGCTCAGGACGGTCACGGTACCGTCGAGCTTGGAGCCGCGGCGGGCGGCGCTGATGATGCCAACCGGAACGGCGATCAGCAGCGAAACGAGCATGGCTAGCCCGCCCAATTGCAGTGTCGGCCCGAGGCGCAGGACAATTTCGTCGAGCACGGGGCGGCCCGTGCGAATGGAATAGCCCCAATCGCCCACGAGAATGGCTTTTAGCCACAGGAAATATTGAACGGGAACCGGCTGGTCCAGCCCATAGCGCGCCGCAATCTGGGCCAGCGCTTCCTTACTGACGGACGGGTTCTCGGCATAGATATCGAGCGGGCCACCGGGCGCCAGCTGGATGATGACGAAGAGGATGACCGAAATGCCCAAAAGCAGTGGGATGGCGCCCAGAATGCGTCGGATAATATAGCTTAGGCTCATCTTGCTCCCTGGGGCTACGGAGCCACCGACCCTGCTAAAGCAGGGCCGGCATGCAGTTCAAGTGTCGCGCTTGAGGCCTCAAGCCTCAAGATACCATTCCTTGGTGTCCACGAAATTGGTCATGTTGGTGGGATTGGGAACGAAGTTCTTGAGTTCCACCGGCTTGGCAATAACGGAAACGCCCTGGGTTAGTGCAAGAGCTGGCAAATCTTCGGCGATGATGCGCTGCATCTCGGACGCAGCGGCTTTGCGCTCTTGCTGATCGAGCGTGTTCTCGAGACGTGCAAACACCGCGTCGAGTTCAGGGTTGGAATAGCCCTGGCCGTTGTTCTCGCCTTCCGAGCCGTAGAACGTCGAGTAGACAGGGTCGGCCGAAGTGATCCAGCGGCCATAGATCAGGTCGTAACCCCCGCTGTAGCGGGCCTCGCGATAGGCAACGCCGGTCTTGTTGTCAGCGCTCGCCTCGATGCCGATTTCCTTGAGCTGGGCGATGATCACCTGCTGGACATTCTCGTCGTCAGCACGGCCCGACTGCACCACGAAGGCAAAGCTCAGGCGCTGGCCGTCCTTTTCGCGGATGCCGTCACCGCCACGGGCATAGCCTGCCTCGTCGAGCAGCGCATTGGCGGCAGCAACGTCATAGACGTATTCCGGTGTCGCATCATCGTAGAGGTCGAAGATGGGCAGGACGAGGGACTTGATCGGCGTGGGGAATCCACCCTGCACGCGGATCAGGGTTTCGCGGTTGATGGCATGCGCCACCGCCTTGCGAACGGCGATATCGGCAAGCAGTTCGTTGCGGAAGTTGAAGTCGAGATGGCCCCAGCTCAGCTGCTGGCCAACGACGATCTCAAGCCCATTGGCGCCTTCAAGCTGCGAAGCGCGGCCATAGGGCACCGAGACGGCCATGTCGAGTTCGCCGCTCTGCAGCTGAGTGATCAAGGTGTTGCTATCGGTGACGATGCGGAACACCAGGCGATCGAGATAGGGCAGTGCGTCCCCGTTCTCGGCAGTGCGCCAGTAATCGGTGTTCTTGTCGAGCACGACATATTGGCCACGCACGAATTCAGCCACCTTGAAGGGCCCGGTGCCAACCGGGGTTTCGTTATAGGACGAGGTGTTGAGGTCGGTACCTTCCAGCAGGTGCTTGGGCATGATGCCGAAGGTAAAGAGGGTCGAAGCGAAGTTCGGCTTCACCGTGTTGTAGTTGCACACGACGGTATAGTCGTCGGGCAGGTCGATGCTGTCGATGTCCTGCGTGCCGTCCTTGGATTCAGCGATGAAGGCGGGGTCCTTGACCGCTTCCCAGGTGAACTTGACGTCGGCCGAGGTGAGGGGCTCGCCGTCATGCCACTTCACATTCTCATGGAGCTTATAGGTGATCGTCATCTTGGAGCCGTCTTCGGACAAGACAATGCCGCCATTCTCAAGCGTTGGCACTTCCTTGGCCAGCACCGGCACATAGCGGGCATCCTTGTCCGGAGCGATCAGGCCCTCGATCACGGTGTGCTGGGCATCGGCGAGGAAGCCGGTGGAATAGGTATTCATGGTGTCGAGCTCGTAGGTGAGGCCGACATTGAGGGTGCCGCCAGCCTGCTGGGCCATTGCGGGCAGCACGCGCATGGTGGCGAAGGCGGTAGTACCGGCGAGAATGCCCTGGAGCACGACGCGGCGCGTAAGCTTAGTCTTCATGATGTCCCTTCCTTGATGCAATTGCTTGTTTCGCCGGTTTTGCCGGTCTTGCTCAGTAACCCAGGCTTCGATCGACGACGTTGCGCACCGGCTCTCCTTGTTCGAAGCGCCGGATATTGGCCGCCATTTCCTTGACCGCCATATGCTGGTGGGTGGGGGCGGCGACATGGGGAGAAAGGCGCACCCGGGGGTGCTTCCAGAGCCGATCTTCGATCGGCAACGGCTCGGTTCGGAACACGTCGAGTGCAGCCCCGCTGAGCTTGCCGCTGTCGAGCGCCGCAATCAGATCGGCATCGACCACATGGCCGCCTCTGGCTGCGTTGATGAAGAACGCGCCATCGGCAAGAACTGCGAGCAGGTCCGTATCGATCAGGTCGGCGGTCTCTGCCGTCAGCGGCAAAAGATTGACGAGAATGTCGGCGCCTCGCGCGGCCTCCGGCAACTGATCCATCCCGGAAAATGTGCTCGCGCCCGGAATGCTGTGCCTGGAGCGAGCCCAGACATTGGTGTGGAAGCCCAAGCGCACGAAGTGTTCGGCGACTGGGCGGCCAAGTGCGCCCGCCCCAAGAACGGTCACCTTACGCTCATTGGCGAGCTTTTCCGGCTGTGGGGCCCATTCCCCCTTGCTCTGCAGCTCCGCGTAAAGGAACAGGTTACGGTGCCAGGCCAAAGCCTGGGCCAAGACCCACTCGGCCATGCCCAAGGCGAGCCCATCATCGACCAATCGCACGATCGGCAGTTCCTCGGGCACTTCGCCGCTCGCGAGCAGATGCTCGATGCCGGCATTCAGGCTGAGGACGAGCTTCAGGCCAGGAACAGCCCGCACGACGCCCGGCAGTGGGCGCCCGACAACAATATATGGCACATCGGCATCGCCATCCTTGGGCTGCTCGGTCAGCACATCGAAGTCCGGCAACTCGGCACGGAATAGTTGGGCCAGATGTTCAGGGTTGCCTCGCGAGGCAATAAATAACCGTTTCATGTCAGCGAGCATGGTGCGCGATGCTTGGGTCATGCAATGGCCGAAAAAATCTAAATTCCCCGTACATTAGCTCATGTGAACTATGATTTTAGCCGAAAGGAACACGGCTTGTTCCGCTACTGGCGCAAGTCTGAACAGGGTGCCACGAAAGTTGCCACGCCTTCTAGGCTAATGGGTTGGTCAAATCGAGTTCGTGGCTGCGGATGCAGGCGACGCTGTGACCGTTCTGCGTGGCTTCAAGCGGTGGAACAATTTGCGCACAGGCTTCAATCGCATAGGGGCACCGGGTTCGGAAAACGCATCCCGAGGGCGGGTTCACCGGGCTGGGCAAGTCGCCCTTCAGGGTAATGCGTTCGCGCCGAATGGTAGGGTCAGGCACTGGGGCTGCATCGAGCAGCGCGCGGGTATAGGGATGGCGCGGCCTGGCATATAGCTCGGCAGCCGTGCCCATTTCCATGACACGGCCGAGATAGAGCACAATGACGCGGTCACAAAGGAACTCGATGACGGAGAGATCGTGACCGATAAAGAGCAGCGACAGGCCCAACTCGCGCCGAAGATCCTGCAGCAGGTTGATGATCTGCGCCTGGATCGAAACGTCCAAGGCCGAGACCGGCTCGTCTGCGACGATGAACTGGGGATTGACCGCCAATGCCCGGGCGATGCCGATGCGCTGGCGTTGCCCGCCGGAAAACTCATGCGGAAAGCGCGCCGCGGCGCTGCGCGGCAGGCCGACCTTTTCGAGAAGGTCGCCGATGCGCTGGTCGCGATCCTTCCGCGTACCAATCTTGTGCAGCATCAATGCTTCGCCCAGCGTCTGGCCGACGCTCATGCGTGGGTTAAGGCTCGCATAGGGATCCTGGAAGATGATTTGCATCTTGCTGCGCAGGGCTTTGAGGTCGGGCGGCAACAGCGCCGTGACCTCCTTGTCGCCTAGCCGCACCTTGCCCGAAGTGGGCTCGACAAGGCGCAGCACGGCACGGCCGAGCGTGGTCTTGCCCGAGCCGGATTCACCGACGAGACCGACGACTTCGCCTTTCCCAACGGTGAACGAGACGCCGTCGAGCGCCCGCAGCGTGACACCTTCTTTGAAGAGTGTCTTGCCAATGGGATAGTGAACCTTGAGGTCGTCAACGACCAGGAGCGGATCAGCCATGGACTTCGTTCCAGCGGATGCAGCGCGCCCGATGCTCGGGAACGACAGGCAGGAGGGGCGGCACCGCAGCACGGCATTCGGGGATAACCCAGGCGCAGCGTGGATTGAAATCGCAGCCTTGTGGGGGATTGCGCGGATCAACGACGCTGCCCGGAATGGCGCGCAGCCGCAGCTCTTCGCCACGGCTGCGGGCGGCGTGATCGACAACAGGCAGGCTGTTGAGCAGGCCGCGCGTATAAGGGTGGCTGGGGCGGGCGAACAGTTCGCGCACTGGGGCGGTCTCAACGATGCGGCCGCCATACATGACGGCGACGCGGTCGGCAACCTCGGCGACGACCCCAAGATTGTGGGTGATGAATAGGATGCCCATGCCGATCTCGCGCTGCAGGCGGCGCATGAGTTCGAGGATCTGCAGTTGCACCGTGACGTCGAGGGCCGTGGTGGGCTCATCGGCGATCAGGAGTGCGGGATTGCAGGCCAGAGCCATCGCGATCATGACGCGCTGGCGCATGCCGCCCGACATCTGGTGCGGATAGATATCGGCGCGACGGGCTGGATCAGGAATTTCGACCAGTGCCAGCATTTCCACCGCGCGGTTCCAGGCCTGCTTGCGCGTGAGATCCTGATGGAGACGGGCCGCTTCGGCAATCTGGGCCCCAACCTTCTGGGTCGGGTTGAGCGAAGTCATGGGCTCCTGGAAGATCATGCCGATTTCATTGCCGCGAATGGCACGCATGGCATGTTCAGGCTGCTTGACCAGATCGATAACCTGACCGGCGCGGGTACGGAACAGCATTTCGCCGCCGGCGATGGCACCGACCCCCTTGGGGATCAAGCGCATGACGGAAAGACTGGTGACGGACTTGCCCGACCCGCTCTCGCCCACAAGAGCTACGGTTTCGCCCTGGCCAATGGTTAGGTCCACGCCTTTGACGGCGCGAACCAAGCCGGATTCCGTGCTGAACTCGGTGACGAGCCCCTTGATGTCGAGCAAAGGCACTGTGTTGTGCGACGTCATGGGTTGAGTTGTCCTGCCCTTTCCATTTCCTCGGCAATCCAGGCCAGCGGCATATGACCATAGCTGAGCAGGCTGTCGTGGAAGCTCAGCGTGTCGCTCTTCCAGCGCCTGCGCAAGGCCTTGATGCCTTCGACGCCTAGCCAATACATGAGGCGCGAGCCCGGCAGCATGGAATTGCGCACCACTTCGCCCTCGACACGGGCGGCGGCAAAGCCCGCCTCGCGATAAAAGGCCATGGCGTCCTCTAGGCTCCAGTCTCCAAGATGGAGCTTGATATCGACAAGGACGCTCGCGGCATTTCTGCGCTCGAACTGCTTGAGAAGCAGGATTTCCTCAGGCGTGTAAAAGCCCGGCGCTTCCATGAGCAGGTCTTCCACATAGCAGGCCCAGCCTTCGATCAGCGTGCCAGCGCCGAGGAAGGCGAGACCCAGGGCGCAATCGGTACCGGCAAGGCGGGCGAGGCGCGAGGCGGCCGCGCGAGCGCGGGTGTTTTGCGTGTGGTGGCCGACGCTGCCGTGGTGGACCGAATGGATGGTCTTGACCATCGCTGTGTTGTTGCCACGCAGAAATGCAGCTTGGTCCTCGCCAGGCGGAGTTACCCAGTAAACGCTACCCGCCCCTGGATTAAGGGCAGGGGGAGAGCGATAGAACAGGAAATACAGGGGCTGGCTGATCTTGCGAAAGCACGGTGCCATCCAGCGATAATCGAGATCATATTCCTGCGCCGGAGTGACGAGCGCGGCCCCTCGCGCAACGGCCTGCACATCCCAATCCATGTAACTATCAAAGACAGCCTCTGCATCAGCGGGATGGATCTCGGCAAGACCGGCAAGGATCTGGTCGGCCGTGCGGGTGGGGTCGATGGCCCGGGCCATCTCGGCCATTTCCTCGCCCATACGCTTGTAGGCGGCTTCGGCCATGTCCACCGCTTCGCGCGGCGACATGGTGAGGCCGTGGATGCCGGCCATAAGCTGGGTGAGATAGGCTTCGCCACACGCCGGATCGGCATCGGGCCTGCCTTCGATGGCCGCCGCAAAAGCCTCGAACGCATCGGCGGCCTGGCGGGCAGGCTCAGCCCAGTCATCGGCAAATTCCTCATGCAGCTTGATGTCGGTGCGCAAGAAGCCGGCCATCGCGGTGGCCTCCTTTTGCGCGCGCTTGACCCAGCCCTGTGGCGCCGCCACGTCCTGGAGCCGCGCTGCGGCAGCCGCAAGAAAGTCCGAAATGCCGCCAAGGCGGGCAATCAACGCCGCGTGGCGGATCGGCATGGATTGCGGCAGAAGCAGCGAGATGATGGAGAATGCCGCTTCGCCCGAATACCAGGCCGGGTTGTGCAAACGCGGCCGGGTCTGCGCCGATAAACGCTGCATCCGCAGTTCGGCCATCATCATGCGTCGGTCGAGCCGGTCGCCGAGATCGTCCGGTTCGTCAGTTGCTTCGAGGCGGGCGAGGAGATCGTCGATTGCGGCGATCTCCTGGGCCAGCGTATCGGGTGCGGCAGGCGGCAGAGCCGCGTCGTGAGCTTTGTCACCCATGAAGGTTGCGTCCACCGGGCGATAGCGCCAGTGATGGGCAAGGAAGTCATCGACAACAGCCGGATCGTAAGAAACGCTCATGGGCTCTTGCCCGGCAAATCAACCCAGCGGCGCTCGAAATGGGCCTTGATGATCGCGTCGACGATCTCCTGGCTCTTGGCGCCATCGTAGAAGGTGCATTCCTGCGGCCGGTCTTCGAGGATTTCATCGACGAAATGGCGCACGAGGTTGCGGTAGTAGAGCTCGGGCCAGGGCGTGTTGAGCGTCGTGCCCGGCGGCAGCGCCTCGGGACCCACGTCATAGGGGATGAACTCGACCGCTTCGGCCTTGGCGATCTTGAGCGTTTCGGCCGTGCCGAATTCGGAGATCAGGCGCGCAACGGCCGCACCCTTGGAGCCATAGACCCGGATTTCAACGCCGGGGTAATTGCCGACAGCGACGTATGATGTCTGTAACAGGCCCTGCGCGCCGTTGGCGTATTCGACCAGTGCCACGGCGCCGTCTTCGACCTTGATCTTTTGCAGCCCCGCTTCACCGCGCACGATACGCTCGGGGATGAAGTTCTTCATGGTGGAGGCGACCGAGCCAAACTCGCCGCCGAGCCAGCGCATCAGGTCGATGAGGTGCGAGCCATAGCCGACGATGGAGGCGGGGATCAGCGAATTGCGATCGACACCCGGGGTGATCTGGCGCAGCGGTTCTTGCGGATCGAGCCATTGCGAATTCTGCTCAAAGCCATGGATGTGGAACACTTCGCCAAGCGTGCCATCATCGATCCACTTCTTGATCTGACGGATGGCGGGCGAATAGCGGAAGGTAAAGCCGAGCTTGGTGCGCACCCCCTTGGCGTCAGCTTTGGCGGCAGCAGCAAAGGCAGGCGCCGCTTCGGTGTGAAGCGGCTTTTCCGACAGCACATGCTTGCCGCCTTCAATCGCCAGCAGGCTTAACGGCAGGTGGGTATGGGTTGGCGTGCAGACATCGACCATCTGCACGTCTGGATCAGCGATCAGCTTTTCGGGGTCGGTATAAACCTTTTTCGCCCCATATTTCTCGCCCATCGCCCGGGCACGATCAGGATCGAGATCGCAAACCGCGACCAGTTCCACCCGTTCATGGGCCTTGTAGCCCGGCAGGTGCGCCTTGTCGGCCCAGGTATGCGCGCCGATAAGGCCGACGCCGAGTTTGCTGGTCATGGCAGGGTCTTTCCGATCTGGGCCGCATAGGCTTCGAGTTCATCATAGTTATGAAAGCCGAGCTGGCGCTTGCCATCCTCGATCTCGTAGATCATGCCCACCATCTTTTCATTCAGGCGGGTATCGGCACCGGCCTTCTTGCCGAACTCGATGAGCTTGCCAGCAAAGGCGCGCGTTTCAGATGGGCGTTTGCGATAAACGATGTCCCACCAGATGCCCGAGCCCTTCTTCTTGAAGTTGTGGGTGGGCTTGTTGTCCTGGTCCTTTTTGAGGAGCCAGATGGCGTGATTGACGTTGTCGATCAGCTTTTTGGTATCATCGGCCGTCTTGACCCGGTAGTTGGCCGGATCGAAGAAGTCGAACGCCTGCACCTCGATGCCATTGGCATCGGCGATCTCGAGTGCCTCCTTGACCACCGCGCCGGCGAGGCGGGCATAGCGCTCAACCCCAAGCGTGTCGCGGATCTTGGCGTCCGCCAGCGCGGAAAACACCACTTGGGCGGAATAGACTTCCTTGGCCCAGATCTGGCCCCAGATGCGGTCGGAATACTGCACCTCGGTCAGGGCAGAAAGCGCATCGCCGATTTCCTTGAGGCGCGGCGTCATCTCGCCGTTCATTTCGCCCAGCTGGATGGGGCCTTCATGGACGAACTCGACGTAGCCGGGGTCAACCAGCGCGCCGCCGTAGTTGGGGATCGAGCCGATGACCATGTCCTTGCCGGGCAGCCCTGCCTTGTCGAGCAGTGCCACCATGTCGGGCTCGTTGAACCCATTCTGATAGGAAACGATGGCGCTATCGGGAGTCAGCAGCGGGGCAATTTGCCCGAGCGCTTCAAGCGTGTGCTGGGACTTGGTGGCGATGAGCACGACGCCGAGATCGCCCGAGAGCTGGTCGGGCGTTGCAGCCTTGACGGGGATGTTCATGTCGCCCCGAACGCCGTCGATGCTCATCCCCTTTTCGTTGAGGGCATCGACATGCTCTTTCCAGCGATCAACGAGCAGGACGTCGTGGCCCGCCTTGGTCATGTAAGCGCCCGCAAGGCCGCCGATGGCACCGGCACCGATTATCGTGAACTTCATGGGTGGAGCCCTGACCTTCTCTTAGTTTGCGACCTGGGGGAACATCGACAGGCTTTCGGGCGAGTTCGCGTATGAGTAGAGCGCCTTGATGAAAGCGGGGCGCTCCGCGTCGCTGACCCGTTCGCGCACTTTGCGGACGACCTCGTTGCCGGCCCAGTACGAGGAGATGAACGGGCCGCGGAACGGATGGGCGGCCATACGCAGGCGACCTTGCACCCAGGCTTCCTGCCCCATCGCCGTAGTGCGCAAATAGTCGGCCACGTCCTCGCGCGGCACGCCTTCGACCATCAGCATCCAGGCAGCGCTGGTCTGGGCAGCGGAGCGGACGCGGCGCAGCTCGATATGGATCGCGTCATCGTCGTCCTCCACGAAATCGATCAGGTGCACGCCCTGATCGCCGATGCCCTCCTGCACGCAGCCGGTGATTGCATCGGTGGTGATTAACAGTGCGTCGGCAGGCGCCTCGCCCGCATCAACGGCTGCTTTGGTGGACAGAAGCTGAGTTGAGTGCCCGGGATAGACTTCGTGGCAGACCAGATGCTTGAGCGCAGCGCGCGTGAAGCTCAGGTCAAAATTGAGGTCCATCTTGCCTTCGTTGAAGGAGCAGCGCGCGGTGTAGAACATGCCGCGCACAGGGTTGAGCACCATGTCATAATCGCCGGTGTCGAAGATCATCGCATCGGTCTTGGCCTTGGCCTTGGCCATGAGTTCGCGGAACACGGTTTCGACCTGCTCGGCCGGGACGGCGCGAGCCTCCTCCCAAGCCGCGACGCGCTGGCCCAGAGTGCCGTTGACAAAGCCGGAGCGCTTGAGCACCGCATCGAGCTTGGCGCGCGCATCTTCGATCACGGCTTCATCTTCGCGGCCGGCGGGAGCGCCGACCAGCTGGGTGACCTTTTCCTCAAAGCTCGGGCTCGCACCGGCCAGCATCTTGGTGGCGGTGCGCACGGACCGGATCATGCCTTCAAGGAATACCTTGCGCGGCCCCGCCTTGAGGGCTGCGGCTTCCATCGCCAGCCTGTCGAGATCGGCCTTGATGGTTTCTACATCATCATAGGTGCGCGGATTGACGCTGTCGGCACCAAGATAAATTGGCACCAGCCCCTCGCCACCCAACAAGCTGCGGTCGGCGGGCTGACGCCGTTCGAAGGCATCGATGCCCATGGTAATGGAAGTGAGGTCGCGACCGATTTCGAAGGAATTCATTGCGCTAAAACTCAGTGTTCGAAGATGGCGTCAGGATTGCGGAAGGACTTGAATTCCAAAGCATTGCCTGATGGATCGAGAATAAAGAACGTGCCTTGCTCGCCCGGCTGGTTTTCAAACCGGATCTTGGGCTCCATAACAAAGCGGTAGGCCGCGCCGCGCAGCCGTTCGATCAGTTCATGCCAGGTCTGCCAGGGCAGCACCGCGCCGAAATGATGCAGCGGCACAATATCGGTGCCGACTTTCGACTTGGCCTCAGGCTTGGGATCGCTGTTGACGTGGGCAGAAAGCTGGTGCCCGAAGAAGTCGAAATCGATCCAGTTTTCCGCTTCCCGACCGACATTGCATCCGATGATCCCACCATAAAAGTTCCGGGTGCTTTCTTTGTCCTTCACAGCGAAGGCCATATGGAATGGGATCATTTTGGGCAGGTCCGGCCGTGGGAAATGGATCGGCGCTTTATTGCGCCCCAAGCAAAAAGCTAGCGGCTTGGCGGCGAGCCGCAAGGCGCATAAAGATCGCTCTTGCATGACCTCATGGAATGGTAACTAGTGAAACGACGCGTTCTCCCCTCCCTCAACGCATTAAGAACCTTCGAAGCCGTGGCGCGACACAACTCATTCACGCGGGCGGCCGAGGAGCTGAACGTGACGCAGAGCGCGGCGAGCCGCCTTGTGCACAGCCTTGAAGAGTACCTCGAAGTGGCGCTGTTCACGCGACGCAGCCGACGCATCGAGTTGACCGACCAAGGTCACTATTACAGTCGTCTCGTGAGCCGATCGCTTGACCTGTTGGAAGCAGGCACGGTTGAACTAATGTCATCGAAGGCAGGGCAGGGTACGCTCTCGGTCGGCATGCTTCCCACTTTCGGCACCCGCTGGCTCCTGCCGCGTCTGCCCTCCTTCCAAAAGCTCTACCCCGACATTTTGGTGAACGTCGTCTCCAGCGATGGCGAGCTCGATTTCATCAACGAGCGAATCGACATTGCCATCCGTTTTGGCCACGGCCAGTGGCCTGACGCGCTGGTCGACCCGCTCATGAGCGAAGAGATCCAGGTCGTCTGCTCGCCTATGCTGCTCGATGGCCGCCCTGATCTCACATCACCGGCCCAGCTAAGCAGCTATCGATTGATCGATCACTCCACACGCCCGGACAGCTGGGAGTACTGGTTTCGCTCCATTGGCTCGGATGTGCCGGCCATGAACTGGGGCCCACGACTGGAGCATTTCTTTATGATCATCGAGGCGGCAAAGGCGGGGCTCGGCATGGCGCTGCTGCCCACATTCCTGATCGAGCAAGAGTTGCTTCAAGCTCAACTTGTGTCGCCTTTCGCCCAGCGAGTTGCCGGGCCGGGCGCCTACTACCTCATCACACCCCAAACAAAAGCCGGACTGCCGCGTGTGATGGCTTTCCGGCAATGGGTTCTCGACCAATTGGATTAGTACCGATTTCCGCCAGCCTCCATCGGCGGAGTGGGGCAGCAGTTGCTCTATGCGGTGATCGAGAAGACGGAACTAAGGCTTCACACCATGCCCGTGGATGGGCCCCACGACGTGCCATGGATGGCTACCTTTCACTCGGTGTCCGCCCGCATCCTGCGGCACCATCTCGGGTTCAAGGTAGCCGTAACGGCCTGTCTCCTGTCGCCGGCTGTCGCCGGCGCCGCTCCAGAGCTGGTGGCTGTGGCCCAGGAGTAAGCAGCAATGCCGGGGCGCTGGGGTCCTGATGGCTCGGCTCGATCAGAAGCCGTGGCGGGCCAGCAGTTCGATGGCCTCGCGGCCTACATCGTCGCCGTTCTCGAACATGTTGCGCCAGGCGCCAACGCCGGCGGTGATGTCGGGGTGGGAGATGGCCGAGGAGAAGGCCTCCACCCCGATCAGCCCGGAATAGTTGGCCTGTTTGAGGCGCTGCAGAAACGGCGAGAAATCGATCGTGCCACGGCTGAGGAGGCCGCGATGGTTCTGGTCGATCTCGAAATAGGCGAGATGGGGCAGGGCGAGCTCAAGCGCCCCCATCATGTCGTCTTCCTCGATGTTCATATGAAAGGTGTCGAGATGGATCTTCACATTCTCCGCCCCGATCGCCTCCACCATACGCACGGCAACGGCTGCAGTGTTGATGAGGTTGGTCTCGTAGCGATTGACCACTTCGAGGGAGAGGATCATGTCCATCCCGCACGCCTTTTCCGCAACCAGGGCTAGTCCGTCGGTTGCCGCCTTGAAGTTGTCCTCGTTTGCTACTCGCGCGGCCTTGCCAAAGGCGGAGTAAAGAATGCCGCCCATCCGGTCAGCACCCATGGCGGCGGCCAAGTCCAGCGCCGCCTTATGGCGATCAACCCCGCGCTGCCAGACCGCGCGGTCGGTGCTTGAAATGTCGTTCTCGGCCTGCAAGGGCGAGGTGGTCACCGGCTTGATACCTGCATCGGCAAACATGGCGGCGATGGTTTTGGGGTCGATGTTCTCGTGGTTGCGGATCGGCACCACGACATAGTCGAACCCCAAGGCTGCGGCACGGCTGACGGCCTCGGCTCCATGCTCGTTGGTCCACATCGGGGCCCAGGTATAGGCGTGTACTGCGCGTTGGCTCATGCGGTGTTCTCCTTTGCACCAGTTTTGGAACAGGTCTCGCGCCCCGTTCAAGTGATATCTGATGTCTTGCATCTGATATGCCAGTGTGCAAGATCAAGTCGCCGAGCAACTGCCGGCTATGACAGACCGCCAGCAAGGCGGCGTAGCACCCCAGCGGTGCTGTTCCACGGGAGAAGGGTTTGCCCTTCATTGAAGTTTTCCGCCGCCTTGCGGGTGCAAGGTGGTGTCTTTGGGAGTTGAAAATGACCATCAAGCAGCGCATCGCCGCCCTTCTGGGCGCCACGGGCCTGGCCGTGCTTGCCGCCGGTTCCGTTGCCGCGCAGGACTACACCTTGCGGTTCAGCCATGTGCATACGCCCGCCGAGGCCTACAACCAGGGCTTCCAGAACTGGGCCGACCGGGTGTTTGAGCGCACCAATGGCGGCTTGAAGATCGAGGTGTTTCACTCCGGCCAGTTGGGCGTGGAAGAAGACATCATCGAGCAGGTCCGCATGGGCGCTAATCTCGGCCTCAACACCGACTCTGCCCGCCTGGGCAATTATGTGCCCAACATCGCCGTGCTCAACGGCCCCTACCTCGTGAACTCCTTTGAGGAGGCGTTTAAGCTGGCCGAGTTGCCGGTGGTGCAGGGCTGGGTTGATGAGCTGGCCACCCAGCACGGCCTCAAGGTTGTGTGCTTTGATTTCTCGCAGGGCTTGCGGCACGTTTTCACCAACCAGGCCGTGCGCAACCCCGAGGAACTCTCCGGCCTGCGCATCCGCACCCCGCCAGCCCCGATCTGGCAGGAAGCCACCCGGTCCTTGGGCGCTGCACCGACCGCAATGGCCTTCGGCGAGATCTATCCCGGCCTGCAGCAGCGCGCCATCGATGGCGCTGAGGTCACTTACGCCAATATCCGCCCCAATAACCTGCAGGAAGTGCTGACCCATGTCAGCGAGACCGGCCATATCCTGCTGCTGAACTTCGAGGTGGTTTCCTCCACCTGGTTTGATTCCCTGCCGCCCGATTACCAGACCGCGCTGGTGGAAGAATGTCGCGTTGCCGGCCAGGAAACCACCAAAGTGCTGCAGGAGCAGGCGGTCAGCGAAAAGGCGGCGTTGATCGAAGCAGGCATGACCGTGGTCGAGGATGTCGACATCGAAGCTTTCCGCGCCGCCAGCGTCAAAGCCTACGAAGCGTTGGGTCTCCTCGAAGTGCGCGATGCGCTCTACCAGGAACTGAGACGCCAGTAACATCTAGCCGGCAAGGACCGCCATGCAAACGCTCTACCGTTCACTGATCCGCATTGAAACAGTCCTTGCCGGGTTCTTTCTTGTTGCCATGATCTTGATGGTGCTGCTGGGCGGGGTGGCGCGCATGGCGCGCTCCCCGCTCAACTGGACCATTGATCTTTCCACCTGCTTTTTTGCCTGGGCCGTGTTCCTGTGCGCCGATATCGCCTGGCGCAGCAATACGCTGATGGCGCTCGACCTGTTCACCGAGAAGCTCTCGGAAAAGACCAGGCGCGTGCTTGACGCAATCAATCTCGTGATCATTGCCGTGTTTCTGGCTTACGGCGTTTGGTACGGCATTTCTCTGGCATGGGCGAGCCGCGCGCGGGCCTTTAATGGCATTCCGGGCGTCTCTTATTCCTGGGTGACGAGCTCGATTGCGGCGGGCTGCGCCCTGATGCTGCTGACCACTCTCATCAAACTGCGGAACATGCGCATGGGCCATGCTCCTGCAACGGCCTCCTTGAGCTGAGAAACCCCGATGCTACTCGTTACGATTGTTTTTGCCGTTCTGCTGGTGATCGGCATGCCCGTGGCATTTGCCATCGGGATCTCGGGCATGATGTTTTTCCTGCAGCACCCCGAGCTGCCGATCTCGATCCCGTTACAGATCACCGTTTCGACAACGCAGAACTTCTCCCTTCTGGCGGTGCCGCTGTTTATCGTGGCGGGCAATCTGATGAACCGCTCGGGCATCACCGAGGGCCTGCTCAATCTGGCCTCGGTGCTGACGGGGCGCCTGCGCGGTGGCCTCGCCCAAGTATCGATTGTGCTGTCCGCGCTGATGGGGGGCGTTTCGGGCTCGGCCATCGCCGATGCCGCCATGCAGTCGCGGATTCTCGGCCAGCAGATGATCGACCGCGGCATGAGCAAGGGCTTTGCGGCCGGGGTGCTGTCGTTTTCCTCGCTCCTTACGCCCATCATTCCGCCCGGCATCGGCATGATCCTGTTCGGAACCATCGGCTCGGTTTCCATCGGCCGGCTGTTTGCCGGCGGCATCATTCCCGCGGTCTTGCTCGGGCTCGCCATGAGCCTGTCGGTCTGGATCACCGCTACCAAGCGCGGCTATCCGCCTGAAAGGAGCACGCGGCCAACGCTCAAGGAGACCACGACGGCGTTCCGCGGGGGCATCTGGGCCTTGCTGTTCCCCGTTATCCTGCTGTTGGGCCTTCGGGCCGGCATCTTCACGCCATCCGAGATCGGTGCCTTTGCGGTGGTCTACGCCGTGTTCATCGGCTTTTTCGTGTATCGCCAGATGAAGGTGAAGAGCTTTCTCGAAGCCCTGGAAACGAGCCTGGGCGATGTCGGCTCGGTGATGTTCCTGATCAGCCTTTCGGCCATTTTTGGCTACGGGATCGTTTTTGAGCGGCTGCCCGAACTGGTGGCCTCCGGCCTGGGCAGCGTCACCGACAACGTGCAGATGGTGATGGTGCTGATCGTCCTGCTGGTGATCGTCGCCGGCTGCTTCATCGATGCCACTGTGCTCATCATCATGATGACGCCCATCGTGCTGCCCGTTGTGACCAAGCTGGGCGGCGACCCCGTCCATTTCGGCATCGTCTTTGTTATTGCCGCAACGCTGGGCAACTTCACCCCACCGGTAGGCGCCGCGATGTACACCGTCTGCTCGATCCTCAAAGTCTCGGTGAAAGACTATGTCAGGGAAGGTTGGCCATTGCTGCTGGCGATTTGCTTGGTCACTATGCTGCTGATCTTTGTTCCAGAGATCGTGCTGTTTGTTCCCAACCTCATCTTCGGGTGAGACCAAAGCGAGCCCCTGGCTCGGACAATTGGGTGCTCACGGCAACAATTGTCTGATCGCCAGGGCAGCTGAGGGGGCTTACATGAAGATCGAACGGCCAAGATCGCTCAAAGAACTGGTGGTCGACGAGTTGCGCAATCGGATCATCGACAACCGCATCCAATTGGGCGCGTCCTTATCCGAAAACGCGCTGGCCGCCGATCTGGGCATGTCCAAGACCCCGGTTCGCGAGGCCTTGCAGCAGCTGCGTCTTGAAGGGCTGGTCGAGGTGCTGCCCCAAAAAGGCACTTATGTATTCCGCATCGAGGCTGAGCAGGTGGTCCAGATCAGCGAGTTGCGCAGCATTCTCGAGCTTGCCGCGTGTGGCCTCGCCATTGAGCACAACCACGAAGCGCTGCTCGCTACCATGACAAGCCTGATGGACGAGATGCAGCAGGCCTATGACCGCAATGACACCGTGGCCTACCAAAAGCTGGACGGGCGCTTCCACCAGGCCTTCATCGAGCTGTGTGGCAATCCGTTTCTGGGGGAGGCGTTCAGCCAGATCGGCTTTCGCATCCAGGCGCTACGCTCACGCCTGTCCAATATTGCCGATCTCAATTCCCGCTCCGTGGCCGAGCACCGCAGAATGCTGGAGCTAGTGCGGCGGCGAGACATCGCGGGGCTGCGCGAGCTGCTCGCCACCCATATCGAGGAAACCAAGATGGCCTATCTGCAGGTGATTGGCGAAGGCACTGCCTTTCAGTCGGGGGCTGTCGATTGAGCGCGACGCGTCTGGCCGGCAAATCGGCCGTGGTTACCGGGGCGGGAGCCGGCATCGGCCGCGCCATCGCCATTGCCTTTGCCCAGGAGGGTGCGGCTGTTCTGGCGACCAGCCGCTCGCCCTTTGAGCTGCCCGCGCCCATTGCCACGCGGCTGCTCGATGTGACCGACAGCGCGGGGATCGCCGAGTTCGCCCGCGACGTGGGCGCCATCGATGTGCTGGTTAATGTCGCCGGCTATGTTCATGCCGGCACCATCCTGGATTGCGATGAGGAAGAATGGACAGCATCGCTCGATGTCAATGTCACCGCGCCTTTTCGCCTGATCAAGGCATTGTTGCCCGCCATGCTGCAGCGCGGACGCGGCAACATCATCAATGTGGGCTCGATTGCAGGCGCCATCAAAGGCACGCCCAACCGCTTTGCCTATGGGGCCAGCAAGGCGGCGTTGGTGGGCCTGACCAAGGGCCTTGCCGCCGACTTTGTCGGCCGCGGCATCCGCGCAAATCTGATCGCCCCAGGCACCACCGATAGCCCCTCGCTTAACGAGCGGGCCCGCGCCACCGGCGACTATGAAGCGGCCCGTGCCGCCTTTGTCGCCCGACAGCCGCTGGGCCGCTTGGGGCGCCCTGAAGAAATCGCAGCGCTTGCCGTGCACCTTGCTTCCGATGAATCAGCCTACACCACCGGCGCGGTTTATATCGCCGATGGTGGCGTAACCATGTGAGTAGACAATGCAGAGCGACAATCAAATTCGGGTCCCCGCCAAGGAACTCGAACAGCGGGTGCTGGCAGCACTGATTGAGGCAGGCGCGAGCCCGGCCTCGGCCGAGGCCGCCCTGCGCGCCCTGATGCACGCCTCCATGGTTGGCGTGGATAGCCATGGCGTGCGGCTCGCCGAGCATTATTGCAAGATGATGGCTGGTGGACGCATCAACAAGAACCCTCAGATCAGTGTGCGGCGCACTGCGGCGGCCAGCGCCATGGTTGATGCCGACGATGGGCTCGGCCATTACGCCGCCTACCAGGCCGTACAGGTGGGGATCGAGATTGCCGGGGAAAGCGGCATCGCGGCAGTGGGCATCGAGCACTCCTCCCATCTGGGGGCCGCCGGTGCCTATGCCGTTGCTGGTGCCGAGCAGGGCTTTGTCACCTTTGCCACGACCAATACCGATGCCATGGTCGCGCTGTTTGACGGAGCGCAGCGCTTTCACGGCACCAATCCCCTTGCCTTCGCCGCACCCGTTCCCAATAGCCGCCCATGGCTGCTTGACATGGCGACCTCATCAATCCCCATGAACCGGGTGCTGCTGCACCGCTCGCTGGGAGCCCAACTGCCTGCGGGGGTGGCCGCCGATACTGAGGGGGGCGCCACGCGCGATCCGCACCAGGCTCAAATGCTGCTGCCGCTCGGGGGCGAGGAATATGGCTACAAAGGTGCGGGGCTTGCCGGAGTCGCTACCCTGTTTTCAGCGCTTTTGACCGGAACGACCCTCGATCCCGATTTTATTCCCATGTACGACACCGACAACATCCACGAGCCGCGCAATATGGGGCACTTCGTGATGGTCATTGATCCCAGCAAGTTTGTTGGTGCCGAGTTGTTCGGTCTCGCCATCGGCAGCTATCTGGCCTCCCTGCGCAGCGCCGCTGCCCGATCCGGCGGTGGCCCCGTCATGGCTCCGGGCGACCGGGAATGGCGAGAGGCGGAAACCCGTAGGTCGAACGGCGTGCCCATCGATCCAGACACGGCCCGGTTCCTCGGGTTTGCACGCGTTTGATGGTTGTCCGAAACGCCATGCCGATACCGCAGTGTTCGTAAGTGCCCAAAGCTCTCGGGAGCGGCTAGCTGCAGGATAAGCTCGAGGGTGAATTCTCTCATCTCGCATCACGGCGTTCGGCGAGCTGCTTGGCGATTCGATTCCGACTATGCGTCGGCCGACCGGGCAGGTCTTGAGACAGCCCTCAAATGAGCGCGCACAACCGAAACGGGCGCAGAGTAGAGGGCTGGCGGCCGGCAAGAGCGCGGTTCTCGAGGTGCCGGCCGCAAAGGAAATGCCGGCACCTCGGGTTTATCAGGCCGCGCCAATGCAAGCTCCGGTCGAGCTTACGACGCGTTGGTGATGCGGACGATCTCGGAGGTGCCCCGTTCGGCATCTTCGGTTACCGCATAGACCGCGCCGTCGGGCCCGACCTTGACATCTCGCACCCGGGCTTGGAGCGGCACCCATTCCTCGGTTTCGACCTGATCTTTGTCGTTGAGGTGCAGGACAACAATGGATTGCGCCACCAGCCCACCGACCAGAAACGCACCCTGCCATTGCGGGAATTCATCCCCCTCGTAATAGGCCATGCCTGATGGGGCGATCACCGGATCCCAATAATAGACCGGCTGGGTGGTTTCAGCGTCCTGGGTAATGCCCTCACCGATCGGCTTGCCACTATAGTCGATCCCGTAGGTGACTTCAGGCCAGCCATAATTGGTGCCAGGCTCGGGACGATTGAGTTCGTCACCGCCCTTGGGCCCATGTTCCACTGCCCATAAACGGCCTTGCCCGTCCAGCGCCGCCGACTGCATGTTGCGGTGCCCAAGGCTCCAAATCTCGGGCAGGGCGCCCTCCACATCCACAAAAGGATTGTCGGGAAGCGGATCGCCATTCTGGTCGATGCGGAAGATCTTGCCCAAGCCAGAGCCCAGATCCTGTGCCTGCACCCGCGGCTCCACGTCGGAACGCTCGCCCACGGTAACAAACAAGGATCCATCCGTGCCGAACACGAGGCGAGAGCCGAAGTGCTTGGTGCCGTCATAGGTGGGCATCTGCTGGAAGATCACCTCCATATCCTCGAGGCTGGCGCCGCCATCATCGTTCATCACCAGTCGGGCTTTGGCCACGGATGTGCCATTGCCGCCCTCGCGCGGTTCGGAGAACGAAAAGAAAATCAGGCCCGAGCTCTCGAAGTCCGGCGCCAGCGCCACATCGAGCAGCCCCCCCTGTCCTTCGCTGTCGACAGCGGGAACACCCTCGACCGGCGCGCTCACTTCGCCATCTTCGCTGATGATGTGCAGCGCCCCGGCTTTGGCCGTCACCAACATGCGGTTGTCCGGAAGAAATTCCAGCGCCCAAAGTTGCGGCAGATCACTTGCCACCACTTCCGTTTCAACAGCAGCGGGGTTTTCCGGCAGTGGTGCTCGCGTCTGCTGGGCGAAGGCCGGCTCCTGATCAGGCGCATTTGGGGCTTGCGTCTGCACGGTGGGCGCTTGCGCCAATACAGGGGGCATCAGTGCCGCCGTGGAGAGTACGGTCCCGACAAGCAAAAGGGAAAGGCGAGGCATCGAGAACTCCCATTGTGATAACTGCAGGAAGGCGGCGTTTTCCGGGCGACCGGCAACGACCACCTGGTTGGAGCAATCCCCGACCTTCCTTCCCGTTGCATCAACGGGGTCAATACATTTTGACCGCTTGCAGCGGGTCCTCCATTGAACACGGCACTCGGGCGAGCGGGGTCGATCGGCTGGCAACCGGCTGGGGCAGCGTCCAAACCGTATACCCCGCAGAGAACGACCGACTGGGGCGCACTCACTGCCCCGAACGCTACGACGCCATTTCAGCTGTCGAGGGTGAAACAGGAGGAAAAGGGCAGACATCTCGGCCGCCTGCTTGGCGCGTCCCCGGCGTGGCCACAATTTGTGCTGTTTGGTCTGCTGCCTACCAGCAGCGGCACCACTTGGCGCGGCGAGCATCATCCAACAAGGGCGACCGAATGAGCGATACCAAGGCGGCACTCGACGCGGACCTGATCGCGAAGCTGCTTGGCGAACAGCACCCGGACTTGGCCGAGTTGCCGCTGGTTTTGGGGGCTTTGGGTTGGGACAATCAGATGTGGCGGCTGGGGGACAACCTCGCAGTTCGTTTGCCCTGGTCGACCCAAGATGCGGATGAACTCCTCCTCAAGGAGTACGCTTTCTTGCCTGCCATGGCCCCGCGTCTTCCGCTGCCGATACCTGTTCCCAAAAGACTTGGGCAACCTTCCGAGCTGTTCCCGCGCACATGGATCGTGACGACCTGGGTTCCTGGCGAGCCTGCGGACCGCGCCCCTGCGACTCTTGGCCTTCAAGCCGCAGAAAGCCTTGCGGCTTTCCTGGCAGCGCTTCACCACCCCGCGCCTCCTGCTGCACCAATCGGGCGACACGGCAGAGGCGGATCCCTGGCCACATCCAGCGAAGGAGTTGCCCGGTTCCTGAAAGACGCAACCGATCGTCGGCTGATCGCCGATCCGGATGATCTGCGGGACATCTGGGCTGACGCCGTGACCGCCCCTGCGTGGACGGGCCAAGCCATGTGGCTTCATGCGGACCTACACCCGGCCAATCTGCTGACCAGAGGGGGTGATTTTTGCGGCGTCGTTGACTTTGGGGACATGTGTGCAGGCGATCCTGCCTGCGACCTGGGTGCCGCGTGGCTGCTGCTGCCTGATGGCGCAATCAGTCGCTTCTGGGACAGCTATCGCCCGGCAATTGACGCAGCAACCCTGCGCCGTGCCCGCGGTTGGGCACTCGGCAAGGCTCTCGTGTGCCTGATTATCGGCGATGATGGTGTTCACGGTCGACCCGGCGGGAAGGCGACCTGGGGCCCACCAGCACAAGCTGCCATCCGGCGCCTCGTCAGCTCTTGGCGATGGGCGAAATCCCACGATCAGTAAGCAATTGTATATAGCCCGGCGGCCAGCACCTGGATGCCCGCGACAATGTCGGCGATGGTTGAAAATTCCTCAGGCGTGTGGCTGCGCCCTTTTTCGGAGCGCACAAAGATCATCACGGTTTTGGCGATCTTGGCCATTTGCTGGGTGTCGTGCCCGGCGCCGCTCGCCATGGTCAGGGTGGGCACGCCCTGATCTGCCGCTGCCTGGCGGAAGGTGGCCACAAGGTCTGGGTCGCTGAGGCAAGGCGCCTTTTCAGTGCCGATATCCCATTCGATCTCGAGCCCGCGCCGTGCGGCTACTTCCAGCATCAATTGCTCATGGAGGCGGTAAAGCTCCTCGCCTTTGGCGGGGTGGGGGTGGCGCACATCGATGGTGAAGCGGATTTCACGCGGCACCACGGCGGCGCCATTGGGATTGACCTCCACTCGGCCGATCGTGGTCACGGCAGGGCGTCCGAGCCGGTGGGCGGTGTTGATCACGCCACTGCCGATTTCAAGGAAACCGGCCATGGGATCACGGCGCAGATCCATGGGGAAGGCGCCGGCATGGTTCTGCTCGCCCCGCAACGTCACCCGGTAGTGCCGCAGGCCGGTGATGGCATCAACGATGGCCACCGGCAGGTCGGCATGTTCGAGGATCGGGCCCTGCTCGATATGGAGTTCCACAAAGCTCTCGATATCGTCCCGCTGCGCCGTGGCGATCCGGCTGGGATCAAGGCCCACTGCGCGCATGGCATCGGCAATGCTCATGCCATCGAAGTCATGGGTGTTGTCGGCGTCGCCTTGCTGGATGGCGCCGGTGATGGCGCGCGAACCCCAGAAATTGGCGGTGGGAAAGCGGCTGCCTTCCTCTTCGCATAACGAAACGGCTTCCAGTGTCCGCTTGGGCTGGCCGTATTGCGCCTTGAGTGCCCGCAGGGCGATGAGGGCGCTCAGGGCTCCCAGCGTGCCGTCATAGCGCCCGCCCGGACATTGGGTGTCGATGTGCGAGCCCGAAACGATGGATCGTCCGCCCTGGCTGCCCTCGAGCTTGCCCCAGACATTGCCCACCGCGTCGCGGCTGACGCTGAGGCCGGCTTCCGCGGCCCAGCGGGCAAAGAGGTCATTGGCCGCCACCCATTCGGGCGAATAAACGGTGCGCCACACGCCGGTGCCGCTATGGGCGCCAATGGCTCCCATTTCCATGATCATGGCTTCAACCAGCGCGGGGTCGATGGTGATGGGGGTCAAGACAAACGCTCCTGGCGGCCGCGGACGAGTTGAGACAGGCAAACCGCGATGACCAGGGCGCCGCCATAAAACAGATCCTGCACAAAAGTGCTGATGCCCAAGATCGACAGGCCCGTGATGCCGGTGACGAGAAAATAAACGGCGATCACCGAGCCGATGGGGTTGAAGCGACCGGGCGTGATGCTGGTAGCACCCAGGAATGCCGCGGCAAAGGCAGGCAGGAGGTAAGTGAGGCCCGAATTGGGGTCAGCCGCGCCCAGCGAGCCGACAAACAGCACGCCGGCCAGGCCGCCCAGAGCTCCCGAAACCAGGAAAGTGACCGCGCGAACCTGATCAACGCGAATGCCCGAGAGCCGGGCGACTTCACGCCCGCGGCCCACAAACAGCAGGCGCTGACCGGCGGCGGTGAAGGTGAAGATATACCAGATGATCGCCGCAACGATCAGCGCGTAATAGAAGGCCATGGGAATGCCGAACAAGCGGGTGACAATAACCGCATTGGTGATGGCAAAATCGATGCCGCTGATGGTGTTGGAGTTCGAGATCCACAGCGTGATGCCATGGAGGAACGTGCCCATGCCCAGGGTCACGATCAGCGAGTTGATGCGGAAATAAAGGACGAGAAAGGCGTTCACCGCCCCGATCACGAGACCGGTGGCTACCGCCGCCAGCACTGCCGCCACGATGGGCCAGTCGAAGTAAACATTGAGGACCGCGATCACCATGGCACTGAGCGTCAGATTGCCCGCGATGGAAAGATCGTAGTCGCCGGCCGTCAACGGCACGATCAGGCCCAGCGTCATGACGACCAGGACCGCTTGCGAGCCGAAGATGGTGGAGAAATTGGCCCAGCTGAAAAAGGTCGTCGGCCGCAATAGGCTAAAGACGATGATCACCGCCACCCAGGCCAGAACGAGGCCATAGCGCTCGCCCCACACTACCCAGTTCCAGTTCCGGGTTGTGCCTTGAGCCGCATTGATTTGGGTCATGACAGCTTGGCTCCAGTCTCTTCGGTAATGTAACAGCTTTCGGCAATGGCCGATTTGGAGATGGCGGCGCCTTCGAGTTCCGCCACCTGGCGGCCTCGGCCCAGCACGACCACCCGATTGCAGATCGCGGCCAATTGCTCATGATCCGAGCTGGCGCAGATGATCGCTGCACCAGCGTCAGCCATGCGGCGGATTTCGCCGAACACCTGTTCGCGCGCCCCGATATCGACGCCCTGCGTCGGCTCGTCCAGCAGCACCAGCTTGGGCTGCAGCTGGAACCACTTCGCCAGCACCACCTTCTGCTGGTTGCCGCCCGACAGGGCGCTCATCAGCGCCTCGGGATCGGCCGGGCGCACGTCAAAGGCGGCGTTGAGGCGCGCCGCTTCGGCGCGCATGGCGCTGCGCGAGAGCAACCAGCCGCCTCCAAAGCGTCGCAGGATGGGCAGGGTCGCGTTGTCGGTGACGCTGAGTGTGGGCACCACGCCGGCCGCAAGCCGGTCACCGGGGATAAAGGCAATGCCATTGCGCACCGACTGGTGCGGCGTGGCTTGGCTCAAGTCGCTCTCGGTGCCCTCAAGCGTCAGGAATCCCGCGTCCGCCCGGGT
The DNA here is from genome assembly GCF_058133665.1 of Devosia sp. Z11_6. Taxonomy (NCBI): domain Bacteria; kingdom Pseudomonadati; phylum Pseudomonadota; class Alphaproteobacteria; order Hyphomicrobiales; family Devosiaceae; genus Devosia; species Devosia sp. Z11_6. The sequence goes on from NZ_JBYUNQ010000006.1 coordinate 49,590, forward strand.
GGCGCCAAAGCACAGGCTAACCACATCGTCATAGCCCGAGCCGATCAACCCGGTGATCCCCACCACTTCTCCGCCCCGCACGCGCAAGGAGAAATCCTCGACCGCGCCGCCTCGCAGGCCCGCAATGATCGCGACTTCGGAACCAAACTCACGCTCAGGCGGGCGCATAGTGGCCAGATCAACCGAGCGGCCGATGATGAGTTCAACGATCTGGGCCTTGCTGGCGGATTTGGTGATGAGGGAGCCGGCCAGCTGCCCATCGCGCAGCACGCTGATGCGATCGGTGATCTCGCTGACCTCGTCGATATCGTGCGAAACAAAGATCACGCTCGCGCCTTGCGCCACGATGGCGCGCACCAGGTCAAACAGCTTGCCGACATCTTTGGCCGGCAGAAAGGGCGTCGGCTCGTCAAGGATCAAGAGCTTGGTAAGCGTGCCCTTGGCTTGCTCGAGCTGATCAAAGGCGCGCACGATGGCGAGCAGCGCCCGCTCAACCGAACTGAGGCTCTCCACCTCGGCATAAGGGTCGAGGGCGAGGCCGAAGCGCGCGAACAATTCCCTGGCGCGGCGTGCCTGAGCGCTCCAGTTGATGCGCCAGCGTGGCTCTGTGGCGTGCTCCCCGATCAGCAGATTTTCCAGCACGGACATGGAGGCGATGAGGCCCAGATGCTGATGCACAAAGGCAATGCCGAGCTTGCGAAATTCGCCCGGCGGCAAGGGAAGGGGCACCTCCTGGCCGCCCACCAACAGACGCGCGCCCTGGTCAGGGGTGTGAAAGCCCGCCAGGATCTTGATGAAGGTCGATTTGCCCGAGCCGTTCTGGCCCAACAGCCCGTGCACTTCGCCGGGCGCGATTTCAAGCGTCACGTCGGACAACACGCGCGTCGTGCCGAAATGCTTGGACAGGGCCTCAACCCGCAGCGCGCTGGCCGGGCCGCCCTGGGGCGAGCCGGCTGGGGCAGTAAGAGGAAGCGTCAAAGCTGCCAGAGCTCCTTGTAGCCTTGCACATAGGCGTCGCCATAGCCCTTGGAGACTTCGGCGGGTGTTCCGGCGCTGGCGGCATTGTTGGCGTCAAAGATCACCAGCGGGATCTTAGGGTCCGTAACGGGATCGAGGCCGCAAACAAGGCGCATCTGGGCGTCGAGCATGCCATAGGCGATCCAGTCGAGGTTCTCGCCAATATCCATCTCGACTTGGCCGTTCTGGATCATGTCGAGCACGAAAGGCGTGCCGTTGAAGGTCGCGATCTTCACCCGGTCGGTGGCGCCGGTGATGGTCAGGGCCGGTACCACGAACTGGTTCATGCCGTCATAGATGGGCAGGATATAGTTGATGGTCGGGTCGGCGATGATCGCAGACTGCACATTGGACTGGATCTTGCTGGCCCAATCGGGGATCGACACATTCACCGTTGTGAATTTGCTCTCGGGATGGGCAGCAAAGACCTCCTCGATGCCCGCCATCATGGACTCGGTGGACAGCACTTCATTGGTGATCAGCACCAGCGCATTGGCCTTGCCCTGGGTCTTGGTGATGGCCCATTCAGCCAGCAGCTTGCCGGCCTGCTTGTAGTCGATCGGGATGGAGGCAGTGAGCCCGCCGGGCACTTCCTGCTCGAAGCCCGTGAGGTGGGATGCGGTGACGATGGCGCCAGCATCGCGGGCCGCCTTGATCTGCGTCGTGAGCACGCGAGGATCGGCCCCGGCCAGGAGATCGATGAGGTCGAACTGGTTGGTGACCCCATATTCGATGCCCTGCACCCACTGGGTCGGCTGGCCCTGGTTTTCCCAGATCTGGTATTCAAAGCCGATTTCCTTGGCGATTTCGCCCATGGCTTCGGCAATGGTGGCAACGAAGGGAACGGCGCTCGAAGCGGGCACCGACAGGATGCTCTTTTCGGCCATGCAGGCCTTGGCGTCGAAAGGCTCGCCGGGCGCGGTGAACGTGGGAACACCGGTATATTTGTCCAGGTCCGCCTGCGCTGCTGCCAGGGCGTCCTGCGCCTGCGTCGCTCCCGCCGAAAGCAAGCCAAGCGCCAGCGTGGCCGCCACTAATCTCGTTGTTGTTGCCATGATCCTCACGTCCCCTTCTCCAAGACGCCCGCAACATGTCGCCACGGGTATACATAGTCCATGATTGACAACCGCTTTCGCGGCGCTCGTCAACTGCGTTTCCGGTGTTTTTGGTTCGGTTGCCGCTGAAAATTAGCAGCTCGCCCAAGTGTTGCGCCCGCTGAACAACAATGCGGCACCGATTGCCTTCGCGGCGAGCAAAGTTCTGCGTGTTCTGCCAGGCGCCAGTGCTGTCTTTCCGAGAGTTGGGCGGCTTCTGATCAGCGGTGCAAAATCAACCAAGAGATTATGGACTATGCATCCACAGTACCGTAACGCTAAGGACGAATAGCCTTCCGGAGAATATGATGAAAACGATCGGCGTCGATGTCGGCGGCACCTTTACCGACCTGGTTTATTGCGACATGACCAGCGGAGACATCGCCATCCACAAGGTCTCCACCACGCCTGACGACCCCTCGCGCGGCGTGATGACGGGGATTACCGAGCTTTGTGCGGCGAACAATGTCGAGCCTTCCAGTATCGACTATGTGTTCCATGGCACCACCACCGCCACCAATTCGGTGTTGGAAAACAAGGGCGCTAAGGCCGGCCTCATCACCAATGAAGGCTTTCGCGACATCATCCATATCGGGCGCCACCAGCGCGTGGAGCATTATTCCATTATCCAGGAACTGCCCTGGCAGCACCGCCCGCTGGTGCGCCGGCAGCATCGCAAGACCGTCGGTGGGCGCCTGGTGCCCCCGACCGGCGCCGAGCTGGAGCCGCTGGATCGTGAGGGCGTGCGCCGTGCGGCCCAGGAGCTAAAGGCGGAGGGCGTCGAATCGGTCGCGATCTGCTTCCTGTTTTCCTATCTCAATCCCGCCCATGAGCTGGAAGCCAAGGCCATCGTCGAAGAGGTGATGCCTGGGGCGTTTGTCACCACTTCGTCGTTCATCTCCCCCCAGTTCCGCGAGTTCGAGCGCTTCACCACCGCTGCGCTCGCCGCCTTTATCGGCCCCAAGGTCGACCGCTATATCGACAATCTCGACAAGGCGCTGCGCGCCATCGGTGTGCAGGGAGATCTGCGCATCATGGCTTCCAATGGCGGGGTCGCCACCCCCAAGATGGTGGTGGAAAAGCCAACCCTGACCCTGCTGTCCGGCCTTGCCGCCGGTGTGCTGGGGGGCAAGTGGATCGGCGATCTCACCAGCCATGATCGCCTGATCACCTTCGATATCGGTGGCACCAGCGCCGATATCGGCATTATCGTCGATGGCGTGTTCTCGGAAACCGATGCGCGCTCCACCTCCATTGCCGGTTTTCCGCTGCTGACCCCGATGATCGACATCCACACCATTGGTGCGGGTGGTGGCTCCATCGCCCATATCGATCGGGGCGGCGCCTTCCGTGTCGGTCCGCAATCGGCTGGCGCCGTGCCGGGTCCCGCAGCCTATGGACGGGGCGGCACCGAGCCCACCGTGACCGACGCCAATCTGGTGCTGGGTCGCCTTGCCGCGCAGGATTTCCTTGGCGGTGGCATGACGCTCGATGAAGCGGCCTCGCGCAAAGTGGTAGGCGAGCTTTCCGAGCGCCTGGGCATGTCGATCAACGAGACGGCCGAAGGCATCCTCACCATCATCAATTCCAATATGGCCAATGCCATCCGCTCGCGCACCGTGCAAAAGGGCATCGACCCCCGCAGCTTCGCGCTGGTCGCCTTTGGCGGCGCCGGCCCGCTGCATGGCGTGGAAGTGGCGCGCATGCTCGACATCCCCGAAGTGATCGTGCCGCCATTCCCCGGCATCACCTCGGCCATGGGCCTGCTGACGACCGACCTCAAATATGACCTGACGCGCACGCAGTTCCAGGTCTCGGGCGCGGTCGATCTCGAGCGCATCAACAGCGATATCTCCGCTATGGAAGCTGAGCTCTCGGCACAGTTCGTCGCCGACAAGATCACCAGCGAAGACGTGTCGTTCCAGCGCATTGGTGACCTGCGCTATGTGGGGCAGGGCTATGAACTCAAGATCGCCTTCCCGGCTGGCGCCATCACCGAAGCAGGGCTCAACGAGACCTTTGAAGCCTTCCACCGCGCCCATGCGGCAGAATATGGGCACGCGTTCAAGGCAAGCCCCATTGAGATCGTCAATCTGCGGGTGAGCGGCATTGGCCGCATGCCCAAGATCGACAAGCTGCGCGCCCCCGCCAGCGGCAGCCTCGAGGAAGCGCTGGTGCGCACCGTGCCAAGCGTTTTCCGTGTTGGAGGCGAGCTCAAGACCTTTGACACGCCAGTTTATCGGCGCACCGCCTTGCCGGTCGGCCAGGCTTTCGAAGGTCCCGCCATTATCCTGCAAAAAGATTCCACCACCGTCATGCCGCCCGCGACCAGCGCCGTTGTGGAGGCTTCAGGCAGCATCATCATCACCCTGGGAGAGGCCAAATGAGCCAGAACCTCACCGAAACTCTCGTGGCCGCACCCACCCGCGTTGATCCTGTCACCGGCGCCGTGATCCAGGGCGCGCTCGAGAACATCGCCATCGAAATGGGTCACAAGCTCATGCGGATGAGCTATTCCTCCATTATCCGCGAGAGTGAAGATTTCGGCACCGCGCTGACCGACGCCACCGGCCGGCAGATGTGCGAATGCAAGATGTCGACCCCCCTGCAGTCAGGCCCGATCCCGGGCTATGTGCGCGGCATTCTCAAGCAGATGGAAGCACGGGGTGAAACGCTGCGCCCGGGCGACGTCATCATGCACAACGATCCCTATGGCGGCGCCAGCCACGGCCCCGATGTCGGCTTTGCTGTCCCGGTGTTTCTGGGCGAACAGCTGATCGGCTTTTCGGTCACCACAGCGCACCATCTCGATATCGGCGCGCTAACTCCGGGCAGCACCGGCATTGTGGATGCCGTCGATACTTATGCCGAGGGCCTGCAGTTCAAGGCCATCAAGGTGGTGGATGCCGGCAAGCGCAATGAAGCTGTCTGGTCGATCCTGCGCGACAATATCCGTGCTTCCGCCCTCGTTGTCGGGGACATGGAAGCCCAGGTGCAAACGGCGCAGATCGGCGCCGAACGGTTCCTCGACCTCGTCAACAAATACAGCCTCAAGACCGTCATGGACGCCTTTGAGGACCTGCTCGATTATTCCGAGCGGCTGATGCGCTCGGCCATCGCCGCGCTGCCAGACGGAGACTATTCCGCCAAAACCTTCATCGATGGCTTCCTTGACGACGCCGATCCCTCGCGCAAGGACCTGCCCATAGCCGTCACGCTCAAGGTGCGGGGCGACAGCATCACCGTTGATCTCACCGGTACCGCACCGCAACTACCCGACAAGCCCATCAACATGCCGCTGGTCGGAACCGTGGATATTTCCATCTGGCTGACGCTCCGCTCCATCCTTCTGGACAGCGTCACCTATGGCAGCATTCCGCAGAACGAGGGCCTCACCCGCCCCATCACCATTGTCGCCCCCCGCGGCACCCTCGCCAATCCGATTTTCCCAGCTCCGGTGATCGCCCGTTTTTGCCCCGGCAATGCCTTGGCCGACACCGTGATGAAGGCGCTGGCCCAAGCCGTGCCCCAACAGGTATCGGCCGGCATTGGCAATCTGCGCGTGGTCGCCTTTTCGGGCATGGAAGACGGCAAGCAGTGGGTTCATATGGAGATTTTGGAAGGCAGCTACGGCGGCCGATATGGCTCGGATGGCATGGACGCGGTGGATACGCTCTTTGCGAACACCCGCAACAATCCGATTGAAGATATCGAGTCGCATCTGCCGATCCGGGTTGATCGCTATGAGCTGCGCAACGACGCCACCGCTGCCGGCCGCACCCGTGGCGGCATTGGCACGGTGCGCGAGTTCACCTTCCTCGCCGATGGCGCATTTTCGGTGGAAGGGGATGGCCACAAATACCGGCCCTGGGGTTATGAGGGCGGCGAGGACGGCTATACCGCTTCGCTCAAGCTGATCCACCAGGCGGGCGGCGAAACCGACCTCGTTTCCAAGGTGCCCTATCACAAGATCAAGGCCGGCGATCACTTGATCTCGCGCGGCCCCAGCGGCGGCGGTTACGGCAATCCCTTCGAGCGCGATCCGCAGGCGGTGTTGTTCGACGTGTTGGAAGGGCTGGTTTCTGCCGAGGCCGCCGAACAGCATTACGGCGTCGCCATCTCCGGCAATGCCGTGGATGGGGCGCGCACCGAGCAGCTGCGCTCGGCCTAGCGCCCAAAGCGTTCCCGACCCGGGGCCAGCATTCGTGCTGGCCCCCGGAATCTGAGGCGGCAGTTCGGCACCCAGGGCCGGCTGTTGCCTCTTTTTTATGCCTCCAGAAACTCCCGCCAGCGGCGCACCAGATAGGTGTGCTCGTCCATAAAGGCGTTCCAGACCCGCACCCGCGCCATGCGTTCAAGATACGAGCCGCCTTCCCGGAGGTCGCCGGGTGCGATGCTGGGCTCTCCCGCCGGATTGGTCAGCACGGTCTCGGCCGGCTTGCCGGCATACCAGTAATCCCATTCCGGCCCGCTCAGATGGGGCCGCACCAGATCGGGCAGCACGAAGTAATAGCCCTGGCGGGTGGTGATGGCGCCGCCTTTGCCGTTCATCCACCAGTTGAGATAGGCATAGGCCGCTTCCAGCTGCTCGCCTTGCGCGGCTGCCGAAATGCACAGATCCACATGCCAGCCGCGAAAGCCCTCCTGCGGCACGGCCGAAACCACCGGCACGCCCTGGCTGCGCAGGGTGGCAAGGGCGGGCGAGAACATCGATTGCAGCACGGCCCCGCGGTGCATGGAACGGGCAGCCTCGTAGTGGTTGTTCCAGATAGTCTTGAAGTGACCCAGTTTCTTTTTGCGCAGCAGGATGTCCGCGACGATGTCGATCTCCTCGATGGAGAGATTGCCGACATCGGCAAAGCTCATCCCCTCGGAAGCCTCCACGGCAAGGGCTGCCTCGATCATGCCCAGCACGGGTTCGCTCATGATCGCGACCCGGCCATGCAGACGCTTGTCGAGCATCCAGCCCCAGCTATGGGGCGTGCCTTCTGGCCATTCCTTGAGGGCGGCCGGCAAAAAGGCAAAGGAATCGACGCCATGCTGCAGCGGCAGCATCACGATCTGGTCGGTGGGGGCAGGGCCGATAGCGCCCGATGGCTGCACAAAGAGCTGGTTGAACACCGACCCCAGGGCGCGGGCGTCGCTGCGGCGCGCCACCGCCTGGCTCTTGATCAGCTGACCATTACGTATGCGCTTGAGGTCGATGGCCTGAATGGCGCGGGCGGTCCAGATCAGATCCACCGTATGCCACTGGTGGTACACATCGAAGCTCTCGGGGGTAGTCACCACCCGCTGCAAACCCTTGACGCTGTCGATCAGCTCGAATTCCAGGTCGAAGGGCAGATCGCTCGCCGCTTGTTCCAGCACCGCGCGGGGGAGAACTTCGCTGCGGGCGATGATGCGGAGCTTGGGTCGTTGGGGCACGCAGGAACTCTTTAGTGAATGCGGGTGAGATAGGGCGCGATCGCGGCGGCATCAAACACCGAAAGCACTTTAAGCCGGGCCCGGGCTCGCGCATGGTCCGCATCGAGATGGTGGCGCAGCGCCATGGCTGCGCCAGCGCCATCGCCAAGCAGCAGATGATCAAACACCAGCGCGTGCTCGCGCAAAAGATTGGTTTCCTCGTGCAGCCCGATATAGGTCTCGAACAGGCGATTGATAACGAGCGACAGCTGCGACAGCTGCACCGCCCGCGCCAGCTGCTTGTTCCGGCCGGCCCGCAGCGCTTCCACATGCAGGTCCGCTTCGAGCTTGTCGAGCACGGCCTGGGTGAGGGGCACCGATCCCTCCAGCACCGCTGCGATATCGGCACGCGCTTTGCTCAGCATGCCGCTATCCAGATGCGGCTGCGCGGCGGCAATTGCTCCGGGCTCCAGCAGCCGGCGCACTTCATGGGCATCATCGAGCATGCGGGCGCTGAACGGGCCGGCAATCCAGTGGGAACTGCGATCCTTGTCTATCAGCCCTCGCGCATCGAGGCGCGAAAGCACGTCACGTACCACGGTGCGACTGACATCGAAATAGTCCCCGATCCCGGCCTCCGAAATCTGGAAAGTGCCGAAGGGAATGCAGTTCATGATGTCGGTCTCGACGGCCGCAAAGATGCGCTCCCAACTGGCTTGCCCCAGATTGCTCCCAAGTTCGGCTGGCAGGTCCAGCGCCAGGCCGTGCAGATTGGTGCGCGTCGTGCTTTCTCCAGCACCCCCGGCGCCGACCACATAGCCTTGCGAACTCAGCGGGGTGATCACCCCTTCAGCCGCCAACAGGTCCAAGGCCCGCTTTACGGGCGGGCGGCTCACGCCCAGCCGGTCGGCCACTGCCGAAACCAGCAGCCGGGTCCCAGCGGGTAACTTGCCCGTCCGGATATTGGCGTGAAGTGCCTCCCGAACGATCTGGTAATAAGGTTTGTTGTCGGCAGGTTGTGCTTTAGCCATCACTTCGAAACTGCACGACTAGGGCGGGCAAAAAAGGGGACGTGTATCTCGCAAGGCAACCCTACCGACACTGGTCCCGTTCGGAAATCGCTTCCGATGGGACTGAGCTCGTTTTAGCACAGCATTGACGACATGGGGGCGGCTTGCATGAAACCTGATCTCGTTCAGCGCCCTTCAGCGCGGCTCCTGGTTGTCGATCCCAGCGGTTGCGTGCTGTTGTTTCGCTTCGTGCACGGTTTGGGCGCGCTGGCCGGGCGAACTTTTTGGGCGACGCCGGGCGGCGCAGTGGACGGGGGCGAGAGCTTCGAACAGGCCGCCCGGCGCGAACTCGAGGAAGAAACTGGCCTGATCCTGGAGGTAGGGCTAGAGGTGGGCCAGCGCAGAACCACATTCCCCCTGGCCTCAGGCCAGATGGTGCAAGCCGATGAGCGATACTTCCTGGTTCGGGCGCCGAGCCAGGACATCTCGCGGCAAGGTTGGACCGATCTCGAGCGCGAGGTGATGGCGGAGCATCGCTGGTGGAGCCACAAGGAGCTTGCCACAACAAGCGAGCAGGTGTTTCCCGAGGACCTCCTCGACTATCTCCGGGCTGCCGGCATTGCTTGAGCCGGCCCTGGCACCGGCAAAAAATCCAACGATCAGCCGATGGAATAATGAATTGGCTTGAAGCTGCCGCCATTGCTGGCCGGCGCCGAGCATGCTGTGAGCCCGATGATGAGGTCCATCCGGGCCTGGAAGCGGATGAAGTCTCCCGCTTTGCTCAGTGGGGGCAGCACTTTGAATTTGCCCGTTACCCCATCCACCGGCACGTTCATGAAGCAATTAAAGGCCACGGGAATAGCGTCTTCGGCGATGCCATAGGGCATCAACGCGTGGTGCAGATTGCCATGGCAGCCCTGGTGGGGTGGCTCATTGTCGTAACACAGGCGAAAGGTTGCTTCGCTGCACGGGGTCAGCAGGAAATCGTGCCGGCCGACCGTGTCCTCGATGATGTCGAGCATCACGTTGGAACGGTTCGAATACAGCATATTGCCGGTGGTGAGATAGATGCTCTCGGCATAATCCAGGGTGCGGCCCGAGGAGATCATCTCGGCAGTATCGGCCCGGGAAATCGCCAACAGGTCCGCGACCTGGCCCCCCAGCGGATCGATAACGGTCAGGATCTGCCCCGCGCTGAGCTCGAAGGCCGTACCTGAGCGTGGCGCAATTTCGTTGATGCCAAGGTCCATCAGGAATGCTCCGTTTCGCCCAAAGGGTCGGCCGCGGCTGGAATTTCCTCGCGATGATAAGGACAGCTCCAGCCATCGGGCACTTTGCGGCCGCTATATTGCCTGGCTTCGGAAACGGTGCCGTGGCGAGCCAGCATTGGGTTGATGCTGCCCGCAAGTTCCAGATCACGCTCCAGGATCGAGCCGCGCAGCTTCTCGTAGCGGTTCTGCGCGCGCAAGGCTTCGAACTGATCATGCAGGTTGAAGATCATGGTCGGATAAGCAAAGCGGCGGGCCGGGCGGCTCGCCCCGGGATGCAGGCCCACCACAAAGAACCCCTGGCCGCCGAAACTCAGCGAAAAATGCGGATCATCGGGATCTGCACTGACGCGTGGGTCCGATGTTTGTCCGCGCCAGCTGTCCTTTGCGGTCAGAGACTGGATCCGCTCCCACATGTGCCGCTCGAACCGCGCTTCATCAAGGTCATCAGGGCCCTCGAAGATCACCGCAAAGCTCGTAAACAGCGTGGGATGTTCTTGATAGCGCCAGGCGAACCGCATGAGCTGGTCCTGGATTTCGACATCGTTCCAGGCGCTGTCGAGGCTGCGAGCCACATAAGTGGTCAACTGGTCTTTTCCCAAGGCGGACTTGGCGCCAACGCAGGGAAAGGATGGATCCCGGATAAACTCTTCCAAGGCACGTTCAGAGTCGAAAAGCATGAGCCCACGGCATTTGATGCAACTATGCAGCTAAGGCTTGTGTCGCGATCGCGTTCCATCACAAGCCAGAACGCAACCAAACTCGTGCGAAGGGAAACACTTGAATACCGGCAGCTCCGGCCCCTTCCCACCCCGAAGTGGCCGGTCGGCAGCCGACCTCCAGTCGGCCATCGGTCTTGCGCTGGATAGGGGGTAGGGCGGTCATCGCCAGAACACCCACCGATTATGCCGCGTCTGCCGCAAGTGTCCGCTTCTGTACGATAACCGAGATTTCACCGTCATGCTGTGTTCCCCATTCACACAGCGGAGCCAGAACACGAGCCAAGCTCTGGCCAAACTCGGTCAGTTCGTATTCGACATGCGGGGGGACCGTCCGGAAATCAATGCGGCGAATAATGCCGTCATTGGTCAGTTCCTTGAGATGCTGGATCAGCATCTTCTCGCTCACATTGGTGACAAGGCCGCGCAACTGTCCTGTACGCTTCGGGCCACTGGCAAGATGGAACAGGATAAGCGGCTTCCACTTGCCGCCCAGAATTTCCAGCACCGCTTCCAGGCCGCATCTGAACTTGGTTTGGGTCATCTCTTCCCCCGCCTACCCATACTTACTAAAAGGTCGGTACTTGTCTCTAGGTGCGCACGGTTATAGCTAGGTTGAGCAATGATGTCGACGGGCATCGTCCTCCTCCAGAAGCCCGATCCGCGGTTGGCGCTTCGCCTTGCCCCATGAGCGAACATGACCGAGTTAAACCCTGTCCTTTTGCGCCCAATCCGTTTGGGCGATCTCGAACTCCCCAACCGCATTGTGATGGCGCCAATGACCCGTGCGCGGACCAACAATCCTGAACTGGTCCCCAATGCGCTTCAAGCCCAGTACTACGCCCAGCGCGCTTCGGCGGGCCTCATTCTGACCGAGGGGACCTGGCCCAGCCGCGATGGGGTGGGCTTCATAAATGTACCCGGACTTTACACGCACCAGCAGGCCGAAGGCTGGCGTCGCGTCACCGATGCCGTTCATGAAGCAGGCGGGCGGATTTTCGTCCAGCTCGGTCATACCGGCCCTTCCTCGCACCCTGATATGCTGGACGGCGCACTGCCGCTCGCTCCATCGGCGGTGAACCCTGGTGTGCAGACGTTTACCAATGCCGGCTTTCAGGAAACCGTAACGCCCAGAGCCATGGACCTCAGCGATATCGCCCGCACGGTGGACGACTTTGCCAACTCCACTCGTTTGGCGCAGATTGCCGGTTTCGATGGAGTTGAACTGCATGGCATCAGCACCTTTCTAATCCCGGCCTTCCTCTACGAAACCCTCAATTTCAGAACGGATGGCTATGGCGGCTCGGTCGAAAACCGGGCGCGGCTCCCGCTGGAAATTATCGACGCCCTGGCCGATGCCTGGGCTCCTGGTCGCGTTGGCATCAAGCTCAGCCCAGGCTTGACTGGCGTCGGCAAGTTCGTTGCGGGAGCGGAAACCCTGAAGACCTTTGAGCATCTGGTTAGCCAGCTGTCAGAGCGCAATCTGGCCTACTTGCACCTCATGAACCCGATCAGCAATCTGGCAGGCACGCCGGTGGAAGCTCTTGGAGCCGATATTGCCAAGCATTTCCGGCCCCTTTACTCCGGCCCGCTGATCGCCAATGGCGGCTATAGCTTCGAGACCGGCAATGCTTTGATCAACAATGGCTTTGCCGATGCCATTGCCTTTGGCGCTGCGTTTATCTCCAACCCGGACCTGGTAGAACGCTTCGCTACAGGGGCAAGCCTGAGCCCGAGTGATCGCGAAACCTATTATGGCGGCGGAGCCGCTGGATATGTCGATCACCCCAGGGCTGCCGAAGCTGCCGTGGCTGTGTGATCGGGCTGTTACACCCCAAGGATTGGCGGGCCTGCTGACCCGCCAATCATTAACCGTGCGGCCCGCCAGATGCGAAAGCCTACTGTGCTGGAGGTCGATCAAAACGCCCTCAAGCTTGCCCGTGCTGGCAGGGGTATTGGCCTCTTTTCCATCCACTCAGGGGCGGTAACGCAGCATGTCGATCAGGGCGACCAGTGCGGGGGTCCGTTGCCGCCGCGATGGATAGTAAAGATGATAGCCCGGCGAAGGCGGGCACCAATCCTCGAGACACCGCACGAGCCGCCCGCTGCTGAGATGATCGGCCACTTGATCCTCGAAAACATAAGCCAGCCCGTATCCGGCCAAAGCGGCTGCCTCCAGAGTGTCCCCGTCGTTGACCACGAGGGTGCCGTCCACCGTGACGTCGAGGGGGCGCCCGCCTTGCGAAAAGTGCCACCTGGCGATGTTTCCAGCGCTCGCCATGCGGAAGTTGATGCAGTCGTGGCGGGCGAGATCCCAGGGGTCCTTGGGAACCCGATAGCGGGCGAAATAGTCCGGTGTCGCCACGACCGCAGCGCGGGCGTCCGGCCCGATCGGCACCGCCACCATGTCCTGTTCAACCTGGCGGCCAAACCGGATCCCGGCATCAAAACCGCCGGCGACGATATCGGCAAAGGCGTCGTCGGCGAATATCTCAACCTTCACTCTGGGATAAGCCATCCGGAACGCCTCGAGGGCTGGCAGGACCAGGGACTTGGCGGGATAGCGGATGGTCGTCAGGCGGATGGTGCCGGATGGCGTATCGCTTAACCCCGCGAGCGCCTCGATCTCTGCTTCAAGCCCGGCGAGTGCCGGTCTAAGGGTGTCGAGCAAGCGCTGCCCCGCCTCGGTGGCCCGAACGCTGCGCGTTGTGCGCGCCAAAAGCCTGAAGCCAAGGCGTTGCTCAAGCTTGCTGATCGTTTGACTGAGCGTCGCTTGCGACAAGCCAAGGCGCTTGGCGCCCCGCGTAAAGCTCTGCTCTTCGGCGACAGCCTGGAAGGCAAGGAGGTCGCTCAAGTCCTGGCGTCTCATCTATCGGCCCAGCCAACGAACCCTATCAGATTTATCAGCCTAATGCAGAAGCCAATTCGGGTCTATCTCCTCGGCATCAACCTTGGAGATCAATCATGTCCCTTTCCAGCACTGCTCTTGTTACCGGAGCGTCCTCCGGCATCGGAGCTGCCTATGCGCGCCGATTAGCAGCCCGTGGGCACGACCTCATCCTTGTCGCGCGCCGCGCCGAACGGCTCGAGCAGTTGGCCGCCGAACTCATCAGCAGCTACGGCATCAGCGCACGACCACTGGTTGCCGACCTCGCCACCGATGACGGCATCACACGGGTGGCCGAAGTTCTGGCGTCCGATACGTCTATAGACATGCTGGTCAACAATGCAGGCCTGACCCACATCGGGGGCACGGCCGAGCTGTCGGCCGAGGGGATCAGCACCATGTTGTCGCTGAACGTGTCCGCGCTGACGCGTCTCACTCACGCCGCCCTGCCTGGCTTCATTGCCCGCAACCGCGGCACCATCATCAATATCAGCTCGGTCCTGGCATTCCGGGCTTTGCCCCTCTCCTCCATCTATGCCGGAACCAAGGCTTTCGTCTTGCTGTTCACGAGCGGACTGCAGCAGGAGCTCAGGGACACAGCCATCCAGGTGCAGGCAGTGCTGCCCGCCGGTGTCGCCACCGAGATTTACGATGGCTCGATCATGCCGCTCGACCAAATCCCGGCAGAACTGATCATGAGCGCAGATACGATGGTCGACGCGGCTCTGGCCGGTCTGGATAGCGGCGAAGATGTCACCTTGCCGTCAGTGGCGGACATCGAGCTCTGGCATCGATACGCCGCAACCTCCCAAGCACTGTTCGCCGCCAGTCAAACCGGCTCCCCCGCGCCTCGTTACCGCGTGTAACAGGACCGCAGTCAGCTGTCGTTCAGAACCCGTTCATCTTGCAGGCAGAATTGCGGCAAAGTGGCTCGGCACCGAGGGGGCAGGGGGTGGTCCCGGTCTTTTTCGATGAAACGGCAGGCAGCGGAATACTCATGTCAGCACCACGTGCTGCGTCAGTTCCTCGATGGTGGTGTCGGCCTTCGCCACGTCACAAACCTTGGTGCCGTGGCTCATGATCACGAAGCGATCACAGACCTGATAGGCGTGGTAGAGGTTGTGGGTCACGAGCACGCTCGAGACCCCTTCTGTCTTGAGCTTGAGCACCTGATGCAGGAGGGCTTCGGTTTCACGCACGGAAAGCGCCGAGGTGGGCTCATCGAGGAGAAGAACCCGCCGTTTGAAGAACACGGCGCGAGCAATTGCGACCGCTTGTTTCTGGCCGCCCGAGAGATCGCCCACCAGCTTGTCGGGACTGTCGATACCCGAAATATGCACGGCGCTTTCAAGCACTTGCATGGCAATCTCGCGCATGCGTTTGAGGTCAAGAAACCCAAAGCGGTCAGTGAGTTCACGTCCCAGAAAGATGTTGCGTGAGATGGACAGGCAATCCACCAGAGCGGTGTTCTGGTAAATGGTTTCGATGCCCGCCTCAGCGGAATCGCGCCGGCAGGTAAAGTCGTGCCGCTGCCCCTCCACCGAGATATAACCCGAACTCGGCTGGTGGATGCCCGAGATCATGTTGACCGTGGTCGACTTGCCCGCGCCATTATCGCCAAGCAGGCCCACAACCTCACTATGCCCGACTTCAAAGCTGAGATCGGTCAGCGCCTTGAGGGGTCCAAAGGACTTGTTGATATTGTGCAGGGCCAACAGGCTCATATGGAAGCTCCCCGGCGATCGAGCCCATGGTTGAAGATCGAGGCCACCACGATCAGCGTGGCGATGAACATGTCGAGATAAAAGCCAGGCGCGCGCATCAGCAGCAGCACGTCGGTAATGGTGAAGATCAGCATCACCCCGAGGAACATGCCCAGGATTGAGCCGCGTCCACCGCGTAGGGATAGCCCACCGATGACGCAAGCGGCGATCGCCTGCAGCTCCAGCCCGGCTCCCTGTCCCGGTTGCACGCTACCAACGCGGGTGGTCGCGAGGATACCGGCAAAAGCGGCCATGAAGCCGGCAAGGGCGAAGGCCATCAGCTTGACCCGGGCGGTGTTGACGCCGATCGCTGTTGCTGCCGAGCGATTGCCGCCTGTCGCGAACACATGATTGCCGAAACGGTGCCGGTGCAGCATGGCCCAGAACACCAGGCAGAGCCCGACAAACCAGATAAATGCGGCGTTGATGCCGAGTGCTGTGCCGCCAAACATGGCCTGGAACACCGGATTGGGATCAAAGCGCACCTGCACGGCGCCGTTGATCAGCAGCACCGCGCCCCGCCAGAACAACAAGCCACCAAGGGTAACAATAAAGGATGGCAGATTGAAGCGCAGCGTCAGCGCTCCATTGCCCAACCCGATCGCAGCACCGACCAGCAGGCCGACAGGGGCGGCAAGAAAGGCGTCCACGCCATGGCCCACCAGCACCGCCATGACCACGGCAGTTAACGTGTAGACCGAACCGATGGATAGATCGAACTCCCCGGCGATCATCAGCACACCGGCGCCAAGCGCCAGGCAACCCAGTACAGGGACTGAGCGCATCATGATGCCCATGTTCTGCGGCGACAGGTAGCGGAAGGTGTCAGGGAACAAAAGCCCGGCGATGATGCAGGCGAGTTGCACGACAACAAACACCAGCAGGATCGCACCTGCAGGCATCGACAGCAAATCGTGCAGCCACGTCGCTGCCGTCCGCCTCGGCACAAGGGCGCGAGCAGGGGAAAGTTCGGTCACGGTGATATCCAGTTCTGAAGGGAAGCCCCGGCCATGTGGGCCGGGGCAGATCCCGTTAGCGATAGGTACCGATCAGTGGCTTGACGGCGCCAATGCGGCCTTGGTCCAGGAACGCGCCCTGTCCGGTGTCGACATCTGTCGGGGTCAAACCGTAGCGCTTGGCCATGGCGATCTGGGCGATGGGGTAGTAGCCCTGGAGATAAGGTTGCTGGTCCATGGTGGCGAACATCGCGCCCGTTGCCACCGCGTCGGCAATTTCGATCGCCAGATCAAAGCCGCCAAACGGCACGTCCACCCCAGCGTCGCGAATGGCGCCAGCCCCAACAGTGGAGGTGACCGAACCAGTGCCGAACACGGCCTTGATGTTTGGATTGGCGATCAGCGCCTGTGCCATGATATTCTGAGCTTCTGCAGGGTCCAGGCCGGCCCGCACTGTTTCAACAGTGATACCGTGTTCCCCCATAGCCTTTTCGATGCCGCCGCCCCGCGCGACGGCGAAGCTTGCCTCGGGAATTTCGCGTGGGTTGAAGACCGTGTCCCCTTCCTTGAGTCCAAATTCCTCGATCATCCGGTTGCCCAGTTCGTAGCCGGAGGCGAACTCATCCATGCCAACATAGGCCTGCCGGCAATTGCCATCGCGGCCTTCCAGGTCGTCATTATTAAAACCAATCACCACGATGCCGGCTTCGACTGCTGCGCAAATGCTGTCGTCGAATGCATCCGAACTGGAGATGGACACGGCGATCCCATCCACGCCCGTGGCCGCGGCCGTTTCGATCAGATCATTCTGGCGCACTGGGTCGTTGTTGGCATATTGCACGTCCAGATCAACATTGAACGCCGCGGCGGCGTCTTGCGCGCCTTTGACCACGGGATTGAAGAACTGCACGCTCGGATCGAGATAGATGATCATGGTCGCCTTAACCGGCTCCTGATCCTGCGCCATCGCTCCTCCTAGGCTGGCGAACAGGGCGCAGCCTCCCAGCAAGGCGCACTTAAACTTGGTCAGTTTCATGGATTAGTCCTCCCTTTGAATTGCCCCGGGTCCTCCTCAGGTCCGGGTCGAGGGGCGTGTTCCGATCCGGAGCCCGCCGCCAGTTTCGGTCGTGCAGCGCTCCTCAGTGCTCGAACCATGGTTGCCCGCGTCCAAGGGTCATATGCAGACCCTTGAACTGGGAATATTCGTCAAAGCCATAGCGGCCGAGTTCCCGGCCAGTGCCGCTCTTTTTGTAGCCACCGATCGGCAGTTCGGGTGTTCCGTCGATAACGGAGTTGATCCAGCAGCGGCCAGCCCGCAGCTTGCGCGTGGTCTGAATCGCGGTCTCAAGGTCGCGCGACCAGACGCTGGCCGACAGCCCAAAAGGGGTCCCATTAGCAAGGGCAACGGCTTCCTCGGGCGTGTCAAAACCTATGGTTGCCAGAACGGGTCCAAAGATCTCCTCTTGGGCAATGCGCATGTCCGGGCGCACCCGGTCGAACACGGTCGGGGCAAAGAAATTGCCCGACTTGGCATCGACCATGTCGCCGCCGAGCAGCAATTCGGCTCCTTCCGCCACCCCTGCCGCCACATAGCTTGAGACCTTCTCGGTATGCTGCTGGGAAACCATGGCGCCAAATCGTGTGGTTGCGCCAAGGGGATCGCCAAAGGGCAGGCGCCGCGAAATGTCGAGTAGGCGCTCCAGCAGCGCCGGGCGGATGGCATTGGCAACGATAAGGCGGCTGCCCGAAATGCAGCATTGCCCGGCATTGTGGTAGACGCCATAGGCGATCCCGTCGGCCGCAGCCTCAAGGTCCGCGTCGGCAAAGACGATCTGGGGTCCCTTGCCACCCAGTTCCAGGCCCACTCGCTTGACACCACCAGCGGCAATGCTCGCCAACTCGGTGCCGACCCGAACCGATCCGGTAAAGGCCAGAACGTCCACTCGCGGATCTTCCGCCAGGACCTGTCCGACTTCGGGGCCGTATCCGGTTATGACGTTGAACACACCGGGGGGCAGGCCAGCTTGGAGGGCAATTTCGGCCAAACGAATTGTGGTGCCAGAGGTGAATTCGCTGGGCTTCACGACAACGGTGCAGCCGGCACCGAGCGCCCAGGGAACGCGCTCGGACACGATAATGAATGGAAAATTCCAAGGGGTAATAATGCCAACCACCCCAGCAGGTTCGCGCAGCACGAGTCCCAGTCGGTTTTCGCCGATTGAATTGTGGGTGTCCCCCTCAAGGCCGCGGCATTGACCAGCCGCATAGGTCCACAAGTCAGCGCAGTATCCGATCTCGCCACGCGCCTGGCTCAGCGGCTTGCCCGTTTCGAGGCATTCGATCAGCGCCAACTCGTCTAGATCAGCCAAGATCCCTGCGGCCACGCGGTGCAAGATGGTTGAGCGCTCCGCTCCGCTCATGCGCGGCCAGGGACCATCGTCGAAAGCCCGACGGGCAGCGCTGATAGCCAAAGCCGCGTCTGTGGGGCCACCGGCCGGCCACACCCCTACAACTTTGCCCCGGTGGCCCGGGCTGTCCCGCTCAAAAACCCTGCCCGACTGAGCATCGCAAGGCACGCCATCGATCATCATGCGATAGCTACGTTTACTCGCCAGTCGCGGATCACTAAGGTTTGGCGATACAAAATTGGGCTGAAAGCGGGACTGGATGTTCATCGCCATTGCGGGTGGAACCCGCCTCTCCTCAGATGGGCCGGACGTTCATTGCGCCCTGTATGGAATTGTATGGTACCGTATGGCGGCTGCATGTGAGCTGTCAATCGGGATGAGAGTTGTACGATGACCTTGGATATCCAGATGGCCGAGAGCGGCGAGAGCGCTGCCGTGACCATCGAGAAAGACCTTCGCCGCGCCATCATCGAGTTGGAGCTGCTGCCTGGCTCCCGCCTCTCCGAGCAGGAGATCGCCACCCGCTTGGGCGTGTCACGACAGCCTGTCCGCGAGGCGCTGATCCGGTTGGCTAATTCGCGGCTGATCGAGATAAGGCCCCATCGAGGCACCGTGGTTGCTCGCATCTCAGCTCAGGAAATGACCGAAGCGCTGTTCGTGCGGCAGTCCTTGGAAGTTGCTGTCGTGGCGCGGGCGGCGCAGTCCTTCGACCCTTGGCAACGCAAGCGCATCGCCAATCTGCTGGCGAAGCAGGAGGAGGCATCCAGCCGGCTCGATCACGCCGCCTTTCGCGAGCATGATGAGGCGTTCCATATTGCCGTGGCCACTGGGGCTGGCGTCGGCATGGCTTGGAGAGCCATCGCGGACATGAAAACGCATATGGATCGGGTCTGCAATTTAACCTTGCAGCGGGAAGCCGACATGCAACGCCGGGTGCGCGAGCATCAGGCGATCATGGAGGCCATCGACGCCCATGATGTGCAGCAGGCCCAGACGGCCATGGCCGAGCACTTGGGGAGCATACTGGACGATCTACCCGATCTGGAAAATCAGCACTCCAGCATGTTTATGTAAGCCTCTGCCCCTCAGCGAGGCGAAGGTTTACTTCGGCTGCGATTGGAGGCGGCCGTTATTGCCGCCGGTCGTTTGCGATCTCCTGCCAAACATCATAGGCGGCTAGAACGGTCTGGGTCTGGGCTTCATGGCCCAGCTGGAAAGCGTCTCCGTAGATGGTTTCATCGGGGTATTCCGTGATGAGCGTCACCGGCACTTTCAGGTCAGGGAATTCAGTGATGTTCACCGGAAAGCCGGAGTAAATGTCGAAGGTTAGTGCCCCGGCATGGGCCCGATAAAGCTCGATCTGTCTCGCGTTAAGTTCGGCGAGGCCAGGAACCCCAGTGAGTCTTTGGGCTACCTCGCGCGCTAGACGTTCGGCTTGGGCGCGATAGCCGGGCTGGTGCCGCAGGACCAGAAAGAAGCCTTTTGGCACGGTCCACAGGGCAAAATTGCGTGGCACATATCCGGTCAGCGGCCGCGTCCACTCGTGAGCGGGGTAGCCATGAAGGTTGACATGCAGGGCAGGGCTGCAAAGCGCCAGCATCTGCTCGCGGACGTCGCGTTCATAGAGTGGGCCGGCCTGCCGGTATTCTAGGTCGTCGCCGAGCGCCGTGTAGCGGGCGGCGTGATGCATGTGGCGCGGCTCGACCTCGTAAAGTTCACGGGCGAGGGCATAACCATCGGGGTTCTCGAGCGGCACGACGCTGAAGTGGGCATTCTTGCGGCCGGCAAGGCGTTGAGCCGCCCGCAAGGCGCCGACCACGCCAGTTGGCTCATTAGGATGTTGGCCGCCGGAAACAAGAACAGGGGCATCTGACCCGAGGTGATAGCGCCCCGATACAGTGCGCCCGCAGTAGGAGGTGCCGGTAAAAACCTCGCCGCCGACCGCTTCAAGTCCCTCATCGACATCATCAAAGGCAATGGGGGCCTGCGCGGTCTCGAGGGCCTGGCGGGGAGCCGAGGGTAGGGCGTGGCTATGATGGCGCAAGGAGATATCGAGGCGCGCTGGCCCAAGCCCATAGCTGACCACCGGGACAATGCGGCCGGGCTGCAGGCCCCGGTCCCCAGACGGCCGACCAGACTTGCTATGAAAAATCTCGAGACCTGAGAAGTAAAGATCCTCATGCAGTGCTTCGGTCAGGCTGATTACCTCCTCGCCGAGGGGCAGGGGCCGGTCGGCAATCGGCAATGTCACGGCAATGCGTAGCTCGTCAAAGAATGGCTCGGTAGGGCCCCAGGCATGCTCAACAATTGCTTTGATCGCTGTTGCAAACAGCGCCTCAAAGTCGGTTTCAATCCGCTCGTCAGCTACCGTTACACCCGCGCGCTCCACCCGCACCCAACCTGTGGGAGAAAGCACCTGCGCTCCCGTGTGATCGACGTGAACGCGGTTGGGCGCTTGCACCGCCAGGCTTTCCGAGCTGCCACCCTCTTGCAGGAGAACGACGTCATAGTGAAGGTCGGCGTCATCTCGGGGGGTGAAGCGGACCGGCACGGGCAAAAGACCGGCGAGCGGGTAAGCTTCGAGCAGGAATCGCCCAGGCTCCCCTTGAGCGTGAACAGGATAGGTTATTTCCACCGCGGTAACGCCAGCCAGGTCGATCTCTTCCAGAAAGGCGTGGACCAGTGGCTTGTAGGCAGAGCGAAACCGGGCCCGAATACCGTTCGCGGCGAGCTTGAGTTCCGCCGCGCGGCGCGAGGCTTCGTCGGCGAAGAGCCATGCCTCGACGTCAGTGGCATCGGCGAAGCGGACGGTGATCTCCTCGATGGTGGAGGGAAAGGTCTGGCGAAGTGGGAAGCTCATCGGCTGGTTCTTCCAGTAGGATCGAGACGGTCGCGCAGCCAGTCACCCAGGAGGTTCAGGCCGAGCACGGTCAGAAAGATGGCAAGGCCGGGAAAGACGCTCACCCACCATGCGGTCTGCAGGTAAGTGCGGCCGTCGGCCAGCATGCCGCCCCAGGACGGCGTTGAGGGATCAACACCAAGGCCCAGGAAGGTCAGGCTCGATTCCAACAGGATGTTGTTGGCGATGTTGAGCGTCATCAGCACGATCACCGGCCCCAGCAGGTTGGGCAGCAGGTGATGGCGGATCAGGTTGAACCCCGACACGCCAAAGGAGCGAGCCGACAGCACGAATTCCCGCTCGCGCAGCGTCAGCACCTGGCCGCGCACGATGCGTGCATATTGCACCCATTGGGAGACGATCATGAGGATGATGATGTTGGTCAGCCCACCCCCAATGATGGCCATGAAGGTGATGGCGAGCAGAATAAAGGGCAGCGCCAGCTGGATATCGGCAAAGCGCATGACCAGAATATCCCAGATGCCGCGGTAATAGCCGGCAACCAGGCCCATGACGACGCCGATGACAACCGCGCCGGCAACCGAAACCACGCCCACAAGGAGGGATATGCGGCCCCCCCATACCACGCGGGCCATAACGTCACGACCAAGAGGGTCGGTGCCAAAGAGATGGGCCGCGTTCGTGAAGGGCGGCGTGAGACGCGCCATCAGGTTCACGCCCGTCCCACCATCGGGAAACAGCAGGGGAGCGAAGATGACCACTAGCGCAATGCTGCCGACAATTACGAGACCCACCAGCAGTTCGACCGAGCGAAAGGCGGAAAGCGGATGCGGCTTGAGTGCAATTTCGCTCACGGTTCTACTCCGTCCGAATGCGCGGATCGACCAGGCCATAAGCGATGTCGACCAGAAGGTTGACCAGTACGATCATCAGCGAAAGCACCACTATGACGCCTTGCAGTACCGGGTAGTCGCGCGCAGACACCGCATCAAAGGCAAGCGTGCCCATGCCCGGCCAGTTGAACACGCGCTCCACCACGACGATGCCGCCCAGAAGGCCGCCGAATTGCAGGCCCAGATAGGTGATCAGGGGAATAGCGCAGTTCCGCAGTGCATGCTTGTAGAGCACGGCTCGCTCGGACAGCCCTTTTGCCCGCGCGACCAGCACATATTGCTGCTGCAAGATCTCCAGCATGGAGGTGCGCACCAGGCGCACATTGGTTGCCGTCAGGATGATGGCCATGGTGAGCGCTGGCATGATGAAGCTCTGCCAACCTTCAAGGCCGCTTGGCGGCAGCCATTGGAAGGTGATCGACAACAGCAACACCAGCATAATGGCAAGCCAGAAATTGGGAAAGGACAGCCCAACTAACGACAACACGCGAATGAGCTGGTCGGGCCATTTGCCACGATGGGTTGCTGAAGCCACCCCCAGCGGGATCGAGACCAGGATGGAAACGACGAGCGAGGTAAGTGCCAGGGACAAGGTTGCGGGCAACGCCCGGCCAATGAGTTGACTGACGGGTGTGCCGCCCATGAAAGAGCGGCCGAGATCGCCGGTGAAAATGCCGCCCAAAAAATCGAAATACTGCACCAGAAAGGGCCGATCGATGCCCAGGCCCACCCGAATGCGCTGCAGATCGGCTTCAGTGATACTGCCGGCCCCTTGGCTCAGCATCAGGGCAGGATCGCCGGTGAGCCGAATGGCAAAGGCGACGATCAGGGTGACGGCGAAGACGACGAAGGCTGCCTGCAACAACCGCTTGATAAGGAAACCTGCCATCGCTTCACCCCGGAAGTGCATGAGCCGCCCCGCCTCGATAGCGGAGCGGCGAGTTTAAAAAGTCTCGAACTATTCGACGGTGACGTCGGTCAGGCGCAAGCGGCTATCA
Organism: Devosia sp. Z11_6; assembly: GCF_058133665.1. Taxonomy (NCBI): domain Bacteria; kingdom Pseudomonadati; phylum Pseudomonadota; class Alphaproteobacteria; order Hyphomicrobiales; family Devosiaceae; genus Devosia; species Devosia sp. Z11_6. The sequence goes on from NZ_JBYUNQ010000006.1 coordinate 72,866, forward strand.
GGCGGGGCGACAAAATTGCCGACCCGGTCACTGACTGCGTAGATCTGGTTGACGTTGTAGAGCGGCATTTCCAGCGCTTGGTCGGCAACATATTTCGCGATCTGCTTCAGCACGGTCTCGCGTTCGGCGACATTGGTCATGCTGCGCTGCGATTCCAGCAGTGCGTCCAACTCGGGGTCGTTGCCATACGGGTTCCACTTTTCGCCTTCGTGGTACATCAGATAGGCGGTGTTGTCGTAGTCGAACGTCCATGCACCCCAGGACTGCTGCCACATAGCGCCAGTGCGACCGGCGGGAATGATGTCGTTGAGCAAGACATTGGTTTCATAGGGCTGGATGGTTGCCGTGATGCCAACAGCGGACAGGTAGGCAGCCACGGCCTGAGCGACTTCGTTGAAGGTGGCGTCGTTGCCGCGCACGTCGATCTGGACGGTGGCGCCGGGTTCGACACCCGCCTCGGCTAGCAGCGCCTTAGCGCCCTCGGGATCAAACGGGATAGGCTCCAGATCGGGGTCGTTACCAAAGGTCTGAGCCGACTGGAACGACGAGATCGGGGTCGCCTGGCCCGCAAGGATTGCTTCGATAATGGTGTCGCGATCGACAGCCATCACGAGAGCGCGGCGCACGCGCTCGTCGGCCGTAATGCCTTCATCGGTCTTGAAGCGCAGGGAATATACCGTAGGGCCGGGGACCGAAACGACCTTGAGATTGGGGGCCTGTTCAATGGTGGGGATGGAGCCGACCGGAACGGAAGGCGGGATCACCATGTCGATGCGGCCTGACTGCAGTTCGGCTACAGCGGTGGAGGGCTCGGTGATGAAGCGGAACACTACGCTTTGCAGCTTGGGTGCTTCGCCCCAGAATTCGGGGAAAGCTTCCAGAGTCACCTGGTTGCGTGCCTCGTAGGAGGCCATGCGGAACGGCCCGGTGCCGACCGGCTGGGTGTTGAAGACCTCGTCGCCTTTTTCGGCGATATAGTCGGGCGGCACGATCATCGCGCCATAACCGGTCAGCTTGGTGAGCAGGACCGGGTCGGGCTGCGACAGATGCAAAACCACCGTCATTGGGTCGACCACTTCGACGCTTTCGATGGAGTTGTAGTTGGACTGCTGCGGGCCCACGGCGCCTTCTTCGCCAAGGAGGCGATCAAAGGTGAACTTGACAGCATCGGCGTCGAAAGCCTCGCCATTGTGGAATTTCACGCCTTCGCGCAGCTTGAACGTGTAGGTGAGCCCGTCCTCGCTGATCTCCCATTCGGTCGCGAGCGCCGGCACGATCTCAAGCTCAGGCGTGCGTGCCACTAGGCCATCGAAAACATTGTTCGCGACGGCGGACCAGTTAACAAGGAAAGTGTCGATCGGGTCCCAGCTGCCGGGATCCTGAGGGGTGGCGATGTTGAGGGTGCCCGCTCCTTGCCCCAAGGCAGCGCCGGTCACGCTGAGCGCCAGGACGCTCGACAAGAGCGCTCCCTTAAGGGCTTTGTGCCAAAGTTTCATGTTCTCTCTCCTGAATCTGGGGCCGATCAGTCTTCAATCGCAACCAGGTGCCCGGGCGCGACTTCGCGGTAGCTCAGCGCTGTTGGTTCCTGTCCGACGGGTCGCACGGGGCTGGGAATCTCCCCTTCCATCAGGGTCCGTCCCCCGCCCTTGCCCGGCTCGGCACGCGGCACAGCAGCAAGAAGGCGGCGTGTGTAAGAGTGCGTAGCGTTCTCGAACACTTGCCGGCGCGTGCCGATTTCCACCACCTGGCCGAGGTAAAGAACGGCCACGCGATGGGCCATGCGCTCGACCACGGCCATGTCATGGCTGATAAACAGGTAGGCCAGCGAGCGTTCTTGCTGCAGCGCCATCATCAGTTCGATGACTTGCGCCTGTACGGAGACGTCGAGAGCTGAAAGCGCCTCATCGGCAATAATCAGCTTGGGATCGCAGCTGAGTGCCCGAGCGATAGAAATACGCTGACGCTGGCCGCCCGAGAATTGGTGCGGATAGCGGCTGGCGACGCTCGGGTCGAGGTCGACCTTGACCAGAAGCTCGGCGACACGCGCCTGCAACGCTTTCTCGTCCTTGATCAGGCCATGGGTCCGGATCGGCTCGGCGATGGAGAAGCCAACGCTCTTGCGCGGATCGAGCGAAGCGAAGGGATCCTGAAAGATATACTGGATTTCCCGCTTGAGGCGCATGGCATCGGCGCCGGTCAGGTCGGCCACGGAACGGCCCTGATAAAAGATCTGTCCCGATGTGGCGGGCTGCAGGCCCTGCAGGGTGCGACCAATGGTGGATTTGCCCGAGCCGGATTCTCCCACCAGCGCAAGCGTCTCGCCCGGCCGTAGGTCGAGGCTGACATGTTCCACGGCGTGGACCCGATGCGTGACGCGGCCCAAAAGGGTCTTGCCCACGTTGAAGCGTACGGTGAGATCACGGATTTCAGCGATAGGAGCGGCTGAAAAGTCTGCTGTGTCGTGGTCGCGATCCTCACCAATCGTTCGGGGAGCCTCCCCGTCCATCACCGTCACGGCCAGCCGCCTCGGCAGTTCGCGGCCCTTCATTGCCCCCAAGCGGGGAACCGCTGCTAGAAGCGTCTTGGTATAGGCGTGCTGCGGGTTTGCGAAGATTTCGGTGACAGAACCTTCTTCGACCTTCCGCCCGCGCCACATGACCACAACACGGTCGGCAATCTCAGCGACGACGCCCATGTCGTGCGTGATGAAAATAACCGCCATGCCAAGTTCGCGCTGCAGATCGGCAAGAATGGCCAGGATCTGCGCTTGGATGGTCACATCCAGCGCCGTGGTCGGCTCGTCGGCAATCAACACCTTGGGCTGGCAAGCCAAGGCAATGGCGATCATCACGCGCTGCCGCATGCCCCCTGAAAGCTGGTGAGGAAACCGATCCAGCATGCTTTCGGCATCCGCCAAACGAACCAGTGACAGCAGGCGCACGGCCTCGGCTCGTGCTGCGCTACGACTGAGGCCACGATGGAGGGTCAGGACTTCGCTGATCTGATTGCCCACGGTAAAGACGGGGTTCAGCGAAGTCATAGGCTCCTGAAAAATCATGGCAATGTCATTGCCGCGGATGCGCCGCATATCGGCGTCGCTGGCCTGGGCGAGGTCGCGGGCTCCGTTGCCGGCATCGAAGCGGATCTCGCCGTTTACGATCCGGCCATTGCCATATTCGACCAGCCGCATCACCGAGAGCGAAGTGACCGACTTGCCCGAGCCGGACTCACCGACAATGGCGAGCGTTTCGCCGGGGCGTACGCTGAAGGATAGATCATCGACGACCCTGCCGGCTCCAAAGTCGACCGAAAGCCCACTGACTTTCAGGATTGGGGAACTGGTCGTCGTCGGCGAGAAGGAATCGGTAATCATATTGTTGCGGCCGCCCGCGCTGCCTGATCATAGCACCCGGACAAATGCCGCAGCACGCTGGCCATATGCGACAGCTCTTCCTGGGAAGGACCAGCAGAGGTGGCGCGCACCAAAAGCTCCTCCCGGATACGCGCATAACGCCCGCACAGCTCGATCCCGTCTTCGGATATGCGCACTGTCTTTTCCTTGCCGGCCCGCCCGCCATGAACCAGGCCTGCGGCTTCCAGCTTGCGGATGGCATAGCTGGCTACATGCGTGTCGTTGATATCGAGCACCAGGCAAATATCGGCCAATGTCTTGGGACGGTCGCGATGGCGAATGGAATGAAGGATCAGGATCTCCATAGCCGACAAGCCCGGCTGACCTGCTGCGGTCATGCAGCGCACCATCCATCGGGAAAAGGCATGAAAGACCTGCGTAACCCCGAACTCCAGTTCCGACAGGCCCGGCGATGAGCCCTCAGCCAGATGCTGCGAGGAAACGATGGGGCCAAAGGCTCTGTCGCCCTGTGCTGTCCGGGGCGGATGCGGTGTCGTCCGCGTGGACTTCGGTGAACCCGTCAAACTCGCGGTCCTTGCATGTCTGCTTGCCGCAACTGCAACATCTTATCTACATCGTGTCAACAAAGTTGCATCTTTTTTCCGCACAAAACAGCCCGTGCCTCGATTGCACTCAGCTGTGTTGAGCTCATGCATGGTCAGGCTTTAGTTGGGGGAAATTGAGCTCCACACAGCCCGTCCGGCTCTCGGCCTCGGGCTGCCATTCTTGATGCCGGCTTTGGGGCTAACGGCCAGGCAGTTGTGTAGCGGCTCGCCCAGCCTATCCCGTAGGTGACGTATCGCTGAACTGGGAAGGAAGACCTTGCGGCCCCGGGGCCAGCTTGCCGGAGGAATACGCCGCAGCCATAGTAACCGGGCGAACAGATGTTCGCTTAATGGGACAACACTAAAATGCGTAATTTGAAGTGCCTCGCCGTTTCTTGTCTTGCCGTTCTCGCAAGCTTGCCTGCTGCCAGTCTTGTGGCCGCCGAAGTTCGTCCGGGCGTGGAGTTCGCCGGTACGATCGAGTCCGAAGGATCGGCCCGCGCTCAGATGCAAGCGCTGATGCTTGATCTCGCCAGTTCGTGGGCCACCTGCAATACAGATCTGATGCGGGCGACCTTGGCGGAGGACGTGGACTTTTCCTATCCTACAAGCCGCGTCCTTGGCATTGATGCGGCGGTCGCCGATCTCGAACTGTTTTGCGGCCAGGCCGAGGATACGAGCTTCTTCCTGCCGGCCGACGCTTTTTACATTGATGCCGAAGCCAATCGGGTCGCCATGGAAATTCAGTTCCGCACCATCCAGCGCGGTAGCCGCCAGGTGGTCAACGATGTCTGGATCGCCACGGTTGTCGACGGGAAGGTCGCCGTGCTCAAGGAATATCTCGATGGGCGGGTCAAAAACCTGCAGGCGCAGGGCGTGCTTGAATACGAAGTATCGCCGGAGTTCCTGACCCCATGGCCGACTCGCACCGAGCAGTGGAAGGATTGCTTCCCCGTTCTCAAGGTCGAGCCCACCAATATGTGCCCGGCACAATAATTTTGAGCGCGCAGCTGCCTTGCTGCGCGTCCAACCCCAATGCTTCGGTCTTGCCGCAGATCTTGTGCTCTGCGACGCAACGCAACATCATGACGTGGGCGTTCTCTTGCTTCTTGTCAGCACGGATAGGGCACCCGGTGGATTGCACTTCTACCGGCGCCTCACAACTATTAGAGCTGTTTGATCCCAACCCGAGTCGGTGCCTTGTCATGTCGTCATCTGGCGCGCAGCGCCTCAACCCGCTGCACCTGATCGCAGCCTTCGCGACCGGGGGTTTGCTGTCGCTCGCCGTGTTTATCAATGGCGAAGCGGGGCGTTACGGCGGACCTATGTTTTCGTCTTGGCTTGCCCATGGTGTCGGCATGGTTGTTTCCGTAGCGGTGTTGGCGATCGTTTGGCGCCAACAACGCGCTTCAAGCCAAGCTGCGCGGGAAAAAGCGGGCAAGGCACCCCTTTGGGCCTATCTCGGGGGCATCCTGGGCGCCGCGACAGTGATGCTGACCTCCACGGCCGTTAATTCGCCGCTGGCCCTGGCGGGAACGCTGGCGCTAGGCTTAGTCGGTCAGGTGGTGCTTAGCCTAGCCGCGGACTTCTGGGGCTTGCTCGGCCTGCCGCGGCGACGCCTTGAGTGGCGCGATGCCGCTGCCGTGCTCCTGATCGGGGGCGGCAGCATGGTCATCATCCTGTTCGGACTGGGTGGCGCATGATTACATCCAGCGTCTTCGCTTTCGTCGCGGGTCTGCTCGTGATCCTAAGCCGCCAGGTCAATGGACGATTGTCCCTGTCCAGCACGCCGCTGATATCCTCCTTCTGGAATCACTGCGTGGGCTTTGTTTTCCTCAGTGCCATCGCCCTGGGGATCGGCGGGCTCATTCCCAGTAACCTGGCCGCTATTCCATGGTGGGTTTTCACGGGTGGCGCGCTCGGGGTGGTGTTTGTCGCCTCCGGCTCCTGGCTCTTGCCACGTATCGGTGCCGTTAATTCGACGCTCCTCGTGATCGCCGGGCAGATGGTGTGCGGCGTCATTTTCGACATGCTGCGCGGCGCACCGGTGACGCTGTGGGCGGCAAGCCTTGGCGTGGTGATGATCCTGGCGGGCATGGCGCTGACGCAAAGGCGGCGCTGATCGCTCCAGCCGCCTGCCGCGTCAGCTTCAGGCCTTGAGGACCACGACCTTGGTCTTGACCGGGGTCCGCTCGTAAAGATGGACCATGTCCTGCGTCAGCAGGCCGATACAGCCGCTGGAAATGCCCTTGCCGATGGTTTCAGGCATGATCGTGCTGTAGATGGTGTAAAGCGTGTAGGTGCCGTTCTGATAAAGATAAAGCGTGCGCGCGCCTAGCGGATTGCCGAGGCCCGGGGGCATGCCGCCGGCATATTTGGCGACCTCGGGCTGGCGCGCGATCATCTCCGGGGGCGGCGTCCAGACCGGCCATTCGGCTTTGCGGCCGATATAGGCGTCGCCGTTCCACAAAAAGCCTTGGCGGCCGACATTGGCGCCATAACGCGTGGCATTGCCCTCGCCCTCGATGCGGTAGACGTAGTAATTGCGCGGATCGATGATGATCGTGCCAGGGGCTTCCGCCGTGTCGTAGCGCACGATGCGGCGCAGATATTTCGGGTTGATCTTGCTGACATTGACCGCCGGAACGGGGAAGCGTTCCTGGGGAAGGGGGCCATAGGCGAGCTTGGCTTCAGCCAGGCTCATATCGGTGCCCGAGCTGGCGCAGCCGGCAAGCCCCAAGGCGCCAAGACCGGCCGCAGCGCCCACCAGGAACCGGCGGCGGCTGAGGGAACATACCCCCGCTGCGGTGGTCATTTCACCGGCACCGGCAAATCCATCGTCCATGATGTTCCAACCTCCCCATGCCGGCCGCGGGGGTCTGTCCAGCTGCATCCACCGGTCCGGCCGAGGCAGCTTGTTCTCATCGATGGCAGTTGGCAAGCATGGTATTGCTCCTGCGGCCGAGCAGTTCACGATCCTTCGATGGTCCGGCCCCAAGTACTGGAAGGTAAGTAGCCCCGTTTCAGGGCAGGCTCTTCTTAATTCTTCTGCCAGTCAACTAACCTTACAAGTCTGCGGTGGGGCATTGGGGCTCGCTACTGAGCGCTTAGAGACCTGAAATGATCCATGGAGAATTCAGATTTGTCGAGCAGAGCGTTTAAGAGGGCGAAAGTAATGTGACTGTAACTACTTTGATAGTTTGATGTGCGGAAGAGATCCTTACGAAAGCGGCTGCCAGGTTGGCCGACTAACGTGTGCGTAAATCGGCATCCGCGTCATGAATAGACTTCAACACGGCAAAGAGCACAGCATAAGGCCAGTGGCGACGGTTTCGCTCTGTTTAGCTTTGGCGCTTGTGCTTGCCTTTGCCGTGGCCGCGTGGTGGGCAGTTCATAGAATAGACACCAGGGAACTGGTGGAAGAACAGCATTATATTGCCGCCGGAATTGCTGCTCGCAAAGAGCGCATCGCTATGGAGCAGGACAGCTCCGCTGCCGGAGACGATGCCGTCGTCAACCTACGGGCGGCGAACCAGACCTGGATCGCCCAGAATCTGGTCGAGTGGATGGGGACCTTCTTCAAGCACGATCGCGTCTACGTCATTGCGCCGGATAACCGCGTGGTGCGGGCCGCCAACGAGGGCGTGACGGCGGAACCCGAGGTCGACCCCCGTGACTTGCCCACCGTCGAAGCACTAACGCAGTTGCTTCGTCAGGAGATGGCCGCCGTTTCAGCAGCCATGAGCGACTCAACTGCCGCCATTACTGGCTTGGGACTGTCTGAAACCGCCCGCCTAACCGACGGGCAACTGGCGTTTGTGAGCATCAGGCCCGTTGTTCCAACAAGCCGCGCCGTAACCCAGACTCCAGGCAGTGAGTTCCTGCATGTTTCAGTTGTCTTGCTAGGCTCGGGATTTCTCGACCAGCTCGGCCGGCAAGCGGGCTTGACTGACCTTCGGATCGGGGGACCTGGGAAGGGTAGCGGTACACTACCGCTGCTCAGCAATGCTGGCCGCATAGTTGGCTTTGTTGTTTGGACACCAATAAAACCGGCACTGGCATTGTTGAAGGATAGCGCCCCTGCCGCGCTGGGCTTGTTGCTGTTGGGCTCCGCCGGGATGGGCGGCTTGCTGGTGTGGCTCCGGCGAACCACGCTACAACTGGAGCAAAGCCAAGCCCAGATCGAGTTCCTGGCCTTCCATGATCCTTTGACCGGCATTGCCAACCGGGCCCTCTTTGAAGTTCGGCTGCAGGAGGCACTGCAGTATGAGTATCTGGCCAAGGCCAAAGTCGCGCTGGTTTGCATTGACCTCGACAGTTTCAAGGAGATCAACGACACGCTCGGCCATGCAGCCGGCGACCAGCTTATCAAGCAGGTTGCGCGCCGCTTGTCTGCCACCCTCCCTGAAGGAGCGACGCTGACCCGTCTGGGGGGCGACGAGTTCGCGCTCGTGCAGCCTGGCGTTGTCAGCGACGGACATGCGCGTTTCTTGTGTCAATCGATGCTGGACAGCTTCCACGATCCCTTTGTGCTTGGCGGCGAGGCGGTCAATGTCACGGCAAGCCTGGGTGTCGCCCTTGAAGCTGGGGACGCGGTATCCACCGCTGAAATGATGCGGTGTGCCGATGTGGCGCTTTATGCCGCCAAGGCTGCCGGCCGGAACTGCTTCAGGATCTACGATCTCTCGATGGACCAGTTGCGGCGGGAGAAGCGGATCCTGGAAGTCGACTTACGCAATGCCATCCTTGGAGGAACCGAGCTCCATTTGCTTTATCAGCCCATTTACGGCGCACTGGGCGGGGAGATCGTCGGGGCCGAGGCCCTGGTGCGCTGGAACCATCCGGTGCGCGGCCCGCTCTCGCCCGACAGCTTCATAGGCGATGCCGAAGAGCGGGGTGTCATTCACGAGCTTGGTCTCTGGGTTTTGGCACAAGCCTGCGGCTTTGCAGCCAGTGCCGGGCTGCCCTGGATCGCGGTTAACGTGTCCCCCCTCCAGTTCGATGATCCCAACCTCGCCGATCGCATCCTCGACGTTCTTTCCAACCAGCATCTGCCGCCTGACAGGCTTGAACTGGAGATTACCGAAGGTATCCTGCTGAAAAATTCGCCAATGGTGCGCGATACGCTGGCAAAGCTGAGAACGGCCGGGATCAGAATTGCACTGGATGATTTCGGCACCGGATATTCCTCCATCAGCCATTTGCGGCACCACAGCGTCGACAAGCTCAAGATCGATCAATCGATTACCCGTGACCTCCTGCGGGATACGGCCACGAGCACGATTGTCCGATCCATCATAGAAATGGCGCATGCCTTGGGCGTGAGCGTGACTGCTGAAGGCGTGGAAGACGACTTGCAGCTTCAAAGGCTCAGGAACTTAGGCTGCGCCAGCTTCCAGGGCTATTTGCTGTCGCGGCCCATCCCCGGCGATCGCTTGATCGAGATAGTCGCATCAAGCAAACAAGGAAACTTGCTGCAGAATCTGCGATGACGAGCGGGGCCGGACACAAGCACGGTCCGGCCGCAAAGGGCAGAGAGTGCACCTTCAGCGGACCGTAGCGCTGTGCTGTGGATCGTGTGGGCACCGCACCTTTAGCTCGGCTTTACGCACCCAGCCGCCAATTCACATCGAAACTTTACGCGCCCCGGGAGCATCTTCGCGCCGGTTCGTTCGTGGAGTTTCGAGATGTACCGGTACAACTGGTATCTGCATCGCCATTTCGGCGCTGCCGCGCAATGCGAGGGTGCGGCGCTTGGGCGGCGCATGCGCATCACCCTGATCGTGGTGGCCCTGCTTTACGCGATTGCCGTGGTCGGGGCCCTCGTCCTGCTGATCTGATCGGCCGCGCACCCCACCACCAGCCCCATTTTGTTTCAAGGAGAACGACACCATGTCGGCTCACGCGTCTTTCGCTCACTTTTCCACCTTTGCCCGCTTGCGCCGGGCAGGGGAAGCGGACCTGCCACAATTGCAGGCCCTGAGCGAGCGAGCCTGTGGCGAAGGCAAGCACACCGCCCCCGATTGGCCCGAACTGCTGCAACGGGAGGGCGCCTATGTGCTGGTGGCCACTGAATGCCACCTCGTCGTTGGCGTCGGCATCTTGGCGCATGGCTATAGCGCTGCCAAGGCCTCGCTCCCATTTCTGCTGGTGAGCCCCGATGTGCGCTGCCGCGGCATTGGGCACCTCCTGCTCGAAACCCTGGTGGGCCGTGCCCGCTCCGAAGGCGGCGCCGTGCTTTATGCCGCTGTGCCCGAGCGCGCCGATGGCTTGGCGCGCCTTTATGCCGAGCACGGCTTTTTCGATCTGGGCTCGGGCGAATGGGCCTTCGGGCTCTGGAACGGTCATCAGTCCCGCTCTTATAGTGACATTGCCGTGCCCTCGCACGATCCCGTTGCCCCCGAAGATTCTGCCGCCCTGTGCCTGCTGGTAGCCATGGGCGCATTGGAGTCGGCCATGCTCCTGACGCCGCGCGCCCGGCAGGTGGTGGCCCACGAGCTGAACTCGGAGCGCCCGGATTTGAGCGTGGCGGAAACCATGGCACTGGCCGCGGCGCGTCGCCGCTATGTGGTACGGATCGCGCCTGAAGCGGCCGCCGCCTTGCGCAATGCCAGGCTTGCCGATCTCGGCGATCACATCGCCCCGGAAGCCATGCCCGGCACGCCCGAAATGATCCTGGGCTATCTCGCGCGGCGCCAGATCTGCATCATGCGCCTCCAGTTGCCGCGCTTGACGCCAGGCGGCGAGCCGCGCTGGTATCTGGTGACCGGCTTTGATGGCTTTTTGTTCCGCCTCCATGATGTGACGGAGGATGGCGCGGCCAACCGGCGTAATGTGGTGACGGCAGCCGAAATGCGGCTGGCCCTCGGCGCCTGCGACGCCGGTAGCGCCCTGATCCTCTCCAAGGTGCTGTGATGACCTGGATGTTGTTTCGCCACGGGCGGGCGCGCGTTGTCGGCAGCTGTGCGCCACACCGGTCCGAAGCGCGAGCGCGTGATCGGGAGGCGCAAAGGGACGTGCTGATCCTGCTGAGCGCAGTGGGCTTGCCGCTCTGCAGCGGCCTGGTTGTTCTGGCCACCGTGCCGTTTTAGGCGCCCTCCGGGGCGCCTTTTTTCTTTATGCCGCCTTATATGCGGCACCCGCGTTCCGTATGGAAACTTTACGCCCCGCGGGAGGAATGTCTGGGCCTCTCTTTCGGAGGCATCGAATTGTTCGACATCTTCTTTCTGGCACTGGGGCTGGGCTTTTTCGCCCTGAGCTACGCCCTGGCCCGGCTGCTGGCCCGCGTGTAGCCATGCTGTTCTTGCTCTGGGGCGCCGGCGCCCTCGCCATTGCCGTTTACATGGTTATCGCCCTGTTCCGGCCTGACAAACTCTAGCGGATACTCACCAAAATGAACTGGCAAGGATGGGCGGAAATCGCCCTGACCCTTGGCCTCGCCCTCGCATTGGGCTGGCCATTGGGTATTTTCATGTCGCGCGTCTGGAATCGCGAAGGCACCTGGCTCGACCCGGTGCTCAAGCCCGTTGAGCGCGGCTTTTATGCCGCTTGCGGCATCGACCCCAACCGCCCGCAGGGCTGGCTGGGCTATGGCGCTTCGCTGCTCGCCTTCAATCTCGTTGGCTTTTTGCTGCTTTACGCCATGCTGCGCCTGCAGGGCGTGCTGCCGTTCAACCCGCAGGGCTTTGCAGGGGTGACGCCCGACCTCGCCTTCAACACGGCGGTGAGCTTTGTCACCAACACCAATTGGCAAAGCTATGGCGGCGAAACCACGATGAGCCACTTCAGCCAGATGGTGGGCCTGACCACGCAGAACTTCGTTTCTGCGGGCACCGGCGCCGCCATTGCTGCAGCGCTTGCCCGGGCCTTTGCCGGCAACAAGGAAGCGGGCATCGGCAATTTCTGGGCCGATCTGGTGCGCACCACGCTTTATGTGCTGCTGCCGCTGTCGCTGGTCTTTGCCGTGGCGCTGATCGGCGTCGGCGTGGTGCAGAACCTGGCTGCCAGCGTTTCCGCCACCACCTTGGAAGGCGCCAGCCAGACCATTTCGGTTGCGCCCACTGCCAGCCAGTTGGCGATCAAGCAACTGGGCATCAATGGCGGCGGCATTTTCAACGTCAATTCCGCCCATCCTTTCGAAAATCCCAACCCGCTCAGCAATCTGCTGACCGCGATCGCCATCAACGTGCTCGGCTGGGCGGCGTTCTTCGCGTTTGGCCGCACGGCCATTGCCCGCAAGGATATCCGGGCACTCGCCACCGCCGCCATCATCATTCTGGCGGCCGGCGCTGCGGTGATCTACCACAGCGAAGCCCAGCCCGCCCCGGCGCTTGTTGCCGCCGGGATCGAGAACCCCCTCAACATGGAGGGCAAGGAAACCCGCTTCGGCATCGCCGGCACGGCAGCTTGGGCGGCCCAGACCACCGGTGCTTCCAACGGTTCGGTCAATGGCATGCATGACAGCTTCTCGCCCCTGGGCGGCGGCATGGCCATGCTCTTGATGATGCTAGGTGAAATCCTGCCGGGCGGCATCGGCTCTGGCATCGCCATCATGGTCGTCATGGCCGTGCTCTCGGTGTTCGTGGCTGGCTTGATGGTCGGGCGCACGCCCGAATATCTGGGCAAAAAGATCGAGGCGCGCGAAATCCAGTTCGCCATGGTCGCGCTGCTGATTGTGCCACTCTCGACCCTGGGTTGGGCGGCGCTCACCATTGTCTGGCCCGAAGGGCTGGCGAGCCTTTTTAACCCCGGTGCCCATGGCCTGAGCGAATTGCTTTATGCCTATACCTCGGCCACGGCCAATAACGGCTCGGCTTTTGGCGGCATCTCGGCCAATGTGCCCTGGTGGAACACCACCCTGGCCATGGCCATGCTGATGGGGCGCTTTATCCCCATTGTCGCGGTGCTCGCCATTGCCGGCAGCATTGCCGCCAAGCCCAAGCTCGCCCCCAGCGCCGGCACGCTGCCCACCAGCGGCACGCTGTTTATCGGCCTTCTGATCGGCATCATCATCATCCTGGGTGCCCTGCAATATTTCCCTGCACTCGCCCTCGGCCCGATCGTCGAGCACCTCCAGGTGCTTGAGACGCTCGGCGCCAATTGAGGTTTTCCAACATGACCACCATGGACTTCAACTCCAACTCTTCCCCGCCGCGGCGGCTGGCCGGCAGCTTTTCGCCGGCCATGCTGGGCCGGGCCGTGGGGGAAGCCTTCAGCAAGCTCGATCCACGCAAGCTGTTCGGCAATCCGGTAATCCTGGCTACCGAACTCGTGGCCGTGCTGGCCAGCATTTCGGCCATTGTCGCCTTCAGCTCGGGCGCCGAGGCCGGCTTTGCCACCGCCATTGCCCTCTGGCTCTGGGCCACGGTGCTGTTCGCCAACTTCGCCGAAAGCATTGCCGAAGGGCGCGGCAAGGCGGCAGCAGACAGCCTGCGCGCCACTCGCACCACCACCAAGGCCAAGCTGATCGTTGACGAAAAGCAGGGGCTGGTCGTCCCCACGCCGGCCCATGAACTGGGCCTGGGGCAGATCATCCTCGTTGAGGCCGGTGACGTTATCCCCGTGGACGGCGAAATCATCGAGGGCATCGCTTCGGTCAACGAAGCGGCTATCACCGGTGAATCGGCTCCGGTAATCCGCGAGTCAGGCGGCGACCGCTCGGCCGTCACTGGGGGCACAACGGTTGTGTCGGACTGGATCAAGGTGCGCGTCACCGCCCAGCCGGGCTCCACTTTCCTTGATCGCATGATCGCGATGGTGGAAGGGGCCGACCGTCGCAAGACCCCCAACGAGATCGCCCTCGCGGTGCTGCTGGCCGGCCGCTCGATCCCGTGGTGCTGGGTGCGCTCTTTGTCTGTCTGATCCCCACCACCATTGGTGGACTCCTCTCGGCCGTGGGCATTGCCGGCATGGACCGGCTGCTCAAGGTCAACGTGCTAGCCACGTCCGGCCGCGCGGTGGAAGCGGCAGGCGATGTCGATACGCTCCTGCTCGACAAGACCGGCACCATCACCTTTGGCAACCGGATGGCTACCGAAGTGATCGCCTCGCCTGGCATTCGCGACGACCTGGCTTTCCAGGCCGCCGTGATGGCCTCGCTTGGCGACGAAACGCCCGAGGGCCGCTCCATTGTCGAGCTCGGGCGCAACAAGGGCGTCGCCACAGATGTTCCGGCCGGCGCCAATGTGATCCCGTTCTCGGCTACCACCCGCCTTTCGGGCCTCGATGCCGGCGGCAAGAACTGGCGCAAGGGCTCGGTGGACGCCATCCTGCGCTTCACCGGCAAGAGCGAAGCCGAAACCCCGGCCGCCTTCCGCCAGGCCGTGGAACGCATCGCCCGCTCCGGCGGCACGCCGCTGGCTGTGGCCGAAGGCAGCAATCTCCTGGGTGTCATTCACCTCAAGGACGTGGTGAAACCTGGCGTTGCCGCCCGCTTTGCCGATCTGCGCAAGATGGGCCTGCGCACCGTGATGATCACCGGCGACAATCCCGTCACCGCCGCCGCCATTGCCGCCGAAGCGGGCGTCGATGACTTCCTGGCCGAAGCCACTCCCGAGGACAAGCTGCGCTTGATCCGGGAAGAACAGGGCAAGGGCCGGCTCGTTGCCATGTGCGGCGACGGCGCCAATGACGCTCCTGCCCTGGCGCAGGCCGATGTGGGCGTGGCCATGCAGACCGGCGCCCAGGCGGCCCGTGAAGCGGGCAACATGGTGGATCTCGACAGCGACCCGACCAAGGTCATCGAGATCGTGGAAGTGGGCAAGCAGATGCTGATCACCCGCGGTGCGCTGACCACCTTTTCCATTGCCAATGACGTCGCCAAATACTTCGCCATCATCCCTGCCTTGTTCGTGGGCGTGCTGCCCCAGATGCAGGCGCTCAACGTCATGGCGCTCTCGAGCCCCGAAAGCGCCATTCTCTCCGCGGTGATCTTCAATGCCCTTGTGATCGTAGCGCTGATCCCGCTGGCGCTGCGCGGCGTCAAATACCGGGCCGTCGGCGCCGGAGCGCTCCTGTCGCGCAATCTCTTGATCTATGGCCTTGGCGGTCTTGTGGCTCCGTTCATCGGCATCAAGCTGATCGACATGGTGCTCACCGCCGTCGGCTTGGTATAGAAAAGGAACCAGGAAAATGCTGAACCAATCCAGACCTGCCATTGTGTCCATGCTGCTGTTTTCGCTGCTGCTGGGCGGGGTTTATCCGGCGGTTGTTACCGCCGCTGGTGGGGCGCTGTTCCCGGCCCAGGCCGAAGGCTCGCTGCTGCGCAACAGCGAGGGCACGGTGGTGGGCTCGCGCCTGATCGGGCAGATCACCACGGCGCCCCATTATCTGTGGCCCCGTCCATCGGCGGCCGGCGACGGCTATAATGCCGCCGCCTCTTCGGGCTCCAATCTTGGGCCGCTCAATCCCGCGCTGACGGAGCGGGTGGCCAGCGATGCGGCGGCGGTGCGCGAATATGCGCCGGCCGGCGCCGCCTTGCCGCCCGATGCCGTCACCACCTCGGGCTCGGGCCTTGATCCCGAAATCTCGCCCGAGTTTGCTGCTCTGCAGGTCGATCGCATTGCGGCCGCGCGTGGTATTGATGCGGCGGCGGTGCGGGCGGTGATCGCGCAAAACACCGAAACCCCCTTGCTTGGCTTTATCGGCCAGCCCAGGGTCAATGTGCTGCTCGCCAATCTGGCCCTAGACAACGCCCATCCGGCGCCGGCGCCCACGGAGTAAACTCGCCTTGCAAGACTACCGACGCCCGGATCCCGAAGCTTTGCTCATCGCCGCGCAAAACGCGCATCGCGGCAAGCTCAAAGTGTTCCTGGGCATGGCCCCGGGCGTCGGCAAGACCTATGAAATGCTGCGCCAGGCCCGCCGCCGCAAGGCGGAGGGCCTCGACGTGGTGGTGGGCCTCGTGGAAACCCATGGCCGCAAGGAAACCGAGAGCCTCTTGCGCGGGCTCGAAGTTCTGCCGCGCCAACCCATCGACCATCGCGGCCGCACGCTCCTCGAATTTGACATCGACGCTTCGCTGGCTCGCCGGCCCGAACTGCTGATCGTTGATGAATATGCCCACACCAATGCCTCGGGCTCCCGCCATCCCAAGCGCTGGCAGGATGTGGAAGAACTGCTCTGCGCCGGCATCGATGTGTGGACGACGCTCAATGTCCAGCACCTCGAAAGCCTGGTGGATGTGGTGCTCAAGATCACGGGCGTGCGCCAGCGCGAAACCGTGCCCGACAGCGCCCTGTCGCGTGCCGACGACATCGAAGAGGTTGATATCACCCCGGCCGAGCTGCGCGAGCGCATGGCCGCCGGCAAGGTTTATGTGCCCGTAACCGCGCGCCTCGCTGCCGACAATTTCTTCAAGCCCGAAAACCTCACGGCTCTGCGTGAACTGGCCCTGCGCCGCGCCGCGCAAACCGTGGACGACCAACTCAATGCCGCCATGCGAGTCAAGGGGCTCGAAGGGCCCTGGGCCGCGGGCGATCGCATCCTGGTGCTGGTGGCCGATGATGCCATGGCGGGCGGCCTGGTCCGGAAGGGCCGGCGCCTCTCCGACACCATGAAGGACGCCCCCTGGATCGTCGCCCATATTTCCCGCGGCCGCCACGAAGACGGCGATGCCAGCACCACTTCGCGCCTGACCGATGCACTAAAGCTCGCCGAGCAGCTGGGCGCCACCACCGTCGTGCTCAATGGCGACAATCTGGTTGCCACCGCCCTGCAATATGCCGGCCAGAACAACGTCACCCAGATCGTGATCGGCAAAGGCCCCGATAGCCGCCTGCGCGAACTGCTGGGCCTCTCCTTGGCCGCCGAATTGCTGCGCGCCGCCCGCGGCGTTTCCATCCATGTGGTCACCGAGCCCGGGGAAAGCGCTCCGGCACGGCGGCGCTGGTGGTGGCTGCGCGGCCTGCGCCACAGCTGGCCGTCGCATCTTGTGGGTATGGTTTATGTGGCCGCGGCCACAGGCATTGCCCATCTGCTGGATCAGCGTTTCGAACGCGCCGATCTGGGCATGATCTATCTGGCCGCCATTCTCGCCGCCGCGATCCTCCATGGCTTGTGGCCCGGCCTCGTAGCCGCGGTATTCGCCTTTTTGCTTTAAACCTCCTTTTCCTCAGCCCCCGCTACAGCTTTGCCATCGGCTCGCCCACGGACCTTCTGACCCTGCTGGTGTTCCTGGCCGTCGCATTGGCGACCGGCATTCTCGCCGGCCGCTCGCGCGACCGCACCCGCGATGCCCAGCGCCGGGCCGGCGATGTCGCTTCGCTCCTTGTAGCCAGCCGCGCCTTTTCGCGCGCGCCAACCCGCCTCGACGCGGCCAAGGCGCTGGTCGAGCAAACCACGGCGGTTACCGGCGCCAAATCCGTGGTGCTCCTGCCACGGGGCGATGATCTGGAACTGGTAGCCGGCGCGCCCGATCTGGCCCAGCTCGGCGCCGGTGCCATGGCGGCAGCCCGCTGGTCCTGGGAACGGGGCGAGTTGGCAGGGCAGGGCACCGGCACGCTGCCGCAAACAAGCTGGACCTTCCGGCCCCTCCAGGGCGTCGCCAGCCGCACCGGCGTGTTGGGGGTTGAAGCCGAGGCGCCGCTGCCGGGCTCGGATCGCGAAAAACTGCTGACCGCGCTGGCCGATGGCGGCGGCGTGGCGCTGGAACGCGCCGATCTGGTGCTTCAATCGGTGGAAGCCGAAACCCTTCGCCGTTCCGACCGCTTCCGCACCGCGCTCCTCAACTCCGTCAGCCACGATTTGCGCACGCCGCTGTCGACAGTCCTGGGCGCGTCCTCGACGCTGATCGAGCTGGGCGACAAGCTCGAAGCCCCGGTCAAGCTCGACCTGCTCCACTCCATCCGCGAGGAGGCCGAGCGCCTCAATCATTATATCCGCAACCTCCTCGACATGACCCGGCTCGAGGGCAATGGCGTGACGCTCCGCCTCGAAGCCTGCGATGTTGAAGCCATTCTGCGGGCCGCCGCCGCCCGCCTCAGCCGGCGCTTGGGCGAGCATTCCATTTCCTATGATTTCCCCACGGCACTGCCCATGGTCATCGTCGATCCCGGTTTGCTGGAACAAGCCGTGGTCAATATCCTCGAAAACGCCATTGCCTATTCGCCCGACAACACCGAAATCAGCATCGCCGCCTATGAGGACCGCTCCAAGATCCTGATCAGCATCGAGGATGAGGGCCGCGGCATTCCCACCGCCGAGCTGGAGCGGGTGTTTGACAAGTTCCGGCGCCTTGAAGAGCCTACCGACCGCGGCAAGGGCGTTGGCCTTGGCCTTTCCATCACCAAGGGCTTTATCGAAGCCATGGGCGGCACCATTCAGGCCGCCAGCCCCATCCATGGCGATAAGGGCACCCGCATGCTGATCGGCCTCAACAAATCGCCGCAGGATCACTGGATCAAGCCATGACCGAAATCCGCAAACGCGTCCTCGTGATCGATGACGAGCCGCAGATGCATCGCTTTTTGGGTCCGGCACTTGAGGCGGCAGGCTATGCGCATCTGCGGGCAGATAACGGCGCGCAGGGCTTGCGCGAAATCGTGCTGCGCAGCCCCGATGTAGTGATCCTCGACCTTGGCCTGCCCGACATGGACGGCAAGGATGTGCTGGTGAAAGCCCGCACCTTCTACGATGGCCCGGTGATCATCCTTTCCGCGCGCGACAAGGAAGGCGAAAAGATCGAGGCCCTTGAAAAGGGTGCCAATGACTATGTGGAAAAGCCTTTCGGCATTGGTGAACTCCTGGCGCGTATTGGCGTCGCACTCCGGCAGCGAGGAGCGGTGCAGCCTTCGCAGGCCAAGGTGTCCTTTGGCGACATCGTGGTGGACCTCGATCTGCGCTATGTGACCCGCGCCGGCGAGCCGATCCGTCTGCCACCCAAGGAATATGCCTTGCTGACCCGCCTTATCGCGGGGCAGCGCAAGGTGTTGACCCACAAGGAACTGCTGAGTGCAGTTTGGGGCGCTGCCCATGTCGAGGACACGCAATATCTGCGCGTGGCGATCGGCCAACTCAGGCAAAAATTGGAACGGGACCCGAGCAAGCCCTCGCATCTGATCACCGAACCCGGTGTCGGCTACCGCCTGCTGCTGGATTGAGCATCGCCGTCTGGCGCCAAACCGCGCCAGGGCAAGGTCTAGATGGGCGCCGCCCGCGTCTGGTTTTCCACCAGTTGCATGAGCGGCACGAGCAGGTGTTCCTCGAAGGCGATGTGGCGGCGCAATCCCTCAAAGAACCCGCGCAGCATGAAGCCGGCCGCGTCAGGCGACACATTGCGCCGTCCTTCACCATAGGCGTGCAGCATGTCCTGGACTTCCTCGGCGTAGAAGAGGTCGAGCTGGTGGTCGAAGCGCAATTGGTTCAGCGTCCCACCCAGTTCTGCCTCCAACGGCTTAAGGGTGAGGAGCGCCGGAAAAATCTCGCCTTCCTCCAGCATTTGCGCTTCCATCAGCAAGGGGCTGAGCGCGCGCGCCAGTGCCTGGCATTTGTGCGGGTCCACATTGTTGGGCAAGCTGTCGGCCACGGCCTCGAGCTCGTCGCACATGGCGAGGAGCCGGCGGTGGTGGACGGAAAATCCGGCGGCGCTGCTGTGGTCAGGCATGGGCGTTCTCCGCGATTGATGGGGTACGGCGCAGCGGCACGAGGCGGCCGGCCTTGAGGCTGAGCACTGTGTCAAAGCCGCTGGGTGGCAGGCTCGCATGGGTGATGACGATGACGGTGCGTCCGCAGGCAAGCTCGGGTAGGTCGGCGAGGAAGGCAGCTTCGGTTTCGCGATCGAGGCCGCTGGTGGGTTCGTCGAGCACGATCACATCGGCGCTTGAGAGGAGGGTGCGCGCGAGGCAAAGCCGGCGCGCCTGTCCGGCAGATAGGCTCAGGCCCGCTTCGCCCAGATAGCTGTCGAGCCCCTCCGGCAGGCCCGCGACGAGGCCGTCGAGCTTGACGGCGCGCAGCACCTCCCACAAAGCGGCGTCGCTCGCCTCGGGCGCACCGATGCACAGGTTCTCGCGCACGGTGTCGAGGAAAACAGGGGCATCCTGGCTCATCAGAGCCAAGCGCCGGTGCAACTCCGCAGCGCGGATGGCGCGCAGGTCAATCCCGTTGAGCTGCACCGCACCTGCCCGCGGATCGCAAAGACGCGCCAGCAGCTGGGCAATGGTCGACTTGCCGGCGCCGCTGGGCCCGACAATCGCTGCCACACTGCCGGTTGGGATGGTGAAGCTGACATCCTTGAGCACCGGCCGGTCGGCATCATAGCCGAAGGTGACGTTCTCGAAGCGCACCGTGCCACAAGCGGGCACGGCCATGGCCTTGGCGGCTTCGCGTATGCCGGGCGCTTCCTGGGCTAGATCGCGCAGCCGTTCGGCAGCAGCGGCAGCCGAGGCGAGCCGAGTGGCGCTGCGCACCAGCACCGCACAGGCTTCAAAGCTGGCGACCACCGCCAGCACGAGACCGGCAAGCAGGGGACCGTTCAGCACCCCGGCCTGCATGGCCGGAATGCCCGCCAGGAGCATGCCGATAATGGCGGCGCCTGTTGCCACCTGCACCGTAGCCGAAGCCAGTGCGCCATAAAGCCCCAGGCGCCGGCGCGCCCGGGCCAGCCGTTCGCCCGCAGCA
Organism: Devosia sp. Z11_6; assembly: GCF_058133665.1. Lineage (NCBI taxonomy): Bacteria > Pseudomonadati > Pseudomonadota > Alphaproteobacteria > Hyphomicrobiales > Devosiaceae > Devosia > Devosia sp. Z11_6. The sequence continues at coordinate 93,437 of NZ_JBYUNQ010000006.1, forward strand.
GACGCCGCTTTGCTGGCCCGATCGGTTTGCCCGAACAGCACCAGGTCCTGGTGGCGGTCGAGGCCATCCAGCACGGCCTGGCGCAGGGCTGCCGAAGCGCGCACGGCTTCCTCCCCGCTGCGGCGGCAAGCCAGGATCAGCATCACCGGTACGAGCACGGCCGCGGTGAAAAACGCGCCGGCATAAACTAGCCCAGCGGCACCGGACACGGCGCTCAAGCCCAGGCTCATGGCGAGACCCGTCAGCACGGCCGTGGTGATCGGTCCCAAGGCCACGAGGAAGGCAGTATCGAGTGCTTCCACATCGGCGGTGAGGCGGCTGACGAGGTCAGCGCGGCCATGGCGGCGACCCAGTGGCAGGATGGGAAAGAGCTTACCAAAAAGCCAGTGACGGATGTCGCTGAGGAGGCGCAGCGTCGCGTCATGCCCCGCAAGCTTTTCGCCATAGCGCGACAGGATGCGGATAAAGGACAGCCCGCGCACCCCAGCTGATGGCGCAAAGAGGTTGAAGGTCGCTCCGGCGGTGCTGATGGCCGCGGCGGTCAGGAACCAGCCGGACAGGCCCAGCAGCGCAATGCCAGCGGCAAGGGTAACGAGCGAGAGGAGCAGGGCGACAAGGAGGCGCCGGCGTTGCCGCGCAAAGAGCGGCGCGAAGTGCAGGAGCGCGTTCATGCGGCGCCTTTCCGGGAAACAAGAGCTGTGCGGGCAGGGTGGGGCGCGGCCAGAATGCTGCCGCCGGCCATGCGGAAGACCTTGTCCATCCGCTCGGCGACCGCATGGGAGTGGGTGGCGACAAGGAGCGTGCGCCCCGCGGCAAAGTCGAGCAGTCCGTCGAGCACCTGGCTTTCGGTTTGCGCATCGAGATGGGCTGTAGGCTCATCGAGCAGGATCAGGGCAGGATCGCGCAGATAAATGCGCGCCAGCGCGAGCCGCTGCACTTCACCGCCCGAGAGCCCGAGGCCATTTTCGCCCACGAGGGTGTCGAGCCCAAACGGCAGCGCATCGGTAAAGGCGGTGACCTTGGCGCGTTCGGCCGCCCGCCGCACGGCTGCATTGTCGGCGTCCGCGCACCCCAGCCGGATATTGTCGGCAATTGTGCCGGCAAAGATGCGCGGGCGCTGGCCCAACATCGCCACGCGCTGGCGCAGTTCACCCTCCGGCACCGCAGCGAGCGGGATGCCATCGAGCATCACCGTGCCCTCGAATGGGCGCAGGCGGGCAAAGGCTTCCAGCAGTGTCGACTTGCCGATGCCGCTCATCCCCAGGATCGCGTAATGCGCGCCGGCCGGAACCTTGAGGGCCGCCTCGCTGATGACCCTTTGCTCATCGGGCGAAGCGATGGTGATGCTTTCCGCGTGCAGCGAGATGCTGCGATGTTGCGCTGGTGCATTCACAGGCACGGCCTGGGCTTCCGGCGCCGTGGTCAGCTCTGGCAGGTCGCCCAATTGCCGGGCGATCTCGCCGGCCGCTGCCTTGGCCGATGCCCGGTCATGGTAATGGGCGGCCATCAGGCGCAGCGGCTGGTAAACTTCGGGTGCCATGAGGAGGCAGAACAGCCCCGCCTGCAATGTCAGCTCGCTGCCGCGCAGGGAAACGAGGTCGAGAAAGGTCAGCCCGACATAAAGGGCGACACCGGCAACTCCGAGTGCGGCGAAGAATTCGAGCACCGCCGAGGACAAAAAGGCGATGCGCATGACCCGCATGCTGCGCAGCCGCAATTCCTCGCTGGCGTTGAAGATATCGTCGGTCTCAGCCGCTTCGCGCCCGAACAATTTGAGGGTCACGATGCCGCGCAGCCGGTCGGCGAAGCGCCCCGTGAGGCGGCTCAACGCCTGCGCCTGGGCCTTGCTGGCGCTTTCGGCGCCCCAGCCGGCTAGGGCCATGAAGACCGGGATTAGCGGGGCGGTGAACAGGAACAGCAACGCCACCACCCAGTCGATGGGAAAGGCCACAATGGCAAAGGCCAGCGGCAGCACCGCAGCCTGCACCATGGCCGGCATGTAGCGCGCAAAAAAGCCGTCCAGCGCCTCGACCTGCTCGACCAGGGCGGTGCTGAGCGCGCCTGAAGACTGCCGCGCGGTCCAGACGGGTCCCCGCGCGAGCACGGTGTGCAACAGGTCGCGGCGCAGCCTCGCCTTGAGCCCCTCGCTGGCGCGCACCGAGACGATCTCGCTCGCGGCGGCCAGCGCTGCCCGCGCGCCGATCAGCCCGCCGACAACGAGGATGGAAGGCACCAGCTCCGTCAGGCCCGCACCCTCGATCACCGCGCGATGGATCACATCGGCCAGCACCCAGGCTTGCCCCAGCAGCAGCGCGCCGCCCAGCAGCGGCAGTGCCAGCGCCAGAACGGCGGCGCCACCGGCCTGGCGGTAAAGCCGGGTGATCCACCGGCTGCGATCGCGTTCGGATAAGGGAGTGTCGGTCATTACGGGGCCTTGGATGAGTTGGCCCCATCTAGGTGCTCCGTGCCCCCGGCCGCCTTGATCTAGGTCAAGGTAATTTGGCCCCGCCGGTCCTATCGAGGCGCTCATGCCGGCAGGTGCCGGTTTGATTAGGGGCTTTTCGCATGATTGATATGACAGTCGTCGATCTGTCGCGCCTGCAGTTCGCGGCGACAGCGATGTACCACTTCATCTTCGTGCCGCTGACCCTGGGACTTTCGTTCCTCATGGCGATCATGGAGAGCGTCTATGTCATGACCCGCCGGCCGATCTGGCGGCAGATGACATTGTTCTGGGGCGTCTTGTTCGGCATCAACTTCGCCATGGGTGTCGCGACCGGCATCGTGATGGAATTCCAGTTCGGCATGAACTGGAGCTACTACAGCCATTATGTGGGGGACGTGTTCGGCGCCCCGCTCGCCATCGAGGGCCTGATGGCCTTCTTCCTCGAAGCAACCTTTATCGGCCTGTTCTTTTTCGGCTGGGATCGTCTCAAGCCGGTCACCCATCTGGTGGTCACCTGGCTCGTGGCCCTGGGCGCGAACTTCTCCGCGCTCTGGATCCTGATCGCCAATGGCTGGATGCAGAACCCTGTCGGGGCGCTCTTCAATCCCGACACCATGCGCATGGAAGTGGTCAACTTCGTCGAGGTGATCTTCAATCCGGTGGCGCAGGCCAAGTTCGTGCATACGGTTTCCGCCGGCTATGTCACCGGCTCGGTGTTCGTTCTGGGCGTAAGCGCCTTGTTCCTCCTCCAGGGCCGCCATGTGGAGCTCGCCAAGCGTTCGATGACGGTTGCCGCCTCGTTCGGTCTGGCCTCGGCCCTCTCGGTCGTGGTGCTGGGCGATGAGTCGGGCTACGTCGCCACCGAGCACCAGCAGATGAAGATTGCTGCCATGGAGCTCATGTATGAGACCGAGCCGGCCCCTGCTGGGCTCAATCTCTTTGCCATTCCTGGAGCCGACAACCGCCCGGCCTTTACTGTCCAGCTGCCCTGGGTGCTGGGCCTGATCGCGACGCGCTCGCTCGATCGCGACCTGCCTGGCATCACCGAGCTGGTTGAGCATGCGGCGGTGCGCATCGCCAGTGGCGTTGAAGCCTATAAGGGGCTCGAGGGCATCCGGGCCAATCCCGCAGACAGTGCTGCCCGTGCCCTTTTCGAAGAACACCAGCGCGACCTCGGCTATGCACTGCTGCTCAAGCGGTATCGCGACGACGTCCAAAACGCCACCGGCGAGGAAATCGCTCAGGCAGCGCTCGATACCGTGCCCGATGTCTGGCCGCTCTTCTGGAGCTTCCGCGTCATGGTCTTTGTGGGCATGTTCTACATCGTCTTTTTCGCGCTATGGTTCCTCAAGGCCAGCCAGCACCGGCTCCACACCAACCGTGTCCTGCTGTGGGCGGCCGTCCTGACCATCCCGCTGCCCTGGATCGCCATCGAAGCCGGCTGGATCATTGCCGAATATGGCCGCCAGCCTTGGGTGGTGGAGGGCGTGCTGCCCACCTTCTACGCGGCCTCGGGCCTCAACTGGTGGGACCTGGCCATCTCGCTGACCTTCTTCATGATCGTCTACACCGTCCTTTTCGTCATCATGACCTGGCTTATGGTGCGGGTGATCAAGGCGGGCCCTTCCGACAAGCTCGGGCTTGGCCTTCCCGTAGAGGATTTCACGGGCCGGCGCACGCCGCCTGCACCCAGCCCCAATGCGGAGATCGCAGCTTAAATGAGTGCTATTCCTCTCGACTACGAAGTGCTGCGCCTCATCTGGTGGGGTTTGCTTGGCACCCTGCTGATCGGTTTCGCTATCATGGGTGGCATGGATCTGGGCGTGGGTGCCCTGCTGCCCGCGGTGGGGCGCACCGATGAGGAGCGGCGCGTCCTCATCAATCTCATCGGCCCGACCTGGGAAGGCAACCAGGTCTGGCTCGTGCTGGGGGGCGGCGCGATCTTTGCCGCCTGGCCCACCCTTTATGCGGTGAGCTTTTCCGGCTTCTACATCGCGATGATTGCCATTCTGCTGGCGCTGATCCTGCGTCCGGTGGGCTTCAAGTTTCGCGGCAAGGTCAAGGATCCGCGCTGGCAAAAGGCCTGGGATTGGGGCCTCTTCCTCGGTGGCTTCGTGCCGGCGGTGGTGTTTGGCGTGGCCGTAGGCAACGTCTTTCTCGGCGCTCCCTTCGGTTTTGATGCCAATATGCGCATCAGCTATGCCGGCAACTTCTTTGGCCTGCTGACGCCCTTTGCCCTCCTAGCGGGGATCGTCAGCCTTTGCATGCTCCTCACCCAGGGGGCGAGCTATATCGCCATGCGCACCGAAGGCATCACCGCCGAGCGGGCACGCCTTTATGGCCGCTGGGCCGCCCTTGCCACCATCATTCTCTTTGTGGTCGGCGGGATCGCGGCGCTGTTCTTGCTGAATGGCTATCGGGTCACGAGCATCCAGAACCTGGCCGGCCCCTCCAATCCGCTGGGCAAGACCGTTGTGGTCGAGCGTGGCGCCTGGGCGGCCAATTACAGCGCCTATCCCTGGATGATGATCGCTCCGGTTCTGGCCATTCTTGGCTCGGCCACGGCGTTTCTTGCCCTTGGCGCCCGGCGCAAGCTTGCCGCCTTTATCGGCTCGAGCCTTGCCATTTTCGGCATCATCAGCACGGCCGGATTGTCGCTGTTCCCGTTCCTGCTCCCGTCTTCGCTCGATCCCTCGATGAGCCTTACGGTTTGGGACAGCTCGTCGAGCCAGCTCACCTTGTTCCTGATGCTGGTGATGACGATCATCTTCCTGCCCATCGTCCTTGGCTACACCAGCTGGGTCTTCAGCGTCATGCGCGGGCCTGTCACCACCGCCAGCCTTGGCCGCAATCCCAACGCTTACTAGGAGTTCAGTTCAATGTGGTACTTCGCCTGGATCCTCGGGGTAGGGCTCGCCTGCTCTTTCGCCATCCTCAATGCCATGTGGTACGAGATGCGCGACGATCGCTTCTGAGAGAGCGCTTGGCGGGACGTGCTTGCATGTCCCGCTTTTTCATTGTGGCCTCTACCCGCCGAACCTACCGAGGGGCAGTCCGCCCCTGGCTTCAATGCCCCTCATTCGGTCGTCCAGGCCATCTTCGATTCCTGATTGCTACCGGTCCGCTTAGCTTGCTACCATAGCTTGCCTGAAGTCCATGTCAGATGCCTGCTGGTGGAGGCTCGCAATGGATCGCTTATCCCATCGGACTGGTGTCACCTGAAAGTGGCGGGTGGCATTTGCGTGCACTGCCTTCGCGGTGCTCTTGCTCCCGGCCGTAGCCACGCAAGTGTCTGGCGAAGTGAACTGGGGCGCCGAGGATTTCTTTGCAGCAGCGGGCCTATTGGCGGCAGCTTGGGCTGCAATCGAAGTTCTTTTCAGAGCGGTTCAAACTGTCCGCGCACGATTAATGGGCACAAGCTTAGCGCTCATTGCTCTTCTTGCCGTCTGGGCACAACTGGCCGTCGGCATCTTCTAGCTCTCCCCCGCTAGTGCCCGCTACCGCAGCGAAACGCAACGATTTGAGGGCCTCCGATCGGCTTGGCCGACCATCGGAGCTGAAATCGAGCACTGGTTTCACGATCAGTCTGGCTGCTGCTGACCACGACGCGCGACCGTCACCATCACGATGTCGCTTTTGAGAAGCGGCGCAGATATTCGCAACGGCGGGTCTGGGGCGCGTAGCGGTCCGTCCGATGTTGGTTGCGGCACGCTGGAAAGCAGTCACGCTGTGCACGGTCGTGCCGATGGCGCATTTGGGGCAGACAGCGGTGTGGCAGTACTCAGGATCGTCCCGTGACAAACTGCCGTTCCGCTACCTGGATTCGCAACACGCCACTCCGGCTTCCTTAATTTCAACAGGCGGGGCGTCGCTACTGCAGATCTGCCAGCAAAACAGCTATCGAACCGGGGAATGCATGAAGCAGAAAGTAACCACACACTCGGGACCCCAAGCTTTGCCCGCAGAGCTCGCGCCAAAGATCAGGCTACGCGCCCAAGCCAGAGCATGGACAAGCCAGCGGCGGCGAGGGTGAGGAGGGCGCCGAGGCCGGCGAAGAGGAAGGCGATTTCGGTGAGCTTTTTTTCTTCGATCAGGCGGGTCGCCAGCGTTCCGTAAACCTCCGACAACGCCTCGGCGGACTGTGCCTCGAAATACTCACCTTCCGTGGTAGCGGCGATGGCCTGCAGGGTTGGTGCGTCGAGCATGGCGCGCATGAAGCGGCCGCCGAAATCGACGACTTCGCCACCGGTCGAACCGAAGCCCACCGTATAAACCCGTACCCCGTGATCGGCGGCCAGTTTTCCCGCAGCCATGGGATCGGGGCCGGTGGTCGTTGCCCCGTCCGTCAGCAGAATGATGACCGCGTTCTCGTAGGAGCCCGGTTCCACCGGCACATGTTCTGCCTGCTCGGGCTCCGGCTCGGCGTTGTCCAGCGAACGGCCGGTCTGGGGCGCACCGCCACCGCTACGCATCCCCAGTTGATCACGTGGGTCATAGCCTTCGATCTCAAAGGAGCGGTCGGGAAAGATGGTGGAAAGCGCCGTGATCACGCCCGCGCCCACGGCGGTGCCGCGCCGCAGGTCAAAGCCATCAACGGCGGTCGTGAGCAGTTCCCGATCAAGCGTGGGGGCCTGCATCAGGACAGCAGAAGCGGCAAAGGCCACGATGCCGATCTCCACATCCATGGGCTGGCTGGTGATGAAGGCCTTGGCCGCTTCCTGCGCGGCAGCAATGCGCGAGGGCGACATATCAGTGGCGCGCATGGAGCCGGAGGTGTCGATCGCCAGGATCACCGTGGAGCGGGAACTGGGCAGGGTGACCACCGCCGCCGGGCGCGCCACGGCCAGCACCAGCACGCCAACGGCAAGCAGCAACAGCGCCGGCGGCACATGGCGGCGCCAGCCGGGCCCCTTGCCGAGCGCCTGCCGGATGAGCGGCAGATTGGCATAGCGCAGCGCCGTTTTCTTGCGGCGGCGCAGGATCCAGACATAGGCGCCCACCAGCAACGGCAGGAGCAGCAACAACCAGAGCATATCGGGCCAGAGAAAGGTCATGCCGTTGCTCCTGCTATGGCGCCACTCGCGCTGATCCTGCGCATGGTGACGAATCTGAGGATGGCGTCGGCCAGATCGTCGGCCGTCGAGAGTTCAAGCGCATCGACGCCAGCCTGGGTGAAGCCGGCGACGATCTCTTCTTCCCATTGCCCGGCCAGCGCGCTGAACCGATCCCTGAAGGCCCGGTCACCGGTATCGACAAGCAACTGCTCGCCCGTTTCGGCGTCTTCGATGGCCAGCAGGCCCAGATCTGGGAGTGCCTGCTCGAGGGGATCGACCAGCCGCACGGCAACGGCTTCGTGGCGGCGCGCGAGCGCGCCAAGAGAGGATTGCCAGCCGGGAAGGGACACAAAGTCAGATACGGCAAAGACGATGGACCGGCGCTTGAGCGCCGAGCCGGCGCGGTGAAAAAAGCCACCAAGATCGGTCTGCGGTGCGCGCAGGCGCCGGGGATGGCTGAGCACCTTGTCGATCAGATGCAGCAGATGGCGGCGGCCGCCGCGGGCGGGAACGATGAGCTCGTCGACGCCATCAAACAGAATGGCGCCCACCTTGTTGCCGTGATGCACGAATATTCGTGCGAGCGCGGCGGTGAATTCGGTCAGCACCTGCCGCTTGTTGGTGTCGGCGGAGCCGAAATCGACCGAGGGGCTGAGATCGAGCAGGAACCAGGCGGTCACCTCGCGATCCTCGTGAAAGATGCGCACATGGGGCACCTGGGTGCGCGCGGTGACGTTCCAATCGATGTGGCGGACATCGTCGTGAGCCTGGTATTCGCGTAAGTCCGCGAAATCGAGGCCAGCGCCGCGGAACAGCGTGCGGTAATTGCCCTGCAATGCGCCATCGAGCTGGCGCACCACGGTCCATTCCACGCGCTGGAGCAGCGCTTCAGCTTGCCGAGGCGAGGCGGGCATGGGTTTGCAGGGGTTGTTCGGGAGCCGGGACGGCCCGAAGGATCTGGTTGATGATCCCGTCGGGACCGATGGATTCCGAGAGCGCCTCGTAGGACAGGACAATGCGGTGGCGCATGACATCGGCCGCCACGTCGATCACATCCTGGGGCAAGACATACTCGCGGCCCCTCAGGAAGGCGAGCGCTCGCCCGGCTTCGATCATGTTGATGCTGGCCCGCGGGCTCGCGCCATAGGTGATCAGGCGCTGCAGGTCCTTGAGCCCGACCAGTTCGGGGTTGCGGGTGGCTGCAACCAGCCGCACCACGAACTGGATCAGCGTCGGATCGACGTAAAGCTGCCGCGCCCGCGCCTGAAGGGCAATGAGTTGCTCGGTGGTCGCCACTTTAGCCACGGTCTGCATCACCCCGGTTACGCGCGAGACGATCACGAATTCTTCTTCCTCGGAGGGATAGCCGACCAGCACCTTCATCATGAAGCGGTCCACCTGCGCTTCGGGCAGCGGGTAGGTTCCTTCCGTTTCGATGGGGTTTTGCGTCGCCATCACGACGAAGGGCTCGGGCACCCGGTGGCTTTGGCCGGCAATGGTGACCTGCCGTTCCTGCATCACTTCGAGGAGGGCACTTTGTACCTTGGCCGGGGCCCGGTTGATTTCGTCCGCGAGCAGCAGATTGCAGAACACCGGCCCGAGGGACGTGGTGAACTCGCCATCCTTGTTGTTGTAGATGCGGGTGCCGACAAGATCGGCGGGCACCAGGTCGGGCGTGAACTGTATGCGCTTGAACTGCCCCTGGATCGCATGGGCCAGGGTGTTGACGGTCAGTGTCTTGGCGAGGCCCGGAACCCCCTCGACCAGGAGGTGGCCCTTGGCCAGAAGGGCGATCAACACGCGCTCAAGGAAATGGTCCTGCCCGACCACGACCTTTTTGACTTCATAGAGCACCTGCTCCATCAAGGAGGCGGCGGGCGTCGGGGTCTCGATTGGATCGTCCATGGCTGCTTCCGTTCCTGGCTAAAGCGGTGACTCTTCGACGGCGCCCCCGGCTTCCTCGATGGTGGCGGCAAAGGCGATACCGGCAAAAGTGCGCAGCCCCGAGGGATTGAGGATGGCGGTGACGATGCCGACGACCTCGCCATCGGCATTGACCAGCGGGCCGCCCGAATTGCCGGGATTAGCGGCTGCATCGAACTGGATCAGGTTGCGCATGGTGCTTTCGCCTTCCCGCTCGAGCACGCGCAACAGGCCCGACACCACGCCGGCCGAGGCGGAGGGGCCGATGCCGAAAGGAAAGCCGACAGCCACAACATCGTCCCCCGGGCGCAGACTGCTGCTCGAGCCGAGCGTTGCCGGGAGCAGGTCATCGGGCAGCACGCTGGGGCGGATGATGGCAAGGTCGAGTTCGGGTCGGGCGCCGACGATCGTGGCGTCGGCTTCGGTGCCATCAAAGAACGACACCCGCAGCCGCTTGGCGGCGCGCACAACATGCAGATTGGTCAGGATAGTGCCCTGGTCGTCGATGACGACGCCGCTGCCGACGGCGGTGAACTCTTCATGGAAATCTTCTTCGATCTCCCCCGATTGGGGCAGTTCGGCTGCCGGCGGCTCCCCGGCCTGGGCGCGAGCCGCGGGTTCTTCACCGGCAGCCGGGTCATAGCCAGTGACCCGCACCACCGAAGGAATAATGGTAGCATAAGCCTGGGATGCGATTGACGGGGGGCGTCCGCGCTCGTCGAGGGCGAAGTTCACGGCGTCGTTGATGTCGCCCTGGCTCAGGTTCTGGCCGGGCGGACGCAACACGTCGTAGAGCCCCACCAGCAAGAGGGCGAGGAGCACCGAGGACAGCACCAGCACCTTGCCTTGATGCTGGTTGTAGGTCCGGTGCAGGTGCTGGCGCGCGCGGTGGGAGAAACTAGGTTCTTGGGCGGCAGGATCAGCTGCCTGGGGAAGGGGGCGTGTGGCCATAGCGCGCCCCGACGGCTGGCCCGTGCGCGCCTTGTTCGATCCGATATAAACCGGTCGTCGCTTCACCCCGGGACACTCCCGTTGAGCGGGCGCAGGAGGCGCCCGGCAGCTGCCTAACCCCTCAAGCCTAGCCTTCCCCGCTCCGAATGGAACCCGCTCTCAAAAACGTGCGCTCCGGCGTCCTCGCGAATGGTTACTGCGTAGTTCGCACCGCTTGAAAGCCCGATCCTGGAGGGGGCGCCGGTGAAGGCAAGGAACCCCAGATAGCGCAGCCAGGCCTTCAGCACGCGAGTTCGGAAGTGAGTGGCGCCGTCCATCCCTTGACGTTGCCGAAGACGTGCTCGACAGTACAGCGGCGGACCGCCATCGCGTCGGGCATCACTTCAAAGCGGCGCTCCATGGCATCGAGCACCGCTTCGTTCTCCCACCTTCGGATCCGCTTCTCTTTGCCAGACGTGCATAAAGGGCGAGATGCGCAGCCACCGCAGGCTTTTGCAACATCCCTGCGCCAAGCTGAGCGCCGTGACCCTCGAGGATGTCGCAGACTATCCGTGGATCGTCTGCTCGGCCAATATGCCGATGCGCCGGCTACTGGAGCGCGAGTTCAATGAGTACGGGCTGCAATTCCCGACCAATCTGGTGGAAACCACCTCGGCGTTTGCTACAATGTCCCTGATGCGGCACAGCCATCAGATGGTAGCCCTGCTATCCACCGACGTCGGTAATTTCTTTTCGCAGTCGGCGGCGGTCCGGGTGCTGCCGGTGACCCTGCGCACACGCTCAGAGCCCAATATGCTGGTCACGCGCTGGGACCGGCAACAGTCTCCCGTCGTGCGAATGTTTATCGAGCAGCTCGGCGACTCCAAGCTGGAATCTCAGGCGAGTATGTCCGTATCGATGCCGGCATGACACCGAACCGGCGAATCTCAGCGGCCTTGATCAGATACCAGATCAGACCTGGGGGCCGTGAAAGGTGTTGCAGCTCTCGGCATGCCGGCGCATGTGCTCTGACCTTCGAATGGGGTCAAGCCGCTGTTCAGCACCGTGCCTATTCCGGCAGTTCGACTGGCGGGGGTGAGAAGTGTCAGGTCACTTTTGGTCGGAACGTCTAGGGAGCCACCTTCAGCCAAAGCCTTATTACGCAGATATCGTCAACTTGCTCTCGCAGCGCTGAAGATCTCTGGCCTATGTCCGGCTTTCTTCCTCTTGCCGAGGCGCTATATGGGCAGGGGGCTGAGTTCTGGGTCAATCGCTTGGCCTTAAGCATGGGTGCGATTTCGCGTTCCAGATCCCGTCCAACCAGCGAGTAGTAGGATTGAACCGACTGGAAGCGTGAGGCATTGAGGCGATCGGCAACCCCGAGCGCCTCCACGGCCTGTCTGGCTGCCCAGTTCGACACACCTACGTAGCGCACATGTCCCTGCCGCACGAGATCATCAAGGGCCCGCACCATTTCCTCGACCGGTGTTGCCGGATCGAGACCATGCAGCTGGTAGACGTCGATATGGTCCGTGCCTAAGCGCTTCAGGCTTGCTTTGACCTTGTCCATGATGTGGTAGCGCGACGCGCCGCCATCATTGACGCCGGGTCCCATCATACCTTCCGCCTTGGTGGCGATGACAATGTCTTTCCGGGCAATGCCCAGATTCTTGAGAGCCTGTCGGTTATCTGTTCTGAGCCGCCGCCACCACCATAGACATTGGCGGTGCCGATGAAGTTGATGCCCGCATCGATCGCTCGGCGCACAATCGCATCGGCATCGGCCTGCAGCAAGCCGCCAATTTCCGGCAGTTGGATCATGGCCCCTGCGGACAGACTTTTTCGGCTACTCTAGGCGATGCGCGTCATGCCCGCGCTGATCACGGCAGCACGGCTGGCGGAGGAGACCGGCATCTCACTGCGCTCCCTTTACCGCGACATCGACAGCCTGCGGGCTGCTGGGGCTCGGATTGAGGGCGAGCGTGGCTATGGCTATCGGCTCATCGAGGACTATTCGCTGTCACCCCAGACCTTCAACCGCACCGAAATCGAAGCGCTGGCCCTGGGACTGGCCGAGGTCAGGCATATGGGCGACCCGGCGCTGGCAAAGGCCGCAATCTCAGTAATTGCCAAGATTGCCGCGACGCTACCGGACGAAGGCGAGCAGCATTTGTTCCATGCTATTTCTCAGGTCTATCGGCCCGATGCCCGCTTTTCCTCCCCGGCCGGACTGCACCTGATCAGGGAAGCCTGCTGGAAGGAGAATGCACTCACCATTGGCTATGCCGACAAAGGCAATGTGGTAACCGAGCGCACCATTCTGCCCCTTGCAGTCATGTATACGGACAGGAGCCTGACAGTGCTGGCCTGGTGTTGCCTGCGTACAGCCTTTCGCATGTTTCGCGCCGATCGCATGATAGAAGTCCGCCTGGCCGGCACGAGTTTCCGGCCCAGGCGCGCTTCCATGCTCCGCGACTATCTTGCCGAGCTCAACTCCCGCCCGGCGCAGCGCCAGCAGGCGGGCTGACAGCGGCTGTCCTGTCTCCGGGCCGGTGCTATTTCTTCACACCGTCAACCTGCTTTCAATCAAGGCCCTACGCGTGAACGCTTAACCTAGCTCAGCCAATCGGTTTCCATGCTCTTCACGGCCCAAGGTGTCAGCGGGGTTATTTCGCCGAGGAAATCTGCAAAGGCGCGCACTGTTGGGGCGAGTTCCCGCTTGCTGGGATAGATCAGCGACAAGGGGATGGGCGGCACCGTCCACTCGGGCAAGAGCCTGATCAGTCGCCCCGCGGTCAAATCCTCTTCGCAAAGATAGCGCGAGATGACGCCGATGCCGGCGCCGTTACGCACCAGCCGATGGATGGTCAAGGCGTCATCCACGGCAATGGTTGGCTTCAGATCGACGACGCGTTCTTCCCTAGTGTTCTGCAGCCGCCAGCGGCGGGGCCGTCCGTCCGTGGAAGGCATGTCGACAATCCTGTGGGCGGAAAGGTCCTCGGGCCGCTCCGGACCGATCCGGCCAGCCAGGTAATCTGGTGAAACGCAGATCTCGCGAGGGATCGCGCCAAGCTTGCGCGAAACGAAACTGGAGTCCGATAGCTCGCCAAAGCGCAGCGCGACGTCGATCCCTGCCGCGAGAAGGTCCACCCGGCTGCTTTCCAGACGAAGCTCGATCTCTATCTCAGGATAGCGCTCAGCAAATCGCGGCAAGTGCTCCGACAACACATTGATCCCCAAGCTGATGCCCGCACTGATGCGTAATGGGCCAGAAGGCACCCCTCGAAGCTCATCGATATAGCCCAGCGCTTGGCGAAGATCGGACATGATGGCCTCCGCCCGCCTGAACAGCGCCGCTCCCGCCGGCGTTAGCGCCACGTCCCGCGTAGTGCGGTGCATCAGCCGCGTTCCAAGGGCCTCCTCCAAGCTCGCGACAGCCCGGCTGACATTTGAGCGCGGCAAGCTTAGTTCCCGGGCCGCAGCCGAAAAGCTCGATCGGGCAGCGACGCGCTCAAAGATTTGCAGCTGGTTCAAGTCGATCATGGATTGTCCCGTAAACGCAACAGTGCTTGTCGAAAGCACTGTCTACTGCACTGCCGCGTTTAAAGCCATCTTCCTCTCACAAGGGACGGAATAGACCAGCTGTCGTGGCCAATGTTGGCGGCGTGTGTGCCAGAGGCGGCACATCAACCAGGGTGCGCTTCAGTGGGCCGTCTCCACAATCGCGAGATGAAACATGAAGACCAACAGAACTGTAGTGATCACCGGCGCCGCCGGCGGCATGGGCACCCACTTCGTGCGCCGCTTTCTGGACAACGACGACACGGCCGTGGCGACAGGCCTCACGCAAGAAGGCCTAGACCTGCTCGGCACTGACGGGCGCCTGCATAAGATTGCGGCCGACCTCGCAAGCGAGGACGGCATATCCAGGATCGTGAGCCACATCGGGGCGACCACCGGTCGCGTGGATGTCCTCGTCAACAATGCGGGCTGGTTCCCGGTCCAACCATTCGGAGAGATCACCGGGGAGGATTGGCGCCGCGTCCTCGACGTAAACCTGGTTGCTCCCGCTCTCCTCACTCGTGCGCTCCTTCCCTTCATGATCAGTCGGGGCTGGGGCCGCCTGGTCAATATCGGCTCAGGCTCGTTCTACGGCGGTGTCCCTGGCCAGGTGCACTATGTCGCCGCCAAGGCCGGCATTATCGGCATGACCAGGTCGCTGGCTCGCGAGTTCGGGCATGAGGGCATCACCGCCAATGTTGTTGCTCCCGGCCTCACCATGACCGCCAAAGCGCGGGCAACGCTGCCCGTCTCCATCCAAGAAGCCCAGATCAATCTTCGCTCCCTCAAGCGCGAGGAGGTCCCGGAAGACCTCGTCGGCACCGTCTTCTTCCTCGCGTCGCCCGACAGCGATTTCGTGACCGGCCAGTCCATCGTCGTGGACGGCGGCAACACCATGCTCTGACCTGAAACCAAGGACCACAACGATGACCGAACTCTTCACGCCCTATGACTTCAACGGACTGCGCCTGCCTAACCGCATCGTCATGGCGCCCATGACCCGGACCCGCGCCATGGAAAACGGCGTCCCCACTGAGGTGATGATCGACTATTATGTTCAGCGCGCCAGTGCCGGACTGAACATCACCGAATGCACGCAGGTCTCCGATCAAGCACATGGGATCATTCGGGCTCCTGGGATCCATCGCGACGACCAGATCGCCGGCTGGCGTAAAGTCACCGATGCGGTTCACGCTGCGGGAGGCCGGATCTACAACCAGATCTGGCATGCAGGCCGCGTCTCCCACCCAGAGATTCGCAATGGCGAACTCCCGGTCGGGCCTTCCCCGGTCGCTGCATCTGGCAATTTCTTCTTGCCACGTGGCAGGGTCGATTTTCCCCAGCCACGCGAACTGGGTGCCGCCGAGTTGCCGTCCATCATCGAGGACTTTGCCCAGGCCACGCGCAATGCTCGCGAGGCCGGTTTTGACGGTGTCGAACTGCATGGCGCCAATGGCTATCTGCAGGATCAATTCCTGCAGGACGGCTCTAACCACCGCAACGACAGCTGGGGCGGGTCCGTCGCCAATCGTGCCCGGCTCCTGCTGGAAACGGCCGAAGCCATGATTGCCGCCTGGTCAGCCGACCGAGTGGGCGTTCGGCTCTCTCCGTCTTCCGTGCTCTATGGCATGCACGACAGCAACAAGCGCCAAACCTTCGGCTATGCCGTGCGCGAACTTTATCGCCTCGGCGTGGGATATCTTCATCTCACCGAGCCAAACAAGGCCGCCTATGACGCGGGGCCTGTTGAGATCGGGAATGTTGCCGAAACATTCCGTCCCATGTTCGGGCGCACGGTGATCATCAATGGTGGCTTCAACAGGGCCAAAGGCGATGCAGTCCTGTCCGCGGGACACGCGGACCTTGTTGCCTTCGGAGTGCCTTTCCTCGCCAATCCCGACCTGGTGGAGCGCCTGCGCGTCGGAGGGCCCTTCAACACTCCCGACCCAACGACTTTCTACGGCGAGGGCGCCCGCGGTTACACCGACTATCCTCGTCTTGAGCTCGCCAACTAAACCGACATCACCAACACCATTGCTCCACTAGCGCACAGCGCCAGTGGAGCCATCAGAGGAAGTCATGAACAGCATTGATGGCCATCGGCCTGTCCAATCTCCCACAACTCGTATCATCAAGCGTGCATCCAAGCGCCGGCACAAGGTGGACGGGTTTTCCATCGAAATCCTGTTTCCCGGTCTGGCCGCTGGAGCAACCGATAGCGGGATTGGCTCAATTGGCCGCATAGACGATGCGTCCATTTCTCCCGGGACGCTGGTGGGAATGCACCCTCACCAGGACGACGAAATCCTCACCTATCTGCGTAGCGGCCGGGTTATGCACAAGGACACTGTCGGGAAAGAAGAGGTAATTTCCCCAAGCCGGCTGATGCTGATGAGCGCCGGTCAGCGCTATGAGCACGAGGAACTGGTTGATCCTGCGGGCGCCCCCTAAGGGCGCTGCAGATCTTCTTGCGGCCCAGTGCGGCAGCGCTGAAGCCCCAAGTGCAATTTCACGAGTTTCCCAGCCCCGTCTCGGAACAAGCCTGGCGCCGCATCGCCGGACCGCTCGACAGCGACCCGCTGGTAATCCGCAGTTCGACCTGGGTGGACGATGGAGCTTTCCCCGCCGGCAGCGCGCTGGATTTTCCATCTGTTCCAGCCAGAGCATTTTTTCGACTGCTCTATGTGTTTGCCGGCAGCATCAGGGTCGATGAAGCTCGATTGAGCGCCGGCGACGCCGTCGTACTTGCCAGCACGACACAGAACATTGTCACCGTTGAGCGCAGTGAACTTGTCCTGCTCACGACGGACACTGCTGAACCCGTGTACAAAGGTGGGATGTTCAGCGGCAATATTCTTTCCAGGTAAGTGGGTCGCGCATCCCAGCGTCGGCCAGACGCTACGCCCTCGAGCACGTCCTGGGTACCCTCAAGGGAAGGCGGGCGCCACTCACTTCCGAACGCGCGCTCCAAAGATCGCGATCACCGCAACAGCATGGTGACGTGAAGCCGCGACAGCGTCATCTGTGAGCGAGAGCTGCTTTTTGGCATCGCAGCCGCTTCGCCCAACGCCTTTGGCATGTCGATCGTCCCAACTGCGCTCGCCTCACGTCCGCTTTCCTGTGCACGGCTCCGAAAATCGACCGACTGCAGTCTACCCCGAGGCGCAGGGCACCAGTATCACCTTCAGACCTGAAACGCCCTGAGCGGGCTCATACTGCCAGCGAAACCTCAGAAAGCAATCGCAAGCATCGTGCACCACCGCATTTTTGAGATGAAGCCGCTTGAATATGACTATCGGTCATAATAAATGACTGTCGGTCAGAAGTTGGAAACCTAATATGGAATCGGTTGGCAAGTGGGCATTGGTAACTGGAGCCTCCGGAGGCATGGGCGCAGAATTTGCTTCTCTACTGGCCGAGCGAGGATATAATTTGATCCTTGTAGCTCGTAGCATCGATCGGCTCCAAGCAGTCGCATCCGACTTACAAAAACATGGCGTACAGATTAGGATTGAACACTCAGACCTGAGCCGAGAGAATGGTGCCGCCGATCTGATCAAGACAATCAGATCAAGCGGGATCGACATTGATGTCTTGATCAACAACGCAGGCCAAGGCTTGCATGGCAACTTCATTGATCAACCTGCTCAGGCTGTTGATCGAATGCTCCAGTTAAACATCGCAAGCCTTACAACGCTCACCCATGCCATCGCTGTCGAGATGGTCAATCGCGGTAGCGGTCATATCCTTTTAGTGGCGAGCCTTACTTCCTTTATGCCGTGCCCCACCTATGCCGCTTATGCTGCCACCAAGGCATATGTGCGCCATTTTGGTGAAGCACTCCATGCCGAATTGTCACCATACAATGTGGTCGCCACGGTATTATCACCGGGGCTTATGGATACGGGCTTTCTAACCGCATCGGGACAGGAAACGAGCCAGTCCATGAAGCGTACGATGACTTCACCCAGGATGGCTGCGGCGGTAGGGTTGAAGGCGCTTTTCGCCGGTCGTCAAACGGTTGTGGCCGGTTCATTGAACAAGCTTGTGGCTGCTGGATCCCGTTTTCTGACGAAACCGGCTCAGATGCGGATCATGTCGCGGGCACTTAGGGGCTAGATTGATGGTCAAACACGCGCATGCCAGGGAAGATAAGGAAGCGCGTCGTGATGATATACTCGGTGCCGCCTTAACCTTGTTTCTCCAAGACACGCGCCGTCTGCCAGCAGTTGCCGCCATTGCAGCCACAGCCGGTTTAGCGAAAGGAACCGTGTATCTGTACTTCGAAACCAAAGAGCAGATATTCACGGCCCTTCTTTCGCGTGAGTGGGACGCGCTTTTTGCCAGCGTCGAGGCGAGCTTTACCCGGCCTTCTACAGACAATGCCGTCGTTATCGCCGGGTTCATCGACAGGTTTGCTAAATTTCTAGACACACACCCATATTTTTTACGTCTTGATTCACTTGGCTACGGCCAGCTTGAAGCAAATCTGCCAGCAGATGAATTCTGGCGGTTCAAAGACTCCTTTGCTCAGGCTTTGGAAAGTGCGGGACAAGCGGTCGATGTCACCCTTTCTGTTTCAGCCGGGCACGGACTCCATCTGCTCATCCGGACTTACGCATTGACACGTGGGCTTTGGCAAACCTTG
This sequence comes from Devosia sp. Z11_6, assembly GCF_058133665.1. Taxonomy (NCBI): domain Bacteria; kingdom Pseudomonadati; phylum Pseudomonadota; class Alphaproteobacteria; order Hyphomicrobiales; family Devosiaceae; genus Devosia; species Devosia sp. Z11_6. Next base: position 111,999 of record NZ_JBYUNQ010000006.1, read on the forward strand.
GATATGCCTGAGCGCATAAAAGGCAACGCCGGCCTTGAGAGGCACCCACTGGCTCAAATCGATTTTGATGCCGAGCTACGAGCTGCTTTAGGTGAGTACTGGCGTGGGGCGCTTTTGACGTTGTTCGATGCCGTTTGAGTTGCGCCGGAATCCAGTGACCGCGGTATCGGGTAAGGCGTTTATGCGACACGAGGCAGACCTCGCAGGACTAGCCTGGGGCGGTCTCCCCAGGCGTATGCCTCCGCTGGCCAGCTCTGCCGTCGGGTCTTCGGACCTTCGGGGGGAGGCGCTCCCTGACGGCGGTTGTCCCGCAACAATTGGCAATTCGGATGTTATAACAAGTGGCGCTGGAGCCTTGTAGCGTGTCGCCTATGGTGCGTATGGCCTGGTAATCGGCTTCAGCGCTCGCGCGAAAATCGGCGAAGTCGTGCTTGAATTCAGTGTGGATGACCACGTCCGCCAAGACACGGCTGACCGCAGGCCTTCCGAATCGGCAGGTCGCCGTGGTGGACCTTTACTTCTACTGCTGCAAGAGCCTTGGCTGATCGCTCGGAACGCGCAAGGCCAACCACTTTATGGCCTCCCTCGATCAGTTCCGGAGCAAGGGCGGAGCCAAGGCGGTCGCACCGGTAACAAGTATACGCTGACGCTACCTTTCCGCCGTGCCGATCACCACGCAACTGGGCAATTCTCGTCCGAGAATGTTCCCGTCGGGCCATCGGCACCAATCAGTGCCAGTTCGATGGCACGACGTGCGCCTTGTTCAGGTGTGCGGGCCCCGGAGAAGTTGTTGAGGGCCGTGCCCGTGTGGCCGGGGCAGGCGACGTTGACCTTGATGTTGGTCGATTCAAGACTCAGTGCAAATGCGAGCGTTGCGGCATGTGCGGCCGACTTTGACGAGGAATAATTGCCGTACATGGTGCGGTGCGCATTGTCGGGCTTGGAATTTTCGCTCATCGAACCGCCGGAGCTGCCGATCGTGACGATCCGGCCAGCAGGAGACTCGCGCAGGAAGGGCAGCATGGCCTGCGTGACAGCAATGAGACCAAACACGTTGGTATCCCAGACCGCCCGCACATCATCGATAGGGGCAGTAGCAAGAGAGTTGGTCTTCATGATCTCTGGGAACGTCATGCCAGGGCGACCCGCATGCGAGACCCCCGCATTGTTGATCAGGATATCGAGCCCGCCGAACTCAGCCCGGATCCGCTCGGCGGCTGCCGCAATCGACGCCGGGTCCGTGACGTCAAGCTGAATGGCATGAGCCGAGGCGCCGATGCTCTCAGCCGCCGCGAGGCCTTTTGCCAAGCTCCGCGAGCCGACGAGAACGGTCAGGCCTTGCTTGGCAAGCCCTTGCGCAATGGCAAGACCAATACCTGTGTTGGCCCCGGTGACTAGGGCAATGCGTTGTTCGCTCATAAGGACACTTCCAGTAATTCTTGTTGTGACGCAGGACCGATTCCGGTAACTAGAAGCGGAACAGGCGTCCGGATAAATACGGAACGATGTTCCGTTTAGCAATGGGTATTTCGTGCGCGGCTCTGATACTACGCAAAATTTGGTTTCAAAGGCGAAGGTGCAGCAGCACGTGGGTGGGCGTCGAGCCGACGCCAAGCGCAACCTGGAGACACTGTTGCGAGCCGCCAAAGAGGTCTTTGCAGAAACTGGCGTCGATGCCCCTGTGCGTGAAATCGCCGAACGGGCAGGAGTAGGAGTGGGCACATTCTATCGGCACTTCCCCCATCGCTCGGATCTGATCGAAGCGGTCTTTCGGCAGGAAGTCGACGCCTGCGCTACGGCGGCAACGACCATCGGACAAGAGTACGAGCCTGAGCGGGCACTGATGCTGTGGATGGAACGCTATCTGGATTTCATCTCCACTAAGCGCGGTTTGGCCAAGTCGCTTCACACGGGCAACCCGGCCTATGCCGCTCTACCAGCATACTTCGAGGCTCGCCTCAAACCGGCATGTGGGACGCTGTTAAGCGCTGCAGCAGCTGCTGGAGCGATACGAGATGATGTGGACCCATGGGATCTATTGCGGGCGGTAGCCTTGCTTTCGACCCCGGACCACGAAGGCAAACCGGACCATTCTGCCCCTATGGTTGCACTGCTCCTGGATGGCCTTAAACATGGCGCGGCAAAGCCGGTTTAGTTGCCGCCGCTGTTCGTTTAGGAATCTATCATCTGGATAGCGGGGTGCGGCCCCACTGAGCTGACCTTGCTCCGCGGTCCTGTGCCGCCAGGTGGGGACCGTCAGCATTCTTCTGTTCGCGCCCAAGAGCTGTAGTCAGGTTCCACCCCAAAGGTGCCGGTCCGGAGCCGACCCCATTTCGGCCATCGAAGGTTGTTGAGCGTGTGGCTGAAAGCGGACATGTCTGGCAGGTTGTAGGGCAGGGCACTTTCGTTTGGGCGTCTCTTGGTTGGCCCTGTTCGGATCGATGCCTACACTGAACTATTGTAGCCAGTAACGGGCCCAGCAATCGGGTTCAAGTATAAGCCGGCTCTTCCATCACGATCACGGCTTGCCTATCACGCGTTTGCCTGACTTTAAGTCGCGGATCATCATGGCGAACAGTTGCTCGATGCCCTCGAAAGCGGCTTTGCGGCAGCACCATTCCGCGGCTGCATGGCCTGCCCATGGCCTATAGCGAATTCGGCGGCGCCGGCGCGATAAGACTTCATGTCAAGTATCTTCGCCTCGTCGCTGAAGCAATGGTAAAGGCCGACACAAGGACGCCGGATCACGCGGAACTGGGTGCATCTGGCTTCCATAGCCTCGTTGACGCAGCCAAGGATCACCTTGATCACAGTGGGTCTGGGCGTTGACCGATTGGAATCGGTCTTCAGCCGCTTGAACACCTGATCAGGAGGCAATGCGCCAATGCGGCGCAAAACTGGGCCGACCGGCCGCTACTGACCGCTTGACGATAGAAGCCAATTAACGTAATGATCATTACTATAACGTACGTTACGTCTCGGGTTTCGTCATTGGCGCTGCCATTGGTCTCGATGTTTTTGTCCACAACGAGCAGTTGGACCGAAATCAAGGGAGTTCGCCCTCGCGGGCGAATGCCACGGCTCACTTATGACGAGCGTATCGCTGTCGCTGGTCAGCCCTCGCGCTGATCCTGATCGTGCGTTTTCACGCTCTCAAGAAGAAGGACTGATTATGAAACAATTTGGCAAGTACGCGTTCGCGCTCAGTTTGATGATCGCGCCGATGCTCAATGTTGCGGCGTCGGCACAAGAAGCCAGCCCTGCCGGAACACCGGCTGCCACAGCAAGCGAGACAGCCCGGTCGCTGACCCCCGCTTTGGGTCCAGACACGGGTTTTTCCCACCATCGCACTGCCGTAGGAGATGTGCGCCTCCACTACGTTCGTGGCGGCGAGGGGGAGCCGCTAATCCTGATCCACGGATGGCCGACGACATGGTGGGAATGGCACAAGGTCATGCCCGGTCTGGCCCAAAATTTCGATGTGATCGCAGTGGACACACGTGGCCTCGGCGATACAACCCGACCGGAAGGTGGCTACCATAAAGATCGAATTGGTGAGGACATCGTCTCTCTCGCACGTAAGCTCGGCTTGACCCGCTTCTCGATCGCAGGTCACGATCTGGGCGGCCAGATCGCTTTTGCTATCGCACGTAATCACCCTGACTTGGTAGAGCGCGTCGCCATTCTGGACGTTCCATTGATGGGAATGCCCCATTCTGAAGCCGTTGCGCCATGGCACTTCGCCTTCAACAAGGTGCCGGACCTGCCAGAGCTACTGACGCAAGGCCGTGAGCGCCTCTTCCTCGACCAATTTTGGAGCGGCTTCACGTACAATCCGCGCGGCTTTGAGGAGACCGACATTCAGGAGTTCCTGCGCACCTACACTGCAGCCGGAGCAATGCGTGCGGGTTTCAACTACTACCGCGCTTTCGAAAGCGATGCCGCTGCAAACAAAGCGTGGTTCGATGCCGGCAACAAGCTTGAAATGCCAGTGTTGTGGCTTGGCGGCGAAGCTACGCCAGAGGCCGAAATAGCGGGGGCAGGGATTATCAGCACTGGCGGATTGCTCGGCATGCAGTTGGAGACTGCTGCTACTGATTTGCGCGGTGAAAGCCTTGAGGGCTGCGGCCACTGGCTCGCTTCGGAGTGCCCCGAACGCACTGAACAACTGTTGCTGAAGTTCTTCACGAGACAATAGAGGCATGATCGTCCGGACTCCAAGGCACGCTTTGCTTTGCCTTGGAGTTCACGGAGCGCATGTCCAATGTGCCCAACTGGGTCGGGCTCTGCGCATTCCTGTTATCTGTCAACGCTCGCTCGAGAGCAGGGTTCATTCTGAAGCGAGCGCGAGATCATTCTCCTGCGCCACCATAGCGCCAGGCAGGGCAAGTCCTCCGGCCGGTAATGCGAGCACGCCGGGGAAGATGACAGTGACGCATCCCCCCATCTTGCAGACTTGCTGAGAAGGGAGGATGCGGGCTTGAGCCAGGAGAAGCTGAGTTGTCGTATTGTCTAGACGCGGTAACGAGGCGCCGGGGACCCGGTTTGACTGGCGCGAACAGTGCCTGGGAGTTTGCAGCGTATTGGCGCCAGAGCTCGATGTCCGCCACTGATGGCAAGGTGACCTCTTCGCCGCTATCCAGACCTGCGAGGGCCGCGTCGACCATCGCATCTACGCTCATGATCAGTTCCGCCGGGCTTTGGTCGAGCGGCATGATCGAGCCATCGTAGATCTCGGTGGCAACACCGGCGGGCAGCACTGCCTGCACCCGGATGGCTGTGTCCTTGAGTTCCTGCTGCAGTCCGCTCGTGAACAGCAGCACAAAAGCCTTGGTTTTGGCAAAGCCTGGAAGGCCAGGACCCACCGATATTGATGATCGTGCCCCGGTTGCGGGCAATGAAGCCAGGCAGAGCGGCGTGGGTGAGGCGCTCGCGGGGTCAAGCGATACGCCATCCGGCACCATCCGCCTGACGACCATCCGCTTTCCCGCCAAGTCCCTGGTCCTGCCAGCCCTCGAGGCGTTCCGGATGGCTTATCCCAGAGTGAAGGTTGAGATATTCGCCGACGACGCCTTTGCCGATATCGTCGCCGGCGGTTTTGATGCCGGGATCCGGTTTGGCCGCCAGGTTGAACAGGACATGGTGGCGGTGCCGATCGGGCCGGACGCCCGCGCTGCGGTCGTGGCGACACCGGACTATTTCGCCCGCTATCGGGTTCCCAAGGACCCCTGGGATCTCGCCCGCCACGACTGCATCAACTTCCGCATGGCGAGCGCTGGAAACATCGCCAAGTGGCACTTTTAGCAAGGCGGACGCCCCCTCGACGTCACGGTAGACGGCACCCTGGTGGTCAACGACGGGGACACTCTGGAGGCAGCCGCTTTGGCCGGATACGGGCTGGCTTATGTTTTTGAGGATCAAGTCGCTGATCATCTCAGCAAAGGGCGCCTCGTGCGGTGCCTCGAGGATTGGTGCCCGCCTTCACCGGGCTATCATCTTTACTATCCATCGCGGCGGCAACGGACCCCCGCACTGGTCGCCCTGGTCGACATGCTGCGTTAAAGACTCTGAGGAGATGGGCCGGACGACTGAGTGCTAGGTTGAGGACAACCAATGCTTGGCCGGTTCGGCTGGCCGAGAGTGTTCTGCACGTCGGCGTCGAAGATCGAGCCTGCAAGCGAAGTGACACTGTCCAGCACTTGCTCGGCCGCCTGGCGCCGATCTGGACGGAGGCAACTACCGACCGGGCTTCAAGCCAGCCGACCCGCTGTTTTGTCGACGGTCCTCGTTCATTGCGACCGCGGCGGGTCCCCTCTTGCTCCACGCGAGGCTCAGTGCGGACCGTCAGACCAGGCATCCCAGTCGGCGGTCCGGCTGGCATAGACTTGATCGATCTGTGCCCGGCCGCTGCCAAGCAGCAGGTGCAAGGGCGGGTAGGGGGCATCCACAACTGCCAATATTGCGGCAGCTGTTGTACGCGGATCACTAGCGCCCCCGGCCGGATACGCCGCCGCAAGTTCGTCTCGAAGGGGCCCGTAGGCGTCGATCGGCTGGGCAACGACCATCGAGGACGCGCTCGTGAAGTCCGTAGCGTGCGGGCCTGGCTCGATGATCGTGACGTTGATGCCCAGCCGCGCGACTTCGCCGGCAAGGGCTTCACCCAGGCCTACGACCGCGAACTTGGCCGCATTATAGAGCCCACCGCATGGTGTCGCCATGATGCCCGCGGTGCTGGCCACAGTCAGGATGTGACCAGACCCTTGGGCGCGCATGATCGGCAACGCAGCTTTTACGACTGCCAGCATGCCAAAGAAGTCGGTGTCCATAACGAGGCGCGCTTGTTCAATGCTGACCTCCTCTACCGCGCCGACCATCCCGAAGCCCGCATTGCAAACGACGATGTCAAGCCGGCCGAAATGATCGTGGGCCATGTGAACGGCCTTGAGCGCGGCATCGGGGTTGGTGACGTCGAGCGTCAGCGGAAGCACTTGATCGCCGAACCTTTCCGTCAGTTCGACAAGCGAGGCTGGGTCGCGCGCAGTAACTGCAACCTTGTCCCCGCGCTTGAGCGCCGCCTCCGTCCAGATCCGACCGAAGCCGCGTGATCCGCCGGTGAGAAACCAAACTTTTTCAGCCATTGTGATGCCCTTTCGTGTTTTCAGAAACATGGAACTGTTGTTCGTTTTGACAGGACCAAAGATGTCTCCTGTGATCCCTGCGGACTAGCTGGGATGAACTTGCAAGCCTTGTGAATGGGGCTCAGCAATGCATCGTGACACTTGGGGTGACATGGCTAAGGCGAGACAGTGACCATCCGGTCTTACGAACAAGGCGCTGTCGCTGCCCGCCACGGTCTCGTGAGCCGCTGGTGATACGAACCAGACTCTGGGGCAGGTGAGGTAACGGGTACCTGCACCGAGGAATGAGTCATCGCCTCGGGCGGGCCTTCAGCATGAGGGTCGACACGAAGCTCAAGGCCAGAACCGCCGCACAGGCAAAGAATACCATCCGCGAACCATTGTTGTCGAAGATCCAGCCGCCTGCCGCAGCGCCAATGGAGATAGCGAGATTGGCGGTTGCCACCAACAAGCCGCCGCCTGACTCTGCCTCATCAGGTGCGACTTGGGTGACCCATGTCGACCAGGAGACCGGAATGATGCCGAAGGCGAAACCCCAAATGGCGGTGAGTGCCGCGTCGGCAAACGCGTTGCCACCAAGGGTCGCCAGGAGGATGGCCAAAACCGCAAGCAGAAGGGGCATTGTTCCCAGCGTCCCGAACATCGAACGCTCGATCAGCCTGCTGCTCACTGAATTGCCAACAAAGGTGCCGATGCCGAAGATGAGCAGGATGGAGGTGACACCCATCGGGCCCGCTCGCGTCACCGTTTCAAGAAACGGGCGAAGACAGGTGAAGAAGCCAAAATGGCCAGTGAACACCAGCAGGAAAGCCAACATTCCCAAGCCCAGGCCCGGCCGGCGCAAGAGCCAAACACGGTACCCAAACGTGCCGCCTGCTCGGAACGCATGGGCGGCAGCAGCACCAATTGCGCGAGGAGAGCAAGGGCGCCCAAACCTGCCGCTGCCACAAAAACGGCTCGCCATCCCCATAGATCGCCCAACAAGCTGCCAAGCGGCGCGGCAAACACGGTAGCCGCAGAAACGCCCCCGAACAGGATTGCCAATGCCTTGGCGATGTCGTTCTCCGGGACCAGCCGCATCATTGTCGCGGCGGACAATGCCCAGAAGCCGCCAAGCGAAATCCCGAGCAGCATGCGGGCGAGCAGCAACAGGTTCAGCGAAGGGGCCACGGCCACAAGGAGATTGGAAATGACCAGCAGGGAGGTGAGAAAAATCAGCACCTTGCGGCGATCCACGCGACCGCTCGCGGCGGCAACGAGCAGGCTGGCAAGGACGGCGACGCCGGCAGTCACGGTCACAGCCTGGCCGGCCATGCCTTCGGTGACCTGAAGGTCGTTGGCCATGGAGGTGAGCAGGCTTGCCGGCAAAAGCTCGGCTCCAACAATACCAAATATGCCAAGGCTCATGGCAAGCACCGCTCCCCATAACGGCAAGGAGGGCGCGACGGCGGTCGAGGTCGTGGCGGATAATCCTTGAATGGAGGCTGACTAGGCCAGAACGATGGGGCGGGCTCGGGCCAAATTGGCCATCAGCTCGGGCCGGGTTTGGCGCTCCTGCTTCCACGCCGGTTGCCCGGGAGCGCTGCGCCACGATTGGCTGAGCGGACTATGGTCCACCGTATCGAAACCGAACTGGTCGTAGAGCCGGGTGACCAACTCCACCGCCTCGGGGAAATTGCTCGAGGTTGACAGCGCCAGGCGGCCGGGAGATCGGGGTGGTTGGCCCCAGCTGTTGATCCGGGGCGCCTGGATATGGGTGAAGGCCTTGGCCACCTTTGATGCGGGAAGCTGCTCCTGGCGCAGTTCGTGCACCGTCTTTTCGCCGGAATCGACAACGGGGAAATGGCCGTCACGCCAGATCATGTAGTTGTTGGTGTCGAGCACGATTTTGCCTGCGAGTTCTTCGACAGGCATGTTGTTGATCAACTTGAGCGGCACTGCCACGACCACGAAATCGGCTGCGGCTCCAGCTTGTGCCGCAGTTGCGGCTTGAGCTGATGGCCCCAGTTCTTGAACGAGGTCGCGCAGCGTTTCAGGGCCTCGTGAATTGGCCAGCACGACGTGGTAGCCATTCGCGATAGCTGCGCGCGCGAATTGCGTGCCGACTTCGCCTGCACCGATGATGCCGATCGTGGTCATGACAGCTCCTAGACGGACTGGACCAGTTCTTCGCTTTTCGCCCAAAGCTGCGCGGCGCGCGCGGTGTCCAGCGCATATGACCTGACCCCATCGGCAAACGGGTTGGGCGTGTCATTGACCGGTGCGACCGCGACATCCTCGAGGTATTTTCCGCCGATCTCGTTCTTATCGGCCACAACGGCAGCCCAAACCGTCGTCGCGGCTGCTTGGGAAATGTCCTTAAGCTCTGCCGGCTGCAGCCCTGCCTCGGCGCGCGCCTTGCCGACCGTCTCGAACAAGCCTTGCAGTTCCTCCTGTGAGAAATAACGGGGCAGATCGGTGATGCTGTTTCCCGGCATCACGGCAGCGGCCCGAATGCCGCGACCGCGGTGGCGCCGGTCAAATTCCACCGCGAACAGGGCATTGGCGGTCTTGGATCGGCCATACGCCACGAAGGGGTCATAGGCCTGCTGGGCAAAGTTGGGATCGTCCAGATCGATGTCGGCTACGCGATGCGCTTGGGACGTCAGGACCACCAGGCGCCCATCATCGGCGAGCAGCGGCTCGATGCGGTTGATGAAAGAGAAGTGGCCAAGATGATTAACCGCGAACTGGCTTTCGAAGCCGTCGATGGTGAGGGCGAACGGGGCGGCCATGATGCCGGCATTGGCGATCATGGCGTTGAACAACCGGCCGCTGGCCAGCAGCTTGTCTGCAGCGGCGCGGACGCTTTGCAGCGACGCCAGATCAAGCTCAACCAGTTCGATGGTCCCACCAGCCAGTGCGGCGGCGTCCCGCGCAGCCCGCAGGGCGGAGTCTGCCTTGCCCAGGTCCCGGACGGTACCAACCACAGCGGCACCGCGAGCGGCCAAGCTGCGCACGGCTTCCAGGCCGATGCCGCCGGCAGCTCCAGTCACCAAAAAGCGCTGGCCGGTCAAGTTTATGTCGGCCAGCACCTCGTCGGCAGTGGTTTTCGCCCCAAACTTATTGGTCACTTCAACTCCTAACATGCTGATATAGAAAGCTGACTTTTGAGCATAGCCCGCGTGCTGGCCTCGAGCGTTCAGATGCCAAGGCCGCCAGCCACATCGATAATGCCGCCCGTCATGTAGCCGGCATGCGGGCCTGCCAGAAAACAGATCACCTCTGACACTTCCTCGAGTGTGGCGATCCGGCGGATAGGGTGCAGATCCAGGAAAGCCTCGGGAGCAACAGTGCCGCCGAAGACGTTCGCCATCATGTCGGTGGGCATCGCGCCGGGCTGGACGACGTTGACCGTGATGTTGCGTCCACCCAGATCTCGGGCGACACCCCTGGCGTAGCCGTTGATGGCGGCTTTGGCTCCCGCATAGTCGGCAACACCGGTAACCAGAGCATGGGTGCCGTTCAGCGAGCCGATGAAGATGATGCGGCCGCCATCGGAGAGCACCGATGCTGCCGCCCGCGTGGTCGCCACCACGCCGAGGACGTTGACTTGCCACTGCTGGTCGAGAGCGCCCGTATCCAGGGCGAGATCGTCGACCATCTGCCCCTTGGCGACGATCGCCGCGTTGTTGACGAGGATGTCGAGCTTGCCAAAATGGGCCAGGACCTTTTCAATCAAGGGTTTTGCCGCGGCGGTGTCAGCCTGATCACTTTGGATCGCCAGGGCGCGCACACCCTTCGCCTTGAGCTTGTCGACCAGTGCTTCGGCTTTCCCGGCGGAGGCAACATAGCTGATGGCGACATCTGCGCCTTGGTCAGCCAGCGCCTCAGCTGTGGCGGCACCCAAACCGCGCGAGCCACCAGTCACCAGGGCAATCTTGCCTGTTAAGATATTTGACATGAGAAGTCTTTCATGGACGACCAGCTTCCGGCCGGGCGTATAATGCGGCGAAATCCTATGCATAACGTCCGTTACGCTAATGCCCATTACGAAACCTTGACGTGGCGTGTCAAGCGGTCTAGTAATAGCCGTTATGGAATGTGTTGAGTTGAGCTGATGGGACGTCATCGCGAGTTTGACCCCGATAAAGTACTTGATGCGGCGCTGGGGGTCTTTTGGGACAAGGGCTATGAGGGGGCTTCGTATGCCGACCTCACCAAGGCCGCTGGCGTGGAAAGGCCGGCGCTTTACTCCGCCTTCGGCAATAAGGAAGCGCTGTTTCGCCTGGCCTTGGCGCGCTACAACGAGCACTACCTGACCTTCATTCCCGAAGCTCTCGCTCTGCCGACAGCACGGGATGTCGCTGCCCATATGCTGTTCAGCTCAGCCGACCTGAACACCCGCTATCCCGGGCATACGGGCTGTTTGAACATCAATGGCGCTGTGGCTGCATCGGATGATGCCGAGCCGATCCGACAAGCGCTGATCGATGTCCGGGCAGCAGGTGAAATCCAATTCCGCGAGCGCTTCGAGCGGGCAGTAGCCGAGGGTGACTTGCCCCCGACCGCCAAGCCCGCAGCCCTTGCGGCTTTCCTGATGGCAGTCCTGCACGGCATGGCCTTGCAGGCCAAAGCCGGCTTTAATCGCGCGATGCTGGAAGCGGTGGCCGAGCAGGCACTTTCCGCCTGGCCCGCCAAGTTTGCATAGGTTGGAAGCTCAATTGGACCTTTGCCCGGGGGATCTTCCCGGCACAAGCCAATAGGACTCGAGGCTGGTGACAGCCTCGAGTCAGGTCGGTTACTCGTCACTGTTCTGAGACAGTGAGAGTGGCGCCTGAGATGAGGAAGGCGCGGTGCGGACGGCGTCCGAGGTCGTGCCTACGTCAAGGCTGGTGGCTACTGCAGGGCCGGCCTCGAGCGTCCGAAATGTATGCTGATCGACGAATACCCAGTAGACGTCGCCACTTGAGCTCTGGGCGTGAGCACGCAATGCGTCACCCCATTTCTCGAGGCCCGTGACGTCGATGCCTTTGGCTTTAAGATTTGCCTCGATCTCGCTGATCGAATGACCGTTGATCTCGCGATCCGAAACCAAGCTTTCTGCTGCCATGGCAACGGGAGAAGCGGCGAGTAGGGCAAGGGCGACGAAGCTGGTTTTCAGAAACATGGAAGTGTCCTTTCGTGTTGACAGGACCAAAGATGTATCCTGTGATCCCTGAGGACTAGCTGGGAAGAACTTGCAAGGCTTGTGAATGGAGTTCAGCAATGGATCGTGACACCTGGGGCGACATGGCTGTTCTGGCCGCAATAGTGGAGGCGGGCGGCTTTAGCCGGGCTGCCCCTCTGCTAGGTGTTTCCGCATCCGCATTGAGCCACCGAGTCAAGGCATTGGAGAACCGACTGGGCGTGCGCCTGCTCAATCGCACCACTCGCAGCGTTGCCCCGACGGAGGCCGGTGAACGGCTGCTGGCCCGCTTGCGGCCCGCTATGGCGGAGATCAATCTCGCCATCGCTGACCTTGACGCTGATCGCGGCCGCCCCTCCGGGCGGGTTAGGGTTACAACGCATCGCTCAGCAGCGTTTGAGCTGGTGCTGCCCAAGCTGCGCCGCTTCTCGACCGATTACCCCGAAATCGTCGTGGAGCTGGTGATCGATGATGGCTTGGTGGACATCGTGGCCGCAGGGTTCGATGCTGGTATCAGGCGAGCGCCCTCGCTGGAAAAGGACATGGTGTCCATTCGGCTTGATGAAGGTGATACGCTCTATGTGGTCGCCGCGCCGTCCTATATCGCCCAATTCGGAACGCCGCAGCACCCTCAGGATCTAACAGGGCACAACTGCCTCAACTTTCGCTACCCTTCGGCCCGCTTCATCCACCGCTGGACCTTTGAGCGCGATGGCCAGACGCTGGCTTTAGACGCTCCCGGCACGTTCGTGACGAGCGACAATGATTTGCTGCTCGCCTGCGCCCGCGAAGGCGTGGGCGTCACCATCCTGCTGCAGCGACATGTTGCGCCTTATCTAGCCTCGGGAGAGCTGGTTCGGGTGCTGGAGGACTGGCACTACCACGTGCCGCCCAATCATTTGTATTATGCTGGCCGGCTCAACCAACCTCCAGCCCTTCGCGCCTTTATCGATGCCATGAAGGCACCATAGGTATGATTGCGGGCGATGCCTTCCACCTGAATTGAAGTGGGAGCCCGATGTTACAAGGACGCCGGCCAGCGGCCAGCCGCTATCAAGAAAGACGGGTTCCGACGGCAATCACTCCAGACGAGTGCAAGCGGACGCGACCGTTCGAAGCGGCTTGATCCACAATGGCGAGGATGGCGTTATGTACCTGGCGACGCTGCCTTTGATCCAGTATCCGATATGGCCCCATGTAAGGGTGAAGATCCTTGAGCTAGTCCAGATACGCTTCGCCCGCAGGTCCTTCCCAGACGGCGTCGACTTCCTCTACCGAGACGTCCGAAAAACCGGCGTCAGCAAGCTCGTGCTGCAGCCTTGCGGGATCGGACAGCGCGACAAATCCCTCGGGCGGAGCAGGGGGTGGGCGATCGGGGAATACGGAGCGAAGCGCTTGGGCCATGACCAGGAAAGGTCCTCCGCCCGGCAAGATCCGCCAAGTCGCAACGCATCCGCGTCCGCCTTGTCGTAAAACACGCGCCTGCTCACGCAAGCCTTTTCTCCAATCAGGAAGCAAGCTTACTCCGGCCACGGAAAAAGCCGCGTCCTTCAGCTCCAATGCCTGGCCGTCCATCAGGCGCGCCTCGCAACTGGGGAACCTCGCGAGTTGGGGCAAGGCGCCTCACCATGCCTGGTGCGATGTCCACCGCCAGAACCTTTGCGCCGAGTTCGGCAGCCGGAATGCTCAGCGCACCGGTGCCCGCCACAATGTCGATTGGCGCGTCGAGGGCCAACATCACCCACCATATTGAGCGCAGCAAGTGAAAGTGGCTCTATGATGCGAGTTGCAGCCTCTTCATAAGCCTTGGCGAAGTCATCGCCCATATGCGAGTTGTCGGCAGGCGAGGGCGCCTTGGGGATCCAAGTTGAAGCTGGGGCTGGTGGAGCCGATTCACTCTCTGGCTTAGTCAATGCGCTGTCTCCTGATTGCCGCGTACCAACCACTGCTTGCAAAAGCGGACCGCCTCCGGGTGCTGCAGGGGGGCTGTTAGATATGTTGAGCCGGTCTAATCTTTCGAGCGGCAGAACAGAAGCTGCCGATTGGTAAGCTGCCTATCAGAATTGGAAGGCTACTTATGGATCTCAACGCCGCTCGAATGTTTGTTGCGGTTGTTCAGGCTGGAAGCCTGTCAGGGGCAGCAAACCGGCTGAACGTGCCTCTTCCAACGCTAAGCCGCCGCATCAGTGAGCTGGAAAAAGGCTTGAGAGTGCAACCCCTTGAGCGTGGAGCGCGCGGCATCAAGCTCACCCCTGTTGGCACGCGGTTATACGAGCATACGGTGGGAAGCATCGAGGTACTGCTCGAGGCCGAGCAGGCGCTAGTTGAGGATGAAGCACAGCTGAAAGGCCGCCTGCTATTGTCGCTGCGCCCGGTGTTCGAGCCTTGGTGGGAGCTGCTGTCGGCCTTTCAGCGCCGCTATCCCGACGTTTCAATCCACGTCTACTCCACTGATCGGCGGGTGGACTTGATCGAAGACGGGATCGATGTGGCCCTTCGGGTCAACACGATTTTGCACGAGACCATGATTGCGCGACAGCTTCTCACCTTTCGCAACGTGCTGGTCGCCAGTCCCGACTTCGTCTCGCGTCATGGCCGGCCAGAGAGGCCGGCAGACCTGCACCGCTTGCTCTGCGCGGCTTGGGCTTCTCGCAGCGACGAAGGGACGAGCTGGAGCTTGGGAAACGAAACGGTTGCCCTCCACAGTGCGGCAGCGCTCCGGGCTCGCGAGATACGACAGGAAATAGAAGCCGAGATCGTCAGGGAGGGGCCATGAGATGGCGTCTGGTGCAGGCGGCTCATACCCGAGCGATGAATGCGGTCGGGTCGTATTGTAGTGGTACCGCCAGCTTTCGATGACGATCTGTGCCTCCTTGAGCGTGTAGAAGATTTAGCCATCGAGCAGTTCATCGCGGGGTTGGACGTTGAAGCTCTCGCAATAGCCGTTCTCCCGGGGACTGCCTGGCATGATGTAGGCCGTCTTGGCGCCGACGGCAGCGATCCACTCCCGGGCAGCCTAGGCTACGAACTCGGGGCCGTTGTCTGAACGAATATGACCAGGCGCTCCGCGCTGGATAAGCAGGTCGGTGAGCACGTCCACAACGTCGACTGCCTTGATCCTGCGGCTGATCGGGATGGCAAAGCCGGTGCCTTTGCGAGCGGCACCAACAACGGTTAATCAGATCGGCTACCGCCGAATTTGTTCCAGGCTTCGATCCAGGGCGTAAAGTCCACGAAGTCCGGTAGCCTTTCAATCGCCTCTTTCAGTTCGGAGATCTCAAAATTCTCCTCGCGGCGGAGGCGCTCGCTTTCTCGTGCTTGTCTATCCCTTGCCTGAGACGCATGACCGGCCAGTGTGTCCACAAGGTGCTCGCGCACGCCAGCCCTCAGCAGATCCGTCACAAAGCGATGCCGGAGCGGGTGGAAACACCCGTCGGACTGCGTACCGTTTTTTCGCACGACAACAATGCCCTGATGGTCGATCACCCGGCCGAAACGTTTGCCGAGGCCGTCCCCAAGCTTGTCGTCACCGCTGGCCGAGAGGTCTGCAAACAGCCGTTCATCCGGATTCCGCCCGGTTACGAGCGCTTCAATGAAGCCGAGCCCCAACAGCCGGCTATGGATCGGCACATGGCGTTTCGAAGCCGGTTTCTTAAGATCAAGGTCGTGAGCGTACAGGTCGAACACCCAAATGCCTGCAATCTGCCGGACATGCCGTACTTTGAGCTGGGCGAACTCTTCTCGCCGCATGCCATGCAGCAATGCGATCGGGAAGCCCCAATAGAGGCTGTCGCGGATTATGACCTCGCCTGGAGCATTCACGTAATAGGCCGATTTTCGACCGGTCCACACAGGATGTTTCGCAATGATCTGGACTTGCTCAACCGAGTAGGCTGGACGCTCCTCGTTCGGCTTCAAACCAGTGACCATAACACCGGTTTTCACATGCAGGTTTTTCCAGAACGGACGAGTGGTTTCCGGCAGGTGATCGTTGTCCAGCGCCCATTCAAAGATCGGTGCGATGGTACTGAGGTGGCGGTTTACCGTAACGTTGCTGATTTTCTGGTAGCTGCCAGCAGCGCGCTCCACCGCGACAGGGTCTGCTTGCTTTTCAGCAGATGCGATCTTCATCCATTCTGCGCGTGCATCGGCTCGCGCCCATTCAATGACTTCAAGGATCGTCAGCTTTCGCGACGCCTCGGACTTCCAGTAGACCTTTGGGATTTTCTGAAGGGTCGAGCGGTAGTCAAGGAAATCTGCTCTTTTGTAATCGGTCACAGGCAGATCGCCTACCGTTTCAATCCAGATCTGCAGGCTACCTTTCATTTCGTCCCGCAAGGTTGACTTGACCTGGCTCGCTGCAATCCTCGCGTCGAGGCACGTTTTTGCCAGCTCGGAAAAGGGGACCCCTGGTTTGTTCGGGGTTGTCACGGAAGTTGTCATCCCGCACTTAAGGCCATCAACATGTGTTGCCGGAGCCTCCTTGGTCGGCCCGGGTTCAGCCGCACGTTGGCCATGGGCTCTGTCAAGGCCGAGATGCTTTTCCAATGCGCTCAGCCGATTCTGCCAATCGCCAACGGGAAGGCCGCGGCGGCGGCTTGCCAAGCCGTGGATCGAAGCGGTTGTTGCGGCTGACTGGAGATAGTGGGCAGCGAGGCCTAGACTGATGGCACGGCCTCCTTCGGCGAGTGCTGCACTCTGCGCGAGAACGCCAGCTTTTTGGGCGATCTCGGCGACGTAAGGATCTTCGTAGGCGCTGTGGCCGTCTGCGACCCGACCAATCAGACCGATCGCCATTTCCGCCAAATCGGTGGCCTGCTGCCTTGGATCGCCCAGCACATGGCCATATTGAGTGATGTTTCGAGCAGTCGCGATTTCATCGTCTTCGCGCCAACCGGCAATTGCGGTCTCGACAAGCTTGGTGAGGGCAGCGCTGTTCAACATAGGATCAGTCTTGGCTCGCTCAAAAAGTTATCAATCTCGACAGCCAACTTGCGGCCAAGCCGCTCTGCCAAAGCGGAGGAGATAACCCCAAGTCTGGATCTCTGTAGATGCAAGCCTTACCTGGAGGAACTCAGGTACCTTCCGGCGGAAGTAGGTAATGCGACCTTTCAGGCGCGTGTAGTGTCCGGTGCGCATGTCGATGCATGCCCCCAACTGACGGGCACGACAGTTTCGGCTGGGTATGTCGCTCCCCTGCGACTCCAGAAACCGAATCGTGTCCGGTGGCCAACTCGGTGGCCAAACTGGTGGGAAACCACGCAGTCGGGCCGGCGGCGTTGGCTCTAACCTTCAGGGAACAAAGAGTTTTTGCTGAGAGATTGGCTGGGGAACCTGGATTCGAACCAAGATTGACGGAGTCAGAGTCCGCTGTTCTACCGTTGAACTATTCCCCAATGCGCAAGCGGCATCGGTGGGCTGTGAGCGAGCCCGGCGCTGGGAGGCTGGCCGGGGTGTGCCCTGCTGGCTTCGGGGCGGCTTTTAGCACATTGGCGGTGGTGATCAAGGGGCTGTGGCGGATAAAGCAGCGGGAAGTGGATAAACCTGGCCGAGCCAAGGGCGTGGCCTACGGGGAAGCGGCACCGAGGAGCCGATCTGAGGGTAGATAACTGGCCAGAATTGCCCACCGATCGCGGCTGTCCCGCTCCGCTGTTGTGGGCTCTTGCCATGCTCCTTTCGTGCGCTCGGACCCTTTGCAGGGAGTTGGCGTCCGGCTTGAGCAAGAGCCACAAGGGGACGGGCTACAAAGGGACAAGCGGGGCGCGCGCAACAGGGCAAGGTCGATATCCATACCTCCCTCAAGAGGATAGCGGACAGCAACAATCCTTGCCATTGCGCTTGGGCGCCCCTTGCACTACCTTACACGGTGACACGCAATAAACAGTGCCCGGGCGCGTCCGGAAAAGCCGGACCGGCGACCGTGCACGCAGGAGTTCACAGTGACCGATCCCGATCGGTCCGCTGCAGCGCCGTCGCTTGCCGACGATGCGCCATTCCGTTCCCGGCCAGCGCAAGGCCAGCCGGGCAGGGAAGAGGGGGCCGGTGCGCCTCCATACCCCTCGGAACAGCGGACATCAGCCGCACCTCCACCTCCCCGCCGGCATCGGGGCACCATCTATGCCGCTCTCGATCTCGGCACCAATAATTGTCGGCTCCTGATTGCCCGGCCCCATGATGGCGGCTTTCGGGTGCTGGATGGCTTTACCCGCATCGTGCGACTGGGCGAGGGCGTTTCGGTGACGGGCCGGCTTGGCGATGCCGCGATGGACCGCACGGTCGAGGCGCTGCGCCATTGCCGCAACAAGCTGCGCGAGCATCAGCCCGCCCGCATGCGCCTGATCGCCACGGAAGCCTGCCGGGCGGCCGAGAATGGCCCCGCCTTTTTGCAGCGGGTCAAGGATGAGCTGGGGATCGAGCTCGAGATCGTCGATCGCCGCACGGAAGCCGAGCTGGCCGTGACCGGCTGCGCCGACCTCATCGATGGTGGGGCGCAGGGCGCCCTGATGTTCGATATCGGGGGTGGCTCATCCGAGCTCGCCTGGCTCGATTTCCGCGGCGGCCGCCCCAAGGCCACCGGGCGCATGTCCGCCTCGATCCGCTCCTGGCAGTCGCTGCCGGTGGGCGTGGTGTCGATTGCCGAGCGCTTCGGGGGCGTTGACGTCACCCCGGCGGTGTTTGAAGCCATGGTCGCCTATGTCGCCGAGCAGTTGCGCCAGTTCCGGGGCCGCGAAAAGCTGCGCCAGATGATCACCACCCATCCCGTGCACTTGATCGGCACCTCGGGCACGGTGACGACGTTGGCGGGGCTGCATCTGGGGCTCGAGCGTTATGAGCGGCAAAAAGTCGATGGCTTGTGGATGAACCGCGCGGAGGTTGATGAAACCATGCGCGTGTTGCTCAACATGCCATTCGATCGCCGGGTGGCTCACCCCTGCATCGGGCGCGACCGGGCCGATCTGGTGCTGCCGGGCTGCGCGATCTTTGAAGCCATCCGGCGCGAATGGCCGGCTGAACGCGTGCGGGTGGCCGATCGGGGCCTGCGCGAAGGGATCCTGATTTCGCTGATGGATGCCGACAAGACCCGAACGCGCGCCTCGCGCTATCCGACGCGGAGAAGCAGCAATGGTTGACAAGGCACTGGGTACGGGCGGGCGCAAGTCCGACAAGGACCTCAAGATCCGGGTCAAATCGGCCAAGGGACGCAAGGTTTCATCCACCAAATGGCTGGAGCGGCAGCTCAACGACCCCTATGTGGCGCGGGCGCGTGCTGCGGGCTATCGCTCGCGGGCGGCGTTCAAGATCAAGGAGATGGATGAAAAGCACCATCTCTTCCGCAAGGGCATGCGCGTGGTCGATCTGGGCGCGGCGCCAGGCGGCTGGTCCCAGGTCGCGGCTGCGGCGACCGGCTCCACCGACGCCAATCCGCTGATCGTGGGGATCGATTACCTGGAAATGGATCCCATTCCGGGCGTGATCCTGCTGCAAAAGGATTTCACTGACGACGATGCGCCGGCCATGCTGATCGAGGCGATGGGCGGCAAGAAGGCCGATCTCGTGATGTCTGACATGGCCTGGCCCACCACCGGCCATCGGCCGACCGATCACCTGCGGATCGTGCACCTGATCGAGATTGCGGCGGACTTTGCGCTCGACGTTCTGGCGCCGGGGGGCACCTTTGTGGCCAAGGTGTTCCAGGGCGGCACCGAGCATGAGCTGCTGCACATGCTCAAGCGCCACTTCCGCACCACCCAGCATTCCAAGCCACCGTCCAGTCGTTCCGACTCGGCGGAGGCTTATCTGCTGGCCAAGGGTTTCAAGGGGCGCCAAGCGCCCGAGGCGGCGGCGGAAGACGACGAGGACTAGTGTCCTCCAAGGCGCGGGTGCTGGCATGGCTGGCATCGGCCACGACCCAGGCGGTGGCGCCCAGCATCACCGCATCTTCCACGAGGCCGGTCGTGGTCTGTCCATGGTCGCGCATTGCCGCCATGCGCGCATTAAAGGTGAGATAGGCGGCGGCGAGAGCCCCGGCCGCGCCCAGCAACGCGCCGGTATAGCGCTGTTCGCGCGGCGCCAGCGCCATGCCGGTGATGGCGCCGGTGATCGCGCGGGCGGCCAGGCCCGGCGCAATGATCCGGTCGGGTGAGGAGGGCAGTTTGTCGCCCAGCAATTCGCCGGCGGCGAGCGCGACGGTGCCCGCAACCACCAGGGGATGACCCAAGAAGGGCGGGGCGCCGTTATCGGCGGGCAGGGCACCGCGATTGGCGGCAATGGACACGGCCGCAAGGGGGCTCAGCGCCCGCATGCCACCGGCCATGCCGATCAGAAGGGAATGAAACAAGCGCAGAACTCCGTGGCTGGATTGATCCTGCCAGCAACGGGTGGGCTGTGCCTGAGTTCCCGCCCCCTCCTACTCGGCGGCCGGGGCTGGGCGCGTCAGCTGGTGGCCGGCATTGCCGGGCAGGCGCATGAACAGCGCCGTCGAGATCAGGCACATCCCGGCCAAAACGAAAAACGCCAAATGGAAATCGGCGAGGATCAACTCGCCCCCCCGCAGGGCATTGCTGGCCTCGAGGATACCACCGCCCAGCGCCACGCCAAGGGCGATGGTCAGCTGCACATTGACCTGGCTGATCACATTGGCCTGGCCGGCGTCCTTGTCGTTGATGTCGGAAAACACAAAGGCATTGCTGCCGGTCCAGAAGATGGATTGCCAAAAGCCCACCACAACGAGAATGGCGATGATCAGGGGCAGGGGCGTTTGGGGGGTATAAAGCCCCATGGCGACGAGCCCCAGCGCCGACACGGCCGTCGCGACCACAAGGGCGTTGCGGAACCCCATGCTGGCAAAGATCTGGTTGGCGACGAATTTGGCGACAATGGCGCCAACGGCTCCGGCGAAGGTGACCATCCCTGACTCAAAGGGCGACATGCCAAAGCTGAGCTGCAGCATCAGGGGAAAGAGGAACGGGATCGCGCCCTGGCCCAGGCGGAAAAACGAGCCGGCCACCACGGCGCTGCGGAAAAACGGAAAGCGCAACAGCCGCAGATCAAACAGCGGCTTGGGGGTGGCCAGCGCGTAGCGAACGTAAAGCAGGCCGAGCAAAATGCCCAGCACCGTCGCAATCACGCCAAACATGGGCGGCAGGGCGGGCAGGCTGATCACCGAGGTGCCAAAAACAAAGAGCGCGAAGGCGCTGCCGGCCAGGATGAAGCCTTTGAAATCCATCGTGCCCGGTTCGATCCGCTCCATTTCGGGCAGGAACTTGCTGACGAGAGCGATGCCGACCATGCCGATCGGCACATTGATCAGGAAGATCCAGTGCCAGGACAGATAGGTGGTGAGAAAACCGCCAAATGGCGGGCCCACGATGGGCCCGATGAGCCCGGGGATGGTCAGCCAGGCCATGGCCGCGACGAGGTCGTGCCGGGCGGTGGAGCGCACCAGCACGAGGCGCGCTACGGGCGTCATCATCGCGCCGCCCATGCCCTGAAGGAAGCGGGCGCCGACAAAGGTTTCCAGCGAATTGGCAAAGGCGCAGGCGAGCGAGCCCAGCACGAAGACGCCCATGGCCCAGCGAAACACGGTACGCGCGCCAAACCGGTCGGCCATCCAGGAGCTGATGGGGATAAAGATCGCAAGCGCCACGAGATAGGCCGTCAGCGCCAGCTTGAGCGAGATCGGGTCGGTGCCGATATCGCTGGCAATGGCGTTGAGCGAGGTCGAGATGACCGTGGCGTCCATGTTTTCCATGAACAAGGCGGTGGCGAGGATCAGGGGCGTGATGCGGGACAAATCTGTGTTCGAGCATAGGGGCGGCGGCCCCCGCACTCACTCCTTTGTGGCAACCAGGGCCTTGTAGCCCGAGACATTGTTGCCCGCTTCCGCGGGGAGGCGAAGATAAACGAGGCCGGCAAGGGCGCTGACGCAACCAACAACGAAAAACGCGATCTGGAAGTCGGCGAGGGACAGTTCCCCGCCATGGGTGCGGGTGCTGATTTCCAGCACCGCCCCTGCGACCGCAACGCCAAAGGCGATGCTCAGTTGCTGGGCTACAGCGACGATTGCGGTGGCCTGGCTGGCATCCTCGTCGCTGATATCGGCATAGCCCAGCGCGTTGGAGCCGGTAAAGAACATCGAACGCAAGACGCCCCCGACCAGCAGCACGGCCATGATCAGGGGCACCCAGGTGGTGGTCGTAAAGGTGCCCTGCACCGCGATCAGCACGCCCCCGATGATTCCGGCAACGGCCAGCACATGGGGAAAGCCGAACCAGGCAAAAACGCGTTCGGCGATGAACTTGCTCATGATGGCGCCGATTGCCGACACAAAGGTGATGGCGCCCGACTGGAAGGGGTTAAGCCCAAAGCCCAGTTGCAGCATCAGGGGCAAGAGGAACGGCACGGCGCCAATGCCGATGCGGTAGATCGAGCCGCCGATGATGGAGGAGCGGAACAGGCGCTGGCGGAACATGCGCGGGTCAAGCAGCGGGTATTTGGTGCGCCGGGCATGGAGCAGATAAAAGATGCCGGCGACGACCCCTACCGCAATGGTCAGATAGCCATAGATCAGGGGCAGGGCGGGCAGGCTGATCACCGAGAGGCCAAACACCGTGCCGGAAAAGGCGACGCTGGCGAGCAAAAAGCCGACGGCGTCGATGGGGCGCGAATTGCGCTCGTCCTTGACCTTGAGGAAGCGACCCGCGAGCAGGATGCCGGCAATGCCGATGGGAATATTGATCCAAAAAATCCAGTGCCAGCTCAGATAGGTCGTGAGGAACCCACCGATCAGCGGGCCGGTGAGCGGCCCGATCAGCCCGGGCACGGTCAGCCAGGCCATGGCGGCAACGAGCTCGTTACGCGGGGTCGAGCGCACCAGCAGCAGGCGCCCAACCGGGGTCATCATCGAGGAGCCGATGCCCTGAAAGAAGCGCGAGATCACAAAGGTCTCGAGCGAATAGGAGAACGAGCAGGCGAGCGAGCCCAGCATGAACACGAATATGGCGATGCGGAAAATGTTCTTGGCCCCGAAGCGGTCCGCCATCCAGCCGCTAATGGGGATGAAGATGGCCAGCGCCACGAAATAGCTGGTCAGCGCCAGTTTCAGCGCCACCGGCTCGGTGCCGATGTCCACCGCAATGGCGGGCAGCGAGGTGGCGATCACCGTGGAGTCCATCTGTTCCATGAACAGGGCGACCGCCAGGATGAGGGGTGTAACGCGGATCAAGGGAAAACCGGGGCAAAGCAAAAGAGGGGCCGACGCAGCAGCCAATGCCAGTATGGTCGCCAGCGGCGGCACTGGAAAGCGCAAACAAGTGTTGATCGACCAAATGATGAATGCTTGCTCTTGCCGCGCTATATTGGCCGCGCTCGCCATGGGCATGCGCGCCATGCAAAGCCGGCACCCCCGCTGCGCGGCCGCCCCCCTATGCAGCGCAACCGGGGGGTGCTAGAGACCCTCGCCAACCTGAACCCGGCGCCCCGCTCGCCCCGTTCACATCCCCAAAGCTCTGATCCCCCTCAGACCACCGGAAAGTTATTGGCATTGGCAAAGATCATCACCACCATCACCGGCGATTCCGCCCTCACCTTTGATGACGTGCTGCTGCAGCCGGCACGCTCCGATGTGTTGCCCGGCGAAACCGACATCGCCACCTATGTGACGCGCGACATCGCGCTCAACCTGCCCATCCTGTCCTCGGCCATGGATACGGTCACCGAAAGCGCGATGGCCATCGCCATGGCGCAGGCCGGCGGCATGGGCGTGATCCACAAAAATCTCACCCCGGCCGAGCAGGCCGAGCAGGTGCGTCAGGTCAAGAGTTTTGAATCGGGCATGGTGGTCAACCCCATCACTATCGGCCCTGATGCGACCCTGGCCGATGCGCTCTCGCTGATGCAGACCAACCGCATTTCGGGCATTCCCGTGGTGGAAAATGGCGGCAAGGGCGGACGCATGACCGGCAAGCTCGTCGGTATCCTCACCAACCGCGATGTGCGCTTTGCTTCCAATCCCGCCCAGCGCATTGCCGAGCTGATGACGCATGAAAACCTCATCACGGTGCGCGATGGCGTGTCCAAGGACGAAGCCAAGGTGCTGCTGCACAAGCACCGCATCGAAAAGCTGCTGGTGGTCGACAGCGAGGGGCGCTGCACCGGGCTCATCACCGTCAAGGATATCGAAAAAGCCCAGCTCAACCCCAATGCCGTCAAGGACGCGCAGGGGCGCCTGCGGGTGGCCGCTGCCTCCACCGTCGGTGATGCCGGGTTCGAGCGTTCGCTCGCGCTGATCGAGGCGGGCGTCGACCTCCTCGTCATCGACACCGCCCATGGTCACTCGGTGCGGGTTGCCGAGGCGGTCGAGCGCGTGAAGCGCGAAAGCAATTCCACCCGCATCATGGCGGGCAATGTCGCCACCGCGGAAGCCACCCGCGCGCTGATCGACGCGGGTGCGGACGCGGTCAAGGTCGGCATCGGTCCCGGCTCGATCTGCACCACCCGGATCGTTGCGGGCGTAGGCGTGCCGCAGCTGGCAGCCGTGATGGCCTGCGCCGAAGAAGGCGCCAAGCATGGCGTGCCCGTGATCGCCGATGGCGGCATCAAGTTCTCGGGCGACATGGCCAAGGCCCTGGCCGGCGGCGCCTCCTGCGTGATGGTGGGCTCGCTCCTCGCCGGCACCGATGAAAGCCCGGGCGAGGTTTACCTCTACCAAGGCCGCTCCTATAAATCCTATCGGGGCATGGGCTCGGTGGGAGCCATGGGCTCGGGCTCGGCCGACCGCTATTTCCAGCAGGATGTGCGCGACCAGATGAAGCTCGTGCCCGAGGGTATCGAAGGGCAGGTGCCCTATAAAGGTTCGGCCGGCGCCGTGCTGCACCAGCTCGCAGGGGGCCTGCGCGCGGCCATGGGGTATACCGGCGCCCATAATCTCGAGGACTTCCGCAACAATTCGGTGTTCGTCAAGATTTCGGGCGCGGCGCTCAGCGAATCGCATGTGCATGATGTGACCATCACCCGCGAAGCCCCGAACTACCGCAGCGCCCGCTAAGGCGCTGACGGAACGCCGCCCTGCCGCACCCGTTACCCCCGGGCACAAACTCCGGGGGGTGGCTAGCATGGACGAGGCTGAGAAGGACGCGATCCGCAAGGATTTCAACGAAGCGGTCAACATGGCGCCCGCCGAGCTCAACAAATGGCTGGCCTCCGAGCACAGCCAGAAGGTCGGCTGGCCCAAGGATCGCGACGAAGGCGAAGAATCGGTGGGCCACCAATCGGGCCAGCGCATCATCGAGATCAAGCGCAAGCCCAAGGCCGAGCTGACCGATGACGACTACCAGCATATGCGCAAGGTGGTTGGCTATGTGCATCGCCACCTGGCGCAGCGCCCGAGCGGTGACATCAGCGAAACGCCGTGGCGTTTTTCGCTGATGAACTGGGGCCATGACCCGCTGAACGACTAATGCCGCATTCACGCTGTCTCACCGGGGGCTTGCCTCATGCCGCTCAATGCCAAGCTCCTTGTGCTCGCCATCGCGGCGCAGGTGCTGCTGACCCTGGTCATCCTTGTGCTGATGGGGCGCGAGCGGGTGCCGCGCGTGATGTCGGGCGAGATCAAGGTCACCGATATTGCGGTGGAAAAAACCGCCTATCCGCTGCGGGCGCGACTGCTGTCCAACAATTTCGACAACCAGTTTCAGCTGCCGGTGCTGTTTTACATTTGCGCGCTGCTGGCGCTCTGGGCTGGGGTGCCGAACCTGATTGAAGTGGTGCTCGCCGCCGTGTTCGTGGCTTCGCGCTACGTTCACGCCGCCATTCACGTCACCACTAACCATGTGCAACAGCGCTTTGCCGCCTATGGCCTTGGCCTTGCGGTGCTGGCCATCTTCTGGCTAGTGCTGCTGTTCCGCATTCTTTTAGCCTGAGTTGCCCATGCGCCTTCCCGGCCGCCTTGCCGCTGCAATTGCCGTTCTGTCCGAGGTAGAAACGCGCAAGCGCCCCGTTTCCGAAGCGCTCAAGGCCTGGGGGCTGGCCAACCGCTTTGCCGGCGCCGGTGATCGCGCCGCCATCGGCAATCTCGTTTATGATGCGCTGCGCCACCGCGCTTCCCATGCCTTCCTGATGGCCAGCGATTCCCCGCGCGCCCTGGTGCTTGCCGTCGCCCTGCGCGACTGGCAGGAGGATCCGCAGGCGCTCAACGCCGCTTTTGCGGGCGACAATCATGCCCCCGAGCCGCTGAGCGAGGACGAGATCGCCCGTGCCGCCGGCAGCCTTGATGGGGCGCGCGCTCCTGTGCGCGCCGATCTGCCGGAATGGCTGGCGCCCTCGCTCGAGCGGGCCTTTGGTGCCGATTGGGTGGCCGAAGGGGCCGCCATGGCCACTCGTCCGTCGCTCGATCTGCGCGTCAATACGCTCAAGTCGAGCCGCGAACGCGTGCTCAAGTCCCTTGCGCGCTTCAACCCGCAGCCTACCGCCATTGCGCCCCAGGGTGTGACCATGCCGGCCGGGCCTCGCGATGCGCGCACGCCCAATGTCACCACCGACGAGGGCTATCTCAAGGGCTGGTTCGAGGTGCAGGACCAGGGCAGCCAGATCGTGTCGGCCCTCGCCAATGCACAGCCCGGCGAACAGGTGCTCGATCTCTGCGCCGGGGCCGGGGGCAAGACCCTCGCCTTGGCGGCAGCTATGGGCAACAAGGGCCAGATCTTTGCCTATGACAGCGATCGCAACCGTTTGGCGCCCATTTATGATCGCCTCAAGCGCAATGGCGCGCGCAATGTGCAGGTGCGTGCCCCCCATGAGGGCGCGCTCGATGACCTCATGGGCAAGATGGATCGCGTCGTCATCGACGCCCCTTGCACCGGCACGGGCACCTGGCGGCGGCGCCCCGACACCAAATGGAAGCTTTCGCCTGAACTCCTGGCGACGCGGATGGGCGAACAAGCGGCGCTGTTGCGCGAGGGCCTCGCCTTCCTCAAGCCGGGTGGCACGCTCGTTTACATCACCTGCTCGATCCTGCCCGAGGAGAACGACGATCAGATCGTTGCCCTCCGCGCCGAGCATCCCGAGTTGGTCTCGATGGCACCGGCCGATCTCTGGTCGGCCGCATTCGGCACCGCGCTGCCCGAGGGCGTTGCGACCGCTGCGGGCGGCATTGCCCTGACCCCGCGCCTGACCGGCACGGACGGCTTTTACTGCCACATCCTGCGTCGGTGAAACCGAGGGGGCGCCACGGCGTTCAGCGGGGGACCTCTGTTCAACCGCGAGAGCCCAATGTCCAGCGTTTCGACCGCCGATCATCGCACCCCGCGCTCCTGGCTGCTTCTCGCCGTCTTTGTGGTCGGGGTGCTGGGGATCGGCTCGCTGATCGGGGTGTTCACCGGCGGGGGCGGCGAATGGTACGACAATCTCGAAAAGCCGTTCTTCAATCCGCCCAGTTGGGTGTTCGGTCTGGTCTGGTCGACGCTTTACGTGCTGATCGGCATTGCCGGCTGGCGCATCTTTATGATCGATCCGCGCAGCACCGCGATGAAGCTGTGGTGGGCGCAGATGGTGCTCAATTTCGCCTGGTCGCCGGTCTGGTTCGGCGCGCATCTCTTGTGGCCGGCCTTTGTGGTGATCGTTCTCATGTGGCTGGCGATCATCGGCTTCATGCTGATGGCGCGCCCGCTCGACAAGCTCGCCAGCTGGCTGTTCCTGCCCTATTTGCTGTGGGTGAGCTTTGCCAGTGCCCTCAATCTTTCGATTGCACTTTTGAACTAGGCAGGCATGCATCCGCGAGGCTTGCACTTAGCTCTTTGTGCCGGTAAATGCTCGCCATGCAGCACCCCCAGAAAGATCCCGAGACCGACGCAATCCTGATTGTGGACTTCGGTTCGCAAGTCACCCAGCTGATTGCGCGCCGTATCCGCGAAACCGGGGCTTATTGCGAAATCCATCCCTTCCAGCACGCGGCCCAGGCGGCCGCGAAGCTCAAGCCGCGCGGCATTGTGCTCTCAGGCAGCCCCGCTTCGACGCTGGACGAGAACGCCCCCACCATTGATCCCTCACTGCTCGAGGCCGGCGTGCCGATCCTTGGCATCTGCTATGGCCAGCAAGCCTTGTGCATGGCGCTGGGCGGCACGGTGGAAGCGGGCCATCACCGGGAATTCGGCCGCGCCGAGCTGACCGTGCAAAAGCACTCGGCCCTCACCACTGGTGTCTGGGAAGTTGGCACCGAGCACCAGGTCTGGATGAGCCATGGCGACCGCGTCGTCACCATCCCGCCCGGCTTTGAGATCGTGGCCACTTCGCCCGGCGCGCCCTTTGCCATGATCGCCGATGAAAGCCGGCGCATCTGGGCTACCCAGTTCCACCCCGAAGTGGTGCACACCCCCGACGGGTCCAAGCTTTTTGCCAATTTCGTCCATGAAGTGTGCGGCGTGGCGTCCAACTGGACCATGTCGGCTTATCGCGACAAGATGATCGAGCGCATCCGCGCCCAGGTCGGCACCGGCCGGGTGATCTGCGGGCTGTCGGGGGGCGTTGATTCCTCGGTGGCCGCCGTGCTGATCCACGAAGCCATCGGCGATCAGCTGACCTGCATTTATGTCGATCACGGCCTGATGCGCCTCAACGAGAGCGAGCAGGTCGTCAGCCTCTTCCGCGACCACTACAATATCCCGCTCGTGCATGTGGATGCCTCCGAGCTGTTCCTGCGCGAGCTGACGGGGCAGGTGGATCCCGAGACCAAGCGCAAGATCATCGGGCGCCTCTTTATCGAGACCTTCGAGGCGGAAGCCGAAAAGCTCGGCGGCGCCGAATTCCTCGCTCAGGGCACGCTCTATCCCGACGTGATTGAAAGCGTTTCGTTCACCGGCGGGCCCTCGGTGACCATCAAGTCGCACCACAATGTGGGCGGCCTGCCCGAGCGCATGAACATGAAGCTCGTCGAGCCGTTGCGCGAATTGTTCAAGGACGAAGTGCGGGTGCTCGGCCGCGAGCTTGGCTTGCCCGAGAGCTTTATCGGTCGCCATCCCTTCCCCGGGCCGGGCCTGGCCATCCGCTGCCCCGGCGGGATCACGCCAGAAAAGCTCGATATCCTGCGCAAGGCGGACGCCATCTATCTCGACGAGATCCGCAAGTCGGGCCAATACGACAAGATCTGGCAGGCCTTTGCCGTGCTCTTGCCGGTCCAGACCGTGGGCGTAATGGGCGACGGGCGAACCTATGAGTTCGTGTGTGCGCTGCGCGCAGTTACATCGGTGGACGGCATGACCGCCGATTTCTACCAGTTCGACATGAACTTCCTTGGGCGCACCGCCACCCGCATCATCAATGAAGTGCGCGGCATCAACCGGGTGGTCTATGACGTGACCTCCAAGCCCCCCGGCACGATCGAGTGGGAGTGAGCGGCCGGCCGGTCGCCCACTCAAGCCCATTCCGTTTGCAATCGCGGGGACCCATGGTAATGCTCCCCGCACTTCTCCAACGACGTCAGGCCGCCCATGTCCCAGGACAACATCTTTCGCGAAGTCGACGAGGAACTGCGCTCTGATCGCATGCGCGCGTTCTGGCGCCGCTTTGCGCCCTATATCCTGGGTGCAGCCGTTGGCGTGGTGCTGATCGTTGCCATCAACGAAGGGTGGTCCTGGTACCAGTCGAGCAATGCGGCGCAGTCCTCGGACGAGCTTTATGCGGCCTTTGACCTCGCCGACGGGGGCGACCTTGCCGCGGCCCAAACCGAGCTCGACCGCCTGATCGCCGATGGGTCGGGCGGCTATCCGGTGCTGGCGCAGTTCCGCAAGGCGGGGCTGCTGGCCAAGGAAGGCAAGGCGGCCGAGGCCGTAGCCGTTTACGACGAACTGGCCAATACCCAGTCCAATCCGCGCCTGCGCGAGCTCGCGCTAGTGTTTGCCGGCACGCTTCTGGTAGATAACGGCACCCTTGCCGATGTGCAGACGCGCGTTGAAACCATCGCCACCGAAGGCAATCCGCTGCGCAATGCGGCGCGCGAAGCCATGGGGCTGGCGCAATACAAGGCGGGCGACTTTGCCGCCGCCCAGGCCAGCTTTGAATCGGTGCTCAACGATCCCCTGACGCAGAACACCACGCGCCAGCGCATGGGCTATTATCTCGGCCAGATGGTGTCGGAAGGCGTGATTGCGCCCGAACCGATCCCCGATAGCGAAGCTACGCTGCAATCGAGCGAAACCGTCGTCGTCGACGAGGCCGCGCCCGTCGAGCCGGCAGCTGAGGCACCCGCTCCAGAAGCTGCGGCACCCGCTGCGCCAGAAGCTGTTGCCCCGGCCCCGGCCACGGACGCGCCTGCAGCTGCGGCTCCCGCGGCTCCGGCTCCGGCCACCCCAACCACCGATCCTGTCCTTGAATAACGGCGGAGCCTTGCGCCCCGCCCACCAGAAAGCCATGCCATGACCGTCACCGTAGCCATTGTCGGTCGTCCCAATGTCGGCAAGTCGACCCTGTTCAACCGCCTGGTCGGCCGCAAGATCGCGCTGGTCGACGATACACCCGGCGTCACCCGCGACCGGCGCGAAGCGGAAGGCCATATCGCCGATCTCACCTTTCGCGTGCTCGACACCGCCGGCTATGAGGATGTCACCGACGGCTCGCTGGAAGACCGGATGCGCCAGCAGACCGAGCTGGCCATTGCCGAAGCCGATGTGATCCTCTTCATGATCGATGCGCGCGCCGGCGTTGTGCCGCTCGACCAGCGCTTTGCCCAGGTGCTGCGCAAGGCCGGCAAGACCGTCCATCTCGTGGGCAACAAGGCTGAAAGCAAGGCTGCAGAAGCGGGGCTCGTGGAAGCCTTCAAGCTCGGCTTTGGCGAACCCATCGCGCTGTCGGCCGAGCATGGACTGGGGCTGTCCGAGCTTTATTCCATCGTCGGCCAGGCCATCGATGCCGCGGCCGAAAAGCAGCAGGCCGAAGCCATTGCCGATCTCGATGCCATGCCCGAGGTCGATATCGACATCACCCCGGACATGCTCGAAGGCGAGGGCGATGAGGCCACGCTGCGCTGGAACCCGCGCCGCTATCTCAATGTCGCCATCGTCGGCCGCCCCAATGCCGGCAAATCCACGCTGATCAACCGCATGGTCGGGGAAGACCGCGTGCTGGTGGGCCCCGAAGCCGGCATCACCCGCGACTCCATTCTCGTGCCCTGGGAATGGGAAGGGCGCACGATCAATCTCGTCGACACCGCCGGCATTCGCCGACGCTCGCGCGTGCAGGAAAAGCTCGAAAAGCTCGCCGTGGGCGATAGCTTGCGTTCGATCCAGTATGCCGAAGTCGTCGTGCTGATGCTCGACGCCACGATCCCGTTCGAAAAGCAGGATCTGGCGCTGGCCGACCTGGTGGAGCGCGAAGGCCGCGCCATGGTGATCGCGCTCAACAAATGGGATCTGATCGAGGACAAGAACGCCACGCTTTCGGCCCTGCGCGAAGCCTGCGACCGGCTCTTGCCGCAGCTGCGCGGTATTCCCCTGGTCACCCTTTCGGGGCTGACCGGGCGCAATATCGACAAGCTGATGGACGCGATCTTCACCATCGAGCGCGCCTGGAACTCCCATGTTTCCACCGCGCGCCTCAACCGCTGGCTCGCGGGCATGGTCGAGGGGCATCCGCCCCCGGCCGTTTCGGGCCGCCGCCTCAAGCTGCGCTATATGACGCAGGCCAAGACCCGGCCACCCAGCTTTATCCTGTTTGCCTCGCGCCCCGATGCCCTGCCGACGGCTTATCAGCGCTATCTGGTCAACGGGATGCGCGAAGCCTTTGATATCAAAGGCACGCCCATTCGGCTCTGGGTGCGTTCGGGCAGCAATAACCCCTATAACGATCCTAGCAAGCGCCGGCTGGGCTAGCCAAACCGGACGAAGCATCAACACCCCATGGTGCTTCGGCTCGCTTTGCCTCATAATCAACGCGTCTGAAGCGACCCGATGCTGAGTGCGGGGCCGCGTATCACGTTGAAATCTTGTTCCTAGAAATCCTGATCGTAATCGTTCTGACCATCGTCAATGGCGCGTTGGCCATGTCCGAGCTCGCCGTTGTTTCCGCCCGGCCCGCGCGCCTGCGCACCATGGCCGATGCCGGCAACAAGGGGGCTGAGGTCGCCATCCATCTGGCCGAGGACTCCGGCAAGTTCCTGTCTTCGGTGCAGATCGGCATTACCCTCGTTGGCATCCTGTCCGGCGCCATTTCAGGTGCGACGCTTGGCCTGCGCTTCACCGACTGGCTCGAAGCCCTGGGTGTCCCCGATAACATCGCCGATGTGGTGGGTGTGGGCGGCGTGGTGCTGTTCATCACCTATATCTCCTTGATCCTGGGCGAGCTGGTGCCCAAGCAGATCGCTCTCCGCGACCCTGAAGGCGTTGCCGCCCGCGTCGCCCCCGCGATGAAGCTGCTGGCCAAGGTTGGCTCGCCCATCGTCTGGGTACTCGACATCTCGGGCAAGGCGGTGCTGACCCTTTTGGGGCAGGGCGGCCAGATGGAAGAAACGGTCACCGAAGAAGAAGTGCGCACCATCATCGCGGAAGCCACCACGGCCGGCGTGATCGAGACCGACGAGCACTCCATGATCTCGGGCGTCATGCGTCTCGCTGATCGCTCCGCGCGCGGCCTGATGACGCCGCGCCTCGAAGTGGATGTGATCGATCTTGCCGATGACGGCGCTGAAATCCGCCGCAACATCCTGAGCACGCACCGTTCGCGCCTCCTCGTGCAGGACGGCGACGCCGACTCCATCATTGGCGTCGTGGCTATCACCGATCTTGTCGCCACTTTCGCCAACGGCCAGCCGCTCGATATCCGCAAATTCGTGCAGCCTGTACCAGTAGTCATGGATCATGCTGATGCACTCGACGTGGTGCGCGCCATCCGCAACTCCACCGTGCACATGGCGCTGGTCGTGGATGAATACGGCCATTTTGAAGGTATCGTGACCTCCGGCGACATTCTGGAAGTCATCACCGGCGTGTTCCAGGAAGAAACCGGCGACGATCCGGCCGTGGTTCGGCGCGAAGACGGCTCCTATCTGGTCGCCGGCTGGATGCCTGTGGACGAGTTCAGTGAAAAGCTCAAGGTCGCCATCCCCAAGGATGCGCGTTTTGAAACGGTGGCGGGCTATGTGCTTTCGACCATCAACCGCCTGCCCGCCGTGGGCGAAACCTTCGAGCACGACGGCTGGCGCTTTGAGATCGTTGATCTCGATGGCCGCAGGATCGACAAGGTGCTGATGACGCGACTCGATGGCGTCACGACAACGGCCTAGAGCGGGGTAAACCCGCCCTGGCGCATGTCATAGATCTGGCCGGTCTGCGTCAGCGACGGGCTCAGCAAATCCACCAGGCGCGGCGCAACATCCTGCGGGCGGGGCAGGGTCTCAGGATCCTCCCCCGGCATCGCTTTGGCGCGCATCGCCGTGCGCACGGCGCCGGGATAGAACACATTGACGCGCAAGCGGGTTTGCTCGACCTCGCCGGCATAGGCCTTGGCCAGGGCGTCCGCCGCGGCTTTGCTCGCGGCGTAAAGTCCCCAATAAGGCCGAACATTGCGCGCAGCGCCCGAGGACACGAACACAACCCGTCCATCTGTCGCTTGGCGCAGCAGCAGGTCGGTGGCGCGGATCAGCCGGTAATTGGCGGTGACATTGACCGCCATCACCGATTCAAATTCTTCGGGCTTGAGATGGGGCACGGGCGACAGCGTGCCCAGCATGCCGGCATTGGCGATCAGGCCATCCAGCGCACCCCAGCGCTCGAATATCGCCGCGCCCAGCCGGTCGATGGCATCGCCATCGCGTAGGTCGAGCGGCACGAGCGTCGAGGACGAGCCGAGTTCCTGGATTTCGTCATCCAGTTCCTCGAGCGCCCCTACGGTGCGGGCGACCGCCACCACGTGGGCGCCACGGCGCGCGGCTTCGAGGGCGCTGGCATAGCCGATACCGCGCGATGCGCCGGTGACCAGGACAACTTTGCCCGCAAGATCGTGTTCTGCAGGCATTAACCAGCCTCTCGCAACAAGGAAATCTGCTTGGGTTCGTTCTTGGAGCGCCCGTTCAGATCCGTCAACTGTGTTGGGTAGTCGCCGGTGAAATAATGGTCGGTAAACTGGGGCGCCTGGGGATTGCGCTTGGCGCCGCCCACAGCTTCGTAGAGCCCGTCAATGGAGAGGAACTCCAGCGAATCGGCGCCGATGAACCGACACATGGAAGCGAGGTCCGCGTGCTGGTTGGCCAGGAGCTTGTCTGGGTCGGGCGTGTCGATGCCGTAATAATCGGAATAATGGATCATGGGGCTGGCGACGCGGATATGGACTTCCCTCGCGCCCGCTTCGCGGATCATCTGCACGATCTTCACCGAGGTGGTGCCGCGCACGATGGAATCGTCGATCAGCACCACCCGCTTGCCCGCGATCTCGGCGCGGTTGGCCGAGTGCTTGAGCTTGACGCCAAAGGCACGGATGGACTGCGTCGGCTCGATAAAGGTGCGGCCCACATAGTGGTTGCGGATAATGCCGAGCTCAAATGGGATGCCGCTCTGCTGGGCAAAGCCGATGGCTGCGGGCGTGCCGCCATCGGGCACGGGCACCACCACATCGGCATCGACCGGAGCTTCCTTGGCCAGGTTCATGCCCATGCGCTTGCGCGCGGCATAAACACTGCGCCCGGCGACCACGGAGTCAGGGCGGGCGAAATAGACATATTCGAACAGGCACATCCGCTCCTGACGGGGCGGAAAAGGCTTGAGTGATTCGATGCTGATCGAGCCGTCGGGCTGGATTTCGCACACCACCACTTCGCCATTCTCGACGTCGCGTACAAACTTGGCGCCGATGATATCGAGCGCGCAGCTTTCCGAAGCAAAGATGGGCTTGCCATCCAGATCGCCCAGCACCAGCGGGCGGATGCCGTTGGGGTCGCGTGCGCCGATCAGCTTGGTGCGCGTCATCGCCACCATGGCATAGGCACCTTCAACTGCCCCGATCGCATCCACGAACCGGTCCGAGGACGAGGTGCGCTGCGAACGGGCGATCAGGTGCAGGATCACCTCGGTATCCGAGGTCGACTGGCAGATCGCGCCCTGCGCGATCAAGCGCCGGCGCAGGGTCAGCCCATTGGTCAGGTTGCCATTATGGGCGATGGCAATGCCGCCGACTTCCAGTTCGGCGAACAAGGGCTGCACATTGCGCAGAATGGTTTCGCCGGTGGTGGAATAGCGCACATGGCCCATGGCCATGGAGCCGGGAATGCGCTTGAGCGTCGCGGGGTCGGTGAAGTGGTCGCCCACCAGCCCCAACTGACGCTCGGAGTGAAACTGGCGCCCATCAAACGAAACGATGCCGGCCGCTTCCTGCCCCCGGTGCTGCAGCGCATGCAGCCCCAGCGCAGTCAGTGCCGGGGCATCGGGATGCCCCAAAATGCCAAACACCCCGCACTCTTCATGCAGGGTGTCGCCGTCAAGATCGAAATCGTCATCGCTCGGATGGACCACCGGGCTCTCCATTTCAGGCTTGTGCGGTAGCCGGTGCGAAGTGTCCGGCGCAGAAACAATAGCGGATGGCGACCCATACCTTATTCAGGCGGCATGTACCAATGCCGATATGGCCCGGCAGGCATGCCCATGCTGGCCGGGTCACCAAGGCTTGATCACGCCCCCGTAGCTGGCGTGACCGGTGCGGGAGGCGTTGTCGGCGCGCCTGCCGGCGGCGGGACTGTGCCGTCCTCATTGGTATCGGTGCCTTCGTCGGCAGGACCGGGGGCGTCCTCGGCGTCATCGGTCAGGCCAGTGCCACCCTTGAGGATTTCGGTAACCTGTTCTTCTAGGTCAGGAGGCAGCATTGCGATCAGCGAATTCCCCATGCTTTGCAGATGCGGCAGGGTCTGGGACTGGGCGGCCCAGGGGGGCAGGTTGCTGCCCAGGAGCCAGGTGCCGAAAATGGTGACGACAATGGCGATCAGCACACCCCGCAGCACGCCGAACACAAAGCCCAGCGTACGGTCGATCGGCCCAACCCGGCTATCCACCACAAAGTCGGCAATCCGCATGGTGAGCAGATGCAGCACGATCAGGGAAATGATGAAGGTGCCAACTACGGTGGCGATATCGGCGACCACCTGTTCGGCGATATATTGCCGCGCGATCTCGGGGTGATATTGCCACATATAGATGGCAATGGCGGCCGAACCGGCCCAGGTGGCGAGTGACAAGACTTCGCGGGTCAGGCCGCGGGCTGTGGCCAGGATTGCTGAAATCAGCACCAGCACACCAACACCGACATCGAACGCTGTTAGCATAGTCTATTTGCCTGTTCTGCTTGTTGGGTCAGGTGCAACAAGCGCCTCGTTTAACTGCTTTAAGCTGAGATGCCAAGGGCAGGACCCGGGGGCGCGGCAGGATGTCCCCTGAAAGGCGCTGCTTAGTCGTCCTCGCCGGAATGGGCGGGCGCCTTGCCATTGGCGGCAATGCGCCCAACCAGTTCGGACAACACCGAAAATTCTGCGATGTCGAGCCCGCCATGCCGGTCATTGCTGGCGAGGCGCCCGGTGGAAGCCGACTTGAACCCAAGCTTATGGGCTTCGCGCAGGCGCAAGGAGCCGTGCACCACCGGCCGCACACCGCCGGCGAGAGAGATTTCGCCGAAATACACCGCATCCGCCGGCAGGGGCGAACCGGTGAGGGACGAGATCAGTGCGGCTGCCACAGCGAGGTCGGCCGCCGGTTCGTTGATCTTGAGCCCGCCCGCCACGTTCAAATAGATGTCGTTAGCGCCGATCCGCACGCCGCAGCGGGTTTCCAGCACCGCCAGCACCATGGACAGGCGCGAGGAATCCCAGCCCACCACGGCCCGCCGGGGCGTACCCAAGGGGGAGGGCGACACCAAGGCCTGGATTTCAACCAGCAGCGGCCGAGTGCCTTCGAGCCCGGCGAACACGGCCGAGCCGGCGGCGCCTTCGTCCCGCTGATCCAGGAACAGCGCCGATGGATTGGCCACCTGTTCGAGCCCCCGCTCGGTCATGGCGAAAACCCCGATCTCGTCGGTTGCGCCATAGCGGTTCTTGACGCCGCGCAGGATGCGGAAAGTATGGCTGGTGTCGCCCTCGAAATACAGCACGGCATCCACCATGTGCTCGACGACGCGTGGGCCGGCGATCTGGCCGTCCTTGGTAACATGGCCCACCAGCACCACGGCGGCGCCGCTTTTCTTGGCAAAGCGCGTCAGCGCCTGGGCGGAGGTGCGCACCTGGGTGACGGTGCCCGGCGCACTGTCGACGCGGTCGGTCCAGAGGGTCTGGATGGAGTCGATGATGACAAGATCGGGCGGCGGCCCGTTTTCGAGCGTGGCGAGAATGATCTCGACATTGGTTTCGGCCGCGAGCAACACTTCGGCTTCCCCCAGGCCCAGCCGCTGGGCACGCAGGCGCACCTGCGCCACCGCTTCTTCGCCCGACACGTAGACGACCCGCTTGCCACGATTGGCGAGTGCTGCCGCCGACTGCAGCAGGAGCGTCGACTTGCCGATGCCGGGATCGCCACCCACGAGGAGGGCCGAGCCCATGACAAAGCCACCGCCGGTCACCCGGTCGAGTTCGGCAATGCCAGTGATGACGCGCGCCGCGGTTTCGGTTTCCCCCGAAAGCGGCACAAGATTGGTTGGCTTGCCGCCGGCCTTGGCCGATTTGGGTCCCGCGCCCACGCCGCTATCGGTAAGTTCCTCGACAATGGTGTTCCACTCGCCGCAAGCGTCGCAGCGGCCCTGCCAGCGGCTGGTGACCGCACCGCAGGCTTGGCAGACAAAGGAAGAGCGCGATTTTGCCAAGTCAGTGATCCTTCTGCTCGCGGGCGCTGGCGCGTTCGGCCAGTCCTTTGAGTGTATTCCAGTTGCGGGCGGTGGCGGTGCCCGATCGCTTCTCGATCAGACCGGGAAGCTTGGGGCTGGCAGAGATCTGCCTGGTATAATCGACGATCAGGTGGTTGGCCTCGACATGCAATTGTTCCGGGCCGTTATATTGGGCGACCCAGCCGAAGTCCGGGCTGGGGTCCACAAAGAAATACACGCCCATCTGCCCGCCACGCTCCGCCGCCGCTTCGGGAAAGGGATTGCTGTCCACCAACTGGCGCACCTGCGCTGAGGTGCGCACCACGGCCACATTGCCGGGGCCCAAGCCCAAGCCGCGGACGATCTCGTTCATCCGGCGCTCCACCGCGGATGGCGTATCGTCGCTTTGCACGATCATGTTGCCGGTAGCGATATAGGTCTGCGGCGCGGTAAAGCCGGCGGCCGCTACCGCATCGCGCCAGGCGGCCATGGACATGATCTTGTGCGTGACCGGACCGATGGCCCGCAGCAGGATCACATATACGCCCATCGCACCCTCTCGTTTCACCTCAGGCAATACGACAAGGACGACGGGGCGGCAAGAACAAAAGACGAACGCTAATCCTCGCCGAGGCCGTCGCCGAGATATACCCGGTTGACCCGAGCCAGCCGCAGCGAAGTCAGCAATTCATAGCCTATCGTATTGCCGGCATCGGCCTGCTCGTCCACCGGCACATTGGCGCCCAGGATTTCCGCCGCTTCACCGGGAAGGGGCAGGTCGGAACCGAGCTCGGTGATGTCGACGATGGAAAGGTCCATCGAGATGCGCCCGATGATGGGGCAGAGCTTGCCGCGAATATAGGCCTTGGCGGTCTGCCGCGCCGTTGCCGAGGACAGCGAACGCAGCCAGCCATCGGCATAGCCGTGACCAAGGATCGCCAGACGGCTGTCGCGCGCCAGCGAATAATGGGCGCCGTATCCAACGGTTTCCCCGGTGCGGGCTTCGCGGATCTGCAGGATGGGCACGTGCAGCGTTGCCACGGGCGCCATCGGGTTGCGGCGCCCGTTGACCGCGCGCCCGCCATAAAGGGCGATGCCAGGTCGTACCATCTGGAAATGATATTCGCGTCCGGTCATCAGCCCGGCCGAATTGGCGAGCGAGGCCGGGATATTGGGGAATTGGTTGAGCACGGAGCTGAACAGCGCCAGCTGCGTGCGGTTCTTTTCATGGTTGGGCTGGTCGGCACAGGCTAGGTGGCTCATCAGCATTTGCGGCTGATAACCAAGCGCCGCGGTGCGCTCGCGCACTTCCTCGGCCTCGTTGAGCCGAAAACCCAAGCGGTTCATGCCGGTATCGAAATGGAAAGCGCAAGGATAGGCCTCGTTGCGCTCCACGCATTTGGCCAGCCATTCCTCAAGCATAGGGATCGAGGAGATCACCGGCATCAGGTTTTGCCGCACGTAAAGATTGGCCGCCCCAGGGTAAAGCCCGTCCAGCACAAAGATATGGGCTTCGGG
Source organism: Devosia sp. Z11_6 (assembly GCF_058133665.1). NCBI lineage: Bacteria > Pseudomonadati > Pseudomonadota > Alphaproteobacteria > Hyphomicrobiales > Devosiaceae > Devosia > Devosia sp. Z11_6. Next base: position 151,134 of record NZ_JBYUNQ010000006.1, read on the forward strand.
CAGGGCGGCGCGCACTGAAAGCGCCTCGTCAGGGGTTGCGGTGAAAAAGAATCGGGCGCCTGCCCCAAACAGGGCCTTGCTGGCCTGGGTGATGCCGGTGCCATAGGCGTCCGCCTTCACGACGGCGCCAGTCAGCGCTCCGGCGCTGACCTTGTCGAGGGCGCGCCAGTTACGGGCCAGCGCGCCAAGATCGATGCTCAACTGGCCGCCCAGGCCGGATTGCAGGGCCATGAATTATTCCATTCGCTCGGGGAGGTAATCGGCGCGGGCCAGATTGCCGAAACGGGTATATTGCGCCTCAAACGATAGCTGCACCGTGCCGGTGGGGCCGTGACGCTGCTTGGCGATGATCACTTCGGCCTTGCCATGCACCTTTTCCATCTCGCTTTGCCAGGCAATGTGCTCGGGCGTGCCCTCCTTGGGCTCCTTGTTCTTGAGATAGTATTCTTCGCGATACACAAACATCACCACATCGGCGTCCTGCTCGATCGAGCCCGATTCACGCAAGTCGGCGAGCTGGGGATGCTTGTCGTCGCGCGCTTCCACCTGACGGGACAGCTGGGACAGCGCGATGATGGGCACTTCCAGCTCCTTGGCCAGCGCCTTGAGCGTGGTGGTGATCTCGGTCAACTCCTGCACGCGGTTCTGGCTCGAAGATTTGGACGAGCCGGACAGCAGTTGCAAATAGTCGACGATCAAGAGGTCCAGACCCTTTTGCCGCTTCAGGCGCCGGGCTCGCGCGGCCATCTGCGCCACTGAGATGCCGCCGGTGTCGTCGATATAAAGGGGCACCCGGCTCATGGCATTGGAAACATCCACCAGCTTGGAAAACTGGCTGTCGTGAATGCGGCCGCGGCGGATATCGGAGGAGGAGATTTCCGCCTGCTCGGCCAGAATACGGGTGGCAAGCTGTTCGGAGCTCATTTCGAGGCTGAAAAAGCCAACAATGCCGCCATCCACCGTGCGGTTGTGCCCGTCGGGGGTGACATCGCCCTTCCAGGCCTTGGCGACGTTGTAGGCGATATTGGTCACGAGCGAGGTCTTGCCCATGGCGGGGCGGCCGGCCAGGATGATCAAGTCCGAGCGCTGCAACCCGCCCATCTGTCGGTCAAGGTCGTGCAGCGCGGTGGCAACGCCCGAAAGCCCACCGTCGCGCTGAAAGGCTTCGCCGGCCATCCGGATCGAGGCGGTGAGCGCCGCGCCAAAGGCCTGAAAGCCGCCGTCATAGCGGCCTTTTTCGGCGAGCTGGAACAACTCGCCCTCGACCTTTTCGATCTGCTGGTTCGGACTCATGTCGACGTCCGACTCATAGGCGACCGACACCATCTCCTCGCCCACAAGGATCAGGTTGCGGCGAATGGCCAGGTCATAGATCGCCCGCCCATAATCGGCGGCGTTGAGCACCGTGGTTGCTTCGGCCGCCAGCCGCGCCAGATATTGCGGCATGGTCATGTCGGCGAGCAGCTGCTCGGGGAGGTGGCTCTTGATGGTGATCGGATCGGCCGATTTGCCGGCCCGGATGAATTTGCCGATCACCTCGTAGATTTCGCGGTGGATGGGCTCGTAGAAATGCACGGGCTCGAGAAAGTCCGAGACCCGGTAGAACGCCTCGTTGTTGACCAGGACCGCGCCCAGCAGTGCCTGTTCGGCCTCCACATTGTGGGGCGCCAGACGAAGGGGCTTTTCTTCGGCGCGGGGGAAGTGCGCGATCTCTGCCATGCGGACCTCCTTAGGGATCGTTAACGCTTCTTAACCATGGCACGGAGCCGGGAGTCTCGCGCTACGCCACAAAGGTTAACGGCTGGCGAACAAGGCTGTGAACTATGGGCATAACGGGGATGGCGGGCGCGATTGCCTTGCTAGCGCGCGAACGCGGCAGGATGGGGGCGAATCGGAGCGCCTGGAAATAGCGAAAGGCCGGGCAGGGTGCCCGGCCTTTCACAAATCTGGGCAGCAGGTTTTAGATCGAGTCGTCGAAACGATCGTCCTGCGCCGCATCGGCCTGGCCGGCGGCGAAATCGCCAGCCTCGTCATCGTCATACTGGGTGACGGTGAGGTCTTCACCAGCGACCTGGCGGCTTGCTTCGTCTTCCGAGCGAGCGACGTTGACGGTGATGGTGACCGCAACTTCGGCATGCAGGTTGAGCGCGACGGTGTGGATGCCGACCGACTTGATTGGGTCGGCAAGGTCCACCTGCGAGCGCTGTACGGTGTAGCCGTCGGTAGCCAAGGCCTCGACGATGTCGCGCGAAGCAACCGAGCCGTAGAGCTGGCCGGTTTCGCCGGCTTGGCGGATGATCACCACCACATGGCCATTGAGGCCTTCAGCGATCCCGGCAGCGGCGTTGCGGCGCTCTTCGTTGCGCTTTTCGATATGGGCGCGTTCGGCTTCGAACTTGGAGCGGTTGCCGGCAGTGGCGCGCAAGGCCTTGCCCTGGGGCAGCAGGTAGTTACGGGCGAACCCGTCCTTGACCGTCACTTCGTCGCCGATGGAGCCGGTGCGACCGACGCGTTCGAGCAGGATAACTTTCATTGCAATTTCCTTGTGGCTGTCCCGTCTCATGGACGGTTAGGAGCCCCGGACCATCCGGAACCCCAGCGATGTGCCCTGGTGAGGGGGCACTGTGGCAGGCAGCCCTTGGAGGGCACCTGGACGCCAAACAGAAAGTCGTTGGGCTGGATGAGATAGTGGTGGTTCGCGAGAACCGGCGCGCAGCGTACTTTGGGTACGTGAGCACCGGAAGCGCAGCGAACCGCCACTAGATCGCCAGCACAGCGACCTTACTGGACGGCATACGGCATGATGCCGATGAAGCGGGCCCGCTTGATCGCACGAGCCAGCTCACGCTGCTTGAGCGCCGAAACGGCGGTGATGCGCGAGGGAACGATCTTGCCGCGCTCGGACACATAGCGGCTGAGCAGACGCACGTCCTTGTAGTCGATCTTGGGAGCGCCTTCGCCCGAGAACGGGCAGGTCTTGCGCCGGCGCTGGAACGGACGGCGGGCCTGGGCGGTGGTAAGGTCTTTGATTGCCATAGCTTTGAGGTCCTTGAATTAGAAACGGCGGGGACGGCGTTCGCCGCCGAAGCCACCACGATCAGGACGGCCGCCATCGCGGTCGCCGCGGTCATCACGGTCGCGCTTCTGCATCATGGCCGACGGGCCTTCTTCCAGCTCGTCAACGCGCACGGTCATGAAGCGCAGGATGTCTTCATTGATGCGCATCTGGCGCTCCATCTCGGCAACGGCAGGAGCCGGAGCGTCGATGTTCATCAGCGTGTAGTGGGCCTTGCGATTCTTGCGAATGCGGTAGGAGAGACCCTTGAGGCCCCAATATTCATTCTTGGTGACCTTGCCGCCGCCAGAAGCGAGGACTTCGGTCAGAGCAGCGGTCAGCTCTTCAACCTGCTGCTGGGAGACGTCCTGGCGCGCCAGGAAGATATGCTCGTAAAGGGCCATTGATGCGCCTTCCTTTGTGGTTCAACACAGTGCACTTGCTGGCGCGGAGCCTCCTTGAAGCCGGGAACGGCGTCAAAGCAGTCTTGCAAAGAGCGGGAACACGGGAGGCCGGACTTGTTGGTCCTATCGGCGCAGGAGAGACCCCATGCACCAACCCTCCGTTCAGCCCCCGGCCAAACGAATGCTGGGGGTCACATAGGCCAAAGAGGGGCTTCGCACAAGGCTTTTCGGCCTTTTGGCTATTTTGGAACCCCCCGGCGGCTCAGGCTTTGCCATGGCGAGACCACTCAACGTTACCAGGAATTTTGTTTCGCATGAAAAAGCTGTTTGCCCCACTCGCGCTCCTTGCCACCCTTGGGCTTGTGGCCTGTGATGACGCGCCGGACCGGGAGTCTGCGGCAAGTGTTCAGAGCAATCCCGATGGTTCGCGCACCTTGCAGCTCAACGTGCCTGAATCGCTGGCGCCCGCGGTTGACGCGATGGCCAATCCCCAGGCGACGATCGATAATCTGCGGTCGCGGGCCGGCACCATGACCGAGCAGATGCGGCGCGATGCGGTTGTCGCTGCTCGTCGCGCAGCCGAAGAAGGTGCTCGTGCCCTGGGGCAAACCGAAGCCGAGATCCGGCAGGCCGGTGACGTTGCCGAGCGCTCGGCCCGCCAGGCGGCTGGCCTCAACAACTAGATCGGATGGCCGGGGGCGCCGCCAGTGCCTTGACTCTGCCACACACTCCCGGCAAACGCGCCTCCCAAGAGGGAGCGGCGCCGCTCCCGAGCAACAAGGACGCCGTCAATGACCCGCTATGCATTCACCTTTCCCGGCCAGGGCAGCCAGGCAGTTGGCATGGGCAAGGATCTGGCCGCGAGCTTCCCCGAAGCGCGCGCCGTGTTCGGCGAGGTCGATGAGGCGCTGGGGCAGCGGTTGTCAGCCATCATGTTCGAAGGTTCGGACGAGATGTTGCGCCTGACGGAAAACGCGCAGCCGGCGCTGATGGCGGTGAGCATCGCGGTGATGCGGGTGCTTGAAGCGCGCGGCATGCGCCTCGCCGATCACGCTGCCTATGTGGCGGGCCATTCGCTGGGCGAATACTCTGCCCTTTGCGCGGCGGGCACCTTCACTGTTGCCGATGCGGCGCGCCTGCTCAAGACGCGCGGGCAGGCCATGCAAAAGGCCGTGCCCGTTGGTCATGGCGCCATGGCGGCGCTCTTGGGCCTTGACCTCGAGACCGCCCGTGCCGTGGCCGCCGAAGCGGGGCAGGGCGAAATCTGCGATGTCGCCAATGACAATGCGCCGGGCCAGGTCGTGGTATCAGGTGCTGTCGCCGCCATCGAGCGCGCCGTTGAGCTGGCCAAGGCCAAGGGCGCCAAGCGTGCCTTGCTGCTGCCTGTCAGTGCCCCGTTCCACTGCGCCCTGATGCAGCCCGCAGCCGACGCCATGCGCGAGGCGCTGGCCGAGGTGCAGATGCAGGCGCCGGTTGTGCCGCTCGTGGCCAATGTGCTGGCCGCGCCGATCAGCGATCCCGACGCGATCCGCCAGCGCTTGGTCGAGCAGGTCACGGGCGTTGTGCGCTGGACCGAAAGCGTGACCTGGCTCACGGGCGAGGGCGGGGTCACCCATCTGGCCGAGCTGGGCAGCGGCAAGGTGCTGACGGGCCTTGCCAAACGCATCAACCCTGAGGCTACTGCTGTGGCGGTCAACACGCCCGACGACATCGCCGCCTTCGCCGCGACGCTGTCCGCCTGATTCCTGTTGATCCCCTGTTTGATTTTCTGCGGAGAGCTGTCCCATGTTTGATTTGACCGGCAAGCGCGCGCTCGTGACTGGCGCCAGCGGCGGCATCGGGCGCGAGATCGCCAAGGCGCTCGCCGCAGCGGGAGCCAAGGTGGCGCTGAGCGGCACCCGCCAGGGAGCGCTGGAGGATGTTGCCAAGGAAATCGGCGCCGACAGTCCGATCCTGCCGTGCAATCTCTCCAAGCTCGACGACGTCGATAAGCTCGTGCCGTCCGCGGAAGCGGCGCTGGGTGGGCTCGATATTTTGGTCAATAATGCCGGCATGACGCGCGACAACCTCTTCATGCGCATGAAGGACGAGGAGTGGGACGAGGTGATCGCGGTTAACCTGACCGCTGCCTTTCACCTCAATCGCGCCGTTTTGCGCGGCATGATGAAGCAGCGCTTCGGCCGCATCATCGGGATTTCCTCGGTGGTCGGGGTCATGGGCAATCCGGGGCAGGGCAATTATGCTGCCTCCAAGGCCGGCCTTATCGGCATGAACAAGGCACTTGCCCATGAAGTGGCTTCGCGCAACATCACGGTCAATTCCATCGCGCCGGGCTTTATCGCTTCGGCCATGACCGATGAGCTCAATGACAAGCAGCGCGAGGGGATTTTGTCGACCATCCCCGCCAATCGGCTGGGCACGCCCCAGGAAGTGGCGGCCTGCGCGGTGTTCCTCGCCAGCGATGCTGCGGCCTATATCACCGGGCATACGCTCAATGTGAACGGCGGCATGGCGATGATCTAAATCGCCGGTGCTGCGTTAGGATAGGGCAGCGGGCGCCCCTATCGGCGCCACTGCAAGGACGGCCCCGTCCCGGGAAAAGCTGTGCTGGAAGCCGATATTCCGGTATGGCAGCCCAAGACGGCGCTTGAAGATTTGGCTAGGCGCCAATAAGAAGCAACCGAAACTTCGATTTCGAAAAAGGGAAGTCAAATATGAGCGATGTCGCTGATCGGGTCCGCAAGATCGTTGTGGAACACCTCAATGTGGATGCTGAGAAGGTCGTCGAAAAGGCGAGCTTCATCGACGATCTGGGCGCTGACTCGCTCGATCAGGTCGAGCTGGTGATGGCGTTCGAGGAAGAATTCTCGGTCGAGATCCCGGACGATGCTGCTGAATCCATCCAGACTTTTGGTGACGCAGTTTCCTTCCTCACCAAGGCTGTCGGCTAAGGCCGGCGCACGATAGGCTCGACAATGGAAATGCGCCGCGTCGTCGTCACCGGTTTGGGTCTCGTCACACCTCTGGGCTGTGGCGTAGAAGCAACCTGGGCCAATCTTCTGGCTGGTAAGAGCGGCGCCAAGCGCATCGACGATTTCCAGGTCGACGACATCGCCTGCCAGATCGCTCATCGCTTGCCGCTCGGCCCCTATGCCGAGGGCAAGTATGATCCCGACGACTGGATGGACGTCAAGGAACAACGCAAGGTTGATCCTTTCATCGTTTATGCCATGGCCGCGGCAACGCAGGCCATCCAGGACGCGGGTGTCGAGCCCAAGACCCAGGAAGATCAGGAACGCACCGGCGTTCTGATCGGCTCTGGCATTGGCGGGGTCGGCGGCATCTACGATGCCTCCATCACGCTGCACGAAAAAGGTCCGCGGCGCATCAGCCCGTTCTTTATCCCGGGCCGCCTGATCAACCTGGCTTCTGGCCATGTTTCGATCCGTTTTGGCCTCAAGGGTCCCAACCATTCCGTGGTTACCGCCTGCTCCACCGGCGCGCATGCCATTGGCGATGCGGCCCGGCTGATTGCACTCGGCGATGCCGATGTGATGGTCGCCGGCGGCGCCGAAAGCTGCGTTAACCGGCTGGCTCTCGCCGGCTTTTCCGCTGCACGGGCCCTGTCGACGGGCTTTAACGACAATCCGGAAGCTGCATCCCGGCCCTATGACAAGGATCGCGACGGCTTTGTCATGGGCGAAGGCGCCGGCATTGTCGTGCTCGAGGACTATGAGCGCGCCAAGGCCCGTGGCGCCAAGATCTATGGCGAAGTGGTTGGTTATGGCCTTTCGGGCGATGCCTATCACATCACGGCCCCCTCGCCCGATGGCGATGGCGGGTTCCGCGCCATGAGCGCGGCGATCAAGCGCGCTGGCATCAGCCCCGCCGAGATCGACTACATCAACGCCCACGGCACCTCGACCCCGCTCGGCGACGAAATCGAACTGGGCGCCGTCATGCGCGTCATGGGCGATGCGGCCGCCGGGGCGGTTATGAGCTCCACAAAATCGGCCATCGGTCACCTCCTGGGCGCTGCCGGCTCGGTTGAGGCCATCTTCTGCCTCCTGGCCATGCGTGACAGCATTGCTCCGGCAACGCTGAACCTCGACAATCCGTCGGTGGAAACCAGCATGGATCTGGTGCCCAAGACACCGCGCAAGAAAGAGATCAATGTGGCGCTGTCCAATTCCTTCGGGTTTGGCGGCACCAATGCGACTCTGGTGATGCGCAAGGCCGATTAAGGGACGACTCTCCCGCGCAGGGTAGCCAGCGCTCATGCGCTGGTTTGCACCGCAAGCGCGAGCCATGCCACAGTTTTGTGCCATTGCGATGGAACAGAGCCCCCACAACGATTCACGACAGAGGGCGGGGGCAGCAACATGGCCGATCCAAAGAACCGGCGGACACGCAAGCGCTCGGGCAATGGCTTTCTCGACATCCTCAACGGATTGCTGACCCTGCTGGTGATCGGGCTTGTGGTTGCCGGCGGCGTGCTGCTCTATGGCGCTTCCCAGTTCTATGGCGACGGCCCCGCCCAGGCTGACACCGTGTTCCGCGTCGAATCGGGCAACGGCCTTGGCACCACCTCCGAGCGCCTTGAAGAGCAGGGGCTGATCTCGAACCGCTATGTGTTCCAGCTCGGCGGGCGGGCGCTCGAGCGGCAAGGCAAGCTCAAGGCGGGTGACTTCACCATCCCCGCCGGCGCTAGCATGGCCGATATCCTCAAGGAACTCACCGAAGGCAATCCGATCCGCTACGCCGTGACCATCCCTGAGGGCTGGACCACGTGGGAAGCGGTGCAACGGATCAATGGGGACAGCAATCTGGTGGGCGAAATCACCCCGGTGCCTCCCGAAGGCTCGCTGCTGCCCGGCAGCTATGACTACCTTCCCGGCGATACCCGCCAGTCAGTGGTCGACAAGATGCAGGCCGCGATGAAGGCCGAGCTAGACGCGATCTGGGCCGCCCGCAATCCGGACCTGCCCCTCCAATCGGCCCAAGAGCTGCTGGTTCTCGCTTCCATCGTGGAAAAGGAAACCGGGGTCGCGAGCGAGCGTCCACAGGTCGCCGCCGTGTTCGTCAACCGGCTGCGCGAAGGCATGCGCCTGCAGTCGGATCCCACCATCATCTATGGCATTACCAATGGCCAGGCCCCGCTTGGGCGCGGGCTGCGGCGCTCCGAGATCGAAGCCAAGACCCCGTTCAACACCTACCAGATCGATGGTCTGCCCCCGACCCCGATTGCCAATCCGGGCGCAGATGCCCTGCGCGCTGTCGCCAACCCCGACACCCACGAGTATCTCTACTTCGTGGCCAAGGGGCCGGTACCCTCTGACGGCCATGCCTTTGCCGAAACCTATGCCGAGCACCAGACCAATGTGGCGCGCTGGCGCGAAATAGAGCGTGAGGCTGCCGCCCAGGCCGAGGCAGATGCCGAAGCCGCGCGCCAGGCGCTGGAAGCCGAAGAAGCGGGTGAGGCGGCCCCCGCCGCGCCGCAATAGGTCGCAGCTGGGGACGGGTGGCGCACGGCTCTTGACCGCAAGGCTTTGTTCGCTAAACAACCCAGCGACAGAACCTCACCCAAGGCCGTGCCCCAATGGAATCTCAACGTCGCGGCGTGATGCTGGTGATTGCTTCGCCCTCTGGGGCCGGTAAATCATCCATTTCGCGCTCCCTGTTCGGGCAGGACCCCAATATCCGGCTGTCGGTATCGGTGACAACGCGAGCGCGCCGCACCGACGAGGTCGAGGGTACGCACTATTATTTCATCGATGTGCCCACCTTCAACCGCATGAAGGCCGATGGCGAATTGCTCGAATCGGCGCAGGTGCACGACAATTTCTACGGCACGCCCCGCGCCAAGGTGGAAGAGCAGCTGGCCGCCGGCAACGACATCCTGTTTGACGTCGACTATCAGGGCACGCTGCAGCTCTACGAAAAGAGCCGCAAGGACATGGTGACCGTGTTCATCCTGCCCCCCAGCATCAAGGAGCTGCGCGCCCGGCTCGAGCGGCGCGCGCAGGACAGCGTGGGCACGATCGAAAAACGGCTGCGCAATGCCAAGCTCGAGATGCAGCACTACAACGAATACGACTATATCATCGTCAATGACGATCTGGAGGCTTCGACCCAGAAGGTGCGCTCAATCCTTGCCGCTGCACGGCTCGAGCGGAGCCGGCTGACGCAGCTCGATAATTTCGTCAAGGATCTGCAGAACCAGATCGATTCCCTTTGAGTGGCGCCGGGCTGCGGTCTTAAGCTCCTCGACCTCCCGCTGCGCGACAAGGCACTTCTGGCATGACCAACGGCACGCAGATCATTCGCCGTGGCACCCCGTCCTTTGTGCGCGCCAATATCGCGTTTTTTCTGTCCGCCTTCGCGATCTTCGCGTCGCTGTATTCCGTGCAGCCGCTGCTGCCCATCCTGGCGGCCGAGTTTGGGCTCGACGCCGGCACCAGTTCCCTTGCGCTTTCCAGCACCACCGCCACCTTGGCGCTCGCACTCCTGCTCGCCAGCTGGGTGTCCGACCGCTTGGGGCGCCGCACGCTGATGGTCTGGGCCATTCTCCTCACCGCGGGTTTGGGGCTCGTCCTGCCCTTCGCGCCCAATTGGAGCGCGCTCCTCATCATCCGCACCCTGATGGGCCTTACCCTTTCCGGCCTGCCCGCGGTCGCCATGGTTTATCTGGCCGAGGAGATGGACCCCGAAGCTTTGGGCTTTTCCATGGGGCTTTACATCGGGGGCACTGCCATTGGCGGCATGGCCGGGCGGCTGCTGTCGGGCATCCTCGCCGATCTCATTGGCTGGCGCCCCGCGCTCATGGTTCTTGGCGCCGCCATCGCGCTCGCTGCTCTGGTGGTCGTGCTGCTCCTGCCCGCGCCCCATAATTCACGCCGCAGCCGCATTGCGCTGCTTGAGCTTGCCGCGCTGGTACGCCTGCAATTCCGCGATCCTGGGCTACCCTGGCTCTTTGCCTCGGCCTTCCTGTTGATGGGCAGCTTTGTCACCCTTTACAACTATGTCGGTTTCCGGCTGGCGCTGCCGCCCTTTGCGCTGAGCCACGCGGCCATCTCGGCCATTTTCGTGGTCTATCTGCTGGGCAGTTTCAGCTCAGCTTGGGCGGGCGGCCTCGCGCAGCGCCTCGGACGGCGGCGGGTGTATTGGACCCTGGTGCTCGTCATGACGCTAGGGGTGTTCCTGACCCTTGTGCCCTCAACCCCGGTGATCATTCTGGGGCTCGCCATTGCCACCACCGGCTATTTCGCCGCCCATGGCATTGCCAGTGCATGGGTTGCCCGCCGCGCCAGCGTCGGTCGCGCCCAGGCCTCCGCCATCTATCTGTTCAGCTATTATCTGGGCTCATCTGTGCTCGGTACGCTGGGCGGCTATGCGTGGGTCGCCTGGGACTGGAACGGCGTGCTGCTGGTTAGCGGCGGGGCGGCAGTGGCAGCCCTGTTGGTTGGGCTGCACCTGACCCGCCTTGCGCCGCTGCCATCCGAGCAGCCGGTGCCTGCAGCCCCGACCGGAGCCTAGCCGACCTATTGCTGGCTGGCCGCTGCTGGTGTCTGGCGCAGCTGCGGCAGTACGTGCGCCATGGCGAGAAACGCACTGACCGGCAAATCCTCGGCACGTTCATCGCCCTTGAGCCCGGCGGCAGCGAGCAGGCCTTCCAACGGCACGCCCAGCGATTTCAGGCTTTGCCGCACCATCTTGCGCCGCTGTCCGAACGCGGCCTTGGTGACCTGTTCGAGCTGCTTGACCGCAATGGTGTCGTCCACCGGCTTGGGTACGAGATGCACCACGGCGGATGTCACGTTTGGGGGCGGCACAAAGGCTTGCCGACCCACATTGAAGGCAATCCGCGCATCGGTGCGCCAGCCGGCCAGGACGCCAAGCCGGCCATAGGGATCCTCGCCCGGCGCGGCGCAGATCCGCTCGGCCACTTCGCGCTGGAACATCAGCGTCAGGCTGTCCCAGAACGGCGGCCAGGGCTCGGCGGTGAGCCATCCCGTCAGCAGGGGCGTTGCGATATTGTAGGGCAGGTTGGCAATGATGCGGGTCGGCCCATCCGCCAGCGTCCGGTAGTCCATCTCCAGCGCATCGCCGCTGATTACCGTCAGCCGGCCAGGGTAGGCTTCGGCAATCTGGGCGAGGGCAGGGAGCGTGCGTGGGTCGCGCTCAATGGCGATCACTTCGCGCGCCCCTTCGGCCAGCAGCGCGCGCGTCAGCCCGCCAGGCCCCGGACCCACCTCGATCACCCGCACGCCTTCCAGCGAGCCGCCCACGCGGGCAATGCGCGAGGTGAGGTTGAGGTCGAGGAGGAAATTCTGTCCGAGTTCCTTTTTGGCGCGCAGCCCATGCTCGGCGATCACTTCGCGCAGCGGGGGCAAGTCATCGATCTGGCTCATGCCTTGCTCGGCTCCGTCATGGTGTCGGCCAGCCGGATGGCCGCAAGAAAACTGCGGGGCGACCCATTGCCGGTGCCCGCCAGGTCGAACGCCGTGCCATGGTCGGGCGAGGTGCGCACGATCGGCAGTCCTAGTGTAACATTGACGGCGTCTTCAAACGCCACCGTCTTGATCGGGATCAGCGCCTGGTCGTGATACATCGCGATCACCGCATCATATTGCCGCCAATGGGGCGGATAAAACAGCGTGTCGGCAGGAATGGGGCCGACTGCGTCAACGCCCTGGAAGCGCATCTCGGCGACCGCCGGCCCCACGATCTCCAGGTCCTCGCGTCCGATCGCGCCGCCTTCTCCCGCATGGGGGTTTAGACCGGCCACCCCGATCCGCGGCTCGGCGATCCCGAAGCGGTGCTTAAGATCACGATGCACCGCGCAGCCCGTCTCGACGATCAACTCCTTGGTGAGGAGCCCCGGCACATCCTTGATTGGGACGTGAATGGTGACCGGTACCGCCCGCAGGTCGCCATGGGCCAGCATCATCACCGGCAGCTTGGGCTTGCCGCCGCCCGCGCAAAGCTCGGCCAGAAATTCGGTATGGCCGGGGTGCCGGAAGCCGGCATGGTAAAGCGCCGCCTTGTGGATGGGCGCGGTCACCAGCCCACGACAATCGCCACGCAGCACCGCGGCCACCGATTGCTCGATGGCGCGGATCACCGCCTGGCCCGACAACGGGCTCGTTTTGCCGGGGTGGTCAGGTACCAGCCCCTCAACGGCTGACACGGGCAAAGCCCGCGCGAACACCTCGGCCGCGTCAGTGGGCGTGCATTCCTCCACCGCCAGTTCGAGGCCCAGCCGAGCCGCACGGGCGCGAAAGAACTCGGCTGCGCCAAAGACGCAAAATGGGGGCAGGGCCTCCGCATGACGTCGCGCGAACAACTGCAAGATCAGGTCAGGCCCAATCCCGGCCGGTTCTCCCATGCTGATCGCCAGCGGCTGAGCCAAATCGGTACCCCCCAAAGCAAAAGGCCCGCCGAAGCGGGCCCTGATTAGTTGTAGATGATCTTGGCGCGTTTGCGCAAATCGGCCAGATAGGTCTCGACCTGTCCCTTGAGCGCGTCGCTGCCCGCTTCGGCGCGCAGATCGCCCTTGATGAAGGTCAGGTCTTCCGCCTGCGTCTTCTGGCAGACCGCGAGCATCGAAACGCCCGTTTCCACCACGCGCGGCTTGGTGATGCCGCCGGCGTTGAGCCCGGCCAGTTCCTTGGCAATGGCTTCGGGCAGCTGGGTGGCGTGCCGACGGCCCACATCGATCACGGCCGCGTCAGTATAGCCGAGCGACAGTTCCACCGCGCTGTCGCAGCCCGAAAAGCTGCTGCGGTAGCGATTGGCCTGGGCAGTGCGGGCGCCGGCGCCCTGGCCGCCCGGGGCCACGAAGATGATTTCCTTGAGGATATAATCAAAGCTCTGATAGGCCGCGACCTTGCTGGCGGCCTGCTGGTCCAGTGCCAGGTCCGAGATCTGCACCTGGGGCATGATCGCCGCCTGCGTCACGCCGTTCCAGGCAATAGCCGCTTCAAGCCGATCGCGCAGCGTGTCGATATTGACGCCGCTTTGCTGCAGCATCTGGATCAGCTTGTCCTGGCTGAGCTTGGTGTTACGTGCGATCTGGAGGATGCCTTCATCCACCTGTGCGCCCGAAACCTCGATGCCGAGCCGCTCGGCTTCCTGCATCTGGATGGCTTCATCGATCAACTGCTCGGTGGCGCCGCGCTGGCCGGTCTTGTTGCCTTCAATGGCGAACAGCTTGACGCGCTGGGCAATCTGCACGTCGGTGATGGGGGTGCCGTTCACGGTGACCTTCACATTGGCTGCCAAGCTCGGCATTGCCAAACCAAAGCTCATCAGCGCGCCGATCATCACAGCCCCGGCCGCGCGGGCCAAATTTCCAACCGCCATCTCGCTTATCCGCCTGTTGTTCGCTTGCCCACCTCCAATGGGGCGGGAACATCGTGGAGTCAATTGCTCACGAATACGGCCAAAATCGGTAACCTACCGGCCCACATCTCCGGAATAGCCGATGTTGAGACCTGCCGGGGCCTTGAGGCGGAACGATGCCGTAAAGCGCGTATCGTCGGGGGAGGTGTGGGTCGGCCCGGTCAGGGTCGCCCCGGCGCCCAGTTCCAGATAGCCATCGTCGTATACGACGCCGCCGCTGACCTGCAGCCACTCATTGGCCGCGAGATCCCAATAGGTGGCAGCCTTGACGGTCCAGTAGTCGGCGATAGGCACGCCCACTTGCGCGCCAATCTCATGTTGGTCGCGCAGCACGCCACCTTGGGGGTCGGCGGCAATATAGAAGTAATCCAAACCGGCCGAATACCCTTCGACCGAAAAACTCGCCCCCAGCCCCGCGCGGGCGATGTCCATGGTTTCGGTATCAACCTGCAGCTTGCCGCCAAATCGGGTATGGGGATTGAGGGCGCCATAAGCGCCCAGCACCGCATAGGATGCCCCGTCCTCAAGCCCGGTCCGGGCGCTGCTGAATGCAGGATCGGCGGTGACAAAGGCATTCTCACCCGCCAAATGGAAGGACTGGCCGGCAATCAGTTCGACATAGCTGCCATCGGCGAAGTCAGCCAGATAACGGCCACCGATATTGGCGCGCAGCCCGGTTTCCTGCCGATCGCTGCCCGAAAAGCGATTATACGAAAACAGATTGGTGTCATCGAACACAAAGCTTTGGGCGTCGTCATTGGTGATGCCGACAAGCGAAGTGTCCGAGCCGCGATAAACCAGTTGCCCGATTGGCTCCACCAGATGCACCGTGGAGCCATCGCTCGCGGCCATCGGGAAGCGCACATCCATGGCGGCGATTGGCGTTGCGCTCCAGAGCGTGGTTTCATCGGGCGCCACTGGCAAGGTGCTTTCGCCATTGTAATAGGCCGCATCGAGGCGCCCACCCAGATAGGGCGTGGCGACAAAGCCGCCCGCGCCGATCCATTGCGTCTGCCAGCCGCCCTGCAGCATGGCATGGGTCTTGTCGCCGGCAAAGCCGAACACATAGGGCACGGTGTTGGCAAAGGCGCGATGATCGCCCTCGCGCTGCACGCCTAGCAAGCGTCCGCTCACCTCGACCTGGCCCCAGCCGGGTGCGAGGCGCTCGACATGGTTGAACCGCGCACTGGGAACGGCATCACCCTGCCGGTCCTGATCAGCTTCGGACACCTTTCCTAGGAGGGTGAACTGCTGCAGGCGTAGATCGATAAAGGTGTCGCGCGTCACATTGGTCGCATAGACCTCGTTGACCGAGGCTTCGCGCTCTTCGAGGCGATAATCCTCGAAGAATGCCGCATCGGTGAAGGCCGAGTAGGACCAACCCACCGTCCAGTCCTTGACCGGCCGGAATGAGCCCGAGCTTTGCACCGCTCCGCGCCAGTCCTCGCGCGCTTCGGGGAAGCTGAAGGCGTCCGGTTGAAGCTGGTAGATACCTGAAGCCTTGATCCGGAACGAGCCCTGGTCGAAGCGCTGGATCCATTCGGCGCCCAGCAACAGGCCCTGCCGGCTCACCAGCGCGGGCGACAGGATGATGTCGGTCCATTGGTTGGAATAGGCCACAAAGGGCACTTCCACCTTGAGCCCGATTTCCTCGCTGGAATCGACCGATGGCATGCGGACATTGGCCAGCGCGCTGTCGCTGGTATCGGGCAGCCAAAGGTAAGGCAGCCACGCCACGGGAAATCCCAACAACGCCAGCGAGGGCTGCTCGAGCGTCAGCGAGCCATCTTCCTCATTGGAGATGATGCGCGCCGCGCGCATCGACCAGCCGATTCGCCGTCCCTTGGCGTCGATACAATCGCCGCAGGGCGAATAGGTGGCATCATTCAAAAGGGTGCGCAGCGCCGCGTCATATTCGACGCTGTCCGCCGTGATCCGGGCGCCGTCATAGGTGGTGATCGTCAGGGCGTTGATGAAGGCCTGCTTCATGCCACCCGTCACGCGCAGATCGGTAGTCTGTGCCACATTGCCCGAGGGGTCGCGCACGCTCACGGGCCCCGTGAACTGCACATCATTGCTGTTGCGGTTGAAGACGAGATTGTGCCCGGTTACGGTGTAACCGCTATAATTCAGCACCACATCGCCTGAAGCGGTGATGATCCCGGTGCGGGCATCAAACTGCAGATTATCGGCTTCCACCGCTGCAGCGGCTTCGGGATCGACGGGAGCATTGAAGAATTGCGCCGGCACCAGCCCTTGCGCCATGGCGCCCGTAGACAAGGCCAGCGCCAGCAGGGCACCCGCACCCGCCTTGCGGAGCGGCGACACCAAACCTGTGTTCCAGCCCCTGTTACTCACGCGCGCCCGTCTTCCTTATACAGCAGCACCGTTACACCAATAACGATCGCCACCAATGCCGGTCCAACTGCCGCAAACGTGGGGTCGAGAACGCCGGTCGACCCTGCGCGGTCAGCCATCTCGGTAATCACGAACACAACGAACCCAAGAACGATCCCCGAAAGAACCGCGGGGCCATAGTTAGCCGACCTTCGATAACCCGCAGTAAATGCAAATGCAATGAACAGCGATCCGGTAAGCACAAGCGGCAAGGAGAGCAGCTTGATCAGCCGCATTGTCGCTGCCGCCCGGATGCCCTCATCGGCAATCCCCGCGCTCACAAGGCGCGACAGCTCGAAAAAGGTCATGTCTTCGGTGGAGGCCAGCTTGAGGCTGATTTCAGCCGGGCTCGATGTGGTAGGCAGGGCGAAGTCGCGTACCAACCGTGCCGGGGCATCGGCCGTGCGCACGGTCGCTTCCGGCATCAGCCACTGTCCGTCGCGCAGCTGCGCTTCGGGTGCCTCGATGCGCGGGGGCATTTCGCCTCCGAGGGCATAGACCGTCACATCCCCCAGCACCGAGCCGCCCGGCTGCATGGCACGGGCGAGCAGCACATAGCGGAACTCCCCGCTGCGCTGCTCGAGCCAGATATCGTCCCCATCGGTGAGCATGGAGGATTTGCCCGGGGAGGTTGGATAAAGCTGACGGTTGATCTGGGTGCTCATCGTTTCGGCGCCCAGGGCAATGACAAAGCTCACCAAGATCAGCGCCACGGTGGGGGCGCGCACGATGCGCCAGATGGAGATACCGCTGGCGGCAATCACGGTCAGCTCATGGCGCGCCTTGAGATCGAGGAAGCCCAGGATTGCGCCCAGCAGCACGGTCACGGGCAGGGTCTTGATGGTCCAGCGCACCGCGCTCATCGCCACCATCAGGATGGCCAGCGGCACGCCCTGGCTTTCGGCCACATAGTTGAAGCGCCAGGTGTCGAGCGATTCCACCAGGGCGATCAGCCCGTAAAACACAAAAACTATGGTGGCGATGCGCCCGCCCAGCCGGGTGAGCACGAGGAGGTCGATCCGGCTCATGCGGGCACCACCTTGCCCGGCGCCCGGGGCCGCGCGCGCATCAGGATGATCAGGAGGGCGGCGACAATGAGCACGATCCCTCCGGTGGCCGGACCCCATGGGCTATAGGAGCTCACGCCCCGCTCGGCAAAAGCCAGCAGCATCACCAAGGCTTCCATGGGCACGGTGAACCTGCTGCGCCTGCCATTGGGAAAGCCAAGCACCGCGACCATCAGCAGACAAATGCCCAGAACGCTGAGCGCGGGTGCTTGCCGCTCCAGCAGGTCGGCGCGCAGCTCGGGCGTCCATTGCCCGCTCTGCAGTGCTTCATTGACTGCGGAAAGGCTGTCCTGCTCGCGGAAGCGGAAATTGTCCTCGGGGGTTTGCGTTAGCCGCTCGACGCTGAGGTCATAGCGGGCAAACGAGATCTGCGAGAACTGCCCCGTACTTTCGGTATATTGCAGCGAGCCATCGCGCAGCTCGAGCATGTAATTGTCGCCGTCCCGTGCCACCCGGGCCGAACTGGCGATATAGGTGCGCTCGGTGCGCGGATCGCGCCGGTCATCGGCAAAGAAATCGGTGATTTCCCCATTGCCCGAGCGGCCACCGATCAACAGCACAACGCCAGGCGTTACCTGGGTGAAGCGCTTGGGCTTGAGGGTGGAGCTGACGAGGTCCGCCGCGATACTGGTTTGCAGCAGGTTGACCCGCCGATTGGCCATTGGCTCGACAAAATTGCTCAGCAGCAGCACGAAGATCATCCCGCCCGCTGCCACGATGGCGGCCGCCCGCCACAGCGATCCCAGTCCATGGCTGGTGTGGATGATATGGAGTTCGCGATTGTTCTGCAGTGCCTGCAGGGCCCGGGCAACGCCGATGCCGATGCACACATAAGCAAAGGTCAAGGCTAGCGGCGGCATGGTGAGCAGCGCCTGCAGCGCCAGCGTCAGCAGATCTTGTCCCTTGACCGCCACCACGTCAAAGGATCGCAGGCAGTTGACCAGCCAAAGCAGCACGCACACCACACCAAACAGGATTACGGCATCGCGCACGAACAGGCCGGCCACATATCTCGTCAATCGCTTCATGGGCTGGCAGAAACTCGCACTACTCTTGGACTGTCGGAACGACCTTGAGACCTTTCCCTGCCCGGTTCAAGCGCGGGCCCGGCCGCAGGGGCCCTTTGCCGCGCCGCTGTTGCGGGATTGACGCGGGCCGAAAACCCCGTGAAAGTCCCCCTCAACCTTTGCGCATACTGCGAGCCTATTTCGCCAACAAGGCCATTCCATGCCCCAACAGTTTGATCTCCACACCGCAGCGCTGGCTGGCGCTGCTGCGCCTCTCGTCATCGTTTACGCCCATGAAGGGCAAGCCCCCGCCGGCGCTGCCGCTGGTTTGTGGGCGCAGACGGGGCTGGACTGGAGCCAGGTGAGCAAGGCTGCCGCCTTCGCCGGCAAGCAGGGGCAGGGACTCGATGTGGTGACAGCTGCGGGGCGCCTCCTCGTGCTGGGCGCGGGCAATGGAACGAGCGAAATCCCGCTCAATGCCTGGACCGACCGAGGCGGCTCGCTGATGGCCAAGATCCTGGCCAGCCGCGTGCCCACCGTTGCAGTCGTCGTCGATGAGGCCGGCGCTACCCCCGCCGCCATCGCCGAACTCGCGGCCGGGCTACGGCTGCGCCAATACAAGTTCGATAAATACAAGGCGGTACGCGAGGATGCACCGGCCGATCTTGCCGTCACCCTCCATGTGGCCGATCCTGCGGCGGCAGACATCGCCATTGCCGATCGTGGCGCGGTGGTTGACGGCACGCTCCTGGCGCGCGAGCTCGTCAACGAGCCGGCCAATGTGCTGGGCCCCGTCGAGTTTGCCGACCGTGTTTCCGAACTGAGTGAATACGGCATCAATGTCGAGATCCTCTTGCCCGAGGATATGAAGCGGCTGGGCATGGAATCGCTGCTCTGCGTGGCCCAAGGCTCGGCCCGCCCGGCGCGTCTCGCCATCATGCAGTGGCGTGGCGGCGATGTAGACGCCGCCCCACTCGCCTTTGTGGGCAAGGGCGTGGTGTTCGACAGCGGCGGCATTTCCATCAAGCCCGCTGCCAGCATGGAAGACATGAAGGGCGATATGGGCGGCGCTGCGGCCGTTACCGGATTGATGCTGGCGCTCGCCAAGCGCAAGGCGCCGGTGAATGCCGTGGGCGTGATTGGCCTCGTCGAAAACATGCCATCGGCGACCGCGGTGCGCCCGGGCGATATCGTCAAGGCGATATCGGGTACGACGATCGAAGTGGTCAACACCGATGCCGAAGGCCGGCTCGTGCTGGCCGATGTGCTCTGGTACACCCAGCAGCGCTTCAAGCCGCGCTTCATGATCAATCTGGCGACCCTCACCGGCGCGATCATCGTCGCGCTGGGCCATGATCATGCCGGCCTCTTTTCCAACAATGACGAGCTCTCGATCCAGCTGCTCAATGCCGGCCTTGCCGCCAATGAGAAGCTGTGGCGCCTGCCGCTGTCGCCGGCTTATGAAAAGCTCATTGAATCGCGCTTCGCCGATATCAAGAACACCGGCGGTCGTCCGGCCGGCTCGATCACGGCGGCCCATTTCCTGCAGCATTTCGTCAATGATGTCCCCTGGGCCCATCTCGATATCGCCGGCATGGCCTTTGGCGCCGGCAACAGCGAGATCAACGCCTCCTGGGCGCCGGGCTTTGGCGTGGCGCTGCTGGACCGGCTGGTCCGCGACTTCTACGAGAACTGAGCCGCGCATCGGAGCTGGCATGGCCGAAGTTCTGTTTTACCATCTGGAGCAGCGCCCGCTGGAAGCGGTGCTGCCCCAATTGCTGGAAAAAACCCTCGAACGCGGCTGGCGGGCGGTGGTGGAAATCGGCAGCCCCGAGCGCGCCGAAGCGCTCGAGGCGCATCTGTGGACCTATCGCGACGACAGTTTCCTGCCTCATGGTCTGGCTGGCGAAGACACCGATCCGCTCCAGCCAGTGCTCCTGACCACGACGGGCGACAACCCCAACGGGGCGGCAGTGCGCTTTTTCGTTGAGCGCGCGGTGCCTCAATCGGCCGAGGGCTATCAGCGGCTCGTTTATCTATTCTCCGGGCACGATCCCGATGCCGTCGCCGAAGCGCGCCTCGCCTGGCGGGCGCTGACGCCGGGCAATACCGTCACCTACTGGCAGCAAAACCAGGACGGACGCTGGAGCAAACGCGCTTGACCCCCGACCTTGCCGCCCCCAGCCGCCACAGCCTTGCCGAAGATATCTTCGCCATGCTGATCGGCACCATGCTGGTGGGGCTGGGCATCGTATTTTACGCCGAGGCGACCCTCATCACCGGCAGCACGGCGGGCCTCGCGCTCCTCTTGCAATACGGCACGGGCCTGAGCTTTGGCCTGCTGTTCTTCGTCATTAACCTGCCATTCTACGTGCTGGCGGTGCTGCGCATGGGCTGGCCCTTTGCGCTCAAGACCTTTTGCTGCGTTTTGCTGGTGTCGTTCTTCTCTTCCGCCATCCCCACCTGGCTCGATATCGGGCGCATCGAGCCGCTATACGCCGCGCTCATGGGTGGCGGGATGATGGGGCTGGGGATTTTGTCGCTGTTCCGGCACAAGGCGAGCGTGGGCGGCATCAATATCCTCGCGCTCTATCTGCAGGAAAATTTCGGCATTCGCGCCGGCTATGTGCAGCTGGGGATCGACGCGGTGATCCTGCTCGCCGCGTTCTTCATCCTGCCGCTCGACCGGGTGCTGTATTCGCTGCTGGGCGCGCTGGTGCTCAATCTCATCATTGCCACCAATCATCGCGCCGGCCGCTATGTCGGCTTTAGCTGACTAGAGCGCAGGGACGGCCTTGCCGGGCTTTTGGCTGGTGTAAAGCTGCATATAGTCCTGCATCATCTCGTAGCAAAAGATGATCTCGCGCGTTTGCGGATCATAAAAGGCGTTGGCTTCGCCACAACGCTTGGCATTGAGCTGCACCGGCTTGTGCAGGCTGTAATGCCCGCGCAATTCATCCGCCACCTGCTCGAACACGCCGCTGGCCTTGAAGGCATCCGCCGCCCCTTTGAGCCGTCCGCTCACGCTCTGGTAGGACACCTCGACCCGGGTCTTGCTTTTCTTGCGGTCCCGCCCCGCCAGGAGCTTCGCCAAACTGCGGTTCACCAGCCGGTAGTCATCCGGACAGGTGCCTTGCCGCCCCTCGTCGATGGCATAGGCATTGGCGATGGGGGCAAAAGCGCGCGCGTCGCTGCCCACCATCAGACACACGATCCCGAACGCGCGCTGCCGATCCAGGCTGTGATTGTCGTAGTAATCGGTGTCATCAAGCTCGGCGCCATAGACCAGCCCCGACAGCAACCAGCCGCGCGCCGCATCGGCCAGCACGGCTTCGGCATGGGGCGTGCCCTGGTTGAGCAGCGTCCAGGTCGCCATGTTGTCGGCCGCGTCTTCCTCGCGCCCCAGTACCGGCAGGCCCAGCTGATGCACCAGCAGATGCGCCATCTCGTGATACAGCACGAACAGGCTGTTGTTGGCGGCAAACTCGATCACCCGCGTCCGCCGCTCGGCCTCGCTCAGGGGCTGCGCCTGCGCACTCCCGGTCGCCAAGGCCAGCAGCAACAAGACGGCGGCGGCAAGGCCCGGGCCCAAGAAGCGCATATCCGTCTTTCCGGTGAGTGATCCCACCTCAGCAATAGCGGGGGAGGGCCTTGTGTCAACGCCGGCCGGGCGGCAGGCTTAACGCTCCGTAGGGCTCCAGCCGGGCGCCGCGAGCTCGAACCGGGCGAACTCAAAGCCCGGCGCCACCGTGCAGCCCACCAGCGTCCACTCCCCGCTGCTGCTCGCCGCCTGCCAAGCCCCGGGCGGCACCACGGCCTGCGGCCGCTCGCCGGCAAAGAGGTCGCCCCCTAGGGTCAGCGCCCAGGCGCCGGTGTCGTCGGCAATCTCGAGCGTCAGGGGCGCGCCGGCATACCAGTGCCAGACTTCGGCGGCATCGACCCGGTGCCAGTGCGAGCGCTGCCCGCCCTCGAGCAGGAAATAGATCGCCGTGGAATGCGCGCGGCCGCCGGGCGCTGCCGCATCGGCGAAGCTTTGCACATACCAGCCACCCTCGGGGTGCCGCTCCAGCCCTAGGAGGGCAATCACCTCGGCGGCAGTGCGGCCGATCATGCCCCCTCCATGCTTTCGAGGTCAGCGCTCAGCGTCAGCCAGTTTTCCTCGGCCTCCTCGAGCTGCGCGTTCAAGCGCGCCTTGTCCTTGCCCAGGGTCACCACCTTGTCGGCGGGGCCGTTATAAACCTTGGGGTCCTCGAGCTGGGCGTCGATCTTGCCGATCTCGCTCTTGAGCCGGCTGATCTTGGCTTCCACGTCCTTGATCGAGGCCTTGATCGGCGCGATCTCGGCGCGACGGGCCGCGGCCTGCGCCTTGGCGGCCTTGCGGTCTTCCTTGGTGCCGCCCCGGCTTTCCTTGGCCCCGGTGATGGAGCGCTGATAGCTGTCGAGATCCTCGTCGAGCTGCTTGATCGTGCCGCCTTCGGCGATCCAGAGCGTGTCGCAGGTGGCTTCCACCAGATGGCGGTCGTGCGAAATGATCAGCACGGCCCCTTCATATTCGTTGAGCGCATGCACCAGCGCATCGCGGCTGTCGATATCGAGGTGGTTGGTGGGCTCGTCAAGGATCATCATCCCCGGCCCTCCAAAGGTGATGAGGCCCATGAGCAAACGCGCGCGCTCGCCACCCGAGAGGTTCTTGGCTGGCGTATCCATGCGCGATTTGGTCAAGCCCATCTGGCTCAGCCGCGAGCGGCGCCGGGCTTCGCTATCGGTGGGCATCAGCTCGATCACATGCTCGAACGGGGTCCATTCGGGCTTGAGCTTGTCCATCTGGTGCTGGGCGAAATGGGCGATCTCGAGCTTCTTGCCCTTGTTGAACGAGCCGCCCATCACCGGAATATCGCCGGCCAGCAGCTTGGCGAAGGTGGACTTGCCATTGCCGTTGACGCCCACCAGCGCGATGCGGTCCTCGGGATCGATGCGCATATTGATGTTGCGCAAAATCGTCTTGTTGCCATAGCCCGCCGAAACGCCATCCAGCGTGATCATGGGGGTGGGGGGCTCGATCTTGGGCTGCTGGAAGGTGAAGGGCGCCGCATATTCATCGAACATCGCGGCGGGCGGCCGCAGCTTTTCGATCATCTTGACGCGCGCCTGGGCTTGCTTGGCCTTGGTCGCCTTGGCCTTGAAGCGATCCACGAATTTTTGCATATGCGCGATCTGGTCGAGCGTCTTGTCGCGGCTCTTGTTGTTGAGCTCCATCTGCATGCGGCGCGTATTCTCAAAGGTGTCGTAATTGCCTTTGTAGAAGGTCAGCTTCTTGTGCTCGAGATGGATGATCGAGCTCACCGACTTGTTGAGCAGGTCGCGATCATGGCTGATCATGAAGACGGTATAGGGATAGGTGGCGAGATACTTCTCCAGCCACAGCGTGCCCTCGAGATCGAGATAGTTGGTGGGCTCGTCGAGCAGCAGCAGGTCGGGCTGGCTGAACAACACGCCCGCCAGCGCCACACGCATGCGCCAGCCGCCCGACAGCTCGCGCGTCGGCGCGTTCTGCCGGTCCTGCTCAAAGCCCAGACCCTTGAGAATGGAAGAAGCGCGTGCTTCGGCGGTGTGGGCATCGATATCGGCCAGGCGAATATAAATCTCGCCGATCCGGTCGGGATCATCAGCGGTTTCCGCTTCCGCCATCAGCGCGGTGCGCTCGGTATCCGCGGCCAGCACCACTTCGAGCACGCTTTCATCGCCCGCGGGTGCTTCCTGCGCAACCGCGCCGATCCGCGCCTTCTTGTTGAGCTCGATCGAGCCGGCATCGAGGTGGATATGGCCTTGGATCAGGTGAAACAGCGTGGTCTTGCCCGTGCCGTTCTTGCCCACAAAGCCGGTCTTGGAGCCGGTCGGCAGCACCACCGATGCGTCCTCGAACAGCTCGCGGCCCTGGATGCGGTAGGTGAGATTGTTGATGGTGAGCATGGCGCAAGCAATTTCTGAATCGAGAAGGCAGCACAAAGCGCTGCGGAACAAGGCGGGCGGGTCAAACGCCGCGGCAAACTGTCTTTGGAATGTTGGATAGAGTTAAGTGTCCGTTATGGCAACCGCCAGCCCTGCATGGCCGTGCCCCATTGTCGCGCATCCACCTGGTCGGCCCATGCGTTGGTGTCCTGACAAGCTTTTCACCCGAAAGGAACCCAGCATGAAGCACTTTGCCCTGAACCTTGCCGCCGGCCTCGTTCTGGCGACCACTGGAGCGGCTTTCGCCCAGGACGCTGCGTCCATCGACGATCTGGATGCCGACCGCATTGACCAGACCCAGATGGAGATCGAATTCGAGTATATGGGCAGCTCCTGCGATCAGGTGGGCATGGCCGAACTCAACGATGCCATCGATGGCGTGCTCGACATCACTTTCCCGGTCACTCGGACAGGGGATAATTGCACCGCCATGCAGACCGAGCAGGAAGTGGACCAGACCGTTCCCGTCGATGGCACCGTCAACACGGTCAACATCACCCTGATCGGCCCTGATGGGGCAACCCTTGCCACCGGAACCACCACCGTCGACGATTGATCCTTTTTGCCAATCCCCAGCGGCCGCGTTCCTTTGAGCGCGGCCGTCTTGTGTCGGACACAGAGTGCAGCTAAAAGCGCGCCACCTTCCAACAACAACAATCAAGGGATCAGCCCGCCATGGCGCTCGAACGCACCTTTTCCATCATCAAGCCCGATGCCGTCCGCCGCAACCTGATCGGCAAGATCATTGCCAAGTTCGAGGAAGCGGGCCTGCGTCCGATCGCCCTCAAGAAGATCCACATGACGCGCGAACAGGCCGAAGGCTTTTATGCCGTGCACAAGGATCGCCCCTTCTTTGGCGAACTGGTCGAGCAGATGATCGCGTCGCCCGTCGTGGTCCAGGTTCTGGAAGGCGAAGGCGCCATCCTCAAGAACCGTGAAGTGATGGGCGCGACCAATCCGGAAAATGCCGCTCCCGGCACCATCCGCAAGGAATTTGCCCTTTCGATCGGCGAAAACTCGGTACACGGTTCGGACGCTCCCGAAACCGCTGCCGAAGAAATCAAGTTCTTCTTCACCGAAGACGAGATCGTCGGCTAAGCCAAAAGCCTTGTGCGCAATGTCGTCCCGGCTGCTGGCCGGGGTGACAGGGCGCCGGTTTTGTGCTTAATGCGCTTAGACAGCCTTCGGGCCGCCCTCGGGGCGGCCTTTTGCTTTGCTGTGTGCTGTGCCTCCAACCACCACGGCGTTTGTTCCTGCCAATGCAGGAGCCTCCTTTACCCTATCCGCGACCAACGGCTCACTGCCGCGCGGGCCATGACGCCAATGATTGGCGGCGTCCAGAAAGCCAGAAATGTCCTTGCCTGAAACTATCCTTGCCCCGCTCGCCCGCGCCCTCGTGGCCAAGGGCTATGACACGCTGACCCCCGTCCAGTCGGCGATGGTCGAAGAGGAAACCGCGGGGCGCGACCTGCTGGTTTCCGCCCAGACCGGTTCGGGCAAGACCGTCGCCTTTGGCATGGCCATTGCGCCAACCCTCCTGGGCGATGAAGACCATTTTACCTCCGTTGGCGCGCCGCTGGCCCTGCTGATTGCCCCGACCCGCGAATTGGCCCTGCAGGTGCAGCGCGAGCTCGAATGGCTTTATGCCGAAACCGGCGCCAAGACCGCGTCTTGCGTTGGCGGCATGGATGCCCGCACCGAGCGCCGGGCGCTGGAGCGGGGCGCCCATATCGTTGTCGGCACGCCGGGGCGTCTGCGCGACCACATCACGCGTGGCGCTCTCGACATGTCGGCGCTGCGCGCCGTCGTGCTCGATGAAGCCGACGAGATGCTGGATCTGGGTTTCCGCGAAGATCTCGAGTTCATCCTCGATGCCGCGCCCGAAGAGCGCCGCACGCTCCTGTTCTCGGCCACAGTGCCCAAGCCCATCGCGCAGCTGGCCAAGACCTTCCAGCGCGATGCGCTGCGCATTTCGGCCACCTCGGCCACCGAGCAGCATGCCGATATCGACTACAAGCTGATGCTGGTGCCCGCCGCCGAGCGCGAAAACGCCATCATCAACACACTCCTCTACTTCGAGGCCGTTAACACCATCGTCTTTGCCTCCACCCGCGAAGGCGTCAAGCACCTGTCCGCGCGGCTGCATAATCGCGGCTTTGATGTCGTGACCCTTTCGGGCGAACTCTCGCAGGCCGAGCGGACCAATGCGCTGCAGGCCATGCGCGATGGCCGCGCCCATATCTGCGTCGCGACCGACGTCGCGGCCCGCGGCATCGATCTGCCCAATCTGGATCTGGTGATCCACGCCGATCTGCCCACCAATCCCGATACGCTCCTGCACCGTTCGGGCCGTACCGGCCGGGCCGGGCGCAAGGGCACCTGCGTCATCATTTCCCCGACGCATCGCCGTAATGTCGCCCAGCGCATCCTCAAGACCGCCAAGCTAGACGTTTCCATGATGGCGCCACCATCTGCCGAGGAAATCGAGGCGCGTTATCGCGAAAGCATCCTGTCCAACGAGATGCTGAGCGCTCCGGTAGCCGAGGAAGAAACCGCCTTTGTGGCCCAGCTCCTCGAGCGCCATGCTCCCGAAGCCATTGCTGCCGCTTATCTGCGCCAGCAGCTTGCGGCGCGGCCCGCACCCGAGGATGTCAGCGACATCCCCGTATTCGACAAGCCCGGTGACAAGGACCCACGCACGCGCGAAAAGTTCGAGGGCGGCACCTGGTTCAAGGTCACGGTCGGGCGCAAGCACAAGGCCGAGCCGCGCTGGCTGCTGCCCATGCTGTGCAAGGCCGGCAATGTCACCAAGACCGCCATTGGCTCGATCCGCATCTTTGACACTGAATCCATCTTTGAGGTCGCTGCGCAAAAGGCCGACGCCTTTGCCCGCAGCATCGAAAAGAATGGCTCGGGCGAACGCGGCGTCACCATTGCCCCGGTTGATGGTCCGGGCGAACGCCGCGCGGGTCCCCCGCCGTCGCAGCGCCGTCCCGCCGGTCCAATCGAGCGCTTTGACCCCGATGCGCCACGCCCCGGCCGCGCTGATCGCCAGGCTCGTTATGGCTCCTCCGAGTTGCAGCCCGACGATTTCGCTGCTGCCCCGACCGGCGCCTGGGACCCGGCGGGTGCTCCGGCTGCTCCTGCGGCCGACAAGCCCCGCGCCCCGCGTCCCAAGGCCCCTCCAGCCAAGGACAAGGGCAAGCCAAAATGGGCCGGCAAGAGCGATGCTCCCGCCGCCAGCCGGTCCGAAAAGCCAAAGCCGCCCAAGAGCAAGGACCACAAGCCCAAGCGCAAGCCGCAGGTTTGACCCTTTTGAACTGAACTGATTGCGCCCGGGCGGCCTACGCCCGGGGCAAGCCCGCCGCCAGCGCTTCGATTTCGCTGCGAAACTTCTCGGCCCCCAACTCGGTGTGTTCGGACCAGCGCCCAAAGCGCTGCAGGAGGGGCAGGAAGGTTTCGAGCTCCTCGCTCGACCAGCCGCTGAGGAAATCCCCCAAGATCAGGAACTTATAGGCGCGCACCGCGTCGAGCACGGCGCGGCCCGCATCGGTCAGCTCGATGATCGAGCGCCGCGCATCGGCTTGGCTCACCGCCCGCCTTGCATAGCCCTTGTCCACCATGTCGCCCACGATCCGGCTGGCGCGTGAGGGGTCGATCCCCAGCCGTTCGGCCACCGTTGCTACCATGGTTTCGCCCGCCGTCACCGCTCCGAACTCGTTAACCGGCGCATCGATGGCGACCAGCACATCGAGTTGAGCGAGATCGAGCCCGATCTTGAGATCGGCCAGGGCCCGGTGCCCCAGTTCGCGCTTGGCCACCCGCCGCCGCCAGTTCTGCAGCACCGCATCGATGCTCAGCGCCGCAGTGACAGTTTCGTGCGAGAGCCCTGCTTTCTGCAACAAAAGATCGACCTGATCATTGGGAGTCTCGGGGGCCAACTTACGCCTCATAACTGCATGTGTCGCAATTGCGTGCTGTTGACATGCATATGCTAGAAGCAGATATAACGTGGCCGGCGCCGCCTCGCAAGGGCGGTGCTCTGCCCGTTCAGAATCCGTTCAGGATGCGTTCATGTTTCCCACTTCTTCAGCCCCCGGCGAGCCGGAACCACAGTCGGTTCGCGTGATTATCGGCGCAGTGGCCGTTACGCTCCTGCTGGCTTCTTTGGGCCAAACCATTGTTTCCACAGCTCTTCCCACCATTGTGGGCGAGCTTGGCGGGCTTGATCACCTCACTTGGGTGGTAATCGCCTATCTCCTCTCCTCCACCGTCGTCGCCCCCATCTATGGCAAGCTCGGCGATCTATTCGGCCGCAAAATTGTCTTGCAGATAGCGATACTTATCTTCCTTGGCGGCGCCGCGCTCTCGGCCATGGCCTCCTCCATGACCTTCCTCATCATCGCCCGCGCCATCCAGGGATTGGGCGGCGGCGGCCTCATGGTCGTCGCCATGGCGGTGGTCGCCGACGTCATCCCGCCCCGCCAGCGCGGCAAGATCCAGGGCATTTTTGGCGCGGTTTTCGGGGTGTCCACCGTGCTCGGCCCGCTCTTGGGCGGCTTCATCGTCGAGCATCTGAGCTGGCGCTGGATCTTCCTCATCAACCTGCCGCTGGGCCTCCTCGCCCTTGGCGTGATCGCCGTGGCCCTGAAACCCCGCGCCGATCGCGTTTCGCATAAGATTGATTTTGCTGGCTTTATTCTGCTTAGCGCCGGTCTCTCGTCCTTTGTACTGGCAACAAGCCTGGGGGGTACGACCTTCCCCTGGTTCTCCGTCCAGATCATCGGGCTGCTCATTGCGGCGCTGGTGCTGCTCGTCACTTTCGTCTTCAACGAACAGCGCGCCGCCGAACCGGTGCTGCCGCTTAGCCTCTTCCGTAACAACACCTTTCTCGTCTCCAACAGCGTGTCGTTCCTTGTCGGGATGGCGATGTTCGGCTCCATCACCTTCCTGCCGCTGTTCCTCCAGACGGCCCGCGGCACCAGCCCCACTGCCTCCGCCATGCAGCTGGTACCGATGATGATTGGCCTGATCAGCGCCTCGACGCTCGCCGGTTTTTTCATGAGCCGAACCGGTCGCTACAAGATCCTGCCCATGATCTCGACCGCCCTCCTGACCTTGGGCCTGCTGCTGCTGGCCGGCATGAGCCTCGACACGCCCGACTGGCAGATCGCCGTTTTCATGCTCATCGTTGGCGTGGGCATCGGTCCCGTGAACAGCGTTGCCGTCACCGCAATCCAGAACGCCTCGCCCCAGCACCTGGTGGGCGTGGCGACCGCCGGCGCCACCCTGTTCCGCCAGATCGGGGGTTCAATCGGGGTTTCTGTGTTCGGGGCCATCTTTGCGAGCAATCTTGCGCGTGAGTTGGGTGACGCCTTGCCCGAAGGCGGCGGCACTTCAGCCTTCAATGCCCCGGCTGTGGCAGCACTGCCGCCCCAGGTGCGTCAGCAGGTGCTTGAGGGATTCGCCAGTGCACTCCATCCGGTGTTCTTTACGGCCGCGGGGGCTGCCTTGCTCGCTTTTGCGCTCAATTTCCTGCTTGAGGAGCTTCCGCTTGCGAGCACGCTGCGGCGAGAAGGGGAGGCAGAACTCAAGGCGGAAGGCGACGCAAGCAGTGCAGCGGTGGGTGCGCCATCTACACCGACCGACCAGGGGCTTCCCACCGGCGCGCGTGTGAACTAAATAGACGGCGTGAGGGACGACCCTCGCGCCTTTCCCATTTTCTGGCCGGGACGACCCGCCAAGCGCAGGAGTAATCCTTGGCCTGGTTTTATCTGTTTATCGCTGGTCTTTTGGAAGTCGGCTGGGCCGTTGGCCTTAAGTACTCGGAAGGCTTCACCCGCCTTGTCCCTACCACCCTCACCATCGCGGCCATGGTCGCGAGTGTTCTGCTCTTGGGCCTCGCGCTGCGTGATCTGCCAGTAGGTACGGGTTATGCTATCTGGACCGGAATCGGCACGGTTGGCACGGTGATCCTTGGCATGGTGCTGTTCGGTGACCCCGCCACTGCCGCGCGGCTGGGCTGCATCGGGCTCATCATCGCGGGCATCGCCGGTCTTAAGCTACTGACGTGACGCGCAATTCTGGGCTGTTCTCGCCTGCTTGGCGCGCGTAGCGGCCTTTCTCCATTGTGGTAAAAATATCTTTGTCGCGATGGAACCTTTTTGAATCGCGACTTTGTTAATGGTCTTGCGCGCGTGACTTGCTAGTCTCAAATTCGTTCGCCGCCGCTGTTTGGCGACGCAGATTTTGGAGAGCAATCGTGCCCTTGCGCTGGCAGGAAGTGGCTGTGCCGCTTGTCGTTATTATTTTCCTTCTGGTGCTCAAGCACGTTCCCGCTACCGCCGCCCTGCCGCTGGCCCGCGCCGCCGGCGTCGTGGCTTTCGGCTATGCTGCGTTCCTGGCCCTTCGCCTGTTGCAGGACGAGGAAGCGATCGAGGTCGATGGCTGGTCCGAGTTGCGCCCGGCCATGGTGGAATATTTTGCCTGCTATGGCGCGGCTGCCCTTTCGGTCGTTCTGATGTCGGCCGTGATCGTGATCGGCAGCACCAAGGCCGTTAACCCGACCCAGATGATCGCTGCCTTCTCGGCTTCGGTGCTGCTCGGGGCAGGGGCCTTTGGCATCGGCATTGGTGGGCTTTTCACCAAGCTGCGCTGGAACAATTCGCGCCTCGAGCATCGCTCGGCTTTCGGCTGGGAAACCACCATTGCCTGGTCAGATGTGCGCTCGGTGCAGCCCAATTGGCGCGGCATCACCATCGCCACCGCCGATCGGCAGAGCATCACCTTTTCTCAGTTTCATTCGGGTGCCGCGCAATTGGCCCGCCATGCCAGCAATCGCGCCCGCCGCAATAGCGAGACCGCAACCAAGGCCTTCGCCACCCTTTAAGCGGGCGAAGTGGGCAATGTCAGCGCTGGTCAGGCCCCATAGGCTCGGCTAGTTTGCCGTGAACGTCGAGCCAGCCATGAACCAGCCCTTTCTGCCGCGCATTGCCCGCACCGTCTGCCCCCATGATTGCCCATCGGCCTGCGCGCTCGACGTGGAATTGCTGGGCCCTGGCCGGATCGGCCGCGTGCGCGGCGCCCAGGACGACCCCTATACTGCCGGCGTGATCTGCGAAAAGGTCAGCCGCTATAGCGAGCGCGTCCACCACCCAGATCGCCTGACCCAGCCGCTGCGGCGGGTAGGACCCAAGGGCGGGGGCCAATGGGCGCCGATCAGCTGGGACGAGGCCCTCGACGAAATTGCCGCACGCTTCAGTGCCATCGAGGCCGAATGGGGCGCCGAAAGCATCTGGCCCTATTACTATGCCGGCACGATGGGCCATGTGCATCGCGACGGCATCGACCGCCTGCGCGCCGCCAAGGGCTATTCGCGCCAGTATGACACGATCTGCACGGGCACGGCTTGGCCCGGCTATATTGCCGGCACCGGCATGCTGGGTGGCGTCAATCCCGAACAGATGGCAGAAAGCGACTGCGTCGTGATCTGGGGTACCAATGCGGTGCATACCCAGGTCAATGTGATGACCCACGCCATGCGCGCCCGCAAGGAGCGGGGTGCCACTATTGTCGTGGTCGACATCTACCAAACCGCGACCATGGACAAGGCCGACCTGGGTCTCATGCTGCGGCCCGGCACCGATGGCGCGCTCGCCCTCGGCGTCATGCATGTGCTGCTACGCGATGGGCTCGCCGACCGGGCCTATATGGCTGAGTATACCGATTACAGCCCCGAATTCGAAGCGCATCTCTCCACCAAGACCCCGCACTGGGCCGCCGAGATCACTGGGCTGTCGGTCGACGAGATCGAGCGCTTCGCCCATCTCGTGGGGACGACCAAGCGGTCCTATTTCCGCCTGGGCTATGGTTTTACCCGCCAGCGCAATGGCGCCACCGCCATGCATGCCGCCCTTTGCATCCCGGCCATGACGGGCGCCTGGCAGCATCGCGGCGGTGGCGCCTTCCATTCCAATTCAGGCACCTGGCAGCTTGATAAGTCGCGACTGGTCGGCAGCCATCTGCAAAAGGGCGATCCGCGCTGGCTCGACATGAGCGAGATCGGGCCGATCCTCACGGGTGACGCAACCGCGCTCAAGGGCGGCGGACCGGTCAAGGCCATGATCGTGCAGAACACCAATCCGGCCTCGGTCGCGCCTAATCAGACCCTGGCCCGGGCGGGTCTCGCGCGCGAAGACCTGTTCCTCGTCGTGCATGAGCAGTTCATGACCGAAACGGCTGAGCTCGCCGATATCGTCCTGCCCGCGACCATGTTTCTCGAGCACAACGATTATTACACCCGCGGGGGGCATACCCGCGTGCTCTATGGGCCTGCGCTGGTCGAGCGGCCCGGCGAATGCCGGTCCAATCACGAGGTGATCAATGCCCTGGCGCTGCGCCTCGGGCTCGATGACTCCTCGTTCACCAGCACCGACCGCGAGGTCGTGGCCGAAACATTCCGCCGCTCAGGCTATGGCGAACTCGATGCCATCGAGCACCTCGGCTTTGTGGATCGCGAACGCCCGGATGCCGACGCGCGCTATGCCCAAGGCTTTGCCTGGCCCGACAAGCGCTTCCGCTTTGCACCGGACTGGCAGGCCGTAGCCGACAAGAAGGGTTATCTCTGGACCTGCGATCCCGCCGCAATGCCCCGCTTTGCCGACCATTGGGACATCACCGAGCGCACCGACAGCGAGCATCCGTTCCGGCTGGCCACCAGTCCGGCGCGCACCTTTCTTAATTCGACCTTCAACGAAACGCCGGGCAGCCAGCGCCGTGAAGGCCCGCCGTCGCTGTTCATCCATCCCGCTGACGCCGCTCCGCTCGGCATTGGCGAGGGTGATGCGGTTCTGGTCGGCAATCGCCGGGGCGAAGTGCATCTGGCCGCCCGCCTGCGCCTGGGCCTGCCCAGTGGCGTGGTGATCGCCGAAGGGCTGCATCCCAACAAGGCGCACCGCGAGGGCCGGGGCATCAATACCCTGACCGATGCACGGCCGGCGCCTCCCTTTGGCGGCGCCGCCTTCCACGATGCCGCCGTTTGGGTACGTCGCTCCGATCAGGCATAGGCGCCCCAGAAGAAGTAGGCGGTCATCGCCACTCCATAAAGGATGATCGCGAGGCGCAAGGCCGCCCTGGGAACACGATGGGCATTGCGGGCCGCCAGGTAGCCGCCAATGGTGACGCCCACCAGCGCAATCGAGCCGTGATACCAGTCGATCGAGCCGTTGAAGGCAAAGCGCAGCACGGCGACCAGCGCCACAACGGCCGAGATCCAGAGCTTGAGCCCATTCATGGCATGGATGTCGTCGAGCCCCGCCACGGCGAGGAATGCCAGCAGCAGGATGCCAAGCCCGGCATTGAAAAAGCCGCCATAAACGCACACGGCGCCAAGAAACGCCGTCAGCAGCACGCTGCCGACCAGCCGCATCCCGCGCCCGCTGCCGCCCCGCGCCGCCACCAGCGCATTGAGCTGGTTGCCAAAGGCAAACACCAGCACCGCAAACAGCATCAGCCACGGCACGACCAGCGCAAACTGCTCGTCGGACACCACCAGCAGCAGCTCGGCCCCGACATAGCCGAACACCAGTGCCACGACGGTATAGAACACCAGCTTGTTGCGATAGCGCGCCATGGCGTGGCGATAGCCAAAGGCGCCGCTCAGATAGCCGGGCAGGGCGGCATAGGTGTTGGAAGCATTGGCGATCACCGGCGGCACGCCGGCAAACAACAGCGCCGGAAACACGATAAACGAGCCTCCTCCCGCAAGCGAGTTCACTGCACCGCCGAGCAAACCGGCGATCAGCAGCAGCATTTCAGTCATGTCGAGGGGCTTTCTGGGCGCAAAGTGAAGCAGAGGAACTGCCTCAGCTAACCAATTGGGCGCGCGAAGGCCAAACCTATTGTTGCCACCAAGGCGCGAAAACCTAGCTCCGCTTGACTTTCCATGGGGAAGCGCGCATGCAGGCAATGGTTGCTGTCGCCTGCCGCTCGCCGGGTCCGCCCGATGGTGAAGACAGCCTTTGATATCCCCCATGTTGTCTCTCCCCAGCGAGGCGCTTCATGGCAAGGCGAGCCCCATGGAACTAAGCCTCACGGATGTGAGAAGCACCATGACTTATTCCCTTGATACCCCTTCGATCCAGACGCTCAAGGCCGAAGCACGAGAGTTGCGCACCAGCCGGCAGGCCGCGGGCGAGAGCTTAACCCACGGCGCGGCCCTGGAAGCGGTCGCCCGGACCCATGGCTTTCGCGATTGGAACACGGCCTGCGCCATGCTGCCCGAGCGGATTGCCAGCCCTCTTCAGGTGGGCCAGCGCGTGCGCGGCACCTATCTGGGGCAAAGCTTCACCGGGCTGGTGCTGGGCGTCAGGATCCGTGCCGACATGAGCCACTACGACATCACGGTGAAGTTCGACCAGCCGGTGGATGTGGTGAGCTCCGAACTGTTCTCGGCGTTCCGGCAGCGGGTCAATGCGACGATCGATATCCGGGGTGTGTCGCCGGCGCGGCTCGGCAATGGCGAGCCCCAGCTGCGCGTCCAACCACTCTGAAAGGAGGCGGCTCGCGCAGCTGCCTCGCCTTGCCATTCATCGGCAAATGCCGATAAACTACTGTACCCCAAATATAGCGGAACGCGCCATGACCACCCAGACCAAGCCGATCGAGCTTTATTCGCTGCCGACCCCCAACGGCCAGAAGGCCGCCATCATGCTGGAAGAACTGGGCGTCCCCTATACCTATCATCGCATCGATATCGGCAAGGGCGATCAGTTTAAGCCCGAGTTCCTGGCGATCTCGCCCAACAACAAGATCCCGGCCATCATCGATCCGGAAGGGCCAGGGGGTGAGCCGATCTCGATCTTTGAATCGGGCGCGATCCTCAAATATCTCGGCCTCAAATTCGGGCAGTTCTATCCCCAGGACATGCGCGCGCAGGTCAAGGTGGATGAATGGCTGTTCTGGCAGGTCGGCGGCTTTGGCCCGATGCTGGGGCAGAACCACCACTTCGCCCTTTATGCGCCCGAGCGCATCCCCTATGCCACCAAGCGCTATGTTGATGAGACGCACCGCCTTTATGGCGTGCTCAACGAGCAGCTCGAAGGTCAGGACTATATTGCCGGCGAGTATTCCATCGCTGATATCGCCTGCATCGGCTGGGCGCAGCTCTGGGAGCGGCAGGGCATGGACATCAACGAGTTCCCCAATGTCAAAGCCTGGATCGAGCGCTGCAATGCCCGGCCCGCGGTCAAGCGGGGCCTCGAAGTGGGCAAGGACCTGCCCAGTGCCGATCTCAGCAATGACAAGGCCGCCCAGGCCATGCTGTTCAACCAGCGGGCGCGCTAGGCTCGCTTACGGCACCGCCTCGGGAGGCGGTGCCCCCCCGGCCAACTCCTCGGAGGGAACGCGGACCCACTCCTCGCCGCGGCAGATAACGTTGAACAGCACGCAGCCATTGAGGCGCAGCGCGTCCGGCCCGGTGACCTGCACATAGCCCGAATAGGTGTTGCCGTCCTCGGGGTTATAGATGCTGCCGTCAAAAACGGCAGGCTTGTCGCTGGGTCGCAAGGTGAGGATCTGCAGCCCCAGCATCGGGCGGTTGCGCAGTTCTGGCTCCTTGTTGCGCGCATCCACGAAGTCCTCCGGCCCAATCGCCGCGGCCGCGCGCGTCTCTTCGGCGCTGAGCTTGCCCTCAGGCACCACGATCTTGCTCAATACGCCGCAATAACCCTCGGGGCATGGGGTGATGGTGATCTCCGATTCCAGCACCGTGCGCCAGGTGCCTTCCAGCATGGCCTGAGCCTGGGCCGCGCTGGCTGTCGCCCCAAGAAGGGCCGTGCCAACAAGGACGGTTGCTAACCTCGGTAAGACGCTGCCGCGCATCATGCCCCCTCCACTGCTGCCGCCAACAACAAATTGGCTGTATGGCAGGGCGAAGAAATAACCCGTATTTGCGGCTTCACCAAGTCATACCAGCGGCGATCTCAAGCGGCAGAGCACGCGGTGGCGCCGATGTTGTGGGAAGAACACGCCAGTTCGCCAGAAACCCCTTGCCAGCACCGCTCCCTCAAGCTAGACGAGCCCTGCCGGAGAGGTGGCCGAGTGGTCGAAGGCACGCCCCTGCTAAGGGCGCAGATGGTGATGAACTGTCTCGAGGGTTCGAATCCCTTCCTCTCCGCCAGTTTTCCGAAATTCACTGTCTTCAATGACTTAGACTCCCGGAGAATCTTCGGGATTCGTACACATGCATGATGCACGTGTCGTTCCGCCGTCTCCGGTCTCGCGTAGCTCGAGTCGGAGAAGACCATGGCGGCCAAATGCGCCTATGTGGAAAAGGTCGGGGCGGTTTATTATGTGCGCAAACGAATCCCGCGTGCCTGGAAAGGGCGCGTAGAGGGCGACGTTGTGCGCTATTCGCTACGAACCAAGGATCGGGCGCTGGCGCTCAAATGGGGTCTGGAGGCCTTGGGGGTGTTCGAAGAGCTATTGCGCATGGCGCCGGAGGACGCGCTCAAGCATCTGACGCGGCGGCTGGTAGATGAGCAATTGCTGCTGCCCGAGGCCATGACCGGAGCCGATCTGGCGCGCCGCCGTGCGCTTGGAAATGTGGGCGCCAAGATCATTCGAGAGGCCCGCAAGAACCTTGGGCTGGGCGAGCATCTGGATGCGCTCTACCGAGAGCTGGTATTTTTCAACCACGCCACCGTGCAAGGCGAGGCCGACTACGAGAGCCGGCCAGTCGAGGACAGGGACGCCCCCAAACCGAAGCCGCGGCAGTTCGACCTTTCGGGGTTTGACGCGGTTCTGGAGGCACTTGGCGCTCCCGCGAGCCAGCCGTCGCTCGCTTCGCAGCTTTCCCCTCCCACGGGGGATACGCCGCGCAAGACGCCCCCTGCTGCGCCGTTGGTCCAACCGGCCCGGATGGAGCCCGGCCCGGGTGGGGCATCGACGGTTCACACCCTGCGCGGTCTGATGCATGACTATTTTGGTCGCACCGGCAAGGAAACGGGGTCGGACAACCGCTCCAACATCGAGCGCGCGGTCAAGCTGTTCGAGGACCTGTGTCCGCAGGTAAAGACCCTGGCGGTGATGGACATACCCTTGCCGCTTTGGGATCAGCTGTACGAATTCGTCCAGGAAATCCCCCATATGCGTGGTCGGGCCAGTCCCGACAATCTCGTCGCTTTTACTCGCCGGAAGCAGGCGGAGGGCGCGGACTATCCCAAATTGTCGGCTACGACGCTCAATTCCAACTATCTGGGTGCGGTTACCCGTTTGGTCCGCCATGGCAACACCCGCCGTTTCTTTGCCTGGCAGGCGCCGCCTCTGGTGATCCCGGAAAAGAAGCGCGCTTCTAAGGGCAAGAGCCGGGTGCCGTTCTCGTCCGAGGAAATCACCGCCATCACCTCATGCCCGGTCTATCTGGGAAGTGCCAACCGGCGTCACCGGTATTCGCCGGGTACGAGCATTTTTGCTGACGATCATATCTACTGGTCGCCCCTGATATCGATGCATTCCGGTATGCGCGTGACCGAAATAGGGCTGCTGCGCTTTGAGCAATTGCAGCCCTGGTTCGGCCGTCCAACCCTGGTGCTGGAACTGGATGATCAGCAGGGTGAAGCGGGCGAGGAAGGGTACAAGACCGGAAATGCCATTCGGCGGCTCCCGATCCATCAGCAGTTGCTTGACCGTGGTCTCCTTGATTTCTGGGACCGTCAGCAGCGCCTAGGCTACGAGCGGCCATTCCCCGACTGGACGCAGCATGTCAAGGGTGGCAAGAACGGCCGACCCGAAGTGCATTTCGAAGCGGACTTTTTCAACGCGCATCGGCTCAGCTGGAACGTCCCACCCCATCGTGCGCGCAAGCTGACCTTCCATTCGTTCCGCGGCTTCTTCATCCAGGCCTGTCACAACGCCAAGATCAATCCTTACACTGTCTTGAAATGGGTTGGGCACGATGACGCCACGGAAGCCAAGACCTCCGATGTGCACCGGGGCTACCTCGACGAAGATCTCACCGCCGAGGAGGTCGGAGAAATCGACAAGGTCAAGGTTCCATTGGGGCCAGTGATGTCCTTCTCGGATTGGCTCAAGGCTCGGTCCTGATATCGTGTTCGTGTGATCCTTTGTCGAGCGCTTGGGCGACTAACAGCAGAGAGTATCAGTCGGCCCCGCGCGCAGCGTCGAACCAGGACGGATGGCGGCTTATTTCTACCGTCAGATCATCCAGGAATTAGGACCTCGGCGCCAACGCCAGACGGCTGCTCGGCCGGGCTGCATAGGCAATTTCTCTGACCGTTAGCCGGAATTAACCAGTTTCCCGATCCAGTGTGGACGCCGACGACAATGATCCGGCAGTCTCGCTGGACGTTGCCGATTCCCGGCAGCGATTGGTGTCATCTCTGCCTTAACTGCCGGTGCTGCTGCAGTCTGGGCTTAGGCCCGCGCTTGAGCCCGCTGAGCAACTTCGGCTGCATGTTGCCGCAGAGGAACACGCTTTCCCTGATGTTGATGGCAACTCCAGAGCTTGATCTGTGGACAAATGTCCATCATATGGGTACTTGTTGACCATCAAGTGGTGGAGGTAAGGGTGTTGCAGATCGATGTTCCGATGCAGGCGATGCCGAACCGGCAGGACTTCTCGGCCGAGAGTGACCGCGTACGGCTGTCAAAGGTTGCCCTGAAAGCCTACAAGCGTCTCGTCCAAGAGTGGGGTCTCAAGGGTGAACAGGCGGCGGCGCTGCTCGATGTGTCCACGAGTACCTGGGAGCGCATGAAGCAGGAGGGCAAGGACAAGGCCCTCAGCCAGGATCAACTCACGCGCATCTCCGCCCTGGTCGGCATCTACAAGGGGCTGCATCTTCTGTTCGGCGATGACATGGCCGATCGCTGGCCCGGCTTGCACAACAAGGCACCGCTGTTTGCCGGGATGAGCGCAATCGACTCCATGCTCAAGGGCGGCATTCCGCAAATGCTCGAGGTGCGCCGCTATGTGGACGCCATCCGCGGAGGCTTGTGATTGTCGATCGACGGTGTGCCGGTCGTCACCGAAGCCTTTCCGAGGACGGTTCGACTGGTAACGACAGCGCGGCTGCGGTCGGCGGTGTTAAGGCCCCTGGTCGATAACGAGGATGATCTCGCCGCGCTGGCTGAGATCGAAGGCGCGACGAGCAGTCGCTTAATGGCGCAGGATCGCGGCATTGCGGGGCTCGCCGCCAACGAGCTCGTCTACGATGTCCCACACGCGCACTTCATCAACGCTTCGTTTGCCTATGCCAAGCCGCAGCAGCCGAACCGCTTCAATGGCGCCGACCGGGGTGCCTGGTATGCCGCTCTGGATGTCGCCACCTGCATCAGCGAAGTCGGATATCACCTGACCAACATGCTGGCAGATGCGGGGGACTACCACGCCACGGTGGAATACGCGGAAATGTTTTGTAGCCTTGCCGGCGAGTTCCTCGACCTCAGGCAGGTACCCGACCATCCTGCGCTCGATCCGGACACGGCGAGGGCCTACCCGGTCGGCAACGCCATCGCGGAGCGCGCCCGGGCCACTGGCCTCAACGGCATCATCTACCCATCCGTACGGCACCCGGGTGGTACCTGCATTGTCGCCTTGCGGCCGGCTGCCGTTCAGTCCGTTCGCCAGGGCGCCGTCTACCGCATGATTTGGAAGGGCGATCCAGCACCGCTGATCGAAGGGCCGCTGTGATCGCTTCGACCCTGATCAGATGGATGGTTGGACGGAGGCAGGGCAGGGCAGGGGCGCGTTGCCGCCCGGCAGCAATCGACCCCATTTCCGCCGTTACTGCCCTCAGGTCGCAATCCTGAAAGCTGCCAATCGAATGTGATTCCTAGCTAGCGAGGCAGTTCACATGGATCTGGCACACGGCATGAGGGGCGGACCTTTATGGAACTTTTACGCCACGCGCTTCAGCTCCGAATAGAGGCTTTATGCAGCCTGATGGTACCTTCTGGGGACATTTCAGGAGTGACATATATGCGGTCACCATTGCAGCCTCCCGCTTCTCGGCCGGCTAAGCCTCCAGTTACCACGAAACATGGTAAGGCCGCCGTACGAGCGGCGTTCATGCTGGCAGTGTTTGGCGCGGCGGTGACCATTGCAGTTCTGGTGAACACGGCATGAGAGCGCCGATGAGCATGCTCGCGCTAACGGCGCGGTTCGCAACTTTCGCACGGGTTCATTATGCCACAGATGAAGATGTGGGCGCCCTGTGGGCCTTGTCGGACAACCTGGCAGGCGAACGAGGGGGCCAACGGCCAATCTGGACCACCTTGGTCCGCGCGAAGGGCGCTTATGTGCTGGTCGCGACAGAATGCCAGCTGATTGTTGGCGCGGTGGTCGCCTCGCTCAGTCACCGCAACCAAGCCGTCTGCATTTCGTGGCTGGGTGTTACGCCAGCGGCCCGCGGGCGAGGCGTTGGTCACCTGCTGCTCAAGACAATCGTGGATCGGATGGTCGTCGAGGGGGCTCGGACAGTCTCAGTTGCCTTGCCTGCCGATCATCAAGATCTGAAGCACCTGCTGCTCGGTCATGGCTTCATCGAAGTCCGTCCAGGCACGTTCCGGCTGCCGATCCATGGTCACCTGATATGAAGACAGGTTTGTTCCGTTCAGCATGGGTCCGAGCGGCCGGCAGCCTGTCCCCCCACGAACGCGAGGCAAACGAGGTGGTCGCCAAGCAGTACGAACCAAGAGGCAGTCGGCAGATGCGTGCCATATTTTATGGCTTCTTATTACTGACGGGGTTTATTGCCGTTCCGATCTTGGTTGCCATCATCCTTGTGCTGCTCTCGGGCGTCCGCATCTAGAAAGAAGCGTAAGTTTTGGGTAGGAGCCCACTCGGCGTCGGTCCGCGATCGGGTCTTCCGGGCCCGTTCCTAAACTATGCAATTTCTATAATGAACCCGCGGCAGGGATATGGAATTCATATCGGCTACGGGGCTAGTGTTGAGCAATACTTTGAGGGTCGCATGCAGCTTTTTCTTGCGCCGACGCATTTGCCAGACTGCTTTCCAAAAGTTGGACCACGCTCCCCAAATGGCGGTTTCGGTCCGGTGAACGGCGTCAAGGCTGCTTTCGCCAAATGAATTCGCGTATGACTGCAAGGCTAGATCTGACGTCTAAGCGAACGATCGGACGCTTCGTTCTCAAGATGGTGACGTCGTTCCTCGTGGCAAATTTTCTGGCCGGAGAGCGCGGCTATCTGGAAGGTGTTGCGGCTTGGCTGGCCATTTATGCTTTGTTCGCCATGGTCGGCAGTTTGTTGATCAAGGAGGCCATCGCCGCACGCTCATTCAACTATTGGGATGAAGCTGCCTGGCTGATGTTGGCCGCGTGCATTGTGCACATTATCAGCCGGCAACCGATGGTCTGACAGGCTTGATCGAGGCAGACAAATTCGTCTCTCTGGGCACCACCTGTCGGCCTGGTCGACACGACGATCTGCCCTAGTGATTCCGTATGATTTTCCTTTCCGGCGCGTGAGCGCCGGACACCTGGCGTCTGGACGCCAAAACAACCTTGTCTGGAGTAATTCTAATGATCCGAAAACTGCAGGGCCGGGGCAGGGCAATCACAGCCCTGGTGACGCCCTTCAAGAATGGCGAAGTTGACTACGGCAGGTTCTCGGAACTAGTAGATTGGCAGATTGAACAGCGCATTGGCGGGCTGATCCCGGGGGGCACAACAGGGGAGGGGGCGACCTTGTCGAGGGAGGAGCACCTCGGGATCATCCGCCGCTGCGTCGAAGTAGCAAATGGGCGTGTTCCCGTCATTGCTGGCACTGGAACCAGCGATACGCGGTCCACGATCTCTTGCACCGCGGCCGCCGAAGTGCTCGGAGCCGATGCGGCGCTCATTGTGACACCTTTCTATAATCGTCCCTCCCAGGAGGGTCTGTTCCGTCATTTCGAGGCTGTGGCGTCCCACACCAATATACCGATCATTCTCTACAATGTGCCTGCTCGCACGGGCGTCGACCTGTCTCTCGAGACGATTGCACGATTGTCCGGCCTGCCTAGGGTAACTGGCATCAAGGACGCGACTGGGGACATGACGCGGCCAGCGGCATT
This sequence comes from Devosia sp. Z11_6, assembly GCF_058133665.1. Classification (NCBI taxonomy): domain Bacteria; kingdom Pseudomonadati; phylum Pseudomonadota; class Alphaproteobacteria; order Hyphomicrobiales; family Devosiaceae; genus Devosia; species Devosia sp. Z11_6. The sequence continues at coordinate 193,569 of NZ_JBYUNQ010000006.1, forward strand.
GCGCGCCAGGCTCCCCGAGCAGTTCTCTCAATGGTCAGGTCACGATGCAACCGCGCTTGAGTTCAACATGAGCGGTGGCGATGGCACGATGTCGGTTGTTTCCAACGTGGAGGCGCGACGCATGGTCGAGATGCACGAGGCACTCTCGAGCGGCAACGCTGCGCTCGCAAGCGCGATCGCGCGTCAACTTGAACCGCTTATCGCGGCCTTGGAACGAGAAACCAATCCCGTGCCGATCAAGTATGCCCTCCATCTTGCCCGGGGCATCTCGGACGAGGTTCGCCTGCCGCTTTGGGGGGTGCAAGAAGATACCGCCGATGCAATACAGGCGGCCCTTCTGGCGCTCAATCGGGTTCGGACCCACTCCGATCCGCAACGCGTGGGGAACGAAGTGGGAGAGGCGTCAAGCGCCGCCTAGTCGAACGAGCATGAAATCTTCCCGATCGTCTCGATTTCGACCGACAGGGTCTGTCCCGGAAGCACCTGAAGGATCGGCGACCAGGAGCCTGTGGTGACGATGTCTCCCGCAGCGATCTGTCGGCCCTGCATGGCCAACTCCCGTGCCAAGAGGGCCACTGCTTGCAGTGGATGGCCAAGAACGGCGCTTCCCTTGGCCGTCACGAGGGTTTGGCCGTTGATCCGCGCCGTCAGCTGGATCTGGTCAAGCTTTTCCCAATCTGCCCGCACGGCGGGCCCACAGATGGTCGCGACGTGCAGGCCGAAATCGGCCACCGCGCTGACATCGCTGTGTCGCGCTCCAATAGCCCGGCGGCCCAGCAGCCCAATCGTCGGCCGGCAAGCCACGATGACTTCGCCAACCGTTTCCAGATTAACAATCTCATGGCGGTCCGGGTAACTGTTGCCAACAATAAACGCCAGCTCGCATTGAGCTCCAATGACGCCTTGCGGAAGGTGGATGCGGCAGTCCTCATGGAAGAAGTCGCGGCTGGTGATCGGCCCGAAGATCGGCTCATGCAGGCCGAGTACACGCTGGGACGCAACGCTGGTTCCGGCCAAGGCATAGCCTCGCACATCGCTGTTGTAAGCTTCCAGTGCCGCGAGCTGGATCTCATCGGCCTCTTGCCTGGAAACAATGCCGGCAAAGGCCAGCCCCGAAATGGTTCCCAAAGCCCGGTTCTGGGCCAGTTCGATAGCCAGATTGTCGAGTGATGTTGCGTGCATGACAGTGATCTCCGATCGCGCGGAAACAGCCGCTGACGGCGCCCAAAGTCAAATAAAAATCTGCCTATAGGCCAAGCACTTATGCGGCCCACCAAGAAACTTATGACCTTTATATTTTCCCCCTTCCCCTTGCTTATCGGCCGTGCCTTAAAACAGCAAAAATACCTACAACATCTCTATTTGATCGGGCCGTCTCCCCAATCGAAAGGCTATGCACGTTCCTGTACTTTTGGGTCGTGCCTGGGATGATGCCGCTTTAAAATTCCGCCGCCTGTCTCAACCAGCGCGGAGTCCAGGGAGGCGTCATACGCGCTGTCCACGGACAGCGCCGCCGGCTGCCCCCACTTTGCCTCCGCAAGGCAGAGCTCTTCCCTAAGTGGGGGCGGCCGGCGCCCAGTCCGCACAAGGAAAGGACGATCAGTTATGTATTCTCGTTTTGGAATGGCTTATGTCGCAACTCAGACAGCGCAGGCTCGGGCACACGCAAATCAGACGCCGCAACGGCCCGAAGTGGCACTGCCAGTTCACCCCGCAATATTCTCAGACGTCGTCCACAACGATGAGGCCGGAGCGGTGTGGCGCATGGGGGGCATCATCGCTGTCATCGCGGCGGTGTCCGGCGCCATCGCCTGGTTCGCAGCCTGAACCTGCACCATCACAGTCAACACAGACGAAAAGGCAAACTAGAATGGGCGAAGCAATTCGGGTCACTTACCCTCCATCGTGTGGCAGCCGGTTCATGATCGGGCGCGACGCGCAGGGGCATTGGGTCGTATGTGATGTGAAAGGGCTGGTTGGTGGCGTCTTCTTCGATCGCTCGGCGGCAATCCACTTTGCAGCATCAGAGAGCGACTACACCCTTGGCGCCGTCTGCTGCGCGCCAGAAGACGTGGTGCTAACGATGGACCCGCTGTTCAGGCCGGTGCCGCAGACCGAATGGCCCAAAGGCGTTCACGCTATCTAGGGCGTTATCCAGACAGTTTTGTCGATGGCTGCATCCATTGACAGATAGCCGAACCCGGCGTGCCGCTACCGGCGCGCCGGGCTTGTCGCGTTGAAAGGGCGCCTTACCCGCGCCAGTTCTTATATGAGATTCCTATAAAAGAGCCGGCGGCCCAATCTGGCAATCCTATGCACTTCGGGTCCAACTTCGCCCGGTAATGGAGACGTTGCTTACCCTGCGAAAGGCCGGAGGAGTGGCGTCGTGGCACGTGACGCAAGCTAACCATCATGCTGGCCCGCCACTAACAACGAACCCGGAATCAATCATCATGGACTTTGTCGTTCTCGCAATAGGCGTCCTCTTTTTCGCACTGGTGCTCGCCTACACCAACGCCTGCGACAGACTTTAGCGGAGGCCCGAAATGCTTATCGATTACGTGCTCGGCGCAGGTGTGACGTTGTTCCTGCTCGCCTACCTTATCTACGCCCTCGTTCGTCCTGAGCGCTTCTGAGCGCTAACGGCACAGGCCTCGAAAGACCCAAACCATGACTCTGATCGGATGGACTCAGATTGCCGTTTTCTGCGGCATCATAATTTTGCTCGTCAAGCCGCTGGGCGCCTACATGACGTGCGTCTACAACGGCGACCGCACCTGGCTTTCGCCAGTGCTAGGTCCGGTGGAGCGGCTGCTGTACCGGATTTCAGGAACAAGCGAGAAAGAAGAGCAACACTGGACCCACTATGCGGTCGCCATGGTGTTGTTCAACCTGGCCGGCTTCTTCCTGTTGTACGGGCTGCAGCGCTTCCAAACCCTGTTGCCGTTCAACCCTGCCGGCATGGGCGAGGTAGGCCCTGAACTTGCGTTCAACACCGCAACGAGCTTCGTAACGAACACCAATTGGCAGAGCTATGGCGGCGAGACCACCATGAGCTACCTAACGCAAATGGCGGGTCTGGCGGTACAGAATTTCGTGTCGGCCGCTACGGGCATGGCGATCGCCATTGCGGTGATCCGAGGCTTCTCGCGCAAATCTGTCAGCACGCTTGGCAATTTCTGGGTCGATATGACCCGCTCGACCTTCTACGTGCTGCTGCCGCTGTGCATCGTGTTGACCCTGGTCTACGTGGCGCTCGGCGTACCGCAGACGCTTGGCGCCTACGTCAATGCCACGACGCTGGAAGGCCAGCAGCAGACCCTCGCTATTGGACCGGTGGCATCGCAATTAGCGATCAAGATGCTGGGCACCAATGGCGGCGGCTTCTTCAATGCCAACTCCGCTCATCCGTTCGAAAACCCGGATGCGCTGTCGAACTTGATCCAGATGGTATCGATCTTTGCCATCGGCGCAGCACTGACCAATGTGTTCGGCCGCATGGTCGGCAATCAGCGGCAAGGCTGGGCGATATTTGCCACCATGGGCGCGCTGTTCCTCGTCGGCGTGGCGGTCTGCTACTGGGCGGAAGCGGCCGGCAACCCGCTGCTTCATGCACTGGGGCTCGAAGGCGGCAACATGGAGGGCAAGGAAGTCCGCTTCGGCATTCCCCTCTCGGCGCTGTTCGCGGTGATCACCACGGCGGCCTCATGTGGCGCAGTCAATGCCATGCATGACAGCTTCATGGCGCTGGGCGGCATGATACCGATGATCAACATGATGCTCGGCGAGATCATCATCGGGGGCGTCGGCGCGGGCTTTTACGGCATCATCCTGTTCGTGGTGCTCGCCATCTTCGTGGCTGGTCTGATGGTTGGCCGCACGCCAGAATATCTCGGCAAGAAGATCGAGGCCAAGGAAGTCAAGATGGCCATGCTCGCCGTCCTCTGCCTGCCGCTGGCCATGCTGGGGTTCACGGCCTTTGCCGCCGTGCTGCCCGCCGGTATCTCCTCGATCTGGAACCCGGGGCCGCGTGGCTTCTCGGAGATCCTCTACGCCTATACCTCCGCGACGGCCAATAATGGATCGGCATTCGGCGGGCTTTCGGCCAACACGCCCTGGTACAATATCACCCTGGGGATCGCGATGCTGATGGGCCGCTTTCTTGTCATCATCCCTGCTCTGGCCATTGCCGGTTCGCTGGTGACCAAGAATGCCGCGCCACCTTCAAGCGGCACGCTGCCGACTGACGGGAAGCTGTTCGTCGGGCTGTTGCTGGGCGTCATCGTCATCGTCGGCGGCCTGACCTTCCTTCCGGCGCTGGCGCTGGGACCGATTGCCGAGCACTTCGCGATGCTGGCAGGGCAGACCTTCTAGCCGATGTTCCCACCACGTGAGCTGAAGCGGCTCATCAATCCCCGCGCCATCTACCTGGCGCGGGGGAAAAGCGAACAGACCAAGCCCATTCAGATCGTGCTGTGCCTGGCCCTGAGCCTGGTCCTGATCGGGCTGTTCGCAGTTCTTCTGACCCAATTTTATGCGGCGATCATCTGATCAGACCGCAATCACCCATGCTGGAGTCTCACATGAGCCAGTCCAAAACCGCGAGTATCCTGGACGCTCGCATCCTCATACCCGCCCTGGGCGGGGCGTTCAGCAAACTGAACCCCCGCAGCCTGATCAAGAGCCCGGTGATGTTCGTCGTTGCCGTGGTCTCGACCTTTGCAACGGTTCTGCTGCTCAAGAGCCTTGTTACCGGCGGCGAGAACATCGGTTTCTCGCTGCAGCTGGTATTCTGGCTGTGGATCACCGTCCTGTTCGCCAACTTCGCTGAGGCGGTGGCGGAAGGGCGAGGCAAGGCGCAGGCCGAGTCGTTGCGCCGGACACGCACCGAAACCGAAGCCAAGCTGCTCGTCGGAGAAGACCGCAGCAAGTTCAAGCTGGTGCCTGGCAACCAACTCAAGGTCGGCGACGTCGTACTGGTGGAAGCCGGCGACATCATCCCCTCGGACGGTGAGGTGATCGAAGGCGTGGCATCGGTGAACGAGGCCGCCATTACCGGCGAGTCTGCTCCGGTGATCCGCGAGTCCGGTGGTGACCGCTCTGCTGTGACCGGCGGCACGCAGGTGCTGTCCGACTGGATCAGGGTGCGCATCACCGCTGCCGCTGGCTCCACCTTCATCGACCGCATGATTTCGCTGGTTGAAGGGGCCGAACGGCAGAAAACGCCGAACGAGATCGCGCTCAATATCCTCCTGGCTGGTCTCACACTGGTATTCGTGCTGGCGACCGTGACCATCCCATCATTTGCCACCTACGCGGGCGGTACCGTGCCGGTGATTGTCCTGGTGGCGCTGTTCGTGACGCTGATACCGACCACCATCGGAGCGCTGCTGTCAGCCATCGGTATCGCCGGCATGGACCGGCTGGTGCGCTTCAACGTGCTGGCTATGTCTGGCCGCGCCGTGGAAGCCGCTGGCGACGTCGATACGCTGCTGCTGGACAAGACTGGAACGATCACACTGGGCAACCGGCAGGCGAGCGAGTTCCGCCCGGTCAAGGGTGTGACCGAACAGGAACTGGCCGACGCCGCACAATTGGCGTCGCTGGCCGACGAAACGCCCGAGGGGCGTTCCATCGTCGTGCTGGCAAAGGAGAAGTACGGCATCCGCGAACGCGACATGGCGAGCTTGCAGGCGAGTTTCGTGCCCTTTACCGCCCAGACGCGGATGAGCGGTGTCGATCTTGACGGCTCCTCCATCCGTAAGGGAGCCGTCGACGCGGTCCTGGCTTACGTCAATTTGGCGACTGTTGCGGGTGCGAGCCCCAAGGCTACCAGCCAGACCATCGCCGACCTGCAGGCTATCGCCGACCAGGTTTCCAAGTCGGGCGGCACGCCCCTGGCAGTGGTGCGCGATGGCAGGCTGCTGGGCGTTGTTCACCTCAAGGACATCGTCAAGGGCGGCATCAAGGAGCGCTTCGCCGAGTTGCGCCGCATGGGTATCCGCACGGTGATGATCACCGGCGACAATCCCATGACCGCAGCAGCCATTGCTGCCGAAGCAGGGGTGGACGATTTCCTCGCGCAGGCAACGCCTGAAATGAAGCTGGCCCTGATCCGAGAAGAACAGGCCAAGGGTAAGCTCGTTGCAATGTGCGGTGACGGTACCAACGACGCGCCGGCCCTTGCGCAGTCTGATGTTGGCGTTGCGATGAACACCGGTACGGTCGCGGCGCGCGAGGCCGGCAACATGGTCGATTTGGACAGCGATCCGACCAAGCTCATCGAGATTGTCGGCATCGGCAAGCAGTTGCTGATGACGCGCGGTGCCCTGACGACATTCTCGATTGCCAACGACATCGCCAAATATTTCGCCATCATCCCGGCGATGTTCCTGGCGTTCTACCCGCAGCTCGGCGTGCTCAACATCATGGGGCTGGAGAGCCCCGAGAGCGCCATCCTGTCGGCGATCATCTTCAATGCCCTGATCATCGTGGCGCTGATCCCGCTATCGCTGCGCGGCGTGAAGTACCGCCCGGTTGGCGCTGCAGCCCTGTTGGGTCGGAACCTGCTGATCTACGGCCTGGGGGGCATTATCGTGCCGTTTATCGGCATCAAGGCCATCGACCTGGCGATCACCTCGCTGGGCCTCATTTAAGGATTGCTGGAAATGACAAAGCAAATCAGACCCGCGATCGTCATGATCGTGATCATGACGATCGTCCTTGGACTGCTCTATCCGCTGGGCATGACGAGCATCTCTCAAGCGGTGTTCCCACATCAGGCCAATGGCAGCCTCATCGAGCAGGACGGGCAGGTGATCGGCTCCGAACTGATCGGCCAGGCGTTCACACAGCCGCAATATTTCCATGGCCGCCCCTCGGCCGCCGGCGACGGCTACAATGCGGCCGGCTCCAGCGGCTCCAACCTCGGACCGACCAATCCCGTATTGATCGACCGGGTGGCCGCTGACACGGCGGCGCTCCGTGCCGAAAATCCAGATGCGGATATTCCGATGGACCTGGTGACCACCTCCGGAAGCGGTCTTGATCCCCATATTTCGCCTGACGCCGCCTATTTCCAGGTCGCTCGCGTCGCCCAGGCGCGTGGTGTCGATGAATCTGCTATCCGCTCGCTTGTTGACCAGCATGTAGAAGGTCGCACGCTGGGTTTCATGGGCGAGCCGGTGGTCAACGTGCTTGCACTGAATCTGGCTCTCAATAGCCAGAACGCCCAGTGACATGATGTGATCCGGGTCCCAACCAATGGGGCCCGGCAACAATTGCAGGACGACGCCCAATGGCCGACGACAACCGCGCTTCCTACGGCCGCCCCTCTCCCGACGCGCTCTTGGAAAGTGCCAAGCGGGAAGCGCGCGGACGGCTCAAGATATTCCTCGGCGCGGCGCCCGGGGTAGGGAAAACCTATGAGATGCTCATGGCCGGTCGGGCCAGGCTTGCAGATGGTCACGACACGATCATCGGAGTGGTGGAGACCCATGGCCGCCGCGAAACCGAAGCGCTGGTAACTGGCTTTGAAATCATCCCCCGGGCGCGGGTTGACTATCGCGGCCAGCAGCTCGAAGAGATGAACATCGATGCCATACTTGCCCGCCGGCCGGCGCTGGTTCTGGTGGATGAGCTGGCTCATTCCAATGCTCCGGCCAGCCGGCATCCCAAGCGCTATCTCGATGTTGAAGAAATTCTGGATGCGGGCATCGACGTCTATACCACGCTCAACATCCAGCACGTTGAAAGCCTCAACGACGTCGTCGCGCAGATTACCCGCATCAGGGTGCGCGAAACGGTGCCCGATTCCATCGTTGACCGGGCCGACGATATCGAGATCATCGACATCACGCCCCAGGATCTGATCAAGCGACTGCATGACGGCAAGGTTTACCTGCCCACGACCGCAAAGCGGGCGGTGGAGAACTACTTCTCTCCCGGCAACCTTACGGCCTTGCGCGAACTTGCGCTGCGACGCACGGCGCAGCGGGTGGACGATCAGCTGCTTTCGCATATGCGCTCGCACGCAATTTCGGGCCCGTGGGGCGCCGGTGAACGCGTCCTGGTGTGCATCGACGAACATCAGCGCGCGCCTTCGCTGGTGCGTTATGCGCGCCGCCAGGCGGAACGCCTGCGGGCCCCGTGGATGGCGCTGCACATCGAGACGGCCCGCGTCGCCGCCCTGTCCGAAGAGGCCAAGGACCGTCTGGCGGCCACCCTGCGCCTCGCCGAGCAACTTGGCGGTGAAGCAATTACCCTGCCAGGGCAGGATGTTGCCGCAGAGATCATCCGCTATGCCAGTGCTAACAACGTAACGCACGTCATCATCGGCAAGCCCCGCAAGCCGCGCTGGCGGGAGTATTTCCAAGGTCCGGTCTCATACGAGCTCATCCGGCAAGCCGGCGATATCAGCGTGCACGTGATTGCCGGCAGTGAACAGGATGCAATCGTACAGCCCCGCGGCGTCGTGCATGTTCCGCCGCGGCGCTTTGCTCCTAAAGCCTATTTGTTTGCCACCCTCTATGTCGGGATCGCACTCGGTCTGGGGCTGCTGCTCAATCGTGGGCTGGACATCACCAATGTCGCGCTGTTGTTTCTCGTTCCAGTTCTGGCCTCTGCAGTCACCGCGGGGTTACGTCCGGCATTGGTCGCGTCGGTGCTCGGCGCGCTGGCATTTAACTTTTTCTTTCTGGCCCCGCTCTACACCCTTGACGTCAGTGATCCCGAAAGCGTCATCGCTCTGGGGGTGTTTTTCGGGGTTGCAGTGGTATCCAGCAATCTGGCGGCGCGCGTCCAGCGCCAGGCTGCCGCCGCCCGCAACCGCGCCCGGACCACCGAGGACCTTTATTTGTTCAGCAGGAAACTGGCTGGGACGGGTACGCTCGATGACGTCCTGTGGGCCACCGCGTTCCAGATTGCCTCCATGCTCAAACTGCGTGTCGTCCTGTTGCTGCCCGAAGCCGGCGTGCTGACGGTAAAGGCCGGCTATCCGCCCGATGATACCCTGGTCGATGCTGATATCGCCGCTGCAAGATGGGCCTGGGACAATAATCATCCGGCGGGCAGGGGTGCCGATACGCTGCCGGGCGCCAGCCGTCTCTATCTTCCCCTCCGCACCGGGCGCACCGCTGTGGGGGTCTTGGGCCTCGACAACGATAAGCAAGGGCCGCTTCTCACGCCAGAACAGCAGCGGCTGGTTGATGCCTTGATTGATCAGGCAGCACTGGCCATCGAACGTATCCAGCTGGTAGCCGACGTGGATCAGGCAAAGCTCGCCGCCGAGGCCGATCGGCTGCGGTCCGCTTTGCTGACCTCGATTTCGCATGACCTCAAGACACCTCTGGCTGCTATCATGGGCGCCGCAGGGACGCTGCGCGAATATTCAAGTTCCATAACCGAAGTCGACCGATCAGACCTTCTGGCTTCGGTGATCGACGAGTCAGAGCGGCTCAATCGCTTTATTGCGAATTTGCTCGACATGACGAAGCTGGAGTCAGGCGCCACCAGACCTAACTTTTCCATGCATTATCTCGGTGACATCGTTGGGACCGCCCTGCGGCGTACCGCAAAGATCACCGCCAACCACAGGACCGAAGTCGAGCTGCAGCCAGATCTGCCCATGCTGCGTGTTGACCCGGTCCTGCTCGAGCAGGTCTTGTTCAACCTGCTCGACAATGCAGCCAAATATGCGCCGGCGGGTTCGACAATTCGCATCAGGGGGTGGGCGGAAGATGGAACTGCGGTGCTGCAAATCATCGACGAGGGAACCGGCATTCCCGACGATGATCTGGAACGCGTTTTCGACAGCTTCTACCGGGTGCGCAAGACCGACCACGTGCGGGCTGGGACGGGGCTGGGGCTATCAATTTGCCGGGGCTTCATTGAGGCAATGGGCGGCACAATCGCGGCTGCCAATCGCCCTGATCGGTCAGGCGCCATTCTCACGGTGCGCCTGCCTGCGCCGGCCGGCACACAAGCTCTGGAAGGTCTCGAATGAGTATCCCGTCAACAAAGATTCTGGTGGTGGATGACGAAACCCCCATCCGCAAGCTGCTCCGGGTCGGCCTGGAAACCGAAGGCTACACCATCCTGGAAGCCGGAAGCGGCCGGGAAGCGACACAGATTCTGGCGCAGAACAGGCCCGATTTGATCCTGCTGGATCTTGGTCTCCCCGACGTGCAGGGGCATGATCTGCTCGCCAAATGGCGCAGTGAAGGTCTGGACCTGCCGATCCTGATCCTGTCGAGCCGTACGGACGAGGCCGGCATAGTTCGGGCGCTCGAACTGGGAGCTGACGATTATGTAACCAAGCCCTTCGGCACGCGGGAACTGGCCGCGCGTGTTCGGGTTGCCTTGCGCCACCGCCTGCAACAACAAGGCGAACGGGCGCTCTTCCAGACCGGGGATCTTTCGGTGGATCTGGTCAAGCGCATCGTCAAGGTGTCCGGCAAGGTGATCAAATTGTCGCCCAAGGAATACGACATCCTGCGCATATTGGTGCAGCATGCCGGTAAGGTGCTGACGCACCAGCACCTGCTCAATCAGGTCTGGAGCGGATCAACGGACGTGCAATACCTGCGCGTCTACGTTCGCCAACTTCGCCAAAAGATCGAACTGGCGCCTGACCAGCCTCAGTACATCATGACCGAAACCGGCGTTGGCTACAGGCTGCGGGAGGCTGATGAGCCTCAGCTGCCAACTGCCAGTGCCGGCGAATTGTGAGCCCACCTAGACCAATGAACATTACTGATTTTCTGAGCCCCGAGCACATCATCGTGGGATTGCAATCGCCAACCAAACGAGCGGTTCTACAGTCGCTTTCGAGCAAGGCTGCCGCTTCCTTGAGCCTCGATCCAGCCAGCGTGCTCATGGCACTTGAGGGAAGGGAGATACTAGGTTCAACCGGGGTTGGACGGGGCATAGCCATTCCGCATACCGTAATTCCGGGTCTCAGCCGTCCGTTTGCGCTTCTTGCTGTTCTTGATCGTGCGGTAGCATACGAAGCCATTGACGATGAGCCGGTCGATATCGTGTTTCTCTTGCTCATGCCGCAAGAAGACAGGAGCGCTGGACTAAAGGCACTCGCAGCAGCTTCGAGACTTCTCCGGGTCAGCGCCTGCGCAACGCAGATCAGACGGGCTACTGATCCAAAGGTGCTCTACTCTCATATCGTGGCGTTCAAAGCACAGTGACACTGTGGCTCCAAGCGTACGAGAGCTTTTCTAGCAAATGTCGAGATCGAAAACGCTTCACCGGCAGCGGAGACGCCGTTGACCCACCTAGGCCCGAACGGACGCCGTCCACCGTGCAACGATAACGCGCGCGTTTGATCCTGCTGCGCGGTGCTATGCAGTTGGACCAGGCATATCCATGTAGTCCAATGCCGGGACCTCATGTAGCCCGACAGCCGTGGTCTGCCCCGCATTGGCGGTCCGGGATTATTGTTAGTGCATAATTGGGCTTGATGCCACCGTGGGAGGGGTTGA
>NZ_JBYUNQ010000007.1:0-154831 GCF_058133665.1 Devosia sp. Z11_6
GATCAGGCCTACGACCTATGGGGGTTGGGGCGGGGCGCCCAGGTCACGTTCGAGGATCTATCCGCCCATATCCACCCCGCTGACCGGGATCGGGTCCGAGCTGCCTTCACCGCTACACGGGCAATACTCGGCCCCTATGAGATCGATTTCCGCATCATGGTTGGTGAGGAGCTTCGCTGGATCTCGGCCCGTGGCAAGGGAGACGATGAGGGCATCGTCGAGCGCCTCATGTTCGGTGTTTTTCTGGATGTGACAGGCCGCAAACAGGCCGAAGAAGGGCGAGAACTCCTTGCCGGCGAAATGAGTCATCGCGTCAAGAACCTGCTGGCCATTGCCACCGGTCTGACTGCGATCACCTCCCGATCCACGTCCACCGTCACCGACATGGCGCGTGAACTGACGCAGCGACTGACAGCCCTGGGACGAGCCCATGATCTTGTTCGTCCATTGCCCGGTCAGACCGACGCCGCGGCAGCTTTGCTCGGCGATCTGCTTTCCGTGCTGCTCGCGCCCTACGACGACCTAGGGGCCTTCAGTGGGCGCATCCGAGTCTCGGTGCCTCGCATGATCGTGGGCGAAAGCGCAACGACCACACTCGCATTGATCGTGCACGAACTGGCAACGAACTCCCTCAAGTACGGCGCGCTCTCATCATCGACCGGTATGATCGATGTTTCCTGCTCGGCCCGAGACGAAGCGGTAACGGTGGTCTGGACGGAGCGCGGAGGTCCTGAGGTGGTACCGACCAGCGTCCCAAAAGGGTACGGCACCAAACTCGTCGAGCGCAGCATCACCAATGCGCTACGCGGGTCCATCCACTATGCGTGGGAGGAAGATGGTCTCATCGTCACCCTGAAAATCGATCCCGCCCGCCTGGCAGCCTGAGCGGTACCGTGACTTCATCCCTCGAGACGTCCAGTGTTGCTTCAAGAGCATTGAGACCTGCAATATCTATCTCGATAATAGTTACCCAGCATCCTTCGATGAAGCCGATACCGCCCGGACAGTAAAACGCACGACGTGACGTTTTCCCCCTGTAGCCGTTGCCGTTTATCCCCTCGTCAGCGCGGCATGGCTGGCGAAGGTACGGGCACCAGCACGTGTATTTTTCTGCCTCGGTTAGTTGGTTAAAAGGTGCGATGGTTTTGTTACGCATTCTGTAGCACCCGCGTGCCCCGCCTCCTATATACGGCAAATGGAAAACACAAACCGGGGCCTTCTGGAAGCCCGCCCGCATTATCCCAGCGTTCAGGCACGCTCCGCGGATCTGTTTGTACATTTGCTGGGTCTCGGCCTTGCCCTCCTTGGCGGCGCCATCCTGCTTTGGATGGGCGTCCAGGATCCAGCCCCTGGCAGGCTTGCGGTCATCGCGATCTATTCGCTTGGCGTGGTATGCATGTTCGGGTTCTCCACCGCGTACAACTTCGCGCCGGCTGAATGGAAGCCCGTGCTGCGCCGGCTCGACCATGTCGGCATCTTCCTGATGATCGCAGCCACTTATACGCCGTTCACCGCGTATTTGCTGTCCGGAGCCTGGGCCTGGTCGCTGACCACGACCCTGTGGGTGCTGGCCGGCGTGGGCATTGCCGGCAAGATCTTCCTGCCGCCGATCAGCCAGAAGGTCTGGGTGCCCATCTACCTGGGCCTGGCCTGGATCGGCGCCATCGCAGCGGTCCCCCTTGCGGAGATAACCTCCGCGGTGGTGCTGTGGCTCCTGGCACTTGGCGGCGCTTTCTATTCAGCCGGTGTTCTCTTTTACGCCAACAAGCGCCTGCAGTTCGCCAAAGCCATCTGGCACGGCCACGTCGTGGCCGCGGCCGCGACGCACTGGGCAGCCGTGCTGGTGGGACTGTTTGTGGTCCGCTCCTGATAGCCGCTTCCCCAATCCGCCTGGCGCAGCGTTGAGGAAGGTACGCTGGGCTTTGCCAATTTTCTAGGAGCTGCAGGTCCGCTCCGGGTCCAGATGTCGATAACAGGGCGGGAAGACCGTAGCTGCTAGGGTTGAACAAAGCAAAGGGCAGCGGTTCTGCGCCTTTATGCAAGCAGCCGGAGCGAAGCCATCTGCTGAAGCTGATCGCGAACGGCTTAATTCCATTCACCCAGATATACGACCGGCGGAACCACAAAGGTTGACCACAATGAAGCGCTACTCCCACTGCTTATTTCTGGGACGCTGGGCGTCGTACGGCGCCCACCCCCCTTCATCGGTCTACGTGGTGATAAAAGAGGCTATAGGCCCCCATGTCGGAGCTGAAGAGGTATCGTCCGTGGGTACAGACCATGCCGTACCGCGGTCATCTCGGACGATCAGCAAAATGACTGGTGGCTCGACCGCGGCTTAGCTGCAGCAACGCGCTACTTCGCGGCAAGGCAGTGACGTCGGCTTTCAGGCCGCTGAACGAAGAGCGTGAACGGCAGAAATGGGGTCGGTTGCTGACCGGCCACTTGGGGGAGGTAATCTGACAGTCCGCTTCTGGCGCTCTAATCCGCAAAACTGGACGCTGCGTGCCCATCGGCTCGATCATGAGCGTCAAGCAGTATGGGCCCCAACGAAGCTGCATGGGGACATCCACCCACATATGGGCAGGGCTTCGTCGGACGGTTGTCGGAACACCGTGAAGTGGACGGTGTTGAAGCCGGGGTCTGCTGCAGCAGAAGCCATCGGGGGTTAAGACGGTCTTCCGCATCGTAGCGTGCCGATGCAGCGCGTAAAGCGGCAGGACAATCCCGCCATTGACGTGAATATCGCAACCGCTTGGAATTAGGCTTGTCCCCTTCGTTCTTCCGGGCGACCGTTTTAAGAAGTCGAGGATTCCGATTCCCGATCTTTGAAACGCCGATGAACGAAAGGGCAGGATATGACGAACTGGGAGAGTTGCAGCTTCTCGATGGACCAAGTCGCAGATCGTAAGGCAAAGGTATGGGGCAAGAAAAAAGGTGGCATTGCAATCGTCGATGCGATCGCAGGCGAAGACGATTTCGAGCTGTACTGCTTGATGCTGCCGTCGAGCGGGAAGCTCCTCGGATGGCTATGCTGCGCGCCCGAAAAGGTTGAAGAGATCGTAGACGAGCTGGTCTTAAGCCAAGACTGGACCAATGCGTCCCGCGCAGCCGACCTCTCGGCGTCGACACGGCAAGTTTGGGAAATGTTTCAACGTAAACACATGTTCTTCCGGAAGCTTCCCGAAAGTTTGCGCCCCCTGGTTCGTGCCGATGAACTCGACGAGAGGCGGTGAGTTCCTGGAAGCGGACGGTCGAGTTAGGCCGACTCTAATCTGCGTTGCTTGTCGATAGGATATCCCTCAAAGCTGTCGCACGCAGGCTAGGCCTACTGCATCTTTTTGGGCGCAACCTTCTAGGGCTGCCAGATGATCGCCGAAATGCCAGGCACGGACGGGTATGAGCAGCATGCGGTCGAACTTGTCGCAAGCTGGCAGTAACTGTCTTTCACGGACCGACCTAAGCAGGTGTTGCAACCAGTCCCAGACCCGTTTGCCGTTTCGGTATGTCGTCACCAGCCACCTGCCCGGCCTGACAGCTGCCAGCTTGCGACAGCATCGCGACAATGCCAGCCTTTATCGGCAATGGGAGGTGTGCTGAGCTCCTTGCACACCATCAGGATACAGGCCTACGGTCGTTTCGCTGCTGAGGGAATTGTTGGCCCGGTCAGCACCAACACGAAGTTCGTTCGCAAACGTCTCGCGTGGGCTTTGAAGCAGTTTTTGGAGCATGGCCCGGATCCGGGACTTGCATCGCGCTTGCGCGACATTGCCGAGGGCCCTTTCGATGCCGTTGTCCCGCACAGCCGCGGCGCGGTACTGGCGCACGATGATCCGCATCCCAACAACGTTTTGGCCACCCAGACCGACGGTCTGCTCCAACTCAGCGGCTTACTTGCTTGCGGCAATGCCCACGCCGCAGATGCCGTGTCAGATCTGGCCAAATGCCTGTTCTGTTCGGAGCATGACGCCCTGGCAGCGCACGCAACATCTTGGAGGGCTACGGCCCTGTGGCTCACCCCGATCCTGCGCGCGCACTTTGCCTTTTACACCCTGCTGCACCGCCTCACGATGTGGTCCTGGCTACGCCAGATCGGCGCCATCCCTACGCCCGATGCGCCCGGCGACATAATGGACGACCTCAAGCAAACGGCGGTGGTGGCCTAGGGAGGACGCCGGACACGGAGCGATATCCAAGCACATCGCCTTTTGGCCCCACCAGTCTGAGGATACGCCTAACGTCGGCAAATACGCGTGCCTCGCCCCCTTCGTCTGGAAGGAGCACGCCGGCAAGGTCGAAAGCTGCAAGCACCTGATCGTCTGACCATTTGCCTTGGTCTTTCTTCTAGTCCCGCATATTCGTCCCTTAGCACTACTGATCTTGGTCACAAGATCCGACATCGTCTTCGGTGTTGCCCCCTGCGCCGACCTCAAACAAGCGCTCTGACACGGACCGGGCCCAAGAGGGTACTGCGAGTGCGGACCCGGTCAGGAACTGGTCCGCCCCGCCGAAGTCGGGGAGCCTTTGCAGCTCCGGGTCTGCTATCTGGGCCCGTAAGGCGTCGCCAATCCTAGGCGTATCAATGAAGCGGAAAGGCCGAGTATGAAGTGACGCCTGCTCCGGCGATATGGCGCCTGGCACGCCTTTCGCGACCTGCAAGTCGGCGAGGAGACCGCACGCTTCCATGATGTGGGTTTCGCGCGCTTGCCAGTCCGTTGCTTCGAAGATGGCCATCAGAACGGGCTCAAGCTGCCGCGAACAGGGCAGCTCCGCAAAGGCGCTGCCGAACCATTTGGAATAAGGCGCGTAGCGCCGCTCCAAAATCATGGCCAGCTTCATTAGGTTTCCCACCATCCGCCCGGCGATCACTCTCGAGCCCAGCTCGTCCCCAACGCTGCCCGCTCGGCCGATCAGGGCACGCTCTTCCGCGATCCGGCCCCACTGAGCAGCAAGTTTGAAGAGCCAGACATCACGCGGGAAATACTTGAGGCGGTTTCGCAGCGCAGACAGTTTACCGTTGTCGTCGCGAAAGACCGCTCCGGCGGTAAGGGACAAGAACAGGTGCTCAGGATAGGATAGCCATTCGAGGCTGGTAGGCTCGGCCGGAAACTGTCGTCCGAAAAACCGGTCGCACCAGGAGGGTACGGTATAGAGCTCGCCGCCATGATCCGAACCGAGCATCATGTCCATCGCTGCCCCGGGTGGCCGAACCGCAGTAGGATAGCGGACAGAGTAGCCCTCAAACCGGTCAGGCAAGGACCTGTCCAGAACGGACATAATCTCCCGTGCTGCGCCGGGGAATGCCCCAGAGGGAAGAAAGAGCTGAACGCAGGGGCCGTAGTCATGATCGGCAGACATCTCGGTGTCATAGCCGAGGACTTCTGATCCCAAGCCAATCCGCGCGGCGGCATAGGCCAAGCGGGGGAAGTGCTCCTGCAATACCGGTTCAATGAGTTGCTCGAAGAACCGTCGTGACAGTCCCAACCCGATCCAGCGCTTCATCCGATCTCCTGGTGTGACCCTCTTGATTGGTCCCGACGCTCTTGCACTCCTTTGGTGGCCTGCAAACGACTACGAGGACATCTCGAGCCCGTTCGGCAGTGAGATCCAGATAACCGTCTGCGCTTCGGGAGAATGGCGGGACAGGTGACCTTTTCCGCGGGTATCTGCCACCAACACGAAGCTCCCTGCGGAGAAGTGGCGTCTCTCCCCATCGCTTGTTTCGTATTCCACCGAACCATCCAGCCGAACCGTCAGTACAGGCTCCGGAACCGTGTGCCAGGCCACCTCGCGCATGCCGGCCGGGATGTGGGTGATGCGCACCCGGGACGCCGGATAGCCGGCAGTCACGTCGAACGGCACAGCGTCGAGATGGACCGAACTCTTCCGCGTCGGCAACTCCACCTCGTCGAAGTGGGACTCCCCGTCCTGGTCGGCATAGATGCGCACGCATTTCATGTCGCTGGGTTCCTCCTGCTTACGTCCTACCATCAACAAGGTTGCCAGGACCATACAGGCGCATGGGCGGCCCCGCCCTCGTGACCTGATCGACCGCAATGTGGTGTGCTATCCGGCCAGTATGGTTGTAGTCATTTTACAGCGCAGACGGGCACTTCCGCTCCACGTCTGAGATAATGCGTCTGGCCAAGACGGTTGAACCTGTGCCTAGTTCGACTCTAACGTCGGTTTGGATACTGGAGCGTCGATTGCCTACTGACCCCGTGAGCTTCTACGATTCAAATGCGGTAACTTACGCGGCCGATGGCAGTGTGAATTCGCGATTAGGGCCCTTTCTATCCAAGGTACTTCCGGGAGGCTCCATTCTGGAACTGGGCACAGGGAGTGGTAAAGACGCGAAGGTCATGATCCAGACGGGTTTCGTTGTGGATGCTACGGACGGCTCAACCGAACTTGCGGCCATTGCATCAAGCTATCTTGGCCAGACTGTTCGAACTATGCGTTTTGAGGAGTTGGCTGCTGAGCAAGCATATGACGGTATCTATGCCGCTGCCTCACTGCTGCACGTCCCCAGATCGGACATTCAGTCAGTGCTACGCAAGATACATGCCGCCTTGCGGCCGAACGGGGTGGTGTGGGCGAGCTTTAAGGTCGGATCAAACGAAGGCGTCGATCGCTTAGGAAGGTACTACAATTATCTTGATTCGACCGAACTGACCGCGCTTTGGGAAGCTGCAGGACCTTGGGCGAAGGTGGAATTGGAACAGTGGCTCGGTACTGGATTTGATGAAAAGCCCACAAAGTGGGCGGCGATAACCGCAGTCCGCTGAAGACTAAAACAAAGTCCGCTTTAAACGCAGCCACGCGGGTCGTTGATCGACCCAAGTGGGGTCGGCTCCAAATCGGCATCCTTGGGGTGGATTGCGGAAGGGCAGCTTTCGGCAGGCGAGAACGAAAGGCAGACCTTTTCTCGGCATTCTATGCCTCTTCTTCGGCGAACACCTGCTCCCTTTTCTTCCGAAATGCCGGAAGCAGAACCGTCACAAGGAGGGCTGCGGCCAAAACAAGCATCGCGAGCGAAATTGGTCTCGTGACAAATGTAGACGGATCTCCACGTGACAGCAGCAAAGCGCGCCGGAGATTTTCTTCGAGCATTTCGCCCAGAATGAAGCCCAACAGGAGCGGCGCTGGCTCGCATTTCATGCGTAGCAGAAAGTATCCGGCGAAGCCGAATAAGGCTGCGGTCATGATCTCGAAGGTTTGGTTCTGAATGCTGTATAGCCCAATGACGCAGAACATCATGATGGCCGGGTAGAGATACCGGTATGGCACGGAAATGAGCTTTACCCACAGTCCAACTAGCGGAAGGTTCAGCAGTACCAGCATGACATTGCCGACCCACATTGAGGTGACCAAAGCCCAGAAGAGGTCTGGATTTCCGGTCATCACCTGGGGGCCAGGAGTAATGTTGTGGATCATCATGGCCCCCATCATCAGCGCCATGACGCCGTTAGATGGGATACCGAGCGTAAGCATGGGAATAAAGGAGGTCTGGGCCGCGGCGTTGTTCGCCGCCTCAGGACCGGCCACGCCTTCCACCGCACCATTGCCGAAGCGCTCCGGCTTCCTCGATACTTTTTTCTCAAGCGTATAGGAGGTGAAGGAGGCAAGGGTGGCCCCACCGCCGGGAAGAATGCCCATTATCGAACCGAGGACCGTTCCGCGGACTGCAGCAGGCGCAGCTTCCTTGAATTCTTGCTTGCTTGGCCAGAGCTTGGTGATCTTGTGGACCAGAGTTTCGCCTGTTGTCTTGTCGGCGACATTGTTGACGATATCTGCGAAGGCGAAAATGCCCATGGCGATGGCGATGAATTCAAGACCCGAACTTAGCTCGATCGCCCCAAACGTGAAGCGATGAACTCCGCTGTTTACGTCCGTTCCGACCGTGGCAAGGATCAGGCCGACTATTACCATGCCGATGGCCTTGATCAGTGACCCGTGCGCCAGGATTACGGCCGCGACCAAACCGAGCACCATCAGCGAGAAATACTCTGCGGCGCTGAATGACAGGGCAACGTTTGAGAGAACAGGCGAGAAGGCAGCAACAACTGCCGTGGAGATGGTCCCGGCAAAGACGGACGCCAATGCTGCAATGGCAAGTGCTGCGCCTGCCCTGCCGGCTTGGGCCATTTTGTGCCCGTCGATCGCAGTCACGACCGATGATGATTCACCTGGCAGATTGACGAGAATTGCGGTGGTGGAGCCACCGTACTGCGCCCCATAGTAGATTCCAGCCAGCATTATGAGGGCAGGAATTGGCCCCAGCGTATAGGTGAGCGGTAGCAGCATTGAAATCGTCGCTAACGGTCCGAGACCAGGCAGCACGCCAATGGCGGTGCCGAGCAGGACACCGATAAAACAGTAAAGCAGGTTGATTGGCGCCAAAGATTGGCTGAACCCGAGCGCAAGATTGGCAAAAATGTCCATGGCTCAGAACCGCCAGACTGGGATGTGGAGGCCGAGGCCCAGAATGAAGACGGCCCACGCCATGAATGTCAGGGCCAGCGCTGTCAGGAGAATCGGCAAGGGTCTGAGATTCCTCCCGGCCAATGAACCGACGATCACCAAGGCCGGAATCGCTCCCAGAAGGCCCACAGAGATCAACAGGTATGCCGAAAGCAGGACCGCTGTAGTTATTGCAAACAGAGCACGCCAATCGACCCGAGGCATGTCCCGGCCCGCTTGCTTGCGGATCGCCTGCATACCCACGACCAAGCCGACCAAGATCAGCAGGCCGCCTGCGATAACAGGGAAGAAGCCTGGACCCATTTGGGCAGCGGACCCGAATTGATACTGGCTGCCCACAGCCATGGTGAGCCCACCAAAGGCCACAAAGAAGATCGCGGAATGTCCATCCGACGATTGGAAAAGTGCGCGGTGCATCGGCTTCCTCCCACTGCAGCCCTATGATCCACCGAGTCGGTGGATCACCGTTTCTGAACTTGTGACTGTGAAGGCGGGCGAGTTTATCGAACTCGCCTTCGCCATAGACGGCAGATGGTCTCGGCTTTCAAATATCGACTTGCATTGAACGAAGTCGATCGATCACTAACGCCAAAACATCGTCGCTATTGCTGTCAGACATGGGCATATGAGTATTCCCGAATATACCCGCTTGGGGCAGATCCAAATGGATCGAGAGCCCACCGACTTCGGCGAAAGCCTGGGCGAAAGCCAGCTGCCGCGTCAACACGTTCTGCCAATGCGGCGACTTCGAAATATTGTCACCCGTCACGAAGACGAGCGGTATACTGCTTACATCCGCGGGACTTGAGAACCCCGTGGGTTCCAATGCGACAATTGCCTTTACTAGGTCAGGTCGGCTCGCCGCAGCCAGGAAAGTCGGTTCAGCTCCCTGACTATGGCAGAACAGAATGGACGGGCCGACTCTCTGCATAACCGATGTAAGTGCGGCAACCGCGAGTTCACCCGTGGTGGTCCACCGAGGCACAAATGTCCTGGCGAAAGCCTCGAAGTGATCCGTTGGAAACTGCTGACCGGGAAAGGGTCTGCGTTCGCCGTGCTGATCAACATCGCCGAAGCGAAAACGGGTCCAGGCCTCTTCCATTGTCCGCAGGATGGGCTCGCCATCCCACACGCCGGGCAAAGGGCACCATCCCGCCCGGCCTCGTTCCACATTATCCACGACATGGGTCTCAATTCCTGCTGCGACAAGCCCCTGTACCCAGCCGGCTCGCCCATCCGGTGTGGTTTCCCAAGTGCTGCCGGACATTCCCCCACCGTGGACCAAAATTACCGGACCAAGATCGGAACGCTGAGCCGGCACGAAGAACTGCACATAGGCGTGTTCGATGGCGATGGATCCATTGGGATCGTGACGATAGGTGGTCGTCGCAGTATAGTTCAAATCGCGGGTTGGCTCGCCGGAAATTTTGACGAGCCTCCCGCCGGCTGTGTAAGAACCGAAGTCAGCGAGTTGGTATTCAATCCGGGACAATGTTGCGCTCGCGGATCAGGGTGCCCCACTGGTCGACCTGAGCTGCCAGGAAGACCTGGAGATCTTCGCGGCTGCCGCCGACGATGTTAACGCCGAGCTCGTCAAATCGCTTGGAGACGTCCGGATTGTCGAGAGCGGTTTGGAACGCCGAATTCAATTTGTCTAGAGAGGCTTCATCGGTGCCTGATGGGGCGAAGATGCCGAACCAGGGCGCCACCAGCAGTTCTGGCAGCCCTGCCTCTGCCGACGTAGGGATATCGGGAGCGGCCTTGGCACGCTCCTCCTGTGCAACCAGTAGCGGGACCACCTTGCCTTCTTGGATATTCGGCAGAGCGGCAGGCAAGTTGTCGAAATAGACTTGGACCTGATTTGAAAGAAGGTCGGTCAACACTTGGCCAGCACCCTGATAGGCAATGTGCATCAGTTTCGTGTCAGCAAGCTGGTTCAGTAATTCGCCGGCAAGATGTGGTGACGAGCCAACGCCGGACGACGCATAATTCAGGTCTTGCTCGCGAGCAAGGGCGAGAAATTCCTCAAGCGTTGCAACCCCAAGTTGGGGCGGCACGGTCAGGACGCTCGGCACCGTACCGATTTCGATGACCGGAGCAAAATCTTCCTGGATCAGGTAAGGCGGATTATCGGCATAGAGGCTACCGGCCGCTGCGCAGGAAAAGGCGCAGAACAGGATTTTGGCTCCGTCGGCCGGTGCGTTTGCGACTTCTTGCGCCCCGATGCTTCCGCCGGCACCCCCGCGGTTTTCCACCAGCAGTGGTGTGCCAAGGCTCTCACCGACATGGTCAGCAAGGAGACGTGCGAGAATGTCCGGGGTGCCGCCAGCAGCATAAGGCACGATAAGCGTGACGGGCTGCGACGAATATTGATCCTGCGCCATGGACGTGGCCGGCACGGAACCGAGACCGACAGCAAACACGCTGCTCGCAAGTGCTCGAGCGATACGACTTGTGAACATCTGTATTCCTCCTTGAGAGATTTTAATGGTCACCTAACACTGTTAGAGACCTGATCGGGAAATAGATAATTGCCGCGCTTGTGATAGGACTAGCCTATCACCCTATGCGTCGGCACCTAGTGCAGCAGGCACATCGTACGCCAACTGCACAGATCAACGTCGGCCAACAAGTCCGAGTTTTTCTCGCCAGGGATGTCGGCGAGACCGGGATATTTGTGCTGGAAATAATAATCCCGCACCGCAATGGTCGCCATGCCATGCATGATGACGAGGTATTTCGCGTCCACAGGATCCAGGCCAAGTCTTTCGAGACCTACCTCGACACATTTGCCACCTTCATGCGGCCCTCGGGTAGATCGATCAGGATAAGCCCTTCGGATGTTTCCTGGCCCTGGCCGCGGAGATAGCCATGACCATTGTAGTGCAGGTTACCAACGACCCTAGTGGGAGGAATGATCAGTGACCGGAAACTATGGCTTCTAAAGCAGCTGCACCTTCCCGCTCAACTCAGGATGGCAATAGCGCTTGGGGAACTACTCATAGTCGCCCAGAATGCCCACCGGCCATCCGCCAATACGTCCGCCTGGTCCGTAAACTTCAGTGTTCTGGAGAGATCGGCGGGAAGGTCTCCACGTCTACTAGGACAGCGCGCCGCCGGTGCCGAGTAAGAGCGCCGCCATCGTCGAGGCAACGAAATTCGGTGTCCGCAACATAATCCTCCCGCAGGAGCCATCCTAATTGGCCCTTCGCCGTTTCGGCAGTTGCACCACCGCGCGCAGGGGTTAGCCCTCATCGTAGCGGGTAATCTACGCTCTCCGTCACCGTGAGAAGCAGCTAACGTGGATTGCACTAATCAGGAAACACGATCTTTGCCGCGGTGTGATAGGCTGAGCCTATGTCCTTACCCCAAGTTTCATTACGACAGCTCAGAGCTTTCAGCGCTATCGCCCGCTTAGGCAGCGTGCGTCGTGCAGCGGCTGAACTGAGCATCTCGCAGCCGTCACTCAGCCAGAGCCTTAAGCAGCTTGAGGACGCAATCGGCTGCCAGCTTGTGGTTAGGGACGCACGCGGTTCGAAGATCACTGAAGCTGGTCGACAATTGCTATCAACCTGCGAGAGCGTCTTCGCTTCGCTGGAATACACACTGGACTCTCTCCAGATGCAAACGGGCAGGCCGGGGCAACCTCTCCGGATCGCTGCGCTTCCTTCTCTCGCGCGACAGATCGTTCTGCCGGCCTTCCGCGAGTTCGGAAGTTCTAGCGAGAAGCCACAATTGTTCATTCGCGATGCCATCGGGGAGGAGGTTATCCGAATGGTCCGGGCGCGGGAGGTCGATTTTGCGTTATCTGCCCCACCTGCTGATACGACCGATCTGTTAGCGGAGCCGCTGCTTCAGTCCCCCATGAGAGCGGTAATGTCGCCAGGTCACCGGCTTTCAGAAGGAGCGACTTGGCAACAGTTGGCCCATGAGCGGTTCATCTTTGTCGCCCGCAATTCCTTCACCTATGACATCGTCACCTCCGCCTTTCACAGTGCGAAGTGCTTCCCCAAGAATTACATCGAGACGCACACCGCCGAAACGGCAGCCAGGATGGCGGCCGAGGGCATGGGGGTGACGGTTCTCCATGCCGGAAACATCGATGAAATCGAACATTTCGGTTTCGCCCACGTGCCCGTGAGTGTACCGGAGACCGCGTTGCCGGTTGTCATGATCCGACTGGCGACCAGGCCCCTAGCATCTGGTGCGTCAGCTTTCTGGAACCACCTTATCGAGTCCTCGAAGCTCGCCACTCTTCCCTGGTCAGGGTGACGCCCTAGTCGACCATAATCGCAGCATACTGATCAGCGAGTAGATGTCGGCTTATGCAATCGGGCATCAAGGTCAAGCTCAAATCTTCGCTTCCGCTGCGTTTCGTTCTGAGCGGGTCACGCTTCTTTCGTGGTCGGCATAGCGGCGCGGGCGGAGCTGCCACAAGCATTGGAGGGTCGGGTCTCCGGAGAAGCGGGAGCGCGGAGCGTGATACGCTCGTCGCCACGCAGATCCTGGGTCTTGCTTACTGCCGCTACGTCCTCAACCTGGGCGACGATCACCTCGCTCCAGGCGCGACCATCCAAGTGATCGGCGAAACACTGCAGCGCTACCTGATCATGCCAGGTCCTCTCGGCGCTTGAGGATGGGAATGCCCGTGACGCGGACCGCCTCCTTTTCTCGGCCGCCGCAACTAGGGACTTAGGGGGAACGGACGCGAGTCAATCTTGGGCGGTTGACAGACCAGGTTTAGGTCCATTTACGCGGGTTCTTATAGGAATGCTTCTGCTTGAAACACCACAGTGCGCGATAGCTGCCAATCGACCCCCATCAGTAAGAACCCGACATTGGGTTAGTTCCTGCCTTCGTGGAAAGCTGCAAGTACTGGCCGTTGACGAACATGACCGCACTCTGTAACTGTGGTCATACCACGGTATGGACAAAATACGCGGCGATGTCGATTACAAGAGAAGCGCCTGAGCAGACCAGCGGCTATGATCGCGTTGTCGGCTTTTTGCGGGAGCAACTGCTCTCCGGAGAGCTCAAGACCGGCGACATTCTTTTGCCCGAGCGGGAGCTGGCAGTGCGGCTTGGTGTCAGTCGTCCGGTGCTGCGCGAGGCATTGCGCGCGCTCGCTATGATTGGGGCCGTGGAGATCCGGCACGGCGTGGGCACGGTGGTCAGAAAGCCCGACGTGTCCACGCTGGGCGATTTCTTCACCTTCGCCCTGGCCCAGCAGGCCGATGTCATCGATGACATCATGGAGGCGCGCGTCGCCATAGAGCATCACGCCATTCGCCTGGCCTGTGATCGCGCGACTCAGAACGATCTCGATCGCATTGCGCAGTGCCTGACGCAGATCGTGGAAACCATCAACGATCCCGAGGCCGGTGGACAGGCGGACTTCGATTTCCACGAGGCCATTGTCCGGGCCGCGCGCTCGCCCACCCTGACCAGTCTTTATACATCCATCGCGACGCTGATGCGGCGCTCGCATCTGGATCGCCGCAAGCAGATTACTTCGGTGGATGGGTTCGAGAGCTTCCTCGTTGATCATCACCGGCTGATCTACGAGGCAATCGTTCAGCGCGAACCTGCCAAGGCCGACGATTTGCTCCGTCGCCATTTTCAAATCGGCGGCGAGTTCCGTCGCCGCGCCGCAGATGCGCAGATCTCCGCGCTGCCGTCTTTTAACCGACCTGTCTAAGGGGCACCGAGTGCATATTATTATTGGTAGTGACCACGCTGGCTTCCGTCTCAAGCAAGAGCTTCTCCCCGAGCTCAACAAGTCGGGTTTCGAGATCGAAGACGTCGGCAGCTTTGATCCTGACCCCGTCGATTTTCCCGATATTGCCTGGGCGGTTTGCCAGAAGGTGCGCTCCACGCCGGGTAGCCGTGGCCTTCTGGTGTGCGGCACCGGTGTTGGCGCCGTGATCGCAGCCAACAAGATCAAGGGAATCCGAGCCGCGGTCTGCCATGATGCCCATTCGGCCCACCAGTCGGTCGAGCACGACGATGTCAACGTCATGTGCCTGGGCGCCCAGATCGTCGGCCCCTGGTTGGCGATCGATCTGATCAACGCCTTCCTTGCGGCAGAATTTGTCACCGACCCCGATTTCGTGCGTCGCGTCGACAAGCTTGCGGCACTCGAACAGACCGAGTGAGCGCTTAACCACGCGCACCAGGCGGTGCACGGCACAGAGGCTGGTTTGCCAAGGCGCGCCAGACCCGGGCTGGCGCCGCCTAGATCAGCCCAGGAATTCTAATGTCGATCAACTTTCTCCCGATCTTTGCAAGCTGGCAGATGCTGCTCGACGGTGCCTGGCTGACAGTGCAATTGGCTGTGGCGACCACGATCACCGGTTTTCTCATTGGAACGCTGTGCGCCATTGCGCGCCGGTCGAGCTACAAACCAGCGGCCACCATCGCAGCCATCTATGTTGAGGCCATCCGCAACACGCCCTTCGTGGTGCAGATTTTCCTCGTTTATTTCGGGCTGTCGACTCTCGGCTTCAAATTCTCCGCAGTCACCGTCGCCATCGTGGCCCTGACGATCAATGTCGGCGCCTACACCGCCGAGATCATGCGCGCCGGCTTTGAATCCATCCACAAGGGCCAGTGGGAAGCTGCCGAAACGCTGGGGCTCAACAAGGCACAGCAATATTGGCATGTCGCGCTGCGCCCGGCGATGGAGCGGGTTTATCCCTCGCTCTCGAGCCAGTTCATTCTGCTGATGCTGGCTTCATCGGTGACCTCCCAGATTTCGGCCGAGGAGCTGACTGCGGCCGCCAATTTCATCCAGTCCGAGACCTATCGGCCCTTTGAAGCCTATGTGACCATCGCAGTGATCTATGTCGCGCTCTCGCTCGTAATGCGCGTCGCCTTCCTCTTCGTCGGCAAAGCCCTGTTCCCGCGCCAGCGCCGGCTTGGCACCCATCTTTAGGAGGAAGATCCGCATGACGTCCTCTTTCAATCCTGGCCACTTCAAGTTTCTGCTCGATGGCGCGTTCTGGACCCTGGTCCTGTCGCTGATGGCATTTGTCGGCGGGGGGCTGATCGGGTTTGCCGTAGCGCTGGCCCGCATCTCGCCGCTCAAGACGGTCAGATACCTGGCCACCGGCTATGTGCAGCTGGTTCAGGGCACGCCGCTGCTGGTGATCATGTTCGTCACCTATTTCGGCCTGCCCCAGCTCGGCATTTCGGTGGCGCCCATGGTGGCAGCCGGCTTGTCGATGACCATCTATGTCAGCGCCTATCTTGGCGAAATCTGGCGCGGCTCGATCCAGTCCGTTCCCAAGGCGCAGTGGGAAGCCGCGGAGTGCCTGGCACTCAACCGGACCGAACGCATGTTCAAGGTTATCCTGCCACAAGCCGTGCGCATCGCCATTCCACCGACGGTCGGCTTTTCCGTGCAGATCGTCAAGAACACCTCCCTGGCCTATGTGGTTGGCTTTGTTGAGCTCACCCGCGCCGGCCAGCTGATCAACAACTCCATTTTCCAGCCGCTGCCCGTCTATCTGAGTGTGGCAGCACTCTATTTCTGCCTGTGCTTTCCGATTTCGGCGCTGAGCCGCCGATTGGAAAAGCGCCTGGCCTAAACAATCTGGCGTCGGTCGAGAGGTCGCAAAAGCCATGGAGGCAAACATGCCGATCGTCATTTTGGACGATGTGAAGAAAAGTTTCGGCTCGGTGGACGTCCTGCGTGGCGTTTCTTTTGCGGTCGAGAAGGGGCAGGTCCTTGCGCTGATTGGCGCCAGCGGCTCGGGCAAGAGCACGGCCTTGCGCTGCATTGACCGGCTCGAGACCATCGACTCGGGCCGCATCGAGGTGTGCGGGCACCGTTTGGAAAACCCCAAACTCAGCCTGCGCCACCTGCGCCTCGACGTTGGGATCGTCTTTCAGAGCTACAACCTCTTCCCGCATTTGACCATCGAGCAGAACATCATGCTTGGGCCCACCACGGTCAAGAAGCTCAAAAAGGCCGATGCCCGCGAGATCGCCCGCGACGTGCTCACCAAGGTCGGCCTTGAGCATAAGGCCAATGACTTTCCCGAACAGCTCTCGGGGGGGCAGCAGCAGCGTGCCGCCATCGCCCGCTCCCTGGCCATGCAACCGCAGGTCATGTTGTTCGACGAAGTCACCTCCGCGCTCGACCCAAAATTGACCGGTGAGGTGCTGCGCGTGATCGAAAGCCTCGCCGACAGTGGCATGACCATGATCATGGTCACCCACGAGATGAACTTCGCCCGCAAGATCGCGGACAAGGTGGTGTTCATGCACCAGGGCCTTGTTCACGAGCAAGGCGACGCGTCGATCCTATCCAATCCCGAAACCGCTGCGCTCCAGGACTTCGTCTCCAACGAGCTTTGAGTGCGGCGTCAACAACTACCAGGAGGAAAACTATGTTGAATTTGAAGACTGTTACTGTCTCGGCCATGATGGTCGGCGCGTTTTTGGGCGGCGCCATGCCCGCGCATGCCGACTTGCTCGAGGACATCATGGCGGCGGGCAAGATCCGCATTTCGACCGATCTGGCCATGGTGCCATCGGGCATGCTCGACGGCGCGATGACCCCGATCGGCTCGGACGTGGAGACCGCCCAGCTGCTCGCCGCTGACTGGGGGCTCGAGCTGGAGATCATCTCCACCACCGGCGCCACGCGCATCCCCAATCTGCAGACTAACAAGGCCGATATCGTGATTTCGACCTTGTCGGTGACCGATCAGCGCAAGGAAGTCATCGACTTCTCGCGGCCATATGCGGCCGTGATCTCGGTTGTCGGCGCGCCTGCCGCAACCGAAATCACCGACTGGGAAGATCTGCGTGGCACCCCCATCAGCGTCGTGCGCGGCACCACCCAAGACAGTGAGCTGACGGCGATGGCCGGGGAAAAGGGCATTGAGGTCGTTCGCTACGAGGACGACGCCACGCTTGTGACCGCAGCGATCAGCGGCCAGGCTGCCGCTGTGGCGACCTCGGCGACCGTGGTCAACCAGATCAAGCAACGCAATACCGAGCTCTCCTTTGAGCCAAAGGTGACGATCCGCACCCTCGACGTGGCGATTGGCGTACGCAAGGGCGAAGAGGCGCTCGTGGCCAAGCTCAACGAGTGGATTTCCGCGAACATGGCCAATGGCAAGCTCAACGAAATCTACCTCAAGTACCACGGCTCTCCGCTGCCTGAAGAACTCCAGCAGTAGAAGACGCAGTGGCGGTGGCATCCCATTGCCACCGCATTTACCTTCGGGGGCCCACCCGGCACATATCCAGTCCGGACAATCTCGGTTACAATCCCGGCACGAAAAATCTGGCACCGCTCGTCCCAAGCTTCTTTGCCGCCCTTGAAATCGCCGCCGCTCTGATCTGATCATGACCCTGCCGGCCAGCCTGGCTTGAACAGCAGCCGATGTGGGGCGATTTGCCATCGGGCCACCGCCTCTCAAGCTGGGTAGTGTTGTGATGAACCTGGCCTGGCATGCCTGGCATCAGGATGAAGCGCGCCATTCTTGGCTTCGCCGCGCTATCGTCAGCGCCATCGCCGAACCGGAGCCGCTTTGACCACCGACCTGTCAGGACCGGTGTCCTTCTGTCCACCTGACGCGGGTGATGGCGCTGCGGAATTCGGCGAGATGCGAGTTTTCGGTCCGGAGCATGGATCGATTGCCGAGGTCATTTCGGGATGCAAGCTGTTACCCGGCTTCCCGTGACCCACCCGCCAACATCATAGGGCTGCTCACGTGCTTCGAAAAAGCTTCGCTTCCATGTCGCATCGGTCCGCGGCGAAGAGATGATAGCCTATGCGGTTGGTTTCCCGCACGAAGTCCTGAAGGGCGGTACTTGCCTCAAGGTAAGCCGAAATGTCCCCGAGCATCAATAATCCCGCTCGGTAGTTTTGCATCTTCTGGACCGCGCAGACGATACCAATCCAGGATGAAGAGCCGCCCTTTTTGATGGTCCATCAGGCCATCGGCGCGCAGTTTCTGCAGGGTGCGATAGATATGCACAACGCTCGTGCCAAGAGCCTCTCCTAGCTGCGCTTAGGTTAGAGGGAACGGGCAAGAACTGTCCTTCGTCAGCCCCACAACATCCATGCGTAGGTAAAGCTCGCACATGTTGGTTGGGATGTAACTGCTCGTTCAACCTGGATTTCAGCGGGGCATTGGCCTCGTCCCGCCGTGGTGTGGCTTTCCATGAAAGCGTAAAAAACTAAGTCGTGGCGCGCAGAGATATAGTTTAGAGGATGGAGCAGGAGGCTGTATGCCCCAGGCTTATGAATGATACCTGCGCCCGGCGGATATCATCGAGACCAAACGGAACACGGAATGGCACTCGTTAAGACCACCACTCTCGCCAAGCGCAAGACGGGTGAGGCATCGGCGGCGTTACCTGGGGTGAAGCCAAAGGTCGCAAGGACGCAAGTCAAGCCGCGCATGCCCGTGTCGCGTGAACAGGCGGCCGAGCGGGTCGCGGCGGCGACCATGCAACTGGCCAGCGGCGTGGCTGAATCGGCGGCAGCGGCGGAAGAGTTGCGCCGCACGCTGGAACAGATTGCCGCCGGCGCCGAGGAAGCGGCGGGAGCCGCGCACGAGTCGCTCGCCACGGTCGCTGAATTGTCGCGGCAGTTTTCCGCCGCCCGCACCAACGCGGAAACATCGCGCCGCCAGACAGAGGGTTTGCAGGCGGCAGTGGTTGAATCGGCGACGGCTATCGAGGATTCGCTGCTTGCCATCGAGAGCAATGCCTCCCGCCAGTTGACCGCAGTGGATCTGATCAATCGGCTGCAAGCGCAGGCCGGCAGCATTAGGGAGACCACGACCATCGTCGCCGATGTTTCCGATCAAACCAATCTGCTGGCCCTCAATGCCGCCATCGAAGCGGCGCGCGCCGGTGACAAGGGCGCGGGTTTCGCGGTGGTCGCCGACGAGGTGCGCGCTTTGGCCGAAAGCGCGGAGCGCAGCGCGCGCGACGTCAAGCAATTGGCGCAGTCGGTCGGCGACGGCGTGGCGCAGGTGGCTGACCGCATCGAGGCGGCCGCTCAATCTGCACGGGCACAAACCGAGGTCGGCCGCGCCATCGGGGCGGATTTGACCGCGATCCGCGCCGATTTGATGGCCCTGATCGAGGGCACCAGCGTTATCCTGACCGCTGCGGTGGAAGCGGATCTGGCCGCGCGCGAAGCCCAAAAAGGTGCGGAGAATGTTGCCGCGGCCGCTGAAGAGCAGGCGGCCGCTACGGCCCAAGCCCAGCGCTCGGTGCAGCAGCAAAGCGTGGCCTTGGATCAAAGCCAGCAGGCCGCCCAAACCCTTTCGCAAATAGCCGAGGCCCTAGGCGACAGCGCCGACGCGGCGGGCGGGCCGGCCGCCATGGGCGCGGCTGCCGAGGAATTGTCGGCCACGGTGCAGGAGCTTTCCAGCGCCGCCGCCGAGATCCTGATTGCCGTTGACCAGATCAGCAGAGGGGCCGAGGAACAGGCCGCCGCCACCCAACAGGCCAATGCGGCGATGGCCCAGATCGAAACCAGCGCCGGCCTCAGCGCCGAAAACGCTCGCGACGCGGCCAGCCGGATCCAGGCTATTGCCGAACGCCTGGCCCGCAGCCGGGTCACTGTCATCGGCATCGGCACCCAGTTGCAGACCGGCTTGAGCAACACCACCGCCGCTATGCAGGCCCTGGCCGGGCTGGATGGCGTGGCGCGCCAGATCGAGCGGGTGGTGGACCGGATCATCATGGTTGGCGTGCAAACCAGCATGCTCGCCGTCAGCGGCTCGGTGGAGGCAGCCCGCGCCGGAGCGGAGGGGCGGGGGTTTGCCATTGTATCGAGCGATATCCGCAAACTGGCCAACAATGCTTCCGAAACCATCGAGGGAGCCAAGGAAAGCGTGCGCTCGATCCAGAGCACGATTGGCTCGGCCAAGCGAGATCTGGAAGCAACGGTGCAGGCCATCGAAGCCGAACTCGCGCGCAACCGGCTGATCCTGGGGCACCTCGAACAGGTGCAAACCGATAGCAACGCCATCAGCGCGGGCAGCGCCTCCATTCTCGCCAGCGCCGATGCGGTGCTGACCGCCGTGCGCGAAATCCTTGCCGGCACCGAGCAGATTGCGGCTGTGGCGCAGGAGGCGAGCGCGGCTGCCGGGCAGGCGGCCACAGCGGCGCGCGAACAATCCAGTGCTGCCGAGGATCTTGCGGCGGCGATCGAGGAGATTGCGCTCCTGTCCGAAGAACTCCAGTCCACGAGCTGAGGGTGAGCACTCCGGCGCCAGCCACCACCATCGCCCGGCGCCAGCTGACCGTCATGCTGAGCGGGCAAATCTATGCGCTGGCCGGCGACAGCGTGATCGAGGTCCTACGCCGCCCCCAGGTCACCCGCGTGCCGCACGGACCTCCCGCCTTGCTGGGGGTCGGCAATTTGCGCGGCGCCGTGCTGCCGGTTGTCTCGCTTGCCGCCCTGATGGGGCAGGCGCCGGGCAGCGAGGGGCGTGTTGTCGTGCTGGACCATGGCGGGGCGGTGGGCCTGTTGGTGGATGCCGTGCTGCGCCTGGACCATGGCGGGGACGCCGGAGCCAGCGGGCAGATCGACCTTGCAGCGCTGCTGGAAAATGGTTTCCAACGCCAGGCAAAGCGGGGCGTCGCAAAGCGCGACACAGCGGAAGCGGCGCAGGTGGCCGAGCCGCAAGTGGCGGAGCGCGCCCTGCTGTCGTTTCTGGTGAGCGGGCAGACTTTTGCCTTGCCGCTACAGGCGGTCAGCGAGGTTCTGCGGTTGCCAGCGGCGATGGCGCGCGTCGGGGGTGCCGATGCGGCGATGCTGGGCCTGGCCAATATGCGCGAACGTACGCTGCCGATCCTGTCCCTGTCGGTTCTGCTGGGCTTCAACACCGATGCCGATGAACTCGCCGATTGTCGCGTCCTCGTGGTGGATCACGCCGGGTCGCAAATCGGGCTGATGGCCGATGCGATCCAATCGATCCTGCGGCTGCCTGAAGCGGCGATCGACCCCGTTCCGCCGGTTCTCCAGCGCGGCCAGGGGCAAGCCGAGCTCGACGCCATTGGCCGGCCAGGCGGCGGCAGGCCGCTGGTCTCCATTCTTTCGGTGAGCGGGATTTTCGCCAACGAGGCTGTTGCCGCGACCCTGGCGGCGGCAGGGGGAAAAGGGGAAGTCATGGCCGAGCAGGGCAGCGCAGGGGCACAGGAGCAGTTTGTGGTGTTCGAGCTGGGCGAGGAGCGCTACGGCCTGCCGATCGCCGCGGTGCAGGAAGTACTGCGCCTGCCCAGCACCATTACCCGCCTGCCCAATGCACCGCGCTTCGTCAACGGGATCATCAATCTGCGGGGCCGGCCGGTGCCGATCATCGACCAGCGGGAGCGCTTCGATGTGCCATCGGCAGCCGGGAGCGTGCAGCCGCGCGTCATCATCGTCACTGTCGGTGGATTGCAGGCGGGCCTGGTGGTGGATGGGGTTTCCGAAATCCTATCGGTGTCGAGCTCTGACCTTGCCACCACACCGTCTTTCGCCAGTGAAAGGTCAGCCGTGTTCACCCGCGTCGCCAATACGGGCGCGGACGGCAGGCTGGTCCTCCTGATCGATCCGGACGAGCTGCTCAGCCGCGCCGAGCAGGATTTGGTCGCCGATATCGCCGCCAGGCAAACCGGGGCGGGTACCGCGTGATCCGTCTCCTTATTGCCGAGGATTCCGCGCTGATGCGCAAGCTGCTGAGCGGCATCTTCACGGCCGCGGGAGACTTTGAAATCGCCGTGGCCCGCGATGGGCAGGAAGCGCTGGAACAGCTGACGAGCTTTCATCCTGACGTGGTGACGCTCGACATCAACATGCCCAAGCTGGATGGCCTGGCTTGTCTTGATCGCATCATGCTGGAGCATCCCGTTCCCGTGGTGATGGTTTCGGCGCTGACCGAGGAAGGCGCCGACGAAACCCTGACGGCGCTCGAGATGGGGGCGGTGGATTTCTTCGCCAAGCCTGAAGGGGCGATATCGCTGCATATGGATCGGCTCGCTGACGAGCTGGTCGCCAAGGTGCGGGCCGCGGCCGCGGTACAGCTGCCCCGCTCAAGGCGTTTGGCCGAACGGATGCGTCTTCTGCGGCTGGACAGCGTCCCCATTATTGCTCCGCCGGCCCTACCGCTCCGGGGCAAGGCGGCGGCAACCGGGCTTGTGCTGGTGGGCACCTCCACAGGCGGCCCGCCCGCTCTCGATATCCTCCTGTCGACCTTGCCCGCTGACCTGCGCTGGCCCATTGTTATCGCCCAGCACATGCCGGCGGCCTTCACGGGCCCCCTGGCACGGCGGCTCGACAAGCTGTCGCCCCTCACTGTCTGCGAAGTTACCGGGCCGACCCCGCTGCTGGCCGGCGGGGTGTATATCGCGCGTGGTGGCGCCGACATGGTAATCGGCACCCGAGCCGGGCGGCTGGTGGCTAATGCCGCCCCCATGCAGGAGGACTATCTTTGGCATCCAAGCGTTGACCGGCTGGTGCGTACTGCGCGCCAGTGGGTGCCCGCGCCGCAACTGCTGGGCATTTTGCTGACGGGCATGGGCTCGGATGGTGCCGCCGCGATGGCCGACCTGCGCGAAGCGGGCGGGCATACCATCGCCGAGGCGCGCGACACGGCCGTGGTCTGGGGCATGCCCGGGGAATTGGTGAGCCTCGGCGGAGCGTCCGAAACGCTGCCAATGGACGAAATTCCGCGGCGCCTGACGGAGTTGCTGGCATGACCGGCCGCCGCGCCGACCTTTTGGCCAGAGCCGGGGCCTTGCCGCCCTTGTCGGCCGCGGACTTGGCGACCCTCAGCGACTTCCTCCAGGCGCGGACCGGCATGCGGTTTGGCGAAACCAAGCGCTACTATATCGATCGTCGGGTCGCCGATCGCATGGCGCAAAGCAATCTGACCGCCTTTGCCGATTACTATTCCCTGCTGCGCGCGCAGCCCGACGAAGCCGAACAGCTGATCAACAGCTTCACCGTCAACGAAACCTATTATTATCGCGAGGAGCATCAGCTCGCCTGCCTCAGCCAATCCATTTTGCCCGAGATCACTGCTTCCAAGGCGCCGGGCGACAAGATCCGAATATGGTCGGTGCCCTGCTCGAGCGGGGAGGAGCCTTATTCCATTGCGATATGGCTCCTCGAAAACTGGGCGCTGGTGGATGCCTATAATGTCGAGATCGTCGGCTCCGATATCGACACCGACATCATTGCCCAGGCGCTGGAGGCCAATTACGGCCCGCGCGCGCTGATGCGGCTGCCGCCTGAGCTGGTGGAGCGTTATTTCACCCCCGACGAGGGCGGGCGGGCGCAGCTGATCAATGATTTGCGCGAATCGGTGACCTTTACGCAGTGCAACATCACCGATCCCGGCTCCGTGGCCCGGCAGGGGCGGTTCGACGTCATCTTCTGCCGTAACCTGTTGATCTATTTCGATGCCAGCGCGCGGGTGCGCTGCATGGAGAACCTGTTCAGCAGCCTCGTGCCCGGAGGCTATATGTGCCTGGGGCATTCGGAGTCCATGTCGCGTATCTCCGAGCGCTTTGTGACCCGCCGCTTTCCCAAGGCCATCGTCTACCAGCGGCCGGAGCAGGGCTGATGGACGAGCTGCTGGCCCAGTTCATCATCGAGGCGCGCGAACTGGTGCAGGCCGCCATTGACGATCTGTTTGTGCTGGAAACCGAGCCCGGCAACCGAGCCCGACTCGATAGCACATTTCGGGCCGTCCATACGCTGAAGGGCTCGACTGGCCTCTTCGATCTTGCGCCCCTCCATGCGGCACTGCACGCGGCCGAGGATAATCTGGGGCGGGTTCGCGCCGGCGCGGCAGAACTCGACGCTGGTCAGATCGATGCCATTGTCGCCGTGCTGGAATGGATCGACCGCTGTGTTGATGACATCGAAGCACAAGGCAGCGTCAGCCCGCAACGGCTGGCGCAGGCGGGCGAGATCGAAGCGGCACTAGGCGGGGAGCCAGATGCCGCTCCTGCAATCCCAAGCAGGCCGGAAGTTGCTTTGAGCGACTGGGCCTTGGCCCTTGCGGCCCCGATGGGCGGGAAGGCCAGAGTTGCACTGCGCTACCGGCCCCATCCCGAGTGCTTTTTCGGCGGCGACGATCCCCTTGCCCTGATTGCCCGCATCCCCGGCCTTTTGCACCTCTCGATCGAACCCTGCGAGCCCTGGCCGGCACCGGAGCGGTTCGATCCGTTTCGATCCAATCTGTTGTTCGAGGCGCTGAGCACCGCCGAACCACGGGAGGTCGAGTCGATTTTCCGGCTGGTGCCCGATCAGGTGGAGATCGTGCCGCTCGGGCCTAGGCCCCCTACGCCGGAGCCGTCGCAAGAGAGTGCGAGCGCCGCCAGAGCCGATGCGGCGCGCGGATTGCGGGTGGACCCCGGGCGCATCGACATGCTGCTTGACTTGGTGGGCGAACTGATGGCCGCAAAGAGCGGCATGTCCGATTTGGCAGCGATGGCCAGCGACACGCCGTACGCAGCCGAGCTCGCCCGGAGCATCGCTGCGACCCAAAAGGATCTCGACCGGCTAAGCGGTGCGCTTTACCGGGGTATCCTCCAGACCCGCATGGTGCCACTGGCCCATGCCTTTCACCGGCTGCCCCGCATGGTACGCGATCTGTCGCGGCGTTTGGACAAGCCCACCCATCTGCAGATCGAAGGCGACACGATCGAGGCGGACAAGACCATTGTCGATGAACTGTTTGAGCCCCTTCTGCACCTCGTGCGGAACGCCATGGACCATGGCATCGAACCGGCAAAGGAGCGCCTGGCCTTGGGCAAGCCCGCAACGGCCAAGCTCCATCTGCGAGTGGCTGCCGAGGGCGACCATATTCTGCTGAGCCTTACCGACGACGGACGCGGCATCGATCCGATCGGCATCCGTGCCGCCGCCCTGAGCAAGGGATTGGTGAGCCCGGAACGCGCGGCCGCGCTTGATGACAATGCAACACTGGACCTGCTGTTTGCCGCCGGGTTTTCTACGGCCAAGGCGGTCAACGATCTTTCCGGCCGCGGCGTCGGGCTCGATGCCGTTCGGGCCGATGTGACACGCCTGGGCGGCACCGTCGGGATCACCAGCCGCCTTGGTCACGGCACCACCACGCTCCTGCGCCTGCCGATCAGCTTTGCCATGAGCCAGCTGCTGGTGGTGTCGGTTGGCGCGGAGCGCTATGGCGTGCCCATGCCGGCCGTGATGGAAACCGTTCGGGTCAAAGCGGCCGAGGTCACTCCGATCCGAAGCAACCGTGCCTTTGTGCTGCGCGATCGCACCATAGCGCTGCTCTCGCTTTCGGACCTGCTGGGCCTACCCGAGGCGGCGAGCGCCGGGGAAATGACAGTGCTGGTTCTGGCCCTTGGCGAGCAGCGGATCGGGATCAGGGTCGACGCCATCACCCAACGGATTGAAACCGTTACCCGCCCCTTGGGTGGCTTGCTGACCGGAGTTCGCGGCATCGCGGGCAGCACGGTGTTAGGCAACGGCCAGGTGCTGTTGGTGCTCGACATTGCGGAGCTGGTGGGATGAGCGTCGCGTTGATTGATGATGCAATCGTGCTCCGCGGCGCCTGCGGCGTTGAGGAGGCGGAAACATTGTTGGCGCTGGTGCAGGGCAATCCAGGCCTGCCAGTCGACCTGTCAGGGGCCGGATCGATGCACACCGCCCTTTGGCAGGTCCTGCTCGCCTTTTCACCCGCGCTCCGGGGCGAGCCGAATGATCCATTCATCCGACAATGGATGCTGCCACTGGCCGCGAGGGCTGGACCAGGCAACACAGCGACTTAACTTGCGGTAGACCGACCGTGCGCCTAGAGATGAAGCGATCCGCTGGGATCAACTGGAATAACGGAGTATCTTGATGGTGACGGTCCTGCTCGTGGACGACAGCAAGCTGGCGCGGATCGTAGCCAGCAAGACCATCGCCGCCCTGCAGCCCGACTGGCAGCGTGTTGAGGCGAGCAATGCCGATGAAGCCCTCGCGGTGGTGCAGGCCCAAACGGTGGATTTGGCGGTGCTCGACTTCAACATGCCCGGCAAGGACGGGCTTGAGCTGGCGGCCGAACTGCGCCAGTCCTTTCCCGACATGCCGATCGCGATCATCACGGCCAATGTGCAGAACGAGATCGTCGCGCGGGTGCGCGAGCTAAACGCCACCTTTGTCGGCAAGCCGGTGACCGAGGAGGGCCTCAAGGGCTTTTTGAGCGGTGCGGCCTTGCGGTTGCGCCGGGTCGGCGCATGAGCTTCATCGCCGTCACCCTAGATGAACTCGAGCGCGATGCACTGACCGAACTGGTCAATATCGGGGTAAGCCGCGCCGCTGCCAGCCTGCGCAAGATGGTCGGTAAGCAGGTGCTGCTATCGGTGCCGTCCGTGGAGGTCGTCACCCAAACGGCTGCTGCCGCACTGATCGGGCAGCGCGAAAGCGA
Source organism: Devosia sp. Z11_6 (assembly GCF_058133665.1). Classification (NCBI taxonomy): domain Bacteria; kingdom Pseudomonadati; phylum Pseudomonadota; class Alphaproteobacteria; order Hyphomicrobiales; family Devosiaceae; genus Devosia; species Devosia sp. Z11_6. Next base: position 26,913 of record NZ_JBYUNQ010000007.1, read on the forward strand.
TGACCTGGTTGCGATCCGGCAGGAATTTGGCGGCGCCTTCACCGGCAAGGCCTTGCTGATCTTTCCAGAGGATAACAGCCTCGAGCTGGTCCGGGCCATTGTGGGGGATGATCTCGATGCCGCTGAAGTGGCCTCGCTGAAGGACGAGGCGCTGGCCGAAACGGGCAATGTGATCCTGAATGGCTGCCTCGGCACCATTGCCAACATGCTCAACCACTCCCTGCAGATGTCCTTGCCCACGGTTCTCTATGGCGATGGCAAGTTGCTGTTCGATGTGGGCTTGGAGCCCGGCACGGACGGGCTGGTACTGTTTTTGTACATCAACTTCTCGGTTCGCGATCGCAACATCCGTGGCTATATCGCCATGATCATGGATCTCCCCTCCCTAGGCATGCTCAAGGAGCTGCTTGACAACTTCATCGAGCGGGTAACCGCTGATACCAATTGGGCGGTAGGTGCGTGACCCCAGTGCCGACATGAAAGCCGCGCCCTAAGTGCTGACCACCCAAAACATGAATGCAACCGAAACTGCCCGGTCGGAGCTGCTTGAGCTGCAGCGCGAGATCGAGGATGCGCGGCAACGCCTCGAGCTAACGCTGGAAGCGGCGGGGGCCGCGGGCAGCTGGGTCTGGGACATTGCGGAACGGCGTCTGACCGCGGATGCTAGATTTGCGGCGCTCACAGGGCAGGATCCGCTGGAGCTTGCCAATGGCGTGCCCACGAGTCAGTTTTTCGTTGGTACCCATCCCTATGACGTACGCCGCATCCGCCTCGCGGTCGCCGGTATGCTGGCCGGCGCAGAAGTGTTCTCCAAAGACTATCGCCTCCTGCGCAATGATGGCGGCATTCGCTGGGTTCACGCCGATGGGCGTACCGTGCTCAACGAGTTGGACCAGCCGGTGCAGTTTCACGGCACACTGGTGGACGTCACCGATCGCAAGCGCACCGAAGAGCAGTTGCGCATCGCCCAGACCGCGGGGCAGATTGGCACCTTTGAGCATAGTGAGGGTTTTGGGACCGTCTCGGTCTCCCGACAGTTCTGCCGGCTGCTCGGCCTGCATCCAACCACCGTGCTGCCTGTCAGAACGGTGAACCTCCTGGTTCATCCTCAGGATCGCCCGATCATCGATCCAAAACTGCCTAGCGGACCGCGGGCCGAGGACAATATCGAATTTCGCATCATCCGCGCCGATACCGGGGAAACGCGCTGGTTGGCGCGGCGCGGCGAATACCAGGAGGATACCGAGGGTAGCGGCCGGCGCTATATCGGGGTGATCTACGACATCACCCATTCCAAGCGCATCGAGGAGCGCCTCCGGCAAACCAACGAAATGCTGTCGGAAAATGTGCGCGAGCGCACCCGCGAGCGCAACCAGGTCTGGCAGAACTCGCGCGACCTGCTCACGGTGGTTGGCGCCGGTGGCGTCATTCGTGACGTCAATCCGGCCTGGCACGCCATTCTGGGGCACGAGCCCGGAACGCTGATCGGCCGCGCATTCGTCGACCTGGCCGACGAGCCGGAGCGCAACAGCGCCACTCACCTCGTGGCGTTTGAGCAGGAGCGCCCGCCGACCGCCATCGACATGGCGCTGACAGCCGCCGACGGATCGCTGCACTGGTTTTCCTGGAATGCGGCGTCGGAAGGCGAGCTGATCTATCTTTACGGCCACAACATCACCGCCGAGCGCCAGCAGGCCGAGATGCTGCGCGAAACAGAAGCCTTGCTGCGCCAGTCCCAGAAAATGGAAGCTGTTGGCCAGCTGACCGGCGGCATCGCGCATGATTTCAACAACATGCTCACCGGCGTGATCGGCTCGCTCGATGTGATGAAGCGCCGCATCGCCAGCCAGCGTTATGACGATCTCGGCCGCTTCATGGATGCGGCGATCACTTCGGCGCAGCGGGCCGCCTCGTTGACCCACCGCCTCTTGGCTTTCTCGCGGCGCCAGTCGCTGGATCGCAAGCCCACCGACGTGGTGCCCCTTATCAACTCCATGCGCGACCTCCTGACCCGCACGCTGGGGGAGCGCGTGGTCCTTGAGACTATTCTGCCCGACAACAGCTGGCAGGCGGTTACCGATGCCAATCAGCTCGAAAACGCTGTTCTGAACCTGGCCATCAATGCCCGCGACGCCATGCCCGAAGGGGGACAGTTGACCATCGCGGTGGCCAATGTCGCCCTGAGCGAAGCCCAGCTTGCCGGCAGGGATGGCTCAGCTCCCGGCGATTACCTGCGCATAACCGTGGCCGACACGGGGGAGGGCATGCCGCCCGAAGTCATGGACAAGGCCTTTGATCCCTTTTTCACTACCAAGCCTATTGGCCAGGGCACCGGGCTGGGGCTCTCCATGATCTATGGCTTCGTGCGCCAGTCGGGCGGGCATGTGGAACTGGCCAGCGCCCCAGGCGCGGGCACCGTGGTTTCGCTCTACCTGCCCCGCAACCAGCAGGAAGCGGTGGCAACCATCTCCCCGGAGGACGTGGAGACGCCCCTGGGACGGGGCGAAAGGGTGTTGATCGTCGAGGATGATCCGGCCGTGCGCCTCCTTGTGATCGATGTGCTCGAGGAGCTGGGCTATGTGCCCTTGGAAGCCGCCGACAGCACCGAGGCACTGCCCATTCTTCAGTCGGGCGCCCGCATTGACCTCCTGATCTCCGACGTCGGCCTGCCCGGTATTAACGGGCGCCAGCTCGCCGACATTGCCCGCCAAAGCCGCCCCCAATTGCGGGTGCTGTTTATCACCGGCTACGCCGCAATGGCCGCTTCCCGGGCCGACTTCCTGGGCTCCGGCATGGACATGATCACCAAGCCCTTCGCCATGGACGAACTCGCCACCAAGATCCGCAGTATGCTGGTCTCTACCTAGGCGCTTACTCGCATAGGAACGCATTCAGTTGGATGCGCGGTAGTTCAACGACCTCGACCAGCACTGTCGTGCGGCTGAAGAGCGCATCGACCGGCAGCATGGTGAGAGTGGCGAACGGTGCCGTTGGCTTCATCCATCGTGCCGTCTAGTGTTGCTCGCCGAATACCGGAGGTCGCAACCACACGCGTCAAAGCGGTCGGGACGACAATCACCGCAAAGGGACGCGGCCTTGATGATTTCGCATAAAGGGTCACTGCTTCACATGACGTGAGCGTCCCAAGTGGCCGACCGTCGAATCAATAGTTCGGGGCAATTCGGGCCGGCTGTTCATCCGTTGCGGCTCACGGTCGAGAATTTTGCGCCTGCTGCAGGCCACTTATTGGCCCTCAGACTGTTGTCTCGGGATTCTGGAGTCCGCACTCCTAAAATTCCAGTTAGGACAGCGACATCTCGATATGCCTCTCACGTCCGGCATGCACTCAAGACTAAGGAAAGGGTGCCGAAGTGCTTGGCCAGCGAGTGAACAGCCATGGCGCACTTGTAGCGGATTGATCGCCGGCCTCTTCACCTTCGCGGTCTTGTGACGCTCTTCGTAAAAAGTCAGGCGATCTGGGCGTCTGCCGGCGCCGACGCTGGCAACCGGTGCCCTGCGAACTTTTACAGCGGCTCCGTAATCCTTCAACCGCTCCGATCCGTAACATGCGCCTTTCTTCAGATTAACAGGGAACGAGTTGATCCCGAGAATCTGGCGTAGACAGCCGACGGCAGTTCTTGGGCACGAACACGTGTAATGCCGATGTCCGATATGGGTCGGTCCGGCTGGATCGAAGTGTGCCCCTACCCTTCTCTCCGATATCCACCTGGTCACAATGGGACCATCACAGCGGCCCTTCGATCATTGGTGCTGGATCGCCTTCCCAAATCATGCGGTAGACGGCGCCCTGGCGAACGGACTGAACGGCAGCCGGCCGCAGGGCGACAATGGCGGTACCACCCGGATGCCGTATGGATGGGTAGATAATGCCGTTGAGGCCAGTGGCCCGGGCGCGCTCCGCGATGGCGTTGCCCATCGGTCAGGTGATGTCCGACTTCGCTGATGCAGGTGGCGACATCCAGAGCGGCATACCAGGCACCACGATCTGCGCCGTTGATGAGCTAACCAGGGCAAACAGCATTAACGCAGCAAAAAAGCCTAACCCAGGCCGAGGCGCTCTACTCTGTTCTTTGGCTTATGGCCACCGTTGGCCTAGGCGCTTTTCTCGTGTGGCAGTATCTTCGGACGAGACGGGGCCTTGAAGTGCAGTAGGGCGAGGGCCTGATGCAGAGAAGCCTGATGCAGAGAAGTATGAGTGGTGAATGGCCCGTATTCCTCTATCCCGAAGCGAAAGCCGGATCTGCTCGATAGGTGGAGAGGCTTGTCGGCGCCGCCGCTGAGGTGGAGGTCGAGGATCAGACCTGGTTGCGGCACTTCCTCAACGATCTGGACCGGCAGGCCGACGAGCTGGTGGCCGGCCGGGTGTATCAATGGACCGATGACGACGCAGAAGTCGCATTGGAAGCGATCACGGTTGGCATAGGCGGGGACAGCGCAGTGCTCGAGAAGCTGGGCCTAACCGTTCCCGAGACAGTGGCCTCGATCTACTGGCCCGATTGGATCACCGGCGGCGATAGGGTTCTCTCCGCCATGGAAGGCCCCTACTCTGTCCCTGATGCCTTGGCTCGCGCCGAGTTCCTGTGCGCCCTGTGGGCTTTCGAGCGTGTCGAATCAGCTTGCAGCAACGCTCGCTTTGGTGCGACGAGTGGGGCCAACTTGCTGAGGAGCCAGGCTTTGACCCGATCTGAAGGGTTCCGCTACGGACTGCGCTATGTCGGCTGGTACTTCCTGACTTGGTTCGTTCTGTCCGTTGTGTTCTATATCTTCCCAGACTGGTGGCGTTCCGGATCGAGCATTGCCACGGTCGTGATGGCCGCCGCGATGACCTACTCCCGGTTTCTCAAGGACAAGTTGAGACTGCCGAGCAAGCCCGAGTACTGGAGCCTGGTTCTCCTAAGCACAACACTAAGCATCTTCATGGAAGTGTTGTTCGCGCTGGTTATCATGGCCCAGATCGGCATCTTCGGACCCGATGTGTGGCTCGCGGTATTGGGTGCAGCAGTGTTCCAAGCTCTCCTTGCCCACCTGCTGTTCTACTCGAGGTTCCTAGGAACAGCGCAGTTGAAGCGGATCCAAAAGAAACATCAATTGGGTAAGCCAAACGATGTGCGGCCGCTTCACCAATGAGATGACCTGGGCGGATAGGTCGTAAGGCCGCGCCCCAGTGGCATTTCGCAGGAATATGACTGAAACTAGCCGGGCGAGCCGGGGAGTTTGATGATGAAGCTGGTCGCCGTCTTGCTGGCTGCATCCTTGTGTTGCGGATCCACTCTCTCGCAGGAACTCCAGCTTGAAGAGTTCGTCAACAAGCAAGGCCCCGAAGCTGACGTGCGAAATGCCCTGGGCGCTGCTGGGATTGGCCTTGAGTCTCTGGCGATGCTCATCGTCAGCAACGATGATTGCGAGCTTGGCTGGACCGACAAGCAGCTCGATCTGATCCGGTGGAACGTCGACTTTCTAGAAGCGTACAGCACGCCTGAGAACGGAGCAACTCCCGCCGCTTTTAGCGTCTCAGAGATATCAAAGTGGTGGAAGCAGGTCTACGCTGCCGGCGACCAAGCTGCCGTGAAGTCTGTATGTGATGTGCTTAAGCGAGCGTCAGAAGATGCTAGGGTCCGACTAGGAAGGTAAAAACCGGCATGTGCGGGCGCTTTACCAACGAGATGACCTGGGCGGATTTGCACGCCCTCTACCAGCTTAGCGACGAGCTATACCCTGTGGCGCCGTCCAACATGCAGCCCCGGTACAACATCGCGCCCACGCAAGACGTGCAGTTCGTTCACCACGACAAGGCCGGCAACCGGGAGCTTGATCAGGGCCGCTGGTGGCTAGTACCGTTCTGGGCCAAGGAAGTGCCCAAGGCCACGATGTTCAATGCCCGCATCGAGACGATCGACACCTCGCCAGCCTTTCGCGAGCCGTTCAAGAAGCGCCGCTGCCTGATCCCGGCCGACGCCTATATCGAGTGGACCACAAATCCCGAGGACGGCAAGAAAGACCCGTGGTTGCTCTACCTGCCCGAGCATCGCCGCTTCAGCTTTGCCGGACTCTGGGCTCACAACGACAATCTGGGCGTGACCAGCTGCACCATCATCACGGCGCCGGCTGTGGAGCACATCGCGCACATCCATGGACGTATGCCGGTCATCCTGGAAGAGAACGCCTAGGACGCTTGGCTCTCAGGCGATGCTCAAGGGAACGAAGCGAAGGATCTGCTGCTCGACAACCAGCTGGACAGCCAGCTCGAGTTCCACCGGATCAGTCGCGCGGTGAACAACAGCCGCTATGAAGGCACGGACGTGAAGAAGCCGGTGGTGAACCCACTCTGATGCAGTTTACGGTGGCCGGAGTTTAACACATGCTCAGCTGGAAGTTCGCCGTCGCCTTGGCGCTGCCAATCGCCATCGTGTCAGGTTGGGGGGCCGCTAACGTGAGCGGTATCTGCGTTCCCGAGCTGCGCCGGCTTAGCGCAGGCGAGTACATCTACTCTGCACTCGAGTGGCGGGAAACCCGGCGGACTTGGGTCACGAGGCCGGATGGTCAAGTACGAACCGTAGAGAAACCAGCCTCCGCAGAGGACTACCTGGCGCTGTATCCAGGCTGCTGTTCTGTTTTCACTGAACCGGGGGCGGACGCGTTCGAAGAGCCAGATCTGTGGGATAGATGGTTTGACTATTTCTCTACAATCGTCCGGATCAGCTCCCCGCAGTACCATGACGTAGATGGCACCGTCCTTCTGAAGGCACGCGAGTACTACGTGCCAATGAACAACTGCGGCGTGGTTTGGGACCTTTGAGGGGCCTGCCAACATGGATCACGAACGGGCGGCAAGTTGAGGAGCAGCCGGTATGAGGGCGCCGACTTGAAGAAGCCGCACTTGAGAGCTGCAGTGTCCCGACCGGCTACCAGCGCTCTCGGTCTCTTCCGTTTTCGCCAGTCGCCGAGCGCATCGCCTGTTCCCGAGTGCAGTTGTCCCGCCTCATGTAGAAGCTGATGATAGCTTCACGGCGCTCTTGGGTGCTCATTGCGTACACGTTGTTGAACCTGCGCCGAACATCCGCCCTGATGGGTTTGCGGTGCTGGAAGCAGGCCCAAGCACGCGGCACTCCAAAGTAGATCGTGGCCGTACTGGCGGCGGCCGCCAGAGCAGCGATGGCTATTTCAATCTGCATCGGCGCAAATTGCCCGCAATGTCGGGCGTCATCAATCCGCCAGTGGTGCTGCCGTTAACGGATCATGAGCGCCAATGGACATGATCGTGGCCGAAGCCCACATTGCCTTGTAGCCGCCAAGAGACCGGCGGCCACAAGGCAGCACGTGCCCCAGAGTACTTGCCCGCCATTCGCGGGCCCCTCGGCACCCCGATTGCATAAACGGGCGCCAGCGCCTCTTGCACCGACCTTAAGGGCTGACCGCGCTCTCCCGGCCATTCCCGCACTGCGAGGCCGCGCAACCCGCCGACACCCCAGGCAATCGAGGCTAGGTGCGATCTTGATTTCTGCTCGACAACATATTTAATCCGGTGATCGGGTCCCGCGAGGTTGACGCTCTGGCGAAAAAGGTCACGCTCAAGGAAGCGACTGCCGTCATATTCTTGATCTGTGGGGTCCAGTGCTGGCTCTATTTCTCGCCTCTCCTGGGTGTTCAGGTTGCTGAGAACCTGATCGCCTGGTCGATCTTGTTTAGTGTCTGTTGGTTTGCTGCTTTTGTTTGCGCAATTGCGACCCGGGAGCCAAGGGCGTCCTGGTTGCTGCTAACGCTGCCCTTCGGACTAGCTCCACTCACGTGGCTCGTCTATCTCCTATCCATAGTATTTGTGGTGCTTCCATTTATGCGGAGCGGCTTTCCTCAGTGATGGAACTGTTTCGCCCGGAATGCCAAGCGCCTCTACGTCAATCATTACCCTCCCTCGTCGCACTCGCAGCCCGCTTTACCCGCCTCTAATCCGCTCTAGGCTTGGGCGGTCCTGAATATAGCTCGTCCCGCCATAGCGGGGTCGTCTTCACCCCCGCCAAACGCCGGACGGTAAGCATCCCCACATCGCTGTTGGTCGCATGCCTCTCACGAGCCCGCCAGAAGTCGGCGCTCTGGCAGCGCGGGCAGCGGCCTCCGAACAGCTCGCGCACGAACAAGTCGGGGTGGTAGATTTCCAGTAGATCCGTCGCGAGATAGATGCGCGAGCGGCGGCAGAGTTGGCAACTGCACACGATGAACATGCCGGAGGCTGCCGCCTCGCTCAGGCGAGTTCGGTAGAACATGGATGACGGTGGGTTCTTGCCCATGGCGGCGCCGGGACCAGGCTCGCTCGCCGAACTTCCGACGCATCCGCTGCTTGGCCTGAAGGGCCTGGCGAACTGCATTGGTCTCGACGTGAAGCTTCCGCGCGATCTCCTGCTCAGTCATCTCCGGGTGCAGCTGCTTCAGCGCCCGGGCTCGCGTCCGCATGGTGTCGTCGTCACCGCTTGGTTTTGACGCCAGCGGGTTAAACAACGATCACAGCGGCCCGCAACGCTCTGGCAACCCGATATGATGCCAGACTATAACGCCTGAAGAAAAGCGATCGCGCTACTTTTGAACACCTGTTGGAGCAACTGGCCAGAAGCAGCTGAACAGGAAGCGGCGCAACTCGGATAAGACGTCGCTCGACTTGTCTCCAGCCCGCCGATGTGGGTGCGGCTCCGATGATCTTGGCGGCACTGCCGGATTAGAGTGGGCCATTGAAGTACCGACACCACTCGGCTATGGCAGCTTTCAGAATTTTCTAGCTTTACTATGGGCGACAGAGATGGGGTCGACGGCTGACCGCCACTATTCGGGTGACGGGACTGTCGCTCTCAGGCAGTTCTTCCAGAAAAACAGACGGCAATCAGAGGTTGGTTTGTTTTGTGCTTAGGAACAGCGCGACATCCTTCTTCACGTGCAAAATCCCGCCGTGCCGAGTGAAGGCGACGTCTATTACCTGGCGAAATTCGGCAAGCGCCTGCTGATCAGCAGAATCGCCGGGCGGATATGAGGTCAGAGCGAGGTAGACCACCTGGGGATCAGTGACCCGCAGGCTGGCTGGATGAACATCTTGGCGCACATTTCCGAATTGCTGCTCCATCAGCTGGGTGGCTTTGTCATAACCAAAGGCGACCGCAGCAGGATCCACCGGATCACTCCCTAGCACAGTGGTCAGCTCATAGAGTTCGGTTAGATTTTCTTTGCCGTTTGTGGTGACCTTGTGGTCAGCGCCTTCTTTCCCCTTGATCAAAAACAGCAGACCCAAGCCGGACCGCCGGGTAGTGACCAGTCCCAGCTGCTCAGCAAGCGTGCGGCCGAGGTCTACGCCCGGGGCCGCTGCATAAGCGGTGAGCATGTCACGACGAGCATTGGCCTGGGCGCCGTCGATGCCCTTGTTGAATGCAATGCCGATATTGCACTCTGTATCGGCCTTCTCATAGACGCTCTTCATGAGCGCGAACATATCGCCTTCGTGCGGCACTAGACTGCCGACGATAGCCGCCGGCTCAGCGATCCCCTTGTTTGGGTAGACCAAATACGTGTGAATACTTTCGATCGGCACATCGCCCTCCCAGCCGGTCAACTGCGATGTGCTTAGCAGAGTCACGAGATTTGCGAAGTCCAAGGCAAATAGTGTGGTGAATGGGGGAGCCGCAACTGCATCTCTCTCGGAAATACCGTTTCTCCCTTGAATGCGACTGCGTAGTTATCGGACGAAGCGACGTCCGAAGGGTTCAAATGCTGCGGACGCTTGCTCGGGTCGGCCTTATCGTAGTCGAAGAAAATTGGATCATCCAAAGTCTCCATACCCTCCGGAAACGTCGGGCGGGTGGTGGCTGACTGCGGCACAGCGAGACGCTTGCCTTCGTGCTCGATCCAGCAGTTCTGGGCTTCTGCCTAGGATCCGCCGGAGCCCGCCTACAGATGCGGGCGAGTCGCACTAAACGCGCAATCGAGTCGTTTATCGACGTAATCGAGTCGGTATTTACGTGTCGGGATAATGTGTCGGGCCAAAACGAAGCTGGGTCGCCTAAGCTGTTGATATGCCTCGATGTGCCAAAAAAAATTGGGTCGATCTTCCAAAGGTTCTTGGGTCGGTTGGGGGTCATTGCCAAAACTTTGTGGGTCGCTGTGGAGCCCCAGACGATCAGACTCCAGCGAAATCATAATCTGCCCTGAGAACAAAACAGGATTCGGTCAATGTACGTTTCTCAATGTACAGTATGCGAATCTACGGCACGGGGCTGCCCATGAACAAGATTCTGTCTCCACAGCAGATCACCGGTGAACTCGGCGCGACCTTGGTGAAGGCTCGAATGCTGAAGCTTGGACAGAGCTTCAACGCGACTGGCGCGCTCGACGCAGGCATCGATGGATATATTGAAGTTCGCGATACGGGCAGTGGAGAGGTAAAGGCCCAACACATAGCAGTCCAAATCAAGACCCGTGAATCCGGCCGTTTCTCGCAGGAGAATAGCGACAGCTTCACCTACATCTGCGAGCAAAAAGATCTCGACTACTGGCTGGGCGCCAACCTGCCTGTGTTGCTGATCGCTGTAAGGGCCGTAGACGACGAGATCTACTGGAAATCCGTTCAGGGCTGGTTCGGAGCTCCCGAACGTGCCGGCCAGCGCAAGATTGTTTTCGATAAGGCTGCAGACATCCTTGACGAGTCATCCCTGCAGCGGCTGCTCCAGGTCGTTGCTGAAGGTGCCGGCATCGGCGCGACCATGTCGATGGCTGACTTGTCTGAGGAACTGGACATCAATCTTCTCAAGGTCGCTTACCCCGAGAAGATCTACGTGGCACGAACTGACATGCCGTATTCGGACCTGCGCAACGCCCTGTATGAGGCCGGCGGTAGTCCGCCGAAGGATTGGATACTGCATGGTAAGCGCATCTGGAGCTTCCGCGATCTTTCGAAGTTTCCTTTCTCGGAGGTGGTCGAGGACGACACCGTGGAATGGATCGGTACCAAGGAGTGGATCGCCTCGGACGGGGAGGTTACCAGGCGTCACTTCGTCGACCTCCTGAAGCGAACGCTATCCGAAATGCACCACGAGGTCCTGCGCTGGGACCGGAAGGGCTATCTCTTCTTCAAGAAGAGTAAGGGCAAGGAGTCTCGGAAGCACTCCTACCGTTCGTTCACCCGCAAAGCGTCGAGAAACGTGGTGAAAGGATACGGTAAAGCGGGCGAAAAACCATCGTACTACAGGCACATCGCGTTCTACCCGAATTTCGTCGAGTTCGGCGACAACTGGTTTCTTTCCATCGACACGACGTACCATTTCACCTCTGACGGTTTCGACGACTATCGCTACGGCTCGGAGAAGCTAGCCGGGATAAAGCGCCTGGAGACAAACCAGAGCGTGCGTGGACACATAGGCATGTGGAAGGCTTTCCTAGCACGCGAAGCCGACTTGCTCCGCGCAGACCCCCTCTCTTTCCAGGAAGTCGGCACGGTCAAGGTCGGTGTCGGCCTGGATGACGAAAGCTGGCGCCCGAACGAGGACGAGGAAGAACGCAACCGCCTGGGAGAATCGGAAAATGACCTCCTTCTTTAAGGCCTCCCACTTCGCGGAACCCGCCCTCGAGTTCGGCGCTGGCGGACGGCATATCGATATGCGGTATGGTCTGGCTAGCTACGGGCCGGTGGACTTCTCTGACGGCTCCACAAAGACCGTCCGCCTGGGTCTGATCGGGTCGAGCCAATCGGCTGGCAAATTCCGAGAGTGGCTCCGTAGGTGCGAGGACTTCATACCCGGGAAGCAATCTAATCAGCCTACGCTGTTCCCGGACTTTCCGGGCGCTTCCATCACGGGCCCGTTCCGTTGCTACTTCGAGGTCGAGGACAGGGACGTACGGACCATTTCCGCTGCGGCAATCTCCAGGATTTCCAGCCAGTCCGACGACGATGTTGCCGTTCAGACGGCGGTGGACGAGTTCTGCCTTGAGATCAAGGCGATCGCGGAAAGCGAAAAGCCGCCCAATGTCATCGTCTGCGCGCTGCCGCTCGAAATCATCGAACGGGTCAGCAACATGCGGACATCCGGCGCGCCCGAGGATGCCGAGAAGGAAGGCGAGGACGAGGACACCCGCAGTGCCGACCGTGGAGTTGCCGATTTCAGGGGCGCGTTGAAAGCGCAGTCGCTCGCGTTCCGTATCCCGATCCAGATCGTTTGGCCAAGCACGTATGACAACGATGCGGTGATCAAGCGCAAACTGGCAGCCCATTCGACCAGGCGCGTGCAGGACGAGGCAACCAGGGCATGGAATTTCTTCTGCGCGCTCTACTACAAGTCCGGAGGGACGCCCTGGCGGATGGTCAGGGACAATAGGGCGTTCGACGCGACCTTCCTGGGCATCAGCTTCTACGAGAGCCGGGACGGCACCGCCCTGATGACCAGTTCGGCACAGCTTTTCGATGAACGTGGCGAAGGCCTCATTTTGAAGGGCGCGCTTGCCATGAGGGATAAGGTGGACCGCCAGCCCTACATGACGGAAGAGGACGCGTTTAAGTTGGCGCAGCGGGCACTGCAGACCTACAAGCAGGAGCACCGGAACTACCCTGCGCGCCTGGTAGTCCACAAGAGTTCGAGGTTCCACCCGCAGGAACTGAAGGGACTGCAGACAGCCGTCGAAGCAGCCGAGATAGACATCGCGGATTTCCTCTGGTTCCCGCGCCGCTCTCCCATCCGGCTGCTGCGGAACGGCATCTACCCACCGCTCCGGGGCACCTCACTACGGCTCGATGACCACCAGTCAGTGCTATATACAAATGGCAGCGTCGACTTCTTCCGCACTTATCCCGGCATGTACATTCCGAACCCATTGACGATCAGGGCAATCCGACAGGACACGACTGAATGGGACGTTTTGTTGGCCGAGACATTGGCGCTGACTAAAATGAACTGGAACCGGACCCAGTTCGACGGCGCGCTCCCTATCACTCTCAAGGCGGCTCATCAGGTCGGAGAGATATTGAAGTACGTTCCGGATAACGTAGTTCCGGACCCTAGGTATCGCTTCTACATGTAACGCCCTCATTGACGGTCTTGCCGTGGGGGCAAAATGAAATCAATGTGTCCCGCAAAGAGCGGCATTCGAAGTCGCCACGCATGGGGGTCATAAGCAATGCCGAATGCCACTCAGATCACCGTTCGCGAAACGCTCGAAATACTCGAGACGGACTTCCGGGCAGTGGCGGAAGCCTTCGAGAACGGTGAATTCGCCTTATGGGTGGGATCGGGAATCTCCAGGGATGCGCCTGACCTCGGCAAGCTGATCATCAGGACGATGGAGTACCTGCGCGTTAAAGCCGCTGACCCCGTTGACGGTGCCAGGATGCGGCCGGCTTTCGTGCGTGCACTGAAATTGGCCGACCTCGAGATAGCCGACGTGGATCCCTATCTAGGTATGACGTTCGAAACTTGGCCTAACCACGAAGCGATCCGGGATCGCCTCTGGAACAAATATTCCGAGCTTCTCGATGTGCGAGTTCAGGGAGAGCCGGAGGATTACCTGCTCTGGGAAGGCATGGATATCCGGGAAGCATTCGCGAACCCTAAACCACCCGCGTGTGCTCATCTCAGTATCGCACTGCTAATCCTTGAAGGTGCACTGCAGGAAATCGTTTCCGCTAACTGGGACGGTTTCATCGAGGCGGCGGTGAAGCAACTGACTGGCGGCGCCGGCGGAGCCTTGCAGGTAGTCGTTGACCCCGACCAGCTACGTGACCCGCCCGGGCGTGCGCGGCTGCTGAAGTTCCATGGCTGCATCGTTTACGCAACCGACGACCCGGCACATTTCAGACAATTCCTGATCGGAAGCAAGACTCGCATCCTGGGCTGGCCGGAAGCCGCAACTGCCGCCGCCATGCGGAACGAAATGGTATCCGTTGCCACCCGTCAAAAGTCGATGATGGTCGGGCTGTCGCTCCAGGACGTCAACCTGCAGTCATTGTTCGTCAGGGCAAGGGAGGCGAAACCCTGGCCATGGCCGCCAACGCCGCACGCACAGGCACACGTCATCTGCTCGGACGAACTGGAGGACGGGCACCGCCAGATACTGATGACGGTTTACGACGCCTCCTATAACGACCATATCGACGACATCGAAAACAGTGCGCTGTTCCGAGCCTGGGGCGAGCAGGTTCTCCTTGCGATGGCCCTGAAGGTCGTCACCGACAAGCTGCTGGCGCTGATGACGACTTGCCTGCCGGGATGCCTCTTGCCAGCGGAAATCGACCGGGTGCAGGATTCCCTGAAGCGTATCCGCGACCGTCTGGCTGCGGGAGCAGACGGGGACCGGACCGCGTTACTGACGGTCGCGATCAAAAATTGGTCTCGCATGGTGGCCATTTTCCGCGATGGCAACGTTCCGGCCGATCCGAAGAAGTACATGCCGATCAGCAGCGTCAGCGTCGGCAACGTCGCCAACGACGAAAACGTCAGGGCATCCGGTTTCGGCGAGATGGGAATTGCCATCTCGATGCTCGAGCTGGGCGAGAATATGGGTGAGTGGAACCTGGAGCTGCCGGGAAACGATGAGCTGGAAAGCGGCGCGCTGATTTCCACCGGGACGTGGGACGGTGCTCCCCCGCGCCCGGTTTTCCTGGTGCGATCTGCCAGCGTTGCCATAAAGCTGCGCCAACAAGGCGCTTTCTCCAACGATAAGGCCATCATCATTCACGCCGACGAAGCTTGGGGCGAGATGGTCGCCAATGGCTACCAACCGTCCGCAAGAACCCCTTCACGTGCGCCGGGCCGGACCGGACCGGGCGGCGGCCCCACCCATGTCAGCCTGGTGGAGATCCTCAGGGCGGGTGACCTGGATGGCATCCACCAGCGCTTTATGGAGGCAGTCACAGTATGAGCAATGCTCTTGTGAGGGCTATAGTGGAAGTGCTGACTGCCGGCGGATATGCGGTGAGGCCGACCCCGTTCAAGGTAGCATCAGTAGAATTCGCGTTCACGGCGGCGCTGATCGGGACTGCTGGCCGTTCGCTCGATCTGGTTCTTATCGTTGACACCGCCACCGGTGACCATGGTGATCGCGATCCGCTGCGCGTCCGGCAAAGGATCGAGGCACTAAGCAGGGCCCTTGATATTACCGGGTCGCGCTACGTCATCACTACGGTCCTGGCAGGGGCAATGCTTGCAGGAGCCATCGAGGCGCTATCGGCCACATGCCGGGTACTGACGGTGGATAACATACCGATTGGCGAAACCGGCACGCTTACCGACGCCGCCGCGTTGCAGCTGCTCGAGGACCAGATCCGCGTGCTTCTACCTTTGAGATTGAGCTTCGAGAACGAAGAGCAGGATATAATGGGCACCGATCCGATAGAGGATCTCCGGGCGATCCTACCTTCCCATCTCGACAGCGACCTCGTTGCACGACTCGCCGATGCTTCGTTGCTAGGTGACGATGCTGTGACGAAGGCTCTGGCAACCGCATTGAACGAAGCACTGGATACAGGGGTGGACGAATGACCGGCCGCCCGTTGCTTGAACACCTACAGATCTCGAACTTCCGCAGCATCAAGGGAGCGATCGAGGCTCCTCTAGACGCCAAGATGGTCCTTATCCATGGCGAGAACGGCGCGGGGAAGACCAGTTTTCTTTCTGCGGTCGAGCTGGCACTTACCGGTAAAGTGAGCTCGCTGCAGCGAGCTGATCCGGCGTATAAAATGCAGCTCCTCCACCGCGGCGGAAAGATAGCCGCACCCTCGGAGGGCAAGGTTCAGCTCAAGACATCAGGCCTGCCCGGCAACGCTTTCGGAACTACCGTAACGGCGGCAGGCTTGGGCCAGGGCACCTTTCTTCCGTCCTTCGAGGCCGCTTTCTTCAGCGAGCGCTGCTACCTGCCGCAGGCACTGTTAGGGCAACTCCTGCAAATATATCAGGAAGCCGATACCTCGAATGAATCTCCGCTATCGAAGTTCGTGAACGATTTGCTCGGCCTTGATCGGCTCGACGCGTTAGAAGCCGGCCTGACGCCGGTCAACGATGTTCGCAATCTCAGGAAGACAACCGAACGGCTCGGGCAGACCGAAGCCGAGGTATCCCGTCTCGAACGGGAACTTAAAGACCGACGTCAAGCTCGCGCCCTCTCTGCGCAGGCTTTGGCAAAGGCTCTCATCAGCCTAAATTCCGACGGGGCGCTGCTGGGCTTTAACTCGCCCATCGGAGAGGAAGCGCTCGTCGATACGCCATGGACAGACTCGTCGTCGGACGAAGCCGATCTTGCCATACTGCACGATGGCAGAAGGCGTCTCGAAGCATTGCGACGGGAGGTGAGGCAACGCGACGAGTACGCCCGCGGAAACGATGAGGCCACCTTACAGGAAGCGCTAACAGTGGCGTCTATTCCCCTGCAAGCCTGGCGCGCCGTTAACCTGCCCAGAATGGAGACGAACAGGAAGGAGATCGCTCGCCTCCTGCCGGATTTCGATATGTCTCTGGTCGATCCGGGACAGTATTTTCGGGAAGCCTTAGCCTTGGTGCAGACGAGAGTGCAGCAGGCTCGCCAGCATTCCGAGCAAACGGCGATCGACGTGCGACGGCATGACGAGATCCAGGCTGAGAGCGACGTATTACGCTCTGGATTACGTACCCTCGAAAGCGAGCTGGCACTTCTTGCCTCCAACTCCGGTGTGTTCGCCGCATCGCTGGCGGAAATAGCCCAATTCGTTGACGGTGACATTTGCCCCGTATGCGAACGAGACTTCGCGGAATGTGATAAGGGGCCGCTAGGGGATCACCTCAACCGGCGCATAAGGGAGCTCTCGGGCGCTGCGGAGCGCCTCATCAGCCTGAGCCGTACGCAGGTCGACACCCGCACGCAACTAGACCGGCTGGAGGTGGAATTTGCGGAAGTTCAAGCGAGAGGTCATCGTGGGTCCGAAGCAGACTCCTGGGCCAAGTCGCTTGCTGACCTTGAAAAGCTTTCACGGGAATTGGTCGATTTCATCGACTTAGTGGATGAGGGCATGCGGCTGGGTCAGGCTCACGCCCAGGCCCAACGCTCGGTAAACGATTATCGGGGTATCGGTACGTCCCGCCTGCAGACGGCAGCAGAGGTCGTCGAGATAGCTGCATCGGTGTCTATCGTTATGCCGAGTGACGATGATGGCGCCACCTCTGCGTTGGATTGGCTAGCAGGCGAGATCGACTTAAGGACTGCTAATCTTGAGATTCGACTTGCCGCCAGACGGCGCGCCGGAGACGCCCTGCGTCTTTGTCGGGAAGAGATTGCGAGACGGGACGCGATGGACAAGGACATCGCGCGGGTAACCAAGGAGCTTGCGGTCTTCGAGGATGCCCTGGTCCGCGCCACCAGTGTCAGGACGCAGGCACAGACCATTCGCGGTCAGGTCGAGCAGGTTCGTTCCGGTATTGTGCGACGCGTTTTCAACGAACGCCTTAACCGTTTGTGGCGAGACCTTTTCGTCCGTCTCACACCGAACGAGCCGTATATTCCTGCGTTCAGCATTCCGCAGGCAACAACGCACCGACTAAAGCCGAAACTCGTCACTCATCATCGGTCCGGAACGGACGGGGGCACCCCCGGCGCCATGCTAAGTTCCGGTAACCTCAATACCGCCGCGCTCACTTTATTCACGGCCCTGCACCTAACGGCGAAACCGCGTTTACCGTGGTTGATCCTCGACGATCCGATCCAGTCGATGGATGACGTGCACATATCCCAGTTCGCCGCACTCTTGCGGACACTATCAAAGGAACATGGTCGCCAGATATTCGTGGCTGTTCACGACCGGCAGCTTTTCGAGTACCTCCGGCTTGAGCTAAGCCCCGCCTATCCGGAAGACAGCATGCTCACGCTAGAACTGGCCCGCGGTTCGTCGCGCGATACGAGGTGTATTTCCCAGCGGTATTGGTTCAAGGAAGAAACCGCGCTCAGGGTAGCTTAGTCGTCACGCCTTCATCTCCAGCCACGGCTCTACCTTGGCCCGATCGTAGATGACGCCACCTCTTACGGGAAATTCACGGGCTGGAAACACATGCTTGTCCTCTAGCCATCTTGGGACCTCTTGCGGCGTACTTCGGCTTCGGACCGCCACCTCGTTCGCGAAAATATATCGCTCCGCGAACTCGAGCACGCTGGAGTAGACCGCGGCGCCTTCATCGTCCACTTCGATCAGTCCAGCGTCGACGCACGCAACGAAGACATAGTGATTATGGAAGCCCAGCATCTGGCTTACGGCGACGGCTGATACCTTTCCGATGTCATGCCGAACGCGATAGGAGTGGTCGAACATGATCAGCTCGCGCGCGTATTCTACTCGCCTCACCGAAATCGAAGCCAGCAGGTTCTTGGGGTTGGTCTCGTCCATCTCCCGGTGAAAAATGGCGTCCACATGCCCATGGAAGATGGCGTTCATCATCGGAAGCCATGGCCGATGTCCGGTAGGGAACATCAACATTGCCTCCGTGAAGGAGATGAAGTCCCTCGGACGCTTCTTAACGGACAATCCCTCTCGAAGAATATCGACCAGTTCGTTCAGGTCATGCTTTGAGTGGAACGTGCCGCCCCCGGCTATGTCCTCCGCGACCTTCTGGTGGTCACCGGTGTGGGTGTAGAAATGATGGGAAACCAAATCCCGCACGCCATCGGGGGGCAGACCGAAGGTAGCTCCAATACGACTTTCGCTGGCAAGGTCCAGATAGCGATCGACAACCCCGGCCGCCTGCCATGTCTCGAAGAATACAGGTGACATCGCCTCGTCTGAAAACCTGTAGGTTCTTATGTCCGGATGATCGCCTAGCCGCTTTGTTATCCGGGAGCTGATCGGGACCAGCTTCAGGATCTGTCCGACACCGATGTAATTTCCTGGCTTTAGAGGTCTCGTCGTCTTTCTTGGAATTTTGGTGCCGGGCCTGATATCCGAGAGCGCCTTATCGATACCAGTATTGACAACCGCCTTCGCCGCAGGCGTCAGGTTATCGTCCCGGACCAGGCTCGCCAGTGCACCGAATTCCTTGAACATTCCCCATTCGCCGGTTCGTCTGGAGGAGCGTGCCTGCTCGGCGGCGCACATAGCTACGAAGGCATGCGGCCAGGAGAGGATAGCTCGGGTCGCCGTAGCCAGATGCTCGGGCGGCAACGTCCGAACGCCCCAGCGATTCCTGGTTTCCCATGAAAGGTTTTCGCTATTGCTTTCGTTCTGAACCAAGGCACTGCCGATAGCTACTGCAAGATCGAACAGCTCGCTACGGTTCAGGCCGCCGAGGTCGGCATGCAGCTTCAGGTTCTTCGAGGCGGCATTGCCGGGATCTATCAGCGACGTCGCGAAATCAAGCGCCTCCTCGTCCGCAACTTCCACTATCGGCTGGGGAAAGTCCCGCAGGTCGGTCATCGACCGTGGAAGGCCGTACTCGTCACTGCCTATGCAATGCTCGCAGAACTCGACGCCCCATGTGATCGAGAACCCTAGGGCGCGTTCGCAAACTGGACAGCTGTCGATGAGCATTTCCTTCGTGCCCGGATCGAAAGCCAAGGGTCGCACGCTCCAGATCGCCTTGATGTATGGCGCTTCGGCAAGTGCACGCGGCGAAACCCTGCGCTTCGTCCTTTCCCTGTAAAGTGACCGAAGCTCGGTTCCGAAGAAGTCGATCGAAGAGGATGACGTCTGCGAATGGAATAGCGGCTTCAGGCTCTCCGAAGACGTTCCGAGCACGCGCGCAAGTGCGTCGATACCTGCACTGCCGTGCGTGGCGATAGCTTGCGGACGAACGTGATCCAACCTGGCTTGAACCAGCACGTCACGTGCATGAGGGTAAATGTTAGCCCCGGCGGCGCGGGCGACGAGACCGGCCAAATTCTCGTCAGGCATCGGCGTGACCTTGCGAAAGATGGTCATGCCGCCTCTTCAACATCATCGTGGAACGGGTTGTAGGTAGACATGCCGTTGGGAATGCCTCTTGTATCCACGGCAAGGGCAAGATCTTCGAACTCGACGCGCGCCGCGCCCCGATCGATGGCATGGAACACAGCCTGTTCCAGCAATCTGGAGACGAAACCTACGCATCCGCCCGACGCTGCCCAGAGGCGATACGCGATGTCTTCGTCCAGCAGATCGGTTTCTTCCGGCAGGAGGCCGTGCGACTTGATGAGCCCGGCTGCCTCTTCGCAGTATTCAAGGAAGACTCCCTGATCTTCTTCACTGCTCCACTGGAGCGGCGAAAAATCGATCTTGTCCATTTCCCTGCCGGTTAGCTGGACATCGATGGCAAGGTGCTCCCTGGCGGCGGGTATCCCAACGAAGACCATCGGCACCAGACCTCGGATCATCATGGTCTTGAGCGTATCGGTGACATCGGTGCTGGTCACCCTCAGGGCCTTCTGGGACCGACCTCCGGCCTGCGTCGTCTTGGTAGACGAAAGGTGTTGGATTTCGTCCAGGATGACCAGTTCCGTCCGCCCCGTATCAAGGCGTGCCCCATCTTCGTCGGTTTCGCCCGAAAGATATTCGTATACACGACGCAGGAGCACAGGACCGTCTCCCCTATCCGACCGTCGATCTCCCAGCTGCCTGAGAATGTCCGCAGCCATTGAACGTACGGATGCCTTCGGGGAGAGGGTTACATGAAGAACGACGGTCTGCTTTCTGGCGATCAATGCGGGGTCCATGTCAGCTGGAAATAGTCCCCTGGCGACGACTTCCGGTACGACCACCTGCTCGATATAGGTTCGAATAGCCATGGACTTGCCGGAGTGGCTGGGCGCAAAGAATTCAATGTACCGCTTCGGGCTGTACGGGGTCAGCCGGCCACCTTCCCTGGCATCGTCGAACTTGCGATGTGCACCGGCCATTCGGGGATGCTGTATCCGCATCAGCTCAAATTCGGCGGTGACCCGTCCATGACTTATCGTAGTGCTCACTTCGGTTCTCCCGGGTTGCCGAACTTTGCGGCGTTTCTGGCAGCGACACGCGCTCTGATAGCTTCGACGTCGACCTTGGGACGACTGACGGATGGGGTAGCAGGCAGTGCTGGCAGGACTACGCCTGCAGTGACCGCCTTTGCCGCCTCGCGATTTCGCTGCCTTGTGTCAGCAGCCTTGGCTGCACCAGCCTTGTTTCCGAACGGCCGACCGACCTTAACCTTCGGGTTGTGATCGGTGCGCTTGATCGAGGTGTCGTGCGCCAGGTCGTGTTCGGTCCCTGCGGAAATCATCTCGATACGATCGCCCGGAACGAGGTCGACTTGCGGATCGATGATGCGCGCCCTTCTGCCGGCCTCGATGGCCTTGATGCCAGGGATAAGCTCGAGCAGAAACTGCCTGTGCGCGACACGCGCCGCCGCCCGTTCTGTGTCGGAATGGAAGGCCATATTACGCTGGTTCGCGAATTCCTTGATGCGGTCGGCGGCGTACCAGCTCAGCCCCGAGCCCGCGTAGAGGCGATCCCAGTTCGGCAGGGTCACGAAGGTCTTGGTGTTCGGGTCGAACACATGGATCTTGGAAACGTCGCCCGGATTATAGGAAACGCGGATCGGCACGGTTCGGGATGATGCAAGTCCGTTGCGCTGCTGGCGTTCCTTCCCGTACTTGGCAAGCCGGTTCATGAGCATCGACGTGAGCTCGGGATCATGGAAACGGTGCCCGTCCACGGTGACGCCCTCGGCGCTGAGCAGCTTGTTCTTGCCCCGGCCGAATATCTTGTCGAGCATGCTGGTGGAGTCAGCGGTCGCCCTCTTGAATTCGTGGATTCCCCTCTTCCACTTCAGTGCCGGAGCCATGCCAATCTTGCTATGGGTCTCCAGGTGATAGCGGGTCACGATGGTGTTCCACATGGCCTGCTCGAGTTGGGCCTTCGTGTAAACGGCCTCAGCCTCGGGCTCGAGCCCGAGCTCGCGGCGCTGTTGCGGCGTTAGCGGGAGACCGCCCGGCAGCTTATGCCAGAGCATGGTATTAAACGTACCGAAGATGCGCTCGACATAGGCCTTGTAAGTCGGCATGCCGACCGGCGCCCAGATAACGTCGATGCCGGCCGCCTCGCACGACGACTGAAAGGACGGACTGACGAACTCCTTGCCGTTATCGACGATAATGGTGAATGGCTTGCCCCAGCCGTCGGTCGCGCCCTTCATATAACCGTATGGCCGCAGGAATTCCTTCTTGGCAACGACCTGACGAAGACATGCGGCTACCGAGTGAAGGCTGGGAGGCTCGAAGCCGATGACGGCCCCCAGCACCATTCTCGAATAGCAGTCGAGCGCCACCGTTAGCCATGCACGCGCCACCATGACCGGCTGACCGTCATCATCCAGAACGACAGCCCAGACGTCGATCTTGGTATGATCGAACATGACGTATTCAAGCGGTCTAGTTGGATCGATAGGCTTCCCGCGTCCTCGAAACCTGGCATTGGCATTGCGCACTCCGTATCGCTGGGCCCAATGAGCCCAGTCGGCATTCTGGTGTAGCCAGAGCCGGATCGTCTCTTCGCAAGGTATGAGATAACCGCCGGTGCGCTTCTTCCGCCGCTTGCGGGATGGGAATGGACTTTCCGGGGATGACGCGATTTCAAGTACGACGGGTTCGTCCGGCATGGGAACGGCATGCTCGGCCTCGATACGATCCGCTTCCGCGCGGAACTGGGCCAGAGCATCGCCGATGGTGACGGACTGGTCGTCCCAGTAAAATTCGATCGCCCGGTTGGCAGCCTCTACGACGTCACGTGGCCAGTGCTTCTCCCGGTCCGGCCTCTGCCTGTCCTTGAAGAACAACGTCAGCGGCCGGTCTCCCGGCGTCCCGCATTCGTCGACCGCCCTAAGTATGGAGGTCGGCGAGCATTCCCAGGTGAGGCCTTCCTCGATTGCATCCTGACGGTGCTCGGCAATGAACTTTTCCAGCCCGCGCCTGCCGCGTCCCGTCTTCTTGTCGAGATCGTAGCGCGTTGCGTAAAAGCGTAGGGTCCGGGCGTGCAGGAGCCTTTCCTGCTCTCTCAGGCGTGCCGCCTTCTCCTTGCCCGTTATGTTGGGATCGTAGGGATCGAGGATTGTCAGCGGGTCGATGTCCCGGGCATCGATCAAACGGCCTTCCGTGTCCAGGCGGATCCGGTCTGCCCTGCCATCCGAGCGCATTAGTTCGAACAGGTCGGGTTCGATGTAAGTTTCGTAGTCCGTGCCTTCGCGCCGGAACATGAGCCGGCCATCCCGAAGTTCCTTGGCGAATTCCCCCAGGATTGGCATATTCTCGTCCGGGAGATTGAGCGAATAGAGCTCGCCGATCCTGATATCCAGCGTGGTTACCATTGGACCTTGCCCTTCATCTCGAAGATCGCCAGGTCGTCGGGCATCCTGATTACGGGGGTGTGTGACCTGAGGTCGTGCCGGAGATCGATGGATATGATCCGGCGGACATGCAGCGCGCAGCACTTCGCCAGTGCCGTCTGACCACCGCCAAGGGATGCAACCACGTCTGCAAGTAGTCCGGCGCCTGCTGCGAGCGGCTTTCGTGCCAGGTTGATATCCCGCGGACTCAGCGAAACGTCATGGTCGAGCATGATCTGCCGGACTGACCTGGCGATCTCGGCGTTGTCGATATCAAGCGACCGCACCACCGTCAGGAACTTCCAGTTCTTCTTCTCATACAGCTTGCGCGCGAACGCGAGCTTCAGCAGATAGACGGGGTCGTCGATCCGGGGGTCGCGATCGTCCTTCACTTCGACGATGAGCGTCGTGTGGTGCCCCTTATTCTTGCCGGGCCGCCACTCTGCCACTGCCTGCGAGAATGGCACGCCGGCCAGAACCGTATCCACGAATGCCGAGTCCGCTATGAGACGTAAGTCCGGGCGGTACATCCACTCACGGTTGTCGCCGACGATCTTCATGAAGAGTTCGTGTGGCTGCGACATGAGCTTCCTGACCGGCGATGCCACTTCGCACAATTCGATCATGGGCCTCTCGGCCCTTATGGACTCCCACGGCACGGCGCGCATGCCGGCCTTGATGCAGACCGTCTGCCCGACCGCATGAGGCTCGCGGCCCGTAATGAGGTCGTGAACTGGCCCACCTTCCTCGTCATGCACGATGCGGGCTACGGTTCGAAGCTCGTCGGCCTCGAGGCGAGCCTTGGTAATGGCATAGTCTTCGGACATCATCGTTCGCCCTTTGACAGCATGAAGGCTATCGGCGTTCCCGTTGTCTCGCCCTGAACTAATTCATGGATCATCGCACCGGCCCCTCGGGGTCGATTTGTAATCCGCGAAGTCTTTGGAAATGCTGAGACGGAACGGCTAACGCGAGGTAAAGCCGCCGCCTGTCGGTCAGCGTCCTTTTTCGCCGTCCCCGAAGTCGTGCGGCTGCCTCGTCCGCTCGAGCGGAAACCTGATGACGGACTGAGGGATGACGATGGACGCGCCGCCGCGCTCCATGGCCTGGCGTTCGGCTTCTTCCATGGTCGCCATACCGATGCCGACGAGAGCGCGGTGAGCGGCGTCTTCATAGGCACGCTTTCCTAGGGACTCATGAACCTTCACCAGGCGCACGATAACCTTGATGATCAGGTCATCCATGACGCACCACCCTCCTGGAGACCGGCGACTTTCCCGCCGTGATCAACATGGAGCGCAGGCGATCGCCGCCGAGGACGCGTTCCTCGAGGAGAACGTCGGCCACCCGTTCGATGTCATGGCGATGCCGCTCGACGATGTCGGTGCAGGCAGCGTGCAGGCGCCTGAGCTCGCGCTCGACCTCGGCGAGGAGGCGGTTGTCCAGCTGCAGGAGGCCGCGCGCCTGTTCGGGCGAAGCGCGGTAGGCAAGGTGTTCGCCGAACCCCATGCTGACGATGTCGACGGTAACGAGGTCGGTGACCTTTGCCAGGTCGCTGTATGCGCCGCCGCCGGAACCGCTGCTGCAAGATCCGAGGACGACTTCCTCGCCGCAACGGCCTGCCAGCACGAACATTGCCACAGCGTCGCTCTGCTCCTTCGTAATGAGACCGTCGTCTATCATGATGTCGGTGTGTCCACCGGAACCGCGGCGACCGACCAATGAGACGCTCCGGACGGTGCCAGCCCCGAGCGCGCACATCACCACGGCGTGGCTAGCTTCGTGGATCGCCACGCGGCGCATGTTTCCCGCTGATATTCCAGAGTCCGGCGCGATCTGGGCCGCCAGATCGCCAGGCCTCATTTCCCTTCCGGCCTGGCGGGCGACAGAACGGGCGCGCTTCACCCATTCGGTGGCGTCTGCACCTGTCGAACCCACGCCCAGTTCCGCCATCGGCAGCAGGTTGGTGTCGGGGATATCGTTGCCCAGATGCTGACGGATGATGCCGGCAAGCGCCGGCGCGTCCGGCGGCTCGATCCGGATGATCCTGGACAAGCGCCCTGGTCTTACCAGCGCCGGATCTAGCATCTCGGGATGGTTGGTTGCGCCGATGACGATCAGCCGCGAAGCGGGGCCGGATGCAGCGCCGTCCAACGTGGTCAGCATATGGCCGATTACCGGCATCCACCAATCGGCTCCTCGGGGGCTAAGGGTGGCCCGGCTAGGAATCGCCTCGATCTCGTCGATGAAAATTATGGCGGGTGCCACCGCATCGGCGCCGTTGAACAGCTGATCGATCTGCTTGATGACGCTGTCGAGATATCCGGGACTGTTCGCAAACCAGGTACCGACCGAAGATGCGAACAGCGGGAGGCGCGCCGTCTTCGCCAGGCTGCGGACGAAGGTCGTCTTCCCGAGACCAGGCGCCGATGCCAGGATCGCCGTGCGCTCGAGCGCGGAGAAGTCGAGACGGCCTTCGCGGAAGGCCTGAAGGTCCGAGACCAGGCGTTCGGCCCACTCCATAGCCTCCCCGTAACCGTGAAGTTGAGAGAGCTCGGGCAATGATGCGAGGTCGGGATCGGGGACGTACCCCGCACCGCGGGCGGCGACAAGTCTGTCTATGCAATCCTTCCGGGTGCTTCCCTTCCGTATGGCGGTGCAGATAGTCGAGTAGTCGAGACCACGGGCTATATTGGCCGGAATGGCTGTGACACGCGTGCCGGTAGCCAAGTGGATGACCTTGCGGACAATGTCGTCGCTGGGGAAGTCCAGGGTCACGTCGACGTCTATGACGGAACGCAGCTCCACAGGAACCGTGTCTGACTTTACCGGGGTAATGCAGAGTATTCGCCCGCCAGAAGAGAGCTTGCGGACGGCGTCGTCGACGATGTCGCGCGACTTCTGAGGCTTCTCATAAGCAAGGATCTGATCCCACGTGGATATCTTGCGGGCCATCTTGGAGATGGGAGCTACCCATTCCGGGCCGGGCACCCTGATGACCAGGCAGACGCCGGTGGCGTCGAAGAACTTTCGTTCGTGTTCCTTGAGGGCGCCTTCCAGCATCAGGAGCGGCAAGGTTTCGTGTGCCGGCGTAATGCGGACCTTGCCGCGCTCGTTCTTGTGCCTCGGAAAGCGCTCGGGGATGTGGGTGTCGTCTTCGGTGCCGAAGTCGAGGTCGTCTACGTTGAGGTCATCCATGATTGTCTCTGCGCCGACAGCAGCGGGCGCACTCAGGCGCCGGTCGGTATGCCGGTCTTCTTCGCCGCTAAGGGCGTAATGTCGGGAAATGTTCGGGTAGGTTCAGGAGAACCGTTTGCCCGATTTCAGGACGCAGGGACGAACGAAAGCACCGCAGGCGGTTAGGCCCAGACGGTCCGAATTTTCAGTGATGTGCGCGAAGTGCGACATGGAGGCTCTCGTTTCAGGCGTGAACGGATAAAGAACGTCCAGTGGCGAGTCAACTGGCAACTGACCTCGAGATCCCTGGCAATCCCCGTGCACAAGCCTCTCAGCCTTTGATCTCCGAACGTTAACTACGCTTGCAATTGCGTGAAAGAGGGTGACTTTCTCGATTGTTAAACTCATGCGTCCGGATGATGGTAGATATCTGCCGATTCAAACGAGGCGGTAGGACATGGACAGAAAAGACGGTCGGAAGCAATTTCTGACGTATCTCCGGCCCGAGACCATTAAAGCGCTGAAAACAGAAGCGCGGCAGTCAAAGACACCGGCCTATGTCCTGATCGAAAATCTCGTCGATCGCGAGCTTTCCGTTCAGCAGGAAGCGGGAGAAGGAAGCATGCTTCAACAACAAGAGCACTCAGCCGGCCCACGACCGTTTCCAGGCGCGAACATTCAATCAGCCCAGCCGTCTTTGGATGACGTTCCGAAGTATAGGGCGGACATTGCAGGCGGCTCGCTGCAGGTTCCAGAAGCGCGAGTTATAGCCGGGCTTCTTCTTCAAGGCATCGACGAGGCCGCTTGGCAAAAGGCCATCGAATCCGAGAATGTGCTCCAGAAGCGTTCGGTGGGCACTGCAAAGCGTCAGGCTCTCCTGGTGAGAACTCGCCTACAGGGGATGGAGCCGGAGCTTTGGGAAATCGTCCGTGACGGCACCAAGCCGGCCGCGACGCACGCCATGTTAGCATGTGCCATCAAGCTTAGTCCGCTGCTGGCCGACTTCCTCCATTATTCCGTCCGGGAAAGCTTCCGCACGTTCCAGCAGACATTGCCGCGTCGCGAATGGAATCGTTTCGTCGAAAGATGCCGCGACCGTGACCCTTCGATGCCTGAATGGGCGAACTCCACCGTGGAGAAGCTGGGCGACAGTGCATTTAGGGTGCTGCATGAATCCGGCTATCTGGCCGGCGGCATAAAGAACGCCCTGCGGCCCGTGCGAATTGATCCGGGCGTCCTCGCGTACCTGCGGGAGCACGACGAGCATTATGTGCTCTCGCGCATCCAGGTGGCACCGTGAGTTCCCTAGCAGCACGCCTGGACAGGGTTCTCGACAAGATCACTTCGGATGACTTCCTGAGCGGCAGGACGTTGGCCGGCGATATTCCCTTTTGGATATTCGACTACCCTCCTGAAGACGAGGCCATCGTTCGTGCGCACCTTCCGTTCCTCATGTCGCAGGCGCCCAAGAAGCGCAGGGGGATGAAGATCGTCCATTTCAACCTGCTGGAGCTGGTTCGGGACATCCTGGAAACCCGGAACCTGAGGGTCAAGGCGGAACAGATGTTTCATGAGAAGGGCGCGGACGTGGTCCTGAAAAACCTCATGAAAACGCTCGAGGCTTCGAAAGTGGCGCGCTTCATGAGCGAGCGCATCGAGGCGGACGCCGATATGGTGATGGTTTCGGGTGTGGGCTCTGCGTATCCGCTCGTTCGCACGCACAACCTGCTCAATGCGTTGCAGCCACTGACCGGCTCCAGACCATTGGTCGTCTTTTACCCCGGACGCTACGACGGCCAGTCGCTAAGTCTGTTCGGCGACATTACCGACAAGCCATACTACCGTGCATTTCGCCTTGCTGACTGACGGGGGACACCGAGTCAAATGAAGATAGCGGAACTTTTCTACAAGCAGATCTCTCGCCCTATCAACGGGGTTATCAAGGCCGATCAGTCTGACTCCGAAAGCATTTTCCAGGAACTGGACGAATACGTGGTCACCCGGGAGCTTGATGTTCATTTCCGCAAGTTCCTTAAGGCCTATCTCGGAACCGATCAGATAGAGCAATCAAGCCAGAACGGCGTTTGGATCAGCGGCTTTTTCGGCTCCGGCAAGTCGCACTTCCTCAAGATCCTGTCGTATGTCCTCGCCAACGGCACCGTGACCAAGGACGGGGTTACCCGGCAGGCGATCGATTTCTTCGATGGCAAGATCACCGATCCCATGCTGGCGGCCGACCTCAGGCTCGCAGCCAAGATGAAGACGGAAGTCGTGCTGTTCAACGTCGACAGCCGGGCTGACGGGCATGACGAGAACGCCATCCTCAACGTGTTCCTGCGCGTATTCAACGAGAAGCTGGGACTCTGCGCAGATTACCCGCACATCGCGCATTTGGAGCGCTACCTCAAATCCAAGGGCAAGCTGGAAGCATTCCACGAAGCGTTCAAGCAGCACTCTGGTGGTAACTGGCTCGTCGAACGCGACGCATATCATTTCCATCTCGATGACACGATGGCCGCCCTCGGCGACGCCACCGGCCTAAGTCGGGATGATGCCGACAAATGGTTCGAGAAATTTGAGGCCGACTTCAAGCCTACCATCGAGAACTTCTCGCGGTGGGTAAACGAATATATCGAGGCATCCGGTATCGACCGGATCGTGTTCCTTGTCGACGAAATCGGTGCCTTCATCGGTCAGGACACCAGGCTGATGACGAACCTGCAGACCGTGGTCGAGAACCTTGGCACGAACTGCAAGGGAAAGGCGTGGGTCGCAGTCACCTCCCAGGCTGACATGGATGCCATCATCGGCGACCTCCGTTCCGCACGGGCAAACGACTTTTCCAAGATCCAGGGGCGGTTCCGCACGCGGCTTTCGCTGTCGGGTGCACACGCGAACGAGGTCATCCAAAAACGCTTGCTCCGCAAGAAGGAGAGGGACGAGGGCGCCACCGGCCCCGATGTCACCGACGAGCTGAAGAAGCTCTATACCTCCAAGGCGGACGTCCTGCGGAACCAGATGACCTTCCGGGAGACCGGCATGACGTTTCGGGCATATGCAGACGAGGCCGATTTCGCGGCCGTCTATCCGTTCGTTCCCTACCAGTTCCAGCTGGTGCAAAAGGTGTTTGACGCCAGCCGCGTCAGTGGGGCCACGGGCGCCCACCTGGCAAAGGGCGAACGTTCGATGCTGGACGCCTTCCAGACGGCCGCTGTTTCGATTTCCGAGGACGACGTCGGCCGGCTGGTTCCCTTCTATCGCTTCTACCCCGCCATCGAGAGCTTTCTCGAGGACATCGTGCGCCGCGCTATCAAGGGCGTGGACGACAATCCGTCGCTCGAACCGTTCGACTCCGATGTGCTCAAGACTCTGTTCCTGATCCGCTATGTCGAGGAGATCAAGGGCAACGTCGACAACCTGGTGACGCTCTTCATCGACGAGATCGACACCGACAAGCTGGAGCTCCGTCGCAAGATCGAGGCCAGCCTCGGACGGCTGGAAAACGAGACACTGGTCAACCGTAACGGCGACGACTTCTATTTCCTCACCAACGAGGAACGCGACATCTCCAAGGAGATTGCGGTCGTCCAGACCACGACGTCGGAGGAATTGAAGCTCCTCAACGACATCATCTATGATGACATTATCCGCACCCTCAATCGCGGCAAGTTCAGGCACAAGACCACCGGCAACGACTTCGAGGTCGGTCGCTTCACTGACTCCCATCCGTACTCGTCGCGAATAGACGCCGATCTCGTCCTGAACATCATCACCCCGCTGGGTGACGACTATGCCGATTACGACGACGCCAGGGCGACGATGAAGAGCCTGGACAATGACGGCCAGGTCATCGTTCGCCTCGATAACGACCGGGATCTGGCCCGCGAGGTCCGGCGCTTCCTGCAGACCGAAAAGCTCATCGACCGCAAGAGCGATGGCTCCCAGCCGGAGTCGGTTCGCCGCATCCTTCAGGACCAGGCTCGGGAAAACACCGAGCGCCGTGGCCGTGTCGCCGTCGTAATCAATCGCCTGTTGCAGGAGGCCCGCGTCTACGTTGCCGGCCAGCATCTCTCGGACGTATCGGGCAGCCCCCAGGCCATTATCGACCAGGCGCTGACATATCTGATCGACAACACTTTTCCCAAGCTCGGGCTCATCGATCATCGCGTAGAAGATCCGAGGTCGGAAATTCCGGCGACATTGCGAAACGCTTTGGACGGGGGACTGGAGCTGGAAGGCGGTGGGTACAATCCACGCGCCCTCAAGGAAGTGCTCGACCACGTCACCTTGATGACCGCCTCCAGCAAGCAGATCGTGTTGCACGAACTGGTTTCCCGCTTCGGTCGCCGGCCTTTCGGTTGGGGCGACTGGGAAACGGTATTGCTGATTGCTCATCTGGTCGCCCACGGGGATGTCTCCCTCGCCGCTAGCGGCGAGACCCTCGCGCGGGACCGCATTTGGGACGAGCTGGATGGCCCTAACAAGTGGCGGCGGATAACGATCCACCCGCGGAAGGCTGTCGCGAAGGACACTTTCCTGAAGGTTCGAGACCTCTCCAAAGAGATGTTCGGCAAGTCCGGTCCCGACAGCGAGGATGGCCTCGCCACCTACATTCGCCAAAGCCTGACGACATGGCAGAATGAGTTCAACGGCTGGCGCCAGGTCGCTGAGACCGGCACCTATCCGGGCGGCACCGAGATGAAGGATGGCCTTGGGGTTATCCGCAAGGCCGTCGCGATCGAAGATCCCGCGGCACTCATCGAGCACATGTTCGCCTTGAAGGACGACTTCCTTGACCTGTCCGAGGACCACGCGGATCTGTCCGGTTTCTATCAGAACCAGCGGAAAGCCTGGGACGACATGGGCAAAGCCGTGATCCGTTTTCAGCCGAACGAAAGCGAGCTCGTCAAGAACGAGACCGCGAAGAAGGCATTGGACCGCATCAGAGCGATCCTGTCGATGCCGGCGCCCTATGGAGCTGTCAACGAAGGCGCCAAGTTGATCGCCGACATTGACGCCGTGAACGAAGAGATCGTTTCGGCTCGTCGCAAGCATGCGATCGAGAAGGTCGATGACCTGATCACGAAGATCCAGGCCGAACTCGACCGTCAGCACGGCGTCGGTGAGCTGCGGAACATGGCTCTCATGCCCCTGCAGAAGATCCGGAAACGCATCGAGGCCGAGAAGAGCATCGCCCATATCTTCCAGCTACAGGCGGAGGCGGGCGACGCTTATGATGACGCGTTCAACCTCATCGAACGCGAGAGCGCGGTGATCGCGGTGGTGGTGCCGGAACCGGCGCCGCGGCCTGGCGAACCTCCGCACGGGGGAGGCAAGCCGCCGGCCCCGCCGGTCGCCCCGATCAAGCGCCGAGCTATTCTTCGCCCTGCCAGTTTGGTGGATGCGGGGCATTTCATCGAGACCCCAGCAGACGCAAAGGCCTTCCTCGCGAAGCTAGAAGTCCAGCTGCTCGCCGCAATAGCAAATGATGAGCGCGTCGAAATCCGCTGACCCGTGGGAACGAGAACAATGGCGATCAACACCAGCATCCTGAAATCTTACGCACCGCAGGCTCGCCGCGACTTCATCGTTGCCGTCAAAATGCGGGCGGCGCGCTTCGGCATCGTCGACGGTGGTGCTGCGGTGATCCAGGAGCAGGGTGATGTCGCCATCATCAACGGGGAAGCCTACCCCAGGGCTGTCGCACGGCAGTGTCGCGATCTCGAGAGCAAGATAGCGCTTCGCGGGTACAACGCTGTCATGGAGGAAGTGGCTTACACATGGTTCAACCGGTTTGCCGCCATCCGTTACATGGAGCTTCACGGGTACCTGGACCACGGCTTCCGGGTTCTCAGCCATCCGGGTGGCGAAACTACCCCCGAGATCGTTCAGCAGGCGGATAGGGTAAGTCTTCCCGGATTGAAGACCGATCGCATCGTCGATTTGAAACTCGATGGTCGGAAGGACGAGGAGCTCTACCGCATGCTGCTCGTTGCCCAATGCAATGCGCTGCATGCGGCGATGCCGTTCCTGTTCGAGCGGATCGACGACGAGACCGAGCTCCTGTTGCCTGACAACCTGCTGCACTCGGATTCTGTAATCCGCGAGATGGTCCGGCGAATTCCGGAAGCCGACTGGCGGGAGATCGAGATCATCGGCTGGCTGTACCAGTTCTATATTTCGGAGAAAAAAGACCAAGTTATCGGCAAGGTGGTGAAGTCTGAGGACATCCCAGCGGCCACCCAACTGTTCACCCCAAACTGGATCGTGAAGTACATGGTCCAGAACTCGCTCGGCGCGAAATGGCTCGCGACCTACCCGGACTCGCCGCTCAAGGCGAAGATGGTATATTACATCGAGCAGTCGGAGCAGCCGGAAGATGTCCAGCGCGAGATCGCTGCAGAAACACCAACTAGCCTGAACCCTGAGGCCATAACCTTTCTCGATCCCGCCAGCGGATCTGGTCATATCCTCGTTGAAGCGTACGACCTTTTTAGAGAGATATATCTGGAGCGTGGCTACAGGCTTAGGGACATCCCGCGCCTGATCCTCGAGAAGAACGTCTACGGTCTGGACATAGATGACCGCGCCGCCCAGCTATCGGGGTTTGCGCTTATCATGCGGGCCAGGGCCGATGACCGGCGTATTCTTTCCAGCGAGGCACCGGTACGGCTTAACGTGCTCTCCATACAGGAAAGCAAAGGACTTTTACAAAAGAAACTGCGCGAAGACATCTTACCACCTGACAGCACCTTCGAGCTGCTGTCTTCAGGCGATCTCTTGCCGACTACCCTGTTGCAGCCAGGCCTCGCCTTGTCAGAAAGCTCGGCAGCGGAACGTCGGGCCGTAGCGGCGTTGGCTGAGCTGTTTGAAAGTGGGAAAACGCTTGGATCTTTGATTGAGATTCCAGCTGTGATTGCTGCCACCTTGCCCTCATTCAAGGAGAGACTCACGGCTGTACATGGCGGTGACCTTCTCGACCAGTCCGAGCACCTTGAAGCGATTTCTGTGCTGACGCCGTTGGTTAGGCAGGCGGAAGCCTTAGCGCGAACTTACGACGTGGTGGCGGCAAATCCGCCATACATGGGGTCAAACGGGATGAACGCCCGCTTGAAGGCACATGCTCAAACCTTCTTTCCCGACAGCAAGTCCGACCTTTTCTCCATGTTTATGGAGCGTTGTTTGGCGATGACACGCCCCGGCGGTTATGTCTCGATGATCAACATGCAATCCTGGATGTTCTTGCCGACATTCGAGAACTTCAGACGTTCGGTCCTAAACGACGCTCCCCCTACCAGCATGATCCATTTGGGTGCGCGGGGGTTCGACACCATCGGGGGAGAGGTTGTGTCCACGACGGCTTTCGTCCTGAAGAAGGGAAGCACGCCGGATCGACGGTCAACTTTTGTTCGCCTCATTGAAGGGAGGTCGGAAGCTGGCAAACGAGACCTCGCACTAGAGGCGATAAACAATACGGGTTCCCAGAACCTGTTCGTAAGATCACCAAGCCAATTTGTTCGCCTTCCCAGCGCGGCTCTTGCTTACTGGATACCTGATGCCCTTCTGAACGCGCTGACTGGACAAAACATCTCAGACGCGATTGACGTTATTGGGAAAAATATAACTTCAGACAATGATCGTTTCCTTCGCTTCATATGGGAAGTTTCTGAAAAAGATACATGGGATGGAAGTAAAAAGTGGCTTCTTTACTCTAAGGGTGGACCGTACCGGAAGTGGGCAGGCAACCTCGAGTACGTAGTAAATTGGTCCGAAGAAGCTCTAAAATACTACCGGTCCCACTCCTCAGGAAGGGTGATTCCGGAAAGATATTGGTTCAGGCAGGGTGTCACTTGGTCACCCATCTCGTCGAAAAAATCAGGTTTTCGCTTCCTTCCAAAAAACACAACTTTCGACACTAAAGGGCTCGCCGTCTTCCCCGCAGAAGGATGGGATCTATATGTCCTTCTTGCGATCCTGAACTCACCGGTGGCTCGGATCGCGTTGGAAATAGCAAATCCGACGATGTCCATCAACCTTTTCGATGTGAAGACCGTACCGCTGCCGGCAAGCTCCTTGAAAACAGAGTTGTCGGATATAATCCGAAGTCTGGTGGAAATTAGCCAAGCTGACTGGAATGAAAAGGAAACGTCATGGGACTTCAAGACGCTACCTATACTTTCAATAAAGGATGGATCAGATACATTTTCGACGGCATTCGGTAAACTATGCCGTGTCTGGCAGTCTGCAATCGAGCAAACATCTTCCTTGGAGACGAGGGTCAATAGTGTGCTTCTGGAAGCCTACGGGCTACAGGGTGAGTTGTCACCGTCTACTCCAGTTAGTGAAATCACTCTCACCTGCAACCCATCGTACAGGTATGATCTAAGACCCAACGCGGAATTGGAATTCTTGCGGATGGTCGACACCATTCGAGACTTCTTATCTTTCTCAGTTGGATGCATGTTCGGACGCTACTCCATCGACCAAGGAGGCCGGATACTTGCAAGTGAGGGGGAGTCGCTAGAGACGTACCTTGAGCGGGTTCCAGCTCCGACTTTCATGCCGGATGCCGACAACGTCATCCCGATGCTTGACGACAGCTGGTTCGAAGACGACGTCGCTGATCGCTTTCACGAATTCCTGAAGGTCACGTTTGGAACTGAGCATTTCAATGACAACCTCGCCTTCATTGAGAATGCTATCGGTAAGGACATCCGCAAGTATTTCAAACGCGACTTCTTTAGCGACCACCTGAAGATGTACAAGCGCCGGCCCATTTACTGGGTGTTCTCCAGCGGCAAGGAGAAGGCGTTCGAAGCCATCGTCTACATGCATCGCTACAATGAGGGCACGCTGGCCCGTATGCGTATGAACTATGTCGTGCCCCTGCAGTCGCAGATGGCAAGTCGCATCGAGCGCCTGGCGGCGGAAGCAAACGGCGTCAACCTCTCCAGTGCCGAGCGCAAGCGCAAGGACACCCAGCGGGCGAAGCTCATCAAGCAGTTGGAGGAGTTGGGCCGGTTCGAAGAGGAGCTGCGGCATCGGGCCGACCAGCGCATCCGGATCGACCTGGATGATGGCGTGAAGGTCAACTACGCGAAGTTCGGCAACCTGCTGGCCGAGACCAAGGCCGTTGTCGGGAAGGATGACGACTGATGGAAATGCAGCGTGTCATAGAAGGACTGTCGAAGCACTTCGAAACCAGACGAATCGTGTTCTGGCAGGACGTTGATGGCGAGTTCAAGGAATCCATCAACCAGATCAAGATCGATGGCGTCGAGGTCATCGACATCAACAAGCGGGCGCCACTGGAGATCAAGATCAACGTCGAGCTTGATCGTCCGGACGACAAGTTCCTCCTGTACGCCGAGGGGGCGCGGCCCTCGACAGACGGAGACTGGCTCCTCGACATTCGCCACTACGCGCAGTCATTCTCGGCTGATCGAGCGAGCATGATAGTCGGCGAGTTGGAGTTGGTGAGGCCCTCGCTGCGCGAGCACGTGGCCGCACGGGCCAAATTCTTTGCCAGCAAGGACCGGGTGGAGCGCGTTGCCCGCCTCGTTGAACCCCAGGATGGGGAAGCCGTCCTCGACCTCAAGATCATGGCCGTGCTCGCCAAGTCGGACCAGTGGGAGTTCCACCACATCCTGATGGCGGTCTTCGAGCAACTCGCAGACGCTCACGATCTGACCGCCACCTCTGGTCTCATGGATGATTTCGACAAATATGGGGTGGCGTCCACCTTCTGGGAGAACTGCCAGACCTATTTCGGCTTCGAACACGAAACACTCACCCTGGGCGGGCTGCTGACCAGGTTGCTTGTCAGCGACTTTGGCAAGACCCTCAACGGCAGCACGCCGTCGGCGCTGAAGCACTTCATGTTGCCCAACAAGGGACTTGCAAACGCCGTCGTGTTCCTGGACCGTTGGCGGGATAGCGCTAGCTTTCACCGCAGCTACGACGTTGTCTCGGCCCTCGTGGCCGGCGAAATCGACCTCGACCGCCATATCGACGGGCTTCAGCCAGAGATCCTCAAGGACAGCAAGACCTTCCAGGCCAGCGAGAAGGCCGTAGCCCGTCAGCTGACACGCAGGATCGTGGATTCGGGAACGGCGATCGATGAGGCTGAGGTCATGGCCATCGCTTCCGCCCGGCAACATGCCTATTGGGCAGACCCCAAATGG
This sequence comes from Devosia sp. Z11_6, assembly GCF_058133665.1. Classification (NCBI taxonomy): domain Bacteria; kingdom Pseudomonadati; phylum Pseudomonadota; class Alphaproteobacteria; order Hyphomicrobiales; family Devosiaceae; genus Devosia; species Devosia sp. Z11_6. The sequence goes on from NZ_JBYUNQ010000007.1 coordinate 63,598, forward strand.
GGTGACAGCGACGATGCCCCACGGCAGGCCATGTCACATGTCTACGACGCCCTGGTGCATGCTGCCCAGTTGCTGGCACTGCGGCAACGCCACGCCGGTGGGTTCGATTACGCGACTGCCGGAGCGTTCTGGCAGGCATATGAAAACGAGTTGTTCCGCTTCGACCAGCTCTACCGCCTCTTCTGCGAGGTAGCCGACAAGGTGGAGCTGCGCGGCTGGGACGTCCTGAAGTCACTGCGGGAGATGGTGGAGGACATCTACTGCAACGGCTTCGTGGCCCAACTAGCACTAAGCTGGGGTAAGCACGCCGAGAAGCTGGTCAGTGGCGAGTGGCGTATCGAAGGGGTGGACCGTCAGGCAAGGTTCTTCAATGCCCATGTGGCCCCTCACATCGACAAGGCACCCGACCGCCGGATGTTCGTGATCATCAGCGACGCGTTCCGATACGAAGCGGGCGTAGAGCTCGAGGCTGAACTCAACGGACGCTATCGCTTTACCGCCAAGTTGTCGTCGCAGCTTTCCGTCCTGCCGTCTTACACGGCGCTGGGGATGGCTTCCCTGCTGCCGCACGCGAAGCTCGCGATCGGTAAAGACGGCATCGTCTCCGTCGACGGTAAGTCCTCCGCAGGGCTGGAGAACCGCGGCAAGATACTCGCCGGCCATGCAGGGGTAGCCGTCAAGGCGGATGACCTCATGGCCATGAAGAAGGATGCCGGCCGTGCCTTCCTGGAAGGCAAGCAGGTCGTCTACGTATACCACAATGTTATCGACCAGACAGCGGACACCGGCAACGAGGACGGCACCTTTGCCGCGGTTCGCAAGACCATCGACGATATCGCTGCTCTGGTCCGGCACATCATGAACAATCTGAACGGCACGAACGTCATTGTCACAGCCGACCACGGATTCCTGTTCCAGGAGACAGCACCGTCTGCCGTCGACAAGAACAGCATTGACGCCAAGCCGACAAACCCGATTACGGCCAAGAAGCGCTACGTGATCGGCGATACACTCGGAGATAACCCGGGGGCATGGCGTGGCAAGCTCGCTTCGACGTCCAACGTCGTCGGTGAAACGGAATTCTGGGTACCGAAAGGGGCCAATCGTTTCCATTTCGTCGGAGGTGCGCGCTTCGTTCATGGCGGCGCCATGCTGCAGGAAATCTGTGTTCCCATCATCAAGGTCCGTCAGCAGAAGGATCTGAAGGCAAAGGCCGCGACGAAGATCTCGACGGTAGGCGTAACGCTGCTCAACTATCCTGCCAAGATCACCACACCGCGCCAGCGCATTACCCTGCTGCAGACGGAAGCGATCTCCGACCGGAAGAAGCCGGCGATTGTGAAGATCGGCATATACGATGACGGCCAAGCCATCTCCAGCGTGGAGACCGTCAGCCTGGACAGCGCTACGCCACAAATGAACGAGGACTGGAAGAAGGACGTCTGGCTGACCCTGGCCAACGCTTCATTCGACAAGTCCAGAAAATACAGCCTGATCGTTCGCGATGCGGGCAGTGACAGTGAAGTGGTCCGTCAAGATGTCAGTATCGACCTTGCATTCTCCAGCGACTTCTAAGGTGGAAACCGACGAAGTTGACGCACTCCTGAACCGGCATTTTGCCGGCAAGGTCGTGCGGAAAGATCTCACGAAGCTGCTGAAGGAGGGCGCCAACGTCCCCGTGTACGTCCTGGAGTATCTCCTGGGGATGTACTGCGCCTCCGACGACGAGGCTACCATCCGCGATGGCATGGAGACCGTAAAGCAGATCCTCTCCGAGAACTACGTCCGACCGGACGAGGCCGAGAAGGTCAAGTCCAAGATCCGGGAGCGCGGCAGCTACAAGGTCATCGACAAGGTCACGGTCCGCCTGAACGAGAAGCGCGACATCTATGAGGCGCTGCTGTCGAACCTGGGGGTGAAAGACGCCTCCGTTTCGGCATCGGACGTCAAGAGGTATGAAAAGCTGCTGGCCGGCGGCATCTGGTCGATCGTGACCATCCACTACTTCTTCGAAGAAGGTCAGAAGAAGTCGCCCTTCAGCATCAGCGAGATCAAGCCGATCCAGATGCCCAACATGGACATGGACGAGCTCTTCGAAGGCCGGAAGGGATTCTCGGAGAACGAGTGGATGGATGTGCTCCTGCGTTCGACGGGCATGGAGCCGACCCATTTCCACGAGCGGGCCAAGTGGCACCTGCTGACCCGCCTCGTTCCGTTCGTGGAGAATAATTACAACGTGTGCGAACTCGGTCCGAAGGGCACCGGGAAGAGCCACGTCTACAAGGAGTGCAGCCCGAATAGCATCCTGATCTCCGGCGGGCAGACCACCGTGGCCAACCTGTTCTACAACATGTCGAGCCGCGCCGTTGGCTTGGTGGGGCTGTGGGACGTCGTCGCCTTTGACGAGGTCGCGGGCATCTCGTTCAAGGATAAGGACGGCGTGCAGATCATGAAGGACTTCATGGCTTCGGGCTCGTTTGCCCGCGGGCGCGATGCCGTTGCTGCGTCCGCTTCCATGGTCTTCGTGGGCAACATCAGCAATGTCGACAACCTGATCAAAACCAGCCATCTCCTGGCGCCCTTCCCGGAGGTTATGATCGATTCCGCATTCTTCGATCGCTTCCACGCCTACATCCCGGGCTGGGAAATCCCGAAGATGCGACCGGAGTTCTTCACCAACCGCTTCGGGCTGATCACGGACTACCTGGCCGAATACATGCGAGAGATGCGGAAGCGGAACTTCTCCGATGCCATCGACCGCTATTTCAAGCTCGGCAACAACCTGAACCAGCGCGACACCATAGCGGTGAAGCGCACGGTGTCCGGGTTGCTGAAGCTGCTTCATCCGGGCGGGGATTTCGATAAGGAAGCGGTCCGTCGCTGCCTCGCCTACGCCCTCGAGGCCAGGCGCCGGGTAAAAGAGCAGCTGAAGAAGATCGGCGGTATGGAATTCTTCGACGTCCACTTCTCCTACATCGACCAGGAGACGCTGGAGGAAACCTTCATACCGGTTCCCGAACAGGGAGGAGGCAAGCTGATATCAGACAGCGCGCTTAGCCCTGGAGCGCTGCATACAATCGCGACTGGAGCGAATGGCCATCTCGGCCTCTACAGGGTCGAAACTCAAACCACCGCAGGCTCCGGCAAGTTGACCACGTCCGGCCTTGGGTCAAATGCTGGCTCCAGGGAAGCGCTGAAGGTAGCCTTCGATTACTTCAAGGCCAATGGCCAGCGGATCAGCTCCGGTATCCGGGTCAACGACCACGACTTCCACCTACACATGGTCGAACTCCATAACACGGGCGCTCCAAGGGCGATCACGCTGGCCGGTTTCGTGGCGTACTGCTCCGGTGTGCTCAAGAGACCCCTGCAGAGCCAGATGGCGGTTCTTGGTGACATGAGCCTGGGTGGAAATATCGTGCCGGTGGAAAACCTTGCGGAGTGCCTTCAGGTGGCGTTCGATGCAGGTGCCAAGCGGATATTGCTTCCAATGGCCAGTGCGGTCGACATCGCCACGGTGCCCGCCGAGCTGTTCACCAAGTTTCAGACCTCGTTCTATGCCGATCCGGTGGACGCCGTGTTCAAGGCGATGGGGATCGACTGATGTTCTTCGATATCTCACGCCACGCCCGCATCGGCAGCCTGCTAGCCGCTAGTGTGTTTGCCTGCTTGTCCATTCCTGCGGCCGCTCAGGATCTCAGCAACCTAAGCGGCATGGCATCCTTGTCCGGTGACTGCGAGCGCCTGGTCGCCGCGGGGAATAACTTCTCGGACGACTGCAACGGCATGATCATGCAGTCGATCTATAACACTGGGCGAACCGGCTTTACGGTGACTGTCGGCGACCGGGGTGTCGTCATGACCTTCAGCGGCATGGAAGGCGCGAAGCCCGACGCCGATAGCCAGCTGCAGAGCCTGGACAAGGTGATCCTCAACCTTGGTATCGAGGGCGTCCCTCCCACATCGACCGAGGTCACTGGAAGCTGCGCATACAGCAACCCGTATCTCGGACCCATGACCATCAGTTGCCAAGGCGTCGATCCGAAAGGCGAGGCCTATCTGCTGCAGTTCCGGACTGACGGCACGGAACCCAACATGACCGACATGAGTGGTGACGCTGGCAGTGAAGCGGAGCTGTCTACGGGTGAGTTCTCGGTTAACGGCTGGGACGGCGGCCCTCTCAAGGACGATCCTGACCTGGGTTGCCTGATGACGAAAGAGGTCAACAGCAAGATCATGCTGATGGTCTACGCCAATGCAACGAGGCGTTCGAGCTGAACCTGTACAACAAGGACTGGGCTTTCGAGCAGGAACAGGAGATCGACGCCGACGTTCTGTTCGACGGCACGACATTTCCACTATCCGGCGTCGAGGTGAGAAATCCAAACGTCCTGACGCTCCTAGGAGGAGGGGAGGAAGAAGGTTTCCAATCCCCCTTCGAGGCAAGCTCGGAGCTGGTGTTCCGGATGGGCCGCGAACAAATAACCGTAGTGCTCACCGGTTCACGTGCGGCTACCGCCGCGCTCTGGTCGTGCGTCGCTCGCTAGGTTACCCCCTCCGGTCTAGAATGAGGTTCTAAGTGCTTAGATCGATTTTGCTAGCCGTTCTGGTGATGATACCGACCATGAGCTGGGCGCAAGATACGCCCCTAGAATGGATCGACCTCGATCAACTATCGAGATCTGAACGTAGCTGGGTCAAGCTGGACGAAGAAGAACGCACTGCCGACATCGAAGTGGCACGCGCTAAGCTGGCGCAGGATGCCAACGGCGCCGAATTTGACACTCTGTTCGTACACCACCGCGGCAGTCTTTTTTGCGGTTCAGGCGGATGTCTGCTGGAGGTCATCCATTTCGGTGGAAACGGGCAGGAGCCCAAGACCATCCTGCAAATGCTGGCTGATGACGTCGAACTCGGCCAGAACTTCGAAAACGGCATGCGTAATCTTCGATTCGGAAACGGCTCCGTCACCTGGCAGTGGAACGGGGAGGAATACGAAATCAGGTAGCGGCAAGTTTCAACCGACACATCGGCGCTCTCCCGTTCTCGCCAGGCAGTGATCATCGTGGCATCGCGGTGCCGGCAGTTGCAGCGAACAGTTCTGCTTTTTACGACTGGTCCTCGTCGAGATCGCTTTCCTCGGTCGACGGTGACCATGCCTTGAGTTCCATTCCGATCTGGCGGAGCGGCTCACGGAAAGCCTTTTCAAGGCGAACCATAGCGTCCGTCATGAAGTCGACCATCCCGGGCCACTCGTCTTTCTCGAAGACGTTCGCTCTGATCTCAGCCTTGACCCTGCTAGCGCGACGGTTGTCCAATCGCTCCCAGGTCAGCTCGCCTCCAAATACGGCCTCGATGGCCTCCTTGTTGAGATGGAGCTTGTCGAAGACAAACTTATTTTCCTCTTGCTCGCCCCGGTCGATGTAAACTTCAGCGCGACCGTATCGGCCGGATGCAGCGAAGTTGAAACCGATGCCTCGAACTCCCGAACCTGCCCCTATCCAGTTCGCCACGCCCGGGGAAATGTTGCGATAGAGAGTGGACTTGTTCACCATCGCCTTGATCACTTCGGACCAGAACTCGCGCCGGATGGCATGGCGATGCGCTTCGGCAGAGGATGACTGCACTTCGTCCTGCGCTTTGTCCGCAAGTCCGATAACGAAGTCCTGTGTGTCCTTGACAGGGATGATCTGCTCGACATTTAGGAAGAGGTCTTCCCCCATGGACCACGGGGTAACCTTGAAGCATTGAACCTGAAGCCGGAAGTTCATCAACCACAATACCGTCGAGGTCACTTCCTTACGGAAATTGGCAGCGATGAGCATGATGCGCTGAGTCAGTCCACGGTTCAGGGCCACTTCGGATAGATCACCCACCTCGAGGAAGTCAGCGATTATTTCCGCAGCGACGCCCGGCTGCCCTGTTTTGGCTAGGTGCTCCTGATATATGGAGCAGATGCTGTCCGTCTTCAGACTGGCACAGTAAGATGCATATTTCAGGGCCTGCCACGTCACATCGCGGCCCGTGTCGTCGAGCTTGTTCTCGATGATGACCAGCCGACCTTCCTTGTCCAGCGCCAGGAGGTCGAGACGCTCCTGAGTGTCGGAAAATCCTGCGAACTCCTTCTGAATGATGAGGAGATCCTCGCCGAGGCAGGAAGGGTATTTAGCAATCCACTCCTGCAGATGCGCCCGTTCCTTGAAGCCAAAGTCCGAGAAGCTTCCGGCCTTTAAGGGCTGAATGGCATTCGTATCGCGGTCAATACGGAACAAGTTGTGGTTCTCCTGGCCTCAGGCATGACGCCAGGCGCATCGCTATATCGTTCGTTGGTCAAGCGGGTTTGGCACTTAATATGCGCTGTGTCTTGATGTGTTCGTCAACCGTCGAGGGAAGAACGGCGTCGTTAATCTGGATGATGGCCCGCAGTAGATACTCGCGGATGCCCGACCGAGGCTGTTTGTCGCCCGCCGCGTCTATTGCCGATTGCAGGTCAGCCAGAACGTTGTAGATGGCGGTGCAAGTTGGCAGGTTCGACCCGCTCTCGAACACCACGTCGTCAATAACATGATGCTCGACCAATTCGCCGTTACTCGAACACGGACACGGCTCCCATCGCTTTCCTTGAAACAGGAAGTCTCCCCACTCGAAGCGTGGGTCGCGGTAGGGAATCTCCATGCCGTAAGCGTTCGTCGTGAGATAGCCGAACTGGTCAGCCTTCCGATAGTGCCCTCTCCGGCCGCAATCGGTATGGCGCGTCACCACAAGCAGGCCAAATTTCTTGGCTTCGAGGACGTGTCGTTCCAAAACGGCCTTCAATTGCCTTCTGGTCGATGAGTTGGGCGTCGAATTGTCCCAATAGAGGCTGAACCCGGCGTTTTGAATACCGGTAGTGGCCGTAAGCAAGTCCTGCCTGAGGCCAACGAAGTAATCCCAAATTTGATTGTCCATATACCCCTCCCACGACCATAGCCTGCCCGGGACAATGAGCGATCACAAATCTACGATCAAATGGATATCCCATACTCTGAGATCTGTTTCAGCTTTTCCGAGAAGCCTCCAAGGAGCGCATGTTCTTGGAATATGTCTGGAACAGTCAAGGCAGCAGTTGCGAGGACTAACCGCGGCGGGTCGCAGTCCACCATATTTCGCACGGGAATGCCGTCTTCTGGGAAACGGAGCCGGAATCCCCTATCATATTCGGTAGCGATTAAGTGCGTATAGCTTCCTAAGCCGCCTCCCATACCTTGTTCAGTATCTTCGCCGCGATTGCCGCCTTGTCCTGGGGCAGAAAGCGCCCGTAGTGCTTCGCCACCATGTCGGGCGTGTCTTGGATCGCGTAGCTAGCCTGCTCATATGAACCGGTCTGCTTTAGGATGTGGGTGGCAAGCACGTCTCTGACATTATGGGGTCCGTGGGGCAGCAGACCCCGAATTACGCCGCGACCGGTGTAGGGATTGTAGATGCCATAGCGCTGGATGGTCAGGCGCCAGGCTTCGTAGAAGGTGTTCTGATTATAGGACGCGTCGGCGCTGGTCCGCTTCACCGACTTCACGAAAAAGGTGCCCGGGTCGGCGGCATCGCCGATCAGGCGGGCCCTATGCCGGTCGAGATAAGCATCGATCATGTCGTAGAGCCCGGCCAGGTCTGGCAGCACCAACCGGAACGGCTTCGAGCCGAAGAAAGACGAAGTCGAGTTCTTGAAGGCGACGGCAGGGATGAGGACTTCCCAGCCCTGTTCGCGATCGCTCCATCGCAGTTCGCCTCGCTTTCTGTCCTCGAGATGCCGCTCCGATGTCGGCATCCGGCCTCGCGGGCATACCAGGAGCTCGCGCAAGTTCCGCTGCCGTAGCCCGAGGTGCATGCCCAAGCGAAGAAGCAGGAACGATCTGACGGACCCGGCGGCCGCGCGCGGATAACGGCGCTCATCTGGCATCAGGCGCACGATCTCCTCGGTGATTTTGCGGTATTCACCCACCGGGCTGTCGGACTCGAGCACCGGCAGTATCGGCTCGAACGGATCGCGGTGGATGCGGGCGACGCGCTGGATTTCCTTGATCCGGTGCCGGGCATGCTTATGGAAGCTCTCGCAGGCCGCGTCCCAGTCTTGCCGCGCAACCGCGATGTCATGGTCGGATATCAGGCCCCGGATCGGTTTCAGGCGATCGGCCAGCGACGGCGTCTGCCGTATCCAGCCCGTGTCGGCCCGGGTCATGCCCAGGACGACGCTGAGCATGTCGACTTCCCATTTCGTGTAGAACCCGCGCCGGCGCTCCCGCCATTGGAGGTACCAGTCCCACACAGCGGGAAACACCAGCATCGCGAAACACAGGCTATCGAGCGGCACGCCACAGCCCTTGACCGTGCTCCGGGGATCCGACGCCAATGAGCCGAACATCAGGCTGAGGTGCTCGACCTTCTGCGATGCGGTCTCCTCGTTCCAGACGCCGTTGCGCTGGAAACCGAAAGCGGTCAGCGTCGCGGTCTTGAAGCGGAGGAGCTCGTTCATTTCCCGGTCCAGGGCGGCTGGCGCATCGACCACCGCGGACTCCAGTTCAGCATCCAGGTCGTAGAGGTCGATATCCGGATTGTCATTGGCGGTCACCGGCTTGCGCTTGCGTCCCAGGAAAGCGGTGAAGCGTACGGCATACTTCTGCTTCATGGCCTCGGCCTGGTAGCGACGGTAGTCCGTCGACCCGGTAATAATGACGCGGCGCACCCAGGCCAGGATCTCGTCCTGCTCGACTTTCGTCCGGCCGAGGAAGTCGTCGGGCAGGTGCCAGGCCAAGCGCCGACGCTCATGGGCAGAGATACCCTCGAGGCCATGGCCATATGTCGCCCGCCCGCGGTTCGGCATCTTGGACTTGAAGTAGCCCTCGGGCAGGCGATATCGACGCTCGACCTTTGCCAGGACTGCCAGGCTTTGCACCGTGCGCGGCACCAGCTGGCCGGTACACCACTTCATCAGGGTACGCTGGTTGTTGGCATTGCCGTTGCTGTCCAGTGCAAGGAAAAGGTGCTGGACCGTGTCGCCGTGGCGACGCATGTGCAGGTTCAAGGCTTCGGACAGGGTCTCTGGTTCCTTCCATTCGGTCCAGAGCGGTTCGGGGAATTCAACGATGACCTTAGGCTTTGGGCCTCGCTTTCGTGGCGCCGGCCGATCCTCGTCGACCGCTGCCCGCCGGCCCGATCGTTTCTTCGGTGCTTCTGCGGTGAGGATATCCCCGGATGGCGTCCGAAGAGATGGCGCCACGTCCTGCATAGCGACGGCACGCGATACGGCATCGAAGACCGGTTGGAGCTGATGACGGGCGGCCTGCAGCCTTTCTCTCTCGACGCCGGCGGCGATGGCAACTTGTGACCAGTCGATCCATCGCCCTCGGTACGGCGGGAAGGCGTGTAGCCCGAGGAGATCGGTAAGGTACCTGCACACCGCAGAGCGCTCGTTTTCCGCTAGGAGTTTCCCCAGGCGAAGCCGGCAGAAATCGGAGATCATTCGCGGGGTCAGGGCGGCTTTAGGCATCGGCGTATTGCGTCCAGAGTTTCGGGCGCGCACGCAAATGACCGAGTCGATTTAACGAGAAGCTAACGGGCTAAGGTCGTCCCCAGCCGTGTTTTGCCACCCGCCTTATCGGCTTGTGTCCGGAGATAAAGTTTACCGGATCGCAAAAATCATCCGCTTCCGTTCTTGTTTCGTTCGTGCGCAGAGTGTCGCGAACCAATCATGGATTCGAAAATGCGGATTAGCCAAGTCGAGATGTCGAAGGGAGGAATGCCCGTCCCGTTGTCGTCTCTCGTTTCCATAAACCTGCCAATGGTAGGCCAGTCCGTGCATGCCGGCTTCCCGTCTCCGGCCGACGACTTCATCGAGGCGATGATCGACCTCAACCAGGTGCTGGTGCAGAACCCCACTGCGACCTTCCTATGGCGCGTCGTCGGCGACTGCATGATCGACGTGAAGATCTTCCCCGGGGACGTGGTCATCGTTGACCGCTCAGTTTCACCCAAGCACCGGTCGATCGTGCTGGCCATCATAGACGGTGAGCCGACCCTAAAGCGGCTGAACCGGCGCGGCGGCGTCATAGTGCTGCATAACGAGAACGCGAAGCTGCCGACCTTTACCGTTGCCGAAGGCACCGAGGTGTCCGTCTGGGGCGTCGTCACCGCCACTATCCGCGATCTCAAGAAATGACGGCCGGCCTGGCGCTGATCGACGGCAACTCGTTCTATTGCAGCTGCGAGCGCGTCTTCGATGCCAAGCTCGAGCGCCGGCCCGTGATCGTGCTCTCAAACAATGACGGCTGCGCGGTGGCACGCACGACCGAGGCCAAGGCGCTGGGCATCAAGATGGGGCAGCCCATGTTCCAGATCCGGGATCTGTGCCGCGACAATAAAGTCGCCGTCTTCAGCTCGAACTATGCCCTGTACGGCGACATGAGCCGGCGCATGAATGCAATCTACAACACGTTTTCCCCGGACGTGGAGATCTACTCGATCGACGAAAGCTTTATCGACGTCAGCCGGTTGCCGGTGAAGGACAGGACAGCATGGGCGTCGGACCTGCGATCGACGACACGGCAATGGACGGGAATACCCACCTGTGTCGGCATCGGGCCGACGAAGACCTTGGCGAAGCTGGCCAACAAGGCGGCGAAGAAGCTGGCATCCGGCGTGTTGGATCTTAGCGATTCCCGCGAGCAGACTAGGGTCATGGCCGACTTCCCGATCGGGGACGTTTGGGGCATCGGGCGTGCCAGCCAGGCGAAGCTGCTGGGCTTAGGCATCCAGTTCGCCGGCCAGGTGCGGGACATGGACCCGAAGCTGGCGCGGCAGCTAATGACCGTCGTCGGCGAAAAGATCGTCCACGAGCTGAACGGCATCCCCTGCATCGCGCTGGAGACCGTAGCGCCGCAGCGGAAGGGGTGCGCGGTCACCCGATCGTTCGGCGAGCGCGTGACCTTGAAGGTCCAGATGGAACAGGCGGTCGCCGGCTATGCCACCCGCCTGGGCGAGAAGCTGCGGCGCCACGGCCTGGCCACCGACCACGTCACCGTCTTCATGCACACGTCGCGGTTCAACGACGACGAGCCGCAGCGAAGCGTCTCCATGACGGTCGATATTCCCGAGGCGACGAACGACAGCCTGACCCTGATCAAGGCAGCGCGGCGGGCGGTGGATGCCCTGTGGCGATCGGGCTACCGATACAGCAAGGCGGGGATCATCACCCAGGACCTGGTGCCACCCCCGATCCCGCAGCGTGCGCTGTTCGATAACCTCGACCATGAACGGGCGGCGAAGGTCATGGCGGCCATGGACGAGGCAAACCGGCGCTGGGGTCGGGCAACGGTTGTACCTGCAGCCACGCTGGGTAGCCCCGTCAAGCAGCAGACGTTCTCGACGAAGTTCGAAATGCGGTCGCCGCGGTTCACCACGCGATGGAACGAGCTACCCGAATGCAGGTAACCATGACTAGCACCAGAACTCGTCGCCGTTCGGCCAGCGCCGGGCGAGTCCTTCCTCGATAAGGATATCGCCTACGTCGCGACCGCCGATCCGGACAGTTGCCAGCGTACGCTCGCCCGTGTTGTCCAAGCCAAAGGTCTGCACGTCGATCGGGTGAGAATTCAGCAGGTCGAGCAGCCGCGCGCTGGACCGTTTAGCCAATGCGACTTCGGCCTGACCACCGCACATGCCGGTGTAGGGTTCTGGCGTGTCATATGATTGCAGCCTGAGGTTCATGCCATCCAGCCAGATCGTGTCTCCATCGACGACGCAGGTGTGACGGTTCGACCCGCACATGGAAAAGCTTACTCGCCGCCCGTCGCCGCTGGCCGTGGCACTGCCAGTTCCGGCGGGCATCAGCTGATCGACTGCCACCCAGCCAAGGACGCATACGGCGACTAGAGCTGCGACGGCGAGAAGCGGTGTGAGCACGTCGCGTGGCCTTGCTGGCGGACGGCGACTCTTATCGAACCTGACCACGTTCATAGCGCGTTCAGCAACGGCTTTTTGGTATCCGTCCCCTCATACCGGCTGTTATTGACCTCTCGGCCGACCCGGAAGAACTCCAGCTGACTGTCAAGGTGGTTGTCGAGCAGGATCGCCTTGGCATCGTCGCCTTGTGCCTCCCCAGACAGCCAGGCATCGTAGGCGCTTTCCTCGAGGAGGACCGGCATGCGGCCGTGGATCTGGGCAATGTGCTCGACCGCCGGCGCCGTGATGATGGTGCAGCTGGTCACGCCCAGGTTGTCGTTATGCGCCCAGATGCCAGCGAAGCTGAAGCCTCGGTGCTCCGGCAGGTGCAGCAGCCATGGATCCTTCTTGCCGTCCACGGGACTGGTCGTCCACTCGAAGTAGGCATCAGCCGGAATCAGGCAGCGGCGGGTCTTGAAAGCGTCCCGGAAGGCCGGCGAGCTGTCGACGGTCTCGATCCTGGCGTTGAACATGGCAGCCTTGGGCAGCTCTTTTGCCCAGAACGGCACCAGCCACCATCGGCCGGTCAGCAGCTCACGGACGCCGGCCTTGTTAGTGGCGACGAAATCCACGTCCTGGGTCGGGGCGATGTTGAACTTCGGCTGCATGTTCGACGGCGGCCCCATGGGGAACAGCTCGTCGCTCAGGCTATAGAGCGCGTGCAGCTCGGCCCAGGTGAACTCGTTCGTAAAGCGTCCGCACATGCATTTACTCCCGGCTGGCAGCGACACGGTACCGCCACCCGATAAGGCCGGCAACCGCCGTTTCGGCGAGAACTGATCACCACAGCCTTCCTTGGCGCGTGGGTCTGAGCTGGCCAATCTTTTTTGCGAATCCAGCGATTTTTTCGGCTAATCCGCCGATCCAGCCCTGCGCCCGACACTAAATACCAGTGAAAGGAGGGCGACATGGAGATCGTGATAATTATCAAAGTCATAGCTTACGTTCTGCTCATCATCACCCTGTTCATGTGATGAGATTTTCGGGGTCGGTCATTATGGATCGACCTCGAAATCGATCCGTTCGGAACAAATTTGCGCTCGTCGAATTGAGTCGCCGATGTACCCGAGTGAGCCATGGAGGCCGTAGAGGCCCCAGCCCGCAAAAAGCGGCAATCCCGCAGGGACTCAGAATCTACCCGTAGCTACCCCCTCCCGAACTTCCGTCCGTTCCAGCTCTGCACGCTGGCCACCACCATCCCGACCGGCAGCAACTGGCTGTTCGAGATGAAGTTCGACGGCTACCGGACGCAGATCGCTATCTCCGGCTCCGAAGTCAGGGTCTACACCCGCAACGGGCATGACTGGACCGAGCAGTTCAAGGTCATCCTGCCATCACTGAAGGCGCTAACGACAGGCTCCGTCCTCCTCGACGGCGAGATCGTTGCGGTGGACGAGGCGGGGCGCACGAACTTCTCCATGCTCAAGACCGGTATCTCCGCCGGCATCCCGCTCAAGTTTTATGCTTTCGACATCTTCGAGGAGGACGGCAAGGACCTGACCGGCCTGCAGCTGGTCGAACGCAAGGCCATCCTCGAGGCGCTAATCGGCGAGCGCGATCCAGGCGACAGCCTGCAATACAGCCACCATGTGGTCGACAACGGTAAGCAGGTGTTCGCAGCCATGGCTGCAGGCGGGCACGAAGGCATGATCGCCAAAAAGGCCGACGCCCGCTACGTCGGCGATCGCACCACCGGCTGGCTCAAGATCAAGTGCACGAAGCGGCAGGAGTTCGTCATCGGTGGCTGGCGCCCGAGCGATAGCGGCAAGGGCATGGCCAGCCTTATCCTGGGCACCTACGAAAAGGGCGAGTTCATTTACCGCGGCCGGGTCGGAACCGGGTTCAGCGATGCCATGCGCGATAAAATACTTGCGCAGCTCGAGAAGCGGCGCCTCGACAAGCCGGCGTTCGCCACGGTGCCGAGGGACATTGCCCGAAAGGCGCAGTGGGTGCGACCCGAGCTGGTTGCCGAAGTTGCGTACGCCGAGATCACCCCCGATGGGTCGGTCCGGCATGCCTCCTTCCAGGGAATGCGCGCGGACAAGAAGGCTTTTCAGGTGGTGCTGGAAACGGCGATCGAGGACGATGCAGGCGAGGGCCTGGACCCCGAGATGGGCAAGGAGATTGCCGGAGCCGTGGGGGTGAAGCTGTCGAACCCCGATAAGATAATGTACCCGGGGACCGCTATCACCAAGGCGCGCCTGGTGGCGTATTACGCCGCCGTCGCCGACAAGATGCTGCCGCATCTAAAGGACCGGCCGCTGTCTCTAGTTCGCGATACCGACAACGACCTGGCAAAGACGTTCTTCCAGAAGCACCAGCTCCCCGGCATGCCGAAGACTCTGAAGGCAGGCGAGCTGACAAAAATGAAGGGCACCGAGAGCCGCATCCTCTGGATCGAAGACCTGTCGGGCCTAATTGGTGGCGTCCAGATGAACACGCTCGAATTCCACCTGTGGGGATCGGATCGCCATAATCCCGACCTTCCCGAGCGCATGGTGTTCGACATCGACCCCGACGAGGGCCTCGACTTCGGTCACGTCAAGCGGGCCGCCACCGACATTCGGGACATCCTCGGTGCCATCGGGCTGCAGTCATGGCCGCTGGTATCCGGCGGCAAAGGAGTGCACGTCGTGGTGCCGCTGGTGCCTGAGGCAAACTGGGACGAGGTGAAATCGTTCTGCCAGAACTTCGCGGAACTCCTGGCCAAGACGGAGCCGCAGCGGTTCGTTGCCAACATGAGCAAGGCCAAACGCAAGGGGCGCATGTTCCTAGATTACCTGCGGAACGGCCAAGGCAGCACTGCCGTCTGCCCGTGGTCGACCCGCGCCCGGGCCGGCGGCACCGTTGCCGTGCCAGTGACATGGGACGAGCTGGACGGTCTCGACAAGGCAAACGGTTTTGACATCTTTGCAGCCGCGGAGCGAGCACAGGGGCCGGACGCCTGGGATGGGTACTTCGAGGTCGATCAGGTTCTGACGCAAAGTATCCAGGATGTCGTGAAGCGATAGCTACCGTTGCCCGGTCACCGGCTGCGACCATCAACTGACGTGACGGCAACGGATCTTAAACGGCAATCATCCACAATACCGTACCGGTACGGTATGGGGCGATGATGACTGAAGCTGTTGCAACATTAGATGCCGTGCGCGATGCGATGGGAAAAATACGCCATCTTGGCGAAAAGCCGACCTTCTCGAAGGTCCGGGAGCTGACCGGCGGGGGGTCGAAGTCGACAATACTTTCGCACATGAATGCCGTCTTCTCTGAGACGGCGCTAAAGCAGGCTGACTCGGACCTTCCGCATTCGTTCCTCGCGTCGGCCGCTGCTCCGATGCTCAGACAGCTCTGGGAGAAGGCGGAGAGGGCGGCTAACCACGAATATTCGAGCCGCATCCGATACCTATTCGACATTCAGTCGGCGATGGCAGAGGAACTGGCGGCTGCGATTGCACGCGCTGAAAAAGCCGAACGCGAGCTGGCAGATGCAAGGTCTGCACTCAGGGTAAGCGAAGAAGCGGGTTTTCACCTCGACACGCTCAGCGAACTGATCCGTGCGCTTCGGGATATTCCCGACGAGCCGGCAAGGCTTCAGCTGCTCAGAATACTCGTCGGTGCGGATCTCGGTGTCCCAAAGGATGAAGTCTATCGCAGGATGAAAAGCGCCGGCTATCAGGACATGGCCATCTATCAGGCACGTTTTCATGCCAAGGCTGCCGGCCAGATCAAAGACCTAGGCGATGAGGTCTATTGCTTGACACCCAAGGGTAGCGACCTCCTGAACGAGGCTGCCTGACCCCTAATGTCGATTGAGGAGCCTTAAAGCGCTTCGCTTTCCAGGTTTCCGGCCTCGATCCAACCGTAACCGATGCATTTTCCGCCGACGATCCGGATGAGGTCACCTTCGATCCAGGCCTTGCCACCGAGACGTCGCGAAGCATGAACGCCGACAGCGTCGCTAGGAATTTCCCACCAATCGCCATTGTGCTGCCGAAGCCGGAGTATCAGACACCAGACCGGGAGTCGTCGATGCATGACTGCCGTGACCGGCTTCGTCACGTGGCGACGGAACATAAGGGGGAGCACCCAAACGACGATGCGTGCCTTGTCTACGTACGATATCGGGCCTTGGCCTACCGCAATGCCGGACCATGAAATGAACTGATTCCACATGGGGCCAGCCTATCACCGACAAGCGTTCCGGCTATTGATAGATCGCGAAGATAGCACTTCCGCTTTGCATGCAAACCAATGCCAGCACCTCGCAACAGGCTGTGGAGATTCTCGGCGGGCTCCCCTATCCTAAGTGCATGGAAGCAGGTGAAAACTGGACCGCCGAAGAGAATGCTAGGCTTGTTGCGGCCTATTTCGCATTGCTCGAACGCGATCTCAAGAGGATCGCCGCCGATGCACCCACCCGCATCCTGAACAAGGCGAAGATCTATCGCGACTTCGGCGGGCGCTCGGTCAAGTCAGTCGAGTTCAAGATGCGGAACGTCAGCTCGATACTGGAAGAGCTGCACACCCCCTGGATCGTAGGCCTGGTGCCGGCGAATAATCGTCAGGACGATCTATGGACCGCCGTCCACGATGCAATATCGGGCGGATTTGAAATCCCCATCATAGAGACGCCCGCCCGAGAACTAAGGGTGGCGCCCACGCCTCCGCTGGCGAGACGCAACGACTACCTGACCGAGCATGCTGAAGCGATCATCCGGAAAATCGACCCAGCCCAGAGAGACGCGAATAACCGAACCTTGGGCAAGGCCGGCGAGGCCATGGTTTTCGACATGGAGCTCAAGCGATTGTCCCTCCACATGCCCAGGCGGGTGCCAGACCTGAAATGGGTTGCGAGGGACGAGGGTGACGGGCACGGATACGACATCCGATCATTCGACGAGGCCGGCGAAGAACGCCTGATCGAGGTCAAGACGACCAGAGGCATCAACACGACCCCATTCTTCATATCCCACAACGAGACCAGGGTTGCCGAAGATCGCGGCGATGCGTACCGGATCTATCGGGTCTTCAGCTACGATCGAAACCCGCAGGTCTTCACGATCAGGCCGCCGCTCGGAGATGCAGTCAGGCTGGAGCCGCACGTTTTCTCGGCGTCGTTTCGATGACGGCGATTGAGGCGTTTGTATCACCCCGGCCTTCGAGAACATGATGACCGCTTCCAATTCTCCTTCGTATGACCAACCGACCAAGGACAAGGCTCGGAGACTTTCGCTAACCCACGCCGTTGAATTGATGACGTCGCGCCGGGAAGCGGCTGCGGTCGTGCAAGGCGACCATCCCGAGCGCGTGCGCGACGCCCTCCTCAATAGCGAGGTGGATGGTGACCGATGGGCCGGAGGTGTCTGCACGGACGACGACCTGGCCTCCTGGCGAACCTTCCGAACCGCGGCTATCGGCACGCGAAAACCGGACGAGATTACAATCGCTTATTTGGCGGGTCCGGAGCCGCAAAACGACCTCGCTGTTCTGCTGGAGCTTGGAGTCCGTCCGGAAAACATCTGGGCTTTCGAGGTCAACAAAGGTGCCGCAGCTCAGGGCCTGGATACGCTTCGCGGATTGAAAGAGCGCGGTGTCAAATTTATTCCGGCCGGCATCGAGGACTATTTCATCAGCACGCCGCGGCGTTTCGATATCATCTATCTCGACGCCTGCGGCCCCTTACCGAGCCAAAGTGCTAAAACGGCTCGTATCCTGGCCACCATGTTTCGCTATTGCGCGCTGGCTCCGCTGGGCGTCCTCATCAGCAACTTTTCTCGCCCAGACGTATCTAAACCAGAAGAACTAGCTCGCTACAGCTTCCTTGTCGCGGCCTACCTTTACCCCAAGAGCTTTCTGGAGTCTGAAGAGGGCGGCAGAGTAGAGGGACCGCAAGCCTGGGGCTCTGTCTTCAATTTGTCGGGTGGACATGCGGAAGATTGGGGTGACCTCGATCCCTCGGAGGATTTTATTGAAGAGGTGAAGGCAAATTTCGAGCATTACTACGGGATGTTCATTACACGTAGCTTGATGGACCTGGCGACAATCGTTGCGCCCATGGCTCGGCTATTGGGCAGTGAGCTGTGGAAGATTGCCTTTAAGGATGATTTGGACGCCGCCATTGCTCGCGGTAGGCGGCTGGTAATCTTCAACGAGGAGGCTCTTCAAGCGTTCGACGTCGATGGCGAGGACGCTGTCAATGAAACCACGATCGACGATGCTTGGGATGAGGTCGACACTGCTGATGGTCCCAAGATCAATCAAAGCGATCTGTCGAGCGAGGACACCGGCGAATACGTTGACATAGATGGTAACGCTATCTCTGATTCAGATCAGTTTTCCCTACTCTGGACCTTGGCTGCGTGTGGCTATTACCCGGTCGACGAAAATTTCGGCCCCCCTCCCAAGAGTGTAGCTAAACTAATCAAGAATTGGCACGGAGATCTGGTTGGCAAGTCGGCCCAGCATGGCAAAGACTTCAAAGACCTCATGGCAATCTACTACGCCTGGCGTCACGATCCGTCTTTGTGGTCAGAGGCGATGCAACGAATAGGCAGCTTCCCGTATCAGAGACAGATGCCATTCCTGTGCGATGTCCCTACTTCGGAAATCGGCTTTTACCCAGCATTTGCACAACTTGCCTATCCAGCCCATCCGAACGCACGCGAGACACGGCGTTTCCGGTACGTGGCCGAGGGTAAGATTACGCCTATGTTCATGGACGTAATCGCATTCGACGAATGCCGTTATGTCTATGATTGGATTTCGGCGCTGCACCTTACGCCCGAGGATTGGCATGATCTTTCGGCCCAACTGACATTTCGCTTCGCGCTCGACGGCATAGCCAAAGAAAAGCGTTGGCTCGGCAGTGATTTTCTCTATGCGTGCCACGTGGTGGGTGGAAGCGCAGCGTTCCCTTTCAGCGACCTCAAATTGCGCGAGGATCTAAATCCGTCAACCGACAGCGAAGACGATGTGGAAAGCTAAGCCCGACAAAATGGCGGTCACGGAGAGACTCAAATCCCCGGCCTCCCCAAATTTGGAATCTGGTACTCTATCCAACTAAGCTACGCGACCATACTATCCGGGCGTGCGACGATACCGCGCTTCCCTCTTCTGGCGATCCCTGCTGGAATTGAACCAGCGACCTGCGGCTTAGAAGGCCGTTGCTCCATCCGCTGAGCTAACGGACCGAACCCGTATCGACCCATGAGTCTTTGGAAGCGACCCATGGCCGTTTTGGCCCGACATAATGGAAAAGGAATGGCGCGCCCTAAGAGATTCGAACTCCTGACCCCCAGATTCGTAGTCTGGTGCTCTATCCAGCTGAGCTAAGGGCGCGCAGGCCATGTCTGGCCGCTTGGTGTGGGAGGCGGTTGGAACCGCTCTCTGCAGCAAGCGCGGCAACCCATACATGGGTGATCCGGGGTTGGCAAGGCCGTGCCGGGAAAATCCACAGGGCCTCACGACAAGCGCAGCGATAAGGGCAAGATCAGCTCGAAGCGGGTTCCCTGGTCCTGTTGGGCCAGCACCAACCGCCCGCCATGGGCCTCGGCGATTTCACGCGCGATTGCCAGACCAAGTCCGGTCCCGCCCGCGCGGGCGGAGCCTTCAAAGGCGACGAATAAATTGTCGCGGGCGCGCGGGGGGAGCCCTGGCCCATTATCGCTCACCGCAATAACAAGGCCATCGTCCCGCTCCCCGGCGGATACGCTGACCTGAGGCGACTCCACCTTGGCGCCAGCAGCCTCGAGCGCCTCACGGGCATTCTTCAGCAGATTCACCAGCAATCGGCCGAGTTGGGTTTGGTCGACATTGAGGCGCAGCTCCTGGGGCGTTTCATTGTGGAAGCTGATCGTTGGGTGCCCCACAAGGCGGGCATCAAAGGCGGCGTCCTCCACCAGCGCCCGCAACGCTACCGGCGCCAGTACCGGCAGCGCAGCGCTTTCACGGCCGTAATCCAGCACCGATTGGGCAAAGCCGATTGCCTTGTCGAGGGTGGTCACGAGGCGGGGCGCGAGGCGCTGCACCTTGGGATCGTCAAGGGTGGCCACCTGGTCGGACAGCAATTGGGCCGAGGTCAGGGTGTTGCGCAAATCATGATTGATCTTGGCGACGGCGAGCCCGAGATCGGCCAGATGCTGGCGCTGACGCAGCATCGAGAACAGATCGGCCTCCATGGCGGCCAGTTCCCGCTCGGCAATGCCGATCTCGTCGCGGCGGCCGGACGGGGCCAGGATCAGGCTCGCATTTTCCGGCGCCTGCCGGAAGGCCAGCATATTGGCGGTGAGCCGGCGCACCGGATAGATGAACAGCCGGCTGACCATCAGGTAAAGAGCCACGGCAGTCAGCGCGGCGATGATGAAGGACACCAGCACAATATCGCGGGAATAATCCAGCAGGTCCTGCCGCAATGGGCGTTCGGGCATCAGCACTTCAAGCAGGCTTTCGTCGACATCCCCCTCCCCCACAATACGCAGGGTCCGTCCCGGGCCGGCAAACAGCGTATCCATGGCACCCATGATCAAGGCAAAGGGATTGGATTCGCGGATATCGGCCGTAACCACGCGGTCGGGCGTGATCGGCTCGGTCAGCTCGATCATCTGACTTTGCCCTTCGCGCCGATACACAATGGCGTTGGCACCCGCCGAGGTCAAAAGCCGATCGGTGAGGCTGCGCGGGAGGGCTGGCACGTCGGGCACGGCATCGAGCACGCGGGCTGCCACCATGCCGACGCGCATGCGGTCATTGAGCCAATTGGCGCGGAAGCTGGCGACGGACGGCAGATACACCACCACCTCCACCGTCAGGATCACGGCGATGATGGTGACAATGAGTTTGATGGACAGGCCGGAGAACCGGCCCGGCATAACATTGCGCGCGGCTGTCATCCCAGCCATTATAGTCAATTGAGGCGCGCTGGTAAGCCCCGCTCAGCCCAGCAAGCGCGGCAGCTTGAGACGGCGCCGTGTGGCGGGCGCAGATGCAATTTTGCCCTCGAACTGCTCGGCCGCGCTACGCAGCACTTCGGCAAAACTGGGATGGGGCAGCACCAATTGCGCCAACTCGGCCACATGCAGGCGCCGCTCCATCGCAAGGGCGATGATGGCCAGCATTTCGGCCGCCCCAATCCCGACCAGCGCCGCACCGGCAAGGGTGCCGTTATTGTTGACCACGAGCTTGGCGGCACCATGCGCAGCACCCAAGGCGCGGGCCTTCGGGTTCTCGCTCCAGTTGGCCCGCAAGATCTGCTGCCCGGATGCACCGTCGCGCGGCTCCGTGAGGCCGATCTGGGCCAGTTCAGGCGATGTCATCACCAGGGTGGGAGCAAGCTTTGAATTCGAGGTCTTCTTGCCCAGCAGCAGCCGGCCCAACAGCGCTTCGCCGGCGCGGCGCGCGTCATGGGGATGATTCTCGTTGGCAGCGCCGCCCACCGCGCTGACGCGATTATTGGTCGTACGACCGACCACGCTCACCTCGATCTGCTCTGGCTGCTGGTCTGGGCGGGCGATGCCGGCCTTAGCAAGGTTCAACCCTTCGAGATCAGGGATGCGGCTCGTGGTCACCAGCAGGTGGGAGGCATCCAGCAAGGTGGTTTCGCTTCCGGAGTGCTGCAACTGCACCCCGATGCCCAGCTTGCGCGGTAAAACCGTAATTTCCACATTCTCGTGGAAGGCGATCCCCTCTTCCACCAGGGCGCGCAGGAGAATGGCTCGGCTCTCCGCATCCGCTTCTGACAGGATCGCCCCGGGCGAGGTCAGCGTCACCTGCGAGCCCAGCCGGGCATGGACCTGTGCCAGTTCGAGAGCTGCGGCGTCGCCGCCAATCACCACAAGATGGGTCAGCTTTCGCGTGTTGGCGACAATGGTGTCGGGGGTGAAAAACGGCACATCCTCCAGCCCGGGGATCGCCGGTATCTTCGGGGTGGCCCCCGTTGCAAGAATGAAGTGGTCGGCCCGGATGGTGGTCTGGCCGACAACCAGCGTTTGCTTGTCTGCAAATGCCGGGGCGCCGGTGCGGATAACAATGCCAAGCGCCTGCAAACGCTCGGTCGAGCGCTCGGGGGCGAGTTCCGCCACGACGCGACTCACCTGCTCGCTGACGGTGCGGTAGTTGATCTTGGGCGGATCGCCGGCAAGACCGACCGCAGCGCCAGTTCGCCAGCTGTGGGCGCGCGCAGCGATACCGGCCAGGGCAGCCAAGGCCACTGTCTGGGCCACTCCATCGCCCGCCTCGGGGTGACCGCGATCCACCAGCACTACGCTCGCGCCATAGCGGCGGGCGCGACACGCCAGTTCCACGCCCAGCGATCCGGCGCCAATGATGCAGAGATCAGGTTTGCTCAGTTCCGCCATTGCCGCTGGCCAAGGTGAAGACACGGGGGTTATGGGGCGATCCGCGCCTGAAAACAACAGCGCTCCGCTCTCCCCAGCCGATCTTGCGCAAGGGTGTGGTGGCGCGTTGACTTGCCGCCCCGTTTTGCCTATAGACGCCACCAACCGGCACCGTCCGAGCCCCGCGCTTGACCTGTGCCCCCATTTTCTTGCGCAAGCAGAGCCAATAAGAGGAACCGGGCGCAGGCGCGGTTTGATGTTATGAAGCGTACATATCAGCCCAGCAAGCTCGTGCGTGCCCGTCGCCACGGTTTCCGCGCCCGCATGGCAACCAAGGATGGTCGTGCGATCATCAACAAGCGTCGCCGCGACGGTCGCAAGAAGCTCACGGCCTGAGTGCTGCTGGCCGGATGACGGCCGTGGATGAAGCCGTAAGTTCCTTGCGTCGGCTGCGTAAGCGATCGCAGTTTTTGCGGGCCGCCCGGGGCAATCGCACCGGGCGTTCCGCCTTTTCGCTGCAGGCCATCGCCGCGGCGGATCCGGATGCGGGCATCGGCTTTACAGTTACCAAAAAAACGGGCAACTCGCCCCAGCGCAACCGCATCAAGCGCAGGCTTCGTGCGGCTGCGACCGAATGCGCGCCTTTTTTTCGGCCCGGCCATGATTATGTAATGGTCGGCAGGCCCGAAGCGCTCAGCGAGCCTTTCACTAAGCTGGTCAAGGACCTCGGCATCGCCATTGGGCGGGTGCACCAGGAGCGCTCACCAGACCAGCGCAACCCTTCGGGCCGCAGTGGCCACCGGAATCCCCGACCATGACAGACAACCGCAACGTGATCATCGCCATCATCTTGAGCATGGTGGTGCTGTTCGGCTGGCAGTTCTTTGTGGCAGGGCCGCAGCTGGAGCGCGCCCAGCAACAGGCGCAGATCGCGGCGGAACAGGCCCAGAGCGAAGCGGCGCTCGCGACACCCGCGACCACCGAAGCGGGCACATCAGTTGCACCTGGCGCCATTGGTGCGGATGGCAATCCTTCTTATCCCGATCGCCAAACCGCCGTCGCGGCAACGCAGCGCATCACGATCGACACGCCTGACTTGCTCGGCTCGATCAACCTGACCGGCGCGCGGATCGACGATCTCGAACTCAAGCAATATCGTGAAACGGTTGAGCCGGATTCACCCATCATCACGCTGCTGACTCCGGCCGGCGCGCCCAATGCTTACTTTATCGAGCAAGGCTGGGTGGCCGCTGGCGGCGCCAATGTCCCGCTGCCCACTGCGCAAAGCGTATGGACGCTCGAAGGCGACAATACCGTCCTCACGCCTGAAACGCCTGTAACGCTGCGCTTTGACAATGGCGCGGGCCTTATTTTCCGGCGCACCTTTGCGGTGGACGAGCATTACCTGTTCACCGTCACCCAGAACGTGGAAAATCTCAGCCCCACCCAGGTGTCGCTGTTCCCCTATTCGCGGGTTGTTCGGTATGGAACGCCCAAGGTGCAGAACTTCTTCATCCAGCATGAAGGCCCGCACGGCGTCCTTGGCTCGAACAATCTCGTTTCGCTGAAATATAGCGATCTGCAGAAGGATCAGCGCCGCCAGATCGACAACACGCAGGGCTGGCTCGGCTTTTCGGACAAGTATTGGGCAACCGCCGTGCTGCCCAACCCGCAGGCCAGCATCAACGCGCTGTTCTCCTGGAAGAACAATGCCGGCTATGACGATTACCAGACCAGTTTCGTGGAAACGACGCCGGTTGTCGTGCCACCAGGCGGCAGCGCCACGCACGAGACCTATGTCTTTGCCGGCGCCAAGGAAGAAGCCGTTATTGCGTCCTATGAGCAGCAATATGGCTTTGACCGGCTGGAGCTGTTGATCGACTGGGGCTGGCTGCACTTCATCACCAAACCCATGTTCCACCTGCTGACCTTCCTGCATGGTGTTCTGGGCAATTTCGGCCTCGCGGTCCTCGCGGTGACCGTGATCGTCAAGGCGATCTTCTTCCCGCTGGCGAGCCGTTCCTATGCCTCCATGGCGGCGATGCGGCGCGTGCAGCCAGAGATGAAAGCCATCCAGGAGCGCCTCAAGGACGACCGTCCCGCCCAGCAACAGGCGATGATGGAGCTCTACAAGAAGGAAAAGATCAATCCGCTCTCGGGCTGCTGGCCGATCCTGATCCAAATCCCGGTGTTCTTCGCCCTTTACACCGTTATCTTCATCAGCCTTGAAATGCGGCATGCGCCATTCTTTGGCTGGATCCGCGATCTGGCTGCGCCCGATCCCACCAATATCTTCACCCTGTTCGGCCTGATCCCCTGGGATCCGACCGCCCTGCCCCTGATCGGTGGCTTCCTGCATCTCGGCGTATGGCCCGTGATCATGGGCATCACGATGTGGGTGCAGATGAAGCTCAATCCGCCGCCACCAGATCCGACCCAGGCAATGATCTTCAACTGGATGCCAGTGATCTTCACCTTCATGCTCGGCACCTTCCCCGCAGGTCTCGTGATCTACTGGGCCTGGAACAATACGCTCTCGATCACGCAGCAGTGGTTCATCATGAAGCGGCACGGCGCCGAGGTGAACCTCCTGGGTAACATCCTCGACAGCTTCAAGCGCAAGCCCAAGGCCGCCGAGCCGCCCAAGGCGTAATCGCCAAGCACCACTATCCATGCTAGAGCCCGCCGGAGCCACACCGGCGGGCTCTGCCTTTTGAATGACGAGACCCCATGAGCGCACCAGACTATTCGCCCGACATCATCGAAAAAGGACGCCTGCTGTTCGCGCGTCCCTTTGTGTTCGTGAAAGGCTGCGTACGCATCGCCGACCTGCCGCCCATGGACAAGGTCGAGATCGCCTTTGCCGGGCGGTCCAATGTGGGCAAATCCTCGCTGATCAATGCCCTCTGCGGCACTTCGGGGCTCGCCCGCACGTCCAACACGCCCGGACGGACGCAGGAGCTCAACATCTTTGAGAGCACCAGCGCAGAGCTGCGCATCGTTGATATGCCGGGCTATGGCTATGCCAAGGCGCCCGAAGACAAGGTGCGCGCCTGGACCAAGCTTATTCACCAGTATCTGACCGGGCGGGCGACGCTGCGCCGGGTTTATGTGCTGGTTGATGGTCGCCACGGCCCAAAGGACAACGACCTGACCGTGATGAACGAGCTCGACAAGTCGGCCGTTAGTTACCAGATCATCCTCACCAAAGCCGACAAGCCTTCAGCGGAAGAGCTCAAAAAGGTCATCGCGGCGACCCAGGCGGCGATCGCCAAGCGCCCGGCGGCTCACCCGCAGGTGATCCTCACTTCCAGCGCCAAAGGCGATGGCTTGCGCGAACTGCGCACCGAAATCGCCATGCTGCTCGAGAGCTGAGCCCCCGCTCAGCGGCTGGCAAGGAAGCTCGCGATATAGCCCGCCACTGCCCGGCTGTCCGATGGCGTCGTGAAGGATGCACGCGCGGCCGCAACGACATTGTCGGCCGCAACGCCCTGACGCAGTTCAGCCAAAGCCAAAGCGTAGTCGTCGGTGAATTCGGGATGAGGCTGCAGGCTAAGCGCGGCCCCGTTGCGGTAGATCAGGCCGGCATTGGGCGTGAAAGATGACGCGAGCAGGATCTGGGCTTCGGCGGGGGCCGTGATCACCTGATCCTGGTGCGAACAGCTGATCGCAAAGCTTGCTGGCGCCGCGCCCATGAAGGCGGGTTTGGCCACAACATCATAGCGGTGACGCCCGATACCCCAGCCTTTCTCGGATTTGCGCACCGTGCCGCGCAGTGCATCGGCCATGATCTGGTGACCAAAGCAGACCCCGACCATGGGTGTTCTCCGCGCATAGGCCCGGCGGATGAAGTCGCGCAGCGGATCGAGCCAGGGCAGATCGTCATACACCCCGGCAGATGAGCCGGTAATCAGGATGGCTTCCACCCTATCGAGGTCGGGAGGAACTGCACCTGCTCCCACAGGCACCACATCATAGCTGAAATCGGCGCCGGCTTCCTCGAACATGCGCCGGAACATCGATGAATAAGGCCCGAAGCGCGAACGCAGCTCGTCGGGGACTTCGCCGGTCTGCAGGATTGTGAGTTTCATGAGATGCCGATCGGATGAACCGTCGATCCTTATCGGACAAGCAGTTGCCCCTGCAAGACCGAGCTACGCCGTGGCGGGGACAAACCGCATCGCAACCCCATTGATGCAATAGCGCAAGCCGGTCGGGGCGGGACCATCCTCGAACACATGGCCCTGGTGGCCGCCACAATTGGCGCAGTGCACCTCGGTTCGGGTCATGAACAAAGTATCATCCACTGAAGTGCCGACACCCCCTTCAATGAAGGTGTAAAAGCTGGGCCAGCCGGTGCCGCTATCGAACTTGGTGGCGGAGTCGAAGAGGGCCTCGTCGCACCCTGCACAGTGGAAAATCCCGGCGCGGTGCTCGTCATTGAGCGGGGAGGTGAAGGCGCGTTCGGTGCCTTCATGGCGCAGCACGTCATAGGCAGCGGGTTCAAGCCTGGCGCGCCATTCGGCATCGGTGAGCTCGAACGGAAAATCGCCTTCAGCGGCACTGCTGCCCACTGGGCGCAGCATCGAGAAGGCGCCGAGGGCTGCAACAGCACTGCCACCAAGCAAAATGGTTCGACGGGAAACGGCCACGGCATGCTCCTCAAAAACCAGAACCGCCTGTGCAGCGGCGCTGATGGTGCAGTCTAGGTAGCGCTTGAAGGGTGCGCATCACAAGATTTGGTGAGGGTCCGCCCGAAGGCGAACCCCCTCAGCTCAGGGCGGGTGCGGCCGCCCCTTGCTGATTACATGTCCGACTTGGGCGTCAGCACGGCGTCGATCACGTGGATCACGCCATTGGACTGGATCACATCGGCAATGGTGACATTGGCGACGGTGCCGTTTTCGTCGGTAACAGTCACGCCGCCATCAGCTGCGGCGAGGGTCAGCGTGCAACCGCCAACGGTATCGACTTCATGGGTGCCGCCATCTTCCTCGACCATGGAGACGATGTCAGTGGACAGCGCCTTGGCCGGGATCACGTGGCAGGCAAGGATAGTAGAGAGCATTTCCTTGTTTTCTGGCTTGAGCAGGTTTTCGACAGTCCCTTCAGGCAGCGCCTCGAAGGCTTCGTTGGTCGGGGCCAGAACGGTGAACGGGCCCTCGCCCGAAAGCGTATCCACGAGGCCGGCGGCCTTTACGGCAGCAACCAGGGTGGTGTGATCAGCTGAATTGCTGGCGTTCTCGACGATGTTCTTGTCGGCAGACATGGCTGCGCCGCCGACTTCAGGATTATCCTGGGCAAAGGCGACGCCGCCAAAGGCGGTAACCGAGAGCATGGCGGTAACAGCAAGTGTGGAGAGCTTCATTGTAGAGTTCCTTCCTCGTGATTGTTTGCCCGTTATTGGCTCGGACATGGGAAGGTACGGAGGCCTGCCGTGGGCAGTTTCGGCGATTTCAGCACCGAAACCGGGAAAAGCGCTGAAACTTTTTGCCGCTCGGGTTCGTACGCTGGCAGCGCTCATTGCTTGAGAGACGACGTAGAAAAGGGCGCGAACCAGGTCGCGCCCCTGAACCGCCCGAGCTAAGCAGAGGCCTCTGCTAGATGCGAGTGACCTGGCCCTGCGCCACGATCGGGCCGGTGGCCACGCCGGTGGGCGAGCCACCCTTGGGCTCAAGCGTCAGCGCAAGGCTTGAGCCTTCGCCCCAATGTTCGAGGATTTCGGGAGAAACCTTGACCTCGATCGCCTCGCCAATGGGCACAACGCCCATGGAGATCACGCTGTCATCCTCGATGGCCCAGAGTTCGAGGTCCTGGTCGGCCGCGGTTGCCCCCGAAAGAGCAGTCAACCGCAACGTGCCCGCGCCGTCGTAAAAGGCGAGGAAGCGCACATCGCTGCCTTCGGCCTCGAGCGCCGCCACGAGTTGGGTCGCCAAAGCTTCAGACCCCAGTTCGGGGCGCAGGAGGTTGGCGCCAATCGCGATCACCGCCACCGCCGCCGCTCCGGCCGCCACAGCGCGCCAGAACGCCAGACTATCCCAGAAACTGCCCGAGCCCCGGGCCGGCTCGGGCTGGCCGAACAGGCGCCCCTCGATCCGCGCCAGCAATCGCGCCGGCACCGGCGCTTCGGCGAACTCGGCATCCAGAGCGGCGAAGCTGGAGGTCCAGAAGTGCTCTTCTTCCTGTAGTGTCCGATCATCGGCGATCATCTCTGCCACGCGACGATGCTCATCCGGCCCGAGCAGGCCGAGCACATATTCGGCGACTAGCGCGCGTCGCCCGCTGGCATCTCCGCTCTGATCACCCATGCTCATGCCGAAAGACACTCTCTTAATCTGAGCAAACTGCGCCGCAGCCAGGTTCGCATCGTGTTCAACGGGATGCTGTGCCGCTGGGCCAGTTCCTCATAACTAAAGCCATCCAGATAGGCGCCGCGAACCGCTTCGGCCCGGTCGGGCTCAAGGGTTTGCAGGCAACTATCGATCTGCCCGCGGACCTGGCGATCCGCGGTCGCCTGCTCGGGGTCTGGCGCCTCGTCGGCAATATCGAGCGCCGCGTCGATGTCGTCAGAGACAGGGCGGCGGGCTCGCAAAATATCGAGCGAATGGTTGCGCGCCACGGCCACCAGCCAGCTGATCGGGCTGGTATGGCCAGGAACATAGCGGTCGGCGCGCTGCCAGATCTTGACGTAAACCTCCTGGATGGCCTCTTCGGCTTCCGAGCGGTCCTTCAAGATACGCAGCACCACGCCGAATAGTTTCGCGCTGGTGCGCTCGTAAAGGCTGCGGAACGCCGCGCGATCGCGCAAGGCACAGCGGGAAATCAGCTCGGCGATCTCGGGGCTCGGTGTCTGCATAACCTGTGTTGTAGCGGGCGGCGGCAAATCCGCAAGGGCTCAGCGCATCGAAGCGTTGGCAAATGGCCGATAGCGTCTTTTCCTTTGCCGCGTCATGCTCTAGACCCTCAACCGTCTTTTGGCCCGCTTCGGGGAGAAATGGTCTGTCCATGACGCAGGAAAACAACACAGTCGACCGGTTCTCCCATGATGCGGGGATCCTGGCTCAGGCGCTGCCCTATATGCAGCGCTATGAAGGCAAGACCGTCGTGGTCAAGTATGGTGGCCATGCCATGGGCGACCAGGCCCTCGGCCAGGCCTTTGCGCGCGACATCGCGCTGCTCAAGCAATCCAAGGTCAATCCGATCGTGGTGCATGGAGGCGGGCCGCAGATCGCGTCCATGCTCAAAAATCTTGGCATCGAATCCAAGTTCGAAGGTGGCCTGCGCGTCACCGACCAGCGCACCATGGATGTGGTGGAAATGGTGCTGGCCGGCTCCATCAACAAGGAAATCGTCGCCCTCATCAATGCCGAAGGCGAATGGGCGATTGGCCTCTGCGGCAAGGACGGGAACATGGTCTTTGCCCGCAAGGCCGAAAAGAAGGTGCGCGATCCCGGCTCCCATATCGAGCGTGTGCTCGACCTCGGTTTCGTCGGTGAGCCGGTGGAAGTGGACCGCACCCTCCTGGACCTTCTCGCCCGCTCCGAGATGATCCCGGTGATCGCGCCGGTCGCTCCCGGGCGCGATGGCATGACCTACAACATCAATGCCGATACTTTTGCCGGCGCCATTGCCGGCTCGCTCGGCGCCAAGCGCCTCCTGTTCCTGACCGACGTGCCGGGCGTGCTTGACGCCAATGGCAAGCTGATCCCCGAACTGTCGGTGCGCGAAGCCAAGGCGCTGATCGCCGATGGCACCATTTCGGGCGGCATGATCCCCAAGGTCGAGACCTGCCTTGAAGCGCTCGACAATGGCGTCGAGGGCGTGGTGATCCTCAACGGCAAGACCCCGCATGTGGTGCTGGTGGAGCTCTTCACCGAGCATGGGGCTGGCACACTGATCGTGCGCTAAGCCTCGCCTTTGCCACAGCCGAAAACACGAAGGCCGCCCCGACGGGCGGCCTTTTTTAGTGTTCCACCACCACTTGCGGGGCCGGGGCGCCCTGCCCTTGGCCGCCGCCCCGCTTGAACAGCGGCACCGCCAGCAGCACGAGGAGGAAACTGGCCACCTGGTACCAAAGGGCAAAGCTCGCCGCATCGGCAAAGGCGATCTGGGGCATGTTGCCGGCCGCCAGTTCGCTCCCCAGCCGGCCAAAGAACATCTCACCCACCAGCGCAATGCCGAGGGCACCACCCACTTGCTGAAAGGCCTGCAGCGCCCCCGATCCGGCCCCGGCATCGCGCGGGGGCACATAGCGCAGCACCAGCTGGAACAGGGACGAAAAGCCCAGGCCCAGCCCGATGCCCGCAATCAGCAGTGGGGCGAGGAAGCTCCACTGATCGATGCTGTCGCGGGCGGCGGCAATGATGAAGTGGAGCCACAAGATCCCCGAGGACAACAGGATCCCCGAGGCGGCGAGCCGGCTGCGCAGCTGGCGCGAGCCCAGGCGCCCGGCAATAAACGAGGCCAGCAGCACGCCCACCGAAAACGGCGTATTGGTCAGTCCGGATTGCAGCGGGGTAAAGCCGAAGCCCGATTGCAGCAGCAGCGAAATCACCATGAACATGCCCGGAATCCCCGACGCAAAGACGGTGATCACAAGGGCGCCGAACATGAAGTCCTTGTTGGTGATGAGATCGAAATTGAGCAGCTGCGGCTCGCCGCGGCGCGCCCGCTGGCGCGTCCAGAGCGTAAACAGCCCCAGCCCTACGATACCCGCCACGATCATTGCCAGGCACCAGGCCGGCCAGCCATAAGCGCGCCCCTCCACGATGGGGAACACCAGCAGCACGATGCTGACGCCAAAAAGCACGATGCCGACATAGTCGTTCTTGAGCCCGGCATGGCCGGGCAGGCGCGGGATCAGGAAATAGCCGGCGACGATCGCGGCAATGCCGATGGGAATGTTGACAAGGAAAATGGGCTGCCAATCCAGCCCGAAGAGATTGGCTGAGATCAGGAGGCCCCCCAGGATCGGCCCGCACACCGAAGCCAGACCCGCCGACAGGCCAAAGAGCGAAAAGGCCTGCCCGCGCTCATGGGGCGGAAAGGTCACCGTGGCGATGGCCAAAACCTGGGGCGTCATCATCGCGCCGGCCAGGCCCTGGATCACCCGGGCGATGATCAGGAACTCGATATTGGGCGCCATCCCACAAAGCGCCGAAGCAACCGTGAAGGCGCCCACACCCCACAGGAACATATGGGTGCGGCCCACAATGTCGCCCAGCCGCCCGAAGGGCAGCAGCCCCAGGGCAAAGGCCAGCACAAAGGCGGCAACCACCCATTCGATCTGGCTGTCGGTCGCCCCCAGGCCCTCGCGCATGCTGGGCAGGGCCACATTGACGATGGTCACATCGATCAGGTTCATGAAGTTGGCGATCAACAGCACGAACAGCGCCGGCCAGCGCCGGGGATCGGCCGTATAGGGCATGGCCGCCGATGCGGGATTAGCTGTGGACATGGTCTTGCTTTCCTTGGACAGTTTGGGGGGCGCCAAAGGCGCGCTCGAGTTCGGCAAAGACGCGCTCGAGCGAAGTGCGGTGCGCCGTCCAGAGCCGCCAGTGATCGCTGAGGGCACCAGTGGCAATGAGCGCGGCCGCCAGCGGGTCGAGATCGGGCCGGAACGAGCCATCGCCGATCCCCAGCTCGAACAGCTCGACGAATTGGCTGCGCCACAAATCGTGCAGCGGCGCCATGATGGCGGCGATCGCCGGATCGCGCCGGCCGCGCTCCATCATTTCGGTCAAAACGATAATGAGCTCGGGCGTGTCTTCCACGATCTCGCGGAATTCCTCGAATTCGAGGCGCAACTGCTCGAGCCCGCTCTTGCCGGTGCGCGGACGCCGCTCGGCCTGGGCGCGGAAATCGGCGCGCAGGCTTTCCGCCACCAGCGCGATCAAGGCTTCCTTGCTGGGCACGTGGTAATGGAGTGTCGCGATATTGATGCCGACGCGCGCGGCAATGTCGCGCGTGCGCAAGCCCTCGAGGCCCCGCTTGACAATGATGGCGCGCGCCGCCAGCGCGACGGCACGCCGGCGATCATCGCCACTGCAACGTTTGGGTAGGGGCTCGCTCGACATGGCGCTCAACTCTGGGGAGCGGCGTCCTAGCGCACCTGCGCCAGCCAATCAATCATTTGATTGGGAGGCTCGGCTGAATTTTGCCCATGCGCCCATCGCTGTTGACATCTGCGCCGGGGAGGCCGAGTTCCCCTTTCTGTTCGTCACCGGAGCCCGCCATGCAGGATTATGTCCGCCGGATCTTGACCTCCGCGGTTTATGAAGTTGCCCAGGAAACCCCGCTCGAGCGCTTGCCGCTGCTGTCGGCGCGCCTGGGGGCCGATGTGCTGCTCAAGCGCGAAGACCTGCAGCCGGTGTTTTCCTTCAAGATCCGCGGCGCCCATAACCGCATCGCCCAGCTCACGGCCGCCGAGCGCGTCCGCGGCGTCATCTGCGCCTCGGCGGGCAACCATGCCCAGGGCGTTGCGATGTCTGCCACGCGGCTCGGCATCCGCGCCATTGTGGTCATGCCCACGACCACCCCCACCATCAAGATCGGCGCGGTGCGGCGGCTGGGCGGCGAAGTGGTGCTGCATGGCGACGGGTTCGATGCCGCGCGTGCCCATGCCGCCGAGCTGGCCGCAACCCATGGCTATGTCGTCGTGCACCCGTTCGACGACCCCGATGTGATCGCCGGACAAGGCACGATCGGGCTCGAACTCATGCGCCAGCAGCCTGGCCCAATCGGGGCCATCTATGTCCCCATCGGCGGGGGCGGGCTGGCGGCCGGCATTGCCGCCATCGTCAAGTTCCTGCGCCCCGATATCCGGGTGATCGGGGTCGAACCGGAGGAAGCGGCCAGCATGAAGGCGGCCATTGCCGCTGGCCATCCCGTGCCGCTTGACGAGGTGGGGCTCTTTGCCGATGGCGTTGCCGTGCGCCAGGTGGGCGACGAAACCTTCCGGCTCTGCCGCGAGCTGCTTGACGACATCGTTTTGGTCTCGGCCGACGAGATCTGCGCTGCGATCAAGGATATTTTCGATGATACCCGCGCCATTGCCGAGCCCGCCGGCGCCCTGGCCCTCGCCGGCTTGCGGCGCCAGGTCGAGCTGGGCACCGCCCCCAAGGGCCCGCTGATCGCCATCAATTCGGGCGCGAATGTCAATTTCGACCGCCTGCGCTATGTGGCCGAGCGGGCCGAGATCGGCGAGCGCGCGGAAGCGCTCCTTGCCGTTACCATTCCCGAGCGTCCCGGCAGCTATCGCGATTTTATCCGGCTGATCGGCCAGCGCGCCATCACCGAGTTCAACTACCGCTTTGCTCATGGCGAAGCCGCGCGCATCTTTGTGGGCGTCAAGCTCAGCCGCGGCGATGCGGAAAAGGCCGAGATCCTGTCCCTGCTCGCCAATGCGGGCCTGTCGGTCATCGACATGACCGACAACGAGGTCGCCAAGCTGCATGTGCGCCATATGGTGGGCGGGCGCGTCGCCAATCTCGCCGATGAGGCGATCTACCGCTTCCAGTTCCCCGAACGCCCCGGCGCCTTGCTGCGCTTCCTTGAGGGGCTGACTGAAGCCTGGAACATTTCGCTGTTTCACTACCGCAACCACGGTGCCGATTATGGGCGCGTGCTGGTGGGCATCCAGGTGCCGCCCGAAACCCGGACTGCCTTTGAAGCCCATCTGAACGCCATCGGATTTCCGTTCTGGGACGAAACGGGCAACCCGGCCTATAAACTTTTCCTTGGAACCTGAGATCGGCGGAACCAGCAGGCGTTCCGGGGCGTCATGCTGTTGCCACCAACAGCCAGCATAGTCACCCTTCACCCCACTCCAAAAAGCGGAGCCGCCATGACGCCGACCAGAAACAAGCACCTTTTTGCCCTGGCCGGGATGGCCACCCTGGCCATGCTCCAGCCCGCCATGGCCTTGGATGCGCAGAGCTTTGTTGATCGGGTGGAGGCCATCTACGAGCCGCTTGGCTATGAGCTGAGCTTTGGCGAGGCAACGCTTGAAGGCGACACCATCGTGGCCAAGGCTGTTCGCATCGGCGTTGGCGCGACGGCCGGCGAGCCGGCGCCCTACACCGTGACGACCGACATTACATTTAGCGGCGTTACCGAGCTGGCCGACGGCGCCTATATGGCTGAAACGGTTACGGTTCCAGATATCGACACCGACTTTGCCACCGATCCGGTGGGGCACCTCACCCTCAAGGATGTGCGGCTCGAGGGCTTCTACCTGCCGGCCGGCGAGGCGATCTCGGCCGATGCCGTGTTGCAGCTGGTGCGAGCGATCAAGACGGGGCCGATGACGGTGACCCGTGATGGCGCGCAGGTGGCGAGTGTCGCCTCCATGGAAGCGGTTTCGACCTTCAATCCCGAGCCTGGGACCGGGCCACTGGTGGATTTGACCTCGACGCTGGCGATCAATGACATCGATCTGGACTTGTCGACCATGA
The DNA here is from genome assembly GCF_058133665.1 of Devosia sp. Z11_6. Lineage (NCBI taxonomy): Bacteria > Pseudomonadati > Pseudomonadota > Alphaproteobacteria > Hyphomicrobiales > Devosiaceae > Devosia > Devosia sp. Z11_6. The sequence continues at coordinate 98,354 of NZ_JBYUNQ010000007.1, forward strand.
AGGACGACGACCCCGAAGCCGCCGCTGACATCGAGGCGCTGGGGCTGACGCAGGTGCAGGGCGATGTCAGCCAGTCCATGAGCTGGGCCATGGCCGACGGGCATCTGGTGGTCGATAAGTTCCTGTTCGACTTCAACGATGTGGGCGCGCTCGACCTCCGGTTCGACCTGCTCGGCGTCACGCCCGCGCTGATGGACAAGCTCGGCAAGGCGCAGGCCGCGACCGAGGCGCAGGGCTATGATCCCGAGAGCAAGGAAGCCCAGGCCGCCCAGATGATGATGGGCATGGAGTTGCTGCAGGGCGTGACCCTGGTTGGCGCCTCGATCGCTTATGACGACGCCTCGCTGGCCGACAAGGCGCTGGATTTGTATTCGGCAAAACAAGGAGTTGAGCGGGCCGAGCTGGTTGAAGGCCTCAAGGCCAGCCTGCCGCAGATGCTGGCGGGAACCGGCGTTCCGGCGCTGGCCGATCTCGTGACCGGGCCGGTTTCGGCGTTCCTTGATGACCCGCAGAGCCTTGAAATTGCAGTTCAACCGGCTAGCCCGACGACCCTCCTTGTGTTGACGGCTGCAGCGGCAAACCCCGCGGGATTGCTGTCGATGCTGGGGCTGGCGGTTACCGCCAACGAGTAAGCCCAGCTGCCAAAAAGGCCGGTTCGCCGGCCTTTTTCTTCCCCCGATAGTGGTGAATTCATTTAGATGAACGTGTTATGAACGGCTTATGAACGAGCTTTTGCCGCCGCGGAATGAAAGCCTATCGCATGTGCAGGATTGGGTGTTTGATCTCGACAACACCCTTTATCCGCGCACCTGTAATTTGTTTGCGCAAATCGATATCCGCATCACCAATTACGTGATGGACCTGACGCGCCTAGACTTCGAGGCGGCGCGGGCATTGCAGAAAACCTATTACCGCGATTTCGGCACGACGCTGAACGGGCTGATGCATGGCCACAAGGTCGACCCCGACCATTTCCTCGATACCGTCCACGCCATCGATTATTCCCCGGTCGCGGCCCATCCCGAACTGGTGGAGGCCATTCGCGCCCTGCCCGGGCGCAAGTTCATTCTGACCAATGGCGATGTCAGCCATGCCCGCTCGGTGCTGCGCCAATTGGGTGGCGGGGATTTGTTCGAGCATGTGCACGATATCCGCGCCATGACCTTCGTGCCCAAGCCGCACCGGCAGGCCTATGAGGGTTTTCTCAAGGCCCACGACATCGATCCCAACCGGGCGGTGATGTTCGACGATCTCGAAAAGAATTTGCTGGCGCCCCATGAGCTGGGGATGTCCACCGTGCATGTGGTGGCCGGCGAGGACTTCGTGCATGACCAGGTGGAAGCCTGGGAACTCGGTCGTGGCGCCGGCGCGCATGTGCACCATATCACCGACGATCTGGCGCGGTTCCTGCGCGAGCTGCCCTAGGGGCTGCACCGCTACATAGTGTTGAGGTGCAGGATATTGCCGTCGGGGTCCTTGAACCAGACCATGCCGAAATCGCCGGCATGGTGGATGTCGCCCCGCAGCTCCATGCCCGGATAATGTTCGAACACCACACCTTTGGCAGCAAGATCGGCGGTAATCGCCTCAAGCTCGTCGCCGACGCCCCAGACCACGGCATTGGCCTGGTTGGTGCCGGCATAATCGGAGCGGTAGACGACAAGCCGAGTGCCGCCGGTACGAAAGGTCAGCACATCGTGGTCACCCCCTTCGAGCTCCAGCCCCAAAATGGTGCCATAGAAATGCTGCGCCCGCGCGATATCGCTGACTGCAACAATCGCCGAAGAGTCTTTCTGCTTGAGCATCCCATCCTCCCTGCAGGCTTATCCTGACCATGGCTGAGATCGGCCTTATTGTGCGCCCAGTGGGGGCGATGAAACAAGCCAGCACTGCTGACCTGCGCTGCTCGTGCGGTCCCCTTCGCGCTAGGCTGAAGCCATGAGCCAATTTGCTTCCCGCCGTCTACCACCGGTTCCCGAGGAAGCCGCCAGCTTTCGCGAACGCATGCGCAATCTGCGCCATCTCGGGCGGCTCCTGGCGCAGATCTGGCGAACCAGCCGGTTCCTGACCGCTGCGAGCATTGGATTGCGGCTGGTGGCGGCGGTGCAGCCGGTCGCCATGCTTTATGTGGGCAAGCTAATCATCGATGAAGTGGTGCGGCTTTCCGGCTCGCCAGCGCCTGGCTCAACCCTGGCGGAATGGTGGGCGAGCGGGTCGCTCAACACGATCGCGGTGCTGCTGCTGATCGAGCTGGGGCTGGTGATCGGCTCGGACCTGCTGTCGCGCCTGACGGGGCTGGCGGATTCGGTGCTGGGAGAATTGCACTCCAATACGGTCAGCGTCGAGTTGATGGCCCATGCCGCCAGGCTCGATTTGCGCCACTTTGAATCGGCGGAATACCAGGATCGGCTGGAGCGAGCGCGGCGGCAGGCCGCGGGCCGCAATGCGCTCCTGAGCCAGATTTTCGGGCAAGCCCAGGACATCATCACCGTCATCACGCTGGGCGCCGGGCTGTTCGTTTATGCGCCCTGGCTGATTGCCTTGCTGCCCCTGTCCTTTGTGCCGGCGATCTGGGGCGAAACGCGGTTCAATACCCTCGCCTATTACCTTTCGCGCGGGCGCACTCCCGAGCGGCGCGAGCTGGAATATATCCGCCATGTCGGCGCCAGCGCCGAAACTGCCAAGGAGATCAAGCTTTTCGGCTTGGGCGGCTTCCTGATCAACCGGTTCCGCACCCTCGCGCAGACCATCTTTGTCGAGAACCGGCGCATCGCGATCCAGCGGGCGGGCTGGGGCGCGTTGTTCGCCGCCATCGCCACCCTCACCTATTACGGCGCCTATGGCTATATCGTTTGGCGCACCATCACCGGGGCTTTTTCCATCGGCGATCTCGCCTTTCTGTCGGGCTCGTTCCTGCGCCTCAACGGCTTGTTCCAGCGCATCCTGCTGGGCTTCACCAGCATTGCCGGCCAGTCGCTTTATCTCGACGATCTGTTCTCATTTTTCGAGATCGAGCCCACCATCGTGCCGCCAGCCCATCCCAAACCCTTTCCCCAGCCAATCCGGCGGGGCGTGCAGTTCGAGAATGTCGGGTTCCGCTATCCCGATACGGATACCTGGGCGATCCGCAATCTGAGCTTTACCCTTGCCGCCGGGGAAACCCTGGCGCTGGTGGGCGAAAACGGCGCGGGCAAGACCACGATCGTCAAGCTGATGACCCGGCTCTACGACCCCGATGAAGGGCGGATCACCGTCGATGGCGTGGATCTGCGTGACATGCTGATCGAAGATATCCACGCCCATATCGGGGTGATCTTCCAGGACTTCATCCGCTATAGCCTCACCGCACGCGAAAATATCGGCGTGGGGCGCATCGAGCTGCAAGACGACATGGATCGGATCAAGGCCGCGGCCGAGCAAAGCCTCGCCGATGGGGTGATCGCCAAGCTGCCGCTTGGCTATGAGCAGCCGCTGGGCCGCCTGTTCAACAAGGGCCGCGACCTGTCTGGTGGGGAATGGCAAAAGATCGCCATTGCCCGCGCCTATATGCGCGATGCCGAACTCATCATTCTCGATGAACCCACCGCCGCGCTCGATGCCAAGGCGGAAGCCGAGGTGTTTGCGCGCTTCAAGAGCCTTGCCGCCGGCAAAACCGCGGTGATCATCTCGCATCGGTTTTCAACCGTGCGCATGGCCGACCGTATCCTCGTGCTGGAAAACGGGGCGATCCTGGAATCCGGCTCGCACCAGGACCTGGTGGCGCTGGGCGGGCGCTATGCCGAACTGTTCGAGTTACAGGCCGCCGGTTACCGCTAGGACGGGCATCTGAGCCCGTCCCTGCCCTGGGAGCGCCGGTTTGGCCTTGGCAAGCAGCACAGAACAGCCTTAGCTCTGCCCGAGGTCCTCAAGAGGTTGCATGATCACCCCGAACGACAGCCAGATCACCCTCATCGCCGAAACCTATCGTCTCCTGGGCGATCCGACGCGGTTGCGGGTGATGCTGGCTTGCCTGGCGGGCCCGATCGCCGTGGGGGACATTGCCCACACGCTCGGCGTGTCGCCTTCCCTCGTCAGTCACCATCTGCGCTTGCTGCGCTCAGCGCGCCTGGTGCGCGGCACGCGGCGTAACAAGCAGGTGTTCTACGAGGCAGAAGACGATCACATCGCCCATATTCTGACCGATATGATCGAGCATGTTGGCGAGGAACAAGGCGGCGACGCCGGGTCTTGATCACACCCGCGTGTGAGTCTTGCATCCGACATATGAACAGCTATTCATATGACAGAGGATGAGGTGAGGTCGATGAACGCAGATGGCCATGAGGGGGATGCCAGGGCGGCGGCCGGTGCGAGCGCAACTGTGGTTGGGCAGGTCCACGATCACCACGAGCATGCTCACGCCTCCCACAGCCATGAGCACGACGATGATGGCCATCACCATGATCATGGCGGACACAGCCACGCCCCCAAGGTCGGGGCCAATAATGAACGCGTGGTGCTGATCGGCTTTGCGTTGACGGCTGGCTTCATGCTGGTGGAAGTGGTGGCAGGATGGCTGTCAGGCTCGCTGGCGCTGATCGCCGATGCCGGCCACATGCTGACCGATGCCGGGGCCCTGCTGCTGGCCTGGGCCGCGTTCCGCTTTGGGCGGCGCGCTTCGGACGCCACGCACACCTTTGGCTTCATGCGGCTCGAAGTGGTCGCGGGGCTGGTCAATGCACTAACGCTGTTTGCCCTGGCTGGCTGGATCCTGTTCGAGGCAGTGCAGCGGGTGATGTCGCCCCAGCCGGTGCTGGCGGGGCCGATGCTGGTGGTGGCGATCCTCGGGTTGGGGGTGAACCTCCTCGTTTTCCGAACGCTCCAGGGCGGGGACAAGGATCACGTCAATATTCGAGGTGCCGCGCTCCATGTGCTGGGCGACATGCTGGGTTCTGCCGCAGCGATCATCGCCGCCATCGCGATCTGGCTTACGGGCTGGATGCCGATCGATCCGATCCTGTCCTCCCTTGTTTCGCTGCTGATCCTGCGCAGCGCCTGGAGCCTATTGCGCAATTCGCTGCAGATCCTGATGGAAGGAGCGCCCGGCAATGTGGTGGTGGAGGAGATCGGTCCATTTCTGACCAAGACCGTGCCGGGGCTGGGGGCGGTGCGGCATATTCATGTCTGGTCCATCACCTCCAACAAGCCCTTGGCGACGCTGGAAATCGCCCTTGCTCCCGGAGCCGACCCGGCCGCCGTAACCCGTGCCACCAAGGCGGCGCTGCTGGAAGCCTATGGCATTGCCCATTCCACGGTGGAAATCGACTGGAGCCAAAGCCCGACCCATTGTGCCCTGGGTGACGCAGCGGCGCCGGCCTGAGACGTCGCAACTGCCCACCGCGCGCCCCCTTGGCGCCGCCCCGTATCCGGTTCCATCGGGCAGGCGAAAAATACCCTCTGGTCTGTTGTCGCAAACCCGTGTTCTCGGGGGGAACCAATTGGGGGTCGTTCCGATTGAGTCCCCGAACGCCACAAGGCAAATTAACCGAGGAAATCAACATGGCTGAAGAAAAGAATCTTAACGATTTGTTTCTCGATACGCTCAAGGACATCTACTACGCCGAAAAGCAGATCGTGAAAACTCTGCCTAAGATGGCCAAGGCAGCCCAGTCGCCCGAACTTGCTGCCGGCTTCGAACAGCACCGCGATGAAACCGACGTGCATATCGAACGCCTCGAGCAGATCTTCGAACTGCTCGGCAAGCCCGCGCGCGGCAAGACCTGCGACGCCATTCTCGGGATCATCGAGGAAGGCAAGTCCATCATGGACGAGTTCAAGGGCACGCAGGCGCTGGATGCCGGCCTGATCGCGGCGGCACAGGCCGTCGAGCACTATGAAATGGCCCGTTACGGCACGCTGCGCACCTGGGCCCAGCAGTTGGGGATGACCGACGCGGCCAAGCTGCTCGAGACCACGCTGGGCGAAGAAGAAGCGACTGACAAGAAGCTGACGACGCTCGCCACCGGTGAAGCCAACGCCAAGGCCGCCTGAGCCCTGGCAGGGGACTGAAATCAAGCCGGCAGGCCGCCCACGCGGCGGGGCTGCCGGCTTGCGCATGTTGCAATAACCTACTGTAATTTCAAGACAATTAAGGGAACTTCCGTCCGCTCGCGGCATTGTGTGCTCACTTGACGTCGGCCACGGAGCGGCCAAGGCGACGTTCTCTAGAACCTAAAGGAGTCGGAGCGATGAGCCCCCAAGATCCTAGTCAATTCTCAGCAGACCAGACATCGAGCACCGGCGGCGCCGCGGGGATCGTCCCCGATCAGGCCAAGCAGGACCTGAGCGCAGCTCAAGAACAGGCCAAGCACGATTTTGCTGCGGTCAAGGAAACCGCCAAGAGCGAACTTGACGCGGTTGCCCAGCGCGCGGCCGAAGAAGTGCGCAACCTCAAGGGCCAGGCGCAGGAACAGCTTGGCGCCGCGACGGAAAAGGCCCGCTCCTTTGCCAGCGAGCAAAAGGACATGGCCGCGGGCCAGCTCAGCGGCATTGCCTCGGCCGTGACGCGGGTTGCCGATGAACTCGACAACGACCAGCAGAGCACCATTTCGGGCTATGTCCGCGACCTGGCCAACGGCCTTAATCGCGCATCCGAAACGGTCCAGAACAAGAATGTCGACGACCTCGTGGGCATGGCCCAGGACTTCGGCCGCCGCCAGCCGCTGGCTTTCCTGGGCGTTGCAGCCCTGGCCGGCTTTGTGGCCAGCCGCTTTGTGCTGGCTTCCGCCAACCGCCGCAGCGGTACGGGCGGGCAGACTTCGGGTGAAACCGGCTATACCGGCAATTCCTCCAGCTATGCCAGCTCGGGCGGTTTTGCCACCGGCGGCAGCGGTTCGGGCACCGGTTCGAGCGGTTATGGCACGGGCAGCAGCGGCTATGGCTCCACCGGCAGCACCGGTTCGACCGGCAGCACCGGCTCCAGCTATGGCTCGACCGGCGGCACGGGTTCGGGCACCGGCTCCAGCTATGGTTCCACCCCCGGCACGGGCAGTTCCTATGGTTCGACCGGCGGCAGCACTTCGGGCTCGGGCCTAGGCTCGGGCAGCGGCTACGGCTCGGGTTCCACGGGTGGTTCGACCACCCAGAATGGGGAGAAGGATAATGTCTAACGTCAATGACAGCCGGCCACTATCCGAGCTGATCGGCGGCCTTGCCGGCGACATCTCGAACCTGTTCCACAAGGAAATCCAGCTGGCCAAGGCCGAGGCCTCGGAAAAGTTCTCCCAGACCATGGGCGGGGTCGTGTTCCTCCTCGCCGGTGCCGTTCTGGCACTGGGCGCGCTGGGCGTGTTCCTCTCGTTCCTCGTGTCGCTGATTGCAGCGTTCTTTGAGGCGCAGGGCATGGACGAGACCATGGCCACTTCCATCGGGGCGATCATCGTCACCGTGGTCGTCGGCATCATCGCTTATGTGCTGGTGAACCGTGGGCTCAGTGCCCTCAAGGCCAGCAACCTCAAAATGGAGCGCACGGCCTCTTCGCTTGGCCGTGACGCCGATGTGGTCAAGGAGAGACTCTAATGGCTTACGATGACGACAACAAAAGCTCGGCCGAACTCCAGCGCGAAATCGATATGCAGCGCAACCAGGTCGAAAACCGCATCGACCAGATTGCCGATCGCCTTTCGCCCGGCCAGTTGGTCGACGAGTTCATGGCTTACACCAAAGGCGGCGGTGGCGAGTTCATCGGCTCGCTGCAGCGCAGCGTGACCGCCAACCCCCTGCCGGTGGCCTTGCTGGGCGTGAGCCTGGCCTGGCTGATGGCCAAGCCCGGCGGTTCGTCCAAATCGGAGCGGACAACGACCACCCGCGCTTATGGCGACGATGCCTGGGATGACAGCATCAATGCGCGTCGCGGCTATGGCGCCACGGACTACGACACCGAAAGCGTTTATATCGACGAAGAGTTCTATGACGACGAAGACTATCCCGTCGCCACGATCTCGGGCTCGAGCATGCAGCGGCTGGGCAGCGTCAGCGATGATGCTGGCCGCAACTACAGCGAGTTCACCGACGATTCCGGCAAGAAGTTCCGCGCCCTGACCGACAAGACGGGCCAGCGCGCCGGCCACTTCATGGATGAGGCGGGCAATCGCTTCAAGGGCTTCGCCGATGCCGGCGGCCAGCAGGTGCAGCATTTCCGTGACGAAGCGGGCAATCTGCTCGATGCGGCCACGGGCTGGGCCTCCCATACCTGGCGCCAGGCTCGTCGCAAGCTCCATGATGCTCGCGATGCGCTGAGCTCGGGTGCAAGCCATGCCGGCAGTGCCGCCAGCGGGCTGCGCAGCCAGGCGGGCCATGCCGGCAGTGCCATCCGCAGCCAGGCCGGTCATGCCGGTTCGGCGATCCGACACCAGGCGGGCTCGCTCAACCACACGCTGATGGACCAGTTCCGTGAGCAGCCGCTGGTTGCCGGTGCCCTGGCTTTTGCCGCCGGTGCCGCCCTTGCCGCCACCCTGCCCCATACCGAGCAGGAAGACGCGCTGTTGGGTGAAAGTGCCGACCAGCTCAAGGCCATGGCCGGCGAGCAGGCCAGCCAGGTTTATGAGCAGGGCCGCGAAAAAGCGACCGAGCTTTATGAAACCGCGGCCGGCAAGGCTGGCGAAATCTACCAGCAGGCCAAGGAAGGCGTTTCCAACGTGGCTGGGACCCCTACCACCTCTTCGACCGGGCAGTCCTCGACTGGCCAGGGCTCGACCGGAGAGTCGACGACCTGAGCGAAAGAAAAACAAGAGGAAGGCGGGTAACCGCCTTTCTCTTTTGGGGGGAAGAATGCAAGACACGTCATCGCTTTACGCCGGTCAACAAGGTCGGGGGCGAGACGCTGCTGCGCCCACCGAGATCCCAGCCGCAGGCTGGAAAGACATTCTCTACCGCCTGTTCCGGTCCATCAATAATGATCGGATCCTGCTCACCTCCGCCGGCGTCACCTTTTACATGCTGCTGGCGCTGGTGCCGACGCTAACCTCCGTGGTCGCGATCTATGGCCTGTTCAACAGCACCACCGATGTTGCCAACCAGGTCGATCTGCTGGTGGGGCTGGTGCCCCCGGGCGGGCTCGAAATCATCCGGGACCAGCTGACGCGTCTCACCACGGAAAGCAGCCGCACCCTCAGTTTTACCCTTGTCATCTCCACCGCCATTGCGCTTTGGAGCGCGAGCGCTGGCGTCAAGGCCATGTTCGAGGCAATGAACATTGCTTATCACGAGCAGGAGCGCCGCCCTTTCCTCAAGCTCCAACTGATTGCCCTGTTGTTCACCCTGGGTGGCGCCGTGGCAGCGATCATGGTGCTGGCGACGGTGGTGATCCTGCCCGCCATTATTGCTCTGTTGCCAACCACCGGCGGGTTCGAATGGGTGGTGCGGGTCGCTTCTTATGCCGTGATGCTCCTGGTGGTCTGGCTGAGCATCGCAGCCATTTATCGCTGGGGACCCAGCCGCGAGGAAGCCAAATGGCGCTGGATCACCCCGGGCGCCGTTCTGGCCGTGGTGTTGCTCGGAGCGACCTCCATCGCCTTTTCCTGGTATGTCACCAATTTCAGCGACTACAACCGCACCTATGGCTCGCTTGGCGCCCTGATCGCGCTTTTGACGTGGCTGTGGATCTCGGTGACCCTCGTGATCCTCGGGGCCGAGCTCAACTCGGAAGTGGAGCACCAGACCGCGCGCGACTCCACCACCGGCCCCGAAAAGCCGCTCGGCGAACGCGGTGCCCATATGGCCGACCATGTGGGGCGGGTCTGGCCGTGGGACCGCAAGAAGCTGGAAAAACCACCCAAGCCGCCGGCCGAGCGCCGGCCCCTGCCGTGGAGCAGCCTCGCCTTTTCGGCTCCGGCAGCCTGGCTGCTCGGGCGAGCCCGCAAGCGCGGCAGGAGCTGACCCATATCTAGTGCAAGCCCAACGGGAGCCTGATCCGTGATCCCAACACATGCCGGCCTGCCCGGCAAAGAACCACGGTGAAACGCGATGCCGCGCTTCTTTTTCGATATTCACGACAGCGACGGCTTGTTCCGCGACGATGCCGGGCTGGAACTGGAAAACATGGATGTGGCGGTGGGCATGGCTCGCCGCACCCTGTCCGACATGGTGCGCGATGCCTTTCGCGACCCCCAAACCACCGAGCTTTCCGTGCAGATCCGCGATGGCAGCCAGGGTCCGGTAGTGCTGACCGTCAAGCTCGAAACGCGCGATGAAGCGGAGGATCAATCTAGGTGAGTGACATCAGCCGATTGGGCTCCTCAGACGTTGCTGGCAAAAGAGGATTCCCGATGAACCAAATGGCCGTCCCCGCCCATAAGACCATCCGCCGCGAACAGGAAATGAAGTTCGGCACCCAGATCACCGGATCGGGCGTGCGCTTCCGGCTCTGGGCACCCCAGGCGCAACGCGTCGAGCTCAGGCTGATCGGCGGGAAAACCCTGCCCATGGTGGCGAGCGAGCGCGGCTGGTTCGAGCTCGATGTGCCTGGCGTGGGCCCCGGCACGCGCTACATGTTTGCCATTGACGGCGCGCTCGAAGTGCCCGACCCGGCATCGCGCTACCAGCCCCAGGATGTGGACGGACCCAGCGAAGTGCTCGATCCGCTTTCCTATGAATGGCGCGACCTAGGATGGCGCGGCCGCCCTTGGGAAGAAGCCGTCTTTTACCAGCTCCATATCGGCACCTTCACCGAGCAAGGCACCTTCCGGGCCGCAATCGACAAGCTCGACTATCTGGTGGAGCTGGGCGTGACAGCGATCCAGTTGCTGCCGCTGGCCGAATTCAAGGGCGATTGGAACTGGGGCTATGACGGGGCGATGCTGTTCGCGCCCGATGCCAGCTATGGCCACCCCGATGACCTCAAGGCCCTGGTGGATGCCGCCCATGAACGCGGCCTGATGATGTTTGCCGACGTGATCTACAACCATTTCGGGCCCAAGGGGAATTACCTGCCCGCCTATGCCCCGGTGATGACCGAAAAGCACAAGACCCCCTGGGGCGCCGCCCTCAACTATGACGATGAAGGCGCCCATACCGTGCGCGACATCGTGTTTGCCAATGCCCGGTTCTGGATCAACGAATATCGCTTTGACGGACTGCGCTTCGATGCGGTGCATGCCATCCAGGATACCGGCCCCAAGCATATGCTGCAGGACCTGGCCGAGCAGACCCGGGCCGCAACCGATGGGCGCTATATCCATCTGGTGCAGGAGAATTCCAAGAACCAGGCCGGCTGGTTCAAGCGCGGCTGGCATGGCGGGCCATGGCTTTACGATGCGCAATGGAATGACGACGTGCATCATTGCCTCCATGTCGCGGCGACAGGCGAAAAGTTCTGGTATTACGAAAATTATGAAGGGCGCACTGACCTCTTGGGCCGCTCGCTCGCGGAAGGCTATGCCTATCAGGGCGAGATAACTCCGCATGAAGGCGAGCCCAAGGGCGAGCCCAGCGCCTTTCTGCCCAGCACCGCTTTTGTCGCCTTTATCCAGAACCATGACCAGATCGGCAATCGCCCCTTTGGCGAGCGAATTGGTCAATTGGTGCCGGCAGCGGTGACGCGGGTGCTGGCCACGATCTATCTGTTGTCGCCCCAGATCCCGATGGTGTTCATGGGCGAGGAATGGGACAGCAAGCGCCCCTTCCTGTTCTTTACCGATGTGGGCGAGGATCTGGCCGAGGCCATCCGCAAGGGCCGCCGCGAAGAAATGCGCCACATGATCGGGGACAGCGAGCCCGACCGACTGCCGCCCGACCCGATGGCCGAGGCAACGTTCCGGGCCTGCAAGCTGGACTGGGAAGAGACCGACGAGGCCGGGCCCACCAGCCATTTGTCGCTTTATCGAACCCTGCTGGCGTTGCGGCGCGAGGAAATCGTGCCCCGGCTTCGCGGCATGCAAGGCTATGCCGGGCGCTACCAAATCCTGGGCGACAAGGCGGTGCGCGTGAGTTGGACCCTGGGCGATGGCTCGACGCTGGTGTTGAGCGCCAATCTAGGCTCCGAGCCCGTCAGCGGGGTCGATCTCTCCCATTCCCATCTCTGGGTCGAGGGCACTGTGAGTGGCGATACGCTCCAGCCCTGGAGTGCCGTTTATGACCTGCACCTCGCCCCCGCGCAGGGAACAACTGGGGTCCAGGACAGTTAAATCGGCACAAGAACCGGAGGCTTGAACAGTGCAACTTCACGTTTATCGTCTGGTGCCGGTGGCAAGGGCAGGCGACCCCAATTGGGGTCGCGCCGTCCCCCAGGGCGAAGTTGTGGTGCGGGCGCGCTCCTCGGGCGATGCCCGGGTGGTGGCCTCGCATGCGGAGGCGGCAGCGATTACCCTGCGCGAGCCATTGGCGACCACCCAGGTGGAAGCCAGCGCGCTACGCGACCCAAAACTTTACCATGTGGTGCAGGATGATAGCGGGCTTTACCCGAGCGAGGGGCCGCGCACGGTGCTCAAGGCGATGTTCCAGGTGCCCGACGACTATATCGTGAGTTCAGACTAGGGGCTCACCCCTAGTCACTGCCCACATCGGCTTCGCCACCCTGCGGATCGGGCAATGAGCCGGTGCCGGGGGTTTTTTCGTTGTCGATCAGGTCTGGGCGCGCATGCGGGCCGGCGGGCGGCATGGTGGAGGGCGCATCCTTGCCCGGCTTGTGGTCGGGCTCGTCAGGCTTGGCGTCCGGGTGCTGGCGCATGGACTTAACTCCTTGTTGCCGAGGGAGAACGCGGCGTCCGAACGCCTGTTCCCTGCGCAGGGACGGGCTGCGTTATTGCCGGTTTGAAGACCTGGGCGCTCGGTGCTAGGGGTTCGCCGCGCCACTACAGCCAAAGGACGCGGATGTGAGCTCGACCGACGACATGGGCAAGGCCCCAACCCCGCTCAAGCGGCCCACCCGGCTGGGGGACGAGGTTTACAACGCCATTTACGGGCAGCTGATGTCGCGCCAGATTCCGCCAGGCGGGCGGGTATCGGTTGACCGAATGGCGCGTGAACTGGGCGTGTCGCAAACCCCGATCCGCGAGGCACTATCGCGGCTCGAGGCGCAGGGGCTGGTGGTCAAGACCCATCTCGTAGGCTACAGCGCCGCCGAGCAGCTCGATCGTGCCCGGCTCGAGCAGCTGTATGAATTGCGCTTGTTGCTCGAACCGTTCGCCGCGGGACGCGCGGCCAAGGCGATGAGCGCGGAAGCGCGGGCCGGATTGAACAAGCTGGCCGAGGAGATGCGCGAAACCGAACAGGATCCGCCGGCGGAGGCTTATCGGCGCTTTGCACGGCTCGACAGCGATTTCCACGATGCCATTGCCCAGGGCAGCGGCAATGAGCTGGTGCATGAAACGCTGACCAATCTGCACACCCATGTGCATCTGTTCCGCTTGTTCTACCATGCACGCGCCACCAGCGACGCGCTCGAGGAGCACCAGGGGATCATCGATGCGCTGACGGCGGGCGATGCCAAGGCCGCGGAAGCGGCGATGCGCCACCATCTGGAGCGCTCGCGCGAGCGCTTCATTGGCGCGTTCGAGCGCTGAGGCGCATGGCTCTCGTGCACCCGATGGCGCACGAGAGCTGAAAAACGGGCCGGCTTAGGCCTTGGCGGCTTCCACCTGGATTTCCACCAGCACGTCGGGAGCAGCAAGGCGCGCTTCCACCGTGGCGCGCACCGGGGTGTGGCCAGCCACGACCCACTTGTCCCACACTGCGTTCATTTCATCGAAGGCCGCAATGTCGCGCAGCCAGATCGTGGCCTTGTAGACCTGTTCCTTGCTGGTGCCGGCATCGGCCAGCAGCGCGTCGATGCGCTCGAGGATCTCGGTGGTCTGCTCGGCGACCGAAGTGCCGCCGCGCTTGTCGGCGGTGATGCCGGCGAGGAAAACCGTATTGCCGTGGATGGCAACCAGGCTCATGCGGGGGCCGACATGCTTGCGTTCGATAGTCATGGCTCTTCCTTGTTGTTCTTGGGCGCCGCGCGGAGCGGCACGCAGCCTTTCTAGGCTGGCGGGCCGCAAGGAGCTAGCCCGCCCTGGCGCTATTGTGCCGCCGGCATTGCCTGCCGGCGCGACAACCAGGCCTGCATCTCGGCAATTTCGGTCTGCTGGGCGGTGATGATCTCCTTGGCAATCATCTTGACGAAGGGATCGCTGCCATAGGTCTGAGCAACCTGCGCCATTTCGATCGCGCCCTGGTGGTGGGGGATCATGCCGCACACAAAGGCCACCTCGAAATCGGGCGCGGTCATGCCCGCCATCATGTCGGAATGCATGGGCTCCATGGTTTGGTAAAGTGCGGCATGGGCCTCGTCGGCGGCTTGCGCCATCATGTCGAGATGGGCCTGCATAGAGGTTCCGCCATGATCGGCACCGCTCGTGCCGCAGATCGCGGGCAGCGGCAGCGTGGCCACGGAACTGGCCGCTGGATTGCGAACTACCAGCGCCCCTATGAAAGCCACAAACAGCAGCGCTGCGGCGCTCCATTTCAACCAGTCCATTGCCCAAACCCCGTTGTTGATGTGCCAGAGCCTTGTGTCACGTGTGAGCCGGGTGGGGGTTGATCCAGATCAAAGCAAACAAGACGCTAATTGCTATGGTCCGCGCGGCTGCAGGGGCAGCGGGATTGATGGAGCTGAAAGTGAATAGCTTGTTTGCGGGCATTGCCTGTCCGAGCCGTCCGAAGTGGAAGGGAGCCCACAGGGCTGGCCTCGTTTCCCTCGCGCTTGGAGCCCTCGGAACCCTGGGAGCGGTCACTCCCGCCCAGGCGCATGTGAAATGGTTCGCGCCCTATGTCGTGGGCGCTTCGCCCGCACCCATCACCAATACGCTGGGCAATGGCTGGTTCTGGATGGGCATCGTGCTGGTGCTGGTGTTTTTCGCCGCCACCGTGCTGCTGGAAAAAAGCCCGGCCGGCGCGGGCGTTTCGGCGGGGCTTGACCGCTTCAGCCATCCGCTCTGGAGCCGGGCCGACGATTTCATGCGGGCCGTGATCGGGGCGTTCTTTGTGGCCATCTTTGCCGTGGGCGGGGTGTATCTCACGCCCGACCTGCAAACCCCCAATGAATGGGTGTCGTGGCTGCAGCTGCTGATCGGCCTGCTGGTGTTTTCGCGCCGCACCATGCCAGTGGCCGCGGCCGGCATTATCGGGCTCTGGGTCATCGCACTGCGCGATTACGACTTCTTCCACCTGCTCGATTATCTGGCGCTGGGCGTCGGGGTGGCCGGCTATCTCGCCTTGGCGGCGGATCCCGAGGGCAAGTGGTACAAGCACCGGTTTGCCGTGCTGCGCTGGGGTGTGGCCATCGCCCTGATGTGGTCGAGCCTTGAGAAATTCGCCTATGCCGAATGGTTCTATCCGCTGGTTGAGGAACGCCCATTCCTGACCTTCGGGCTGCCCCGCGACACCTTTATACCGATGGCTGGGGTGGCTGAGTTCACCATGGGCTTTGGGCTCTTGTGGACGCCGCTGGTGCGGCGCCTGTCGGCGGTTGCCCTGCTCGTGATCTTCACCGCAGCGGTGTATCCCTTTGGCCGGATCGACCTTGTTGGCCATGCGCTGATCATGGGCACGCTGTTCCTGATTGCCGCCGATCCCACGCCTTCGGGCCTGCCCATCCGGGAGCGCCTGCCCGCCATTGGCAGCATTCCCGCCGGGCTGCTGGCCGCCATGGTGGTGATTGCCGGCTCTTATTGGGGCTTGCACGGGATGCTTTATGGCAATGACGCCCCGCAGGCGGCCCCGGTCGCGGCTGATGGGCAATTGCTGACCCACCTGCCCAATCCCGAGCATCCCCATGGCATGGTTGCTCCGGCAGCACCCCAGCCCTGAGCGACGCCGAGCCAGCTGGAACTGATACGACAGCCACCCGCCCCAACAGGCGGGTGGCGCTTGTTTGCAGCTAGCTGGTTCAGCGCGCTGGTAGTTCGACTACCCGCTCGATCCCGATATTGCGCAGGAACTCGCGATCATGGCTGACCACGAGGAGGGCGCCGTCATAGGCGCGCAGGCCCGCTTCGAGCGCCTCGATGCTGTCCATATCGAGGTGATTGGTGGGCTCGTCGAGGAGCAGCAGTTCGGGCGGCGCGGAGCCCCCGATCACGGCGGCAAGGCCGGCCCGCAGCATTTCCCCGCCGCTCAGGGTGCCCACGCGTTGCAGCCCCGCTTCGGCCCGGAACATGAAGCGGGCCAGCGCCGCGCGGCAGGTGTTCTCATCGGCATCGGGGTTGAGGAGGCGGAAATTGTCGCGAATGGAAAGGGCCGGGTCGAGCAGGCCAACGGTTTGATCGAGGAGAGCATAGCGGCCAAGAATGCGCGCCGATCCTGATTGCGGCGCGAGATCACCGGTCAGGAGGCGCAGCAGCGTGGTCTTGCCTGAGCCATTGGGGCCGGCAATCGCAACCCGCTCGGGCCCGATCATGGTCAAACATAGCCCGGTGAGCAGCGGCTCCCCGGGCGCCGGGCCACCCGAGAGATTGTCGCACTGCACGATGGTCTTGCCGGCGGGCACGCCGCTGGGCGCGAGCTTGACCGCAAGCGGGGTCAGCACCTCGACGCGCGCCCGCGCTTCCTCAAGGCTCTGGGCGGCAGCGCCGCGCAGGCGATCGGCGAGCTGGCTTTGGCGCGCGCCGGTTTGTTGCGCATTGTCCTTTCTGGCGCCGAGCAGAACTTTGGGCATGTCGTTGCGGGCGCGGGCCCGCTTGCCGGCGCTGTCGCTCCGTTGCTGCCGTTCGGCTGTTTGTTGCACTCGCCGGTCGATCTCGCCGATCTGGCGCTGGGCCGTGGCCAGCTCGTGCCGGGCGGAAGCCAGCTCGATGGCCTTGCGCTCGCGGTAATGCCCCCAGTTGCCGCCATAGCTGGTGGCACCGAGACTGGTCAGCTCGACAATGGCATCGACGTGCTCGAGCAGGTCACGATCATGGCTGAC
The DNA here is from genome assembly GCF_058133665.1 of Devosia sp. Z11_6. NCBI lineage: Bacteria > Pseudomonadati > Pseudomonadota > Alphaproteobacteria > Hyphomicrobiales > Devosiaceae > Devosia > Devosia sp. Z11_6. Next base: position 115,275 of record NZ_JBYUNQ010000007.1, read on the forward strand.
GATGATGGCGCCGCCGCGCCAATGGGCAAGCAGGTCCAGCACGGCCTCGCGCCCTTGCGCATCGAGATTGTTGGTGGGCTCATCGAGCAAGATGAAGTCGGGCTCGAGGAGGATCAGCCCGGCGAGGAGGACGCGGCTGCGTTGCCCGCCACTGAGGCTCGCCAGCGGCCGCCCTGGCTCAAGGGGCGGCAGCTTCATGCGGGCGAGCGCGGCGGCGGAGCGCTCGGGGAGCGTCCAATCCGCTTCCCCCGCGTCTTCGATGCTGCCGGTGCCGGCTTCAAGACGCTGCAGGCGCTCCAAAACGGTGGCAATGCCCATGGCCTGCGCCACCGAGCCGCTGCCGAGCTGGGTCAGCTGCTGCATCCAGCCTAGCGTGCCGCCAACACTGATCCCGCCTGCGCCCGGCGTAAGCTCGCCGGCAATCAGCTTGAGCAGCGTTGACTTGCCCGTGCCGTTGCGGCCGATCAGGCCGGTGCGCTGGGAACCAAAGGTGAGGTCGAGATCGCTGAAAAGCGCTTGCCCGTCAGGATGGGCGTAACACAGGCGCTTGAGGATAATGGCCAAGGGCATGGACAAACTCCGGATGGACAATGCGGGCGGAGCAATTGTTCATCGAGTAATCCATGGGAGCCGTCCGGTCGGTGCTGCGGGTGGCGCTAATGTAGAAATCCCCGCCTGTGTGTCAACCCGCCCTCCCGTCCCCGGCCCACCCACAACAACCGCCAGTTTACCCTGCGCATTTACTTGGCCGTAATTTGGCGCTTGCTATGCAGGTTGCTGGCCTCGTGGCGGAGCGACACGCGGGGGATTGCAACTCCTCACATCCTTGGTTCAACTCCAGGGCGAGGCCTCCAGCATTTCGGCAGGTCCGGGGACGGCTTGGCTGCGACACGTGCGCTCCTCGGCAAGATAGTCTCTGGCAAGTCGGGGACGCGCTCCCCATCTGAGGGGTTTAGCGCGCAGGAGACGCCCATGAAGTGCCCCATCGATAACACCGAACTGGTGATGAGCGAACGCCAGGGGATCGAGATCGATTATTGCCCGCAATGCCGGGGTGTGTGGCTTGATCGCGGTGAACTCGACAAGATCATCGAGCGCGCAGCGCCACAACCCGTGGTGCCAACGCCGCAGCAGCCCTATGACGCGCCGCGCGGCCAGCAGCACCGCTATGGCGATGATGACCGTCGCGAGCAGCAGCAGCGTTATAGCGACGATGACCGCGGCTACCGCCCCAAGAAAAAGCGCGAGGGCTTTTTAGGCGAGATCTTTGATTTCTGAGGCCGCGGCAAGGCGCTAGTCCGCCAGCCGCCAGATCGGACGGGTGAACCGGGGCGACGAGCCCCGGGTGGGGCGGTCAGCTCGCCAGGCGTTCGGCGTCCAGGGTGATGGTCACGATGATGCCTTCCTCGGACCAGTCGATATGAATAGCGCCGCCAAGCTGGCCCGCAACACTGCGCCGGATCAGCTGGCTGCCATAGCCTTCGCGGCTGGGCGGGCTGACGGGTGGGCCGCCGCGCTCGGTCCAGGCAAGGGTGACTTCCTTGTCAGTGGAGCTGCCCGAAATGTCGAGCATGCCGGCTTCAACCGAAAGGGCGCCGTATTTGAGGGAATTGGTGGCCAGCTCATGCACCACCAGCGCCAGGGTGGTGGCGGATTGTTCGCCGATGCCCATGCGCGGCACCGCCACGCGAATGCGCCCGCTAAAGGCGCCGGAATCGTCATAGGGCGCCAGCAGCACCGCGATCAGATCGCCCAGCAGGGCAGCCCGGCCCTGGTTGCCCGGCAGCGGGCGAACCACGTCATGGGCGCGCCCGAGCGCAGACAAGCGTTGGGTGAGCTCGCGCGCCATATCGGCGACGGTGGTGGTGGAGCGCGAGGTCAGATGCGTAAGCCCCGCCGCAATGGCAAGCAGGTTCTTGACCCGGTGGCTCATCTCGCCGGCCAGCAACTCATGGCCCTCCTCGGCCTGCTTGCGCCCGGTTACATCGAGAAACACACCCGACATGAAGTCGCCATGCATGCCTTCGTCATTGCCGAGGCCACGGGCCGAGACCCAGCGGATCTCCTAGCCCAGCAAGATGCGGAAGTCGATTTCATAGGCGCCGACCATCGCCCTTGTCGCGGTGAAGGCGGCGCGGACGCGATCGCGATCTGCCGGATGGATGCGCGAGGACAGATCCTCAAAGCTCACCTTGCTGGTGGGCGGCAGCCCCCACAGGACAAAGGCTTGCTCATCCATGGCGAAGGCGTCGCTGGTGACATTCCAGGACCACAAAGCGACGCCCGCGGCATGCAGGGCACGTTTGAGGTTGTTCACCTCCCAAAGGGGGTGGCTGTGGTCGCTAAATGGCATGTCGCCTCCGTTCCCATCGGTTTGATCAGATTGCACCTGCCCGCGCCAGCTTTGTGGCGGGCAAGTGCCGCTGAAGTTCCCTTATTGTGCGGTATTGTCACGCAGGGGCAACCATTGCGGTCCCCGAGGGTTGAACCTAAAGCCCGTAGTGCACGCATTCGTGTCGCTTCCGGCAGGAACACTCCCCATGCAGCATTATCCAGCTGACGACCAGGTGGTCTCGCAGATCGAGACCGTTCGTACTGCCTTGCCGGAATGGGTCATCAGCACCGTCGAACTGGTTGAGCTGGCCGAAAATGCCGAGCGAGCCGCGGTGCAGACCAATCCCGAAACCGCGGAGCGCGCGCGCAAGCTGATCGTCGAAGTTGCCGAATGGCAGCAGAAGCTGAGCGAATGGCAGGGGCTGAACCTGTCGCCGCGTTTGAAGGCTGAACTGCGCATTCTCAAGGCAACGCTGGACGCCTCCATGGACGAGGCCAATGCCGCAGCGGCCGAACTGCACCTGCTGAACTAGCGCCCACGCCGTTGCCTTACCAAGCTGTCTGCATCGTAATCTGGATTGCCGAACCTTAACTGGCGAGCCAGGCCCAGCAGGAATCTACTTCTCCACCACCCTATGCTGGAGACAGGAAATGCAGCGCAGAGAGGCGATGAAGCTTGGGCTTGGAGCCGGGCTGGCGGTGAGCATGGCGGCCCTTTCCGGCCGCTCCTGGGCGCAGGAGGGGGATGCGAACCTGCAGTTCGATCCCGAGGCGTTCACCGAGCTGACGACCACGATCACCACCGCCGCGGGCGACCGCGAGGTGGTGTACCATTTCTACAAGGCCATTCCCTATGTGGCCCGGCCCGTGGACGTTACCTATCAATGCCTCAATGTCTCGGTGCCGATCCGCATTGATGGGCAGGCGGTGGATGCGTCCCAGGCGCCGATCCTCTTTGCCAACAGCGTGGGTGGCTACATGCCCTCATCCGTGGCCGATGCCAATGGCATCGATGACAGCCCGCCCATGGGCCTGCCTCCCGGCGCGGCACCAGGCGGCATTCCGGGTGGTACTCCCGGCGGCGCGCAGCTGGAAAGCGGGGGCAACGCCATGCTCGACCGCGGCCAGCGCGTCAGCAATGCCAAGCTGGCGCTGGCGGCAGGTTATGTCGTGGTCGAGCCCGGCGCCCGGGGGCGCACCCTCACCAACATCGATGGCGTTTATATCGGGGTCGCCCCTGCCCCTATTGTCGATCTCAAGGCTGCAGCCCGCTATATCAGCGCCAATGCCGGCCGGGTGCCGGGCAATACCAAGCTGATGGTGTCCTCGGGCGTCAGTGCCGGCGGGGCGCTTTCCGCGCTGCTCGGCGCTTCGGGCGATAACGCCATTTATGCCGATGCGCTGGCGGAACTGGGGGCCGCCGAGGGGAGCGACGTGATGTTTGCCAGCGGCGCCTGGTGCCCCATCACCGATCTCGAACATGCCGATATGGCCTATGAGTGGAACTGGGGTCAAAATCCCCTGCCCTCGGGGTCGCTGGTGGATGGCCAACTCTCGAGCGCGCTGGCTGGCCTGTTCGAAGGCTATCAGGCCTCGCTGGGGCTCACGGGCCTAGGGGATTTCGGCCCCCTCACCACGCGGACTTATGGCGATTATCTCGTGCAGACTTATCTCGCACCGGCCGCCACGGCTTATCTGGCCGGTCTCTCGCCTACGGACCGGGAAAGCTATCTCAACGAAAATCCCAACATCGCCTGGTCAGGCGGCAAGGCTGATTTCACCTGGGAAGAGTTCCTCGAGCATGTCGGCGCCCGCCGCAAGGGCGTGCCGGCCTTTGACGCGCTCGATCTCTCCACCCCCGAAAACAACCTGTTCGGGATCGATCAAACCGAGGCGCGCCACTTCACCGCCTTTAGCCTGCGCCAGGCCATGGGTGACCCCAATGCCGAACTGGCGCTCGATATGCCGGGCAAGGTCGTCCAGATGAACCCGATGCCGTTTTTGCGCGAAGCCAATCCAACGCGAGCCAAGTTCTGGTGGTACCGCGTGGGCGCCAAGGATACCGACACCGCCCTTACTGTGGTCGGCAATCTCACTGCCGCCGCGCAAAAGCTGGGCGATGATGTCGATACCGCGTTTTACTGGGATGCCGGGCATGGCGCCAATGAGGACGCCGACGCCTTTATCGACTGGATCGGGGTGATCACCGGCTATCCCCCGTTCAGCCCGCCAGCCAAGCCGCCCGGCGGGGGCACCCAGGCTTCGGCAATCGGCGTGGCCTAGGCCACGTCGAGAGCGGAAAACAGCTCCACTTCGGAGTCGTAGTTGGCCAGCTCGGAAGCGGCGGTTTCGAGCAGCGACAGCCGGTGCAGCGCCGCGCGGTGCGCACCGAGCTTGGTCTTGATCTGCTCGTTGAGCCGATCCACAAACAGATTGACCGCCCCGTCGCGCCGCTTGATGCGCGAGCGCAGGTCTTCGAGCGCCTTGATCTCGGCGTCGGCGCTTTTGCGCTTCTGCTCGGCTTCCCCCATCTGCGCCTTGACCACCGAGGTCATCTGCTCGATGAAATCCACCCGGTTGAGCGGCAGCGCCAGCCCGAGCGCGGTGCTGACGGCCGAATCAAACATATCGGCCAGGATCACCACCACTTCCTGGCGGTAATCGCGCACACCGGCTTCATCGATCTCGCCGGTTTCGTCGAACAGGCGCTTGGCCACAGGATTGGACAAGATGCCAAAGGCCTGCACCACGGCGATGAAATGGGCAGCATCGCCACCCCGATCGGGATGGGCGACGCGCACGCTTTGCCGGTAAGCAGCCTTGATCGCCTTGGCGTCGGCCGCGCGGGGTACGCCCAGGGTGGCGTATGGATCCGTAAGTTTCATGGAGCCAAGAATACCAGACTGTGCCCACCCGCAGCAATCCATGCGGCGCGCTGCGGCACCTTGCCCTGCGGCCAGCTCAGAGCTGGGCCTGGGCCACCGCCACCAGCGGCGAGCGGGCGCGCGCCAGATGCTGGCCGGCGGGCGCGGCGCCAGTGGGCTCGCCATCGGCCATCACCACCACCCCGCGCAACATGGACAGCACCGGCCAGCCATTGATGTGCAGACCCTCATAGGGCGTGTAATCGGCGCCATGATGCAACCGCTCCTGCTCGATGGGCGCGCTCTTGGTCTGGTCCCAGATGACGATATCGGCGTCCGAGCCCACGGCGATCACGCCCTTTTGGGGGTAAAGCCCATAGAGCTTGGCATGGTTGGTGGAACTCAGCGCCACAAAGCGCTCGAGATCGATCCGCCCTTTGGCGACGCCTTCGGAAAAAAGGATCGGCAGCCGCGTTTCCACGCCCGGAATGCCGTTGGGAATATAGCGAAAGCTCTGCTGGCCGGCAGCGCTCAGCTTGCCATTGGGATCGTCATAGCGGAACGGGCAGTGATCGGACGAGAAGATGTCGAACACCCCGGTCTCGATGCCTTCCCAGCAATCGGCCTGGCTCTGGGTATCGCGCGGCGGCGGCGAGCAGACGAATTTGGCGCCTTCCCAATCGTCGAGATCGAGATCGTCGGCGGTCAGAACCAGATATTGCGGGCAGGTTTCGCCCACCACCGCCCGGCCCCGCTCCTTGGCGGCGCGGATTTCGCGCATCGCCGGGCCATTGGAGACATGGACGATGACCACGGGCACATCCACCACTTCGGCCAGAGAGATAGCGCGGTGGGTGGCTTCGCGCTCCACCACCTGCGGGCGGGTGGTGGCGTGGTATTTGGGCTCGAACTTGGCCTGCGCCTCGTGCTTGCCGATGAGGTAGCGGATCGCATCCTCGTTTTCGCAGTGCACCATCATCAGCGCGCCGGTTTCGCGCGCGCAATCCATGGTGGCGAGCACTTCGTCGTCATAAAGGCGCATGCCTTCATAGGTCAAAAACACCTTGAACGAAGTATAGCCCTCTTCCACCAGCGCCGGCAGTTCCTGGCCCAGTACATTGGGCGTGGGGTCGGTGATGATGAGGTGAAAGCTCACATCGGCGTGGCAATTGCCCTCGGCCTGCGCATGATAATCCTTGAGCACTTCGCGCAAGGACTGGCCCTTTTGCTGCAGGCAGAAGGGCAGCACCGTCGTTGTGCCCCCGCACACAGCCGACAGCGTGCCGCTGGCAAAATCATCGGCCATGACCGAGCCATCGCCCGAGGGCTGGGCAATATGGACATGGCTATCGATACCGCCGGGCACGACGATCTTGCCGGTGGCATCGATCTGCTTGCTCGCGGTACCCAGACCGGTGCCGAGCGCCGCGATCACCCCGTCGCGAATGCCGATATCGCAGCGCTGCTGCCCATCGGCGTTCACCACGAGGCCGCCATGAATGATCAGGTCGAAATGGGTCATGTCGGTTTCTTTCGGCGCAGTTAGCTCGAGGGATCGGGGGTCGGCAAAGTCGTGAGCATGATGCCCGCCGCGGCCGCGGTATTGCGGATATGGCGCTGCATCAGGCCCGCGGCTCGGTTGCCGTCATGGCGCGCCAGCGCATCGACAAGGGCAAAGTGCTCATTGGCGGATTCGGCAAATCGCTGCGGGCGCGTGGCCGGGAGCGGGTAGCTGCGAGTAGCGGCAAATTCGTCGGCCGCGCTCATGCACATGTCGAGCAGCAATTTATTGGGGCACGCCGCCCAGATCGCATGGTGAAAATCGCGGTCATGGTCGACCACGCCTACCAGGTCATTGCGGTCCCAGGCGGCGCACATCAGCGTCGTATGCTCATTGAGCTGGGCGATGGTGGCTTGGGTAATCTCGGGCGCCACCAGATTGACCACGAGGCTCTCGAGATACAGCCGGGTCTGATAGATGTCCTGCTTGTCGTGCCGCCCCACCATGCCGCGCGGCGCCAGCTGGCCGCTGCCGCTCGGGGTCGTGCTGGCAATAAAGGTGCCCCGCCCCGGCTCGATGCGCAAAAACCCCAAGGTCTCGAGCATGGAGATGGTTTCGCGCAGGGAGGCGCGCGAAATGCCGAGCTGGCGCGACAGCTCCAGCTGCGAGGGCAGTTGCTGATCGGGCTGCAACTGACCCGTCTGGATCATCTCCTGCAGCTTTTGGGCCGCAGCGCTGGTGACATTTGACCGAGCCATACTCCCCCGAACCTATTGGGCACTCGCTGGTGGATCAACCGTTAGCGCGCGGGTCCAGCCACGTCACCAGCAATGATCACCGAATAAGCACAGATTCAATCTTGCCCAAAAATCGACGCCAAGTTAGACCGGTCAGACCGGCCAGACCAGCATGCGAGTGGGCATGGCCTGCCGTACACTAGTGGATCGTGACTGCAACACATGCCAGCGCCATCGGCGCCTTAGAAGGGGATACACGATGAGATTACAGAGTTTTCTCGCCTCCGCTACACTGCTCGCAACCCTGGCCTTTGGCGGCCTGACCGGAGCCAGCCAGGCGGCTGACCTGACGGTTGGCGCCAATATCGGCAATGTGCCGTGGGAATTTCAGGATGCCTCCGGCACCGTTGTCGGCTTTGAAATCGACCTGATCACCGAAGTCGCCAATCGCCTGGGCAAGACCGTTGCCTTCGAGAATATTCCCTTCAACGGCCTGTTCCCCGCCGTGCAGTCGGGCCGCATCAACATGGCGGTCTCCTCGATCACCATCACCGACAAGCGTCTGGAATCGGTCTCCTTTGCCCAGCCCTATTACGACAGCGACCAGTCCCTGACCGTACTCGCGGCTTCCGGCATCACCGGCACGGCCGACCTCAAGGGCAAGACCATTGGCGTCGATACCGCTTCGACCGGCGATATCTATGCCACCGAGAACACCGAAAAGCTCGGGCTGGCCGGCATCAGCCGCTATGAGGGCCTGACCCCCGCCATGCTCGACCTGCAGGCCGGCCGCATCGATGGCTATGTCAGCGATATTCCGGCGCTGCTTTACTACACCAAGGACAAGCCCGAGTTCAAAGTGGTCGAGCGCATCGTCACCGGCGAAAAATACTCGGTGATGTTCAACAAGGACGATCCGCTGGCCACTGAAGTCAACGCGGTGCTGACCACGCTCAAGGGCGAGGGCTTTATTGCCGAGCTGCACGAAAAATGGTTCGGCGCTGCCCCCGAGGACACCACCTCGACGGTCGCCGTCCTCGACATGCCTACGGCCCCCTGATCGGGCGAGCCCTTCTCAAGCGATGCGGTTCGCGCCGCATCGCCCTTCTTCTTAGCTAGGGTTGCCCGTTGGATATCGTCAAAACCTTCTTCAACTGGTCCGTCTTCGTGGACAGCCTGCCCCTGCTCCTGGCCGGGCTTTGGGTCACGGTGCAGCTGGGCGCCGCCAGCATCATTGCCGGGCTGGTCCTGGGCCTCGGCGTCGCCTTGCTGCGCCTTTATGGCCCGACCATCGTGGGGCTCATTGCCAAGATCTATATCGACATCTTTCGCTCGATCCCGATCCTGGTCCTCTTGATCCTTGTTTATTACGCCCTCCCCTTTGTTGGCATCCGCCTCAGCTCCTTTTGGGCGGCGTGGACGGCGCTGACGCTCGTGTCGGGCGCTTACACCGCCGAGATCTTTCGCGCCGGCATCGAGGCCATTCCCAAGGGCCAGTTCGAAGCCTCCCAGGCGCTCGGGCTCAACTACCGCTACACCATGGTCGACGTGGTGCTGCCCCAGGCCGTGCGCATCGTCATTCCGCCGCTGACCAATAACTGCATCAACGTCATCAAGGACACTGCGCTCGCTTCGGTCGTAGCCATGCCCGACCTCCTCAAACAAGCTACCCAGGCGCAGGCGCTCGCCGCCAATCCCACCCCGCTGATCGGCGCGGCGGTCATTTACCTGGCCCTGTTGTGGCCCATGGTCGTGGCCGTGTCCCAGCTCGAAAAGCGTTTCAAGGCAGGAACACGCTGATGGCGCCGTTTATCTCGATCAAGGGCGTCTCGAAGTCCTATGACAAGTTCCTCGCGCTCGACAATGTCAGCCTCGATATCGCGGCGGGCGAGGTCGTCTGCATCATCGGCCCGTCCGGGTCGGGCAAATCCACCCTCGTGCGCTGCGTCAACCTGCTCGAACAGTTCGGGCCCGGCGAGATCAGCGTCGGCGGCGTGCCGGTGCGCGCCGGCAAGGAACTGGCCGCGGTGCGCGCCGATGTGGGCATGGTGTTCCAGTCCTTCAACCTGTTCCCGCATCTGACGGTCAAGCGCAATGTCATGCTGGCCCCGATGCGCACCCGCAAGCTCGATGAAGCCACCGCCAGCGAACGCGCACTGACCCTCCTCAAGCGCGTCGGCATTGCCGAGCAGGCCGACAAATATCCGGGCCAGCTCTCGGGCGGCCAGCAGCAGCGCGTCGCCATCGCCCGGGCCCTCGCCATGGAGCCCAAGGCGCTCCTCTTTGACGAGCCCACTTCCGCGCTCGACCCCGAAATGGTGGGCGAAGTGCTCGATGTGATGCGCGGCCTCGCCCATACCGGGGTCACCATGATCGTCGTCACCCACGAAATGGGCTTTGCCCGCCAGGTCGCCGACCGCGTCATCGTCATGGAAGGCGGGCGCATCATCGAAGCGGGCACCCCGGCCGAAGTGTTCGATCACCCCAAGCAGCAACGCACGCAAGATTTTCTCAAGGCCGTGCTGGCCCACTAACGCCACCCGCCCCAACCAGAGACTTGATAGATGAGCCTAGATCTCGATTTCGTTCGCAACCAGTTTCCGGCCGTGGGCAAGGAATGGGCGTTTTTCGACAATGCCGGCGGATCGCAGATCCTCGGGCGCTCGGTGGAGCGGATCACCGATTTCCTTCTTACCCGCAACGTGCAGACCGGCGGGTCCTATGATGTTTCGATCAAGGCCAAGGAAGCGGTGGAAGCCAGCCGCCGCGCCATTGCGACCTTGGTCAATGCCAGCCGGCCCGAAGAAGTCGTCATGGGCCCCTCGACCACCGTCTTGCTGCAGAACCTGGCCCGCGCCATGGCCAGCCAGCTCAACGCGGGCGACGAGATCATCGTCACCAATGCCGATCACGAGTCCAATATCGGCCCTTGGATGAGCCTCAAGGAACGTGGCGTCGTCATCCGCACCTGGGAGGTCAATCGCGAAACCTTCGAGCTCGAGATCGAAGACCTGCTGCCTCTCTTTGGGCCGCGCACCAAGCTCGTGGCCGTCACCCATGTGTCGAACCTTTTGGGTACGATCAATCCGGTGGCCGAGATTGCCCGCATCACCCATGAGCATGGCGCGCGCATCTGCGTCGATGCCGTCGCCTACGCCCCCCATGGCGCGGTCGATGTCACCGGCTGGGATGTCGACTACTACGCCTTCAGCTTTTACAAGGTGTTCGGACCCCACCACGCCGTGCTCTACGGCAAGTATGAGCATCTGCTCGAGCTCGACGGCCTCTACCATTATTTTTACGGCAAGGACAAAGTCCCCCACAAGCTCGAGCCGGGCAATGTCAATTACGAGCTCTCATGCGGCGCGGCAGGGATCGTCGATTACCTCGTCGAACTCGGTGGCAAGTCGAACAGCACGGGCGATGACCGCGCCAAGGTCGTGGCCGCATTCGGCCAGATCGTCGAGCATGAGCGCATCATCGGCGAGCAATTGCTGAGCTATCTGCGCGAGCGCAACGACACCCGCATCATCGGGCACACCCATGCTGTTGCCGGCAGCCGGGTGCCCACGATCAGCTTTGTGGTGGATGGCAAGGATAGCGGCGAGATCGCCAAAGGGATCGACCCCTACAAGATCGCCGTGCGCTTTGGCGATTTCCACGCCCGCCGGCTGGCCGAATATCTTGATCTCATGGGCAGCAGCGGCGTCGTGCGCGTCTCGATGGCGCATTACAACAGCCCGGCCGAGGTCGACGGCCTGATCAAGGCACTCGACGCCACGCTCTAGATTTTTCCTCGAGGCGAGAACAAGGGGTGGCGAGCACGGGCTTGCCGCCCTTTTTTGCTGGTGAGGGCCGTCTCGGCTATCTCCTTGTCAGCAAAGACAAAGCGTCTTGGGACAAGCCGTGCAAGTTTGTTGACGATAATGATCATGTTTCGTAGAAGCCGCAAACTGGTCACGGAGAGTCAACAATGAAGCGTAATGCGGCAGCCGCCTTCGGACTTGCCATGGCCATGGCATGGAGTCTCGGCGCCGGCTTGACCCTCGCCCAGGACGCAGCACCCGCAAGCCCGCCACCCGCAGCGGCTGCACCAACGACCAGCACCCCCGTAGCACCCGCTGCCCTGCCCTCGGCACCGGCTCCAGCTGTTGATACGGCGGCGCCGCTGCCGCCTCCCGCCAGTGCTCCGGCCGACCTGCTGGCGCCCGAAGAGCCCCAGGCTGGCGTCAATGCCGACCTGCCACATGACCTTTCCCCCTGGGGCATGTTCATGGCTGCCGACTGGGTGGTCAAAGGCGTGATGATCGGCCTGCTCCTGGCGTCCGTCGTCACCTGGACGGTCTGGCTGGCCAAGACCCTTGAACTGGTTGGCGCCAAGGCCCGGCTGCGCCGCAGCCTGCGCGCGGTTCAGGCCTCCACCACGCTGGCCGACGCAGCCACGGCCCTCACCGGCCGGCGCGGCGCCGGCGTGCGCCTCGTGCAGGCTGCCCAGCAGGAAGTAGCGCGCGCCGACCAGGTCATCGATTTTGCCGCCAATAGCGGGATCAAGGAGCGGGTTGCCTCGCGCCTCAACCGCATCGAAATCGGCGCCGGCCGACGCTTGATGCTGGGCACCGGCGTGTTGGCCAGCATCGGTTCGGTGTCGCCCTTTGTGGGCCTCTTCGGCACTGTCTGGGGCATCATGAATTCGTTTATCGGCATTTCGCAGGCGCAATCGAGCAGCCTCGCCGTCGTGGCCCCCGGCATTGCCGAGGCCCTGCTCGCCACCGCCATGGGGCTCGTCGCCGCCATTCCCGCCGTCATTTTTTACAATATCTTCGCCCGCGCCATCACCGGCTATCGCCAGCAGCTGGGCGATGTTTCGGCGGCAGTTGAGCGCCTGGTCAGCAGTGATCTCGACCATCGCTATGTCGCGCGCCATCACCCTGGGGTGCTCCACCCCGCAGCGGCGGAGTAAGCCCGCATGGCCGGCGGTATCCGCGAAAATTCAGGCGACGAGCTCGCCGAAACCCACGAGATCAACGTCACCCCCTTTATCGACGTGATCCTTGTCCTCCTGATCATCTTCATGGTCGCGGCGCCCCTTGCTACCGTCGACATCAATGTCGATCTGCCCGCCTCGAGCGCCGCCCAGGCGCCACGCCCCGACGAGCCGGTCTATGTCACCTTGCGCCAGGATCTGAGCCTCTCGCTGGGCAACGACCCCGTTGGGCGCGAAACGCTCGGCACCGCGCTCGACACGCTGACGCAGAGCGATCGGGAAACCCGCATTTTCCTGCGCGCCGACCAGAGCGTCGATTATGGCGAGCTCATGGGCCTGATGAACCTGCTGCGCGCCGCCGGCTATCTCAAGATCGCGCTGGTCGGGCTCGAAACCGCCCCGCCGGTCGCTGCCGCCGCGCCCGCGCCATGACCGCAGCCGCCGGTTCCACCCCCATCGATGATGACGGCCGCGCCGGTTGGCGCGGCGTCCTCCTTTGGGCCGGCGCCTTTTTTGTCGTCCTGGGCACGCAAGGGGCCGGCGCCTATTGGCTCCTCAACCGCCCGCCCGAAGATTTTGCGCTCGCGGGCAACGCGCCCGAGGCCATCATGCTCGAACTGGCGCCGCTCCCGGCCCCGCCCGAAACCGCACCGGCCGAACTCCCGTCCCAAGAGCCCGATCTCGCCCCCACGCCAGAGCCGGTCGAGGAAGCGGTCGAGCCACCGCCGCCCGAACCCGAACCGATCATCGAGGAACCGCCCCCCGAGCCGGCCATCGAGCCACCGCCTCCTCAGCCCGAGCCAGAGCCAGAGCCGCTGCCCGAACCCGAGCCCGTGGTGGAAGAGATCATCCCCGACTCCGTGGAAACACCCGAGCCCGCCGTGGTGGCGCCGCTGCCGGTGCAGCAATCGGCCCGGCTGCTGGAGCGCCGCCAGCGCCCACGCACCACCACCCCACGCCCTTCCGCGCAGACCGCGCCCGCCCGCACGGCCGCGCCCGCAGCCAGCGCTGCCCCGAAGGCAGCGCCCGCTGCCAGCGCCCAGCCCGCCGCGCGCCCATCGGCACCCAGCGTGTCGCCGGCGCGCTGGCAGTCGCAGCTGGTGAGCTATCTCAACCAGCGCAAGCGCTATCCGCGCGCCGCGCAGAACCGGCGCGAAGAAGGGCTCGTGCAGCTCGAATTTTCCATCGACCCGCGCGGCAATGTGCTGTCGGCCCGCATCGCGCGTTCATCGGGCTATCCCGATCTCGACGAGGCGGTGATGAGCATGATCCAGCGCGCTTCGCCCGTGCCCGCCCCCCCGGCCGAGCTCGCCCAGTCCCGCATGACCCTCACCATCCCCATCCAGTTCGAGCTGTGAGCGCCCGAGCCCGCCTCAGCCAAAGCTGGTGAGGAAGGCGCCCGTTACGGTGTGGTCGGGCGCGAGATTGTAGATGATCGCGTGCCGGTCGATGCAGGTGCAGGGATGGGAAATGCCGAACTCGATCACGTCCCCCACCTGCAGCACCACGCCTTCGGGCAGCGCCACAAACGCATGCTGGTCGTTGAGGCGCAGCACCGAGGCACCGCCCAGGTCCACCTGGGTCGGCGCGCCATCGCGATACAGCGCGAGCGGGCGCGGCAGCCCCTGATCCATCGCCACATCGCGCAGGCCCATGCCGCAGATCGCGAGCCCCGCCTCGGGCAGCGACAGCACTTCGGCCCACAGCCGCAGCGCCGGCCTGAACCCGCTTGAGGCCGAGCGCACCTGTCCGCCAATGCGGAAACCCTCACGCGCATCGAGCCCGGCAATGCCGCGCTCATAGGTGCCATGGTCATGGAAAAAGATCGCGCCGCTGCGCAGCACCAGCCGGCAATCGGGGTCCGCCGCTACCGCCGCTTCCAGTCCCTTGACCACGAGGTCGAAATACACCGAGCCACCGGCGGTGACGATCAGCGGCCGGCTGTCGCCCACCCGCGCCCGCACCAGCGGCAGGAAAGCCGCCGTCATCGCCATCAGCGCCTCGATGCGCTGCAGGGTTTCGTGGGCGTCGGCAGTCGCCGCCGCCCCTTCATAGGTCGCAATGCCCGACAGGCGGAAAGTGGCGGTTTCGGCCGCCAGGATTGCCTCGAGCACCGCTCCCGCCCCATCAGCGCTGCGCAGGCCGGCGCGACCGGTGCCGAACTCCACCAGCAGACCCAGCGCTGGCAGGTCGTCCCGCTCGCTCCAGGCAGCCCGGAGTGCTTCCAGCAGCGCGAGGCTATCCACGAACAGGTGGATTTCTGCATCGGGGTAGCCCGCCAGCATGGCCGCAAGGCGCCGCGCTGCCGCGGGACCACCCACTTCATTGGCGAGGATCAGCCGGCGCTGACCGGCCGCCAGCAACACGGCGGCTTGCCGGATATCGGCGACGGTCGAGCCCCAGGCCCCCGCCGCCAGCAGCGCCGCCGACAGCGCCGTCGACATCGGCGTCTTGGCATGGGGCGCGATGGCCACGCCATGGTCGTTCACATAAGCCAGCATCTGGGCGACATTGCCCGCGAACGCCGCTTGATCGAGCGAGATCAGCGGCAGCGCCATCTTGCCATCGAACGGCTTCCAGCCCTGCGCCCCGATCGCGGCCAGCGGCAGCGGCTGGTGACCCGGCGGAAAGCCGCGGATGCGCTCGTCGATCACCGGATTGTCGCTGTTGGCCAGGTGCAGGTCAGACATGGAAAGGCTCCGCCGGCCGTGGCCGGATTGGTTATCTTGGGGTCGCACCGGCGGTGCTAGCGCGCCCGAGGGGGGCAGGCAAGCCCACCCGCCCCGTCCCGCCGTCTCAATAAGCTTTCATCGCCTGCGCCAATGGCCGGCTTTGCAAATGCCAGGCTGGCAACAGGGCAATCACCAGCCCGAGCACCCAGATCGCCCCGGCGAGCAGCAGTTCGTCGCGCCCGATCGAGGGGCGCAGGGCAATGCCGATCTGCTGCTCGATGATCGCACTCAGCCCCAG
This sequence comes from Devosia sp. Z11_6, assembly GCF_058133665.1. Classification (NCBI taxonomy): domain Bacteria; kingdom Pseudomonadati; phylum Pseudomonadota; class Alphaproteobacteria; order Hyphomicrobiales; family Devosiaceae; genus Devosia; species Devosia sp. Z11_6. The sequence continues at coordinate 130,665 of NZ_JBYUNQ010000007.1, forward strand.
CGACAGCAGATAGCCAAAGCCCAGCCCAAGGCTGACGCCGACGGTAAACAGCACGGCAATGAAGCCCCAGGCGATGGCGAAAATATAAAGTTTTGGCGCTCCGATGGCCCGCAGTGTCACAAATTGCGGCATCAGCAGGCGGAACAGGATCAACACGCTCGCCACGATCGAGAGCATCACCAGCGCTTGCGTGACCAGGGCCATCAGCGTCATCAGTTCGCGCACATCGCCCAGCGTCTGGTAGAGCTGGATCAGCACTTCGGCGGGAAAAAACGCCATGGACTCGTCGGTGTTGTATTCCTGGCGCAGCCGGTAAGCGTCGGCGACGGAAGCGGCCTTGAGCACCGCGGCGGGCACGCCGGGCGTTTCCCCTGCGAGATACGGCCCGCCAATGGCGTGCTCGTTGTGCTCGTGGCCATGCTCTTCATGGGCATGGTCGTGCCCCTCGTGGTCGGCCTCGGCGGTTGCTCCCCCGACTTCCTCCCCCTCGCTGTGCAACAGGCCATGCAGGTCCCACACCAGTTCCACCGGCACGACGATGGCGCGGTCCCAGGGTGAGCCGGTCGCTGCCATCCGGCCCACCACCGTGATCTCGACATCATGGCCTTCGGCATGGTCGAGATCGGCCCCCTCGTGGGTGCCATGGGCGGGGGTGAAGCTGGTGCCGATTTGCAACGGCACCGAGGCCCCCACCACCGCTTCGTTGATGGCCTCGAACACGCGCCCATCGAGCAGCGCGTCGTTGGACAAATGAGTAACCAGCGGCGCCGTCGCGCCCACCAGCGGGGCGCGCTGATAGCTGTCGCCGAAGGCCAGCGGCGAAGTGAAGGCGGCGCGCTCGTCATTGAGCACCCGCGCGGTCATTTCGGGGGACAGCAGCCGGGAGGAGCCGGGCTGCAGGTAAACCGAGGTCAGCAGCGCATCGGTGCGGCTGCTGACCGGGGCAACCACCACATCGAATTTTTCCGCCGCCTGGGCGCTGCCTGATTTCAGCGCCCGCTCCTGGGACACGATGGCCACCGAAAGCGCGGTGCCCGCCACGATCAACACGATAAAAGCCAGCACCGTCATGCGATAGCGCAGCAGAGCGGCCAGAACGATGGGCCAGGGGTTCATAGCTGCACCTCGACGCTATGGGCGGCTGGATAAACCCGCGGTCCAGCCAGCAACCGGCCATCCTCGATCTCGAACACCTGGTCGGCGCGCCGCGCCACCCGCTCGTCATGGCTGACGCAGATCACGGTTTTGCCCTGGCGGGCCAGGCGATGCAGTTCCTCGATGATGAGTTCGGCATTGGCCTTGTCGACGCTCGCGGTCGGCTCGTCGGCCAGCACAATGCCGGGCTCGAGCAACAAGGCGCGCGCCATGGCGACGCGCTGTTGCTGGCCGCGCGACAAGGCTGCCACCGGGCCCGAGCGCACCGGCACGTTGAAATGGGCCAGCAAGGCTTCGGCGCGTTCGCGCAATGCCGCTGGCGTCCTGAGATGGGTGAACCAGGCGGGCACCAGCACATTGTCGAGCGGGCCCAATTCATCGATCAACCGGAAATCCTGGAAGATCAGCCCGCAATTGTGCCGCCGCCAGGCGTCGCGCTTGCCTTCGCTCATCGTGTCCAGTGCCAGATCGCCCACCCGGATCGTGCCACCGCTGGGCTGCAGGATCGCCGCGATGATGTGCAGCAGCGTGGTCTTGCCCGACCCGGACGGGCCGATAATGGCGTAGAACCTGGCTGGCGCGAACTGTAGCGACACCGATTGCAGGGCCTCGATTTCCCCGCCGGTGCGATCGGCAAACCGCGCCGAGATATTGTCCAGCATGATCATTGCAGCAAGGTGCTCCTCCGCTCACCCCCGGGTGAGCCACCATCCCCGAAAGGTTGGCAATCGCTGCTGCGCCTGGCCGGTGCGCTCAGCGTGTGACGCTTCAGGGAACAACCGACCGGGCCAGCAATCTGGGCAGTTGTTCATCGACGAATTTGCGGCTGATCGGTCCGGGATGGCTCAGCAATAGCCGCCCCTGCGGATCGATGACGAAACTATGGGGCAGCCCCACCATGCCGAGCCGATTGGCCACCGACTTGTCGGTATCGGCGCCCGCCAAGGCATAGGGATTGCCGAGCTCGGCGAGAAAATCGGTGGCGTTTTCCGGCAGGTCGGTGACGTTCATGCCGGCGAGCACCACGCCCTCCCCGGCGGCAAGCTCCACCAGCAGCGGATGCTCGGCCCGGCAGGGCACGCACCAGCTGGCAAAGGCATTGAGCAGCGTGACCTGGCCCTGCAGCGCGCCCGCGTCAAATCCCGACCCCGCGAGCCCGTCGATGGGCTTGAGGGTAAAGGGGGGCAGCGGCGCGCCGAGCGCGAGCCCCGGGGCATTGTCCCGTTGCGCGCCAAACCACCAGAGCCCGGTGCCAATGGTGACCAGCAAGGCAAGGGCAATAACTTGACGCTTGCGCCAATGTGTCTGTCCGCTTGCTGCCGGACCCATCCCGCCGGCCCTTGCCTATGCTAGGCCTCGTAGAAATCGGCATTGAGCAGGCGCACGCGGCTGACAAACCCGGTAGCCTCATCGGTTGCCGGGCCGATATCGAGAGTGCCCCGGGTCCAGATCAGCGTGCCGGGATTAATGGCTTCCTGGCGTTCGCGCATCACCACGAAGATGATGGTGTCGATCCAGTCATCCTCGCTTTCGCAGAACGGGCAGGATTCAACGGGCTGGTTGGACAGGACGAAAAAGTCGGAATCCACCTTGAGGTGGGGCGCCATGAAGCCCTGGATCTCGACTTCGGTGCCGGCCAGTTCCTCTGCCCGGTCGGAAAAGGCCATGTCGTTGTCGTAGTCATAAAGCGAGCCCATGCGAATGCGGGTCGGCGCCGCAAAGCTCGGCAGGGTCAGGAGCGGCAGCGCAGCGAGGCCAACAAGGCCGGTGGTAAAATCGCGACGGGTGATCATTGCAGTTGTCTCCTCGAAATCGGGTGGGAGGCGGTGCAAAACCGCCTCCCACAAGAGCAAAAAACCCGCCGGCGGGGCCGGCGGGCCATTAGGACTTACTCTGCAGCCATGCCGGCATTGGCCAGCACGACAGCCAGGGTGGCCTTCATGTTGGGCAGGGTCTTGTCCTTGGCGGTTTCGAGCCATTCGTCGAGCGAATGGCCACGCCCGCCAATGCCGCTATTGGCGCCAATGGTGAGCGCAGGAATCCCCAGGCTCATGGGCATGTTGGAGTCGGTCGAACCAAAGCCTTCGCCCTTGAAGTCACCGATCGTGGCTTCGAAGGCCGCCTTGGTCAGCTGGAAGATCTCGGTGTCCTCGGCGGTCTTGCCGGCAGGACGCAGGCCGATCTGCTCGAGTTCAACCGTGATCGGGCCTTCGGCCACGGAACGGCGGGCGTTCTCATTGGCGGCAGCCTGTTCGGCGATCACCTTCATGCGCTCATGCACCTTGTCGAGTTCGGCGGGCTCATTGGAGCGCATGTCGATATCGGCGGAAACGCTGAAGGGGATCGAGTTGACCGAAGTGCCACCAGTGAGAATGCCGACGCTGTGCGTGGTCTTGGGCTCGGTCGGAACCTGGATCTGGGAGAAGGAGGTCATGAAGTCAGCCAGGGCATAGGCCGGGTTCACGAGGCCAAAGGCACCAAAGCTGTGGCCGCCCGGGCCCTTGAAGTGCACGCGATAGCGCACCGAGCCCGTACCACCCACGGTGGCGCTGCCGGCCGAGCCGCCTTCAACCGAAAAGAAGCCCTTGATCTTGTCGGCATATTCGCCCTCGTTGAAGAGGTAGCGCACGCCGCGCAGGTCGCCCGGGCCTTCTTCGCCCACGGTGCCGACAAACAGGATATCGTCCTTGGTCTGGATCCCGGCATCCTTCATGGCGCGGGCATAGGCCAGGATAATGGCCGTGCTCATCTTGTCGTCACGCACGCCGGGGGCATGGGCTTCGGTGCCCTTCCACTCGATGGTGACATCGGTGCCTTCGGGGAACACGGTATCAAGGTGCGCCGAGACGACGAGGAACTTGCCGTCGCTTTCGGTGCCCTTCCACACGCCGATGGCATTGCCTTCTTCGTCGACCTTGACCTCGGTCAGGCCCGAAGCTTCAAGCAGTTCGGCATAGCGGGCGGAAATGGCTTCTTCCATGAACGGGCCGGAAGGAATCTCGGTCAGCTCTTCGAATTCGGTGATCATCTGGTCGTAATTGGCGTCGAGATACTGCACGGCAGCATCGAACTTGGGGTCGGCCAGGATGGAGTCAACAGCCTCGCCATAGGCTGCGGTATCGATGGGAGCGGCAGCTTCTGGTGCTGCCTCCTGCGCAAAGCTGGCGCCGCTCGCCAACATCGCTGCGGCCAGCGCGGCCGCCGATACAAACTTTGTACTGATGAAATTCACAGTCTTTATTCTCCCTACCTTGACCAAGCCCCAAGATCCGGCCGGGCAGAGTGGAAGAGGGATAACAAGCCCGTATTCGCCGAACCAAAGGAACTTCTCATTGCCCCATCAAACTTGGGGATTTTAAAGCTGGCAAGCCGTACTTTCAGGAAATTACGTATCTTCGCCGTAGTTCAAGGCCAACAAAGGAATTAATGTCCCCGCTTGTGGGGAGAAAGAAGTACTGCCCCGCCCCTCCGCGTGAAATGGTCTGTTCCAGCCGGCTCCGCCACTGCGCGAATGCAGCGCGATAGCGCTCCAGCACTGCCGGGTTGAGCGACAGGTCGAGCGCTTCCCCGTTTTCGGCATCGCTGAGCCGCACCGGCCCGCTACCCAGCGCTGCTGGGTCGATCTCCTGGGGCGAAGCGAGGTGGATGGCCACGATGTCGTGCCGCGCCCCCGCCAACAGCTTGAACTGGGCGTCCACCCCCTCATCCATGAAATCGCCCACCAGCACCACCATGGCACGCGGCTTCATCTCGCTGCGCGCCTGCGCCAGCGCTTGGGAAAAGGGCGTGCGCCCGCCGGTGGGGCGTTTGCCGAGCCAGTCAAACAGCATCTCGGCCCGGCTCTGCCCCTGCAACTGGGGCGACCAATCCACCCGTTTGCCGCCGGTTATCCCCAACTGCACCCGATCGCCCGAAGCCAGCGCGATGAAGCCCAGGACTTGCGCCAGAACAGCGCCGAATCGGTATTTCTGCGGCTCACCCGTGAGCATGGAGGCCGAGCCATCGAGCACCACATAAACCGGCAATTGCCGGTCCACGAAATATTCGCGCACAAAGGGCTCGCCCAGTCGCGCCAGCAGCCGCGGATCGAGTTTGCGCACATCGTCGCCCTCCCGGTAGGGCCGATGGGCGGCAAATTCCATGCCCGCGCCCTTGTTCTGCGAGCGCCGCTCGCCCACCCCCACCAAAGCCTGCGCCCGGTTGAGCCGGTAGCGCGCCACCACCAATTGCTCGAGCAGGCGCGAATCGGGTCTCACGCGACCGCCCGCACGCTTTGCTCAAAAAGCTTGCCCACCAGCGCCTCCAGCGACACGTTCTCGGCACTCCCTTCGAAATTGAGTTGCACCCGGTGCCGTAGCGCTGGCAGCAGCACGGCGCGCAGATCATCAAAGGCCACGTTGAAGCGCCCTGCCAGCAAGGCATGCGCCTTGGCCGCCAGCACCAGCGCCTGCGCGCCGCGCGGGCTCAGCCCAAAGCGGATAAAGCGCTGCACTTCGGCGCTTGCCCCCGGCGCCGAAGGCTGGGTCGCCAGCGCAAACAGCGCCACCGACCGGCGCACATGTTCGGCAATGGGCACGGTGCGCACACTTGCCTGCAGCGCCAGGATCTGCTCGGGGGTCAGCACCTGTCGCGCCACCGGCTGCTCGGCGCCCGTGGTGGCCTGCAAAATCGCGGCCAGCGTTTCGGCGCTGGGATAGCCCACATCGATGCGGAACATGAACCGATCGATCTGCGCTTCAGGCAGGGCATAGGTGCCCTCCATCTCGATCGGGTTTTGCGTCGCGAGCACGCAAAAGGGCTGGGGCAGCGGCATGCTGGTGCCGGCTGCGCTCACCGTGCGCTCCTGCATGGCTTCAAGCAGCGCCGATTGGGTGCGCGGGGTGGCGCGGTTGATTTCGTCGGCCAAGAGCAATTGGGTAAAGATCGGCCCCGGCTGGAATTTGAGCACATTGCGCCCGTCCGCTTCGGGCGTCAGCACCAGCGATCCCGTGATATCGGCCGGCATCAGGTCGGGCGTGAACTGCACCCGCGAAAAACTCAGACCCGTGACCTCCGCCAGCGTCTTGACCAGCAGCGTCTTGCCCGCGCCGGGCGGGCCTTCCAGCAACACATGCCCGCCCGCGATCAGCCCGATCAGCAATTGCTCGACAATTGCTTCCTGGCCCAGCACCGAATAACCGATCTCGCTGCGCGCCGCCCGCAGCGCCGCCAGCAGCGCGTCGAGCCCGTCGCGGTCGGCCGGCATCGGGGCGGGGCGCGTGGGGGAAAGAACTGTCATATCGGCTCCTCTGCGGCGGTCCGCCGGGGGCGGACCAGACGGGTGAAAAGATCGGAATAGCGAACCACCAAGTCCGCAATGAACACGAGGAGCGCCAGCCCGAGCCAAAGCGGCCCGGCCGGATCGAGCGACCAGCGCCCGGCCGGGGGCAATTCGAGCGCCGCGCCAGCAGCGTAGTGCCGCCCGCCCGTGGCGGCAACCAGCGCCGCCGCGCCTTCGGGGCGCCGCAGCGGATCGAGTCGGGCGGGATAATCGAGATAAAGCGCGGTTTGTGCCTCCGCCTCCCCCGCATGAACCACAAACTGGTAGGCGCCGGGCCCGCTGGCCACGAAACTGCCGCCGAACAAACCTTCCCCGGCCCGGTGCAATGGCACCACGGTTCTGCTGCCATCGGGCGCCACAGCTTCAAGCACCGGCTCCGACGCATTGCCCGCCTCAGTCAGCCGCAAGTGCACCACGTCGCCCTGCCGGCTCGCGCTCAAGCGCAGCCCCGGGGGCTCGGTAGCGGGCAAAAAGCTGCGCAGCGCCTGGGTGAAGACGCGGGGATAGTCATTGCTTCCTTGCCAGGTCCGGGTCCAGTCGCCCGCCGCATCGGTGGTCATGGCCAGCACCTGCCCGGCGCCATATTGCCAGGAGGCCAGCAGCGGCACCGGCTCGCCGAATTGATCCTCAACCATCGCGTGGGTTGTTGCCTCCGGCTTGGGCGTGGCCAGCACAAAGCCTTCGATGGGCGGGAAGTCCTCGTCCATCCCCAGGAGGAACTGCGCGTCCCGATCCAGCCAATAGGGTTGTGCCGGCCGCTCCTCGAGCGGCTCGCCGGCCAGCAACATGGCTTCCTGCGACAGGATGGAGGGGAGCGCGGCAAAATCACTGGTGGCGTGGAACAGCCCGCCCCCTTCGCGCGCCAGCATTTCGATCAGCTCGCGCTCCGAGCCTGCGCCGATGGCTACCGAGGACACCGTAATATCGGCCTCCCCAATCGCCTCCATCAGCGTATCGTAATCGGCCGGCTGGCTTTCCCCGTCGGTCATCACCACGATGTGGCGGGCCGAAGCGGTCACATCGCGCAATTGCTGGTAAGCGGTGACTAGCCCGCGATATAGCGCCGTGCCGCCCCCCAGGCTCACCTGATTGACCGAGCGGGCGATGAAGTCCATGTCGGCCACGTCCGACATCGGCACGGTCAGGCGGGCGCCCGAGTCAAAGGTCACCACCGCCACCTGGCTTTCCGGGCTCAGCAGCTCGATTGCCGCCAGCGTGGCTTGCTTGGCGACATCGAGCCGGGTCAGTGGCCCCACCGGCTGCTTCATGCTGCTGGAGCGGTCGAGCACGAACACCATGGCGACGCCCGGCTTGTCGCGCGGCACCCGCGCGGAAATCGGCGACATCGCATCGAGCGGGGTTTCCAGATAGCCGCCCGGCCCGAAGCTGTTGGGCCCGCCCAGGATCAGCAGCCCTCGCCCATGATCGGCAACCGCGGTCTGGATCAGTTCCTGCCGGGCGATGGTCAAGTCGATCGCCGGCAGGTTCATGAGGACGATCCCGGCATAATCGAGCCAGCCATCCAGCGTTTCGGGCGTCTCCGCGGCCGGCACAAGTTCGGCGTCAAAGCCCTGGTCCGCGAGCATGGCAGCAAACGCGGCGCCCTGCCCTGCTTGCCCCGCCAGCACGGCAATTCGCCCCGGCGGCAGCGCCGAAACAACGGTGCCCGCCACATTGTTGCGCGGCTCGGGGTCACCTGCCGCCACAACCTCCATCCGATAGGGCGTCAACCCCGCCGCCTGCACCGAGACCGGCACGGTGACGCGGTTGCTCCCGGTGGTGAGAGCAACATTGTCCCGCCAGATCTCGCCCTCGTTATCTCTGACCACGATCTCGGCCTCAACCGGTGCCGGCGCCTGCACCAGCCCCACAAGCTCGATCCGGTCGCCGGCAAAAACCGGCTCGTGCGCGCGCAAACTGACCGCAAGATCGCCTTCCCGGCTTTCCCCTCCCGCCACTGCATCAATGGGGATGCCGCGCCCCAGCAGGTCCGCAACGGTCCCGGGCTCGGGCGCCACATCCGCGCCCAGCACGATCCGACCCGGCCGGTCGGGCGGCAGCAGTGCCGCCGCCAGTTGCAGCGCTGCGGTCCCGGAGCCGCTAAAGCCTCCCCTTGGCGCCATCTCCCCGCTCGATAGTCGCGGCTGCTCGGCCAGCACGAGGGTTTCGGCCCCAGCCACCGGTGCGGCTTCCGGGCCGATAATGGCCACCACAGCTTGGTCGGCTCGATAGATCCAGAGCGGCAGGTTGAACCAGGCCCCGAGCGCGAGGGCCAGCGTCAGCAGGCGCATGCCCAATACGAGACGGCGGCGCCGGCTGGTCGCGCCACGGCTCAAGAGCTCCCGGGTGGCAAAGCGCTCCTCGCCGCGCCCCGCCAGAACCGCCTCGATCAGCAGCACGGCCAGGGCCGCGCCGATCAGCCAGGGCCACAGCGCCACGGGGCGACCCGGCACGGCAGTGGCTGCGCCAGCGGTGGCGATCAGGCTTTCCGCCCCCACGGGCGGCGGCACCGCCACAAGGGCGCTCCGACCCTCCCGCTCCAGCTGATACAGCCCCGCCCGGTCCGGCACAAACCGCCCCGCCAGCGCAGTGGCCGCGCCCGGTCCCCCGTCTAGCCGCCGCATTGTTCCGCCGGCGAGGCGCACATCGAGCGGGCACACCACCCCAATCTCGCAATGCGGCTCCACCACGGCTCCCGGCAGCGGCCCGAGCAGTTCCATCAGATTGACCGCGAGAACCGCCAGCGCCGGCTGGCCGGCCCAGCTGCTCGCCGCGGGATCAAAGCCCAGCCGGAGGTCATAGCCTTCGGGCCGCCGGGCCAGCGTCACCAGCGGCGCGTCCCCGGCCCAGGCGATGATCTCGACATCGGCCGGCGCCGGCTGGCGATAAGCCGCCGCGAAAACGAGGCTTTGCCACCCCATGGCGCGCGACAGGGGGTGATCATCGCGCCAGCCCGTCACCGCTGCGGCAGGCAGGGCCTTCGTCACTTCCCCCGCCTGATGCGCCGCACCGATCCACACCAGATTGGTGGCGGGTGCTTCCTCGACCGCCACCCCATCGATCAGCACCAGGTCAAAACGGTCGGCGTCAGCGGGAAGACTCGCCGCTTCGGTTACCGTGACGCCATCGATCGCCGCGAGCGCCTGCGCCAAGGGTTGCTCGCCCGGCCCCACATACAGAACGGTTCGTTCGGAGGGGGCAGCATTGACCACAAAATCCACCCGATCGTCGAAACCCGCTGCATCCGGCGCCAGTTGCACCGAAACAATGCCGGCGCCCGGCACGGCCAGGCTCTGGGTAAACGCCCCCGCCGCGCCCTGCTCGAAACTCAAAAGGGTTTGCCGCTCGCCACCCTGCGGCTGGAACTCGACTGTCACGACCGTTCGGTCCATGCGATCCGAGAAGGTCACTTCACCGGCAAGGGTCCACTCCTTCTGGCCGGCCGACGGGGGGGCCAGCGCCGCCCGCACACCGGCATTGGCCGCAGGCGCTCCGACCGGCACCAGCGCCAGCCGCAAGCTGTCGTTGGCGACCAGGAAATCGGCGGGCGGCGCATCGGACACCACGATCACCTGGGTGATCTCGTCGGGGCGATGAAGTGTTTCCACCAGGGCGCGCGCGCCGGGCCAATCCGCGGCGCCCTCCTCGGGCGCAACCCGCGCCAGGGCACCGGCGAGGAGGCTTGGCAACATGGCCTGCCGCGCCAGTTCGGGGCGGGCGCTGTTGCCGGCAATGATCAGCGAATAGCGCGCCAGGTCGCCATCCCCCTCGGCATGCGCGCGAACGAGCGCTTCGGCCTCCGCGCGGCGCGTCGCAGTGCCGTTGCTCGCGCCCATGCTGGCGGAATTGTCGAGCACATAGATCCAATGCCTGACCTCGCGGTTGGCGCCCCAGAATGGCAGGCTGAGCGCCAGCACGATCAGCACCAGCGCCAGCAATTGCAGCAGCAGCAGGAGGCTTGGACGCGGCCATTGCCACAGCGCCCGCATGCCGGTCGGCGCCATGTCGATCTGCTTCCAGATCATCAGTCCCGGCACCGTCACCGGACGACGGCGGCACACATGCAACAGCGCGATCAGGATACCCAATGCCAGCAGACCCAACATGAATGGGGCCAGCAAACTCATGGCGCGATCTGCTCGTCGCGGCTGAACAAGCGCTTCACGGCCGGCGCGGCGCTTGGGGGAACGGCTTGCCGCACCACGGGCATGGCGTCCTGGCGCGGCCATTGCCGCTGCGCGACAGTGTCGTTGACCCGGCTTTGGCGTGCCTCGGTGGTTTCGCTGCTGCGCACCCGTTCGGCATCAATGGTTGTTCGCGCGGCCAGCGTCTGGCTTTCGGCAAACCCGGCCGGCGGCGGCAGGCTTGGCGCCGAGGCATTGGCAGCCGGACCCTCACCGGTGCCGGCCATGTTGCTTTCGGCTTCCCCCGCCCCCTCTGCAGCGCCCTCGGCCGAGGGCTGGGGAGCACTGTCATCAAAGCCCTCCTCCTCGCCCATGCCCGAGCTTTGCTGCTGGTTGGATGGCGGGGCAATGCCGAGACCCTCGCCTTCGTCTCCCGATGCCGGCAGCGTACTGGGCTTGACCTGCGCCACATCGCCCTCGGGCGCCGCCGTTTCGTCCCCAGGCTGCCCTGCGCCGCCATTGCCGCCCGCGCCCGGGCCGGGATTGCCGGCATTGTTGTCGGCGCCGGCCGAGCGGGCGGCGGCCATGCGGTCAGCCAAGCCGGTTTCGTCGCCCTCAAAGGGCGGCCAATCATGGAGCGGATTGCCATAACGATTGCCGGCCCGGTCCAACTGCTTGGCGAGTTCACCGATCTCGGCCGCGTCGGGCCCGGCCTCGTCGAGCCCATCAGCAAGGGCCTGCATCTCCGCAGCGACTGCGGCCAGTTCGGGATCGTCGCGCCGTTCGGCATCGGCCGCGATCAACTCGGCGGCGGCGGCAATGTCGCTGCCACTCACCTGGGCTTGCGCCGGAACGCTCAACCGCTCGCGGTCCCCTGCCACCGGCACGGCACCGAGCCAATGGACGGCAAGGGCCAAGGTCACGGCGAGCAGCGGCGCTGCCATGGCCCAACCCATCCGTTTGGTGAACCACGGGGCCACTTGCGCCGGGTCGGCCCGCTCGGCCGCCTGCCCGGCATCGAGCAACAAGGCCTCACCCACTGGTCCGGCCTGTGGCCCGGGCACCACTTCAAGCGCACTGGCGAGCTTTTCGGCCAGCGCATAGCGATCGTCGGTTACCATCGCCAGCCGCACCGGCGCGGGCGCCTTCGCGGTGATCATGGGGGCGAGAATGGCAAAACCCAGCAGCCCCGCACCCAGCCCCAGCGCGATTGCGGCACCAGGATTGCCGGCAGTCAGCGTCCAGGCAGAACAGGTAAATACGGCAAAGCCGAATGCGAGCGCATAAAGCCCCGCCTCGACCAAGCGCAGCAGGCGCCAGCGATGGCGCAATTGTTCCAGCAATCGGGCCATGCTGGCCGAAGCGGATACAGGCAGTAGGTCAGAGTTCAGCCGCGACAAACTCAAGAACTGGGCAAACCACGCTTGGGCCGGTGCACATCCCCGACCTTGCCGGTGATCCGATCAACTGCACGCCCAGCCGCATATACGACTTTAGTCTCACCTGGGGTGATCCAAGCAGCCGGTCACCCCGTTCAGAACCCGTTCATCTTTGTGGCTAAAAGGCGGAACGGGCCCTGCGTGACAGCAAAAGGCGCGGGAACAGCGGCGCTCGTCACACGCTTCCACTGCCATCCCGCGCCAGTATTAGCAAGTAAACGCCAGTAATTCAGCCGGTCGACCCAATCGGAAATCCATTGAACTGATCGGAGTCAACGGCCGCGACAACGGTGGTTCCGGCCACGAAACTGGCGCCCCCGCCAAGCAGAACGCTCCGGACGATTTCCCGGAAAACTTCGCGGGACCGGAATGATCCTTCCACGATCAATGCAGCCAAGTCTTCAACGCTGACAATCTGCCCGTTGAAGGCAATGTCGGTCACGCCGATGGCCTGCAGCCGGACCAATAGCCTCAGTGCATCCTGGTCGTCTCCGGCCTCGACAAAATTCTGCACCGCCTGCAGATACAGCCCTGGCTCCACGTCATAGGCAATCGCAGGCGCGGCAACGCTGGCCATCATCGTCGCTGACGCGATCGCGATGGTCAGTTTTCGAAGATCAGATCGTTTCATTTCAGGCTCCTTTGAAGTCCCGAACTCAATGTGCCGCCCCAAGCTTGGTTCAAAGATACGCCCGCAGTAGTGGCCCGCCCGTTAGTTGTTTCGTAACAATCTTAGACACGAAAATGCGATTAGGACTGTCGAATCGCGCGGCATTCGTCTTTGCCGTCGGATAACTTTGCGCCCGTTTTGCAGTAAATCGAGCCGATTGTGCCATTTCGGGACATTCAAGCGGCGTCCAGCAGGCACAAGTCCACCGCCACTGTTGCGAGCGCTGCCCCAATCCCACCGAGTTCGCTAAGACCATCCTCAGCCGGTCCTTCCACGTAGAGATTGCGGACCCGGTCACGGCCGTACAGCAGGCCGAGCGCTATCGATACCCGGGTCTGGTCGGCGAAAAACTCTGCGTTGGTATGGACTTGGCCAAAGGCATGCGGCGCTGAGCTGCGGGTTTCAGGGAAAACGAAATCGCCCGACCAGTCCAGCCGCGTCAAAGGAACCGTGTCGGGTAAGCGCGGCACGACGGGCGTGCCCCGGTCGCCCCGGGCCTTCTCGCAAACAACATCGACCTCTCCGGTGGATATGGTGCGGAAATGACCATCCACATTGTTGATGTTGGCCCCCTCGCGCAACACCATCCGGATCGCATCCGCATAGTCCACACCGATCCTTGTGCCAGCAAACTCGAAGACTTCACCACAATAGCGTGCCGTTAATATTGCTACCGCCAGAGGTAGGCTCTGGGGCTTGAGGTCGATGTCCTGCTGCCGAAAGATGATCACCGGCAACATGGGCAAAGCATCGGTATAGCAGTTGCTCGCAAGCTCCACGCGGGTTTCACCGAGAACGGGATCGTAGCTGGCCTCGAACTTCATGATCAGTGCCCCTTGGACCCAAGCGTAAGCTCGCTGAGTTCCCCGTTGGAGGCAATCTGATGGAAAAGGAGGCCGGTTTGCTGCTCAAGGCCGAACTTGAACTGGCGGATTTCATCATAGCCTTTGATCGGCGGTGAAACGAGGCAGTAGACTTGCCCCCGCTCGTTGTAGTCGGAAACGATCCGCAGGGTTTGCCCCATCGCCGAGCGCCCATTCACCATATTGAGGCAGGCCATGAGGGTGGAAAGATCGTTGAACTCTTCGGACCTGAGCACTCGCTCGCCCGCCTTGACCGCCAGGTCCTTCCAGTTGAAGGGAACCTCACGGTCGAGCTCCCCTTGCCGAACGGAAGTAAGATGGCAGGGAAGATGCAGTAACGTCTCCATCTCGCCCTTGAGCTTTCTCGCCCGTTTGAGCCCCCGCACCGGTGCCGAGCGAAAGTAGATGGGCTGGTTAAGACCCGCTCGTCTGGTACACAGATCACCCGCAGACACGGCAAAGACCGCTTCAAGCAAGCCGCCATTGACCTTGAAGCGCCCACTGGACGGCTGATCCTCCCCGGCCCCACCCGCAGCGTCCGGCACGGCCTTTGCCGAAGCTCCGGCTGGGCCAAGCGTCGCCGCGGCGGTTGCGCCATCACCGGTGAAGGCAGAGATCGGGACATAGATTTGCCACTGCCCGACATAGCCTGGAATCAGCTCGGCCAGAGTATCGATCGACAGCTGGTTGCGACAGTAAACTTCGTTGTCGCTTTCTTTGGCTTTCTGCGCCAGACCTTCATTTTTGTTCCAGCCGTAGGTGTTTACCACCCTAGCGCGCGCCGTTTGCCCATTTGATGCTTGCCGCGCCGTGCCCGTTACTGTGACGTTACTTGAATGATAACGCCGCAGGGTTACGAAGCTGCCGGTATGGCCGATCTCAAAGCCCATCACCGCCATGCGCAGGGCAAGATCGAGATCGGAGCCCAAAGAGAAAGCCTCATCATAGGGAAGCGCCTGCAGCACATCCCGGCGATAGAAGCTGGCGGGATGGGCGGTAATCTTGCCGGTGCCCCGCAACAAGGTCGCCGCAGTACGCTGCTTGCCGCTGTTGCGCTCGATCACGCCCGTGCTCTCGTCGAAATCGATCCAGCCCCCGTGCGAACCATGGATTTGCCCATTGCGCTCGAAATTGCGCAGGTGATCGCCCAGGCGGTTGGGCAGGGCAATGTCGTCATCATCGACGACGCAAATATAACGCCCGCGGGCGCCTTGGGTGATGAGGTTGCGCGCGCCGGGAATGGAGGCGATCTCAGTGGACTCGAGGCGAAGTAGCCCCCCGGCCCAGGCGATCTTGTCCAGGGACCTGCGCAATTCCCCCACTGCCTCTGGAGTGGAGCCATTGTCGATCACGAGGATTTCGAAGTCTTCGTCGATCTGGCCGCGGAAGCTGTCGATGGCTTCCCGGATCATGCGCAAATGATTGGGGCGCTCGGTGGTGGCGATACCGAGAGTCACCAAAGGCGTACTGCCCTTGAGGACCTCTGGAGCCGCGAGTTCGGCGAAGTTGGAATGGGGAAAGAGCATCGAGCGCAGCACGCTCTTGTCGGTATGAGCGATTTTCTGGTTGGTTTGACGCAGCTTGAGGATGCCGTTCATGCCCGTCGAGGGTGCGTGCCAGACGTGGAAGATTTGCAGCGCTTGTGGATTGGCCCAGTGCAGGGTGCGGCCGGAACGGCGCACTCGTTCGGCGAAATCGTTGTCCTCATTGCCCCAGCCCGTGAAGCGGGAATCGACGCCGCCGATCTCCTGCCAGGTGGAACGGGAGAAGACGACGAGGCCACCCTGCCCCCATTTGGCGCGCAAGCGGCCGTTCGGGCGTCTGCCCTCGAGTACCAGTGCCAAGGCATCGCTGACGGAATAGCTTTGGTGCAAGTCGGTCGCCTGGGCGATGCCGACCCCCAGCCGCCCCGCGGCAGCTTCGGTGACCAGGCGCTCGAGTTCCCCCTTGCTGCTCGCCGAGATCAGCATGTCGGAATCCGCCTTGGCGATAACGTCGTTGGCCGCCAGCAGAACGCCGGCATTGATGGCTTCGCCACAACTCCACACCTCGGCCTCGAGCCGAACCACGCTGGCTAGCGGCGCGATGGTGTCCCGGAGAACAATCGGCTCATCCGAGCCGAAATCGATCACCAGAATTTCGGTCAAAAAGGGCGCATCAAGCGCGGCAAAGCTGTCGATGCAGGCCTCTATCCGTTCGGTGGGCCAGTTGCGGACAGGAAGAACCAGCGAGAGCATGGGTGATATCCTTGCCGTCGAACCACCGGCGGCTCGCCGAACTCCTCAGGGATATCTTGTCTCAAGCACGGCGCCACAACGGACCTCTAAGATGACCGCGGCGCTTTGAGTTAATCACCAATCAGCAATGGTGCGATTGCAACGGCTAGTTTGTGGCAATATTTCACATCTGCCACCTGCAGCGGCCACGGCCGCGAGGATGCGCGCAGCGCATCCTCGATGCGGCATGGCTTAGGCGCACCGGGAACAGGGTTGCCGGGCTGGTCCCATCACGTGGGACCCACCCAGATGCCCTACAACCTAGCGCTGGCGGGCCTTGCGCGCAGCATAACGTCGATCCCGCTCAGCTTTGCGTTCAGCCGCTTCGGCTTCCTTGGCCGCCGCAGTCGCGGCCGCGTCGGCCTCGGTATTCAGGCTCGCTTCGGCTTGGGATTGGGCGGCAGCTGCCTGTTCAGCCGCTTTGCGCTCCGCTTCGGCTTGCTTGAGGCGCAGCTTTTCGGCCTCCCGGGCCTCACGGGCCACTGCGGCGGCTTCCTTTTCCGCCCGCTTGCGATCGAGCTCGGCCTGATCGGGCTTGGGGGCAGATTTCACCCGCTCAAGGAGCTGCTTTTTGGCTTCCAATGCGGTCTCCCGGCGCTTGGCAAAATTCTCTCTTTCATTCTTCACGGGCTTTCCTAACAAGGTCGTTGGCGATAATGGCGCCTTGATAAACGAAAAGCGGGCGATGTGGTGCAATTTGCCCGGTGCACAGTGTCGCTTTTTTTGAGTGCAAACGGGTCAGCGCCAAACCGGGGTTTGGGAAAACCTCCAAGCCCCAGCGTTGCCCGACCGGCACTCAGTGCTTCAGACTGCTTCCAAGGCCACCGCAATCCCCTGGCCAACCCCGATGCACATTGTAGCGAGAGCCCGCTTTTTGCCGCCGCGCGAAAGTTCCAGCGCCGCGGTTCCCGCGATGCGCGCCCCGCTCATGCCCAGCGGATGTCCAAGCGCAATCGCGCCACCATTGGCATTTACCTGCGGGGCGTCCTCGGGAATGCCCAACTGCCGCAGCACTGCGATGGCTTGGCTGGCAAAGGCTTCGTTCAGCTCGATATGGTCGAAATCGGCGGGGGCCAGTCCCAAGCGGGCGCAGAGCTTTTGGGTCGCCGGCACCGGACCCATGCCCATGATGCGGGGTGGCACGCCAGCCGTGGCTCCACCCAAAATCCGCGCAATCGGGGTCAAGCCGTGCCGAGCGGCGGCCGCTTCGCTGGCGATGATCAGCGCCGCGGCGCCGTCATTAACGCCCGAGGCATTGCCGGCCGTCACGGTGCCGCCGGCAAACAGCGGGCGCAGCTTGCCCAGCGTTTCGAGGCTGGAGCCGGCGCGGGGATGCTCGTCAGTGGCAACGCTGAGGGGCTCCCCCTTTTTCTGCGCGATGGCGACTGGTACAATTTCGAGCGCCAAGCGGCCATTGGCCTGGGCGCGCAAGGCGTTTTCCTGGCTGCGCAAGGCAAAGGCGTCCTGCGCCTCGCGCGTGATGGCATAGTCACGCGCGACATTCTCGCCCGTCTGGGGCATGGAATCGACCCCATAAAGCGCTTCCATCTCGGGGTTGACGAAGCGCCAGCCGATCGTGGTGTCGTGGATCTCGGCATGACGCGAAAACGCTGTCTCGGCCTTTGGGATGACGAAAGGCGCGCGGCTCATCGATTCGGTTCCGCCCGCGATCAGCAACTCCGCCTCTCCCGCCCGGATAGCGCGGGCGGCGGTGATCACCGCATCCATCCCCGAGCCGCACAAGCGGTTGATGGTCGTGCCGGTGATGCCCACTGGCAGACCGGCCAATAAGAGGCTCATGCGCGCCACATTGCGATTGTCTTCGCCGGCCTGGTTGGCGTTGCCGAAGATCACGTCGTCAACCGCTTCCCAATCGAGTTGCGAAAATTGGGCCATGAATGCCCGGAGCGGCACCGCTCCCAAATCGTCGGGACGCACGGACGACAAGGCGCCGCCGAAGCGCCCGATCGGGGTGCGCTTATAGGCGCAGATGAAAGCGTCGGTCATTTCAGGTCCTCCGGAGCGGTGAGGTGGGAGATGTCGCCCTCGATGATCAGTTCGGCCCCGGTGAGCGCCTGCAGTTCCTCAAGGCTCACCCCGGCAAGCTTTTCGCGCAACACAAAGCCGCGCGCGTCGATGTCGATCACGGCCAGGCTCGAGTAGACCCGGGTAACGCAGCCCACCCCGGTCAGCGGCAGGCTGCAGCGCTTGACCAGCTTGGGACGGCCATCCCGGGTGACATGGTCGGTAATCACCGCGACCCGTTTGGCGCCGTGCACCAGATCCATTGCCCCGCCCACTGCCGGCACGCCCCTGGGACCGGTGCTCCAATTGGCAAGATCGCCATTTTCGGCAACTTCGTAGGCGCCCAGGATCGCAACATCCAAGTGCCCGCCGCGCACCATGGCGAAGCTGTCGGCGTGGTGGAAAAACGCGGCTCCGGGCTTGAGCGTCACAGCTTTCTTGCCTGCATTGATCAGGTCCCAGTCTTCTTCGCCCGCGGCGGGGCTCTCACCGAAGTTCAAAATCCCGTTCTCGGTGTGGAAGATGGCCTCGCGCCCCGGCGGCTGGAACTTGGCGACCATTTCGGGAAAACCGATACCCAGATTGACATAGGAGGCGTCCTGGATGTCCTGCGCGGCGCGCCAGGCGATCTGGGCGTTGGAGAGCTTGGGGGTCATGCGTAGGCTACTCCGGCGCGCATCAGCGCTTCTTCCTGTTGTGCATCCGCGATTTCGATGATCCGGTCGACAAAGAGGCCCGGGGTAATCACCTGCTCGGGATCGATCTCACCGGGCTCGACTACACGCCTGGCCTGGACGATGGTGAGTGCTGCGGCAGAGGCCATCAACGGCGAGAAATTGCGCCCCGCTTTGCGGTAGGTCAGATTGCCGTGGCGATCCGCCAGCTCCGCCTTGATCAACGCTGCGTCGGCCTTGAGCCAACGTTCCTGCACATAACTGCGGCCATCGAACTCCCCGATCGGCTTGCCCTCTGCAAGGTCGGTGCCAAAACTGGTCGGGGTGTAAAAGGCCGGGATACCAGCGCCGCCGGCTCGGATGCGCTCGGCCAGCGTGCCTTGCGGCACCAATTCCAGCTCGATCTCGCCGGCCAGGTATTTCTCGGTGAAGGCGCGCGGATCGGCGGAGCGGGGGAACGAGCACACCATCTTGGCGACCATGCCGGCGTCGATCATTGCGGCGATGCCGATGCGGCCATTGCCCGCATTGTTGTTGACCACCGTCAGGTTGTTCGGGCTACCCGTCTGCCCGAACTGATCGATCAGCGCATGGATGAGCTCTATTGGAGCGCCCGAGCCACCAAAACCGCCGATCATCAGTGTCATGCCCGATTGGATGCCTGCCAATGCAGCAGGCAGATCGGCGACCGTCTTGTCCATGAGCAACCCCTTTGCTGTTGCGCTGGGATACCCAAATGGTGGGTTGGCCGGCAATGTGAATTGTGCGATATCTGTTTTTTGTTGACATATCGCACAACGGACAGGTGACCGTGGCTGTATTGCAGCGCGACATGATGGGCGGGTTGGCCAAGGGGCTAGCGGCGATCGAAACCTTCACCGCCGAGCGCCCCCGCCAGTCCATTGCCGAGGTCTCCGCCGCTTCGGGGCTCGATCGCGCCGCCGCGCGGCGATGCCTCCTGACCCTGGCGCAGCTGGGCTATGCCGATTACGATGGAAAATACTTCACCCTGACCCCGCGGGTGCTGCGTCTGGGAACGGCCTGTCTCGCGACAATGCCGCTGCCACAGCTGGTGCAGCCGCTGCTCGACCAGCTGTCCGAGCAACTGGGGGAAAGCTCTTCGGCGTCGATCCTTGATGGTGACGAGATCGTCTACGTGGCGCGGGCGGCGCAGCGGAAAGTGATGTCGATTGCCTTGATGCCCGGCTCCCGCTTACCCGCCTTTTGCACCTCGATGGGCCGCGTCATGCTCGCAGCCCTGCCGGAAAGCCAAGCGGCGGCCCGCTTGGCTGGACCACTGCCGCCGCGCACGCGTTACACGCGGACCCGGAGCCAGGATATCCTGGCAGAACTGGGCCGGGTGCGGGCCCAGGGATTTGCCTTGATCGACCAGGAGGTTGAGCTCGGCTTGCGCTCGATCGCCGTTCCGGTGATTACCTCGCGAGGGCAGACAGTGGCGGCCATCAATGTGGGCGTTTCGGCCAGCCAAGCTTCAATCGAGGCCCTGCCTGAGCTCTATCTTGCGGGCATGCAGTCCGTTCAGGCAGAGCTCAGGACAATGTTGCGCTGACCTATTCCCCTTAGGCGCGCCCCGGAACGTCTCGGGCCTGTTCCTCGTCCAAGGACAATACTACCTTTCCCAACTGCTCGTTGGCATCCAGCACCGCGTGAGCCTGCTGGACCTGGGTGAGCGGAAACACCGAATGGATGCGGGTGGTCATGCGGCCGGTTTCAAGAAGCGGCCAAACCTGGGCGACGAGTGCCTGCGCGATCTTTCCCTTATAGGCTGGCGGGCGCGGGCGAAGGGTGGATCCTGTGAGCGTCAGCCGCCGCCGCACCAGATCGCGGATATTGACCTCGGCGGTGGGGCCCTGGTGACTGGCGATGAAGACCAGCCGCCCGTCGGGCGCCATGAGATCGAGTTGCACTTGCACATTGGGGCCGGCCTGAGCGTCAAGCGCAACATCGAGGCAATGTTTGCCAGCATGGCGGCGAATGGCGCCGGCCCAATCCTCGCGATAGTCGAACACGGCATCCGCCCCCAGTTGGGTGCAGGCATCCCGCTTTTCAGCGGTGCTGGCGGTTGCAAATACCCTGGCCTGCCGCAGCAGCTTGGCGATTTGAATACCCGCCATCCCAACGCCGCTGGAGCCGCCCTGAACCAGCAGCGTTTCTGCTTCGCCCAGCCGGCCCAACCAGATGATGTTGTTCCAGGCGGTGAACAGAGCTTCGGGCAGCGAAGCCGCCTCGATGAAGCTGAAGCCCGCAGGAACCGGCATACATTGCACAGCCGGCACGACAACCTGATCGGCATAAGCCCCACCATTGGTGAGGGCGCAAACTGCGTCGCCAATCGCAAGGCCCGAGACGCCCTCGCCCACCGCCGCGATCCGACCTGCAGCGTCGAGGCCGGGAATATTGGTGACACCCGGCGGCGGCGGATAAAGCCCACGGCGCTGCTGGATGTCGGGGCGGTTGACGCTCGCGGCAAGCACCTGCAAGAGGACTTCACCCCGGCCAGGCACCGGCACCGGACCTTCAACGATCTGCAGCACTTCGGGCCCGCCAGGACGGGTAATTTCAACAATGCGCAAGCTGGCTTGCTCCTGTACTGGTGGAAGGGATCACCCGCCCGCGGGCTCATGGCGGAGCGCCGGGCAAAACGCCGCCGAACCGCACTGATCAAGGGACCGACCGATGCCGGCAATGACCCCGCCGGCTTGTATACGGTTTTTTGTCGTTGCCGGTGGACAGTTATCCGGCCAATCGCGGCCACCTATCCACCCTTGCGCGGCAGCGACAAATCCGCTTTGAGTGAGTTCCGGCAGGCGGAACGGAGGGGTGGATGCGGGAGCGTGACGACGAGGTGCGGGCGGCAAGCCGGGTGCTGGCCATTCTGCAGGCCATGAACCGGGAGCCGCACTCCACCATTCTGTCG
This sequence comes from Devosia sp. Z11_6, assembly GCF_058133665.1. Taxonomy (NCBI): domain Bacteria; kingdom Pseudomonadati; phylum Pseudomonadota; class Alphaproteobacteria; order Hyphomicrobiales; family Devosiaceae; genus Devosia; species Devosia sp. Z11_6. Next base: position 152,149 of record NZ_JBYUNQ010000007.1, read on the forward strand.
CTGCATCAAACCACCGGGCTGCCGAAGCCAACCTTGGTGCGCCTGCTCAAGACCCTTGTGGGCAATGGCTTTGTCAGCAATGACCGGCGCCAGGCAGGCTACCAGATCACCTCCCTCGTTACCTCCCTCAGCAGCGGCTTCCACGGCGACCCGCTGGTGGTAGAGGCCGGGCGCGCCTGGGCAATGGAGCTCAGCGCGCGCTTCAAATGGCCGGTTGCCATTGCGGTGTTTGACCGTAACGCCGTGATCGTGCGCTATTCCACGGTGCATGACAGCCCGATCTCGCCCTTTCACGCCACCATCAATATGCGGCTGAGCCTCTTTACCCGCGCCTTGGGCCGCGCTTTCCTCGCCGCCTGCAGCGATGCCAGGATCGAGGAACTGCTGGCCGAAACTTCCGCGGCGCCGGAGTTGGAGACCCCTTCAGATCGGGATCCCGACAAGGTTCGGCGCATGGTTCGCACCATCCGTGATCGCGGCTATGCCATGCGCGATCCGGGGGCCGAACCGCGCACCTCCGACACGGTGGCGGTGCCGATCATGGGACGGGGTGGGGTACAGGCGAGCATCGGCCTGACCTATTTCCGCACAGCGACCAATGCATTTGGCTCACGCGATGATTCCGTCGCCGCGCTCAAGCGCGCTGCCGAAGGCATCAATGCCGAGGTGGAACGGCTCACCGTGCATCGTGGCTAGCCGTTCCGCGCAGCGGAATCTGCGCGGGGCAGCATTGTTCGATCGACATGCTCTAGCAAGGGTCGCTGCGTTGACTCGGTCGGTGCTCGCGCGCCGTTTCTGACTTTCCTGCCATTTGGACTTCCCACCATGACAATACATGCCGACCTTCTTGCCGCACTGATCTTCCTGGTCTTTGGCGCGATCGCCACGGTGGTGGGATGGGGCTATGGCTTTGGCACCTTCTCGGCCCTGGGGTCGGGCGCCATGCCGGTGCTTGCCGGGTGCGGCCTGTTGATCATGGGGGTGGCCCAACTGGTGCAAACGGCGGCAGCACGGCGGGCTGGACAGGCCTTTGTTTCCGCCTTCCCCCCCTCCGAGATGCGCCCACTGCTGGTGATCCTGGCGGCAGTGTTGGCCTTTGGTCTGCTGGTGGGTCCCCTTGGATTGCTGCCGGCGCTGACGGCGCTGGTGTGCATCAGCTGGTTTGCCGAAAGTGGCGGGCGGCGGCTTGAGATGCTCGCCGTTCTGGTTGTCGTGGCAGTGCTGATCGTCGCCATCTTCTATTATGGCCTTGGCATCCCGTTCCGCCTCGTGGCCTGGAGGTTCTGAGCATGGATCTCTTTGCTTCGCTGGCCCTTGGGCTCCAGGTCGCCGTAACCCCGATCAACCTGATGTATTGCCTCCTGGGGGTGACCCTCGGAACGGCTATCGGCGTGCTGCCCGGCGTTGGACCGATCATCACCATCTCACTGCTGTTGCCGCTTACCTTCGGGCTCACGCCCGAAGCCTCGATCATCATGCTGGCCGGCATCTTTTATGGTGCGGCCTATGGTGGCTCCACCACGTCCATCCTCGTTAACTTGCCGGGGGAAGCGTCTTCGGCGGTGACCTGCATCGACGGCCACCAGATGGCGCGACAGGGCCGTGCCGGGGCGGCTTTAGCGGTAGCGGCGCTGGGCTCGTTTTTTGCCGGCACCATCGGCACCTTGCTGATCGCGCTCGCCGGGCCGCCATTGGCCCTCATCGCCATGCGCTTTGGCGCGGCAGAATATGCAGCCCTGGTTTTCGTCGCCCTGCTCAGCACCGCGGCGATGACGCGGGGTGGCGTGGTCAAGGGCGTCGGGGTGGCCCTGCTGGGGATGGCCTTCGGTTCGGTTGGCTCGGACGTGTCGACCGGCATGTTCCGGTTCACCTTTGGCATTCCCGAACTGCGCGATGGCATAGATTTCGCCGTGCTGGCAGTGGGACTGTTCGCCGTTGCCGAGATCATCGGCAATATCGGCGCGCCGCAGGGCGACGCAGTGTCCTCGCGGAATATTGGCCGGCTTTGGCCGAGCCGTGAGGACTTCCGGCGTTCCTGGCCAGCGGCGCTGCGCGGCACCGGCATGGGCGCGCTGCTGGGCGTGCTGCCGGGGGCTGGCTTGGCCATGAGCTCGTTCACCGCCTATATGGTCGAGCGCAGTGTTTCCAAGCATCCCGAGCAGTTCGGCAAAGGCGCCGTCGAGGGCGTTGCCGGGCCGGAATCGGCCAACAATGCGGCGTCCCAGACCGCCTTTATTCCCACGCTGCTGCTCGGCATTCCGGGCAGCCCGACCATGGCGCTGATGCTGGGGGCTTTCATGATCCATGGCGTGCAGCCAGGCCCGCGCATGATGGGTGACCATCCCCAGCTGTTCTGGGGGCTGATCGTTTCGATGTGGGTCGGCAATCTGCTTCTCGTGATCCTCAACCTGCCCCTGATCGGGCTCTGGGTGCGGCTGCTACGCGTGCCCTATCACTGGCTTTATGTGTTCGTGCTCGCCTTTGCCTGCGTGGGCGTGTTCACCATGGGCTCATCGAGCTTTGACATCTATTCGCTCGTGTTCTTTGGTGCCCTTGGCTACCTGCTCAAGGCGGCAGGGTGCAACCCGGCCCTTTTCATCCTCGGCTTCATTCTGGGGCCCATGTTCGAGGAGAATTTCCGGCGCGCCATGACCTTGTCGCGCGGCGATCCAATGGTGTTCCT
>NZ_JBYUNQ010000008.1:0-152575 GCF_058133665.1 Devosia sp. Z11_6
GTGAGGGTGCCGCCACGGAGTTCATCCAGAGTGTGGGCTCACCTGAGGAAGCAGCTCGGCTGTCCCTTGGCCTGGATCTGCGCCGGAACGGCGTCCCAGCGCAAAACGTTCATCGGAACTTTAGCGGGGGTTCGTGTTGGATGAACACCCTGCGGCAAGTGAAGCTCCCGCTTCACAGTAGCCGTGGCCGCACCAGAGGCGCTCAGGCGGCAGGTGGTTACCATGTACGCCGCACCCTGCGGTAAGCAGACTGATCCGACGTGCAATTGGTCACTTGCTGATGGTAAGCCGCCAGTCCGCAGACCACCGCGTAGCAGCCAAGCCAGGTTCAATAAACAGATTGTCTGGAGCAGCGCTGCGTCCTGTTCAAGTCAGCAACAGCCTGAGACAGGCGAGAGAAAAGCCCCACAGGCGGTCAGGTTTGTCATGTCGCAACTAGCTGTCCAGCGTCGATCGGACTTTAGCCAGCATCGCCTGCACTGTGTATGGCTTGGACAGCAGGACCACTCCCGGATCAAGCCGACCGTGGTGAACAATGGCGTTTCGGGTGTATCCGGTGGTGAAAAGCACTGATACCTAGGACAGCTTCGCGCGCGGCGTCGGCCAAGTGGCGACCGTTCATCCCATTGGGCAACACAACGTCCGTGAAAAGCAGACCGGTTGTGGGGTGAGCGCGAAGGCGTTCAAGCGCTTCATGTCCGTCACCCGCTTCGATCACGTGGTACCCGTGGTCTCTCAACGCTTCGACGCAAAACGCTCTTAGGGCCGGCTCGTCCTCGCAGACCAGGATGGACTCATGTCCACCCAGATTGGTACCGGTATCCATCATTGGACGAGCATCTTCCGATACTTGAGCGCGCGGGAGGTAGAGCTTGACTGTCGTGCCGTTGCCCAACTCGCTGTAAATGCGGATGTGCCCGCCTGACTGGCGCACGAAGCCATAGACCTGGCTGAGTCCCAAGCCCGTTCCCTTGCCCACTTCCTTGGTCGTGAAGAACGGCTCGAAGACCCTGGACAGTGTGTCCTTGTCCATTCCCGTCCCGGTGTCAGAGACCGCGACTAAAACGTACTGGCCTGGCGGGATCGGCTCATCGAACGGAGCTAGGTAGCTCTCATCGAGATAGATGTTGCTGGTCTCAATAGTCAGCCTCCCACCAGAAGGCATAGCATCGCGAGCGTTCACCGCCAGGTTGACAAGGGCATTGGAGAGCTCCGACACATCAACCAGTGCGGGCCACAAACCAGCATATTCAACCGACTCCAACGCGACTGTTTCACCGAGGGTTCGCTGGAGCAGGTCTGACGTCTCTCGGATGAGCTGTGTGATGTTGAGAGGCTTTGGGTCCAGGGGCTGCCGCCGCGAGAAGGCAAGGAGGCGTGCTGTAAGCGATGCCGCTCGTTGCGCTCCGAGCATCGCCATCTTTTGTGCGCGTTCGATCCTTCTACGTGGTTCGTCCTCGGCGAGCTGCAAAGCATACCGTCCGATGGTATCCAGCCCGCCCATGATGACCGTCAAGAGATTGTTGAAGTCGTGCGCCACGCCCCCCGTGAGCTGGCCAATGGCTTCCATCTTCTGCGCCTGCCGAAGCTTTTCTTCCGCTTCGAGCCTTTGGGCGAGTGCTTCTGCTACTCGATGCTCGAGATCGCGATTGAGATCTGCAAGAGCAGCGTTGGCTCGCTCCAGATCGCCTCTGGTCTGGAGCAGTTCACGCTCATATCGCCGCCTATCAGTAGCATTGAACAGCGAAATCCGCAGGGATTGGACATTGCCGTCAACGTCTCGACTTTCCTTGGCGTTCACCAGCACAGGCATGATGCCCCCGCTTGGTATGGCCAGATCAAGCGCCACCTCGTTGAAGTACCCTTGCATGCGCAGCAGCGGCGCAAAGTGGGTTTCGTAATAGATCTTGCCTGCAATATTGAGCAGGTCCTGGAAGCGTCTGCCGATTAGCTCATCGGCAGGCGTGCCAATCCATTCTGCCAACGTCGTATTGACCCGCTCGATACGGCCGCCCTCTCCAGCCACGATATATCCGCACGGAGCATGGTCGAAGAAGTCGATATATTCGGCAAGCTGACGCTCATCCGGATAGTGCAGGATTTCAGACAAAGGCGCGGATCGCCTCTATGGTCTCTGCAGGAGCACTCAGATTTGGACAGTGACCCGTTGCCTTGAGAACCACCAGTTGGCTGTTCGGGATTTTGGCGTGCACGTACTCTCCCACTTCCTGCGGCGCAATCACGTCTTCGCTGCACTGGAGTATCAGCGTACGAGTGGTCAGGCCGTCGAGATCAGCGCGGTTGTCGGAAGTAAATGTGGTACGGGCGAAGTGCTTGGCGATTTCTGGATCTGTACGGCAGAAGCTGTTGGTCAACTCTTCACCAAGTTCGGGCCTTTCGGAGTTCCCCATAATGGTGGGTGCCATCGCTTGGGACCAGCCCATGTGGTTGGAATCGAGAAATGCTAGGAGTTCTTCGATTTGTTCGGCTGCAAAGCCACCAACGTATCCATCGTCGTTAATGTATCGCGGGGACGGCCCCACCATCACCAGATTAGCAAACAGCTCAGGCCGCTGCTTGGCCGCGAGTGCGCCGATCATGCTGCTTACGGAGTGACCAACGAAAGTTACGTCTTCAAGGTCAAGTTCGTCGCAGATGTCCAGAACGTCCTGAGCATACCCGCTGAGGTGAGCGTACTTGTCGCGGGAATAGGCCGAGAGATCGGAACCACCGGCACCCACATGATCGAATAGGACGATTCTAAAATCGTTTTCGAACTCGGGAGCCACGAACCGCCACATGTTCTGATCACAGCCGAAGCCATGTGCGAACATGATGGGCCGCTTACCTGACCCTCTAACCGACACGTTGTTTCGAGTGAGTGCGGACACGTGCAACCTCCAGCACCTCTACTGATGCATCGTCCTGATAACAGGTAGGAGCTCCGTCGTCACCTGAGTGCTTCATGCACTTCTTTTGCTCCCAAGCAATCATCCGAACTGACCGAGGCGGGCTAAAGTAAACGGGGGAAGATCCGGTTGGGACGGCTCCAAAACTCGCAATGCTGCGCTGACACGAAGCTGATGCTGGTTCGACACCTTAATATGCAAGCCGATGTGACTCAGGGCCGATCAAGACTGCACCGCAAGGGCTCCAATGGCAGAACCTCAGCGGTATGAAGCTTCAATGTTGCCATGCAGCCGGCGCACGCAACTTCCGCTCGCCCGAGCTATACGTCCAAAAGCCGCCGGTCTGAAACCCACCCCATCTTCGCCGTTTATCGTCGCACGTAGGCCGCCGAAAAGTGGACCTTTCTTCCCGATCGTCTCGAACGCACTGTCGATCGGCGATGCCACGATAAGAGCTGGCGCCTCAAGAACCGTATCTGATGGCCACCGTCGATCCTCCAGGCGCCGCAGCTCTGACCACCTTCCCCAGCCGGATCAGCTCGTCATCGCTGGAGGAGCCAACAGTGGACGCCATAAGGGGGCAATGTTCCAGCCATTGCCATACTCTCCTGTCCCACGGCTGGCAGCCCCATCTCGTCCACTTGCAGCGATAGTGCACGCACCAGCGTGCCGATAACTTGCGTTCCCCACCACGAGGATCGTCCCACCAGTTGCCAATTGGCAATGTCCCACCACCCTCCAGTATTATAGTCACTCATACGGAGGTGCCGCCGAGGAGGTCGGAGGCCGCTTCAACAGCGTAACGGTGGTGCTGCTGCACGCCTTACGCAACACAGCATCGGAGCAGAACGGTCATGACACGTAATGAACGGATGCCCAAGAGCCTGGTGGCGGGACGCCGCAGCGTTTTGAGCGGCGCGGCTGCAGCTGGTGTTGGTTCCGGATTGTCCGGGCCAGCCATTGCCGCCCACGCCGCGGCGGGAGAGATTTCGGATATCTCGCTGCGAGATCAGGACCTGCCATTTATCGGCACCGAAGAGACATTTTCCACCCGTGAGCTGATGGCGCTGAACAACAGGCTGTTCCTCGAGGATACGGGTCTTGCCGAGATCGGGCCGCGCCGCATCGCCGCAATGGATCAGGCGGGGATCAATGTTCAGATTCTCTCCGCCCACACGCCAGGTGTGCAGAATATCCCGGGTCAGGAAGGCATCGATTTTGCGTATCGCCTCAACAAGCTGCTTGTCGATGGCCCCATGGCCACCTATCGCGGCAGGTTTCAGGCATTTGCGACCCTGCCGTTGCAGGTACCGGCGAGACTCCGAGCACAGTCAATATCCGGGCTGGCTGAACCTCAACCAGGTATCAGGCAAGTTTGGTATTCCCTACCACAGGGTACTTGCTTTCGCGCGCAGCGGAGCGGTCGAAGTTGTGAGACCGACCCATCTCTTGACCGATACATATCTCGTCCGGGAGGCCGATGTGGCCGGACTGGTCCAAATTGCGAAAGAAGCGCTCCCACTCCGACAGCTCGGCAGAGATCTCAGGTTGCAGGAGGAAAGCGTCAAGCTGTTGCAAAGTGCCGGCTTATTTCAGGCAATCACCGGGCCGGCGACGTCATTGTTGGGCGAGGGGCCTCATTACGCTCGTACCGATATTTACGCATCAATGAAGTGGTTGGATGACGTCGAAGAAAGCCGGGGGCGAGACGGCTTGGTTAGCATCCGTTCTCTACTGCCCGCAGCGACAAAGAGGCCTCTCATGTGGAGCTCCGCGTTCTTGGCTCTTGCCAGAGGTTGGCTCCCCGTGACCCGGCCTGACACCGGTCCGTGCGACTGGCGAGACCTCCTTGTGTCCAAGGAGGAGTTTGCGAGTAGCCAGTCGTACGCGACTAACGCCATCGTTGAGTGCCTTCAAGAAGATGCTTGTGTGATGGTCAAGGTAGCCGCTGAGCTTGCCGATATGGCGCCCTTGGCCATCTACAATCTAATGCATTCGGGTCATTTGCCGAAGTCGGGGGATGGCGACGCAGCTGTCCGAATAAGCGATCTCAGGAAATTCACACGGCGTTATGTGCACATAGGCGAGGTCAGAGCCAGACTGGGCCTACGCCGGGACCGGACCCGGCAATATTGCAAGGCAAGGGGCGTGACTACGGCATATGAGTTCGATCGCAGCCCAGGAGCAATCTACCTCAGGATGGACATCGAGACGATGCTAGGCCTAACCATGCCGCGCCGGCTATAGGTCCATTAAGTCAGCACGACCGCTCTGCCGAAATGATAAAGGTCGCCGGGGCGTTCTTTGGCGCGCTCAATCATGCCGCCTAGCTCCTATACCCGAAAGGCCCCATACATTCTGTCATCCATGTGGAATCCTGTTGCCGCTTTAAGCGGGCCGACGTGGACGGAGATCATCGCTTGGCCAGTACGTCTCGCGTGCAGGTGCAGATATCGGAAAGACCGAGATTGGGCTGGGCTTGGCCGTTGCTCGTTACGCTGTAGGCGGGTCACTACCTTGGGGCTCTACCGTCGAGGCAATCTGCGGCGGTGGATAATCTCATGTCTGACTGGTCGAAGCCTGCTATCCCCAACTCGGCTTCGCCGCGTCGGAGCGTAAGGATCATTGTCAACGTCGATTTGTGCCAGAGGAAGCCTGACATCAAAGGTCACTTGGAAAAGGAACTGTCGGTTGGGTCTCGAGCAGCTATGCGCTTTAGAGAGCACATCTCGCAAGATCGACTCTATCGCCGAAACTCCCAGCTGAGAGCGACTCGATTGCATATCCATCCGGACAACATAGGCTCCATCCGCCGTTCCGCGACATAATAACGGCTCGTTGTGTCTGACGACCATCGTCGCCCCAGGCACTGCCCGTTAGGAAGGGCAGTGGCTGGCGGCCACTGTCGTTCATCACTTGTCTAGCGTTAGCAAAACGACGGAAGCCAAATTCTGGCTCGGAATGGTTGCGATGGCGACTTTCTCGCTCGGAACGCTGCGCACGGTGCTGCCTTCCCCTCGTGTCCACCTCAAGCCTAGCCTCACCGCGGGTGACGGCATTTCGGACCACTTCAAAAGAAGTCTGGGCTTCGGCCACACCAAGAGACGTCAAAGCCCGAAATCACTGCGAACGCTCAACAAACAGGGGAGGGGAAGCCGTCGGTGCATTCTTAAAACGTAAATGCGCCAATCGAGTCGCGCTTAACCTCAATAGCGGAGTCAGTCTTAAAATGGCGTCTTCAATCGGATGAACATCGTAAGCGGGTTGATCTTTTCGTGGCGGGATATCCATGACTTAGATTATTCCACCCGCCTTTGCCGCAGTGCTCGGCGAGGTCGGTTGTGAGTGCGCCAGCTTTCCCTTGCGAAACGGTTGCCAGCTAGCGGCCGCGCCGGCCTGCAACCAGATGCGTTTACGTCTCCTGCAGGCTTCTTCGGACCGCGAGGCGCGTCATTTTCTCGCTAAGCGTTCGCCGAGGGACCTGGAGGGTTTCGGCGACGGCGGCGACCGAGCCGGCGTGAAGAGACAGTTCGGCCTCGATGACGTGCCGTTCATAGCTGGCGACACGATCGGCCAGGCTCAGGCCCGAAACTGGCACCGCCTTGATGCGCGGATCAAGGATCGCCTGGAGCGAATGGCCCGACGGGTGAAGACCTAGCGCAAAGCGTTCGGCGGCGGCGCGCAATTCGCGCACATTGCCCGGCCAGGAATGCATCACCAGGGCATTGATGTCGGCGGGGTGGAGCGGAGGCACCGGTCGGCCAAAGCGGTGGGCGGCTTGGGCGAGGAAATGGTGGAATAGCATGACGCAATCGTCACCGCGCTCACGCATGGGGGGCAGCTGGAGCGTCGCCATGTTGAGGCGATAAAACAGGTCCGCCCGAAACCGCCCCGCCTCCGACTCGGCCCGCAGATCGACCTTTGACGCGGCAACAATGCGCAGATCGAGCGGGATCTGCCGGTTGGAGCCGAGGCGCTCCACGGTGCGCTCCTGGATCACCCGCAGCACCTTGGCCTGGGCGAGCAGGGGCATGGATTCGATCTCGTCGAGCAGCAGCGTGCCGCTATTGGCGAACTCGAACTTGCCGATCCGCTGGCCCTTAGCGCCGGTAAAGGCGCCCCCTTCATGGCCAAAGAGCTCGGACTCGATGAGCTCGGCCGGGATCGCGGCGCAGTTGACGGCCACGAACGGGCCCTTGGCGCGCGGCGAGAAGTCATGCAGGCACCGCGCGACGACTTCCTTACCGGTGCCGGTTTCTCCGAGCACGATGACATCGGTGGGAATGGGCGCGAGCTCGCGAATGGCATGGCGCAGTTCTTCCATCACGCGCGAGGCCCCAACCAGGCGCGCCGCCAGCTCGTTTTCCCCGCCATCGAGGCGCCGGCGCAGCTGGGCGATCTCGCGCTTGAGTGCGGCCTGCGCCACGGCGCGATGAAGGCTCGCCACCAACTCGTCGGGGACATAGGGCTTTTGCAGGAAATCAAAGGCACCCGCGCGCATGGCCTCGACGGCCATGGGCACATCGCCATGACCGGTAATGAGGATGACCTCGGTGGGCAGCGCGCGGTCACGAACAGTGCGCAACAGGTTCATGCCGGAAAGGCCAGGCATGCGCACATCCGTCAGCACCACATCGGGGTGCACGTCATCGAGCGCGAGCAAGGCCTCGTCGGCATTGCCCGCGACCTGAACGGCAAACCCGGACAGGCGCAGCCATTGCGCCAGCGCCGTGCGCATCATCTCCTCGTCATCAACGATCAACACCAGGGGATTGCTCATGCAGGTATTTTCTCCGCGACGGTAGAGTGGGCGAGGGGGAGGCGAACGGTGAAGGTGGAGCCTTGCTTGGGGGAGCTGCGCACGCTGATCGCGCCACCGAGGTCCCTGACCAGCCCATAGGAAATAGCCAGGCCGAGCCCGAGCCCCCGGCCGACCTCTTTGGTTGTGTAAAACGGATCGAAGAGATTGCCGATGTCTGATGGCGCGATGCCCGAGCCGGTGTCGGCGACGACAATCTCGGCGCTACGCCCATGCTGGTGCACACCCATGGACAGCACCCGGGCGGCGCTGTGCTCCATGGCGTCAGCCGCATTGGACAACAGGTTGATCACCACCTGTTCGAGGTGAACGGGGTTGCCGGGGACGAGGAGCTTGCTGCCATGGCGCTGGTATTCGACATCAATGCCAAAGGCGCGCAACTTGTGGTCCACGAGGTCAAGCGCATTGCTGATCACAGCGCCCAGCTCAGCCTGTTGTTCGATCCGCGTGTCCTTACGCGCGAAGGTTTTGAGATGGCTCGTCAGGGCCGCGAGGCGATCGACCACCTTGTCCATGGTGATCAGGATCGGGGTGATATCCGTATTGGGCGAGCGGGCGGCGATGAGCTTGGCGCTGGCCAGATGGGTGGTGAGGGCCGCGACGGGTTGGCTCACCTCATGGGCTACCCCAGCCAGCGCCTGGCCGAGGCTGGCGAGCTTGGCTGCCTGCACCAATCCCGCCTGCGCCTCGGCCTGCGCCCGTTCGGCATAGATGCGCTCGGCGATCTCGGCACGAAGCGCTTCATTGGCGACATGGACCGCTTCGGTGCGTTCGGCAACGCGCTGCTCCAGCTGCTCGTGATCGGCCAGGCGCTGGGCGACGATGCGTTGCCGCTGCCACAGAAGGGCCAGGATCAGGAGGAGGGCCGAGGCGCCGAGCGCAGCGGCGGCTGCCGCGGTCCACGCTGCCCGGAACAGCGGTGCCGTCGGCGTAAACGAAACCAGGCGCCATTGATGGGTCGGCAACCGCATTTCATCAACCAGGAACAGGCCCCAGGTCTCACTGTCCTGACCGGTCAGGTAGGCAAGCTGGGCTCCCCGCGACGGCCAGATATCGGCAGCAATGGGGGTTTCAACCCAGCCCGTGTCGCCATAGCGGCGCTGTTCGGTAATACGGGTCAACTCCGCGGGTGACGGCGCCAGGAGCGGGCGATAGCGCCAATCGGGTCGAGTGGACAGGATCGCGACAGTGTTGATGTCAACAATGGCGATCAACTCGCCCGAACGCCACCAGGTGGCCTCGATCTCCCCAAGATTGATCTTGGTGACCGCAACCCCCAGTGGCCCATCGGGTCCATCGATCCGGCGTGCCAGAAAGTATCCCGCGACGCCCGTGACGTTGCCCACGGCGTAGAACTTGGCGTCGCCGTCCAACATGGCTTCTTCGAAATAAGGCCGGTAACCCAGATTCTCGCCGACGAAACTGTCATAGGCCCACCAGTTGGAGGCGGCCACCACCTGCCCATCCGTAGCCATGACAAAAAGCTCGCTGCCGCCGGCAGCGTCGTTGAGCTTGGACAAGAATCCATTGGCGCGCTCGCGCAGTTCCTCGTCGCCCGGGCTGAGCAGGACATCGCGCGCTTCGGCCGCCAGGGCCACTGAGGCGGGGAGATAATGAAAGCGCTCGATGATCGCTTCGAGCGTGCGATCAAACAAGGCGAGGCGCCGCTCGGCCTCATGCCCCGCATTGTTGATCGCTCCCGCCAGCGCCAGCTCAAAGCTGGCCCAGCCGACCGCCGCCACCAGCACCAATGCACCGGTGGCACAGATAAGCTGGCTACGGCTGACGAAACCCGATGCGGTAAACCAGCTTGCCAATGATCCTCCTGGCAGGTTTTTGCCTGAACTTGGCGGCGGCGCGGCAAGTTCTTGCCAGAATAGCTAGCACGCCAGAAGCGCGTTGCATATCTGCGTTGCGCCAGCCGCTTGGCACGGCGATTGCAATGATGTGTGCATCGGGGTGGCCGCAATTCGCTGCCCTTTGCTATCCCGGGAGGATCAATAATGAAAAAGACTCTAACTACCCTCGTCGCCGGCGCACTGGTTGCCGGCCTCAGCCTGACCGGCACCGCCTTTGGGCAGGACTATCCCACCAAGCCTATCACGGTTGTGGTCCCATTCTCCGCCGGCGGTCCTACCGACACGGTTGCGCGCCTTGTTGCCGAAGTGATGAGCGCAGATCTTGGCCAGCAGGTCGTGGTGCAAAACGTGGGCGGCGCTGGCGGCACGTTGGGCGCAGGGCAGGTCGCAACCGCGCCAAATGATGGCTACACGCTGCTGCTGCACCATATCGGCATGTCCACGGCGCCGACCCTCTACCGTAGCCTGCCCTATGATCCGACCACCGATTTCGAGCCGATAGGCTTGATCACCTCGGTGCCGATGACGTTGGTGGCACGCAAGGATTTCGAGCCGACGACGCTTGCTGAACTGCTCGAATACATCAAGGCCAATGGCGAGGACATCACCTATGCCCATGCCGGCATTGGTTCGGCGAGCCAGTTGTGCGGCATGCTGCTGATGGACTCGCTCGATACGCAGATGACCACCGTGCCCTATCAGGGCGCCGGCCCGGCCATGACCGACATTATCGGCGGCCAGATCGACATGATCTGCGACCAGACCACCAATACGACCAGCCAAATCCAGGCCGGCGAAGTGAAGGCTTATGCGGTCACGACGCCCGAGCGGTTGGGCAATTTGCCTGACCTGCCAACCACCGTCGAAGGCGGGCTGGAACTGGAAATTGGCGTCTGGCACGGTCTTTATGCGCCTGCCGGCACCGATGCAGCGATCATCGCCCGGCTCGAAGCCGCGCTCCAGGCCGCTTTGGCCAACGAAACCGTGGTGAGCCGCTTTGCCGAACTGGGCACCGTCCCGGTTTCTGCCGATGAAGCGACCCCCGCAGCACTGACCGAAACCCTGACCAGCCAGATTGCACTGTGGAAAGGCGTGATCGAAGCCGCCGGCGTCTTCGCCGAGTAAGGCGCGCGAGGTCTAAGGACCCCGTGCTGTCGAGTGTCGAGGTCGTGGCGCGATGCGCCGCGACCTGGCCCTCGGCGAATCGACACTGCATCTAAGCGCAGAAAAGGAGTGACCGGCTGATGGCGGTCAATGCATCGACTAAGGAGCTCGTTTCCGGCGGGCTGTTTGTGGCCTTCGGCACCTATTTCGCGACCGAAGCCCTGCACTATGAAGTGGGCACGGCCTTTCGCATGGGCCCGGGCTTCATGCCGCTGATGCTGGGGGGTGTACTCGTCGCCCTTGGCGCTGCAGTGGCCATCAGCGGGCTGGGCAAGCCCGACAAGGAAACACGTTCGCCGCCGTCCTGGCGGGCGATCGTGCTGATTCTCGGCACGATCATCTTTTTTGCCGCAACTATCCGGGGCCTCGGCTTTGTGCCCGTAGTCTTCATTTCTGCGTTCGCCACCGCGATGGCCAGCCGCAACAATTCGCCCGTCTTTGCCGCGATCTTGGCGGTGGGACTGACGGTGATGTGCGCCCTGATCTTTGTGATCGGACTTGGCTTTTCCGTGCCGCTCGTCGGCCCTTGGCTCGGGCGATAGGAGACAGCCATGGATATCATTGCTTCGCTTGGACTTGGCTTTTCCGTCGCGCTCGACCCGATCAACATTTTTTATTGTTTCATCGGCGTCCTGCTGGGCACGCTGGTCGGCGTGCTGCCGGGCATCGGGCCCACGGCAACCATCGCCATGCTGCTGCCCATCACTTTTTCGCTGTCGCCCGCGACCGCTCTGATCATGCTCGCCGGCATTTATTACGGCGCCCAATATGGCGGCTCCACCACCGCGATCCTGATCAACCTGCCCGGGGAATCCTCCTCGGCCGTGACCGCGATCGATGGCTACCAGATGGCCAAGCAGGGCCGTGCTGGTCCCGCCCTTGCCACCGCCGCCCTGGGCTCGTTCTTTGCCGGGACCGTGGGCACGCTGTTGCTGGCCTTTTTCGCACCGCCCTTGGCGCGAGCGGCGCTCAATTTCGGTGCGCCCGAATATTTTGCGCTGATCGTGCTGGGCCTGCTGGTCTCCATTGCCCTGGCGCATGGCTCGATCCTCAAGGCCCTCGCCATGATCGTGCTGGGCCTGCTGCTGGGCATGGTTGGGCAGGACATCTATACCGGCCAGCCACGCTTCACCTTCGGCATCCGCGAGCTTTATTCCGGCTTGAACTTCGTGTCGGTTGCCGTGGGCATCTTCGGCGTCGCCGAAATCCTGCGCAATCTCGAGGTCGAGAAGGGCCGCGAGGTCATGGTCAAGGCCGTCAAGAATTTGTGGCTGACCAAGGAGGACTTCCGCCGCTCCACCGGGCCCGTGCTGCGCGGCACGGCACTGGGGTCGGTGCTCGGTATCCTGCCCGGTGGCGGGCACATCCTGGCATCCTTTGCCTCCTATTCCGCCGAAAAGCGGCTGAGCAAGAATCCACAGGAATTCGGACACGGCGCCATCGAAGGCGTGGCCGGGCCGGAATCGGCCAATAATGCTGCAGCCCAAACCAGCTTTATTCCGCTAATGACGCTGGGTATTCCCGCTCATCCCGTGATGGCGCTGATGGTGGGGGCCTTTATTCTTCAGGGCATCACGCCCGGCCCCAACGTGATCAACGACCAGCCGGCGCTGTTCTGGGGCATCATCGCTTCGATGTGGATCGGCAATGTGCTGCTGGTGCTGCTCAACCTGCCGCTGATCGGGCTTTGGGTGAAACTGCTGTCCATTCCTTACCGGGCGCTGTTTCCGGCCATCGTGCTCTTCGCCTGCATCGGGTGTTTCTCGATCAACCAGAACATCTACGACATCTATGCCATCGGGTTCTTCGGCATTGTCGGTTATGTGCTGATCCGGTTCGGTTGCGAGCCGGCGCCGCTGCTGCTGGGCTTTGTGCTGGGGCCGCTGCTCGAAGAGCATCTGCGCCGCGCCATGATCATCTCGCGGGGCGATCCGATGATCTTTGTGACCCGGCCGATCTCGGCTACGCTGCTCGCCTTGGCGGTTCTGGCCGTGGTGATTGCGGTGCTGCCCAATATCCGCAAGAAACGGCAGGAGGTTTTTGTCGAGGAGGACTGAGACCGCTTTTTCAAGCTACACCAAACGGGCGAATGTCCGCCGCAGAGCGGCTTCGCCCCATCATTCGGGAGGAATATATGCAACCAAAGACTTTACTTGTCGCCGCCTTGTCACTCGCCTCAGCCCTAGTCACTCCAGCCTTGGCGCAAGACAATTTTCCCACCAAGTCCATCAACCTCGTTGTGCCCTTTGCACCTGGCGGCTCCACCGATCTGGTGGGGCGCGTTGTTGCCGAAGCCATGAGCCAGCAACTTGGCCAGCAGGTGCTGGTGGTCAACCAGGCCGGTGCCGGCGGCGTGCTCGGTGCCACTGCGGTGGCCGACGCAACCCCAGACGGCTACACGATCCTGATGGGCACCATCGCCACCCATGCCCTCAGCGCCTCGCTCTACACCACGCCGCCCTTTGATCCGGTGGCCGATTTCACGCCGATCTCCCTGCTGGTGACGGTGCCTAATGTGCTTCTGGTCAATCCTGATTTCCCAGCCAACAATGTCGAGGAGCTGATTGCCGAGCTCAAGAGCAAGCCCGAAGAATATGCCTATGCCTCTTCAGGGAATGGCACGCCCCTCCACCTTTCAGGCGAAGTGTTCAAATCCATGGCCGGGGTGGAAATGGTTCACGTTCCCTATCAGGGTTCGGGCCCTGCACTGGTGGACGCCATCAGCGGCGCCGTGCCGATCATCTTCGACAATCTGCCTTCCGCGAGCGAGCACATGAAGGGCGGTACGCTGCGGGCGCTGGCGGTTACGACGCTCGAGCGCTCGCCCAGCTTCCCCGACCTGCCGACCATGGATGAATCTGGAGTTCCCGGTTACGAAACCAACACCTGGAATGCGCTTTTTGCGCCAGCTGGGACGCCGCCCGAAGTGATCGCCAAGCTTAATGAGGCAGCGGTCGCCGCGGTCAAGGATCCCGCTGTGACGGCCCGTTTGGCGGAAGTAGGGGCTGTTGTGGTCGGCTCCACACCCGAGGAACTGGGGGAATATGTGCAGGCCGAAGTGCAGCGCTGGGCGCCAGTGATTGCCGAGGCGGGCGTCAAGATCCAGTAAAGCTTGCCGCGTGAGCCCGATTACCCGCAAACCACGCCCGACACAAAAAAGAACGGCGCCAGAAATCACTTCTGGCGCCGTTCTGTTGATCTTTGCAGCTAGCTTGTGCGGCGCATTGCCGCCAAGTTGATCAGTGCTTGCGCGGCAGCGGGAAATCGGCGCTGCGGTAAAGCTGATTGAGTTCATGCTTACGATAAGCCTTGGTGCCCACCTGGAGCAGTGCCCCATGCAGGCTCACGGGTGCAGCTTCCTCAACGGCAAAGCGGATGGCCTGGGCAGCGGTCGGGAACCGCTTGGCCCCCTGTTCGAAGGCAGTCTGGTGATCACGGCCAAGGAAAAGCTCGGCGGGGGCAGTGTAGTCGGTATGTGTCATTCGGTCTCGTTCTAGGAGCCCCACTGGAGCGGGGGCTATGCTAACTCGCTGAGCGCTTGTGGCGCTTTGGGGCGAGTTCCTGCGGGCTGAAAAGAGTTGGGCGCGCGCAGGGTTGTTGGTTCGGCAAGGGGAGGGCTGGCTGGCACCAATCCGGCGCCGCCTCGGCGGTCGGTTCACATTGAACCTGGCCGCCAAGCCTGCCCCTCAACGAGTAAGGGCGAACAACGCGCTTTGGTTTCAGCTCTCCGGCAAATCGACCATGATGGTTAGCATCGTGGCGATGGCAGCGCTTCCCAACCCTATCAGGTCGAGTTCAATAACCGCTCGGCCATGAGCCTGCGGTTGATAAACCTGCGCAATAAAACGAAGGAAGCCGCGCCGAAAATCCGCAGCCGCTTGGGCTGGAAACGCGTATGCTGCACAAATAAGCGCTCACGGTAGGAAAGTAAAGCCCGCGGCAGCTTATCAGGTATCGGCCGGCGAACTTCGGTGACTTCAGGCCAGTTCGCCCCAGTCATTGCGCCAAAGCCGCTCGTCTTCCACCATTACGACGATGCGGTTGAGACCCGTCTTGCGCCGCAGCTCCTCGGCGGCGGCCAAGGCCGCCGGCACCGGCAGGGGAAAGTCGGCGATTACATCCACTGCGGCAACATCGGCCACAGTTCGCCCCAGAGACTCCCGCACGGTCACCACCACTGCGTCCCAGGGCACCCGAGTTTTGGGTAACAGGCGCTCAAGTTTGATCAACACGCAATCCCCGACTGATTTCTAACACGGTAAATAAACGGCTAACCAGTTCGGTTGCATCACAAATGAGCATACATAAGTCATGGCCGTTATTGAACAAACACCGTGGCCGAATCTGCGCGCCCTTGGGCATCGACCACGGCCAGTTCAACAAAGCCAGGTCCATCGGGATGCCAGCTGTTCTGGCGGGCAAAGGCCGAACTCCCGATCGGCGCGCCGTTGGCGAAAAAGGTAAAGGGTGGGGCGCCGTTGCGGATCTTGACCGTCAAGGGGCTGTCGGATCCCCCTGCGAGCCCCAGATCAAGGTCGACCCCGTCGAGGGGAAAGGCAATCTCTGGCCCGCTCTGCTGGGCTACCCTTGTTTCATCAGGATGCCGAAAGCGGCGCAGTGGGTGAGGCAGTTCCGAATTCGCCACGTGCAGCACGCCCGGAGGCGGCTGGCGCAGAGGCACGGCGGGTGCCCCGAGCCGATCAAAGCTCTCGAACAGGATCGGCGCAGCACTCGACACCCCCGAAAGGCCCGGAACTGGCGCGCCATCGGGGCGGCCAACCCAGACACCGATCACAGTCTGACCATCGAACCCGATCGCCCAGCCGTCGCGGTAGCCATAGGAAGTTCCAGTCTTGTAGGCGATACGGCCGGGAGAGCCATTGAGCGGCGGCGGCACGTCACCCAAGATGTCGGCGACATACCAGGCCGCGGTGGCATCCAGCACGGGGGCTGCCAGTGGTGGTTCGTCGGCCTGGGTCAGTGTTTCATGCAAGTGGACCGGGGTGCCGCCGCGGCCAAGCGCAGCATAAACCCCAACCAGATCGCGCAAGGTCAACCCGACGCCGCCCAGGCCCATCGCCAGCCCCGGCGCGGCGCCCTTGGGCAGGAGAGGCGTAGCGCCCGCTCGCCGCAGCCGCGACACCAGCCGGGCGGTGCCCACGGCATCGAGCACCACCACGGCGGGAATGTTCAGCGACTCCGTTAATGCCTGGCGAATGCTGACCGTACCGCGACTATAGCCATCAAAATTGACCGGCACATAGCTGCCAAAGGCGGTGGGCCGGTCTTCAATCAGGCTTTCGGGATGGGCGAGCCCCAGTTCGAAGGCCAGCCCATAGATTAGCGGCTTGAGGGTCGAGCCTGGCGAGCGAACCGCCTTGGTCATATCCACAAAGCCGGCGCTGTCCTCGGCAAAAAGGCCCGCCGAGCCCACGGAAGCCACAATGGCACCACTGCTCTGGTCGGCAACGAGGATTGCTACCGAAACGCCGGGTCCCAACTGGGCGGCTCGCACCGCCCCCAGCCGCTCGAGTGCGGCCTGGAGCGGGCGCTTGAGCGTCAGCCGGATTTCGCGTTGGCCGGGCGCTGACACGAGCGCGGCCTGGGCGAGATGGGGCGCCAGCAAAGGGAAGGGATGGCGGGCCGTAGGGATCGGTTCGCTCATGCCTGCTGCCGCATCGTCGGCGGTCAGAATGCCGCGGCTCACCATTCGCTCCAGCACCAGATTGCGGCTGGCCAGCGCCGCCTGCGGGTCGCGATCGGGCCGGCGCGCTTCGGGCGATTGCGGCAGGGCCACCAGCAAGGCAGCTTCCGCCGGGGTGAGGCGGACCGGTTCCTTGCCGAAATAGGCCAGGCTCGCGGCGCGAATGCCCTCAAGATTGCCGCCATAGGGCGCTAGAGTCAGATAAAGGGCAAGGATCTGCTCCTTGCTAAGCGCGCGCTCGAGAGCATCGGCATGCACCATCTGGCGCAGCTTACCCCAGCCATCGCGCGTCGGCTCTCCCTCCAGTAGCCGCGCGACCTGCATGGAAAGGGTCGAGCCGCCTGAAACGATCCGCCCCCCCGCGCCAACGAACTGCCCCGCTGCGCGCAGCATCGACCACCAGTTGATGCCATGGTGGCTGGCAAAATCGCGGTCTTCATAGGCCAGCAGCATACGCAGGAATTGCCGGTCGACAGCATCGGGAGTGGTTGGCAAGCGCCAGCGCCCGGCGATGGTAAAGGGGCGCAGCAGCGCGCCGTCTCGGTCGACCACGACGCTCGAAACCGGCATGGTGGCCAGATCGGGTAGGGGCGGCAGAGTGGCGCGGATTTCCTCGATAGTCGCGCGCAGGCAAAGGGCGCCGCCCGACCCCAGCACAAGCAGCAGCAGGAGGCCGATCGCGAGGAGGCGCCGGGCGCCCCAGCGCCTCCGAGGGGCCGGGCTCATGGCCCGGCCGGGACAACCTCAAGGCTCCCGGCTCCCCCGTTGGCGCGCAGTTCTGGCCGGTACATGTCCTCCACCGTGGCGCCGGGCAGGGCGAACTGGCCCGGCGTGACCGCGCGGACGAGGTAGGCCGTCGAGAACTCGGGCGCTTCGGACCAGTAGCGGAAGGCGGCGACATATTGGTCGGTCCGTGCTTCCACATGGGCGGGGGTGGCGACCTCCAGCCAGGCAAAATCGGCAACGCCTTCGCCGCCCGCCAGCCGCGGGTTCTCGATCTCAAAGCCGGCGGGCAGGGGATCGACCACCAGATATTGCCCGGAGCCGAGTGTGGTCGGGGTGACCGTCAGCACGACCACCAATTGCTCGTTCTGGGCAATGGGAGTGGCGGTGGGGTCGACCGGGGTGCCATCGGGGCGGAAATATTGCCGGTTGAGGCTGAAGCCGTTTTCGCTCGCGGGCGGCGCGACGACCGGGATGCCCGTCACCGCCACCATGGCTTCAGTTGGGGTAGTGCCGGTGTTGCTGAGCTCGACTGGGGTTTGGCTGAGTTCCTGCTGGCTCCAGCGCCGGAAGATATCCCCGGCGAGGGGTTCGCCCGCAAGGGTGATGCTGCTGGCACCCGTCTGGTCGGCCACTGCTGCTGCGGCGAGGAGCGTCCAGGCATCCTCCTGGGTGGAGGTGTATTGAGCGGTGTTGCGCTGCTTGCTGAGGCGAGCGGCGAGAGCGGATGGATCAACTCCAGCGGGGGCGAACTCCGCAACCAGGGTCAGCACAGCGGCGGTGTCGCGCAACTGGCTGCCGTAATCGGGGCGGTAGCCGGTGCGGTCATCGCCTTGCGCGAGCGCGTCGATCGCAGCCAAAAACGCAGCAGCTGCGCGGGTTTGATCGCCATAAAGCGCGAGCGCGGCGCCCAGTTGCGCCTTGGCCAGGGGCGTCGCGAAAGCGTCGAGGCGGGCTTCCGCGTAGTAGCGCAGATCGCCGATGGCGGCGCGGCCGGCGCGGGCGAGGTCATGGAGGGCATAAGCAATGCCTTCCCCGCCATCGGTGAATTCGCTGGCATAGGCGACCTGGTTGGCAAGGTTATCCAGCGCCATCTCCAGAGATTGCTCAGGAACTTCATAGCCTTGGGCCTTGGCGCGCAGCAGGAAGTCGGTGACATAGGCGTCGAGCCAGAGATCCGTGGTGTCATAGGCGCCCCAAAGGCCGAAGGCGCCACCCGAGTTCTGGTTGGCGAGGAGGCTCCTGATGGCGCCGCGGATGCGCTCATCAAGCTCGGTATCGGTGCCCAGACCGAGCATGGATGCGGTATTGTTGAGGTACAACAAGGGCATGGCCCGGCTCGTGACCTGCTCGGAGCAGCCATAGGGATAGCGGTCGAGCTGGGCGAGAAGCGAGGGGACATCGAGCCGCGCGATGGGGCCGACCGCCAGGGTCAACTCACCGGTGCCGGGCAGCAAGCCATTGAAATCGCTGGCGTCGAGCACAAGGGTGGCGCCGGCTTCGAGCGGCAGGAGGTTGCGCGTGGTGGCGGGATTGCTGGTGGCGCGCACGCCCAGGGTCAGGAGCTTGGTCTGGGTGGTGCCATCGGGGGCGGTGATGGTGAGCTCGAGCGGGAAATCGCCGATTTGCGTGCCCGAAAGCGCCACGTCAAGCGCCACCCGCTCGCCGGTAGCGAGGGTCACGTCGGGCTGCGGCAGCTCCGCCATAAGGCCTTCGCCGGTGCTGATGGCAAGGGCGTAAGTGCCTGTTGCGCCTTCGATATTGTTGATCTCGAGCAGGAGGCGCGAGGTGTCGCCGGCGCGCAGGAAGCGGGGTGGGCTGAGGGTTGTGACCACCGGGTCGCGGACCACAACATCAGCCTGGGCATGGCCTAGCGCGGTATCGGTCCAGGCCATGGCCATGAGACGGACGGTGCCGGCGAAATCGGGCAGGTCAAACGTGACCTTGGCCACACCATCGCCATCAACCTGAACGGTTCCTGAATGAAGAGCGACGAGCACCGAAGTGGGGGGCGGCGTACCCAGCCGAACGCCGGCGCCATCGCCCCCGGATCGCATGGCGCCGGGCAGACCCTGCATGGGATCGATCAGCTGGCCGTAAAGATCGCGGAAGGCGACGCCAAGCTGGCGTTGGCCGAAATACCAGCCGTCGGGATCGGGGGTGGCAAAGTTCGTCAGATTGAGGATGCCCAGATCAACGGCAGCGACCGCGACATAGGCGGTGGTGCCGGGCGCGACATTGCCGAGCTTGATGCGGGCGGTCACGGGTTGCCGGGGAAGGGTAACCTTCGGCGCTTCGATGGTGACATCGAGCACGCGATCGCCTGGATCGACATCGGCATAGGCAAGGCCGAGCGCGCGGGCGGGCATGCGCTTTTCGGCGGCGTCGGAGGGGCGATAAAGAATGGCGGTGACATAGGCACCCGGCCCCCAAGCCTCGGTGACGGGGAGGGCGACTGAGGTGCCTTCAGCCGGGACGGGGACCGCCAGCATGTCGATGATGCCCTGATCGACCACCATGACGAGCGCCGTGCCGGCAAATTGCGGCTCAAGGCGCAGCGTTGCGGTGTCGCCGGCGCGATAGGCTGGTTTATCGAGGGCGACCTGGAGCGTGTCGGGCGTGTCCGAGCCCGCTTCGGCATAGTAGTAGCCGGCATAAAAGCCGTAGCTGCTGGCGGTGGCGCCGGGGCCGCGGCTATCGATGTCGAGCTGGTAGCGGCCCGAGGCGACGGGTGCGGCGATGGTGGCGGGACCAGTGACCGTGGTGTCGAGCTCGCCATTGGCGACTTCGCGGCTGGTGCTGATCGCTTCCCACTTCCAGGTGCTGCCGTCGCGATACCATTGGTAGCTGGTTTCGATGCGCGACAGCGTCCATTGCAGGTCCGTGGCGGCGACGGGCTCGCCATGGGGGCCGACCACGAGAATGTCGAACCGCGCTTCGCTGCCCTCAGGCAGGTCGCCGGTGCCGAACAGGGGCTTGATGCCGATGAGGTTGGTGGCGGCACGCACGGGGCGGGTGAGGCTGCGCTCGACGGGGCGGCCATTGGTGTCGACGAGCCGGAACAGGAGCTGCGCTTCAAGGGGCTTCGTGGTGACGGGCAGCTCGGGGATGGTGAGTTCGGCCGCGGCAGTGCCGTCGCTGCCGGTGGTGGCGACGACGCCGAGCGGGCGGCGGTCGGTTTCGATGGCATCATCCAGACGGCCGAACTGGTAGCCGGGAAAAGCCGGGAGCGTAGTGCGCGGGCGCAGCACCAGATCGGCCTCAAGCTTGAGATCGGGCGCGGTGGCGCCATAAAGATAGCGGGCGGCAACATCGATGGCTGCCGTTGCGCCGGGCGCAACGGGGCCCTCGGGGGCGGTGACCTCGAAGGCCAGCCGCTCGGGCTCGAAGTCTTCCACGAGGAAAGCGATGTTGGCCAGCGGCTCGGCCTTGGGATCGGCCAAGAGGCGCAGATGCCAGGAGCCGCGCATGGCTTCGGCCGCCAGGGGCAGGGCCTGGTGATAGCTGCCGCTACCCCCGTCGGACAGCAATTGACGCGAGGCAATGACGCCATCGGGGCGCTCAACCTCAAGGGTCAGCGGCAGGTCCTTGACCGCATCGGCATGGTTATCGCGCAAGAGGGCGGTGAGGAACACGGTTTCACCCGGGCGGTACACGCCGCGCTCGGTGGTGGCAAACAGATCGAGCGGACCGGGCGAGGGACGCCCTTCGACGCCTCGGTCGGTCAGATCGAAAGCGGTCTGGGACACATCGAGAAAGGCATAGTCGCCGGCAGCGGTTTCGGCGACGAGCAACTGGGGCGCGCGGCCGCCGGTGCCACGGGCAAGGCCCGGCGCAAAGTCAAAGCGCCCCTGTGCGTCCGTGCGCCCTTCGCCCAGGATCTCGTTGTTGACCGCAACGAGGCGCAGGCTGGCATCGGCCACCGGCTCGGCCGATGTCAGCGAGCGCACAAAGGCATGCACGCCATCTTCACCGGCAATGGTGGTGAGGCCCAGATCGGTGACGATGAACCATTGGGTAGCGATCTCGTCCCAATATTCGCTTTTGCTGTCCTTGACCCTGGCGGTGATCACATAGGCGCCGGGCGCGACCCCGGCCAGAACCTCGGCCACGGGGAGGGCGGTGGTGGTCATGGCATTGCGCGCGCCAGTGGCAAGGTCGACCTCGCCTTCCCAGAGCTTTTCGCCATAGTCATTGGCGACGGTTTCGGCGGAATAGCCGGTCAGGGTGCCGCGAAACACATTATTGCGCACGGCGGCGGCAATGGAGCGGTCGCCGATGCGGTAGATCACGGCTTCCGCCGTTTCGGCATTGATCGAGGAGATCGGCAGCCCGCCACCGAGACCCGCGGGCAGCACATAGGCATTGTTGGCAAAGCCCACAAAGGGCGAGCGGTCGGGCACGTAAACACTCAGCGCCACATCCTTGCGCAGGGTTTCGTTGTCAGCCGAAGGCAAGCCGGCGCGCAGGCGGATCTCGTAACGGCGGCCATGTTCGGCACCATCAAGGCAGATCTGGCTGGTTTCGGTTTCCACCGCTAGCGTGGGGGCGTTTTCGACCATGACGAACGGGGTCAGGTCGGTATCGCCAGCGGGCAGCGGATCGGAAAACACAACGCAGATGCGCGGCGATACGGCCTCAGCATCCACTTCGTGCGAGACAACGCGAAAGCCATGTTCGGCCACGGCTTGTTCGAGCCGCTCGGCGGTAGCGGGATCATTCGCAAGGGCAATGCTGGCGCGATAGGTGGCGATGGCTTCGCGCCACATCTCCCGGCGCGCGAGGCCGCGGCCGAGGAGGGACAGGGCATAAGCGCGCTCGGCTTCCCCTTCGGACGCCAGAAAGCCGTTGAGCGCGGCCGAAGTGCCGACAATGCCCAGATCATAGCTGTTGTCGCCCTCGGATTGACCGGCCACGGCGTCAGCTTGCGTGAGGGCGAGCTCGGCCAGCTCCAGCCAAACGGCGGGGTCATTGCCTTTGATCGCCAGCGCCTGGCGCAGGTTCAACATGGCGGCGGCAGGATTGGCTTCGGCGGCGGCAGCACGCCCCTCCGCCACGAGATCGGCATAGCTGGCATTGGGCGGCGGGGGATCGGTTTGTTCCAGCTCGGCGGCAAAGCGGCGGGCTGCATCGATCAGGTCGGCGGCGGGAAAGGGCAGTTCGGTTTGGCGGGCCGCGGTGATCTCTTCGGGGGAAGCGCCATGGCTGACGCGGCCGGAACTGGCTGCGGCGAAGGGGACCTCATCGGCGCTGCCCGATTTGAGAAAGCACCAGTTCGCTTCGGTGTTGAAGGTGAAGGCGCGGCAAAGATTGTCGTCTTCGCAGGCGGCCTGGCAGGCCCCGATGGTGGTGTTCTGTTGCACGGCATAATCAAAGCCAGGCAGGTCGATGCCGGGCAACAGCTCGGTGCGGCTTGGCTGGGCCAGCGCCCCGCTGGCCAGCATGGCAACCAGCGTGGCGCCAAGCACCACGACACTCCGCATCATCAAGCGCATTGGTCCCACCCTCATGCCCCCCCGGCGCTGCCACCTTATGTGCACTCCCAAGTGGCGTAAAGCGCCACTGCAGCAAGCTTGCTGGCGCGACTGTGAGTCGAGGCGGGGGAACATCTGGGGAAAGGACACGTTGGGTTCGGTGCAACCCAAAGGAGAACCAACATGGCCAATCCTTCCAGCAATACCGGCAATCGCAGCGGCGGCCAGCAGGGCGCCAAAACCGCCGGCAAGGGCGAGCCCGGCGCCACCCTCGACGAATTCGACCTGGCCGCCGATATCCAGGGCAAGAACAGCCTGCAAGGCGACAACCAAACCAATGTGGTCAACCAGCGCCAGGCGCAGGCCGGCGCCAAGGGCGAAACCGATGGTTTGATCGAAAGCTTCGAAAAGCTCGACAAGGATGTCCGGGCCGAACGCGACTTGGGCAAGGGCAATCGCAGCGGCGGTAAGCACTAACTTCGATCAGTGGCCAACAGGCCGATCATTCATCCCAGATGTGGGTGATTTGCCCTCCCTCCTCCTTGGGGAGGGGGTGGGTTTGGTGACCCGCCGATGGACCTCCACCCTAGCCCTCCCCTCAAGGGGGAGGGGACTGATCGAGTTGGCGGCGGCGCTTGCGTTCTGCGCGGGCGGTCCGCAAAGATTTTGCACAGGCTTTTGGAGGTCGCGGGGCGCAAGGGGGCGCGAAAGCGGCTAGGTTTTGGCCAGAAGGACAAAATCGAAAAGGAGCCGGATACATGCCGATCAAGCGCTATGGGGCGGAGAAAAGCGGTGCGGGCGGGCAGAACCTGCCATTTGCGCGCGCGGTGGAAGCCGGCGGCTTCCTTTATGTCTCGGGCCAGGTCGCGATGAAGGACGGCGAGATCGTTGGCACTGGCATCGTCGAGCAAACCCATTTGACCATCCAGAACCTGATCGCGATCCTTGAGGAAGCCGGCTACGGGCTCGAACATGTGGTGCGCTGCGGCGTGTGGCTCGATGATCCCCGCGATTTCTGGAGCTTCAACGCCGTCTACAAAAGCTATTTCGGCGAACATCCGCCGGCACGCTCGGCCGTGCAGTCGCACATGATGGTGGATTGCAAGGTCGAGATCGACTGCGTCGCCTTCAAGGATCCCTGAGTGGCGCAAACGTTGCTAAGCGCAGCGTTTTTCAACCGTCCGGTGACGCAGGTCGCGGCCGAACTGATCGGCGCGACCCTGCTGGTGGATGGGGTCGGCGGGCGGCTGGTGGAAGTGGAAGCCTATGACGGGGCCGACCCGGCCTCGCACAGCTTTCGGGGCCCGACGCCGCGCAACGCCGCGATGTTCGGGCCGCCCGGCCAATCCTATGTTTACAAGATCTACGGCATCCATTGGTGCCTCAATTTCGTTTGCGAGCCCGGCAGCGCGGTGTTGATCCGCGCGCTCGAGCCCACCACCGGCATCGCGCAAATGCGCGAGCGGCGGGGCGGATTGCCCGATCGCCAGCTCTGTTCGGGGCCGGGCAAGCTGTGCCAGGCACTGGGGATTGATGGCAGGCACAATGGCCTGCCGCTCGACGAGCCGCCTTTTGCCGTGCTGGCGGCAACTGGTGAGGCGCGCGTCGGCACCGGGCCGCGCATCGGCATCACCAAGGGCGCCGATACGCCCTGGCGCTTTGCCGAGCAGGGTTCGCCCTTTTTGAGCCGGCCGCTGCCGGCAGGCTAATCTTGGTGCGGGCCGGGGAACGATCCGGGCGCCCGATCTTTTTCCCTTTATCGACGGCTTGGAAGTGACGGCAGCGCGCGGGTCCTTCCCGTCAGCGCTGGTCCACCTTTGCCGCTCCGCAAGAGGGAGATCCACCATGCCTCAAGGCGACAAATCCGCTTACACCGACAAGCAAAAGCGCAAGGCCGAGCATATCGAGGAAGGCTACGAAAAGCGTGGCCTGCCCGAAGACGAGGCCGAGCGCCGGGCCTGGGCCACCGTCAACAAGCAGGATGGCGGGGGCAAGCAATCCGGCTCCGGCGGCAAGCACTAGTTCCCCACCCAACCCAGAAGGTTCCCCCATGTCCGACGACCAGATCAATCCGCCCCAGCACCAGGACCATCAGCCCGGCCGGGAAACCGAAATGAGCCCGGCACCCGATTTTGCCCCCAAATTCCCCGGCAACGGGCGGCTTGCCGGCAAGGTCGCGATCATCACCGGCGGCGATAGCGGCATTGGCCGGGCTTGCGCAGTGCTGTTTGCCCGCGAAGGGGCCGAGGTCGCGATCGTTTATCTCGAGGAAACCGAGGACGCCAAGATCACCGCCGAGGCGATCAAGGCGGAGGGCAAGAATGTCCTGCTGCTGCGCGGCGATGTGGGCGAAAAGGCGTTTTGCGACAATGTCGTGGGCAAGGTGATCGAGGAATTTGGCAAGATCGACGTCCTCGTCAACAATGCGGCCGAGCAGCATCCGCAGGACGAGATCACCGACATTTCCGAAGAACAGCTGGAAAAAACCTTCCGCACCAATATCTTCGGCTACTTCTTCATGACCCAGGCGGCAATGCCGCATCTGCAGTCGGGCGCATCCATCGTCAACACCACCTCGGTCACCGCCTATCGCGGCTCGCCGACGCTGCTCGATTATGCCTCGACTAAGGGCGCGATCCTGGCCTTTACCCGCTCGCTTTCGGGCAGCCTTGCCGAAAAGGGTATTCGCGTAAATGCCGTGGCGCCCGGCCCGATCTGGACCCCGCTGATCCCCGCCACCTTCCCCGAGGACAAAGTGGCCGAATTCGGCGCCTCCCAGCCGATGAAGCGCCCCGGCCAGCCCAATGAAGTGGCCACCTGCCACCTGTTCCTGGCTTGCGACGAGAGCTCCTACATCTCGGGTCAGGTGCTGCATCCCAATGGTGGCGAGATCGTCGGGGGCTAAGCCGGCGGCAGATTGATCTCTTGAGGGCCCCATGCCACTCCTTGTTGCGCGATGCAGCGGGGGTGAGGCATGGGGCGCAGTGTTTTGGTGCGGCTGGGCGGATTGGCGGCGATCGCCATTGGCGCCGCGGTTTTGTATTTCTTTTTGCTGGTGCCGCTCGGGCAGGCGCAAAGCGGCGCGCCCGAGGTGCACTATCAGCTGCGCGCCTTTGCGCTGGTGCCGCTATGCCTCGTCTTCGGGCTGGTGTTTCTGCTCGGGGGCGAGCGCTTCCAACATCGCACGGCCGACCACAAGAACCTGACCGCGGCAGGCTGGATCGCCTTTGCCGTCGTCGTGGCGCTGACCGCAATGGGCTGGTGGTGGTTCGACAGCCAGTTCACCGCGCTGGGCTATGTCTAGCTGTTGAATCAGCTGTGAGTTGCCCGTCACGCTCAGCTATGCTCGAAGCACGGTGCGGCGGGATTCGCCGCTCCGGAGCCCCTCCATCACATGGCAGCAGCCTTGAGCCAAACCACTTCGCTTGATCTTCGCCCCGACCCCCTGGCGGTGCTGCGCGATGTGTTTGGCCACAAGAGTTTCCGCGGCCAGCAGGAAGAAGTGGTGCGCCATGTCGCCGATGGCGGCGATGCGGTGGTGCTGTTTCCGACGGGTGCGGGCAAATCGGCCTGCTACCAGATCCCCGCCCTCTGCCGGCATGGCGTTGGCATTGTGGTCTCGCCGCTGATTGCCCTGATGCGCGACCAGGTCGAGGCGCTGCGCCAGGCCGGGGTCGCGGCGGCGGCGCTCAATTCCTCGCTGTCACCCGAAGAGTCCGCCCAGGTGCGCGGGCAGCTGCGGCGCGGCGAGCTGGACTTGCTTTATGTCGCTCCCGAGCGGGTGGCGACGCCAGGGTTCCGCAACATGGTGGACGGGCTCGATATTGCGCTGTTTGCCATCGACGAGGCTCATTGCGTCAGCCAATGGGGCCATGATTTCCGGCCCGAATATCGCGAACTCGCCCAGCTGACCGAACTCTTTCCCGGCGTGCCGCGCATTGCGCTGACGGCGACGGCCGACCCCACCACCCGCGCCGATATCATCGAGCGGTTGGGCCTGGGTGGGGCGCGGGTATTTGAGACCAGTTTCGATCGCCCTAACATTTCCTATTCCATCATCGAGCGCGACAATGCCCGCGCTCAGCTGCTGCGCTTCCTCGAAGGGCACAAGGGCGAAAGCGGCATTGTGTATTGCCTGTCGCGCGCCAAGGTGGAGGACACCGCGCAATGGCTGGAGGGTAAGGGCGTTCGCGCGCTGCCCTATCATGCCGGCATGGATGCCAGCATCCGCTCGGCTCACCAGGACATCTTCCTGCGCGAGGAGGATGTGTGCCTTGTGGCGACCGTGGCGTTCGGCATGGGCATCGACAAGCCCGATGTGCGCTATGTCGCCCATCTCGATCTCCCCGCCTCGATCGAAGCCTATTACCAGGAAACCGGCCGGGCCGGCCGAGACGGCCAGCCCGCCGACGCCTGGATGAGCTATGGCATGGCCGATGCCGTGCAGCGCCGGCGGATGATCGACGAGGGCGGGGCGCCCGACGAGATCAAGCGGGTCGAGCACGCCAAGCTCAACGCGCTCCTGGGCGTCTGTGAAACCGCCGAATGCCGGCGCCAGGCGATCCTCGCCCATTTCGGCGAAGTCTATGAGGGCCCTTGCGGCAATTGCGACACCTGCCGTTCCCCGGTCGCGAGCTGGGACGGCACGGAAGCTGCGATCAAGGCCATGGCCGCGATCTATCGCACCGGGCAGCGCTTCGGTTCGGGGCACATCATCGATGTGCTGCTGGGCAAGCGGACCGAAAAGGTCGAGCGCTTTGGCCACGACAAGCAGGCCGTGTTCGGCCAGGGCCAGGAATATGACAGCCGCACCTGGCAATCGGTACTGCGGCAGCTGACGGCCTCGGGGCTGGTGCGGGTCGACCATGCCGCCCATGGCGCCTTGACGCTGGGGGAGGGCGCGCGCGCCGTGTTCCGCAAGGAGCGCACCGTCACCTTGCGCCAGGACCGGCCGAAAAAAGCGGCCGAAGTGCGCCGCCAACTGGCGGGCGCGGTGGAACTCGACGAAGCCGATATGGGCGTGTTCAATGCCCTGCGCGCCGAACGGCTGCGGATCGCCAAGGCGCAGGGCGTGCCCCCTTATGTGGTCTTTGGCGATGCGACCCTGCGGGCCATGGCGCAGCAGCGGCCGGCCAAGCTGCATGACCTGCTCAACATCCCGGGGGTCGGGCAGGCCAAGCTCGAGCGCTATGGCGAGGCGTTCCTGGCCATTCTGGATAGGGCGCGGTGAGCGAGCTCGCCGCCCCAGCGGTGCGCACCCGCTTTCCGGTGATGGACATCGCCCGTGGCGTCGCGATCATCGCGATGATCATTTATCACCTGTGCTGGGACCTCGCCTATTTCCGCTTCATCCCCGCCGATGTCGGCTATGATCCGGGCTGGGTGCTGTTTGCCCGCAACATTTTGTATAGCTTCCTGTTCCTTGTCGGCGTCGGCATGGCGCTGGGCAGCCGGGGGTCGACCGATTGGCGCCGGTTCTGGCGTCGCTGGGGGCTGTTGGTGCTGGGGGCGCTGGCGATTACGGTCGCGACCCTCTTCGCCTTCCCCGACACCTTTGTGTACTTCGGCGTGCTGCACGCCATAGCCCTTTTTACCCTCTTGGCGCTGCCGCTGCGCCGGGCGCCGTCCTGGCTGATCGGGCTCATTGCGGTTGTGGTGCTGGCGCTGCCCGCCATCTTCTCCAACGAACTCTTCAACGCCAAGGCTTGGTCCTGGCTGGGGTTCTGGACGGTGGCGCCGCCCACCAATGATCTCGTGCCGGTGTTTCCCTCCTTTGGCGTCGTGCTGCTGGGGCTTCTGGCCGGGCGCTGGCTGATTGGCTCGCGCTGGAGCACGCGCCTGGCCGCCATCGCCCCCACCAATCGGCTGGCGCGGGTGCTGCAAACCATGGGGCGCTGGAGCTTGCTGATCTATCTCGTGCATCAGCCACTGCTGCTCGCCGTGCTGTTTCCGCTGGCCGGCTGGCTGCAGCCCCAGATCGCCATGCGGCAAACCGATTTCCTCAATGCCTGCCAGCGCACCTGCGTCGAGGGCGGCACGACCCCCGGCCTTTGCACCACCTATTGCCAGTGCGGGCTCGAGACCGTGAAAGCCAATGATTTGTGGGACCCGGTGTTTTCCGGCACCATTTCCCCCGAGCAGCAAGCCCTGCTCGATGCCGGCAACCGGCGCTGCTCGGCCGTAATCTATCCCGAGCTCAATCAACCTAAGTGACAGTTCCGTCACAAAGCGCCGGGCGTGGCGCTTTTTTGCGCAAATTGCCTCTTGAATGGTACGGACGATGGGCGTTGAATAATTCCACGAGTTGATTTGTCGCACCCGGTGGCTGCCCTGCGCCCCACCGGAGCACCCTTTTTGAAGTCTGGATCTGCTGTGACCACCCCCTCGGCTGGCCGCGTCCGTGGGCGCGCTGACCCCCGCGCTCACCTGGCCTCTGTCCATGCCGGTAAAGGCACCGGCGTCTTGTGGCGCATCACCAAGCTCACGCTGCGCCATCCCTGGCAGGTCACCATTGCCATCGGCTCGACGGTGATCGCGGCGGGCCTGCAGCTGACCATTCCGCGTCTGCTGGGCCGCGCAGTGGACGAGGCGCAGGGCATTCTGGTGGCGGGCGATGCCGGCGAGCGGGCGCTCTGGACCACGGCGCTGCTCCTGCTGGCCGTGTCTGTGGCCCGCGGGCTCTTTACCCTGGCGCAGAACTATTTCAGTGAATCGGTGGGCCACACCATCGGCTACGAACTGCGCCTGGCCTTCTATGAAAAGGTGCAGCGCCTGAGCTTTTCCTTCCACGACCGCATCCATACCGGCGATCTCATCACCATCGGTCTGCTCGACCTCGACGGCGTGCGCATGTTCTTTTCGACAGGGCTCGTGCGCATGGTGCTGCTGTCCGTGCTGATCGGGCTGGGCGCCTATCTGCTGATCTCGACCGATCCGCTGCTGGGCGTCTTGAGCCTGAGCTTTGTGCCCTTTGTCGCCTGGCGCTCCTCGGTCGCGCAGCTGACC
Organism: Devosia sp. Z11_6; assembly: GCF_058133665.1. Classification (NCBI taxonomy): domain Bacteria; kingdom Pseudomonadati; phylum Pseudomonadota; class Alphaproteobacteria; order Hyphomicrobiales; family Devosiaceae; genus Devosia; species Devosia sp. Z11_6. The sequence continues at coordinate 29,658 of NZ_JBYUNQ010000008.1, forward strand.
CTGCGCAAGACCTGGTTGATGCTGCAGGACAAACTGTCCGCCGTTACCCGCGTGATGGAAGAGAATCTCGGCGGCATTCGTGTCGTGCGCGCCTTTTCGGGCCAGAAATTCGAGCTCGCCAAATTCGACCGCGCTTCGGCCGAAGCCCTGGAGCTCGCCCATACCCGCGTCGGCATTCGCGTGCGCAACACCAGCGCCATGACCTTTTCGTTCTTTGCCGCCATGGGGCTGGTGCTCTGGTTCGGGGGCAACAAGGTCATCGACGGCACCATGACCGTGGGCACCCTCGCTTCGTTTTTGACCTTCATGACCATTCTGCAAATGCCCGTGCGCCAGCTCGGCATGATGGTCAACAGCTTTGCCCGCGCTGCCACCTGTGGCGGGCGCCTGTTCGACTTTCTCGACCAGCCGCTCGAAATCGACGACAAGCCCGAGGCGAAGCCGCTCAAGTTAGGCGAAGGCGTGCTGCGCTTTGAGGATGTGCACTTCACCTATCCCGGCGCGCTGTATCCCACCCTTGATGGGGTGAGCTTTGAAGCCAAGCGCGGTCAGACCATCGGCATTGTCGGCGCCCCCGGCAGCGGCAAGTCGACCCTGGCCCATCTGATCTCGCGCTTTTACGAAGTGAGCGGCGGGGCGGTGACCATCGACGGGCAGAACGTCAATGACGTGACCCTGGCCTCGCTCCGGCGCGCCGTGGCCGTGGTGCAGCAGGACTCGTTCCTGTTCACCACCACGATCGAAAACAACATTGCCTATGGCGATCCCTGGGCCAAGGAGCGCTCCATTGCCGGGGCGGCCGAAAGCGCCCAGCTGCACAACTACATCATGGGCCTGCCTGCCCAATACGGCACCGTGGTGGGTGAGCGGGGTGTGTCGCTCTCGGGTGGGCAGCGCCAGCGCCTGTCGATCGCGCGCAGCCTTGTGCTCAAGCCTGCCGTGATGGTGTTCGACGATTCCACCGCCGCCATCGATGCGGGTACCGAGCACCGCATCCGCAGCGCCATCAAGCGCTATGCGCAGGATCGCGTCACCCTCATCATCTCCCACCGCCTGAGTTCACTGATGCATGCCGACCAGATCCTGTTTCTGGATGGCGGCAAGATCGTCGAGCGCGGCAGCCATGAGCAATTGCTGGCCCAGAATGGTCGCTATCGCGCGCTCTACGACCTGCAGGTCAAGCCGGTCGATGCCGATGACTTTGCCGTGGGGAGTGCGGCCCAATGAGCGTTATCGAGCATGACGACGACCATCCGGTCGATCGCGGCCAGCGCCCGCCGCGCGCCACCGTCGGCTCGCACCGGATCGAGGAAGAAATCTTCGGCAAGGCCTATGACCCCAAGACCATCCGCCGGATCTGGGCCTTTGTGCATCCCTATCGCCGGCGCATGCTGCTGGCGGTGGCGGCGGTTATCGTTTTTACCCTCACCCAGCTGGCCATTCCGCTGATCATCGGCTTTGCCATCGACCGCGGCATGACCGCAGGCGGCGATCATGCCAACCTTATCGGGGCCGTCGTCGCCTTCGGCGTCGTGGTGCTGCTCAATTTCGGCGCCAGTTATGTGCAGGAAACCGTGGTCGGCGAAGTGGCCGAAAACGTGCTGTTCGATATGCGCCGCGCCATGTTCAGCCAGCTCCAGCGCGTGTCGCTGTCCTTCATGGACAAGACCGAAGTCGGGCGCCTGATGAGTCGCCTGCAGGGTGACGTCAATTCCATGCAGGAGTTTTTGGAAACCTCGGTGATCTCGGTGGGCGACATCGTGCTGCTGGTCGGCATTGTCGTCGTGCTGCTGACGCTCGACTTCCGCCTGGGGCTGTTGACGCTCTCCACCATGCCGGTGCTGTTCGTCGTGCGCATTTTCTGGCTGCCGCGGGCCCGGGCCGCCTTCATGGCCGCCCACGAAACCAATTCTTCGACCGCCGGCGCCCTGGCCGAAGGCATTCATGGCGTGCGCACGGTGCAGAACCTTGATCGCCAGCGGGTCAATTTCGACCTCTACGACGACAAGGCCTTCGGCAACCTCAAGACCCAGTTGACGGCATCCAAATATGCCCAGGTCATGGTGCCGATCGTTGATAGCCTCACCGGCATCGCCATGGCTGTCGTGATCGTGGTGGGCGGCTCCATGGTGCTCAATGGGGGGCTGCAGGTAGGCGTGATCGTCACGTTCCTGTTCTATATCCAGCGCTTTTTCGATCCCATCCGCTCGCTCACCATGCAGTATTCAGTGATGCAGCGCGCCATGAGCTCGGGCCAGCGCATCACCGAAGTGCTCGACGTACCCGTCGACATTGCCGACAAGCCCGGCGCGGTCGCGCTGACCGGGGACATGGATGGCTCTGTCGAATTCCGCAACGTCACCTTCGGCTATCGCGCCGATCATCCCGTGCTCAAGAATGTCAGCTTCCGCGTCAATCCGGGCGAAACCGTCGCCCTGGTCGGCCCCACCGGCTCGGGCAAGACCAGCGCCATGGCCCTCGTGCACCGCTTTTATGAGGTGCAGGGCGGCGCGGTGCTGGTGGGTGGCCATGATGTGCGCGATGTAACGCAGGAATCGCTGGGCGAGCAGGTCGCTATGGTGCTCCAGGAGCCGTTCCTCTTTACCGGCAGCGTGCTCGACAATATCCGCTACAACAAGGCCGATGCCACGCGCGAACAGGTGGTGGCTGCGGCCAAGGCGGTGGGCGCCCATGAGTTCATTGAGCGGCTGCCCAATGGCTACGATGCCATGCTCGAGCAGCGCGGCTCCAATCTGTCGCTGGGGCAGCGCCAACTCTTGAGCTTTGCCCGGGCGCTGGTGGCCGATGCCAGGATTCTCGTGCTCGATGAGGCCACCGCCAATATCGACTCCTATACCGAGCGGCAGATCCAGAAGGCGCTCCTGACCGTGCTCGAAGGGCGCACCGGGCTCGTGATCGCGCACCGGCTCGCCACTATTCGCGGGGCCGACCGTATCATCGTGCTGCAGAATGGCGAGTTGATCGAGAACGGCAATCACGACCAGCTCATGGCCAAGAACGGGCTTTATGCCCGGCTCTACAACATGAACTACGCCTCCTTTGACGACATCCCCGAAGAGGTGATCGCCGCCGGCCCCAAGGCTGCCTCCACCTGACCGCGCCAGCTTTGCCGGGAAAGCACCGGGCCATGCCCGATCCGTGCTGGCGCGCGGCTGCCCTGCCGGGCAGAAGGCACGGGTAATAGGGGAGCCGTTATGCTGAGCCTTGGAGCGGTGCTTGCCCTGTTGGGGGCGGTGTTTTTGACCTCGACCCTGTCGGGCGTCTTCGGCATGGCGGGTGGGCTGATCCTCCTCGGCATATTGCTGGCGCTGCTGCCGGTGGGCACCGCCATTGCCGTGCAGGGCGCCATCCAGATCATCGCCAACGGGTCGCGGGCCTGGCTGTCGCGCGCCTTTATCGATTGGCGCATCATGGGCTGGATCACACTGGGGCTCCTGGTGTCGGCCACGATCCTGTTCATTGTGCGCTATACGCCCGACCTCGCAGCCGTCTGCATCGCCATCGGTCTTTTGCCGATCCTTGTCTGGATTCCCGCCGATTGGCTGCGGCTCGATGCCAGCAAGCCCCATCATGCCGTGCTCTGCGGCATGCTCGGGGGCGGGCTCAACCTTGCGGTCGGGGTATCGGGGCCGACCGTCGATATCTTTTTCATCCGCACAGCCATGGACCGGCGGCGGATCGTCGCGACCAAGGCGGCGGTGCAGGTGCTCTCGCATGGGGCCAAAGTGGTGTTCTACTGGAACGCCACCATGGTGCTGAGCGCCGGAGAATGGCTGGGCGTGGCGCTCGCCGCGCCTTTCGCGGTGGCCGGCACCAGCGCCGGCTACTGGATCCTCCAGCGCGTGACCGACGCCAATTTCCGCAGCTGGACGCGCTGGATCGTCTCGGCCATCGGCATTTTCTATCTTGCGCGCGGCCTTTCCCTGGTGCTCTGAACGCCCTATCAGTGGGCTCAGCCAGGGAGATGGGATGGCACCGTTCGACAGCGTCACCGCACGCCTGATTTTGCTGCTGGCCGATACCGGCTCGATCGGGCGCGCCGCCGAGCGCGAGGGCATTGCGTCTTCCGCCGTCAGCCGGCGCGTATCGGATCTCGAGAACCGGCTGGGCACGGCGCTGTTTGACCGCTCCGCCCATGGCGTGCGCTTGACGGCTGCCGGCAGCGCCTATGCCGAGGGCTGCCGCACCGTGTTGCGCGCCATCGCCGATCTCGACGCCACCATGGTGGACTTTTCCACCGGCCAGCGCGGCAGCCTGCGCCTGGCCTGCACCGGTTCGGCGCTGACCGGGCGGCTGCCCGAACTGCTGGCCGGCTATAGCCAGAGCCATGCTGGCATCGGGCTCGACATCATGGAAATGGGCGCCGCCCGCGCGCTGCTGGCGCTCGATGAAGGCCGGGCGGATGTGGCCATTGTTTCGGACAATTACGATTTCGCCCGCTTTGAAACCCGCCCTTTCGAGGATGACCGCGTCTGGGTGCTGGCGCCGCCCGAGCATCCGCTGGCAGCCCGGCTCGAGCCGCGCAGCGGCATTGCCTTTGCCGAGGTGGCCGAGCACGCCATTGTGGGCATCCACCATGCCGGCGCGCTCGATCGCCTGCTCGCTGAAGCCGCCCGCCGCGACGGCCGCAAGCTGACCGAAAGCCTGCGCGTGGAGAGTTTCCCTGCGCTGGTGCGCATGGTCGAAGCGGGCTTTGGCATCGGCTTTTTGCGCTCGACGAGCCTACATCTGCTGGCGGGTACGGACCTCGCCTGCGCCCCGCTCGCCGATAGCTGGGCCATGCGGCAATTGCTGGTGGCGCGCCGCCGCTCGACGCCGCTGTCAGCGCCGGTGAAGGGCTTTTTGTCGCTGGTCAGCGAAACCTATGCACCTACGCCCTAGTGGCGCGTTAAGCTGACGCCGTTCATCCGCTCACCCAGGATCACTCCGATGTTCCGCCGTTTCCGTGCCGCCGCCATCGTTTCTGCCCTGCTGCTCGTTGCGCCTGCCCTTGCTCATAATGGAGTGGTGCATCACGGCCCCCTCAACATTTCGGTGCCCTTTACCCGCGCCACCCTGCCCAATGCCCCGGTCGCTGGCGGGTATCTGACCATCGAAAATACGGGCGACGCGGCCGACCGGCTGGTTTCCGCCACTTCCCCCGCCGCGGGCACGGTGCAGCTGCACCAGATGAAGATGGAAGGGGACGTCATGAAGATGAGCCCCCTGGCTGACGGCATCACCATCGAAGCGGGTGAAACCGTGGCGCTCGAGCCCGGCGGGCTGCACATCATGTTCCTGGGCCTGACGCAGCCTTTCGTTGAAGGCGAGACTGTGCCGGTGACCCTGGTGTTCGAGCATGCCGGCCCGGTCGAGATCGAGATCCCCGTGCAGGCCGCCGATGCGACCGAGGCGCATGGCGCGGGCGAGCACGCCGATGATGCCCCCGCCGACGCGCCCGAGGGCGAGCACAGCCACTAGGGACCAAGACTCCGGCGCCACTCGCTCTGTATAGGTGAGTGGCAGCCTCAACTATCTTTTGACTTGGCGCTTCCGCCCGGTTAGGTAACCCGACAAGCAACGTCAGCTTAAACTGGCAGTGCTGAGCTGTTTGCCCAAACCCTGGATTGGAAGTCTCGTGAACACCATCACCCGCACCCCCTTCTTGCTCGCCGCGCTCGTCGCTGGCGCGCTGGCCTTTACCAGCCTGGGCACCCAGGCTCAGGAAGTCACCGTCACCCATCCCCAGGGTGAAACCACCATCACCGGCGTACCCGAAAAAGTGCTGGTGTCCGATTGGGCCGCCTTTGACAACCTGACCGCGCTCGGCGTTCCGGTCGCTGGCATTCCCTCGTCCAATGTGCCCGCTTACCTCGCTGACTCCGTTCCCGCCGACGCGCTCAAGATCGGCTCGCTCCAGGAGCCCGATTTCGAAGGCATCGCTGCCGCCGACGCTGATCTTTATATCGTCGCCGCCCGCTCGCGCACCGCGTACCCGACCGCCGCCGAAATCCTGCCCACCATCGACCTGACGGTCGACAATGCCGATCTGGTCGAGGGCGTGGAAGCCAACATCACCAAGCTCGGCGAAATCTTCGGGCTCGAAGAGAAGGCCGCCGAACTCAACGCCAATCTCGAAGCCAAGATTGCCGAAGTCAAAGCTGCGGCCGAGGGCAAGGGCACCGCGCTCGTGCTCGTGACCAATGCCGGCAATGTCGGCGTTTACGGCCCCGGCTCGCGCGTCGCCTGGATCTACAATGAACTCGGCATGCCCTCGGCCATGGCCGATGTGGAAGATGGCGATCACGGTGGCGACAGCGTTTCCTTCGAGTTCATCCTCGAAACCAACCCCGACTGGCTCTTCGTGGTCGACCGTGATGCCGGCGTTGGCGAGAACACCGGCGCTGCTGCCGCCCTGCTCGACAACGAATTGGTGAACCAGACCACCGCCGCCAAGGAAGGTCACATTGTTTACCTCGACCCTCAAGCCGCTTATGTCACCATGCATGGCTATAACGGCCTGATGCTGATGCTCGATCAGGTGCTGGAAGGCCTCAACAGCTAACACCGGCCCCTAGCGATCAATCATTCAGCCCGGCGGATCATTCCGCCGGGTTCTGCCATTTGAGAATGAGGTGCCATGCGGGCCTTGCCGCTGCTGATTATCGCTGGTGTGGCCACGCTTCTGCTGGCGATTGCGAGCCTGTTTATCGGGGTCACCGATGTGACGCTGGCGGGTCTGTTTTCGGGTGGCCCCGAAGGGCGGCCGATGCAGGTGCTGCTGATCAGCCGCGTGCCGCGCACCCTGTCGCTGCTGCTCGCCGGCTCCTCCATGGCCATTGCCGGCCTTGTCATGCAGATCGTCGTTCGCAACCGCTTTGTCGAGCCGGGCACGGTGGGCACTACGGAATCGGCGCTGCTGGGCTTCTTGCTGGTGACGCTCCTGGCGCCGGGCTGGCCCATCATGGCCAAGATGATGGTGGCGGCGCTGTTTGCGCTGGCCGGCACTTTCCTCTTCCTGCGCGTAATCCGCAGCGTGCCGCCGCGCGACGTGCTGCTCGTGCCCCTGATCGGCATCATGCTCTCGGGCATTATCGGCGCGGTGACGAGCTTTTTTGCCTATCGCTTCGGGCTCCTGCCGTCGCTGCTCGCCTGGGAGCTCGGCGATTTTTCCGGCGTGCTGCGCGGCCGCTATGAACTGCTCTGGATCGGGCTGGTTTGTGCCGTCGCCGCCTATTGGGCCGCCGACCGCTTCACGGTTGCGGGGATGGGTGAGGATTTCACCACCAATCTGGGGCTCAACTACAACCAGACCATGACCCTGGGGCTCATCATCGTCTCGATTTCGAGCGCGGTGGTGCTGGTGTCCGTCGGCATCATCCCCTTCCTCGGCCTTGTCGTCCCCAATGTCATCAGCCTCCTGGTGGGGGACAATATGCGGCGCACCGTGCCCTGGGTGGCCGTATCGGGCGCGGCCTTCGTGGTGGCCTGCGATATCCTGGGGCGGGTGATCCGCTACCCCTATGAGATTCCCATCGGCGTGGTTGTCGGCGTCATCGGCAGTGTCATCTTCCTTTATCTGTTGCTCAGGACCCGTCGCAGTGCCGCCTGATCTCTCCACGGCTCACGCCCCGTTCCTGGGCATTTCGCGCCGCACCTGGACCCGGCCGGTACTGGTGATCGTCGTTTTGTCGCTGCTGGCACTGGTTTCCATCGTCTGCTTCATGACGCTGGGGGCCAAGGGCAGCTGGAGCTTCGTGATCCCGTTCCGCGGCCGCAAGCTCCTCGGTCTGATCCTCGTCGGCTACTCGGTGGCGCTGTCGACCGTGCTGTTCCAGACCGCCACCAATAACCGGATCCTCACGCCCTCGATCATGGGCTTTGATAGCCTTTACGTGCTGCTGCAAACCTCGCTGGTGTTCTTTTTCGGCATTGGCAGCCTCATCAGCCTCAATTCCGACCTGCATTTCCTCCTCGAAATGGTGGTGATGATCGGCTTTGCCAGCGCGCTGTTCTCCTGGCTGTTCGTCTGGCAGGAGCGCAGCCTGCACCTGCTGGTGCTGGTGGGCATTGTCTTTGGCATCATGTTCCGCAGCGTGATTTCCTTCATGCAGCGCCTGATGGATCCCAATGCCTTCAACGTGCTGCAGGACAGCTTCTTCGCCAGCTTTTCGCGCGTCGACACCGACCATCTCCTCTTCGCCTATGCCGTGCTGGCGGTTGTGACCATCGCCGTCGTCCGGATGATCCCGGTCTTTGATGTGCTGACCCTTGGGCGCGCCAATGCGATCAATCTTGGGGTCAATTACAAGCGCACCATCACCGCCATGCTGATCATGGTTTCGGTGCTGGTGGCGGTGTCGACGGCACTTGTGGGCCCGGTGACCTTTTTCGGCCTTCTGGTGGCGAGCCTTGCCCATTCGCTGGTCGGCAACAGCAAGCATAAATATGTGCTGCCGACGGCCGTCCTGCTGGCCGTGATCTGCCTTGTGGGTGGGCAAACCGTGCTCGAGCGCATATTTGAATTCGATACGGCGCTCTCGATCATCATCGAGTTTCTCGGTGGTATCGTCTTTATTTTCCTGGTTTTGCGGAGGGCGGGGCGATGATCATCACCACCAACGTCACCAAACATTATGGTGCCAGCTGCGTGGTGGATGGCGTGACGCTGTCCATTCCGGCTGGCGGCATCACCTCCATTATCGGGCCCAATGGGGCGGGCAAGTCGACCCTGCTGTCCATGGTCAGCCGCCTCATGAGCATGGACAAGGGCACCGTCACCGTGGATGGGCTCGATGTCAGCAAGACCGGCAGCGAAGTGCTGGCGCGGCGCCTGTCCATCCTGCGCCAGGACAACCACATGACCGCGCGCCTGACCGTGCGCGACCTCGTTTCCTTTGGCCGCTTCCCCTATTCGCGCGGCCGGCTGACGCGCGACGACGAAAAGCGCATCGACGATGCCATTGGCTATCTCAATCTGGGCGAGCTGTCGGACCGGTTCCTCGACGAGCTTTCGGGCGGGCAGCGCCAGCGGGCCTTTGTGGCCATGGTCCTCTGCCAGGACACCGACTATGTGCTGCTCGACGAGCCGCTCAACAATCTCGACATGAAGCATGCCATGGGCATGATGAAGCTCTTGCGCAAGGCGGCCAATGAGCTGGGCAAGACGGTCGTGCTGGTGCTGCACGACATCAATTTTGCTTCCTGGTATTCCGATTTCATCATCGCCATGAAGCATGGCAAGGTCGCGGCCCAAGGCCCGGCCGACGAAATGATCCGCCCCGAAGTGCTGTCCGGCATTTACGAGATGGACATCAAGGTCCATGAGATCGGCGGCCAGCGCATCAGCGTGTACTACGAATAACGCCTACTGAGACCGCCCGAGGAGCGCGCCAGCCATGAAGCCAACCATCAGCATCATCACCATCGGCGTCGATGATCTGCCGCGCGCCTTTGCCTTTTACCGCGCGCTGTTCGAGCTGGGCGACGACCAGATCGGGGCAGGGGACGACCATGTGGCGTTTTTCCTCGATGAGCGGCTGAGCTTTGTGCTGTTCCCGCGCACCCAGATTGCCGAGACCGCGGGGCTCGAAGCCCCCGTAGCGGGCTCGCCGGGCTTTGTGCTCAGCCACCGTGCCGCCGATGCCGCCGAAGTCGATGCCATTCTCGACCAGGTGCTGGTGGCGGGTGGCTCGATCATTACCCCGGGCACATCGTCCGAATGGGGCTACTCGGCTTACTTCGCCGACAGCGAAGGCAATGTCTGGGAACTGATGGCGACCCCAACCGCCAATTAAGCCGCGCCATTACGTTCGGCAAAGGCCTTGCGGCTCGCCTCGATAGCGGCGTGATGCTCTTCCGCCCACAGCCACACCCCGCAAAACGCGCCCCCAAGGCTGCGGCCCATCGGGGTGAGGCTGTATTCCACATGGGGTGGGATCACCGGATGCACGGTTCGTTGCACGAGGCCATCGGCTTCCATCTGCCGCAAGGTCTTGGTCAGCATCTTCTGGCTGATCTCGCCGACCTTGCGTCCCACATCGGTGAAGCGCAGCGTGCCGTGATCATTGAGGGCTTCGAGGATCAGCATGGTCCATTTGTCGGCGACCTTGCTGATGATGTCGCGCACCAGGCGATCGAGTTCGGGGTCGAGCGGCTTGCCGCCAGCGCGTTCGCTCCACTGGTAGATCGAGGGGGCTGAAACTTCTTGCGGCATCGACACTCTCCGTCAGGTGCGTATGGATCTTTTGCGTGCCTACTTCCCGTAGGAGAGTATGCGGCTTAACTCTTGGCGACACATGCCAAGGAGAGTTTTCATGCGCATGAGCGGCAACACCATTCTAATTACCGGCGGCGGCTCCGGCATCGGCCGGGGCTTGGCCGAGGCCTTTCACCGGGCGGGCAACCAGGTGATCATCAGCGGGCGGCGCCAGGACGCGCTCGATGCGGTCACCGCCGCCAATCCCGGCATGGCGGCATTCACCGTGGACATGAGCGACGCCGAGGCGGTCCGCGACTTCGCCCAGCGGGTGATCGCGGCCTTTCCCGCGATCAACGCCGTGATCAACAATGCCGGGATCATGGTCGATGAAGATTTGGTCGCGGGGGACTATCTGGCGATCGCCGAGGCAACGGTCGCGACCAATCTGCTGGGGCCGATCCGTCTTACGGCTGCCTTGCTGCCGCATCTGCTGGCGCAACCTCAGGCGGCGGTGTTGACCGTCTCCTCAGGCCTGGCCTTCGTGCCCAAGGCGTCGACCCCGACCTATAGCGCCACCAAGGCGGCGATCCACAGCTATTCCCAGTCGCTGCGCCATCAGCTGCGCCACACGGGTGTGGAGGTGATCGAGCTGGCGCCGCCCTATGTGCAAACCACGCTGCAGGGCGAAAAGCAGGCCAATGACCCCAATGCCATGCCACTGGCCGACTACATCAGCGAAACCATGCAGCTGCTGGCGGCAGGACCCGAGAATGGCGAGGTGCTGGTGCAGCGCGTGCATCGCCAGCGCTTTGCCGAGCAGAGCGGCAATGCCGCTGCGGTGTTCGGCTTCATCAACCCGGCCTGAGAGGCCGGAGATCGGGTGGCGGATGCTAGAACCCGCCGCCCGTCTTGAACCCGCCATGCTTGCGCGTGCCGCCTGAGCCGGTGCGCGGGCGCGAAAAGCCGCCGCCCCCTGCGGGCGGACGCCCACCGCCGCCGCCATCGCGCCTGCTGCCGCCGCCAAAGCTGCCTTCGGGCCATTGGAAGCCGCCCCCGCCTTGAGGCCAGGGATTGGCGCTGCGCCCGTTATTGGGCAGGCCTTCGCCGCCACCCCAATCACTGGTGCCGGGGTTCCAGTTCTGCGAGCGCCGCCAATGCTCCCAGTAGGAGGCGGCGGAAATGCCCCCGCGCAGGAAATCGTTGAGCATGTCGCCCACGAGCCGGTCTTCGCCAAAGCTCGAGCGGGGATCGTCGAACCGCTGCTTTTTGAACTCCCACTGGATGTCCTCGAGCTCGCGCCGGCGGGCGGCGAGGGTCTTGAGGCGCGCCTTTTGCTCCCGCACCTCGGCGTCTTCTTCCTTCATGCGCGCCCGGGCATCGTCGATCTGGGCGACGATGGTGTCGTCGCGCCCGGTGCGGGTCAGCCGCGCTTCGGCCAGCAGCGTCTGGATATCCTCGCGCCCCAGTTCGGTCGCGAGCGTATCGAGCGCTTCGGCAAAGGAGGGATCGCGCCCCTGCGCCATTGCGCCGAGCGCCTGGGCGGCACCATCGCGGCGATCTTCGGCGGCGACGATCTCGGCGTCGATCGCCTCGATGCGCGCCTGCATTGCGGCCAATGCTTCGCGCAAGGGGCGACCGCCCGCTTCGTCGATGGCGACCTGTTCGAGCCGGTCGAGCTCGGCCTGCGCCGCTTCCGCATTGGCGATCTGGCGCTCGGCATGTTCGCGCAGGCGCATCGGCAATTCGTTGAGCATGGCGAAATTGGGCCGCGCCTTGTTGAAGCCGACGATCCCCGCGACCCAGCCATCAAGGAAGCGCACCAGATTGTTGGCGCGATAGCGCGAGGTGCCATAACCGGCATCCCACAAATACATGAACAGCGGATCGCTGCGATAAGGGCTGCCCTTTTGCGCCTGGTCGGCTTCCGCCTGCTCGGTCTTGCGCATGGATTGGGCGGCAATCTCGGCGAGTTCCTCGGCCTCCTGCCGCTTGGCGATCCAGGCGGGGTCGGTGCTGATCTGCGCCTGGAGGCGCGCGCCCAGTGCCTTGAGCTCGCTTTGCCTTGTTTCGAGTTCCGCCAGCGCCTGGGCGCGCTGCTCGGTCAGCCCCGCCAACTCCGCATCCGCGGCGGCGAGCCCTTCCTCGGCCTGGCTCAGATGGCGCGCATGGTCCTTGAGCATTTCGCGCGCCTTGCTTTCGGCCAGCGAAATGCGCCCGTCGAGTTCGCCCTGCACGCCCGGATCGAGGCGTAATTGCGCCAGCTGCCGGAACAGCTCGGCTTCGCTTTCGCGCATCTTGCTCAGCCGTTCGGCCGAACGGGCGAGGCGGCGCGAGATTTCGTCCTCTTCGCGCCGGATGTCGCGCATGGCCTCGTCGAGGCTGGCCAGGGCCTGGGGTCCGCGGATGCTCATTGCTTTACCACCGCGTCAACGCCCCGCCGAGAACCGGCATCAGATATTCGACCTGCATGAACCCATCCGATTTGCGGCCCACTTCATTGGCTTCGATGATGCCATTGTCGCGCTTGTCGGCGGCGACGGCGTTGTAGACCGCCTCGGGCACGCGAATGGCCCAGACCGAAACGGTCTCGGTTTCCATGGTTTCCTCGTTGAGCACCGGCAGCGACAACACGTCCCCATCGGGCCCCACCGCTTCCACCACGATGTAGTAATTGGTCGCGGCGGTGTTGATCTCGGGGAAGGTCCAGAAGCCCGATTGCTGATCGGGCCGGTTGATCACGCGCAGGGTATATTGCTGGCGCAGCAGATCACGCAGGTCGGTCAGGCGCTTGACCGCGTCTTCCGCGCCCGCGCGATTGCCTTCGGCCGCAAAGGCCTTGCCCCGTGAGCGCAGCACTTCGGCCTCCACCACGGCCTGCTGCACCTTGGTTTCCTCGAAAATGGTCTGGTAGAGCATGTCCATCTGCGCGGGCAGGCCTTCGCTGAGCTCGATCCGCGCTTGCTCAGCCTGGCTCGACTGATAAGGCCGCCAGGCGCCGAAATAGCCGACGGCACACACAAGCAGCACCAGCAGCAGCGCGCCTACCGGCTTGCCCCAGCGTTTGCGGCCAACATAAAGCCGCGCCAAAGTGGTGCGCCAGCCCGGAGTGGGCGGGTCATAAACGAACCGGCTTTCAGCCAGCGCCGCCACGCCTTCCCGCAGGATATGGTCGGGCACTTCGATGCCCTGGTGGCGATACACCTCGCGCAGCTTGTCGATCAGCTGCTGCTCGCGGGTCACCCCTTCGAGTTCACGCACGGCAAGGTCCTGCCGGTGACGGAGCGTGTCGACCACGTCCATCGCCAGCATGACCTCGTCGAGCGGGGCAGGGGCAGGGGCCTTCGCCTGAACATCGCTCATGGTCGGGCCTGCATCCGCGCTCGTCCTACTCAGCGGCCGGATTCAAGCAGCAAGGCATTGCCTTCGGTCGCGAGGGTCGCGAGGCGCCGCTTGCCGTCTTCCACCGCGTCGCGGATTTCGGCCGAGTTCTTGGTCGAGGCCACGCGCATCTCGTTGATGATGGTGCGCGACTTTTCCTGAAAGTTGATGACGCTGTCGACGAGCTTCTTGACTGCATCGGCACGCACGGTCGGGCCATACCCGGCGCGCACCGCTTCCTCGCCCACCCGGTCGCCGATTTCGGAGAGGGTTTCGAGGCTCTTGCTCATCCCTTCCTTCATCGCGTTGAGCGTGGCGGTGGATTCGTTGAGCCCGAACATGCCGGTGAACGAGGCCGACAGGGCCGTCAAAACGGTTTCATTGGTGGAAAAGAACGAGATCGACTGCTGATACACCCGCTCCTTGGCATTGGTGGTCTGCATCAGTCGCGCCATCACCACTTCGGAAGTGTTGTAGGAGATGGTCAAATTGTCCGAGAGGTCCTTGGCGATCTGGTAGCGCTTTTCCTCGTTCTGCATTTCGCGCAGGCGCTCGTCGCGCGCCATTTCAAGGCGGGCGCGATCGGCCGGCACAGTGCCGGCATAGCCGGCCAGTTCCTCGGCCGCAGCCTGCAAAATATTCTTCTTTTCTTCCAGCCGCTGCTCGGCGGTGGCCAGCACTTCGAGCGCCATCACCTCGGCTTGCTTCAGCGCCCCGCGGAAATCGCGATAGGCCTCGAGAATGGTGTGCTCGCGCTCGATCTGGTCCTTGGTGTCGGCGGTGACCGCGAGATAGGTGTCGCGAATGGAATTGAAGCGCGTGGCAATGTCGCCGCGGCTGACCTTCATCCACACATTGCTGACGCGTTCCACCAGGTTGATCTTGTTGTCGGCCAACTGGTCGACCATCGCCTTGGCGTCGTCGCGGATGGAGTCAAAGCCCTTGGTGATGTCCTCGTAGCGCTCGCCGATCTTGACGGCCGCGACCTGCTCGCGCACCACCTCGTTGAAGGCGCTGGCCTGCGAGAGCGTGCGCCCGATCAGGATTACTCGGGTTTCATCCAGATCGGTGATCTGTTGCAACAAGCCGGTGATGGGCTGCTCGCCCTGCTGTTCGGGCCAGATCCCCAGATTGCGGATCGCGTTGACGGCCTTGTCCAGATACTGCAGCGGCTGTTCGGCAACGGCGGAGGGCACCGAATTGGCGGTGGGCGTAGCAGTGGTGACTTGGCTGGCCATGTTCGCTCCTGATTCTGCGCGGCATCGGCGAGATCGCCTGGTTGCGCTATAGATTGCTGCTGGCCTAACGCGTGACAATTGCATCTGCGCCACAGGCCGACTATTTAGGCCATATTGGTGCGAAAAAGCCGCACGTAAAGGGCAGGGGCAAAATCAGTGCAAAGCATTTGCAAACCACGGTATTTTCGCCACAGCGCTGCCATTTTTCCGCCCGTCGCGCTGGGCATGCGCTGATGCAGTTCGGTGGCCGTTATCTCATCGCTGCGCCCCGTCCCGTGGTTTGGCTCGCCCTGAATGACGCCGCGGTGCTGCAAGCCGCCATTCCCGGCTGCCATCGCATCGAATGGTCGGGCCCGACAGCGCTCGACCTCGAGATCAAGGTCAATCTGGGCGTGGTGCATCCCGTGTTCAAAGGCGGGCTCAACCTGTCCAATATCGTTCCGGCCGAGCGCTATACGCTGACGGGCCGCGGCAAGGGCGGTCTGTTAGGGCTCGCCGAAGGGGCGGCCGATATCGTGCTGACCGACCGGGGCGAACAGACTGAACTCGTGTTCACCGCCACCGGCGGCGCCTCGGGCCAGCTCATGCGCCTGGGACAGGCGATTATTGGCAACTCCGCGCAAAAGATCATCGATGGCTTTTTCGCCCGCTTCGGCGATGCGATGGGCGCCGCGGTGACTCCGCTGCCACCGCCAGAGCAGGCGGGTTAGCCGCCGGCCGCGCCTACCGGAGCGGCGGCATGGTCAATCTTTGTTCAGATCATTGAAGGCGCTGCTTTTTTGCTTGCGGACAAGGGGATTGCACGATTGTATCCCCCCAGAGCGCAGGGAGAATTCACCGTTGGGCGTGGCGCCAACGCTCCATTGCGAGACAGGGAGACGACCTCATGAAGTTTGCAAGCTCCATCAAGGCACTGGCCGGCGGGATCGCGCTGAGCGCACTGCTTTCGGGTGCCGCCTTTGCTGATCCCGCACTGATCTATGATCTGGGCGGCAAGTTCGACAAGTCCTTCAACGAGGCCGCCTATAACGGCGCCGAGAAGTGGAAGGCAGACACCGGCGGCAACTATCTCGAACTGGAACTGCAAAACGACGCCCAGCGCGAACAGGCCCTGCGCCGCTTCGCCAGCCAAGGCGCTAACCCAATCGTCGTGATGAGCTTCATGTGGGAATCGGTGCTGGCCCCGCTCGCCGCCGAATTTCCCGACACCAATTTCGTCGTGATCGACGCCGTGGTGGATGCTCCCAATGTCCAGTCGATCCTGTTTGACGAGCATACCGGCTCGTTCCTTGTCGGTGCGCTCGCGGCGATGAAGTCCGAAACCGGCACGATCGGCTTTGTGGGTGGTATGGATGTGCCCCTGATCCACAAATTCTATTGCGGCTATGCCCAGGGCGCCAAGGCGGTGAACCCCGACATCAAGCTGATCGAAAACTATACCGGCACCACCCCGGCTGCCTGGAACGATCCGGTGACCGCCGGTGAACTGGCGACCGCCGCTTCCGACGCCGGCGCCGACGTGATCTTTGCCGCTGCCGGTGGCTCGGGTCTCGGCGTGCTGCAGACCATGGCCGACCAGGGCAAGTATTCGATCGGCGTCGACAGCAACCAGAACTATCTGCACCCCGGCTCGGTGCTGACCTCGATGCTCAAGCGCGTCGACAATGCCGTGGTGGAAGCCTTCACCAATGGCGGCGATGACGCCACCTTCAAGCCGGGCCTCACCATTCTGGGTCTGGAGGGCGATTTCGTCGATTACGCCGTGGACGAGAACAACCAGAGCCTCATCACCCCCGAAGACCAGGCCAAGCTCGATGAGCTCAAGGGCAAGATCGCTTCAGGCGAGATCGAAGTGCATGATTACACCACCGACAACAACTGCCCGCTGTAAAGCCCTGCGCTAATGAGCGGTATTGATCCCACCAATCCACAGCGGCCGGACCCGGCCGCTGTTCCCGTCCCGGCAGCGGGCTGGGCCATCGAGCTTGAGGGGATCAACAAGCGCTTCGGCCCGGTCCATGCCAACAAGGACATCGACCTCAAGGTCGCGCGCGGCACAATCCACGGCATTGTGGGGGAAAACGGCGCCGGCAAGTCGACGCTGATGTCCATCCTCTATGGCTTTTACACCGCCGACAGCGGCACGATCCGCGTCAACGGGCAGGTGCAGGCCGTCACCGATAGCCGCCATGCGCTCCAGCTCGGCATCGGCATGGTGCACCAGCACTTCATGCTGGTGGAAAACTTCACCGTGCTCGAAAATGTGGTGCTGGGCGCCGAGGATTCCGGGTTTTTGCGCCCAAGCCTGGCGCGGGCGCGCAAGGAACTGGCGCGGCTCGAAGCCGAATATGACCTTGAGGTCGACCCCGACGCGGTGATCGAGGATATCTCGGTTGGCCAGCAGCAGCGGGTGGAAATCCTCAAGGCGCTGTATCGCGGCGCCGAAACGCTCATTCTCGATGAACCCACCGGCGTTTTGACGCCCAAGGAAGCCGACGACCTGTTCCGGGTGCTGCAAACCCTGCGCGACCAAGGCAAGACGGTCATCATCATCACCCACAAGCTGCGCGAGATCATGGCCATCACCGACAATGTTTCGGTGATGCGCGGCGGCGAAATGGTGGCGACGCTCCCCACCAGGAACACCAATCCCGAACAGCTCGCTGAGCTGATGGTCGGGCGCCGCGTCTTGCTGCGCATCGAAAAGGGCCCCGCTCATCCCGGCAAGACCCTGCTTGAGGTGCGCAACCTCGTCGTTGCCGACGATCTGGGCATTGTGCGGGTCAAGGATGTCAGCTTTTCCGTACGGGCCGGCGAGATCGTCGGCATTGCCGGGGTGTCGGGCAATGGGCAGACCGAACTGCTCGAGGCCGTCACCGGCATGCGCGACCAGCGCGCAGGCGAGGTGATCCTCAATGGCAAGCCGCTGTCCCTGCGCGGCGATGATGGCGCGGCGCGCGCCCGGGCCGCGGGCCTCGCCCATGTGCCCGAGGACCGGCAGCGCATGGGTCTCGTCACGAGCTTTGCCGAATGGGAAAACGCCATTCTCGGCTACCAGGACGATCCCGCCTATGGGCGCGGACCCTTGCTCGATATTGCCGCCGCCAAGCGCGACGCGGCCGAGCGCATCGCCACTTTCGACGTGCGCCCCCCCGACATCAACCTCAAGACAGCGCTGTTTTCGGGCGGCAACCAGCAAAAGATCGTGCTGGCGCGCGAAATGGAGCGCAATCCCGATGTGCTGGTGGTGGGCCAGCCCACGCGCGGCGTCGATATCGGCGCCATTGAATTCATCCACAACCAGATCATCAGGATGCGCGATGCCGGCAAGGCGATCCTCGTCGTTTCCGTCGAGCTCGACGAAATCCGCTCGCTGTCGGACCGTATCCTCGTGATGTTTGACGGCCAGATCGTGGGCGAAGCCGATCCCGCTACCGCCACCGAAGGCGAACTTGGATTGATGATGGCCGGCGTCACCGACAGAAAGGCCGCCCAATGAGTGCGCTTCGGCCATTGCCGCGCTGGGCCGATATTGCCCTGCTGCCGGTGCTCAATCTCGTGCTGGCCTTTATCGTGTCGGGCATCGTGCTGCTGCTGATCGGGCAGAACCCGTTCGTGGCGCTCTGGGCCATTGTCACCGGCGCCTTCGGCAATGGCTACAATATCGGCTATACACTCTATTACACCACCAACTTCATCTTCACGGGGCTGGCCGTGGCGCTCGCCGCCCATGGCGGGCTCTTCAATATCGGCGCCAACGGGCAGGCCTATGTCGCCGGGCTCGGCGTGATCCTGGCCGCCACCGCGCTCGATACCACCCATTGGCTCATCGTGGCGCCCGTGGCGCTCTTGGCAGCAGCGCTGTTTGGCGGGGCCTGGGCGTTTATTCCGGGCTATCTGCAGGCCAAGCGCGGCAGCCATGTGGTGATCACCACCATCATGTTCAATTTCATCGCCTCGGCGCTGATGATCTACATGCTCAACCGCGTCCTCAAGCCCGCCAATGTCTCGGGCCCGGAATCGCGCATGATCGCCGAAGCCGGGCGCATGCCCAAGCTGGGGCAGTTCTTTGAGCCCTTCAACTATACGCCTGTCAATCTCTCCATCGTCATTGCGCTTTTGGCGCTGGTCGCGGTCTACGTACTGATCTGGCATACGCGCTTTGGCTATGCCCTGCGCACCATGGGGCAGAACCCGACGGCGGCGCGCTATGCCGGCATTTCTAACAGCAAGATGATCATCATCACCATGACCCTGTCGGGGGCGCTGGCGGGCATGGTGGCGTTCAACGAAGTGCTGGGCGTGCAGAACCGGCTGGTGCTCGATTTCGTCGCCGATGCCGGCTTTGTCGGCATTGCCGTGGCGCTGATGGGACGCAACCATCCGCTAGGCATTGCGCTGGCCGCGCTCCTGTTCGGGGCGCTCTACCAGGGCGGCAATGAGCTGCAATATGTGATTTCGGGGCTCGATCGCACCGTGGTGGTGATCATCCAGGCGCTCGTGATCCTCTTCACCGGCGCCATGGAAGGCCTGTTCCGGCCCGCCCTGCAACGCAGCTTTCTCCTCATCAGCCCGGAATCGCGCGCCGAAGCGGCCGCGCGCTCCACCGTTTCGAGCGAAAGCTGAGCCATGGATATCTCGGCCGTTCTGTCCATTCTCGATGCGACGCTGCGCCTCTCGACCCCGCTGCTGCTGGCGTGCCTTGCTGGCCTTTATTCCGAGCGGGCCGGCATTTTTGATATCGGGCTGGAAGGCAAGATGCTGGCGGCCGCCTTTGCCGCCGCCGCAGTAGCGGCGGTCAGCGGCTCGGTCTGGCTGGGCTTGCTCGCCGGCACGCTGGTTTCGGTATCGACCGCCCTGTTGCAGGGCGTGGCCGCCATCACCCTCAAGGGCAACCAGCTGATCGCGGGCGTCGCCATCAACATGCTGGCGGCGGGACTGACCACCTTTCTCGGGCAGCAATGGTTCCGCCAGGGCGGCCGCACCCCGGCCTTGCCGCCGAGCGGGCGCTTCGGCACCATCGAGCTGCCTTTTGCCCGTGAACTGTCGGGCGTGCCCATTATCGGCCCCATCTATGCCGACCTGATCTCGGGCCATTATATCCTGGTTTATGTCGCCTTCGCCATGGTGGCGGTCACCGCCTATGTGCTGTATCGCACCCGCTTTGGCTTGCGCCTGCGCGCGGTCGGCGAAAACCCCAAGGCGGTCGATACCGCCGGCATTTCGGTCAACAAGCTGCGCTTCCAGGCCGTGCTGATCACCGGCGTGCTGTGCGGGCTCGCGGGCGCTTATTTTTCCATCGCCCAGGGCTCGGGTTTCGGCAACAACATGACGGCCGGCAAGGGCTATATCGCGCTCGCGGCGCTGATCTTTGCCAAGTGGAAGCCGGTGCCCGCCATGTTCACCTGCCTTCTGTTCGGCTTCCTCGATGCGCTGCAGATCCGGCTGCAGAATTTCGAGCTGCCGATCATCGGCGTCGTGCCGGTGCAGGCCATCCAGGCGCTGCCCTATGTGCTGACCGTGGTGCTGCTGGCGGGCTTTATCGGCAAGGCCGTGGGCCCCAAGGCAGGCGGCGTGGCCTATACCAAGGAGCGCTAGCTTTCTTGCCCCCGAAAGGACCCTTGCCATGCTGAGCGATGCCACCGACGAGGCGCTGTTCCAGGCCGCAGAAGCCATCCGCGCCAAGGCCTATGCGCCCTATTCCCGCTTTACGGTGGGCGCGGCAATCCTCGCCGATGACGGGCAGATCTATAGCGGCTGCAATATCGAGAATGCCGCCTATCCCGTGGGCAATTGCGCCGAAGCCTCGGCCATCGCCGCGATGATTGCGGGGGGCGGCAAGCGCATTGCCCGCATCTATGTGACGGGCCCCGGCGCCGCGCCGGTCACTCCTTGCGGCGGCTGCCGCCAACGCATCCGCGAATTTGCCGATCTCGATGTCACGGTGATCTCGCATGGCGTCGAGGGCGAGCCGCTGCTGACGACGCTCGAACAATTGCTGCCGCACAGTTTCGGGCCGGAATACCTGCCGAAGTGAGTTTTTTGGGAGCGGCGGGGTCTGGTTGCCTGCGTCCCCTCCCCCTTGAGGGGAGGGCTAGGGAGGGGGTCGACCCGTCCGGCGCCAAAGCAACGCCGACCCCCACCCCGACCCTCCCCTCAAGGGGGAGGGAGGGCTGGAGCCGATAACATTGCGTGTAAGCTACGCCCGCCACGCAAAACGGGCCTGACAATCCATCGTCCCCTCCCCTTGAGGGGAGGGCCAGGGTGAGGGCGTAGGGTCCTTCACCCCAATTCACGCCATCGCCAACCCCTCCCGGCTGCGAGAGGGGAGTGACAAAAAAACGAGACCAAAACCATGACCAAAGCCGCCAAGACCATTCGCCAGATCGCGGGCAAGGAGCCCATCACTGCGGCCCTGGTGCTGGGCTCGGGCTTGTCGGCGATTGGCGAGGGGCTCGCGGATTGCATCACCATTCCTTATGCCGAGCTCAAGGGCTTTCCCGGTGGCGGGGTGTCGGGGCATGGCCGCGACCTGCTGATCGGCACGATGGGCGGCAAGCGCATCGCGGTGCTGACCGGGCGCGAGCATTATTATGAGCATGGCAATGCCGCCGCCATGCGGCCGGCGCTGGAAACAATGGCGGAGCTGGGCGCGCAAACCCTGCTGCTGACCAATTCGGCCGGCTCGGTTGATGAGCGGCTGCGCCCGGGCGATTTGATGATGATTTCCGATCACATCAACTATGCCGGGATGAACCCGCTGATCGGGGAGGCCACCGACCGGCGCTTCACCAATATGGTGGATTGCTATGCCCCCGAGCTGCGCGCCAAGGCCATGGACATTGCCGAGCGGCGGGGGCTGCATTTGGGCGAGGGCATTTATCTCTGGTATTCCGGCCCGAGCTTTGAAACTGTAGCCGAAATCCAGATGGCAATCCGCCTGGGCGCCCAGGCCGTCGGCATGTCCACGGCACCAGAAGTGATCCTCGCGCGTTTCCTTGGGATGAAGGTGTGGGCCTGCTCCTCGATCACCAATATGGGCGCGGGCCTGTCGAGCGAGAACATCAGCCATGAGCACACCAAGACCATGGCCGTTGCGGGCGCGGACAAGCTCAAGCAGCTGATCCCCGCGCTGGTGGAGGAACTATGAGCCTGAGGGTCGTCAACCAGCAACCAACCGCTCCGGTGCATCGCCGCAATCCCGGCTTCACCCTCGATCTCGATTGGGTCGAGCGCACCGTAATGAACCGTTCGGCGCTGGAGCGCCGCGCCGGCACGATCGGCGCCCGCCGCACGGTGAAAAAGGATTATCAGCTCGCCTGGTTGCTCAAGGCCATCACGCTGCTCGATCTGACGACGCTCAATGCCGATGACACGCCGGCGCGGGTCGAGCGGCTTTGCGCCAAGGCGCGCCAGCCGGTTCGCCCCGAAATTCTCAAGCGCCTGGGCGCGGAAAAGCTGCGCATCGTGCCCGGCGCGGTTTGCGTCTACCATAGCTTTGTCGCCACGGCCGTGCACGCGCTCGAAGGCAGCGGCATTCCCGTGGCGGCAGTATCCACCGCCTTTCCCCATGGCCTCGCGCCCCTTGAAACCAAGCTGCGCGAAATCGAGCTTTCCGTTGCCGATGGCGCTGAGGAAATCGACATCGTCATCGAGCGCGGCACCGTGCTCCGGGGCGACTGGCAGGGGCTTTACGATCAGATCCGCGCCTACCGCGAGGCTTGTGGCGACGCCCATATCAAGACCATTCTGGGCACCGGGGAATTGGCCACCCTCACCAATGTCGCCAAGGCGTCGCTGGTCTGCATGCTGGCCGGTGCCGATTTCATCAAGACCTCGACCGGCAAGGAAAAAACCAACGCCAATCTCGTGACCTCGCTGGCCATGATCCGCATGATCCGCTGGTTTGCCGAGCAAACCGGCATCGAGATCGGCTACAAGCCGGCCGGCGGCATTTCCCGGGCCAAGGACGCGCTGGCCTATATGGCGCTGATGAAGGAAGAGCTAGGCACCCAGTGGCTGCAGCCGCACCTGTTCCGCTTTGGCGCTTCCAGCCTGCTCACCGATATCGAGCGCCAGCTCGAGCATGGCGTTACCGGGCACTACGCCGCCGATTATCGCCAGCCCATGGTGTGAAACACCAGGGCATCTGCCGTCAGGGCACAGAGCCGCTGCAGGGCGCGGGCGGGACCAGCAACCGGGCGCGCACCGGACCGGAGGAACGACATGAACAAGATCACGCAAGTCTTCGAAACCCTCGATTACGGTCCTGCGCCCGAAGCGGCCGACCAGGCACTGGCCTGGCTTGATGCGCATCATCGCCAGTTCGGCCATTTCATTGGCGGGCAGTGGGCCACCGCCGCCGCCACCTTCCCCAGCCATAATCCGGCGACGGGCGAGCCCCTGGCGCTGATCGGCGCCGGCACCGCGGCCGATGTCGATGCAGCAGTTGCCGCGGCGCGGGCGGCCTTCCCGGGCTGGAGCGCCTTGCCGGGCTTCGAGCGCGCCAAATATCTCTATGCCCTGGCCCGCGCGGTGCAAAAGCATGCGCGCCTCTTTGCCGTGCTCGAAACCCTCGACAATGGCAAGCCGATCCGGGAGTCGCGCGACATCGATATTCCCCTGGTGGCGCGCCATTTCTACCACCACGCCGGCTGGGCCCAGCACGCCGCGCGCTCCTTCCCCGGCCAGGTGCCTTATGGCGTTTGCGGGCAGATCATCCCGTGGAATTTTCCGCTACTGATGCTGGCCTGGAAGATCGCGCCGGCTCTCGCCGCGGGCAACACCGTGGTGCTCAAGCCGGCCGAATTCACCTCGCTGACGGCCCTCTTGTTTGCCGAAATCTGCGAGAGGGTCGGCCTGCCGCCGGGCGTGGTCAACATCGTCACTGGCGCCGGCGACACGGGCCAGGCGATCGTCGCTCATCCCGGCATCGACAAGATCGCCTTTACCGGCTCGACTGAAGTGGGCAAGGCCATCCGCGCCGCCACTGCCGGTTCGGGCAAGGGCCTCTCGCTCGAGCTCGGGGGCAAGAGCCCCTACCTCGTCTTTGACGATGCCGATCTCGACAGCGCCGCCGAAGGGCTGGTGGACGCGATCTGGTTCAACCAGGGCCAGGTCTGCTGTGCCGGCTCGCGCCTGTTGGTGCAGGAATCCATCGCCGAGCGCTTCATCAAGAAGCTCAAGACGCGCATGGCGAACCTGCGCATCGGCGATCCGCTCGACAAATCCATCGATGTGGGCGCCATGATCGACCCGGTGCAGGTGGAGCGCGTGCGCAAACTGATGGCCAAGGGCGTCGCCCAGGGGGCCGAAGTGTTTGAGGTCGAGGGCGAACTGCCCGCCAAGGGCGCGTACCTCAAGCCCGCCTTGGTCACCAATGTTTCGCCCGCCAATACGCTGGTGGCCGAAGAAATCTTCGGGCCGGTGCTGGTGGCGATGAGCTTCCGGACACCCGAGGAGGCAGTAGCGCTGGCCAACAACACCCAATATGGCCTCGCCGCCACGATCTGGAGCGAGAACATCAATCTGGCGCTCGATATTGCCCCAAAACTCAAGGCGGGCGTGGTGTGGATCAACGGCACCAACCAGTTCGATGCCGCCGTGGGCTTTGGCGGCGTGCGCGAAAGCGGGTTTGGGCGCGAAGGCGGGCGCGAAGGCATGGCGAGCTATTTGCGCCCCGCCTGGGAACACGACCTGCCCCTCGCCGCCGCCCAGGCTACCGAGCCGCTCGAAGCACCGGCGCGGCCAGCGGCCAATCCACTCGAGAGCCTCGACCAGACTGCCAAGCTTTATATCGGCGGCAAGCAGGCCCGCCCCGATAGCGGCTATTCGCTGCCCGTGCATGGCGCCGATGGCGGCCTGATCGGGGAAGTGGGCGACGGCAACCGGAAGGACATCCGCAACGCCGTCGAAGCAGCGCGCAAGGCGCTGGGCTGGGGCACGACGACTGCCCATAACCGCGCCCAGATCCTTTATTTCCTCGCTGAAAACCTCGATTATCGCCGCGTCGAATTTGCCCGCCGCATCGCGGCGCAAACCGGCGGGGATGGTGACGCCGAAGTGGCCGCCAGCATCGAGCGGCTCTTTGCCTTTGCCGGCTGGGCCGACAAATATGATGGCGCCATCCACAATCCGCCCACGCGGGCCGTCGCTGCCGCCATGGTCGAGCCCATTGGCGTATTGGGGATCGTCGCGCCGGCCGAGCAACCGCTGCTGGGGGCCGTGAGCTTGCTTGCCCCGGCCATTGCCATGGGCAACACCGTGGTGCTGGTGCCATCGGCGGTGGCCCCGCTCAGCGTCACGGATCTCTACCAGGTGCTCGAAACCTCCGATGTCCCCGCGGGTGTCATCAACATCGTCACCGGCAATCCCGAGGCGCTGGGCAAGACGCTGGCCGAACACCATGGGGTCGACGCGCTCTGGTTCTGCGGCT
The DNA here is from genome assembly GCF_058133665.1 of Devosia sp. Z11_6. Taxonomy (NCBI): domain Bacteria; kingdom Pseudomonadati; phylum Pseudomonadota; class Alphaproteobacteria; order Hyphomicrobiales; family Devosiaceae; genus Devosia; species Devosia sp. Z11_6. The sequence goes on from NZ_JBYUNQ010000008.1 coordinate 54,910, forward strand.
CGGCGGAAGCCTCTGCCCTCCTCGAAAAGGTTTCGGCCGGCAATCTCAAGCAAACCTGGACCACAAGCGGCCGCCGCTTCGACTTCACCGACGCGCAGAAATTCGCCGGCGACTACTTCCTCGCCAAAGCCACCCAGATCAAAAATGTCTGGATCCCATACGGGGCGTGAGTGTCGCCCCCGTGGTTCGAGGCTCACGAAGGGCTCGCCCCTCACCATGAGGGCTCCAAGAACTCAGCGCTCCGGTGCCCTCATGGTGAGGCGGGAGCGTAGCGACCCTCGAACCACGGGGGCAGAGCACCAAGCGAGGCTGAAAGCGTGACCTTCCTCCCGCAAGAAACCATCCTCAACAAGCGCAACGGCAAAGCCCTGGGCGCTGGCGAGATTGCCCGGTTCATCGCCGGCCTGGGCGACAACACGGTCTCGGAAGCGCAGGCAGCTGCCTTTGCCATGGCGGTATATTTCCGCGGCATGGACCGGGCTGAGTGCGTCGCGCTGACCCTCGCCATGCGCGACAGCGGCACCGTGCTCGACTGGTCCGATCTCGACGGGCCGGTGGCCGACAAGCATTCCACCGGCGGAGTGGGGGACAATGTGTCCCTGATGCTGGCGCCTATGCTTGCGGCCATGGGCATGTTCGTGCCGATGATTTCGGGGCGCGGCCTTGGCCATACCGGGGGCACGCTCGACAAGTTCGATGCCATTCCGGGCTATTCCACCAGCCCCGACAATGCCCTTTTCCGCCATGTGGTGCGCGATGTCGGCTGCGCCGTGATCGGGCAGACCGCCGATCTCGCCCCTGCCGACAAGACGCTGTACGCCATTCGCGATGTCACCGGCACGGTGGAGTCGGTCCCCCTCATCACCGCCTCCATCCTTTCGAAAAAGCTGGCGGCCGGTTTGGGGGCCCTGATCCTTGACGTCAAGACCGGCTCGGGCGCCTTCATGCCGACGCTCGAACAATCGCGCGAACTGGCGCAAAGCCTCGTCGATGTCGCCAATGGGGCAGGGCTGCGCACATCAGCGCTGATCACCGACATGAACCAGCCCCTCGCCAGCGCGGCCGGCAATGGGCTCGAAATGCGCAATGCTGTCGATTTCCTCACCGGCAAGCACCAGGACCTTCGCCTGCGCGAGGTGACGCTGGCCTTAGCCGCCAGCCTGGCGGAGCTAGCCGGCATTGTTCCCGACCGGGCAGCGGGCCTCGAACTGGCCGAGGGGGCGCTCACCAGCGACCGTGCCACCGAGCGCTTCAGCCGCATGGTGGCGGCGCTGGGCGGGCCGACCGATTTTGTCGAGCAGATGGACCGCCACCTAGCCCCGGCGCCCCTGGTGCGCGACGTATTCGCGCCGGCGGAGGGCCGGGTGGCCAGCATCGATACCCGTGGCGTCGGGATGGCGGTGGTCGCCCTGGGCGGCGGGCGCACTGCACCGGGCGAGGGCATTGATCATCGCGTCGGCTTTGACCACCTGCTGCCGCTTGGCGCCAGGGTGGATAACCGCACCCCCATCGCCCGCCTGCATGCCCGCGACGCCGCCAGTGCTGATGAGGCCGAACGCCGCCTTGTTGCTGCCTACCGCCTGGGCGAAACTGCGCCCGATCAGCCGCTGATCGCCGCCGTGCTGCCGCCGCCCGCTACCCCAAGGACCTGACGCCCATGCCCCGCGCCATTCTCTGCATTCTCGACAGCGTCGGCATCGGCGGCGCGCCTGATGCGGCGGCCTATGGCGACGACGGCGCCAATACGCTGGGCCATATCGCCGAACATGCCGCCGCTGGCAAAGCCGACCGCCCGGGCCTTCGCAGCGGCCCCCTGCGCCTGCCCAATCTCGACGCCATGGGCCTGGGCGCCGCCGTCCAGCTCTCCACCGGCACCGTGCCGCCCGGGTTGTCCGCGACACCGCGCGGCGGTCGTTTCGGCGTGGGCCGGGAAGTCTCCAAGGGCAAGGACACGCCATCCGGGCATTGGGAAATCGCCGGGGTGCCCGTGCCCTTCGACTGGGGCTATTTTCCCGCGACCGAGCCCTGCTTTCCGCCCGAATTAACCGCTGCCCTTATCGAGCAGGCGGGCCTGCCGGGCATTTTGGGCAACAAGCACGCTTCGGGCACCGAGATCATTGCCGAGTTCGGCGAAGAGTCGATCCGCACCGGCATGCCCATCTGCTACACCTCGGTGGACTCGGTGTTCCAGATCGCCGCGCACGAAACCCATTTCGGGCTCGATCGTCTCTACCAGCTGTGCCAGACCGCCTTTGCGCTGACGGCGCCGCTGCAGATCGGCCGGGTGATCGCCCGCCCCTTTGTCGGGGAGGATCGCGGCAGCTTCAAGCGCACCGGCAACCGGCGCGATTTCGCCATTCCTCCGCCCGAACCGACCCTGCTCGACCGCAATGCCGAGGCCGGCAACGCGGTTTACGCCATCGGCAAGATCTCCGACATCTATGCCGGCCATGGGGTCACCCACAAACTCAAGGGGACCGGGCTGCCGCAATTGTTCAACCGCACGCTCGAAGCAATGGAAATGGCGCCCGAGGGCGCGCTGGTCATCGCCAATTTCGTTGATTTCGACAGCGAATACGGGCACCGCCGCGATGTCGCAGGCTATGCCGCGGCGCTCGAATATTTCGATGCGCGCCTGCCCGAGCTGATCGCGGCCCTGCGCCACGATGACCTCCTGGTCCTCACCGCCGATCACGGCAATGACCCCACCTGGCCGGGCACCGACCATACCCGCGAGCAAGTCCCCATTCTGGTGTTTTCCCCAGCGCTCTCGCCAGGCGAGATTGGCATCCGCCCCAGCTTCGCCGATATTGGCGAAAGCCTTGCCCAGTGGCTTTCCCTGCCGCCAGGGCGACACGGCAACAGCTTTCTTTCCCCCAATTTCAGGTGATCCCATGACCGATGTCCTGCCCAGCAACGTCACCGTGGTTGATCACCCGCTGATCCAGCACAAGCTCACGATCATGCGCGACAAGGAAACCTCGACGGCCAGTTTCCGGCGGCTGCTGCGGGAGATTTCGCTGCTGCTCTGCTATGAGGTCACGCGCGATCTCGAGCTTGAAATGGTCTCGATCGAAACCCCGATGCAAAGGATCGATGCGCCCACCATCAAGGGCAAGAAGCTGGTTTTCGCCTCGATCCTGCGCGCCGGCAATGGCCTGCTCGAAGGCATGCTCGACCTGGTCCCAGCTGCTCGCGTCGCCCATATCGGGCTTTATCGCAACCATGAAACGCTCGAGCCCGTCGAATATTACTTCAAGGCACCATCGAACCTGGCCGATCGCCTGGTGATCGTGGTTGATCCCATGCTGGCCACCGCCAATTCGGCGACGGCCGCCATCGACAAGCTCAAGGAGCGCGGCGCCAACAATATCCGCTTTTTGTGCCTGCTCGCGGCGCCCGAGGGCATCAAGCGGTTCACCGCGGCCCATCCCGATGTGCCGGTGTTCACCGCCTCAATCGACAGCCATCTCGACGACAAGGGCTATATCGTGCCCGGCCTCGGCGATGCCGGCGATCGCATGTACGGGACCAAATAAATGGCCAAGCTTGTTCACACCATGATCCGCGTGCTCGACGAGGAGCGCTCGGTGGATTTCTATCGCCGCGCTTTCGGCCTCGAGACTGCCGAGCGGATCGATTTTCCCGATTTCACCCTGGTTTACCTGCGCGGCGATGATGTTGCCTTCGAGCTGGAACTAACCATCAACAAAGGGCGCACCGAGCCGTATCAGCTGGGCGATGGCTATGGTCATCTCGCCGTCGTGGTGGACGATCTCGATGCCGAGCACCAGCGCTTCCAGGCGGAGGGCATTACGGTCGGCAAGCTCGTCGATTTCAAGAACGGCGACACGCTCGTGGCGCGTTTCTTTTTTGCCACCGACCCCGATGGCTACAAGATCGAGGTGATCGAGCGGGGCCGCCGCTTCGGCTGATCGGCGCCCGCGCCTCGCTCGGGGCTGTCAGAGCGCCTTGAGCGGCAGGCCCAGCCCGATCAGTTCGGCCCGAACCGCTTCGGGCGTGGTGAAGTGAATGGCATGCAGGCCGAACTTGCGCGCCGCGACCACATTGGGCTCACTATCATCGATGAACACGCAGCTCTCGGGCGCCAGCCCGTATCGTTCGCAGAACACGCGGTAAATGCGCGGATCGGGCTTCACCAGCCCTTCGAGGCCTGAAACGATCACGCCGTCAAACTTCTCAAGGAACGGCCATTCCCCCAGCCGGGTCATCCACTTCTCCCAGGAGAAGTTGGTGATGGCAAAGGTCGGGATCTCCTGCTCGATCAACTCGTCATGGATGTCGATCGTGCCCTGGATCATCGGCCCAAAGGTTTCGGTCCAGCGGTGATCGAACGCCTGGATCTCGCGCCAATAGCGGGGGAACCGGCTCACGAGCTTGGCGACGCCTTCGGAGTAAAGCGTGCCGGCATCGAATTCCAAGTTCCAGTCGGGCGTGCAGATATTCTGGTGGAACCACAGTGCATCTTCCTCGCTCTCAAAGAGCTTGCGGAACAGATACATGGGGTTCCAGTCCACAAAGACCCCGCCAATGTCGAACACGGGGATGAGGGTATCAGTCATGGCAATTTCCGGCTGTGGACAGATGCCGGCTTGTGGCACGACGGCGGGGGTCGTGCAAGCAAGCTAGCAGCCCTGACACTGGATGCGATCGCCCTGGAACCGGGGCATGAAAAAGCTCTGGCGGTAAAGGGGAATATCCTGCTGGAAGACTAGGTCGAACATGGGCACAAACGGGGCAGATGCCTCGGCAACGATGATATATTTGTTGCGCACGATGTCCTTTATGGCGTTTGGCAACTCGATGCTGGCGTTGACGGTGTGCGGGGTTCCTCCGTTAAAACCGAGGGACCAATCTACCCGCGTCGTTCCGTCGGCCCGGATCTGCACCGAGGTTACTACCTGCTTGAGGTTAGCTGCTGAATATGGGGCGAGTATCCTCGAAGCAGCCTGAAAATAGTCGTTGAGCTGAGTGGTGCTGATCACGTCATCTGAGCGGGCCACGAGGTCGCCAACGGCGCCGGCGGTCGACTGTACCTTGCGATCCATGGTGATGAGCGTACTGGCTTCGATCGAGCCAGCATATAGGACCAGCATGATTGGCAGGATGAGGGCAAATTCCACCACCGCAGCTCCGCGATTGTCCTGACGCCAGCGGATGATCAGTTGCGAGAGATTTTGCCAGGCCTTCATCAGAACGGCTCGTTCTTGAACACTGTCGTGCTACCCAGCAAGCGCTGGCTCTGCGGCAGGTTGGCGAGGCCCAGCCCACCAATGTCCACTAAGATTGGGTATTTGTAATAGACTTGCACCATCACCACATCGGATCGGTTGCCGCCATCGTAGCCGGAGGGGACAGTCCATTCGCAGTCGGTGGTACAGTTGGGGTCAACCGGGGACGTCGTTGTCGCCGATGTGAAATTTGTTACCGTTGACACGCGGATATGCAGCCCGGCGCAATCGGGGAACAGCCCGTACAGCCGGCTGCACACCTCGGTACGAAACCGCGCCGTGTCAAAACCGGCAGTCTTGGCTTGACCGGTGCGGATCAAACGGGACGCATCCTGCACCGCGCTTTCCAGCACCTGGGTGGACAGGAACACCAGCGAGGTCTGCAGAATGGCCGCGATGATTGCAAAAAAGGGTAGGGCCAGGAGGGCGAACTCCACCGCGACGGCGCCCCGGCTGTCGCCGGCAAAGCGACGGCCTGCGCGCAGGCGCCTGGCTCGTGCAATGGGCGCAAAAAGGGTTGGGATCATCGCGGTGCTCGCTTTAGCAACGAGACAATAAGCCTGTACCCCTAAGCCATGGTTAGGATCGAGGGTTCGGGAACGAAGCTTCGCCCGGATGGTTAAGCGGGGCTAAACTGGCTTAGTTGCCGGTACCGGTGCCGACCAGCTGCGAGGAGGCCAGCGTATTGGCGGTATACTCATTCTGGTCGCCCAGCATGATGGTGGGCTGGCAGATCGGCGCGCAGGCAAGGCTCGTGCGCTGCAGGCCCTGATACACCGTCACCACGCCCGAGCTCATCTGCACCACATCGATCAGTGTGTCCGCGATCGGGTTGCCGACATTGTCGAGGATGATCAGGTTGGTCTGGCCATAGCTCTTGCCGGTCAACACCAGCGTCTTGGAATCCTGAATGGTCACATCGGCAATGCCGGGATTACCCACGATCACCGTGGCCGCCGGCGCACTGATGCGCAGCACCCGGGCCATGTTGACGCTGACGCTGATCGGCCCCGTTTCCGCCGCCTGGAGAGCGGGCAGGGGGGCAAGGGCGAACAAGGCAGCGAGGCAGGCGGCGACACGGGAGCGCATGGGCAGGTCCGGACTCGGGTACAATGCCGCTAGAGTTACCGAGATTGGTAAATAAAGGGAGAACGAACCTGTTCTTGCGCCACTCGAGGCCCTGCGTTCTTGCACCTGACCCAACTTACTGCCGGCGGACCTAGGCAATAAAGCAAAATTCAAGCTCTACTTGCAACTTGCATTGCTTGCTTCGAATGCAAGTCTTTCCGTTAGGGTCTTGATCATCATAAGCAAACCCGCGACTTGGGTTCTCTTTCGTTTAACTCAATTTCAACAGCTGCCGAATAGTTTAGGGCCATGTTCGATGCGTGGCCTGTCACTCGATGGCGTCACCCCGATGACGAGAGCAAGGAGCTTGGGAATGAACATTTTCGCACGTTTCGCACAGGACGAGTCCGGCGCGACGGCTATTGAATACGGCCTAATCGCCGCACTGATCGCCGTGGCAATCATTGCTGCAGCTACCACGCTGGGTACCGATTTGGCCGCGCTATTTGGCAGAATCTCGGGACGCCTGACGACTGCTGCTCCAGCAGCGGTGTAATTTCTGCTGCGAAATTGCCAGAGGGGAGGGAGCAAGCTGCCCCTCCCCTTCATCGTGGCTAGGTCTAGTTCTGCAGGTATTCGCCTAGGCACCCGAGTGCCTTGCCGCTTTCCGTTAGCATTCCTTGTTGCAACAGTGTGTGCGCATGTCCGCTGGCCCGTGCTCGTCTAACCGCGCTCAGAGGAGTTAGTATGTTCTGCGATGCTCGTTGTCGGCGGGCCTAGCCCGATTACTGGAGACAGGTTCCTTGTCCACGCTTGCCCTGCTGTTTTTCCCATTTTCCATGGCATTTGCGGCTTCGTCCGACCTGTTGACCATGCGCATTTCCAACAAGCTGGTGCTGCTGCTGGTGGCCGGTTTTGCGTTGACGGCGTTGGCCATTGGCCTGCCTCTTGAACTCGTGGCGATGCATATCGCCTGCGCCCTGGCCGTATTGGTGGTCGGCTTTGCCTTCTTTGCAATGCGCTGGATCGGTGGCGGAGACGCCAAGCTGGCGGCAGCGACCACGCTGTGGCTCGGCGTGGGGTTGACGCTACCTTACCTGGTCTATGCCGCCCTGCTCGGGGGCGCCCTGACCCTTGCGATTCTGTCCCTCCGCCGACTGCCGCTCACGCCATTTCTGGCCCGTTTCGAGTGGCTCGAGCGGCTGCATGACAGCAAGTCAGGGGTGCCCTATGGCGTCGCATTGGCCATGGCGGGGCTCCTGGTTTATTCCAATTCCGCTATATTCGAGCGCCTCGCATCCTGAGTCTTCAGTTGAGCACGTCGCTCAACACTGCTCGTCCTTGCATTATGCAAGTCTTAGCAGCCCGTTAACTCCGATTGCCAAGCTTCCTTTAACCAAACTTTGACCCTTTGGCCTCATTGTTTGGTGGATCAAGGGACCAACCGTGTCCCTCCACCAAGCGGAGTAGGCAATGAGGCCGGCGCGTCTGATTCTGTTGCTGGTAGCGTTGATCGCCGGTGGTCTTGCAGCATTCCTGGTCATGCGGGGCGGCGAACAGCCCGGCCCCCAGGTGGTTACCCAGGCAGCGCCGGCTGAAACCAAAACGCAAATCCTGGTGGCCGCCGCTCCCATCGGTGTCGGCGAGCGCTTGTCCAGCGCGGCCGTGCAATGGCAGGACTGGCCCGAAAGCGCCATCCGGCCCGAATATGTCACCATTTCCGCCATGCCGCAGGCGCCCGAAGAGCTGACCGGCGCCGTCGCGCGGTTCGAGTTCTTCCCGGGTGAACCCATCCGGCAGGAAAAGTTGGTCACCACGGGGCAGGGCTATCTCTCGGCCGTTCTGGCATCCGGCAAGCGCGGCGTGTCGGTGCCGGTCGCACCCGCCACTGCCGCGGGGGGCTTCATTGTGCCCAATGACCATGTCGATGTGCTCCTGACCCGCTCCACCGAAATGGGGCAGGTCTCCGAAGTGGTGCTGCCCAATGTGCGCGTCCTCGCTATCGGCACGCGCCTTGGCGAAGTGGGCGCCACCGGCGCCGGCACGCAGAGCGATCCGGCCCAATCCGGCTCGGGATCGGGCACCCAGGGCCAGGCCTTCGAGAACGCCACCATCGCCACGCTCGAGCTTGATCCTTCCCAGGCCGAAACCCTCGTCAATTCTACCGGTCAGGGCGAGCTGTCGCTGACCTTGCGCTCCATGGCCGATTTCAACGAAGCCGCGACTTCGGTGGGCAGCAGCCAGACCGTGCGCTTGATCCGCTTTGGCCGCGAGCAAAGCGTGATGTCGGGCAACACTCAGGCGCAGCCCAGCGTCGCTGTTCCGGAATCCACTCAGCCCAATGCGGCTCTCCCGGCTGTCGTGCCGGCCTCCGTCAGCCAACCAGAGCCTGCACCCCCCGCGCCCGCCGCGGTCGTGCTCCAGTAAGCGGTGAAAACCATGATCAGCCCCGCCGCCCGTTTTTCCCGCTCTGCCCTTCACCGCTGCCTCTTGCCCACGCTTTGCGCGGCGCTGCTGATCCCTTCGGCCGCAACCGCTCCGGTGCAGGCGCAGGACGCTCAACTCAGCATCTCTGCGGCTGCTTACGGCGCGGTTCGCTCCACCACCGTGGCGCTCAACAAATCGCTGATCGTCGACCTGCCAGCTGGCGTCGCCGAAGTAATCGTCTCCCAGCCCACCGTGGCCGCGGCGATCATGCGCACCCGCACCCGCGCCATCGTCCAGGGCATCGGTGGTGGCGATACCAACATCTTCTTTCTCGATGACCAAGGCCGCACCATCAGCGTGCTCGACATCAAGGTGCTCGAAGAACCCTCCCAAGTCGGCAATGCCTTGGAAGGCGCCTTGGCTCGCGTCATCCCAGGCTCCAATATCCAGGTGGAGTCCGTCACCCTGGGCGCCGCAGGTGACGAGATCAACCGCGTCGTGCTGACCGGCACGGTGCAATCCGCCGAAGACCGGGATCGTGCGCTGGAAGTGGCAATTCAGTTCGCGGGTGATCCCAAAAACGTCGCCAACATCATCGATGTGGCGGGCGCCCAGCAGGTCATGCTGCAGGTCACCGTGTCCGAGATCAACCGCAACACCGCCAAGGAATTAGGGATCAATCTGGCCGGCACGGCGGTGATTGGCGGGGTCAATCTCGGCTTCAACAACACCACTGCTGGCACCAACTTCACCACCAATGGGGCGACAGGCAACTTCCCCATCGCCAATGTGAATATCGATGCCGAAATCCGTGCCCTTGAAACCCGCGGTGCCTTGCGGATTCTGGCTCAGCCAACCTTGACCGCTATATCGGGCCAAACTGCCAATTTCCTCGCCGGTGGCGAACTGCCCTATTACGATCTCGACGATGACGGCCGCCGCATCACCAACTACAAGCCCTACGGCGTCGAGCTTGATTTCACCCCCATTGTTAAGTCCAACGGTCAGATTGGCCTCAAGGTCGAAACCAGCGTGTCCGAGCCGCAGACCGACGGCTCGCTGAGCAAGCGTGGCGCCTCGACTTCCATCGAACTGCCAGCCGGCACGACGCTCGCGATCGGCGGGCTACTGCAGGAGCGGGTCAGCCAGGGCATCAACCAGATGCCCGGTTTGGGAAATATCCCGATCCTCGGTGCGCTGTTCCGCTCGCGTCAGTACCAAAGCCAGGAAACCGAACTCGTGATCCTGGTCACGCCATACCTGGTGCAGCCCACCCATGGGACCATTGCCGTGCCCACCGATTTCAGCGAACCGGCCAGCGATGCCGAGGCGGTATTCCTGGGCAAGATGGAAAAGATGTATGGCGTCGGCGGTCGCGCCGAAATGCGGGGCGGCTTCAGCGGCTCGGTCGGCTTCATGCTCGATTGATGCGGCAGCAGGCGCCAAAGGAGAATAGTGTTATGAGTTTTCTGACCCCCGAGCCCCGCAAGACCGAAGAAGGTGCGGCCGAGATCGCCTCGGGCGCTCGCCTCATTCCGCGCATCACCATCCAGGCCTTTTGCGAAAACAGCCAGACCGCCCAGCTGGTGGAAAGCGCCATCCACGACCGGCGCATGTCCAAGGTGGCCCTCACCACTCACAATGGTGGGCTCGATGGGGCAGTGGAAACCTATAAATCCAACCCTACGCCCAATCTGGTCATCATCGAAACCACCCTCCAGCCCGCCGAGATTTCGCGCGAACTGGAGCGTCTGGCCGAAGTATGCGATGCCTCCACCCGGCTAGTCGTTCTGGGCCATGTCAATGACGTGATGCTTTATCGCGAGCTGATCCGCTCCGGCGTATCGGAATATATCGTCCTGCCCGCCACCTCCCAGACCATTGTCGGCGCCATCACCGAACTCTTTGCGTCCGATGGCGCCGCCCCGATCGGGCGCACTGTGGGCTTTGTGTCGGCCAAGGGTGGCGCTGGCGGATCTACCATCGCCCATAACGTCGCATGGATGGTGTCCCAGACGCTGCGCCAAGATTCCTTGATCGTTGACATGGACCTGGCCTTTGGCACGGCCGGGCTCAACTTCAACCAGGATCCGCCCCATGGGCTCGCCGATGCGCTGCTGGCCAACCAGAAGGTCGACCAGACCATGCTGGATCGCCTGATGAGCAAGGCGGCCAACCACATCAACCTGCTGACCGCGCCGGTCACCCTCGACCAAACCTATGATTTCGAGGAGCGCGAGTTCGAGGGCATCATCGAGATGTGCCAGGCCTCTATGCCGGTGGTGGTACTCGATATTCCCCATAGCTGGAGCGCCTGGGTGCGCCACACGCTCGCAACCATCGACGAGGTGGTGATCGTCGCCGAGCCCGATCTCGCCAACCTGCGCAACGCCAAGAACCTGTCCGACACCATCAAGGCGCTGCGCCCCACCGAAAGTGCCCCGAGCCTTGTGCTTAACAAGGTCGGCCTGCCGCGCCGGCCCGAGATCAGCGCCAGTGAATTCGCCAATTCCATCGAATGCCAGCTACTGGGCCAGGTGCCGTTTGATGCGGCCCTCTTCGGCACGGCTGCCAATAATGGGCAGATGATCGCCGAGGTCTCGGCCAACAACAAGATCAACGAAGTGTTCCGCGCCGTCGGGCTTCACGTCACTGGCCGGCAGGCGCCGGGCGGGGCGGGCAAGTCATCCGGCCTCAAAATGCCTTCATTCCTGAAAAAGCGAGCCTGAGGCGCCTTGGCAAGCGCTGGCTAGAACGGTACAACGAGCATGTTTGGTAAGCGTACATCCTTTGGCGGCAATACTCCCGGCGTCAATGTTGCCCCGCCGGCTCGGCCGCCCGAGCGTGCGCCCGTCCGTGCCGATCCGGTGCGCCGGGCCAGCGACGAGGCTGCCGCAATGCGCCTTCGCGGCGAGGAGGTGGTTGATGTGCGCACCCCCGTCGATGCGCAGCGCGACAAGGAATATTTCGCCACCAAGTCGGCCATCTTCAACGCCCTGATCGATTCCATCGACCTGTCGCAACTGGCCACCATGGACCAGGACGCGGCCCGCGAGGAAATCCGCGACATCGTCGCCGAAATCATCGCGCTCAAATCCATCATCATGTCGATTTCCGAGCAGGAGGACCTGCTCGAGGATATCTGCAACGACGTGCTGGGCTATGGCCCGCTCGAGCCCTTGCTGGCGCGCGACGACATCGCCGACATCATGGTGAACGGCTCCCAGAAATGCTATATCGAGGTGGGCGGCCGGGTGCGGCTCACCAATGTGCGTTTCCGCGACGACGCTCACCTGATGAATGTGTGTCAGCGTATCGTGAGCCAGGTCGGCCGCCGCGTTGATGAAAGCTCCCCCATCTGCGACGCCCGCTTGCCCGATGGCTCGCGCGTCAACGTCATTGCGCCCCCGCTCGCCATTGATGGCGCTGCGCTCACCATCCGCAAGTTCAAGAAGGACAAGCTGACCCTTCAGCAGCTGGTGAAATATGGTTCGATCTCGCCTGAAGGCGCCGAAGTGCTGCGCATCCTGGGCCGCGTGCGCGCCAATGTGCTGATCTCGGGCGGTACCGGCTCGGGCAAGACGACGCTCCTCAATTGCCTCACCGCTTTCATCGAAAAGGACGAGCGGGTCATCACCTGCGAGGACTCCGCCGAACTGCAGCTGCAGCAGCCCCATGTGGTGCGCCTTGAAACCCGTCCGCCCAATCTCGAGGGGGAAGGGGAGATCACCATGCGCGATCTCATCAAGAACTGCCTGCGTATGCGGCCCGAACGCATCATCGTGGGCGAAGTGCGGGGCCCGGAAAGCTTCGATCTGCTCCAGGCCATGAACACCGGCCATGACGGCTCCATGGGCACGCTGCACGCCAACAGCCCTCGGGAAGCGCTGTCGCGTCTTGAATCCATGATCACCATGGGCGGCTATTCGCTGCCCAGCCGCACCATCCGCGAAATGATCGTGTCGTCCATCGACGTGATCGTGCAGGCCGCGCGCCTGCGCGATGGTTCGCGCCGCATCACCCATATTTCCGAAGTGCTGGGGATGGAAGGCGATGTCATCGTCACCCAGGACATCTTCCTTTACGACATCATGGGCGAAGACCAGAACGGCATGCTGCTGGGGCGCCATCGCTCCACCGGCATCACCAAGCCCCAGTTCAGCGAGCGCGCTCGCTATTTCAACGAAGAAGCCAATCTGATCGAGGCGCTGGAAAACGCCAATGTCGAGCAGAACGAGCTGTTGGGGGCATAGCCGGTGAACGCGCTCCTGCTTGCTCTTCTGGCTATGGTCGCGGTCGGCGCCGCAGGCTTTGCCTTGGTGCCTTCGGCCCTAGGCAGTAGCCGCAGGGCCGCCAAGCGCCGCGCTGCATTCAAGGTCGACCGGGGTACGCGCCTTGCGACCGACAGCGCCCGCGTGCGGGACCAGCGCCGCAAAAGCGTGCAGGACGCGCTCAAGAGCCAGACCGATGCCCTCAACGCCAAAAAGCGCGTACACCTGCCGCAGCTACTGTTCCAGGCCGGCATGACCATCAAGCCAGCGACCTTTATCCGCAACAGCATCATCGCCGGGGTGATCATTTTCCTGTTGCTGGTTCTGGTGCAGGTGCCGTTTTATTTCGCCGCGATCTTTGCCGTGGCGGGCGCTTATCTCGGCCCGCGCATGTATGTCAGCCGCAAGCGGCGCAAATACCAGGACAAGTTCCTCGACGAACTGCCCAACGCGGTGGAAGCCATTGTGCGCGGGGTCAAGACCGGCCTGCCGCTCAACGATTCCATCCGCGTCGTCGCCAAGGACGCCAAGGAACCGGTGAAGTCCGAATTCCAGCGCGTGCTCGACCAGCAAAGCTTTGGCATGTCGATGACCGATGCGGTGCAGGTGCTGCTCGAGCGCGTGCCCCTGGCCGAGGTCAACTTCTTTGTGGTGGTGATCAGCGTCCAGCAACAGGCGGGCGGCAATCTGAGCGAAGCGCTGGGGAACCTCGCCCGCGTTTTGCGCAACCGCAAGAAGATGAAGCAAAAGGTCAAGGCGATGTCGTCCGAAGCCAAGGCTTCGGCGGGGATCATCGGCTCGCTCCCCTTCGTCGTGGCCACGCTGGTCAGCGTCGTGTCGCCCGCTTATCTGGCGCCGCTTTTCACCACGCCGCTCGGCAATATGTGGCTGGGCGTCGCCTTTGTGATGCTCTCATTCGGCGTCTTCGTGATGAACCGGATGATCCAGTTCGATTTCTAAACTCCTGGGCAAGGACGTGCTGTTGTGAACATTGTCGAGCTTTTGACCCAGCGCGAATTCCTGATTGCCGTGCTCGCCGCGGTTTCCGCGGCTGCCGTGGTGTTCACCTTTGGCTCGAGCCTGATCGTCAAGACGGAGATGAAGACCCGCATCAAGCGCGTGGCGCTGGAACGCGACAAGATGCGGGCCGAGGAGATGGCGCGGCTGCGCGGCAGCGCTCTGGGAAGCGATGGCCGCTCCTCCATTCGCCGCAATGCCGAAACCAAGACCTATATGAAAAAGGTCGTCGAGCGGTTCGACCTCAAAAAGGCCTTCCAGGACGATGCCACCGTCGACAAGCTCGCCATGGGCGGTTATCGCGGGCAGGGGCACCTGACCACACATTTGTTCATGCGCTTTGCCACGCCGATCGGCATTTTCGTGCTGGTGGGTTTTTACTTCTTTGTCATGGCCCCCTCGCCCGAACGGCCGGTTTATCTCAGCCTGCTTTACAGCATCGGCGCGGGGCTGGCGGGCTCCTACCTGCCCAAGCTGCTGCTGCAGAACGCCATCTCCAAGCGCCAAGCCTCCATCCGCAAGGCCTGGCCCGATTGCCTCGATCTGCTGCTGCTGTGCGTGGAAGCGGGCATGTCGATGGAACATGCCTTCAAGCGCGTGGCCAAGGAAATCGGCCAGCAAAGCGTCGAGCTTGCTGAAGAGCTGACTCTCACTACCGCTGAATTGTCGTTTCTCGAAGATCGCGGCCGCGCCTATGAAAATCTGGGGCGTCGCACCGGGCTCGACAATGTGCGTTCGGTGATGACCGCGCTGATCCAGGCTGATCGCTATGGCACCTCCGTTGGCCAGGCCCTGCGCGTCATGGCCGAGGAAGGCCGCGAATCGCGCATGTCGGAAGCCGAGAAAAAGGCGGCATCGCTGCCCCCCAAGCTCACCGTGCCGCTGATCCTGTTTTTCCTGCCCGTGCTGTTCGTCGTCATCATGGCTCCCGCCATGATCAAGGTTTTTGCCACCCCAATGAACACGGGGATGTAAGCGCAAGCACGGCTTATCGCGCCAGCGCGGGCGCAGCTCGTCGCTCCCGCTCGATCGCAGCTTGTAGCGCCCCGCGAGCGCCAGCCGGGCTCAAGCCTCAGCCCTGATCGACCTGTTCCCAGCGGTTCTGCTGGGTCAGCAGCGAGCGCACATAGGTCATGTTGCTTTCCACCTGCTCGGGCGGCAATTCGGCGGCATAAAGCGCACGCGCTTCGTCGAACCGGCCCTGCAGGCCCACAATCAGCGCCAGGTTCTGCCGCACGCGGGTATTGGCACCGCGCATGGTCACGGCGCGGCGCAGGTGCTGCTCGGCCCGGGGCAGTTCATTGGTCATGGCATAGGACAGGCCCAGATTGGCCTCGATCGGGCCTTCCCCGGGGGCGAGGGCCAGGGCTTGCGTATAAAGCCGGCGCGCCTCCTCATTGCGTCCCAGCTGGTCCAGCGTTGCGCCCTTGACCAGCAGTGCATTCCAGTCCGGCGCATCGGGGCGGATGGCCTTGTCGATCACTGCCAGCGACTGGGTAAAGCGCCCATCGGCCGTCAGCGCCTTGGCATAGGCGATGGTGATTTCCGTATCGGTGGGGTGATGCGTCATCCCCGCTTCCAGCACGGCCACGGCCTGCCCGCTTTGGCCCGCATCGCGCAGCGCGGCGGCATATTGGATGATGAGGTTCTTGTCCTTGGGCTGGCGCTTGTAGCGCTCGGTCAGTTCGCCCAGGCCCTGCTGACTCTGCACTGCGGGCATTCCCGCTCCGTCCGGGCCCGTGAGCGAGCGGTTCGACGCACAACCGGCCAGCAGCAGGGTCGTCATCCCCGCCAACACGGCACAGCGCAGCAATGGGGGTAGGCAGGGCAGGGCAAGCACGGCAAACACCTCGAACCAGGAAAGCCTTCGCTTTAGTAGAACATTAACCCTAACGCGCCGTTAAGTCGGGCTTTGGCGATTGCCGGTGGACCGCGACGCGCGCTAAGAAAGTGCACGATCTCAGGGACCAAGCCATGACCACCACCCAGCCCATTGCCATCATCTGCCTTGCACCCGGCGGGCTCGATGGGGCCGGCCTCAATCCCACCATGCTGGCCTGGGCGCAGGCCAATGCGTTTGATGGCGAGCGCGGCCGCTTGCTGCCGGTCCCAGGCGAAAACGGCGCGCTTGGCGCTTATCTGTTCGGGCTTGGCGAGGCGGGCGATCGTTCCCCCATGGTGCTGGGCCTGGCGGGCGCCAAGCTTGCGCCCGGCGATTACCGCCTGGCCGGAGCCTTCGGCGATCCCACGCTGGCGGCAGTGGCGTTCCGCCTCGGCGCCTATCGCTTCGCCCGCTACAAAAAAGGCAAGCCCGCCCCGCAGCTGGCGCTGCCCGAAGGCGCCGACGGCGCCGAAGTCGAGCGCCTCGTGGAAGCGGCGACCCTGGCGCGTGACTGGATCAACACCCCCGCCAATGATTTCGGCCCCGAAGAATTCGAGCGTCAGATCCGCGCCTTTGCCCAAGAGCGGGGCATGAGTGTTGCCGCCACTGTCGGCGAGGATCTGCTCGCCGCCGGCTTTCCCCTGATCCATGCCGTGGGGCGGGCCGGGCACCAGCCGCCGCGACTGCTCGACCTTTCCTGGGGCGATCCCAGCCATCCCAAGGTGACGCTGGTGGGCAAAGGCGTGACCTTTGATACTGGCGGGCTCGACATCAAGAACGCGGCGGGCATGCTGTTGATGAAAAAGGACATGGGCGGCGCCGCCAATATTTTGGGCCTCACCCATGCCATCGTGTCGGCCAAGCTCGGCCTGCGCCTGCGCGTCCTCATCCCCATTGTGGAAAACGCCATCGCCGGCGCCGCCTTCCGGCCGGGCGACGTGCTCCCATCGCGCAAGGGCCTGACGGTCGAGATCGGCAACACCGATGCCGAGGGCCGGCTGATCCTGGCCGATGCGCTGGCGCTGGCCGATGAGGAAAGCCCCGAACTGCTGCTCGACATGGCAACGCTCACTGGTGCTGCCCGCGTTGCGCTCGGCCCCGAACTGCCCGCGCTGTTTTCCACCGATGATGCGCTGGCGCGCGAGCTTATGACCGCCGGCCTCGCCCTGGACGATCCGCTCTGGCAAATGCCGCTGTGGTCGCCCTACGATGCCATGATGAATAGCAAGATCGCCGACGTGAACAATGCCGGGCAGGGCGGCTTTGCCGGCTCCATCACCGCCGCCTTGTTCATGCGCCGCTTTGTCGCCAATGCCGGCGCCTGGGTGCATCTCGACATCATGGCCTGGGCCCCCGAAGCGCGCGCCGGCCGCCCCTTCGGCGCCACCGACCACGGCATCCGCGCGGTCTACGGTGTGCTCAAGGCGCGGTACCCCCGCGCAGCCTCGTAGAGGCTGTCGCGCCCGCGCAGTCCGCCGCAACCCGCAGGGTTGTCGGCCCGCCGCAACCCGCAAGCTAATCGCTCCCGCGCAACCCGCAGGGTTGTCGCGTTCAGCCCCGCGCAGCCTCGCAGAGGCTGTCGCGCCCGCGCGGTCCGCCGCAACCCGCAAGCTAATCGCCCCGCGCAGCCTCGCAGAGGCTGTCGCGTGCGCTAAGCCCGCCCCCTAATACCCTCGCCCGCGGTCCACCACATTGCGCAGCGGCTTGCCCGCCTCGTGATCGGCAATCACCTGCGAAAAATAGGTAGCGCCGGTCTGTGGGTTGGAAATCGCCGCAATATGGGGCGTGAGGTAGCAGTTGGCTGTGTCCCAGAGCGGACTATCGGCGGGCAGCGGCTCGGTCTCGAACACATCCAGGCTCGCGGCGCCCAGCGTACCGTCGCGTAGTGCCGTGACGATGTCGGCCTCGCGCTGGTGCCCGCCTCGCGCTGCATTGACAATCGCCGGTCCACCATCGAGCTTGCCGCGCCGCAGCTTGCGGAAGGTTTCCATATTGAGGATGCCCGCGGTTTCAGGCGTCAGCGGCAAGAGGTTCACCAGGATATCGGTGCCGGCAAGAAAATCGTCGAACTGCTCGGCGCCCACGAATGCCTCAACCCCGTCCACCGTTTTGGGCGTGCGGCTCCAGGCGCGCACCGCAAAGCCCAGCGGCACCAGGCGCCGCGCCGCATCCTGCCCAAGCACGCCCAGCCCCATGATACCGACGCAGGTTTCGCTGGCAGCGGGCGGGTAAAGCTGGCTCCAGCGCCGCGCCTTCTGGTCGGCCTGGAAGCGGCTATGGAGTCGGTGATGCATGGTCACCTGCGCCACCACATAATCGGTCATGCGCTGCGTCAGATCCTCGTCCACGAACCGGATCAATTGCACATCGGGCAGGCCGGGATGCTTGAGCAGCGCATCAACGCCCGCTCCGATCGAAAGCACCAGTTCCAAATTGTCGAGCCCCTCGAACGCATCGGGCTTGGGCTTCCACACCAGCAGGTAGCGGATGGCGCCCGGATCGAACCGGTCGCCGCGCCGCACCACCGGGTAATCGCCCAGCGCTGCCCGCAGGCGCTCGGCCCAGCCGGCCTCGTCCAGATCGGAAAGGTGCAGCAGCAGCATGAGAAGGTCCTGGGTTTCAGACAAAAAGAAAGCCGCGCTTTGGGGCGCGGCTTGATGAAGGCTTGAACCGCTTACTGTGCGGCTGGGGGCGTGCCCGGATCGTTCGGTAGCGCCGGCGAGGGGGCCTGGGTTGGCGCCATCGGATTGGCTGGCGCCTGGTTCGTTGCGGGGGTGCCGCTGCCCGTCGGGGTGCCCACCACCGGTGATTCGGTCATGGTTTCCTCGGGTGTTTCCACCGCCGCATCGGGCGCCACTGGCACGGTGATGTTTTCGGGCGCGGTGCTGGCCGGATTGCTGGGCGCAACCGGATCTGCCGGCGCAACATCGGCTTCTTCGCCGGCCGGCTCTTCAGCCTGGGGCTCGGCGCCTGCCTCGGTTTCGGTCGCGGGCACATCCGCTGCCGGGAACGGCACCGGATCGGGCGACAGGGTCTGCAGGTAAGCCAGGATATCGGCGCGCTCTTCGGGGCTGCGCACGCCGGCAAACGCCATCTTGGTGCCCGGCGCATAATCGCGCGGGCTGGTCAGGAAGGCGTCGAGATTCTCGTAGCTCCACACATCGCCCGCGGCGTTGTGGGCGATCAGGGCGTCGGAATAAGCAAAGTCTTCCACCGCGCCTTCGGGGCGGCCGACAACGGCATAAAGATGGGGGCCCTGCTTGTTGCCTTCGCCCTCGCCGAAATTGTGGCAGGACTGGCACTTGCGGACGGCGGTTGCGCCACGCGCGGGATCGGCGCTCGCCAGCAGCACGCCCAGGGGCGCTGCGGCTTCGGCCGGCCCTGCATCGGCCACCAGTTCGGTGGCTTCGGGTTCGGGCAGCGCATAGCCGGGGCCACGCCCTTCAATGGGGTGGTAGATGGCTTCAGCCACAAAGCTGGCACCCATGACAAACACCAGGGTGCCGAGTACGGCGCCCATGATCTTGTTAATCTCAAACGAATCCATGTGAAACTCTCTACCAGTCCATCCCCGAACGAACGATAGTCCAAGCGGGTTCAACTTGCGACTGCCTAAAGAAGCTGCCCTCAACCACCCGGTTCGCCGCGCGCGGAAGATAGTCGCAAGCCCATCAAGGCGCAACTGCCCAATCCGGTGGTGCGACATTTCCCCCGCCCGGGCTCATTGCCGGGGCCCTGGCCGAATTGACACCCGCCGGGCTCGGGTTCAAAAGCTGCACCCACAGCCGAGCGGAGTGTATCGATGAGCAGGAAGATTGCGTTTCAGGGCGAAAATGGCGCCTTCAGCCATGCGGCGGCACGCAATGTGTTTCCTCTCGACGAGGTCATGGGTTGCGTGACCTTCGAGGAAACCCTGGCCGCGGTGCAAAGCGGGCGCGCCGATTTCGCAGTCGTGCCGGTGGAAAACTCCCTTTATGGCCGCATCACCGACATCCACCACCTGCTGCCCCAGAGTGGGCTCTTCATCATTGGGGAAACCTATCTGCGGGTGGAAATGAACCTGCTGGGCCTTCCCGGCACGCAGCTAGCCGATATTCGCGCCGTCCAGTCCCTGTCGGTGGCGCTTGGACAGTGCCGCAAGTTCATCGCCGACAACGGCTTTCGCACCATCAATGCGGTCGACACCGCGGGCTCGGCCCGCGAAGTGGCGCAAAAAGGCGACCCGACGCTGGCGGCGATCGCATCGCGTTTTGCCGGCGAGATCTACGGCCTCGACGTTCTGGCCTCCAATATCGAGGACGCCGACCACAACACGACGCGTTTCCTGGTGCTGTCGCGTGAGGAACGCCGCGCCGCTCCGGGCAACACCAAGACCACTTTCGTGTTCCGCGTGCGCAACGTCCCCGCCGCGCTTTACAAGGCGCTTGGCGGCTTTGCCACCAATGGCGTCAACATGACCAAGCTCGAAAGCTACATGGTCGGCGGCGCCTTCACCGCCACCCAGTTCTATGCCGATATCGAGGGCCATCCCAGCGACCGGTCGGTGCAGCTGGCCTTTGAGGAGCTCGGCTTTTTCACTGACCAGTTCCGCATTCTGGGCGTTTATCCCGCCAGCAATCATGAGAGCGCCCCGGCCTGAGGGCCCCGCCTTCCCTTCACACCCCCTATCTTTCGAGAGTTCCCCCATGTCCCATGCCGATCTTGCCCGCATCATCGACACCGCCTTTGACAACCGCGCCGAGATCAATCCCGGCACCACAGGCGAAGTGCGTGACGCCGTTGAAACGGCGCTGAACCTGCTCGATAGCGGCCAGGCCCGCGTTGCCGAAAAGATCGATGGTGAGTGGCAGGTCAATCAGTGGCTCAAGCGCGCCGTGCTCCTGTCCTTCCGTCTCAACGACAACAAGGCCATGACCGGTGGCGCTGAAGGCTCGACCTGGTGGGATAAGGTGCCGACCAAATTCGAAGGCTGGGGCGACAATCAGTGGCGCGATGCCGGCTTCCGCGCCGTGCCCGGCGCCATTGCCCGCAAGTCGGCCTTTATCGCCAAGAACGTCATCCTGATGCCCAGCTTTGTCAATTTAGGTGCCTATGTCGATGAAGGCACCATGGTCGACACCTGGGTCACGGTCGGCTCCTGCGCGCAGATTGGCAAGAACGTCCACCTCTCCGGCGGCGTCGGTATTGGCGGCGTGCTCGAGCCCCTGCAGGCGGCTCCCACCATCATCGAGGACAATTGCTTCATTGGTGCCCGTTCGGAAATCGTTGAAGGCGTTGTCGTTGGCGAAGGCTCGGTGATCTCCATGGGCGTCTTCATCGGCGCCTCCACCAAGATCGTCGATCGCGCCACCGGCGAAATCCATATCGGCAAGGTGCCACCTTATTCCGTAGTGGTTTCGGGCTCGCTCCCGGGCAAGCCCCTGCCCAACGGCCAGCCCGGCCCCAACCTTTACTGCGCCGTGATCGTCAAGACCGTCGACGCCCAAACCCGCTCCAAGACTGGCATCAACGAGCTCCTCCGCGATTAAGTCGCCAGCGCAGGCTCCTCCTTACCCTCCCCCTCGATGGGGGAGGCAGGGTGGGGTGGGGCCACGCTCCCGGAACCATCCCGATATGACCGACCCCGTTGACCTCCTCACCCGCCTGATCGCCTGCCCCTCGGTGACCCCCGATGAGGCCGGCGCGCTCGACCTGCTCGAAACCGAACTGCAAAAGCTGGGCTTCGCAATCCACCGCCTCCGCTTTGAGGGCGACGGCTCCTACCCGGTGGACAATCTCTTCGCGATCCGGGGGCGGGGCGGTCGGCGGCTCCTGTTCGCCGGCCACACCGATGTGGTGCCCCCTGGCGATCCAGCCCTCTGGACCAGTGACCCCTTCACCGCCCGCCCCAGCGAGGACAAGCTTTATGGCCGTGGCGCCGCCGACATGAAGTCGGGCATTGCAGCCTTTGTCGCCGCTGCCGCCGCCATTCCCGCTGACGCCGGCACGATCATGCTCGCCATCACCAATGACGAGGAAGCCGACGCGGTCAACGGCACCGGCAAGCTCATGGCCTGGGCCCATGAACAGGGTCACCGTTTCGACTTCGCCCTGGTGGGTGAGCCGAGTTCCGCCGCCACCCTTGGCGACAGCATCAAGATCGGCCGGCGCGGCTCGTTCTCGGGCGTTGTCACCGTCGAGGGCACCCAGGGCCATGTCGCTTATCCGGACAAGGCCAACAACCCGCTCCCCGTACTGTCCCGCATTGCTCTCGCCCTGAGCGAAACGCGTCTCGACACCCCGACCGAGCATTTTCCGGCCAGCAATCTCGAGCTCACCTCGATCGATGTGGGCAATCCCACCGCCAATCTGATCCCCGCCGCCGGGACGCTGCGCTTCAATATCCGCTTCAACGATGGCTGGACCCCCGACACCCTGGCACAATGGGTGCGCGAGCGCATCGCCGAGGTGGATCCCTCCGGCACCACCGTGCGGTTCGAGGTCATCGGCCGCCCCTCGCTGTCCTTCCTGTCCCCCCTCGGCGAGCATGTTGCATTGCTGTCGGACACCATCGCGGACTGCACCGGGCAGCGCCCGCAATATTCCACCGGCGGCGGCACTTCGGACGCCCGCTTCATTGCCCCCTATGGTCCGGTGGTGGAATGTGGTCTTGTGGGCCCCAGCATGCACAAGATCGACGAGCACATCGCCATCTCCGATCTCACCGGGCTGACCGAGATCTACACGCAATTCATGCGCCGCTTTTTTGCCGGTGCGGTTGCGTGAAGCTCTGGGCGGCGCTCACCCGGGCCTGGCGCGGCTGGATGCTGCTGCTGCGCGGTGACCCCGCCTGGTCGCAGCACTTCACCCTGACCAATGCAGGCCTCGCGGCCGCGCTGTCCATCTTCCTGTTTGTGGCCTTTCTGTCCGTCGCCTTCGCCTCCATGGGCGTTGGCATGCCCAGCATGATGGGCATCGCTTCGGCGCTGGTGGTGCAGGCGCTCTCGATCCTGGCGCTGCTGCTGGCCATCCAGATCACCAAGCGCGTTCTGGCCAGCCCGGCCCCGCTGCGCACTTTGCTGGTCCCCGGCATTTATGCGCTGGTGGCCTATCTTGTTGCCGGGACGGTGGTTTCCCTCATCGGCGGCCCCGCGCTGCTGCTGGTCTGGCTCGCGCTGGGCTATTTGCTTTATCGGCTCGGCCGTGTTGCGGCCGGCTGGAGCCGAGGCGTTTCGGTCGCATTTGCAGTTTTAACGATCGCGCTGCTTGTCGGCATGCCGGTGAGCCTTTACATGCTCCTGAACCCCGCCGCGTCCCCCCTATGATTGCCGAGTAACCATTGGCCCAGCCGACCACGAGTTTTCGCGATGAACTGGCTAGTGCGGCACGCGGCTGCTTTGCGCTCCTGACCGGCAACCGGCAGGCAGCAAGCTTTTTCGATTTCAGCCAGCGCGGCCTGATCGGCTCCTTTATTGCCTTCCTCCTGGCCAACGCGATCTCGGCCTTTGTGCCGCAATTGTTCGGCCTTGGGCTTGAGCCGGGCCTGGCCACCCGTGGCCTGCTGATGAATGGCGTGTTGTTCCTGCTCCAGGCGGCTCTCGCCTATGTGGTGCTGCGCCAGCTCGGGCGCACCGATGGCTTCGTGCCCTTCCTGGTCGCCGATAACTGGACCACGTTCTTCACCGCCTTCCTGTCGCTGCTCCTGCTGCTGGTGGGCGACGGCGGCGGCATTGCCTTTTTCGGCGTGATCATCGTCGTGATCATCATCGACATCAACATTGCCCGCCTGATCGTGACGCTCTCGCCCATGCAGGTGGCGATGTTCATTGTCGCCCAGCTGGTGGGCGCCAGCATCGGGCTGCTGCTATTTTACGGCATGCTGATGCCGGCAGTGCCGCCGCCCGTCTAGTAGTCGACGCCGGTCAGATACAGCCCGGCTGACGGCGCCATCGCCCCGCATTGCCGCCGGTCGCGCGCATCGAGCACCTGGCGCAAGCGTTCCGGCGCCCATTTGCCCTCACCGACGAGCTTGAGCGAACCCACCAGCGAGCGCACCTGGTGATGCAAGAAGCTCCTGGCACTCGCCACCACCACAATATGTTCGCCCTCGCGCCGCACATCGAGCCGGTCCAGCGTGCGCAGCGGCGACTTGGCCTGGCACTCCGCCGCCCGGAACGTCGTGAAATCATGCAGCCCCAGAATGCCCTGCGCCGCTTCGTGCATCGGCTCGGCTTGGAGCGGCATGGGCAGGTGCCACACATGGTTGCGCTCGATCACCGCCGGCGCCCGTCGATTGAGGATGCGGTACTCATAGTGGCGCGCGGTGGCGGAAAACCGCGCTTCAAAGCTCTCATCCACCGCTGCGGCCGATATCACCGCCACCGGATGGGGCCGCAAGTGATAATTGAGCGCCTCGCGCACCCGGAACGGGTCCCAAGGGCGGGAAAGGTCGAAATGCGCCACCTGGCCCAGCGCATGCACCCCCGCATCGGTGCGCCCCGCCGCTTGCGTCACCACCCGCTCGCCCGAAAACCGCTCGATCGCGTCTTCCAGCACGCCCTGCACGGTCAGCCGGATCGGCTGCACCTGCCAGCCCGAAAACGGGGTTCCGTCATATTCAAGAACCAGCTTGAACCGCGCCATGGCTCAACACCGGCCCAAGGTCTGGCCTCCCCGCCCCCTTGAGGGGAGGGGCCGGGGGAGGGGGTCCGTCAGTGACCCACAAGGCCACCCCCCACCCCGGCCCTCCCCCTCAAGGGGGAAGGGAGCACAAATCTCGAACTTCGCGATCAACTGAGCATCCTCGGCAGCGCACCGGCACCGCGCAGGAACGTCGCGGCATCCATCGCCGTCTTGCCTTCGCGCTGCACCTGGACGAGCCGCACGGCGCCAGTCCCGCAGGCAATGGTCAGCTCCGGCAATACCGTGCCGGGCGCCCCTGATCCCTCCGCCAGCGTCGAGCGCAGCGCCTTGACGCGCACCGGCTTGCCACCGAGCTCGATCTCGAACCACGCGCCGGGAAACGGCGAAAGGCCGCGAATATGGTTGTGCACCTCAGCCGCCGGCCGCGACCAGTCGATCCGGGTTTCGCCCTTTTCGATCTTTTTGGCATAGGTGACGCCCGCTTCGGGCTGCGGGGTGAAATCAAGGCTGCCCCGCTCGAGCGCCGCCAGCGCCCGCCCCATCAAATCGGCCCCCACCCGCATCATGGTATCGTGCAATTCGCCCGCCGTGGTGTCGGGTCCGATTGGGATCACTTCGCCCAGCGCTACCGGGCCCGTGTCGAGCCCTTCTTCCATGCGCATCACCATGACGCCGGTCTGCGTGTCTCCGGCCATGATCGCGCGCTGCATTGGCGCGGCGCCCCGCCAGCGCGGCAACAGCGAGCCATGCAGGTTAAGGCACCCCTCACGCGGCGCTTCCAGAATGGGCTTGGGCAGAATGAGCCCATAGGCCACCACCACCGCGAGATCGGCATCATGGAGCGCAAATACGCCCTGCTCGTCGGGGCCCCTGAGTGAGCGCGGCGTCAGCACGGGAATGCCCATCGCTTCCGCCGCCAGATGCACCGGCGACTTGCGCTCGGCCTGCCCGCGCCCGGCTGGCTTTGGGGCGCGCGTATAAACTGCCACCACCTCATGCCCGCTCGAAACGATCTCGGACAGGGTCGGCACGGCAAATTCGGGCGTGCCCATGAAAACAACGCGCATCGGCAAACTCCCGGGCAGCAATCAAAACTTGGGGCAGGCCACAACCAGCCCACCCCTCGACAACATCTCAATCAAGTCAGCGGCCGCGGCAAGCCCCGGCCACGAGCAACACGGCGCTCAGCCCGCGGCGCGCTTGGCGGCCTTGTCGAACTTCTTGATCACCCGGTCGCGCTTGAGGCGGCTGAGATAGTCGATGTAAAGCACGCCATCGAGATGATCGATCTCGTGCTGGATGCAAACGGCCAACTTGCCATCGGCATCCCGAACCACTTCATTGCCATCCAGATCGGTGTACTTCACCGTCACCGCGTCAGGCCGCTCCACTTCATAGTAAAGCTCGGGGATCGACAGGCACCCTTCTTCGGTCACCTGGATCTGGTCGGAAACCTTGGTAATCTCGGGATTGATCATCACCAGCGGATCGGGCGTTTCGCCTTCGCCCGCTAGGTCCATCACCACGATGCGCTTCATCACCCCGATCTGGGGGGCGGCAAGACCAATGCCGGGCGCGTCATACATGGTATCCAGCATGTCCTTGGCCAGCGTCTTGATCTCCTCGTCCACCTCGGGGATGGCGTCGGCGACGGCACGCAGCCGCTGGTCGGGCAACACAAGAATGGGGCGGATAGCCATGTTTATTCGTCCAGGCAAAAGGGAATTGTTCCCGATATGGTATTTTCGGCGCTTCCGGTCAACTGCGCTGGAACCCCGCCAAGGCCGTTCCGTTGCCGCAACAGGGAGGATAACGCCATGCCAACAACCTATCAGGGTGGTTGCCGCTGTGGCGCGGTGCGCTACGAAGTGACGGGCGAACCGCTCAAAGTGGGCCTTTGCCATTGCACCGATTGCCGGCGCGAAACCGGCAGCACCTTTTTGTATTATGCCGACTGGCCGGTCGGGCGATTCTCTGTCACCGGCACTTACGCCACTTTTAAGGGGCGCAGCTTTTGCCCCCAATGCGGCGCGCCGCTCTTCCACCTCGGCGAAACCGGCGCTGAAATCGTGCTGGGCTCTCTCGATCAGGTCCCGGCCGCCTTCGTGCCCACCCGCGAAGGCTGGATCAAGCGCCGCGAACCCTGGCTAATCCCTGTCGCTGGTGCCGGTCAGTTCGAGCAGGACCCACCGCGCTCTGCCTGAGCGCCCCTTACCAACGCGCAACAGGTTTAGTTTGCCAAGTGGTGAACTGATGTCCATAGTTCACCACATGGAGAACTTTGACCCAGCCCTTGACGGAGCCTTTCACGCCCTTGCCGACCCGACCCGGCGGGCGGTGCTCCGCCAGCTGCTGGCTGGCCCCAAGCCGGTCAAGCAACTGGCCGAGCCCTTCGCCATGGGCTTGCCCGCCTTTCTCAAGCATTTGCGGGTGCTTGAGGAGACCGGTTTGATAGCGACGGAAAAAACCGGCCGTATTCGCACCTGCCGCATCGAGCCCGAGCGGCTGCTGCAAGCCGAAAGCTGGCTGGCCGAGCAACGCGCATTCTGGAGCGCCGGGGCGGATCGGCTCGCGGCTTATGTCGAAAACCATCTGGCCGAGGAGCCAAATCCATGACTGTTTGCGACGACGAACTCACCATTACTCGCTTCATCAACGCAGCGCCCGCCAAGGTCTGGACCGCTTGGAGCCGGCCGGAGCATCTCGCGCGCTGGTGGATCCCGGCGCCCATAGAATGCGAGGTGGTCAAGCTCGATCTGCGCCCCGGCGGCGGCTTTGAAACCCGGATGCGCGAAGGGGAGAGACCGTTCCAACCCCATGTGGAAGGCTGCTTTCTCGAGGTTTTGCCCGAGCAGCGCCTGGTCTGGACCACGGCCCTGGCCGAAGGCTGGCGTCCCACCGAGCCATGGCTGGCGCTGACGGCGATCATCACCTTTACGCCCGAAGGGCCGGGCACCCGCTATTCCGCTCGTGTCCTCCACAAAAACGCCGCCGATAGCCACAAGCACGCCGAACTGGGCTTTGATGAAGGTTGGGGCACCACCATTAATCAGTTGGCCGCTTACGCCGGGGAGCTCGACTGAATTGCGCGAACTGGTCGGCAGCGCCCACGCCGCTATTTCAGGGGCCGGATGGCAAAGCTCAGCGCCAGTTGCAGGATCGGCTCACCCTCTTCATTGCGCACCCACATGGTGATGTTCTTTTGCGGGTAGGCCCCGGGAATATGGTCCTTGGCCAGTTCCGCCAGGGCGCTTGAGGCTTCGTCGCGCGCGGCGTGGTCACTAGCCAGGTCAGAGCCGATCTCGTCCCTGAACAAGACGTCACCATCATCGGTATCAAAGAAATATAGTGGCATGGCTCTCTCCTGGCTCCACCCGCAACGCGCCGGGGGGGCGGGAGTAGGCATTCCCTAAACCTGTGTTGTTGCCCTATAAAATCCGGGTCACTCCCCCCGCAACTGGTCGCCAGTTGGCGCCACGCCGCACAAGAACATAGGAGGAACGCCCGAATCGTCCTAAACCAGCAGCATGGACAGCCCGCTTCTTGTTTTCGGCCAATTCGCAGTCACTCCGCTCCAGGCGCTCGCGGCGGGTGGCGGGCTCATCGTCCTGCTGCTGCTGGTGCTCGTGCTGGCGGCGCTGCGCACCGGGCAAGCGCGGGCGGCGGAAACTGCGGCGGTGCTGGCGCGCTCGGAAGCCATGGAGCGCCATCTCGCCGGGCTTATGCAGGTGCAGTCGGAGATGACGGGCCGCATGCAAACCATGTCCGAGATCTTTGGCTCGCGCACCTCCGATCTGGCCCGGCTGGTCAATGAACGGCTCGATTCCACCTCCCAACGCGTCGGCCAGGCCCTGCAGGAAACCCGCACCAAAACCGATGAGGGGCTCTCCAGGCTCCATGAACGGCTGGCGGTGATCGATCGCGCCCAATCTACCATGACCTCGCTCTCGAGCGAGATCGTTTCGCTCCAATCCATTCTGGCCAACAAGCAGACGCGCGGCGCTTTCGGGCAGGGGCGCATGGAAGCGATCATTGCCGATGGGCTGGCGCCCAACAGCTATTCCTTCCAGTCAACGCTTTCCAACAACAACCGCCCCGATTGCCTCGTACTCATGCCCAATGGCGCACCGAGCCTCGTGATCGATGCCAAGTTTCCGCTCGAAAGCTGGCAGCGCCTGGGCATGGCTGACTCACCCGAAACCTTGCGCGCCGCGCAAACCCAGTTTCGCGGTGATATCGGCGTGCATGTGAAGGCAATTGCGGAAAAATACCTGATCCCCGGGGAAACGCAGGACACCGCCTTCATGTTCGTGCCCTCCGAATCCATCTTCGCCGACATTCACGAGCATTTTCCCGATGTGGTGCAAAAGGCCGCCCGCGCCCGCGTCGTCATCGTCTCGCCCGCCCTCCTGATGCTCTCGGTGCAGGTGATCCAGGCCCTCTTGCGCGATGTGCGCATGCGCGAACAGGCCCATTTGATCCAGGGGGAAGTGCGCGAATTGCTGGCCGATCTCGGGCGGCTCGATGAACGGGTCAACAAGCTGCAGACCCATTTCAACCAGGCCAGCCGCGACATCGGCGATATCCTCACCTCCACCGGCAAGATCAACAAGCGCGGCGAGCGCATCGACGCCATGGATTTCGAGGAACAACCCCGCCTGGCCGGCGAGTAGGCCCGTAACCTACTTCGCCGGCGAGTAAGCCCGCGGCTTACTTCGGTTCCAGCTCGCTGGCGCTTTTGAGCACCTCGTCGCCATCCTCCTGCCGGATCAAAAAGGCCGGCTCCTCCTGGCTGGCATTGCGCGTCACCTCGGCGCCCTTGATGGTGCGGGTGACCTTATCGGTGAACCGCTCCACGATCGTGCCTTGTGCCGTGCTGCCGGCCCAGTTCCACGTCACCTTCGTTCCCTTCTGCAGTGCCTTGCTCATCAATCGCTCCTTGCGTTGATCCAGCAACGAGCCGGCCGGCGCCCCGTTGCAGTCCCCCAAGCAGTTGATCGGTGCAGTGAACCCGCGCTCGCTCCGGCGCGTTGTGTGCTTCGAACACTCTCGCTCAAGGAAGCAAGCCATGCCCACAAACCATCCCGGCTCTATCCTGCCGCAGGACACCGCACCGGCCGATGCCGTCGACGAAGTCATTGTCGGCCAACCGATCAGCCAGGATGAGGTGGACGACCTGCTTTATGGCGAGGACCGCCCGGCGGGCGAACGCGTCGATCGCCTGCGCGAACTGGCCGACCAGATCCGCGCCCGCCAGGCCGGCGATCTTGCCACCAATCCCGATACCGATCCGCTGCTCGACGAAATCGATCGCGCCATTGCCGAACTCTCGGGCTCGCTGGCCGATGCCGATGATGAATTCGACTATGGCAATGCCACGGGCGTTCTGGCGCAGGACCCCGAGGACCACCTCGATGCCCTCTCGCCCGACGATGTGGATGGCCGCGCCGCCATCACCGGGGAAGCCGCCGACAGCGCTCCCTTCGATGATGACGAAGACGAGCCCGAGCCGCTCGATGAAACCGAATGGGAAGAAGGCGACGGCTTTGATCCCGACAAGGGCGTCCGCTAAACCAGCGTGCGCGCCTTGAGCGCCTGGCTCAACGTGCCTTCATCGAGATAATCGAGCTCGCCGCCCACGGGCACCCCGTGGGCGAGGCGCGTTACCTTGGTGGTGCCATGCCCCAGCCGGTCGGTGATGTAATGGGCGGTGGTCTGCCCCTCGACCGTCGCATTGATCGCGAGGACGATCTCGCTGAACTCGGGTGCCCGCGCCAGCAGTGCCTCGATCGAAAGATCATCGGGCCCGACGCCATCGAGCGGCGACAACACGCCCCCCAACACATGATATTTCACCGCACCGACCCCGGCGCGCTCTAGGGCCCACAGATCGGCGACGTCTTCGACCACGAGCAGCATGCCGCTTTCGTTGCGGCGCGGATCGGCGCAGATGGCGCAGGGGCTTTGCGTATCGACATTGCCGCACACTTCGCAGGTGCGCACCGCCACCACGGCCCGGTCGAGCGCGGCCGATAGCGGGATCATCAGCTGATCCTTCTTCTTGATCAGCTGCAGCACCGCCCGTCGCGCCGAACGCGGCCCCAGGCCCGGCAAGCGCGCCATCAGCTGGATCAGCTGTTCAATCTCGGGTCCGCCGCTCGCCATCAACATCATTCCTGCCCCGACGCCCGGTGGGCGAAGAGGTGGCGCCACGCGCCGCAACGGGATCGGCGCGGGAATGCCCCGCGCCTTCACATCAGTCCAAAAACCTAGAACGGCAGCTTCATGCCCGGAGGCAGCGGCAGGCCCGACGTGACCTCGGCCATCTTGCGCTGCATTTCGGCTTCCGCCTTGCTCTTGGCGTCGTTGTGGGCGGCCACGATCAGGTCTTCGAGCACTTCCACATCGTCGTCCTTGAACAGGCTCGGATCGATCCGCACGCCGCGCATCTCGCCCTTGCCGTTAAGCGAGACGGTGACCATGCCCGCGCCTGCCTGGCCTTCCACAACGAGGTCGCCGAGCTCGGCCTGCATGGCCTCCATCTTGCTCTTCATCTCGGTGGCGGCCTTCATCATGCCCATGATGTCTTTCATTCCTCGTCCTCTTCTGCTGGCGGGGGGGCCGCATCGGCCTCGGGCGCGACGGCATCGTCACGCAATTTCACATTCACGACCTTCGCACCCGGAAAGGTCTCAAGTATGGCCTGCACCAGCGGGTCCTCGTGGGCCGCCGCATGCGCCGCCTTTTGCCGCTCCTGCTGCTCCTGCCGGAACGTAAGGCCCTCGGGCGGCTTGCTCGATACGGTCACGAGCCAGCGCGAACCGGTCCATTGCTGCAGCCGCGCCGACAACATGGCGATGATGCCGGGATCGGCGCCTTCGGCCAGCGCCACCTCGATCTGCCCTTCGCTGAACGACACTGGCCGCATCTGCGATTCCAGTGCGAGCTTAAGCAACACGTCGCGCTTGGCGCCCGCCAGCGCAATCAGTTCGCGATAGCTCCCCACTTTGGCCATGGCTGGCGGCGGAGGCGGCGCGGGTTGCACCGTTTCCAGTGGTTGGGTCGTCACGAGCACCGGCTGCGCCAGCGCCTGGGGCGCCTCCTCGGGCGAAGGCAGGGAGCGCGATACCGCCGGCTCGGCCTGGAATGGTTGCGGCGCCTCAACGCGCATCGCCTGCCCGCCACCACCACCACCGCTCGGAGGACGCCCATAGGAGCCTCCCGGCGGCAGCGCCGGCGCGGGGGCAGGCTGGTTGGCGAGCTTGGCGATCAACTCGTCGGGCGTCGGCAGATCGGCCGCATAAGCCAGGCGCACCAGCACCATTTCGGCGGCCTGGAGGGCATTGTTGGCCCGCCCCACTTCTTCGTGGCCCTTGAAGAGGATCTGCCAGGCCCGCGACAGCGCCCGCATCGGCAACCGCCCGGCATATTCAGCGCCCCGCACGCGCTCGTCGGGAGTCAGCGACAAATCCTCGCCCGCCGCCGGCACCACTTTGATGCGCGTTACGAGATGGGTGAAATCGGCAAGATCGGCCATCAGCGTTTGCGGATCGGCGCCCAGATCGTAGAGCGCACGCAGCGTTTGCAGCGCATCCCCGATCCGCCCGGCCATCACTTCTTCAAAGAGGTCAATGATCCGCGACCGGTCCCCCAGGCCCAGCATCGCCTTGACCGTCGCGGCCGTCACCGCGCCATCGCCATGGGCGATCGCCTGGTCGAGCAGGCTCAGATTGTCCCGCGCCGAGCCTTCACCTGCCCGCACGATCATCGCCAGGGCCTCGGGCTCGAACCCGATCCCTTCCTGCTCGAGGATCGATTGCACATAGGCCGTCATCACCTCGGGCGTGATCCGCCTGAGGTCGAACCGCATGCAGCGGCTCAGGATGGTCACCGGCACCTTGCGGATCTCGGTGGTCGCGAAAATGAACTTCACATAGGGCGGCGGCTCTTCGAGCGTCTTCAGCAGCCCGTTAAAGGCCGCCGTCGAGAGCATATGCACTTCGTCGATCACATAGACTTTGAACGGCGCCGACACGGGGCCGTATTTGACGGAGTCGATGATCTCGCGGATGTCGTTGATGCCGGTATTGGACGCGGCGTCCATTTCCACCACATCGACATGGCGCCCCTCGATGATGGCGCGGCAATGCTCGCCCTCGACCGAGAGGTCGAGTGTGGGGTGCCGTCCGCTCGCATCCTCATAATTGAAGGCGCGCGCCAGAATGCGCGCTGTCGTGGTCTTGCCCACGCCGCGCACGCCGGTCAGGATAAAGGCGTGGTGGATGCGGTTCTGCTTGAACGCATTGCCCAGCGTCTGCACCATCGCGTCCTGTCCCACGAGGGTCGAGAAGTCGCGCGGGCGATATTTGCGGGCCAGCACCAGATAAGGCGAGGTTTGAGCGTCCGCCATCCTGCCCTCCAATGCATGGTGAAAAAGGAAAAAACCGGGGAGCCGCTGGCTCAGCTCGGGAATAAATAGGAGGCTGGCAACGACCCGTGCAGGTCTCGTTGGGGCTGCTTCCTTCCGGACCTGACCCGGTTGGCGAGGAACACGTCCGCGCCAACCTCCCGAGGCGCTATATGCGAATAAATGGCCGCAAAGGCAAGGGGCAAGACCGGTGCGGCGCGCCCTTGATCCGCGCTCGCCCGCGGCTCAAGGGCGACCAATCTGCCCGCCGCCGCGGCCATCGTCTTCAAGATCGGGTCCAAATACCTATATGATAAGGGCGCAGCCCTTTGCGGGGTGCGACCCTTTACCCCGCGTTCCCCGCCCGCTTAACTCACCACAAAATCCAATTGCCCGTATCGGAGCTTTTCTTGGCCAGACGCCGTCCCACCCCGTTGCGTACCTCCCAGGAGGACATTGACGCTTCCCAGCGCGCTCCCAATACGCCCCAGACCCAGTCATCCGCATTCCGCCTGGCTTTCGCCGATGACGACTTTCTCACCTCCGAGGACATCCGGGGCGTCCGCTTCCAGCTGGAATATCTGAAACCCGAGTTCCGCCTGCGCGAAGCGGGGATCAATTCAACCGTGGTCCTGTTTGGTGGTGCGCGCATTCCCGAGCCCGGCAAGCCGGCCTGGGCCGCCAAGAACCAGACCCAGAAAACCAATCTGGAAGCCGCCTCGCGCTACTATGATGTGGCGCGCGATTTCGCGCGCCTCGCCTCGGAAACCTCGCGCAGCCTTGATTTCAAGGAATTCGTGGTGGTGACCGGGGGCGGCCCGGGCGTCATGGAAGCGGGCAATCGTGGGGCTGCCGATGTCGGCGCGCCGTCCATCGGGCTCAACATCGTTTTGCCCCATGAGCAGGCGCCCAATCTCTTCGTCACGCCGGAATTTTCGTTTAACTTTCATTATTTTGCCACGCGCAAGATCCATTTTCTCCTGCGCGCCAAGGCAGTCGCGGTCTTCCCCGGCGGCTTTGGCACGCTTGATGAATTCTTCGAGGCGCTGACCCTGATCCAGACCGGCCGCATGGCCCGGGTGCCGCTCTTGCTGTTTGGCGCGAGCTTTTGGAGCAAGGTCATCAATTTCGAGGCGCTGGCAGAAGCCGGGACCATCTCGCCCAATGATCTTGAATTGTTCAACGTGGTCGACACCGCCCAGGAGGGCTGGGACGTGGTGCAAAAATTTTATGACCTGCCCGCCCCGGTTGCGGCGCTCTGACCGGAGCGCCGCCCGCCTAGCCCGCCCTCTTGCGGCCTTGCGCCGCTTCGTCTTGCCCGTCCTGCCCTGGAAGGGCGAAATCGCCTCCCGTCACCGGCACCTCAAGGAGTCTTCATGGACCATTATGATATCGTGGTGATCGGCAGCGGCCCCGCCGGCCGCCGTGCCGCCGTGCAGGCAGCAAAGCTCGGCCGCTCGGTGCTGGTGGTGGAAAACCGGCTGCGCCTCGGTGGCGTTTCGGTCCATACCGGCACTATCCCTTCGAAAACCCTGCGCGAAACCGTGCTCAACCTTTCGGGTTGGCGCGAGCGCGGCTTTTATGGTCTCGCCTATCGGGTGAAAAAGGAGATCGAGGGCAAGGATCTCGGCTCGCGCCTGCGCAAGACGCTCGATTACGAGATCGAAGTGCTCGAGCATCAGTTCGCCCGCAATGGCGTGCGCACCTTTGGCGGCATGGCGCGCTTCCTTGATACCAACCGGATCAGCGTCACCGACCCCGATGGCGAAGAGCACATCTTTTCCTTTGATTACGCCGTGATCGCCGTAGGCACCACCCCTTATCGCCCCGCCAATATCCCCTTCAACGACCGCTCCGTAGTGGATAGCGATAGCCTCGTGTTCGAGCCGCGCGTACCCAAGAGCCTGACCGTGGTCGGGGCCGGCGTGATCGGCATCGAATACGCCACCATCTTTTCGGCGCTCGATGTGCCCGTCACCATCATCGAGCCCAAGGACACCATTCTCGATTTCATCGACCGCGAGATCATCGAGGAGTTCACCCACGAACTGCGCCAGCGCGGCGTCACCCTGCGTCTCGGAGCCAAGGTCGATCAGGTCGAACTCGATTCCGTGGGCTGGCCGATCGCGATCCTCGCCGACGGGCGCCGCATTCGCTCCGACATGCTGCTTTATGCTGCCGGCCGCTCTGGCGCGACCGCCAATCTGGGGCTCGAAAACGCCGGCATTACCCCGCAGGATCGCGGCCGCCTGAAGGTGGACCCTGCCACTTTCCAAACCAATGTGCGCAACATCTATGCCGCCGGCGACGTGATCGGCTTTCCCTCGCTCGCTTCCACCTCCATGGAGCAGGGGCGGATTGCCGCCCTTCATGCCTGCGGCGCGGCCATGCACCCCGCTCCCGAGTTCTTCCCCTACGGTATCTATGCCGTGCCCGAAATTTCAACTGTTGGGCTCACCGAGCAGCAGGTGCGCACGCAAGGCATTCCCTATGAAAGCGGCGTGGCGCGCTTCCGCGAAACCTCGCGCGGCCACATCATGGGCCTGCAGTCGGGCATGATGAAGATGATGTTCTCGCTCGAGGACCGCAAATTGCTGGGCGTTCACATCGTGGGGGAGGGCGCGACCGAGCTCATCCATATCGGCCAGGCCGTGCTCAATCTGGGCGGCACGCTCGATTATTTCGTCGAGAATGCCTTCAATTACCCGACCTTGGCCGAAGCCTACAAGATCGCCGCGCTCGACGCCTGGAACCGCATGCCGCGCCAGACCACCCCGCTCGCGGCCGCCTTGCCCTAGACCTCTTCTTCGTGCTCGGACCAGCCGATCACGAAGTCCCGCTCATGGCGCAGCCCGTCCCATTCGCGCAGCACGTCATTGTCGTAGATCAGCGTATAGGGCCCGCGGTAACCGGCATTTTCGGCCGCAACGATGCAGGCGGAGTAATCTGCCTCATCGAGAACCCCAATATCTGTAAAATGCGCCTTGGCATGGCAGAGCTCCGCCCGTCCCGCGATGGATGCCAGCGCCTCGTATTTGTCCGGCCCCGACCAATTACCAAAATCCATCAGCAATCCAACGCGTCCCTCCAGTTGATCGAGCAGCCAATGCACCTGCTGCGGCGTCGACAACAGGTCAAACCAGTTCTCGGTCACGAGCCGCACGTCTGAGCCGGCATTGCGCTGCGCCAGCACCCGCAGCGCCGCCACCGAGCGATCCAGCGCCGCCATGGTCGGCTTCTGCTTGCCGGCAATCACCCGGGCATTGTCTGCGCCCAGTGTATTGGCGACTTCGATCCAGCCGGCAATCCAGTCCCGGTCGCGATCGCCATGCACGGGATCGGTGATGTCGCCGGCATCGATCAACAGGGTCTGCAGCCGCACATCCGAGGCCGCAAGGCTCGCCCGCAGTTCTTCCAGATAAATCGGATCGCGGCTGCGCAGGTGAAACGACACCAACTCGAGCCGATGATAACCATGCCGCTTCAGCGCGGATGGCAGATCGAGCAGGGTTTCGCTGCCCTCGCCATAGGTCAACTCTTCGGGCCCCACGTCATTGCTGGTCAGGTCATGGGGATAGGTGCTGCCCAGCAGCCGGTGCAGCGACCAGCTCGAAACCGCAATTCGCTCTTCGGGGGTCATGCAACAACACTCCTCTTGGGTCCCCGAACACTGGCCCGCGGGGACAACGGGTGCAAGCCGGATCGGGGTGACTGGCTATCGCCCGCTTAACCATGCCGGCCCGGGGGCTGGCGGCTCCGCCCATCCCGCACTAAGCTGATGGGCAGCAAGGGGGTTCCCATGGCCGAGCAGTTTGATGCCATCATCATCGGGGCGGGCCAGTCCGGGCCGTTCCTGGCCGCGCGGCTCGCCGAAGCCGGGCACAAGACGGCCTTGGTCGAGCGCACCCATCTCGGTGGTACCTGCGTCAATGATGGCTGCACCCCGACCAAGACCCTCGTCGCCAGCGCCCGCGCCGCCTGGATGGCCCGCCATGCCGTCGATTATGGTGTCGTGCTCGATGGCCCGGTCCGCGTCGACATGCGGGCGGTCAAGGCGCGCAAGGACAAGGTCGTCAATGCTTCCGTGCAAAGCCTGACCGATTGGCTCGGCAACACCGAGGGGCTCGAACTCATCACCGGCTCCGCCCGCTTCGTCTCCCCCACCGAGGTCGAGGTCAACAACCGCCGCCTCACCGCCCCGCGCCTCTTCATTAACACCGGCGCCCGCCCGAGCATCCCCGATTGGCCGGGGATCGAGGATGTGCCCTATCTCACCAACACCACCATCCTCGAACTCGATACGCTCCCCGAGCATCTGGTGATTGCCGGCGCCAGCTATGTGGCGCTGGAATTTGCCCAGATCTATGCCCGCTTTGGCGCCAAGGTCACGATCATCGCCCGCGGCGACCGCCCCGCCAGCCGCGAAGACCCCGACATCTCCGCCGCCATCAGACAGATCCTCGAGCGCGACGGCGTCCAGTTCCTCCTCGAAACTGAAGTCCAGTCCGTCCGTCCTGACGGTCCCGGCATCGCCCTTTCCCTGCGCGGCCCCGATGGCGAGCACACCCTTTCGGGCAGTCATCTCCTCCTCGCGCTCGGCCGCACCCCCAACAGCGAAGACCTCGACCTCCCCGCCGCCGGCCTCCAAGCCGACAAGCATGGCTATATTCCCGTCGACGATCACCTGCGCACCGATGTACCCGGCATCTGGGCCATGGGCGACATCAATGGCCGCGGCGCCTGGACCCATACCTCCTACAACGAGTTCGAGATCGTCGCCGACAACCTCCTCGACAACGGCGCCCGTTCCATTGCCGGCCGCACCACCGTCTACGGCCTCTTCATCGACCCGCCCCTGGGCCGAATCGGCATTGGCGAAAGCGAAGCCCGTAAGCTCGGACGCCCGGTGCTCAGTGCCACCATGCCCATGAGCAAGGTCGCCCGCGCCCGCGAGCGGGGCGAAACCGAGGGGCTGATGAAGGTCTTCGTCGATGCGCAAACCCAGCGCATCCTCGGCGCCGCGATCCTCGGCATCCGGGGCGACGAGGTGGTGCAATCGCTGCTGCAGCTGATGACCGGCGATCTGCCCTACACCTCGATGACGCAGACGATGCACATCCACCCCACCGTCACCGAACTCTTGCCGACGCTCCTTGCCGGCCTCAAGCCACTGGATTAGGCCAGCTACATCCCCGTCACGAGATACTGCGCCATGAACCACACTTCCTTGGCCAGAAACGGCACCTGGGTCTGCCAGCTGCGATAGCGCGTCGTGGGCGTCGGCGAAGGTCTGGCGATAACGCCCAGCCGGTCCGCGATCATGATTGCGCGGCGCATATGGATGGGGTCCGACACGATCAACACGCTGCCGATCCCATGCGCTTCCAGCACCGCCTTGCCAAAGGCGAGGTTCTCGATCGTCGTGCGCGATTGATCCTCGAGCACAACATCGCCCGCGGGCACGCCGCGCGACACGAGCCAGCGCCGGCTGGCCTCGGCCTCGGTCAAACCATCCTCGGGGCTGAGGCCTCCGGTGACGACAATGCGCCTGACTTGGCCGCGATCATGCAACTCCTGGGCATGGCGCAGCCGCTCCTCGAGCACCGGCGTCGGCCGCTCCCCGATCACCGCTGCCCCCAGCACCAAAGCGGCGTCAGCGGGCTCGGCCGAGCTCGCTTCGCCATAGCGCCAGATATCGAAAGCCATGCCGCCGCACACCAGCACCAGCAAGAAACTTGCGGCGATGATGGCGCGGTAAACGCGCCGTGCTAGGCCCATTCGCCCCCGCGCATCACCGGCTCGCGCGAGCCGTCGGCATGCACGCCATCAATGTCGATCTGGTCCGAGCCGATCATCCAGTCGATATGGATATTGGAGCTGTTGCCGCCCTGGGCATTGATCTGCTCCTGGCTCAAATCCTTGCCACCCACGAAACAATCCGAATAGCACTGGCCCTGCGCGATATGGCAGGAAGCGTTTTCGTCATAAAGCGTGTTGAAGAACAGGATCCCCGACGCCGAAATCGGCGAGGAATGGGGCACCAGCGCCACTTCACCCAAGCGACGAGCGCCCTCATCGGTGTCGAGCACCTTGTTGAAGATATCCTGCCCCTTGGAAGCCTTGAGTTCCACCAGCCGCCCGCCCTCGAACCGGCCCTGCATCTCCTCGATCAGCGCGCCATTATGCGACAGCGGCTTGGTCGCCGCCACATAACCATCCACGCGCATGCGGTGCGGCGTCGTGAACACTTCTTCGGTGGGGATATTGGGATTGCAGGTGATGCCGTTCTTGGCTTCCGAAGCGCCGCCCTTCCAGCGATGCCCATCGGCAAGGCCCACCGTCAAATCGGTGCCCGGCCCGGTATAATGCAGGGCCGAAAACGCCTTGCCGTTGAGCCAGGTCCAGCGGCGCTTGAGATTGGCATTGTGCTCGGCCCAGGCGGCGATCGGGTCGGGCTGGTCGACGCGGCTCGCGGCAAAAATGGCGTCGGCCAGCTTGCCCACCGCCACTTCCTCGCTGTCATTGGGAAACACCAGCTTGGCCCAGGCCGCGCCCGGATAGGACACGATGTTCCAGTTGATGTCGAACCCGGTGATCAGCTGCAGCGCCGGCTTGTAGGCGGCCGAATTGGCCCGATTGGCCCGGCCCACCTTGTCGGGGTCCTGGCCGGCCAGCATCATCGGATTGTCGCCCGAAATCGCCAGCCGCGCCGCGTTGTTCTTGAAGGCATCGGCCATGCCCTGGTAGAGCCAGCCCGCGGCGCGATCAAAGCTCGCCTCATTGCCGTATTTGTAGCGCGCGAGCGTTGCTTCCTCATCGGCATAGATCGTGGTCACGAGCCCGGCGCCTGCCTTATAGGCATGCTCGGTGATCCGGCGCACCAGCGGCACCGCGCTCAAGGGCGCCGTCATCACCAGGTCCTGGCCGGGCTGCAGCTGCAAGCCCACCTTGATGGCAACTTGCGCCAGTTTGTCGAGCTTGACGGGATCGATGGGGCCATTGGTGGTCATGGAATAAAACCGAAGCAGTGAACAACTGCGGGCAAACTACCCGCTCCCACCGCGCCCGGCCAGCCAAAACGCTACTCCGTTTGATCTAGATCAAGAAGCGCATCTCCCGCCGGGGCTAGAACCCTCTCCAGAAACAACGGAGAGCCGGAAATGACCATTCTCATCGTCGCTGCAATTGTTGCCATGTTCGCAGCCTTCATGGCAGCCCTGGCTTATGGCGAATACACCACCGACACGATCTGATTTTCTCGGCTGGGCACTCTGTATCGAGCCCCCGGCACTCCCACCCGACCAGCGGCGCGGCTTCCCTTCCCGGAAGCCGCGCCGTTGTTTTTTTGCCCCTCACCTTGCCACCCCTCACATCGGCGTGAGTTTTGGCTCTTGGCAAAACGCGGCTCTTCCTCTAAGAACCATCCCCTGTTCCGGGCCAGGGAGGCGTTGCATGACAGTATCGATCACCGTTTCCCCATCGGGTCGACGCTAGTTTAGGCGTTGTCCGGGCTGCCCCTCGCGGCGCCGCTTATTCCGCCACAACCTCATGTCTTGCCCCGGGGCCTTTAAGCCCTTCTGGTTGTGCGTTTTTCCCATTGCCATCGAGGACCGGTGCGCCAACGCCGCCGGAAACCCCCAATGTCGTCAAACAAGCTTCCTTTCCGCGCCGATGCCTTTCGCGACGTGCTCGGCTTTACCTTTGCCCATTGGCGGGGCCAGCCCTGGCGCATCGCCACCATCGCGACCCTCGTGCTGCTGGCAACGCTGGCCGAAGCGCTGACCCCCATTTTCGCCGGGCGTCTCGTTGATGCTGTCGCCTCGGGCTCGGGGCAGGACGAGAGCTTCTGGTGGGCGGCGGTGATCGCCTTTTGGACCATGGTCGGGCTCTATCTGAGCTCGGTCGTGCTGCGCCAGCTCGTTTACTTCAACATCATTCCCTTCACCCTGCGCATCATGAGCAATGTGGTGAACACCGCTTTTCATCGGGTGCAGCGCTTCTCGACCGATTGGCACGCCAACAGCTTTGCCGGCTCCACCGTGCGCAAGATCACGCGCGGCAATGGCGCCATCGATCTGCTCAACGATACGCTGCTGGTCGCCCTTTGGCCCTCGCTGCTGATGCTGATCGGCGCCACGGTGATCCTCGGGCTGGCCTGGCCGGTCATGGGCCTTGTCGTCGGCATCGGCTCGATCATCTTTGTCACCGTCACCGTGCTGATGTCGGTCAATTTCGTCGCCCCCGCCGGCGCCCTCGCCAATGCCTGGGATACCCGCATGGGCGGCGCTCTGGCCGATGCCGTCAGCTGCAATTCCGTGGTCAAGGCGTTCGGCGCCGAGGAGCGTGAGGAGCGCCGGCTCGAAAGTGTCGTCGCCAAATGGCGCTCGCGCACCCGCCGGGTCTGGACCCGTGGCACGATCAATGGCGGCGTGCAGGGCGCGATGATGGCGCTGATGCAGGCCGCAGTCCTCGGCACGGCCCTGCTGCTCTGGCGCCAGGGCGCCGCTTCGCCGGGCGACATCACCTTTGTCCTCACCATGTTCTTTGTGCTGCAGGGGCATCTGCGGGACGTTGGCCAGCACATCCGCAACCTGCAGCGCTCGGTCAACGACATGGAAGAACTGGTGCGCCTCAACCATGAGCCGCTCGGTATCGACGACAAGCCGGGCGCCAGACCCATCCGCATCACTGCGGGTGCGATTGAGTTCGACCACATCACCTTCCAGTACGGTTCGCACCAGACCGCGCTCTACCGCGATTTCTCGGTGGAGATCGCGCCGGGCGAACGGGTGGGTCTCGTGGGTCATTCCGGCTCGGGCAAGACCACTTTCGTCAAGCTGATCCAGCGCCTTTATGACGTCAATTCGGGCGCCATTCGCATCGATGGGCAAAACATCGCCGACGTGCAGCAATCCTCGCTGCGCGGCCAGATCGCCATTGTGCAACAGGAGCCGATCCTGTTTCACCGCACCCTGGCCGAAAACATCGCCTATGCCCGCCCCGGTGCCAGCCGCGCCCAGATCGAGCAGGCCGCCCGCCAGGCCAGCGCCCATGATTTCATCATGAATCTGCCCAAGGGCTACGAGACCATGGTGGGCGAGCGGGGCGTCAAGCTCTCGGGCGGCGAGCGCCAGCGCGTTGCCATCGCCCGGGCGTTCCTCGCCGATGCGCGCATCCTCATCCTCGATGAAGCGACCTCGAGCCTCGACAGCGAAAGCGAAGTGCTGATCCAGCAGGCCATGGAACGCCTGATGGTCGGCCGCACCACCCTTGTCATCGCGCACCGCCTCTCAACCGTACGCGCCCTCGATCGCCTCCTCGTCTTCGACAAGGGCCGAATCGTCGAGGAAGGCACCCATGACCAGCTGATCACCCTCAAAGCCGGCATCTACCGCCGCCTCTTCGAGCGCCAGGCCCTCGAACTCACCAAAGGCCGCAAGATCGCCTGAGGAAAGCGCGGCAATCACCCAGCTCCAAGCGGTCGATCACCGCTGATCGGGAGCGTCACCCTCCCCTCGGGAGAGGGACGGGGTGGGGGGAACGAGAGGCCCAAACCTCATCGCCCCACACCCCTTCAAAACTCAAAACTACTCGACTTCGAGCGTTACCTCAAAACCCTTGCGCGACACTTCGCTATAAGGGCAGATCACATGGGCGCGCTGCACCACATCCTCGGCGGTGGCCTTGTCGAGCCCCGGCAGGTGCACTTTGAGCGCCGCCTGGATCCAGAAACCCTCGCCGTCTTCGCGGTCCCGGAAGCTCACTTCCGCCGTCACCGTCGAATCTTCGCTGATCGGGGTCTTGGTCTTGCGCGCCGCACCCTTGATCGCACCCAAAAAGCAGGCCGAATAGCCCACGGCAAACAACTGCTCGGGATTGGTGCCGCGCGCGCCATCGCCACCCATTTCCTTGGGCGTGGTCAGCGTCACATCGAGCACGCCATCATCGGTCACGCCGTGGCCGGAGCGGCCGCCAGTGGAAGTGGCGCGTGCGGTGTACATGATCTTCGTCATTGCTTTGATCCTTTGCTGGGTCGAGCCCCAAGCTTAGTCTGTCCAGTGCTTGCCGTTGCAAGGCTTTTGACGCGCTTGGTTACGTCTCATTGAACGCCTCGATCGCTAATATGGTCGCATCGGCGGCAGGAAGGCCTCAACCGGCCGAAGCTACCTGCACCATTGCTGAGGCCTTGCCTTCCCTCCCCCTTGAGGGGAGGGACCGAGGGAGGGGGTCGTCGTGTCATCACACCGGAGCTTCCCGGAGCTGAGCCCCATTGCACCCGCTCCAGCGAACAATGCCTTCGCCTCGCGCCCGATGGTTGGAACAATGCGGGGGCACTATATCAAGCGGGACAATCAGCCACCCCCGTCTGCGAAAGGCCCGACCATGATCGACGCCAGCGTTCAAACCGATATCCGCTCCCAGCCCCTCCTGCCGCTGACGACGCGGCTGGGTCCCGTCCATCTTGCCGTCACCGACCGCGCCAAGGCCCTTGCCATCTGGCGCGACGTCGTCGGCCTGCGCCTGCTCTCCGAAACCGGCAATGCGCTGGTGCTGGGGGCAGGGGACCAGCCCCTGGTCGTGCTCGAAACCGGCGCCCTGCGCCCGGCCGTTGCGCACACGATCGGGCTCTACCATGTGGCCATCCACGTCCCCAGCCGTGCCGACCTGGCGCAACTGGCCCTGCGCGCGCTCGCCCATAATGTGCGCATCGCGCCTACCGACCATCTGGTGTCCGAAGCCATCTATCTCTGGGACCTCGACGGCAATGGCATTGAGATCACCTTCGAGACGCCCTGGCGCGGCACGCTCGGCCATCCCGACCAGGGTCATTATGCCGTCACCGCCGACGGCCAGCCCCATTCGGGCCGCGACCCCATCGATCTGCGCGCTCTGCTGGCTGATGAACTCGGCCCCAACCCACTGCCGCAGCAGTCGATGCCGGCCGGCACCCGGATCGGCCATATCCATCTGCATGTCTCCGACCTCAACCTCGCCACCACGTTTTACCGCGACGTCATCGGCTTTGCCGGGTTCCTCTTGATCCATTCCTTTGGCATGGGCGATGTCGGGCTCGACTACATGCCCCATACCCTGGCCTACAACATCTGGTCGGGTCCCGATGCCGTGCTGCCGCCGCCCGGCTCGGCCGGCCTGCGCTGGTTCACCATCACCGTGCCCGATGAGGCGACCCTCGCCGCTGTTGAAGGGCGGCTGCAAAATTCGGGCGCTCCAATTGCCCCGATCGAGGGCGGCATCGAAACGCGTGACCCATTCGGCAACCGCGTGCATATTGTGGTTGGCTGAGCCCTGGTGAACAGGCGTTCAGAACCCGTTCATCAAGGTGGCAGAACCATGAAAAACGCCGATGACGTGCTGCAATTCTGGTTCGTCGACCATGGCCCGGACGACTGGTTTGGCGGCAAGCCCGAGTTCGATGCTGCCCTCAGCGAGAGCTTTGCCGACACCCACGCCCGGGTCGGCAAGGCAGAAGCCTGGACCTGGCGGCACAGCCCCGCCGGGCGCCTCGCCGAGATCATCGTGCTCGACCAGTTCTCGCGCCAGCTTCATCGTGGCACCGCCCAGGCTTTCGCCTGGGATTCCATGGCCTTAGCTCTGGCGCAAGAAGCCTTGGCGATCGATGCCGACCACGCCGTGGAAGCCATCCGGCGGCCGTTTTTTTACCT
This sequence comes from Devosia sp. Z11_6, assembly GCF_058133665.1. Lineage (NCBI taxonomy): Bacteria > Pseudomonadati > Pseudomonadota > Alphaproteobacteria > Hyphomicrobiales > Devosiaceae > Devosia > Devosia sp. Z11_6. The sequence goes on from NZ_JBYUNQ010000008.1 coordinate 99,540, forward strand.
GCCCTTCATGCATTCGGAATCCATCATCATCCAGCATGAAGGGGTTCGCCTCTACCAGGCGCTGGGCGATCCCGAGCAGCTGCAGTTCATGCTCGATCACCTGCACGCCATTGAGCGCTTCGGCCGCTTTCCTTTCCGCAACAAGGCCTTAGGCCGTACCAGCACCCCCGAGGAAGAGCACTACATGGCCGAAGCGGGTGATCGCAGGTTTTAGCGCAACCATGCTCTCCCTCGCTCCGTTGAGCGCAAAAGGAGATCGATAATGGAAGTTCAATCCGGCCCATCCATCTGGCTGATCCTGCTCACCGTCGGCGTCATCGCCCTCGCGCTAGCCGTCGTCTTCGGCATCATGCGCAACCGCAATCGCACCCCCGGGGAAAAAGCCGTCACGGAAGCCGCAACCCGCGCAACCTACCAGGCCGAAGACCGCGACCGCACCTAGCTGAGCAGCGCCGGGTCCACCAAGGCCCCCTTCTGCCCGATCACAATGCCAGCGACCCGGTGCGCCGCCTCTGCCGCCTCCTGCAGGCCCTTGCCGGCCAGCCGGGCGCTGAGATAGGCGCCATTGAACGAATCCCCTGCGCCCGTCGCATCGACGACGCTCCCGGCAGGCGGTGGCGCGACCTTAACCCGCTCGGTAGCAGTCGCCACCAGGGCGGGATTGCCACCATCCTTGACCACCACTTCCCCGACGCCCAGCTCCAAGTAACGCTCGGCGGTTTCCTCGACACTGCGGTCGCCAAACACCGGCGCTTCGTCGCCATGGGTGGGCAGGACGATGTCGCAAAGGCTCGCGGCCGCCGTCAGCATGGACGCCATCACGCGCTGGCTGGTCCACAGCGCCGGGCGTAGATTAGTGTCGAACACGACAGTCGCCCCCGCCTCACGTGCCGCCACTACAGCCCCCAGCAGGCGGCCCCGCGCCCGCGGCTGCAGGATGGCCAGCGTGATACCGGAGAAATACACCATGCTGGCGCCCTCGAGCGCGGCGTGGAGAGCACCTTTGTCCTCGGCCAACAGTCGCGCTGCCGATTGGTCGCGCCAATAGGTGAAGTGCCGGTCCCCCCCTTCCTGATGGATCAGGTACAGTCCAGGGCGGCGGTTCTTGATCGTGCCGATATGCTTGGTGCCGATCCGGTGCTGCTCAAGGAACGCCCGGATATCGGCGGAATAGCGGTCTTCGCCGAGCGCCGTGAAGTAGTCCACCGACCACTCAGGCTCAAGAAGGGCGCGCATATACCAGGCGGTGTTGAGCGTATCGCCGGCATAGCCGAGCCGGTATTGCCGGTCCTCGCCCCCGCTCATCTCGATCATGCATTCTCCGATGCTCACGAAGCGCTTGCTCAAGACTGAACCCTCCTGTTGTGGCTCCGCTTATGAGCGCAAAAGCCGCCCTGCCGCAAGACCGGGTGCGACAGCTTCATCGCTGGAAAGCGGCCAAGTTGATCTTCCATACAAGCGCGAAGCTGCTTATGGTGCGCCCGCTTACAGGAGTTTACTTGCCGATGCCGCGTTTGAACGCTTCCTTGCTCGCCAATCCGCCACAGAGCGTCCGTGTGCCCGATTACGATCGAGGTGCGGTGACACCCGGGATTGTCCATCTCGGCATTGGCGCGTTCCACCGGGCCCACATGGCGGTCTACGTCGACGATCTGCTAGCTCAGGACCCGAGTTGGGGCATTGTGGGCGCGAGCCTGCGCCGCCCCGACACCAAGGATGCACTCGCGCCGCAGGATGGGCTTTATACGATTGCCGTGCGCGACGCGTCGGGCACCAGTACGCGGATTATCGGCTCGATCCTGGCGGTCATGGATGCCAACACCCAGCGCGAGGAATTGCTGGCGCTGATGGCTTCTCCTGCCATTCGCATTGTATCGCTGACGGTGACCGAAAAGGGCTATTGCCACGATCCCGCTACCGGCGAGCTCGACGAAAACCATCCCGATATCACCTCCGATCTGGCCCATCCCACCGAACCCCGGTCGGCGCCGGGCATGCTGGTGGAGGCACTGGCGCGCCGTCGGGCGGCGGAACTTGGCGCATTCACCGTGATGAGCTGCGACAACCTTCCGTCCAACGGCCATACTACGGCGCGCATCGTGACCCGCTTCGCTGCCCTGCGTGACCCCGAACTGGCCCGCTGGATAGAGGACAATGTTCGCTTCCCCAGCACCATGGTCGACCGCATCGTGCCCGCAACGACTGACGCCGATCGCGCCATGATCGAGGCCGCGACCGGCGTTGCCGATGCCTGGCCGATCATGACCGAACCCTTCACTCAGTGGGTGATCGAGGACAGCTTCTCGGCTGGCCGTCCGCAATTCGAGCAGGCGGGCGCCACCATTGCGGCCGATGTCGAGCCCTTCGAGCGCATGAAGCTGCGCATGCTCAACGGCTCCCACTCTACCCTGGCTTATCTGGGCTTTCTGGCGGGCCACCAATATGTCGCGGATGCCGTCGGTGACCCCGCTTTTGCCGCCCTGATCCGCGGTTTGATGACCGAGGAAGTCATGCCCACGCTCCACATGCCGGGCGTGGATCTGGGCGCCTATCGCGACCAGTTGCTCGAGCGGTTCAGCAATCCGGCCCTGCAGCACCGGACCTGGCAGATTGCCATGGATGGCAGCCAGAAACTGCCCCAGCGCCTGCTTGGCACTATCCGCGACCGCTTGGCGGCCGACCAGCCATTCACCCGGCTCGCGCTCGGGGTTGCGGCTTGGATGCGCTATGTCACAGGTGTGGATGAAAGCGGCGAAAGCATCGATGTGCGCGATCCGCTCGCCATGCGAATGATGGCGATCGCGGCTGATGCCGGTGATGATCCCGAAGCGCTGTTCGATGGTCTGGTCGCTGTCAGCGAGGTGTTCGGCACCGACCTGCCGGACAATGCCGCGTTCCGTGCGGCAGTGCTCGCTCATCTCGATAGCCTCTACGAAATCGGCGCTGCCCAGACAGTCGCCGAGGTGGTACGAGGCTGAGCCGCTAGCCTAGCCGCGCACCGCACCTTTGCGCCGCTGGCGCGCTGCCACCAAGCAGCGGGCCAGCCGCTCTGACCAGAACTGCACGCCATCTACTTCGAGGATCTCGTCGTGGCGGATTTCGATCATCGTGGCCTCAAGCCCCCGGCCGTCGCCATGCTGTTCCAGCGTCAGGGTCACACCGCTCAGGGCGGCATAAGGCAGGTTCCAGCCGACATTGAGTTCGGGATCCTCGGCCTTGAGCGCGTCATAAAGCGCCCGGGTGAAGCGCTGGTCACTGCCATGGATCAACCCGATGGGCCAAGGTCGCGCCACCCCGTGGTAAACGGGGGTAAAGGAATGCACGCAAACCAGAACCGCTTCCCGTCCGGCATGGCGTCGCGCTTCCAGCAAGGTGTGGATGGAGGCGTGATAGGGCTGGTGGAAGTGGCTGATCCGGAATTGCCGCTCGGCTTCATCCAAATTCTCATTGGCCAGGATCGGCGTTGCTTCCGACAAGGTCCAGATCAAATCGGGTGCATCGAGCGCGCGATTGCAGTCGATCACCAGCCGCGACACCGTTGATTGCACGAGGGGCGCGTCGAGCGCGTCGGACAAGGCCCGGCTGACGGCAAGTGCCCCCGGATCCCAGGCGATATGGCTCAGCCGTTGGACCTGCGACAAACCAAGATCGCCATAGCGTTCGGGAATGCGGTTGGAAGCGTGGTCGCACACGATCACGAAGGGCGATGTGCCCCGCGCGTTGGTGACCACCACGGCCTTATCGGACGATACCACTACTTTGCCCCCGAACAGGTCCGCTCGCGAGCCGCACTAACCCCAGCCTCGGGCAAGCTGTCAACGCAGCGACCGCCGAATTCCTCTGAACCATCAGTGCTGGTCCACCAGGGCCATGAAGGACTTGGTGTCCATCACGAGCAGGGGATCGATCGGCCCGATCGCATCGACATCCTTGCCGGCGTAGTCAAGCCGATGCAGCACCGTGCGGATGAGGTTGAGCCGTCCCCGGCGCTTGTCATTGGAGCGCACCACCATCCAGGGGGCGTGAGGCACATCGGTATGCTCGAACATGGCGTCTCGCGCCCCGCTATAGGCTTCCCAGCGTCCCAAAGCTTCTATGTCGATCGGCGAAAGCTTCCAGACCTTGAGCGGGTCGTGACGGCGGTCGTGAAAGCGCTTGAGCTGCATTTCCCGGCCGATCGAGAGCCAGAACTTGAACAGATGGATGCCGTCATCGGTGATGCGGCGCTCAAATTCGGGGGCTTCCTGGAGGAAGTGCTCCACTTGCTTGGGCGTGGCATAGCCCATTACCCGTTCGACCCCCGCCCGGTTGTACCAGGAGCGGTCGAACAGCACGGTTTCGCCACCCGCAGGCATCCATTCCACATAACGCTGGAAGTACCACTGCGTCCTTTCCCGATCATTGGGCTTGGGCAGTGCCGCAATCAGATTGTGTCGGGGGTTGAGATTGGAAAGATAAGTCTTGATCGTGCCGCCTTTGCCCGCCGCGTCGCGTCCCTCGAACACCAGCATGACGCGCTCGGCCGTGGTCAGCAGATGAGCCTGCAGCAGCACCAATTGCTTTTGGAGTTCATACATCTCCGCCTCGTAGATCTCGAGGTCGAGCTTGTCGGCATAAGGGTAACCACCCGAGCGCATCGCGTTCTTCTTGATCGCTTCTGGCAGTTTGGGATTGTCGATATCGAAGTCGTCGAATGGATCGCTCAATCTTGTCGCTCCGCTGTCACGTGGACCGTGTTATAGAGATTATTTAGCACGCAAGAGCCGCCAAACTTGGGCGGTCGGTACTCCAAAGCCAATGGACGACGCCAACATTCCTCAAACTGTTCTTTCAGCTGGCACAGTGGCCGCGCCGAAATTACCTGTGCCCGCTATTCTGCTGGTGGTTGTGGCGGGCGTGCTGCTGGCCCTGGTAACCTGGTGCGGGTTGACCTGGTGGGGCGCCTGTTTAGGTTTTGCCGTGCTGGCGGCAACCATTCTCTGTCTCCCCATCGTCGCGCGACCGACGGATGTGATCACGGCCCCAAGCGCCGCACTGGCTGGGCAAGCCGCGGAAGACGAGGCCGCTGTAGCCGCCTTTGCCGATGCGCTGGTTGACCCCTGCCTGGTTCTCGATGCACGCGCGACCTTGGTTCACGCCAATGGCGCTGCGCAGCGCCGCTTTCCAGCGATCTCCGTAGGCAAGCGGTTGACTTTGGCCCTGCGTAACCCCGAACTGGTGCAAGCGGTTGAAGCGGCGCAACGGACCGGCCGTGCTCAAACCATCGAGATTCACGAGACGTTGCCCTCCGAGACCTGGGACAAAGTGGTGATTGCGCCCCTGCTGCGCGCCGGCGAGCACTCCCAGCAACTGATCATGACGGTGCAGAGCCTGACTGAACTTAAGCGCGTCGATGCCATGCGCAGCGACTTCATCGCCAATGCCAGCCATGAATTGCGCACGCCCTTGGCATCGCTGCTGGGCTTCATCGACACCCTGCTTGGCCCGGCAGCCAATGATCCGGCTGCGCGCGAGCGGTTCCTTGGCATCATGCGCGGCCAGGCCGATCGCATGAGCAAGCTTGTCGATGACCTCCTTTCGCTTTCACGCATTGAGATGCACCAGCATGTCAGGCCAACAGGGACCATCGAACTCGCCGGCTTGTTGCGCGAGGTCCGCGACGGGCTGCAAACCCAGGCCGAAGCGGCCGGGCTCGACATCGTCCTCAGCCTGCCCGAAGGACCGGCCCGAACCATTGGCGATCGCGGTCAGCTCTACGAGGTGTTCGAGAACCTCATCGATAATGCGCTGAAATACGGCTCGGGCGGTAAAACGGTGGAGGTCGTCCTGCTGCCCGCCAACAAGCTTGGCTTTGCCCATATGGTCAGCGTTGTGGATCATGGGCCCGGCGTGCCGCCCGAGCATGTGCCGCGCCTGACCGAGCGCTTTTATCGCATCGATGCCGAAACCAGCCGCAAGCGGAAGGGCACCGGGCTTGGCCTAGCGATCGTCAAGCACATCGTCAGCCGCCATCGCGGACAACTCAGCATCCGCAGCGAATTGGGCCAAGGCATGCGGGTAGACGTGCTGCTGCCCTGACACCTGGCATGGTGTGAGGTCAATCCGCCTGAAATTGGGGGAGGGGCAGGTTCTGGCAAAGAGGGATTGAGGCTTTGGCCTCTGGGAGGCTGCGGTTACCAGGCAGCCTCCACCGCGCGCCCAGGCCTTATCACCGGGCGCGGGCGCCGTTGCGCCCGCCGTCGCGACGCTGTTCAGCGGCGCTTCTTGTCGATCTGGTGGTAGGCCCGGCGCGAATGGAACTCGCAATAGGGGCCGCTTTCCTGGGCGTGGCCGCCGCAGAAGTAGAAATCCTTGGCCAGTGGGTCGCCGATTGGCCACTTGCAGGTCTGCTCGCTCAACTGCAGCAGGCTGAGGCGCTTGTCTTCGGGGATGAAGATTTCAGCCGCCGCGGGCGCCACATAAAGCTGGCTTTCCATTTCCGGGCTCACCGCCAGTGCGGTAGCGCCGATGGACTGGGGCCGGCTCGCCATCTGGCGCGGCTTGGAGGAAGCTGCCGCGGCCGTCATCGGGCTCGACGATCCAGTGGAAGGGGAAGACATCCGGCGCGGTGCCGGGCGGGGGGCTGGCCGTGAGCGGGCCGCCGTGTTGGTGGGCTTGGCGCGGGCCGACAGCTTGAGCCGGTGCACCTTACCGATCACCGCATTGCGGGTGACCCCTTCACCCAGTTCGCCAGCGATCTGGCTGGCGCTCAAACCTTCCATCCAAAGCTTCTTCAAGAGCTCCACGCGGTCGTCTGTCCAGCCTTGTGGCTGTGTCTCCGAAACCATTGTCAAAGCAGAATCCTTCATTGTCCCGCCAGAAGCTCCGGCAGTCGTGGTCGTCTACACTTCGTATGTCTAGCGGGTCCGCCACACGAGATATCGTGCTCCCGATAGGTCAGAGAGTACGCTATCGGCGGAATCGGGATCAAGAGTCCCCAGCCACTTTCCCCGGAAAATGAATGGTTAAGAAGGGGTAAAGAAAGCTTGAGTCAAATCAGGCACTTGCCGGCGGCCACATTGACTTTGGCGCGCGAAACGGCTCAATTGCCCGCGCGACGCGCTGCAGATTATGGCGCGTTTTTGATTTTTTCGGGGACGTGGTTGCAGAATTGCTGCGCTCCCGCCAATTGCTCGCCGACCAAGAAGGATTCAAGCACCATGTCTGCGCTCTACGGCACCTATGCCCGCTCCGGTCTCGCCTTTGAGCGAGGCGAAGGCATGCGCCTGTATGACCAGAACGGCGTGGCCTATCTTGATTTCCATTCCGGCATCGCGGTCAATGCGCTGGGCTATGGCGATCCCCATCTGGTGGAAACGCTCAAGTCAGCGGCAGAGAAGGTGTGGCACACCTCCAACGTGTTCACCATTCCCGAGCAGGAGCGGCTGGGTCAACGGCTGGTTGAGGCCACATTCGCGGACTCTGTGTTCTTCACCAATTCGGGCGCCGAGGCCCTCGAATGCGCGATCAAGACCGCGCGGCATTTCTTCTGGGCCAAGGGCGAAACCGATCGCTATGAGATCATCGCCTTTACCGGCTCTTTCCACGGCCGGACCCTGGGCACCATCGCCGCTGGCGGCAATCCCAACTATCTCGAAGGCTTCGGCCCGCCGGTCCCTGGCTTCAAGCACACCGCTCCCGGTGATCTGGCTGCGGTGGAAGCGCTGATCACGCCGCAGACCTGCGCCATTCTCATCGAGACGGTCCAAGGCGAAGGCGGCGTTTCTGCCATGACCCCTGAATTCATGCAGGGCCTACGCCGGCTGTGCGATGAGCACGGCATGCTGCTGGTGCTCGATGAAGTGCAGTGCGGCTATGGCCGCACCGGCCGGTTCTTTGCCTTTGAGTGGAGCAACATTACGCCCGACATCGTGGCCGTAGCCAAGGCAATTGGCGGCGGCTTCCCGCTCGGCGCTTGTCTTGCCAGGGGTGATGTCGCGGCTTCCATGGTGCCTGGCACCCATGGCTCCACCTATGGCGGCAATCCCCTCGCCACGGCGGTGGGCAATGCCGTGCTCGACCGTATCCTTGAGCCCGGCTTCATCGAGCATGTCGACCAGATGGGCCAGCGCCTCGCCTGGCATCTGCAGCAACTGGCGCAACGCTTTCCCGACCAGGTCCTGGAACTGCGCGGCAAGGGCCTCCTCGCCGGCATCAAGATCACCCCCCCGGTGCGCGACTTCGTCGAGCGCCTCCGGAGCGATCACCAGTTGCTAGCCATCGGCGCCGGCGAGAATGTGCTGCGCCTCCTGCCGCCACTGATCGTGACCGAGGCTGACATCGAAGAAGCGGTGGGCAAGATCGCTGCCGCCCTCGAGGCAATTGGGGCAGAAACACGCGTCGGCCTCGCTGCCGACTGACCCGCTGCATCGCAGCCAAGAACAACCGGACCCAGCTAACATGACCGGCGACACTAGACACTTTCTCAATATCGACGACTTCACCTATGGCGAGCTGCGGGGCATGCTCAACGCCGCTGTTTCCCTTAAGGACCGACTCAAGCAGGGCGATCGCCCCCAGCTCCTCAAGGACAAGGTGCTGGCCATGATCTTCGAGCGCCAATCTACCCGCACCCGCGTGTCCTTTGATGTCGGCATGCGCCAGCTCGGGGGCGAAACCCTGATGCTTTCGGGCCAGGAGATGCAGCTGTCGCGCGAAGAAACGCTACAGGACACTGCGCGGGTGATGAGCCGCTATGTCGACGCCATCATGATCCGCATCCTGTCCCATGCCGACCTCGTGGAACTGGCCGAAGGCTCGAGCGTACCCGTGATCAACGGGCTCACGCGCCGCGCTCACCCCTGCCAGATCATGGCCGACCTCATGACCTTTGAAGAGCATCGCGGTCCCATCAAGGGCGCCAAGATCGCTTGGGTGGGTGACAGCAACAATGTGCTTCATTCCTGGGTCAACGCCGCCGAACTGTTTGAGTGCGAGCTGACCATCGCCGTGCCCGACGAGTACTGGCCCGAAAAGGATCTGATGGAAGATATCAAGAAGGCGGGCTCCTGGGTCAAGCTGATCGAAGATCCGCGCGAAGCAGTAGCCGGCGCCGATCTGGTGATCACCGACACCTGGGTGTCGATGGGTGACACCGATGCCGCCGAGCGCCGCCGGGTCTTGAAACCCTACCGTGTGGACACCAATTTAATGGCGCAGGCAAACAAGGACGCCTTGTTCATGCACTGCCTGCCTGCCCATCGCGGCGACGAAGTGACCGACGAAGTGATCGACGGTCCGCAGTCAGTTGTGTGGGACGAGGCTGAAAATCGCCTCCACGCGCAAAAAGCCATTCTATGCTGGGCCTTCGGGGTCGAAACGAACTGAAATCGTGCTGCCGGCCGGGCCGGATCATGCGCAAAGCACTGTTCCGGTTCTCCATGGAGAACTGAGTTGCTGACCCGGAGGGTTGGTGGCGGTGACAACAGTGACCGGTTCGGGTTGACTGTCCTGGGTTTCCAGCCATGCGAAAGTTTAAGCCAATGACGGACACTGCTGCCACTGAGAACCTGATGTCGTCCCTGGGGCTGGACCGGCCCGAAACCGGGGACGACGCCGTGGTGCCATTTACGCTCGACAAGCTCGACACCCGTGGTCGATCCGTGCGCCTGGGGGATGCTCTCGACACTATCCTGTCGCGCCACGCCTATCCGGCCCCGGTCGCCCGCCTCCTGGGTGAAGCGGTGGTGCTGGCAGCACTGATTGGCTCCTCGCTGAAGTTCGAGGGTCGCTTCATCATGCAGACCCAGACCGATGGCCCGGTGAACCTGATCGTTGTCGATTTCGATGCGCCTGACGGCCTGCGCGGTTATGCACGCTTCGATCGCGATGCTCTGACCAAGGCTGCCGAAGAAGGCAAGCTCCAGCCCGGCCAGTTGCTGGGTCACGGTCATCTTGCCATGACCATCGACCAGGGGCCGCATACCGAGCGCTATCAGGGCATTGTTGCACTCGACGGCAACTCGCTCGAGGAAGTGGCGCATACCTACTTCATGCAGTCCGAGCAGATCCCCACCATGGTGCGGCTGGCGGTTGCCGAGTTCACGCGCAAGGGCGATCACCGCCCTCATTGGCGTGCCGGCGGCATGCTGATCCAGCATCTGCCCGAAACCGGCATGTCGGTGATGGCAGACCTGCCGGGCGATGGTAATTGGGACAATCCAGAGACTGCCGATCCTGACTTCGAGGAGCCGGACGGCTGGAACGAAGCCAAGACGCTGCTGACGACCCTTGAAGACGTGGAACTGGCTGATCCTGATCTTTCGCCCGAGCGGCTGCTGTTCCGCCTTTACCATGAAACCGGAGTGCGCGTGTTCTCACCCCTGCCCATGGTCGAGCGCTGCACCTGTTCTGCCGATCGCATCGAGGACATGCTGGCGAACAGCTTCTCGTCTGAGGAGCGTCAGGAAATGGCAGTAGATGGCGAGATCGAAGTTGTCTGCGAGTTCTGCTCGACCGCCTATCGCTTCAATCCGCACCAGTTTGACGCCAAGCACTAAGTATCCCTGAAGTATTTGGCTGTCGCGTCACCCCCCTCAGGGGTGGCGGCATTTTGCTGCGTAAACCTTTTTACGCAGTTGCAGCTTGCGTCGCTTTGTTCCTGTGCCAGTATAAACCCCTAGGGGCGGGGGCGGCGACCGAAATGTCCGATGCTGTGGAGCTGATCAGGCAGGTGCTCGGCAATGCCTGTTTAGATGCGAGCATGGCCCGGGCCATTCTCGAAACGGCGCTGGAGCGAGAGGTTGATCCGCTGCATTATTGCGCCACCGTGCTGGGCGTCAGCGACGCCGCGCTTATGGAGCGTGCCGCCGCCTGGATAGGGCTGGCTTTTTACCCCAAGGTGCCAAGCCATCTTGAAGGTCAGTTGCAACCGTTGCGCCTGGAGGCTCTCCGGGACGTCCGGCTGGTACGCCTCAAGGTGCTGGACCGAGAGGTGGCGTTCTGCGCCCCCGATTTCCTCGGGCTTTTGCGCCTCAAAGCCGCGCTGCGGCAGCATCCCGAACTGGCCCGTTATTTATGTCTCGTCCCTGAGCGTAGCTTGCGCAGTTACCTAGTGCGTGGTGCGGGCAGGGCGCTGATCGACAGCGCGCGGCAGAACCTGACCCGGCGCTGGCCGCGTGCGGCGGCCCAGCTGGAGCTGACCGCCGGTGCGCGCTCTGCCTTCGTGCTGGGTGTCGTGCTGCTGGTGGGACTAGTGCTGATGGCGCCCTATGTCAGTCAGCTCTACTTGTTGCCGTTCGCCATCCTGATGCTGGTGGTTCCCGCCCTGGTGCGCATCGCTGCCCTTGCGGTAACACCCCAGGAGCCGCCCCAATCAAGGGAACGAGGCAATGACGCCGATCTGCCGGTTTATTCCGTGCTGATCCCGCTCCGCGATGAGGCCGCAATGGTGCCGCAACTTGCCGAGGCGATGACTGCGCTCAACTATCCACCTGACAAGCTCGATATCATCTTCGTCGTGGAGGCCAGTTCGACCACAACCGTGGAGGCAGTGCAGGCGCAACTGCACCACCCCCAGTTTTCCCTCGTCGCCGTGCCTGACGCGGCGCCGCGGACCAAGCCAAAGGCGCTCGATTTCGCCCTCCCCCTTTGCCGGGGGGAGTTTGTGGTGATCTTTGACGCCGAGGATACGCCCCATCCCGACCAGCTCTGGCGCGTCGCCCACCGCTTCCGCGATGCACCGCAGCTGCAATGCGTGCAAGCGCGGCTGGTGATCGACAATGGCACCGAGAACTGGCTGACGGCACTGTTTGCCGGCGAGTATGCGGGACTATTTACCGTTGTGTTGCCGGCGCTCTCGCGCTGGGGTCTGCCGATGCCACTGGGTGGCACCTCCAACCACTTTCGAGTTGATACCCTCCGAAGCATGGGCGGCTGGGACGCGTTCAATGTCACGGAGGATGCCGATCTCGGCATGCGGCTGGCGCGACTGCATCACGCGGTGGAAACCATCGATATCGGCACCGTTGAAGAAGCTCCCACACAGTTGGGCACCTGGATGGCTCAGCGCTCGCGTTGGATGAAAGGCTGGATGCAGACCTTCATCGTCCACAATCGCGATCCGAGACTCTTGCTGCGCCATGCCGGCCTTGGCCGAACGCTCGCCTTCGAGCTCATGATCCTGAGCATGATCATCGCGCCCCTCCTGCATGTGGGCCTGCTCGCAACCCTCCTCGCGCGTTGGCTGCTGGGGGTTTCGCCTTGGGCGAGCGGCTGGGATTTTTGGTCCCTGCTTTATCTGGGGATCTTCGCGCTCGGTTATGGCAGTGCGGTCGCGACCACTTGGGCGGGCTTGCGCCGCCTGGAGCGCGACGACCTGCTGCTGGTCCAACTCTTGTTGCCGTTCTACTGGCTCTTGTCGGCCGCCGCGACCTTGCGCGCTCTGCATGAACTCACCAATAGGCCATTCCATTGGAGCAAGACCAGGCACCGGCCGGTGTCCCGTAACCGATTGCGGCTCCCCGCGCCGGCACGAACCGGTTGGCAGTTGTTCGCGGGTCGGTAATGGAGCAATGCGCCTGGCGCATATCTCGGGTTGAAGGGGTGCCAAATACGGCGGTTTAGCTGGGAAAGAGCTGGTAGGGCTGATCCTCGCGCATGGCTGGAATGCCCCTTTGGCTCTGGTACATCGGGCCCCTCGGGACCATCTTGAGGTCATGAAAGCGGCCCGGCGATGTGTCGGGCTTGAACGAGGACCCGATCATGAGCACCCTGCGCAGCAAGAATTTGTTTGCGACCCTTGGCACCATCGCCGACGTCTTTGGCAGCGCTGCTGCCGCAGCGGCGGCAGTCGAGGCAGGACGTCAGCCCAAGGCCCGGCACCTTCGTACGCTCGGCATCGATGAGGCCGCTTTCCGTTCTGTCGGTAAGTTCTAACCCGCAAGGGTCAGGGGCGCGCCTCCCTCCCGCGACCTGATGAATTGCCTGAGAACGTTGAAAAGCCCGGACGACCTTTGGTTGTCCGGGCTTTTTTGTTTGGCACTCTTGTGCCGGTTAGTCCTCGTCGCTCGCTAGCTGGCTCAGCATCTGCCCGCGCCCGCGCCAGCGCAGATAAAAGGGCAGGGCGACTGCCAACAAGGCCACGACATAAAGCGTTATCGCGATGGGGGAGTGGAACAGCACCAGGGGATCCCCTTGGCTGATCGCCAATGCGCGCCGCAATTGCTGCTCGGCCATCGGCCCCAGGATGAGCCCGACCACCACGGGTGCAATTGGATAGCCAAAACGCCGCAGCAGATAGCCGAGGATCCCGAACGCCAATAACAGCAGCAACTCGAATGAATAGCTGATTGGCCCTAGCCGCCCGGACATGCCGCCATTGGCGCCGAGCGTTCCGAGCGTCGCAAATACCAAAATTCCACCATAGAGCCAGGGCTTGGGAATGGTCAGCAGCCGCACCCATACGCCGATCAGCGGCAGGTTCAGCACGATCAACATGAAATTGGCGACGAGGAGGCTCGCGATCAGCGCCCACACCAGCGACGCGTTGCTGGTGAACAGGAGCGGCCCTGGCTGCAGCCCGAACTGCTGAAAACCGGCCAGCATGATCGCGGCCGTTGCGGTGGTCGGCAAGCCCAGCGTCAACAGGGGAACGAGTGTGCCCGCCGCCGAGGCGTTGTTCGCCGCCTCCGGCCCGGCGACGCCTTCGATCGCGCCTTGGCCGAACTCTTCGGGCCGCTTGGCAAAGCTCTTTTCCGCGCTATAGGACAAAAAGCTTGCGACATCCGCCCCGCCTGCCGGCATGGCGCCTATGGGAAAGCCGATTGCGGTGCCGCGCAGCCACGGAATCCAGCTGCGCTTCCAGTCCTCCTTGGTCATCCAGACCGAACCTTTGACCGCGAGCACTTCTTCGTTCACCTGCGAGCGATCCGATGCGATCTTGAGGGTTTCGCCGATGGCGAACAAAGCCACGGCGAGCGTGGTCACCTCAATGCCGTCCAGGAGGTCGGGGATGCCGAAGGCGAGACGCGATTGCCCGGTCTGCAGGTCAATGCCGATCACCCCGAGCCCCAGGCCGATAAACAGCGCCGTCAGCCCCCGCAGCGCGCTGTCGCCAAAGGCCGCTGAGACAGTGATGAAGGCCAGCACCATCAGCGCGAAATACTCCGCTGGGCCGAAAGCCAGCGCAAATTTCACCACCCAGGGGGCGACAAAGGCCAGCGCCAATGTCGCGATCAGCCCCGCCACAAACGAGCCGATGGCGGCCGTTGCCAGCGCCGGCCCGCCGCGCCCCTTGCGCGCCATCTTGTTGCCCTCGAGCGCGGTGACGATCGAGGCACTTTCGCCAGGGGTGTTGAGGAGGATCGACGTGGTCGAGCCGCCATACATGCCGCCATAATAAATGCCGGCAAACATGATCAGCGATCCCGCAGGATCGAGCTTGTAGGTCACCGGCAGCAGCAGTGCGACGGTCAGCGCGGGGCCAATACCTGGCAACACGCCCACAGCGGTGCCCAAGGTCACGCCTATCAGCGCATAAAGCAGGTTCTGCCACTGCAATGCAGCCAGCAGGCCCTCACCCAAAAGACCAAAAGTATCCATTACATCAGCTCTCGATCAGGGGATAAGGCGTTCCAGCGGACCGGCAGGCAGCGACAACTGCAAGCCTTTGGCAAAGATGAACCAGACGATAAAGGCAAAGACGATGCCGATCGGGATGGTCTTCCAGAGTGGGCCGCGCCCGAATGCCTGGGCGGTGAAGGCAAACAGCACGCCGGTGGCGATGGAGAAACCCACAGTGGTCAGCAACAGCAGCTGCGCCACAAGGCCGCCAACGATCCAAAGGATCGGCACGTAATTATCGCGGTCGCGCGCAGGAAACTTGCCCCGCATGGCCTCAACCAGTGTCCCGGCCGAAAGCAGCAGTAGTCCACCGGCAATTACATAAGGGAACACGGTCGGTCCGACCTTGGCCTGAATGGGCGGGACGCGCATCTGGCTGGTCTGCCAGATGATCACCCCCGCAATCGCCGCAAGGACCGCCGCTATGACAAGCGCCGCCCCATCGGGGCGGCGCGAGAGATTGGGTTCGCCAGAGGTCATTGCACCAGGCCGATGTCTTTCAGGATGGCCTCGGTCGCTGCCGTATCGGCGGCAAGCTGGGCTGCGAACTCGTCACCGGCGAGATAGGTGTCGACCCAGCCCTTGGTTTCAAGCGTGGTCTTCCAGCTCTGCGAGTTCACCATCTTTTCGATGTCGGCGGTGATGGAAGCCTTCTGCTCGTCGGTGATACCGGGAGCGGCGGCAACCATGCGCCAGTTCTGCAGCGCCATGTCGATACCCGCTTCGCGCAGGGTTGGCGCATCGACGCCGGGGATGCGTTCGTCGCTCGATACAGCCAGGAGGCGCAGCTCGCCTGCCGCGATCTGGGGAGCAAATTCGCTATAGCCCGAAATACCGACGGTGACCTGCCCGCCCAACAGCGCCGCGAGCGCTTCGCCGCCGCCGGAATAGGCGATGTAATTGACGGCAGTGGGATCGACGCCAACGGTCTTGGCGATCAGGCCCGCCGTGATGTGATCGGCGCCACCGGCCGAGCCGCCAGCCCAGGACACCGAGCCTGGATCGGCCTTGAGCTTGGCAACGAGGTCATCCATGCTCTGCAAGTCCGACGCTGCCGGGACCACGACGACCACGGCTTCACCGGTCAGGCGCGCGATTGGGGTTACCTGCTCCAGCGTGACGGGCGAGGCATTGGTCAGAATGGCGCCGACCATCACATAGCCGCCCACGATCAGGGCGTTGGGATTGCCGGTCGACTGGTTGACAAACTGCGCCAGCCCGATCGTGCCACCGGCGCCGGGAACATTGGTGACCTGCACATTGCCCGAAATCCCGTCAGACTGCAGCGCTTCCTGCATGGCGCGCGCGGTCTGGTCCCAGCCACCGCCCGGGGCCGCGGGCGCCATGATGGTGTAATCGGCAGCAAAAGCTGGCACCGCAAGTGCGCCGGTGATCAGCGCAGCAAAAACCAGTTTGTTCATAAGTCCTCCAAAACAGAAAATCGGAACGTCCTTGCCTCATGCCTGCATGATGCCGCGTTCCGGTGCCGGACAGTTGCCGGCGTGCCTCCAATAGCGCATTTTCGGGCCTCGCGCGCAATTGCCATTCTGAGCGAGAAGGCCGCTTCCAACCCGCGCTAGCGTGCGTCTCCATAAAATGCCGACGGTCCGGCAAAATCGTGGTTGCGCACGATCTGTGCCGTGGTCAACGCAATCTTGCCGGCGCCCGCCGCCGAGGGCTCGATGGCATTGGCATAATCGCCGCGAGCATCGAAGAGCACACGCAGGTCGATCACGGGCCAGCGGCGTCGAACCGCTTCGCGCGTGATGACGTCGTTGAGGAGGCCCAGCGCCAGATAGGACATGCGACGCTGCACGGGGTCATCAAACTGAACATCGTAGATGGTACACAGCGCGATCGGCAGCTTCAGGCCGGCGGCGGTGTCGAGCATTGCTCGATAGCCCTTCGCAAAGCCATCCCGCACCGGCTCGATCTTGCTCAAGGCCTGTGCAACCGATGTGGCCCGCTCCAGCAGCACGCCCGTATGGCGCAGCGCATCATTGCCGCCCGCGCTGACCACCAGATGCGTGGCACCACGGGGAACGCGGGCAAGTTGCTCAATGGTGCCCGCGATCAGTGCGCCATTGCGGGCCAGAAGACTGACTTGCGCGCTCGAGCCCACTTCCTGTTGCAACTGCTCCAGCACGGAGCCCGCGGGTTCCACATAAGCGCCGTTGTCAAGGATTGAGTCGCCGAGCAAGACCAAGTGCATGGTAGTTTTTATGCCGCGTGAGGTTGATCTATCCTCACCGACGCCACAGAGCGCCTTCCGTTCCCCGCGGTAAATGCGTATCAAGAGCATGTTCGCGACCAAGGACAACTCGGCTCAACGCTCCGCTGATCGCGGGGAATTGATTCCGGTTATAGCCGGGAGCCAATGTGGCTCTGGCGAGTTGAGTCTGCGCCAAAATGGAGGTTACTTGTGAACAGGAACGTAATAATCGGCATCATCGTCGTAGTCGTGGTGGTTATCATCGCGCTCTTCCTGATGAATAATTCCGGCACCAATACCGGAACGACGACCACTCCGGCCGAAACCACGGCACCTGCCGCACCGGCAACGACCACTACCCCTGCAGCACCCACGACCACGACCCCAGCTGCACCAGCAACTACCCCTGCCGCTCCCGCCACGCCATAATGGCACGCGGCTGACTCAAGCAAGGACCGCTTCGGGCTTGTGCCCTGAAGCGGTTCGTTCGCGTCGGTATATCTATTCGGGTTAGGATTATGCAGGTGTTCCGTTGATCCCGGTGCAGGCGCGCACGTCCACCGCGTTTCCCTACCGTCTGCTGGCCTTGGCAGCGGCACTATGTTTGGTCGCGTTTTCCTTGTGGGCGATCTCGGGCGAACTTCGCCGCGTGCTTCCGCCCCACGGGCTCTGGGATTTCGGTGCCTTTGTTGCGTCCGGACGCGCGGCAGCCGAGGGCCTCAATCCTTATGGCGTTTATCCGCCGCTGACCCCTCATGTGGTTTTTCCGGGCTTTGAAGCCTGGAACCCGAACTTGAATCCCCCGATTTCCGCGCTGCTGTTTCAGCTGTTCGATCTGGCCCCGCCCGAACAATCCCTCTGGGTCTGGTCCTGGATTTCAGTCGCGCTTTATGCCGCCGCCGTGTTGCTGCTGGCACACCGCTATGCGCCGGACTGGCGCGCTATCGTCCTCGTCGCCTGGGCCTTCGGGCTCGCCGGATTTTGGGACACGCTTTACCTCGGCCAGATCTACGTGCCGCTGGTCTTGGCTGCGGTTGGCGCCTGGCTGCTGCTGGATCGTGACCAACCCATCTGGGCCGGTGTGTTGATCGGGCTCGTAATTGCCATGAAGCCCAACTTCCTCGTTTGGCCGGTGCTGCTGTTCCTGTCGGGGCAGCGCCTGCCCAGCCTGGTATCGGTCTTTACCGCCGCTCTAATCAGCGCCATTCCTCTCGCCATCTATGGGCCTGAAATTTACCGCCAATGGCTTGAGTTGGTGGTTTCTGATGGGGAACGGGCGTTTTTCCTCACCAATGCTTCGATCTCCGGGCTTGCCGCCCGTGCCGGCGTGCCCTTCCTGGGGACAGCGTTCAGCGCCGCACTGCTGCTCGCGCTCGCAGCCTGGGCGTGGTTCCGCCGGCCCAGCATCATGCAGGTCAGTGCCCTCGGGCTCCTCGCGGCAGTTCTGGCCTCGCCTTTGGGTTGGATCCACTACACCCTGTTCTTGCTGCCCGTGATCGTTGCTTATCGCCAGCATTGGGCGATGTGGATCGTGGCCGCGCTCCTGGTCGTCCCGGTTCCCAAGATCCTTGGCTATTTCGGCGCCGAGCCATGGCTGCAATTCACGCTGGGCTCGGCCTATGGCTGGGCACTGGTACTTTGCTTGATAGTGCTGCTGTTTTCGGATGGCAGCACAGAAACCAAGTCTGCTCCGCGCCGCACATAAACGCGCCAGTGGCGGGTCGCGGTCGCCAGTTCGAAGTTCTGCGCGATATAGTCGGCATAGATCTCGCGCATGCCGTCCGCGGTCCAGTGCTCGATCGGCGTCTTTGGATCCATGACGATCTCGACATCCGCCATGATCTCCGCGGCCGGTGGAAAATGGTCATGGTCAAGCGTTCGGCCCCAGTGGAACCAGGGGCTGTCGCCTTGGCTCACCGGTAGATCCAGTCCCGCTGCAAACGGGCTGACGAAGTCAAACACCAGGACATTCTGCAGCGGCCGGTCGAGGCTCTCCAACGCCAAGGCCCCATCCAGCAGAGTCTCGTGATAACGCACGAAGTTGCGGTAGGCGCCCTCCGACCAGAGGCGAACCAGCCGGACGCCGCCAAATTGGGGCAGGGGGGAAGGCTCGCCGGCACGACTGCTCGCCATGGCGGCATGGACGCCAAGCGAAAAGACATTTTGCACCGCCACCGGAAGCAGCAGCGTCGCCAGCAGCAGCGGTACGCCGGCGCCGCTCAGCGCCGCGGGGTAGCGTTGCGAATTGGGCTCGCGCAGCAGCAGTTCGGCAATCACCGCCGCACCGGCCCCGAGCGTCAGAATGCCGACGATCTGGAAGTTTTGCTCGATGATCAAAATGCCCGTCGAGGCGCAAAAGCCGACAAACAGCAGGTCGCGAAAACGGCGGCGCGCCAACAGCAGCAGGGCGGCGAACAGCGCAAACACCACCAGATCTGCCAGATTGACCATCATGGTTTCGGCCAGACGCTGTAGCTCTGGCAAGCCACCACTGACCTCCTGGGCGAGCTGCAGATCAGCGACATGATTGAGAGTGCCGCCCCAGAGCAGGGCGATCGCACCGATAGAGACGGCGCAAAGCCCCAGGGCGAGCGCCATGCGTCCTCGTTGTTGCCGATCGAGCAACATGAACACCAAAAAGGCGAAGCCCACGAGCCCGTAGCTCGCCTTGGTGTAAAGCATCAGCAACACCAGCAGTGCGGCACAAGCGGCATCCACCAGCGCCTGCTGCCGGCTATCATTGAATGGTCGCAGATACATCACCAGCAACAATCCGAGCGCCGACCAGCCGATCCGGTTGTAGAACATGGCAAAGGACAGGTCCGAGACTGCTTCACCCGGATTGACCGGGACGGCAGCTACGGCGAGCAGGAAGACGGCGGCGGCCATGCCGGTGATGGGGTGCATGCGGCTGGCGATCAGCGGTGCGCCGATGCAGGCCAATATCAGCACGACCAGCGCCATGCCCACCGGCATGGCTGCCCCCAAACTGCCGCTCAGCGCCAGTCCTGCCGCCGGCAGATAAAAGGCCAGCGGCCCAAGAGAGGTGTGGAAGTCCACATTGGGCACTTGCCCCAAGACAATCCGATGCGCGCCATCAAGGAAAATGTAGAGGTCGTTGACGTATTTATTCGTCGCCGTTTGCCCCGGCACGGCGAGCATGGCCGCAAACAACACGCCCAGGGCGAGCACTGCCCAGCCCAGCCGGCGCGCCGTTGTCATGGTGCCGGGCCACCGCGAAAGTGCTTGGGTGCTGGGGGACGCAAGCGTCATGCGGGTGCTCCTGGCTGGGGCGGGCGGACATAAACTCGCCAAAGCTCGGTTTGCGCGGCCAGGACGAAATTCTCGCCGATATAAGCACCGTAGAGCCCCTCCAGTTGCCCCACATTAATGCCGACTGTAGGCACCATCACCACCATCACATCGGCGAAGAGTTGTTCAGGCGGCACGAAGACCGCCGCGTTGATATTGCGCCCCCAATGCATCCAGGAAAGATCGCCCTTGGGCGGCGCCAGGTTGAGCCCGGCCGAGAACGGATTGGCGAAATCCAGCACCAGCACGCGTTCGGGCACAACGCCTGCTTGCGCCAGCGCATCTGCTCCCGCGCCAAAGGTGCCGATATATTTTTCGGTGAAGCCCTGATCGCCGCGCGACCACAAGCGACCGAACCGCACCTGCTCCAGACCCGGCAGGCCCAGCGGTTCTCCCCACCCGGAAACGGCCATGGTGAAGTGAGACATCAAGGCGACTGTGTGGCTGCCAAGCCCCGGCAGCACCATGAACAGGAAAAGCAGCGGTGCGCCTGGGCTCAGTGCCAGCCTGCGGCCCCGCTGCTCGAGGCCGCGCAACAGGGTTTCGGCCGCCACCGCCGCGCCGGCGAACAAGGTGATGATGCCCCAGTTATGCGCATTCTGCATCAGGATCAGCAGCCCCGCGACCGAGCAGAAGATGTAAAACAGCAGGTCGCGCCAGCTGCGCGTCTGAGTGAGGGCTAGCCCCGCGAAAATCCCAAACACCAGCAGGTCGGACAAATTGCGCAGCAGCGCATAAACATAGCCCATGGGATCGCGCTGGCCGCTCACCCGGGCGGTTTCCAGCAGGTCCTGGAGGTAAAGCCAGCTGCCGCGCCAGAACAGCTCCACCACCGCCATGGCCACTGCAATCAGCAGCAGTGCTAGCGCCGCCCAGCGCCATTGCTGGCGGTCAAGCAGCATGAAAATCACGAAGGCGAGCGCTACGGGGGCATAGGTGATCTTGAGATAGATCAGGAGCACGACAAGGATCGCGGCGGTCGCCGCATCGATCCAGATGCCGAGAGGGGGTTGCCGTCGCGGCCGCAGATACATCACCGCGAGCAGCGCCAGGGCAACCCAGCCGATGCGGTTGTAATACATCGCGAAGGTGATCGAGGAGAGCGAGTCCCCCAAATTAATCGGCGCCGCTAGCACGAGGACAAGGAAGGCGCCAAGCGCGAGGGCCAGCACCGGACGCAACCGGCTAACCAGCACATGCACCAGCAGCGGCACAAACAGCACGATCAGCAGCGCCATTCCGACGGGAAGTGCCCCGCCCAGTTGCCCTGAGATCCACAGCCCTGCCGCCGGGATATAATAGGCCAGCAGCCCAAGCGCGGTGTGGAAATCGCGATTGGGCACTTGCCCCCAGGCGAGCCGATGCGCCCCATCAAGAAACAGGAGCAGGTCGTTCACATAGGCCGATGTGACCGTGCGGGCGGGCAGCGCCAGCAACAGCGCGCAAACCAGCGACAAGCCGGCAAGCACAGCCGCAGTGGCCCGGGCGCTCATCACGGCGCGAGCGGGGCAGGGGCGGCGGCAGCTGCCGGCATGCCGGTATCCGCCGGGTTGCGGCGGAACAGGCGCCAGTTGGGCGTTTGCGCCACCTGGGAATAGTTTTCAGTCACATAGGGCAGGTAGAGCTGGCCGACAGGTCCGCTCCCGCCCGCGCTGGTCCGCTCCATCACCACGGCCGCATCGGCAAAGAGGTCTTCCGGGGCCGGATGGAAGGTTTCGTTCAGCGTTGCATTCCAGCGCAGATCGAGCTTGTCGCCCGCCGGTGGTGGCAAGTTCAGCGCCAGCGAGAAGGGGTTGGGTGTGTTGAGGACCTGAACGGTTTGCGGTGGCTCCGGCAGGTTCTCCAGCGCGGCCAGCCCATCGTTGATGGTGCCGAGATACCAGGTGCTGCCATTGAAATCGCCATTGGTCCAGAGATTGGCCAGCCGCACGCCTTCGAGGCGCGGAATGGCCAGGGCTTGCCCGCCATTGACCAAGGCCGTGCCGGCATGCAGCAGCAGGGCGGTCGAGCAATGCACGATGGTGGGCAGCAGCAAGGCCGCAAAGTAGAGCGTGACCCCGGGCGGGTTCACCACGGCCCCGGCCGGGCGACCAGCGCGCGCGGCCATGTTGCGCAACAGATATTCGGCCGCCACCGCTGCCCCCGCATGGAGGGTGAGGATGCCCCAGCGCTGCTCGTTCTGGTTGATGAGCCAGTAGCCGGCGACGGCGCAGAACAAAAAGAACAACAGGTCGCGCCAGTTGAACCGCCGCCAGAACAACAGGGCCACCAGCAGCCCAAACAGCAGATAATCGGCGAAATTGCCGAGCAGCAGATCAATGATGCTACCCTGCGTTCCGCGCCACCAGCCCCCGGTCTGCAACGCCATCAGCACGTCGCTGGCATAGCTGGCCGAGCCGTGCCACACCAGCTCGATTCCGCCAGCAACGAGCAGCGTAGCGAGCAGCGCCCCACCCGCCCAACGCCAACGGCCGGTGATCAGCATCAGCAGCAGGAACGCACCACCGACCATGCCATAGGTGGCGCGGGTATAAACCATCACCAAGACGAGGATCGTGGCGCAGGCAATATCGAGCGCCACGCCACGACCAACGGCTTCCTTGGGCTCGACATACATCACCAGCAGCAGCGCCAGGCACACCCAGCCGATGCGGTTATGAGAGAACAGGAACGACAGCGCGGTAACGCCTTCGCCCAAATGCATGGGCACGGCCAAGACCAGGAACAGAAAAGCGGCAAAGGGCAGGGCCAGCGCCAGATGCAGCCGCGAGCTCAGTACATGCGCCGCGATCGCAGCGACCACCACCAGCAGCAACCCCATGCCGATTGGCAGGGCGGCGCCATAGCTTCCGCTCAGGCCAAGCCCAAGAGCGGGCAGGTAATAAACGAGCGGCCCCAAAGCGGAATGGAAATCCCGGTTCGGCACCTGGCCCCAGGCAATGCGATGAGCGCCGTCGAGGATCGAAAACAGGTCCTCCAGCCCCCGGGTCGCGATCGTTTCCCCCGGCAAGGCGAGAACAAGCGCCAGCACAACGCCCAGCCCGAAAATCAGCAGCGCCGGCGCACGCCAGCGGCTGCGCTCCCGTTCGAGCACACCCCGCGAATGGCTTGCGGCCGACACCATGCTAGAGCCGGAGCTTCTTGAATACCGGCTCGGGAATGGCGGTGATGATCATCATCACATAGCGCCACATCCAGCGCACATAGATCACGTCGCGCGGGCGGCTGCCGTCCGCGGCAGCAAGGATGGCATTGCCCACCTCTTGCGGCTCGGCCGTCAGCGCTGGCGGCAGTTTCATGCCGGCAGTCATGCGTGTGCGCACAAAACCGGGCTTGACCGTAACGACCCGTACCCCGGTCTGTGACAGCCGGTTGCGCAGCCCCGACAGGAAGGCGGTGAACCCGGCTTTTGCCGCGCCATAAACATAGTTGGACCCGCGTCCGCGGTCGCCCGCCACCGAGCTGACGCCCACGATCGTGCCCGAGCCGCGCGCCTCGAACTTTTGCGCCAGCAGACCCAACAGCAGTGCGGGGCCCTCGAAATTGGTCCGCAACACTACGGCGGCATGATCAAGATCGCTCTGGGCGCGCTCCTGCTCACCCATTTCGCCGACCACGCACACAACGGTGTCGGGCAGGGCCGGCAGGCCGGTGATGAAGCTCTCAAAGCTAGAACTATCGGTCACATCCAGCATATGGAGCGAAACCGCGCCGCCGCTTCGTGCCGCGAGGTCGGCGCGGTTGCGCTCTGCACCAGCCACATTGCGGGCGGTCAGCAGCACGGTCCAGCCCTGCGCGGCATAGGCGCCCGCCGTAGCATGGCCGATATCGGAAGTTGCGCCGATCAAAAGAAGCGTCTTGGACATTCGCCTATATACCTAGCCTGCTGGAAAGACGGGATTGCAACCGGCCCTCGGCTCCCACCGCGCGCCGCACCTGCCGGAACTCGTCCAGGCGGGGATAACCGGCCTCGAAGGTATCCCGTGACTGGCGCGCATCCTTGGTGAGATAAAGCCGACCACCGGCGCGCACCACGATAGCATCGATCTCATCGAGAAGCGCGAAGATCTCGTCGGTGACGCGCACATCCAGCGCCAGCGTATAGCCTGGCGTTGGGAAGGACAGCGGGCCGGTGCCATCCCCGAGCTTTTTGAGCACGGCAAGGAACGATGCCTTGCCCGAACGCGAAAACCGCTCGAGAATTTCGCTCAGCACGGCATGGGCATTGTCGGGCGGCACCACGCATTGATGCTGCAGGAAGCCGCGCCGCCCATAGATGCGGTTCCACTGGTCCACGCCGTCCAGCGGAAAGAAATACGGATTGAAGTGCACCAAAGCCTGCTCGGTGCGTGACCCCGCGCGGAAGTAAACCTCGTTGAAGGCCCGGACCGAAGCCCGGTTCAGCGTCCAGCTGGGCAATTCCAGCGGCACGCCCAGTTTTGCCCGAGGGGCTGGGGCCAGCACACCACGTTCGGATTGCGCGGCGGCAAGTTGATCCCGGGTAGCATGTTCACCCACATAAACCAGCGAGCGGCCCAGCGCTGCGCCGCCAGCAATGCAGTCGATCCAGGCTACAGAGTATGTCGCCTCGCTCGATTCATCGAGGGCCTGCAGCGCGGCGCCAAGATCAGGGGCAACCACGGTGCGCTGGTCGATCCAGGCGGTTTCGATGGTGCGCAGTGTCATTGTCGCTTGCGCAATGATGCCCGTAAGCCCCATGCCGCCGATCGTAGCGAAGAACAGCTCACTATTGTTCTCGCGCGAACAATGAACGGTTTCGCCGCCTGGCACCACGAGATCAAGGCTCTGCAAATAAGCGCCAAAGCCACCATCGCGATGATGGTTCTTGCCGTGAATATCGGAGGCAATCATGCCGCCCACGGTCACGAGCTTGGTGCCCGGCACTACCGGTGGGAAAAACCCGCGTGGCACAAAGGTGTCGAGAATATCGGATAGCAGCACTCCGGCCTCGACCGTAAGATTGCCGCTGACCGGATCAAATTCTTTCATGCGATTGAGACTGCGGCCGAGCACCGTCAGGGCTTCGCCCATGGCGGCGTCTCCATAGGCGCGGCCATTGCCCCGAGCCACCAGACCGGAGCCATCGCGCATGAGCCGCGCGAGGTCGTCCGGGCTCGCGGCAGCGACAACCCGGCCATCCAGGCTTGGATAGCGTCCCCAGCCGTCCAGGCGCATCAAGATGCCTCCGTCCGGAACACAAAGCGCCGGTCGAGCCAGTATTTGGCGACATAGCCGATAGCAAGGCCGAGCGCGCCGCCGGAGTATTTGGCCACGTCGGTCTGCCAGATGGACCAGGCGGCGATTTCAAAGCTCCAGAAAACGATAGTGGTGAAGACGCTGAACAGGCCGTAAAGGCCCACCTTGCGCGCCTCCTCCCCGTGGGAGCTTGAGCTGTCAAAAAAGATCCAGTTCTTGTCCAGCACATATTTGGCGGCAAAGCCCGCCGCAGTTCCGGCCAGAATGGATAGCATCAGCGGCGCCCAGGGCAGCCCGGTGACGACCAGTTCCTGGACGCCAAAATTGATCAAGCTCGAAAGAATGGCGAACAGGACATAGCGAAAGGCAATGCTCATGCGGGCCTTGCCTCACGCGAACGCGGATAGGGAACAGGGTAGCAAATGGTTCAGGTCCTGCTTGTTCTAGAAGGCTGCCACGAAAAGAACGCCGGCGGTCGCCAGCGTTGCCACGCTGAGTCGATCCTTGAGAGCGAACACCACCGGGTCATCATGCATTTCCCCACGGCGCGCAACCAGCAAGGCCCGGCCAATCCAATAAGCCAGAATGGGCGCCACGAACCACAAGATTTCCGGGCGGCTGAAGGTGGTGACCACGCTTTCGCTCGAGGCATAAAGCAGGAACAGTGTGATGGCGTTGAGCGAAGCTGCTGCGGCGAGCGCCCCAACCATGTGGATGTCGTCGTTGCGATAGTCGCGGCTGGTGGCGTCGGGCAGGTTCGCTTCGCGCCGGGCCTGAAGTTCTACATAGCGCTTGATCAGTGCGAGCGACAGGAACCAGGACATGGTGAACGCCAGCAACCAGGGCGAGAGCACCACGGACAAAGCCACGGCACCGCCGACGACGCGCACGGAATAAAGGCCAGCGAGCGTGATCACATCGGCAATCATCTTGCGCTTGAGCAGGAAGGTATAAGCGCTGGTGAGAGCAAAATAGCCCAGCAGGACCCCAAGGAAGGGCAGGGAAACCCAGGCGCCCAGCGCCAGGGAGATGCCGAGCAGAACCGGGATAGCCAGCATGGCTTCCGAAAGCGGAACGGAGCCATTGGCGAGCGGGCGATGCCGCTTGCTGCGGTGGCCGCGGTCGTCCTGCAGGTCGATCAGGTCGTTGAGGATGTAAACGCTGGAGGCGCAAAGCGAAAAGGCAATTGCTGCCACGAGGACGTGCATGAATGCCGCCAGCTCAAACATCTGGCTGGTGATCAGAGGCACAAAGACGAGGCCGTTCTTGGCATATTGATGCACCCGCATCAGCTTGGCCCAGGCTTTCCAGCCCGCCCGCTCATGGGTCAAGTGCTCAACATCGTCGCTGGAACTTGCCAGCGCCCGCCCAACCCGCGCTGGGGCCCGGATCGCCAGGGCCTTGGCGGCGTGTGGCCAGACATGCAGGTCGGCCGCATCATTGCCGATGTAATCGAAGCCCTTCTCCCCAAAAGCCTCCACCAGCTTGTGCGCCTTCACCTTGCCCGCGCAATTGGTCAACTCATCGGTTGCGAACCAGCCATCGAACAGCTCGAGGTGATCTGCTACGGCGCCAACCAGCACTTCATGGCTGGCTGAGGCCAGATAAACCGGACGCCCTTCGGCCCGCGCCTGGCGAATGCAACGCAGCACTTCCTCGTCATAGGGCAAAACGGCCGGGTCAAATACGGCCGTCGCCGCCAGGCGATGCTTCAGCGCCGCCTTACCCTGCTTGAGCGCGGCGATCAGTTCAAGCAGCGCAAGCGGGCGCCGGGACAGCTCGGCGAACGCCGTCTCGATCAACAGGTCAGAGCGCAACAGGGTGCCATCGAGATCCACGACCAAGGGCCGAAGATGCTCGCTTTGCTTGAGAACGGCGATATTCCCATCGGAATCCACCGTTGCGTCCCGCAGATAGGCTGGCCGCTTGGGCCGGGCATTGCGTGCCGAGAACTTCAAGACTTCTGTTGCATGCTGTTCAAGTTCACTCACG
This sequence comes from Devosia sp. Z11_6, assembly GCF_058133665.1. NCBI lineage: Bacteria > Pseudomonadati > Pseudomonadota > Alphaproteobacteria > Hyphomicrobiales > Devosiaceae > Devosia > Devosia sp. Z11_6. Next base: position 126,874 of record NZ_JBYUNQ010000008.1, read on the forward strand.
TATCACCTGCTTGGGAAGAAGGGCCGAACCCCACCCGAAACCAGAGAAAGCCCGTGCGCGTTCCCTTCATTGGTCATCGATAATGTGAAGCAATGAAAGCGCGCCTTCGCCCCCCGAAAGCTGCATGGGAGCTATGTTCTTGTAAAAGGGCTGAAAAATGGCCGCAACAAGCGGCTTCAAGCATGATGAATCACGGCTGAGTCATGTTCTCGGGCCCCGGCAAACAAACAAGCTGAATGGAAAAGTTGGAGCGGGTGAAGGGAATCGAATTACGCTACTTTCCTCTTGGAATCGCTGATCATTTATGATGGTGTCAGCGTATATACCGCCAGAGATACCGTGAAAACACATCCAGGCATCTCTCACCATGCAATACATGTTTAGGCAGGTAAGGCGCTGAAGCACCTGCCTGTGCGACGCCGAGATTATGCATTCGGAAATGCGTCTGCAACAGCTGGTTCGTCGCATTCCGTACCATCCGCCGCCGTTCAGTAGGCGAGCCTTCCCAACAGGGCCTCTGACCAGCAACGTAGCTCACTCCGGCACGTTGGATACATTGGAAGCGTTAGCGGAGCCAATGTGGAAAACCGACTACAGGAAATCGCCTTCCTACTAACATCTGACGACTTCTCGGACGTGGCCATCTTCGAGAAGGCCGCAACTTTGTTCGAACTTGAAGTGTGGTTTGTTTTTCCAAGTTCGAGCAAGCGCGACACCCTACGGCGCCAACAAGCAATGTTGTTTGTTGCGCTCAAGTTCCTCGAGAGGCGGCTGAGCCACCTTCGTGAGAAACTTGGGAGGCAGGCTGGGCTGCATGACGTCATCGCTGATCCCTCTACGCCATCCTTCACAACAAACTCCTCCTTTCGCCTGATTGGCTGATGCGCATCAGGTCACTTCCAAACGCGCGCGCGTTTGACAGAGACGTGCGAGCCCGGTGGAAGAAAAGCACACCCGTCGCTGATATGGTGGACGTGTCCTACCGGTTTGACCCGAGATTGACCAAGACCAAACGGAAAAAAGGGGGCGTTACAACCGCCTGGGACTATGTGGCCGAAGCTCCCGAATACAAGCAAAAGTATGGACTGACGCTGTTAAAGGAGCGATGGCAGGAGTTTAGTGAGGGAGCACTGTTCCTGTTCCTTGTCAAGAAGCTCAAATATCCCTTTAAGCCGCGCCGTGTCGCAACAGTCCACTTCATTGATCGCCTGATCAATGATGTGACATCGCAAGCTGACCTCAAGGAGTTCTTCTCAGCATACGCGATTGTGCAGCAGGATTTGAGCGGAAAGGGCTATGCCTTTCCGCCACTCGCCGGTTTTGCCACTGCTGTTTCTGGACTGCAAAAAGTCCCCCTGAAGGGTCTCGTCGAGCTCGGATGGGCGCTGGAGGAGGTGCCAAAAGGCTCCAAGCTATCTCCCTAGCAGCGAGGCCCAGCTGCTCCGATACGGCCTGGATGCGGGTGGCTCACCCAACCGGCGCGCCTCATCGGCTGCGCGTCCTTAGGTTCGCTCTCTTGACTTAGGGCGGGTCGCTGGACGCAGAACTCGCTAGCGAAGTAACGGATTCCGAAGCAGCTCGTGAGCTTGGCGATCCGTAAGGCATTGAAGTACCGAGGGTTCAGAGTAGTCCGGCAGGGTCCGAACCGGTCCGCGCGGGAGCGAAGCAATGGAAAATCGGGGCTCGTGGCAAGGTCCTCCTGCAGGCGGAGAAGCGCCTGCGCAACACGGAGAACTGAAGTTGACTAGCACAATACCTGACCTGCCGGCCGATGCCTATCTTCGGCTACCCCAGGTTCTAATCTACGTCCCGGTCTCGAAATCTACAATTTACTCAGCCATTAAGGCAGGTCGCTTTCCACCCCCGGTGCGCTTGTCCAAGCGAGTGAGTGCTTGGCCCGTATCAAGCCTCCGAGCTTATCTCGTGGCGCCTGACAAGTGGGGAACCGATGAGCAATAAAAGGAAGGGCACCAGCACCGAACGTCGCATCGAAACCCGTACAGCTAGACATAAGCGGATGGCACACCGACGCGATTGGCTGGAGGCGCGACGTAAACAGCAGGAGGAGACCGGGCAGACTCACGGGCCCCGGCATGACCCAGGAGCATCCCAACTGCCGGGAGGGTTGCTTAATGCGACCTTCCCAACCACCCAATCAGGCCTTGATGGTAGTGGCGGGTTAGAGCTGCCCGAGATTGCTGAACTGCAAGCCGACGGCGGCTTGGTGAAAGTGCTCGGCGAAATCCGTTCGACGATCACTACGATTGGGGGGCGCTATCAAGCCGGGCTACGCGGGGAAATTGCGAAGGTTTATGCAACAGCCGCCTTTCTGCGTGCTGATGCGGATGCTTGGCTCGACTTCACCAGGCTGCCGGACTGGGAGGAGTTCAAAGGGCAAAAACCACAGCCTGGCAACCAAGCAGACGCCCTGCGGTTCGCAATGCGATATGCTTTCGGACTACAGGGAAAAGAGGCCACGAAGCGCGCGAGCGAGTTTTACGGTATGCTCAAGGCGACATTTGACCTCGGTGTCCCGGCGTCGCAAATCGAACAGCTGATTTGCGAGAAAGGCGGCATAGAAGCCTTCGCACAGGAGGGAACGAGGGCCCGCAAGGGACAGCAGCAAATCGCCATTGAGCCAGGCGCAATTTTCCTGCAGCTCGAACCGGGTCAGGGGACGGAGCGTCTTATCGCCCTGTCTTCTGGAACGGAAGCCCACGTGCTGATCGAGCTGGGTGACAACAGTGGTCAAGTGAGGAAGGCGAGGTTCATACGGGAACTCTAGTCTGCCCTTTGTAATACTAAATCGACGCGAAACACCTGAACTAAACACCCGCAGTGGCATCACCGGTTAGCCTGCCTGGCTCATCGGTGATGGCTGCTGCCGTAGGAGCAGATATGAGAAAGCGACTTCTCAACCTCACCCGCTTCATCGAGGCGCATGAGCAATTTGACCGCCGCATTCGGAATTACGCATGGAAGAAACCAGGCCGCCGCAACCTAGCTGATCCGGATCTTAGTCGCATTAAGCGAAACCAGGCGGTGTCGCTTAATGGGATCAATCCGTGGGCCCGCATTGATCTTGCGGAACAAGGTCAGGCTGTTCTTCGGGATTGGCTTCTGGACGTCCCGACCCAGCCCTACTTCTTTCTGACCCTGTCACCGAGAGCGTTCGTGGTTCCCGTGTCGGTAGCGTCAGAATTCGATATTGAGCAAATGAAGACCTGGGCCCGCAAACTTCTCAAGAACGCCAGCTTTATGGGCGTGGTGGAGCTCGCCTATTACGGCAACATCGCCCTGCTGCAAACACTAGAGCCCGTCGTCTGCTGGCATCTCCACCTCCTCGTATGGGACTGTGACAAAAGCAACGTGCGGGCGGTGGTGGACCTTGTGAACGCCAGTCACCACGGCATCGCACCCGGCTTTAATCCTGCGCACAGCCGGGAATTGGGACCCAAGGGGATGCTAAGCCGATGGTGCTACATGTCGAAGGTGCCCCTTAGTGAGCATCGAGTTTTTCAAATCGGCGACCACATCAACCAAACGTCCGGCGAAGTCCTGCCTCGCTTCCGGCAAAAGAAGCGCGAGTTGCGACCCCGAGACGCCGCGCTAGTCTGCAGAGGGATGGGGTCTCGCACCCTGGATGATCTTTTGTTTGCCGGTGGTACGGGCAGAGGGCTGCTGCGCAGGGTACTAAAAAGACCCGCAGATCGCTTCGCTGGGAAGCGTCAAGACGCCAGGACGAAATACTAAGGGCCATGGGAGCCTATCACGACACCTGAGTGCGGGTGGGTAGCTCGGATAGGGCCGCCGTCCGGATTTAACTGACATGCAGGTTTGTACAAGTTCTGCCACAGATTAGCGAAAATGCGTTTCGGTAAACTAACTTTCAGCTGCACGGTCACTGCCGCCGCTGGAAGTGCCAAGGCGCACCCGTGCTTTATCAACTTACACCATACGCAGATTTTCGCTGCGTATATGGCAGAGTATTGCTCAAATGGGGTTCACCAATGTCAACCATGACACGCATCATCAGCGCCTACGGCGAATTTATACGCGAGCACATTGCAGAGGGCTGGGACTTGTACTTCATGACGTTCACATTCAGAAACTTAGGAGGCACACAAGAAACCAAGCTTGGGAGGATGGAAAGGGAAATTGAGCGGGTCTACGCGACCATGCTTACAAGAGTTATTAGAAATCCCCGAAAGGAAGAGCTCACCAGGCTGCCCGTCTGGGTAGTGGTGCCGGATACACCGGTTCCGAAACATGAGCGCCAGCACCTAGCCCGAGTGGCCGTGAATGACGGCCTGCATGCCCATGCGCTTTGCCTCATTCCGCCGTGGTCCAGGCTGAAACGAACTCTGGACAACGATGTTGTGATAAACCAGAGCCGCTATACAGCCAACCAGCGCCTGCTCTTCAGAGTCCATGTTGTTCCCGTAACTGAAACCCCGGCTTACGTCGTCGGGTATGGCATGAAAGGGCTTAAGTGTAGGCGCTTCAACACTGACCACGTCCTACTGCTACCAAGAGCTGACAGCGAAATGGTAACGGACTGACAGAGCATACCGCCGCGGTGCCATTCTCGTCGGTGACAAGGCAGCCGAACAGCCGTTACCCGCTTCTGAGCATTACTTCAGTGGCCGTTCATAGTGCATGGGCTGGCGCAATGGCTTGCTATCTGACTCTTATGGTAGCGTTCCAAGACAAACACAGATCAACATTCGAGTGAACGCGCCTTGAAACTGCCCCAATCGATCGACTCGACGGCATTGCGCTATTTTCAGGCTGCGGCCACTGCCTGCTCGATGCGAAGGGCCGCCGATCAGCTCAACGTTTCGCCTTCGGCGCTGTCGCGGCAAATCTCGGCGCTTGAGGAAAAGCTTGGGGCCCCTTTGTTCGAGCGCATGCCGCGTGGGGTGAAGCTGACCAGTGCTGGTGAAATTCTGCTGTTTCATGCTGAACAGAGCTTTAGGGAACTGGACCGGGCGCAGAAGGCTATCGCCGAGCTGAAGGGGCTGCGGCGTGGCCAGATCAATATCGCCATCGTCGAGTCTGCCGCACGCGGGCTGTTGCCGCCGGTCCTGGCGGCGTTGTGGGCCCGCCATGCCGATGTGAAAGTTTCCGTGCAGGTGGCCGGCACATATGAAGTGCTGCGGCGCGTGGAGCGGGGCGAGGCTGATATCGGCATCGCTTTTAATGTCTTGCGCGAAACCGACCTGATGGTTGTCGATGTAGCGCGGCTGCGTATCGGGGCCATCATGTCGAATAACCACGAACTTGCCGGACGCAAATCGCTCAAGGTCAAGGATCTGGTCGGACGGCCGGTCTTTCTGGCCGACTCGTCGCTGATGCTGCGGGACGCACTGGCCGATGCCGAGCGTAGCTGGCCGTTGGATGTGCGGCTGGTCACCAACTCGATTACGCTGATGAGCGCCCTGGCAGCGATCACGAACGGCATTGCCCTCAAGACGAAAGTGGGAGTAACGGAGGAAATCAAAAGGGGCGATCTCAACTTCGTTCCGGTGGAGGATAAACGATTGCCGGTCCAGCACCTGGCGGTCGTGGTGCAGCGCAACCTAGCTTATCCTGCATTGGTCAACACCATTGCCAAGGAATGCGCCACCGCCCTCTCGCATATCCGCGAAGACTAGAAAGCGGTGGCCCCGGCCCTTTGTGCCAGCTCTTCCGCCACGAGACGGTGTTCTGCCAGCGCTGCCCTGTGCTCCGCCCGAACCAGAACGCCATCGCGCACCAGAACCCGCCCGTCCACCATGGTCAGGCTCACATCGCTTCCGCGCGCGGCGTGGACCAGATTGGTTTCCGCCGTGTCGGGCAGGCAGGGCTGCAGGTGAAAAGCGTGAGTGTTGATGATGACCAGATCGGCAGCCATGCCCGGCGCAATGGCTCCGACGCCCACTGCCCCTATGGCTGCCGCACCGCCGCGCGTGGCCATGTCGAGAACCTGCCGCGCCCCCAGAAGCGTGGGGTCCCGAGCAAGTCCCTTGTGCAGAAGGGACGCGAACTTCATCACGTCGAACATATCGAGCCGGTTATTGGCCTTGGCCCCGTCCGTGGCGAGCGCGACATTGATGCCGCAACTGCACATGAGCGGCACCTCGGCAATACCGGAGCCAAGTTTGAGATTAGCGTGGGGGCAATGGGCGACATGGGCGCCCGCTCCCGCGATGATGCGCCTGTCATCATCGTTGAGCCACACGCCGTGGGCGAGCAAGGTGGTCGCGCCCAATCCGCCCAGATCATGCAGATGCGCAACCGGGCTTCGCCCGGTTCGTGCCCGAGTTCTGTCCACCGAAAAGCGCGTTTCGCTGCAGTGCAGATGCAGTCCGACCTCGTATTGCGCTGCGATTTCGATACCCTGACGGATCTGAGTATCGCTGCAGCTTTCCAGATCGTGCAGGCCCACCCAGACCCGCACGCGCGGATCAGTGTCCCGGAACGCCTCAAGCAAACTGACTGTGTCATCCAGATGAGGCGCAAAAGGCTTGGTATCGGCAACATACGGGGCGACCACAAGGCGAATGCCGCATTCAAGCGCAGCGTCCACTGCCGGACGCGGGCGGATGCACATGTCCAACATGCTGGTCGTGCCCGACATAAGCGCCTCGCCATAAGTGGCAAGGGCCGCCACCCTGGCTTCGGCGTCGGTCAAATTGGCTTGCTCGCGCTCGATAACGCCCAGCCAGTCTTCCAGGACCACCCCTTCGGCACTGCCGCGCGTGAGACTGGAGTGGGAATGGCAATGGGCATTGACCAGACCCGGCATGAGGACATTGCCATTGCCATCTATGGTTTCGTCAAAGCCATTAAGTTCGGCAGGATCGTCCTGGCCGACGCCCGATATGCGGCCATCCCTGACGGCAACCCAGCCCCCGAACGGTCGGGTGGTGCCCGCGGCTCCTACCACGAGGACATTTTGGAAAAGAGTGCTTGATGTCATCCGGCAGCCTCCGCGCCTTCTCCGCGCGTTGCCAGCCTCTCAAGCCGTCCGAAGAGGACGAAGGATGTCACGCCCAGAGCTGCGAGCACGGCCACACAGACAAAGAGCAGATCGGTACGCAACTCGGTGGCCGAGGTGATGATGAGATAACCCAGTCCCACCCCGGAGCTGTAGAACTCAGCCACCACGGCCCCGACCAGCGAGAGAGATGCGGCAATCTTGAAGCCGGCGAAGATGAAGGGCAGCGCGGTGGGCAGCTGAACCTTCAGCAGCAGTTGCAGCCGGCTGGCATTGATCGAGCGCATGAATTCAACCACCCGCCTGTCCGCCGACTTCAAGCCACGCGTAGTGTTGGTGACGATAGGGAAGAAGGAAATAATGGCGCAGATCAGGACCTTGGGCAGAAGGCCAAATCCGAACCAGATGGTCAGAAGCGGCACGAGTGCGATGACCGGTATTGCGTTGGATACGATGATGAAGGGCAAGAGGCCCTTTTCAAGGAACCGCGAATGCACGATGCCGGCAGCGATGCTGACCCCAAGCACGGCCGAAATCGTAAAACCGAGAGCGGCTTCGAGCAGGGTAAGGCCGGTGTGATACCAAAGGTTCTGCGTGCTCTGGAACCTCACCGCGATATCGCTGGGCGCCGGAAGCAGCCATGCAGGTACATCGAGCAGTTGAACGCTCCCCTCCCAGGCCGAGATGATGACGACGAGGATAATCAGCGGAGGAAGCACCGCCCAGGATAGCTTGTGCAGTGTCATGTTCGTGGAGGTTTTCATGACCGCAACGCATCCCTTGCTTCGCGCACCAGACGCATGAACTCGGGTGTCTCGCGCATGTCCTCGTGCCTGGGTCGCTCAAGATCGACAGGCAATATCGTCTTGATCCGCCCCGGATGGGGCGACATGACCACGACCCTGTCGGCAAGATAAATGGCCTCGGAAATATTGTGAGTGACGAACAGGATGGTCTTCTTTCCCACAGACCACAGTTTGAGCAGATCGTCCTGCAACTGCATCTTGGTCAGTTCATCCAGCGCGCTGAACGGCTCGTCCATCAGCAGAATGGAGGGGTCCCAGGCGAGCGCGCGCACGATGGCCACGCGTTGGCGCATTCCGCCCGACAGTTCATGCGGGTAGGCATTGCGAAAATCCCCGAGACCGACGGACTTGAGCAAGTCCATGCAGCGGGCCTCCCGCCCCTCGGCCCGCACATTCAGGACTTCAAGCGGCAGCAGCAAATTCTCGATCGCCGTGCGCCAGGGCAGAAGGGCGGGCTCCTGAAACACGAAGCCGAAGTCGTTTTCCCGCCTGGCTGCTTCCGGGGGCGCCCCGCGAATAAGGATTTGCCCTTCGGTGGGCGCAACCAGATCACTCACCAGACGCAGTAGCGAGCTTTTGCCGCAGCCGGTCGGGCCGAGCAAGGCAATGAACTCTCCCTCTCCCACGCTCAGATTGATGTCCGAGAGTGCATTGACCCGCCGACGCGGCGTTTCGAAGCTTAATGAAACCGAACGCACCGAAATGCAGGACGGCGCCGCCAGGCTTTGTGCGGTAGAGCCCTGCTTGAGAATAGCTTCGTCACGGCCAGCAAGCTGGCCGTGACTGGGATCTGGTCTAGTGGTTAGCGACATCGCCTGCCTGTCGTGGGTCACTGCGCAATGAAATCGGTGGTGAACAGGCTTGGTGCCTCGGGCGCCGCGTCCACCAGGCCCAGTTTGGCGCCCAGCTCGGAAGTGCTCTGCCAGCGCGCTTGGCTCATTGCGCCGATTTCGCGGTCCCCACTGCCAGTCCAGTAAGGCGTGGTCAGCTCCAAAACATTGGCTTCACGAACGGTGTCGACTTCGTCAACTGCCGCTGCAACAGCGGCGATCGCTTCGTCGGGATTGTCCATGCTCGCCTGCATGGCCCCAAGGGTCGCCCGTACGAAGCCGGCCACCAGATCGGGATTGTCCGCAATCACATTCTGGCCGGCAACCAGCGTCAGTCCATAGGCGTCAACGCCGAATTCCGACACCGGCATGACATGGACAGCCATGCCCAAGGTGGCCGCCTCGATTGGCTCATTCATTTCGAAGCCCATCAAGGCCCCGACCTGGCCGACCAGAAGCGGCTGCACGCCGAAGCCAACGTCGGCCATTTCCACATCGTCTTCCGATATGCCGTTCGCGCTGAGCATGGCACTCAGGCCCTGGCTGGTGGCGCTGCCCTTCTTGTTGCCCAGCAGCACGCCGTCGGTCAGCTGGTCGGGAGAGGTGATCGGGCTATCCTGGGGACTGATGACGACGGTCGGATTGTCCTGATAGAAGCCGGCAATAGCCACCACCGGCACATCCTGAGCCTTGGCCTGCACCAGCACGAGACCATCCACCAAGCCGAACTCGACGGCGTTGGCGCCAACCTGCTTGACGGTATCGGACGAGCCGGAACCGGAAATGATCTCCAGATCAATTCCCTCCTGCGCATAAAGCCCCGAAGCCTGACCGTAGTAGAACGGTGCGTGTTGGGCCCCCGGACGCCAATCGAGTCTGATCTGTGCCGAGGTCAGGTCGTCCTGGGCAAAGCTCGGCATAGCCGAAAGCGCAGTCGTGGAAAGAATGAGGGCGGCAATTAGTGAGCGTCTATTCATGGCGGTTTACTCCAGCGCAGGGGGATTTAGCGAATTGAAGTCAGGGTTTCTCGAGCCCATTGCTGGGCACTTTCGGGCAAGACTGCCCGCTCAACATCCCAATCCATCGGGGCCGTGGCATCCAAGGCCAGCTTTGCCGAGGTACCGTTGCGAGACGACGGATCGAGTTGGTTGCACAAGGCATTGGGCACGCAGAACATGTCCGTATCGGCCTGGAACCGGGTTGCCAGAGCCCACATCACCTCGTCCTGATTGAAGACGTCCACATCCTCATCGACGGCAACCACGAGTTTTATATAGGGGTCGAGCCCCATCAGCAGCATCATGGCGTGGTTGGGCTGGCCCTCGGCCGACTTCTTGAGCGACATATAAGCGTGAAAATGCGTGCCGGATTTGGGCCAGTTTACCGCTTTGAGGTTGGGAACCATTTCCCGCAGCCGCATGACCACGTGGGCTTCCTTGCTGGAACGGCCCAGCAGCAGGTGCTCGGCGGAAAAGCCCGGAATGATGTCGTGGAAAATCGGGCGGTCGCGGTGAGTGATGGCGTTGGCGACAAAAACATTCTTGGTGGAACGATAGGTGGAATAACCGGTATATTCGCCGAACGGCCCCTCCGCCTCCTCAACGCCGGCCAGAATCTCGCCTTCTATGACGATCTCGGCCCAGGCAGGGACCTCGACGTCGATGGTCTTGCACTTGACCAGATCAACCGGCTCTCCGAGCAAGCCGCCGGCAATATCCAACTCATCAACTTCCATGGCCACTTTGGCAGCCGCGGCCAGGTTAATGGCCGGGTGAACCCCGATAACAATGGCAACTTCCAGGTTCTTGCCCCGGGCAGCGCAGCGGGACAGGTGCTCCCAGATGTGGCCGCGGGAATGCAGGCTGGCACCCAGCCGATTTGGTCCCTTGAGCTGCAGCCGCTGGTAGGACAGGTTGCGCACCCCGGTATCGGGATCCTTGCAGATGAGAATGCCCGAGCCGATGTAGCGGCCCGCATCCTTCTCGAAATGCCGGCTGATCGGCAGCGCACCGATGTCAAGTTCGTCGCCTTGAATGACATGGTCATGCACCGGACCGCTCTCCACCAGACGGGGTGCAATGGTCTTTTCGGCGGCCTGCGCCCAACGCTCATGGAACTTGCCCGGCTCGACACCGCAGAAGCGGGCGATGCGCTCGCGGCTTGCAAACAGATTGCTAACTACCGGCATGGTGAAGCCGTCCGGTTTGTCAATCACCACCACGGGATCGCGACCCTGCCGCTCCAGTTCGAGCACCAGTGCGGTAGGCAGATAGTCGATATCGGTGGGCTGAGCGAGTGTCAGGATTTCGTGGTCCTGAAGGTCTGCTAGCCAGCTTCGCAACGAAGGCGCTTCATTGTGTTTCATGCTGGAAATTCGGTCGAACACAGACACGTCAGCAAACTCCCGTCACTCGAGGCGACACGTTTTCTAGTGCGATGAGCGCAATCTTCCACGCTCAAAACCCGCGGTAAATTACCGTTTTGTCACCTGCGTGTTGTTGAAAAAGCAACGCTCGACCAACTTGACGCAGCCCAGGAGACTAGGATTATCTCTGGGCGGGCGGCGGAGGATAACAGCCGAGATAATGGCCAAGGAAAAGGCGACATGAAGAGGCTGATCGTGGCCATTACCGGGGCATCCGGGACCATTTTCGGGATACGCGCCTTGCACATGCTGCGCGGCCAGGATGATGTCGAAACGCACCTTATCCTGTCGCCCTCGGCGGCGCGCACAATCGTCGAAGAGACCGATTATTCGGTCGATGAGGTCAAGGCGCTGGCTGATGCTGTTCATGGTTTCAAGGATATCGGCGCCTCTGTCGCTTCGGGTTCATTCCTGACGCAGGGCATGCTGGTGGCTCCCTGCTCGATCAAGACGCTGAGCGGCATCGCCAATTGCTATGCCGAAGAACTGATCGTGCGCGCCGCCGACGTCTGCCTGAAGGAACGTCGCCGCGTGGTGCTGATGCTGCGCGAAACGCCTCTGCATGCCGGGCACATTGCATTGATGGCGCAGGCCACGAGCAATGGCGCTATCATCATGCCGCCGGTTCCGGCCTTTTACGCCCGACCCAAAACGCTGATCGAGATGGTGGATCAATCTGTCGGGCGCGCACTGGACCTGTTCGATATCGACTTGCCTACCGTCAAACGTTGGAGGCAGACGCAGCCCGGAGCGCACGCAGAACAGCCTTGAGACTGTCGCTGCTCTCTGCACGAGCCTGGGGACCACCGAAATATTCGAGGCACGCAGCCAAGCCGCGCTCAACTCTGTGCGGATCGCCGATATCGTGTTTGCCGCCTTGCCAGCGCTCGGCAAACTGCTGCAATACGTCAAGCTGATGGAGTTCTGCCTCCAACTCCGCAGCCTTGATCCTGTTGCGAATACTATCAGATGCAGAATCCGGCGCGGGCGCGGGCCCGCTTTTAAGCCGGCGGCGAATTGCCCGAAGCGGCTGCACTACTTCGCAGCGCCAAGCCTTGACCCGCTCGTCCGCCGCCGCGATATCGTGCAGCTCTAGCGCTTTCCCCCCTTCATGTGTCACCCAGGCAGTAAAGAGGAGCATATTGACGTCGACCGCATAAGTGTCCTGCAGCTCTAGGCACATGGTGGAAACGCCATCCTGAGCGTAGATATGAACCGCGAACTGGCGCAGGGATTTGAAGGTGGTGCTCATGGCTCGCTTCCGTCGTGTTCATGCCGATCTGCCAGACGCGGGAGCGATATCCAGGACATGAGTTTCTCGGCACCTTGGCTGGCAATTCAGGCTGTCGCCGCCGCTTGCTCCGCAGAAGCAGCGTCAACGACTGCGAGGCCCCACGACCAAGCACTGCAAGTGGTATGCCATTCAGAGGGTGGCGAAACCCTGCAGAAATTACCGTGGATCCCGCCGGATGATCAAAATCTAGGCAGGCCTCTGCTTCATGCTTGCGCTGCCCCCGTGCTCCTAACGGCTGCCTAACACAGACCAGGGCGCGATCAGACTTTGGAGCAAAGTAAGGGCGCGAAAGAGCAGGAGGCCGAGCGTGAACAGGATGATCAGGCCGGCAAATGCCAATGGAATTCGGAACATTGAGGTGGAAAAGGCAATGAAATAGCCCAGTCCGTGATCGGCGGCGACCAGTTGAGCAACGACCGCCCCGATCACGGCGAGCGTGATCGAGACTTTGAGCGCCGCAAATACATGTAGCATGGAATAGGGCAGAAGGATCAGTGTGATTTCGCTCTAACGCCCGACGGCCCACCCTCGCCCAGGACCTCGGTTTCCATCCAAATCGAGCACTCACCTTGAGCAAGGCTCTCTTCGAAAAGCCGATCTGGCTATCTGAATCATGGCGCTCAAGCTCGAGATCATCATCGGCAGCACTCGCCGCGGGTGGGTTTGCTATCCCCCGATTCCACACCAAAGCTGCCTGCCCTCTCACAACCCGTACCCTGCCCTCCAACTTTCTTGGCCGATTGTCAGAAATGGGGTGGAAGGCTGTCAGTCTGTTATTAGCCACAAAGCCGCAAAAGCGGTCACCCGGGAGGGTGTCGGGAGGGCTATCGAGATATTGGCATGCAAATCCCAGAGAGCCTGTGACTCTCCAGGATTTGCACATTTGATCCGCTAGATGCAGCTATAGCTTGCTACAGACTTCACCTCGCCAGTGCCGTCATAGGTGGCTTTCTGTGGATAGACGCAAAGCGGCAACGAGACGCTGAGGTCACTGGATGTCAGCTCAATTTGCTGCGGTGCTCGTCCGTTCTCGACCCAATCTTGCAATGCCGTGAACAGCTCGTCTCGGCCATTTGCGGGCTGCGGCACTGGGACTGTGGGCAGGCCTTCTTGACGGCCGCTGTGGGTAAAACCAGGAACCAGGTAGAAGCGATAGAACTCTTGCACCGCATCAGCGCCACCCATCTTGCCCAGGACGCGTTCGTAATAATTTATTGCGCCCTGTGCTGGGATGTATTCATCGGCAAGGCCTTGGTACATTACCATCTTGCCACCTGAAGCGGCGAAGGCTGCTAGGTCGGGGTTATCGGTGTTGATGTTGCTGAATTCCGACTGCAGTTCCACGCCTTTGCCCTGAGCGTCTGCGAGACCCGCATAATCTAGGGAATGCAGCCAAGCGTTCTGCCCTCTGCCGGCACCGTTGACGAAGAAGTCGCTGCCCACTTCAGGGTCTTGCAGTTCCAGAGCAGTTTGATCGGCTGCCAGGATAATACCCGGTGCGCCGCCGGCAGGGGTTGTGGCCAGGTCGGTGCCGCGGGTCCAGCCGAACCAGATGCGACCGTCAATAAGGTCATTGGAACCGCCGTTGTCTTTAGTTGCCGTGGGCGCCGCACCGTCGGCGGTTTGACCGTACCAGATCTTGTTGATGACCTGAGCTTCGGCGGCTGTGAGACAGGTTTCGGCAGTGTTGGTGCCCATCAAGCTATCAGTCGCCTGACCCTCGCAAAGGATCGCAGCATCCCGGGTCGCATCGTATTCGCAGGAAAGGGGGTCGATCAAAAAGCCCAATTCCGCACCGCCACAGCCAGCAATGGCGGCCTGCGATGCTGCGGTGAGTTTCTCCGGTGCGATCAGGTATCCGAGATCTCCCTGCATGGCGATCTGAGCGTAAAGACCTGCAGTGTGATACTTGGTCCAGTTAATGGCGGGCGAGCCAACGAGGATGCCGTCGAAATGGTCGGCGAACGTCTGCGCCAGCTTCAAGCCCTGCCGACCGCCAGTGGAGAAACCGTCCCAATAGGCATAAGTATGCTCGCGGCCGTAATAGAGCTTGGTCAGCAGCTTGGTCTTCGCGGCCACTTCGTGCAAGCTGCGCTCGGAGAAGTCATTCCAGCCGGTCGTGTTGATGCTGCCGTTGGGGTTCATCGCAAAGGACGGATCGATCGGCGAACCGACGTGCCCGTGGTCTGAGGTGGCGACAACAAAACCTTTTGTAGATGCAGCGACATGGATGTCGTCGCTGGCAACCACATCTAGGCTAGCTTGCGGCGTGCCGGCCCAGCCGCTGTTTCCATAGGCACGGATGCGCTCGTTCCAGGTCTCATGAGTCGGCAAAAGCACTTCGATGCCGATACCGGCTGAGGTGGAAGGGGCATCAGCCGGGCCCGGAACGCCAGGTCCGACGAGCAGCTTGACGAGGCACAGATCAACGCCGGCGATTGGCGGTGTGGCGGCCCCGGTTCCTTCAACTGCAGTTGGTGCCGCAGCATCGGCGCCATCGCTCAATATCATGGACTCGCCCTGTTCGAAATGGCGGACGAGCAGCACCTTTGTCTCCTCGACCCCAGACAGTGCGTTCGCTATCCCATCATCACAGGATAAACCTGCCGATGATGGTTGCTGGGCCTGTGCCGGAATGGTCGGCATGGCCGTCAGCATGCCCATGGTGGCGAGCGTCAGGCCTCTTGTGAGTAACTTCGCGGAACTGCGTCGAGCAGCATGTTGCAATGCCATGCTGCCCTGGTTGGGTAACTTCATTTTGCGTACTCCTGGCGGATAGATGAGCAGCCCAGCGGGCGGGATTCGAGACCTACACCCGTGGGTCGATGCCATACTGGACGGGGGCGCCCACATGGTCCCGCAGGGTCGCGCGCTCATAGTCCTGGTGGAAAAGACCACGTTCCTTGAGGAACGACGCTGTTGACGAATGTATCCACGCCGTCTTCATAGATGTCCGGTGATATCCAGAACCCGCCGGCAGCACCGGCCTCGAACCATTCCTGCATGTGATCAGCGGCTTCAACACCCCGGCCGACGATAGACGGATGATAGTCGATAGCGCCATGGGCAACGACGTCGCTCAGGCTCCAGCCCTCCTTGGCGATCTTCAACGCGTTGCGGGAGCGCGGATCCATGGGCGACGGGCGGGCAGCGGCAGGTTGCTGTTTCGACAACGGCTCGTTCAGTCGGCTCGATCGAGGGGGCCGTTGGCGTTGCGTTTGAGCTAAGGCGCTTTGTTCGATGCGGCTGCCTTCGGGGCTGATGAACAAGCCACCCAATGGCCTAAATGGGGTCGGCACCAGACTGACGGTTCTGGGCGCCAGGATACCGGCGGCGTCGGGGTGGTTAGCGGACTGGCAGATTCCGGGGGCCACGTTTCAGAAGCTGCCGCTCTATGAGAAGGCCCGGCATACTCGGGCCTTGTGAGACGTGCGCTGGCACAGGCGGAAGTCTCTGCTCTGCACTCCATTTTTGTCCCTGCTTGGAAAAGCCCTGCTCGTCAGCTTGGTCTTGTCCTCGGTTTCTTGACAGGTGCCTTTTTCCGGGAGGCGGCGGCGTTGGCAGGCCTTTATGTTCTGTTCCTCGGCTTTGCATTCTACAGGCCCCCTCTTGGCAGGGGAACCCGAGGCAGGTGGGGTTTTCATCAACCATCTCACATTCATGGCCGGCTTGCTGTTCGCCGCCGTGCATGGACCGGGCAGGACGCTGACCCTCGCTTCGCCGGCGTCATGGCGCGCATGGTCAGCTCACGACACGGATAGTCGTTCATCAGGCAAGAGGAGGGCATAATGCTCAGACGCACTTTCCTGTCACTGTCGGCGGCGCTGGTACAGCTCATTGCTGTGCCCACACGAGCCCAATAAGCCGACCAGCCGCACAACGGGCGGCCAGGTCCTGGCAAATGGATGCTACTCCTCCGGGGGTTGCAGTTGCCGACGATACAGGATCCCCCATTCATGCAGCCCGGCGAGGACGGGCTCCAGGGAATGGCCCAGCGGGCTTAGTTCGTATTCGACCCTGGGAGGAACTTCGGCGAAGACGGTCCTGACGACGACTCCGTCCTCCTCCAACTCTCGCAGCTGCAGCGTGAGCATCCTCGGTGTCGATCCGGGGACCAGATGGTGAAGTGCGCCAAAGCGACGTCGTCCGCTCAGCAGTGCATAGAAAATCAGTGGCTTCCACACCCCGCCCACAACGGAAAGGGTTGCCTCTATCGGGCATCCCGTTCTCTGCTCAGACCGCTTCCAGCGCATCGCATTACTTTCAAGAATGGTACTCGCAGCCAAACTTGTGCGTACTTGTTCGTGCCCGCCGCATCACTCAGTTTGCCGACACAGCGGCCAGAGATGGCGGAAATCGGGAGTGCTGCCATATGAGCTTAACCGACGAGAACAAGGCGTTCATCCAGGAAATGATCAGTTCAAAGAGGCGCCTCGAGGACTACCCCGATCGTTTCGACGATGACCTGATCATGCATGAACCAGCGTCCCTGCCCTTCGGGGGGACATATCGGGGATTAGGTGAGTTTCAGAAGTTCTATCCCGCGGTGCGGGCGTTCTATGACTTCGAGCGCTTTGAGCTGCTTGGAGTGTACGGTGATGGGGATATCGTGTTCGCCACCATTCGCGCAGGTCTGGTCGGTTCTGCCGGGACAATCCATTTGGCCGAGCAGTTTCTGTTTGCTGGAAGCAAGCTGGTGGAGGTTCGCTTGCACATTTGCGACGACGGTGCCGCAGCCAAGCGCCTGCGGCAATGAGAGCGGCATTCCGGCTCGGCTCCGGACCGCCCCTTTGGGGTGGGAAACAGTCCGTCCGGTTTGTGGTCCGCAAGTTCAGATAGCGGCCATTCCTGATGCGGGCTCGTCGTTTGGATCACCGTGCCTTCGTAATCTATAAAGACTTCGGGCCGACTCGCTCCTCGAGTTTGGCCGCCGCTTCCTTGCGCTCGCTGTAGCGGGAGGTCAGGTAGCTGGAGACGCCGCGATTGATCAACGTGAACTTCACCAGCTCTTCCATGACGTCCACCACCCTGTCGTAATAGGACGACGGTTTCATGCGGCCGGCTTCGTCAAACTCCTGGAAGGCCTTGGCGACCGAGGACTGGTTCGGGATGGTCACCATCCGCATCCAGCGGCCCAGGATACGCATCTGGTTCACGGCGTTGAATGACTGCGATCCGCCAGAGACCTGCATAACGGCTAGGGTACGACCCTGAGTCGGGCGGATGGCGCCGCCCGGCAGGGGTATCCAGTCGATCTGGGACTTCATTACCGCAGACATGGCTCCGTGCCGTTCCGGCGAAGTCCAAACCTGGCCTTCGGACCACAGCATGGCCTCGCGAAGCTCCTGCACTTTGGGATGGCTTTCGGGCGCATCGTTCGGCAGCGGCAGGCCGTTGGCATGAAAGATGCGGACCTCGGCGCCGAGTGCTTCAAGAAGACGCTGCGCCTCGAAGGTCAGGAAACGGCTGTAAGACCGCTCCCGCAGTGAGCCATAGAGCATCAGGATGCGAGGCTTGTGGTCGAGGACGGGAGCGATGAGCTTGGAGAAATCCGGAGCGTCGAAGGCTGCCGGCGTGATATTGGGTAAATCAGGCAATACGCTTCCCTTCGGCGTCGATGATGACTTCGCCATCTTCCTTCGTGAACGGGCCGATGTCGGGGTTCTCCAAGATGTCGAGCACGACCTCTGATGGGCGGCAGAGGCGCGTGCCGATCGGCGTCTCCACGAAGGGGCGGTTTAGCAGGATCGGGTTTGCCCCTAGGGCATCCAGAAGCTCGTCATCCGTCTTGGCGGGATCGGCCATCCCAAGCTCCTCAAAGGGCGTATCCTTCTTGCGCAAGGCATCTCGCAGCGAGAGACCTGCGGCGGAAACCAGCTCCACGATACGGTCGCGGCTCGGCGGCGTCTTGAGGTACTCGACGACAATTGGCTCGACGCCGGACTGGCGGATCATCGCCAGTGTGTTGCGGGACGTTCCGCAATCAGGATTATGATAGATGGTGACGCTCATCCGGTGACCCTCGTTTCGGTGTTGTGACGTACGGCGGGGCCGCGTTCGTACCAGCCCTTGGATCGGTTCACGATCCAGACGACAGACAGCATGACGGGCACCTCGACCAGGACGCCGACGACCGTCGCCAGGGCTGCACCGGAGTTGAATCCGAACAGGGCAATGGCCGCGGCCACGGCCAGTTCGAAGAAGTTCGATGCACCGATCAGCGCGGAGGGGCCAGCGACGCAGTGCTGTTCTCCGGAGACCCGGTTCAGGTAATAGGCCAGGCCGGAGTTGAAGTAGACCTGGATCAGAATTGGCACCGCCAGCAGCAGGATGACGGTCGGCTGTGCGATGATCTGCTCGCCCTGGAAGCCAAAGAGCATGACCAGGGTCAGCAGCAAGGAGGTGATCGATATAGGCTGCAGGACGGACAGCACCCGGTTCATGGCGTCGATGCCCCCATTGGCCAGCAGCCAGCGTCGATAAAGCTGCGCGGCGATAACCGGCACGACGATGTAGAGTCCGACCGAGAGCAACAAAGTGTCCCATGGCACGGTGATTGCCGACAGTCCCAACAGCAGGCCGACGATGGGAGCAAAGGCGACGACCATGATGGCATCGTTCAGCGCAACCTGAGACAAGGTGAAATGCGGTTCTCCCCGCACCAGATTCGACCACACGAACACCATGGCGGTGCATGGGGCTGCCGCCAGGATGATCAGACCGGCGATGTAGCTGTCGATCTGCACCTCAGGCAGCAACGGCCGGAACAGCCAGCCGATGAAGAGCCAGCCGAGCAGAGCCATGGAGAACGGCTTGATGGCCCAGTTGATGAAAACAGTGACGCCTATGCCTCGCCAATAAGAGCCGACCCGGCGCAGGCTCATGAAGTCGATGCGGACCAGCATCGGGATGACCATGAGCCAGATCAGCACCGCCATGGGGATGTTGACCTGAGCGTACTCGAACGAGCCCAGTCCCTGGAACACGGCCGGAAAGAAGTGCCCGGCGGCGATGCCGACGACGATGCAGGTCGCGACCCAGAGGGTGAGGTAGCGTTCGAAGATGGACATGGTTCTACGCGGCCTTCGAGGACTTGGTGGTGGTGCCGTCCATTGCTCCGATGCCTTCAAGCCTCGAGTTCAATGCCATGCGATCGATGCTGGCGATCGGCAGGTTGATGAAGGCGCCGATGCGGTTGCGAAGGTACCGCAGGGCATCCTCAAACGCGGCCCGTTGCTTGAACTCGGGGTCCTCGACCGCGGCGGGATCTTCGATGCCCCAGTGGGCGGTCATCGGCTGGCCGGGCCAGATCGGACAGGTCTCGCCGGCGGCGTTGTCGCAAACTGTGAAGATAAAATCCATCTTGGGCGCGCCCGGCACCGCGAACTCGTCCCAGGCCTTTGAGCGCAGGCCGTCGATCGGAATGCCCACCTGGTTCAAGGTTTGCAGCGTCATCGGGTGCACGGCACCCTTCGGCGTCGAACCGGCGGAGTATGCCTGGAAGCGGCCGCTGCCTATATGGTTGAGGATAGCCTCGCCCAGGATGGAGCGGGCCGAATTGCCAGTGCAGAGGAATAGGACGTTGTAGACGCGGTCAGACATGGCTCGTCTCCTTCGGAGAGCAGCACGGGGTGAATTCAGCGACTAGGGGTTCGCACAGTTCCGGGCGACCGCCGCAACAGTCCTGCACCAGAAAGCTCGCGATCTCGCGCACGCGTTCCACTACGGCGCGGTAGACGATCGAGCGGCTATGCCGTTCCGACTCAACAAGCCCAGCTCGCGCCAGAACCGCTAGATGCGATGACATCGTATTCTGCGGGACTTCCAGGCGCCGGGCAATCTCTCCCGCCGGGAGGCCATCCGGCTCGTGCTCCATCAAAAGACGGAACGTGTCGAGGCGTGTTGCCTGAGACAAGGCAGAGAAGACGTCGAGAGCTGCTTGTGATTCCATATATCGAGCTTTATGGATCGATTACTCGTCCGTCAAGTGCACTTACGCCGCGACCCCTGGTGCGGGAACATTTGGACTGATGTGTTAGCTATCTCGTCGCGGCCTTGACCGTGCTGGTGCATGGGCTCAGGCTGATCCGCGCCATTGGCGCCATTTCTGCTGATCGGAGCAATGCATGAACTGGACCGGAATGTTCTTCCAGGACTGGCAAGGGCTCATTCGCACCTTGGTCGTCGGTGTGCTGGCCTATGGCACGATTGTGCTGTTCCTGCGCATCTCGGGCAAGCGAACGCTGGCTAAGCTCAACGCCTTCGACCTTGTCGTTACCGTTGCACTCGGCTCAACGCTGTCTGCCATTCTGCTCCAAGAGTCCATTGCCTTGGCAGAGGGTGCCTTGGCTCTGGGGCTGTTGATCCTCATGCAGTTCCTGGTCACCTTTGCCTCCGTCCGGTGGCGACCTTTTGCCAAGGTGGTCCGCTCCGAGCCGACGCTGCTGGCCCGAGACGGAGCCTTTTGTTCTAGGGCAATGAAGCGCGAACGGGTGACCGAAGACGAAGCGCTCAGCGCCATCCGCTCATCGGGGGCCAGGGGCATCGCCGAGGTCGAATATCTCGTGCTGGAGAGCGACGGCACTATAAGTGCCTCACTGCGCCCGGCCCCAGCCAAGGATCCTGCATGAGTAAGGTTTCGTTCTATCTCCGGCGCTTGCTGCGCAAAATGTGGTTCTTGCCAGCAGTCTTTTCCGGCCTCGCTGTACTCACGATTCTGGCAGCGTTTTATCTGGCGCGCTGGGCACCCGAGGAGCTGCCCTTCACCATCACCCAACAAGCTGTGCAATCCATATTGGAAATCCTTGCGACCAGTCTGCTGACGGTGTCGGTGTTTGCGCTTTCCACGTTGGTGGCTGCTTTGTCCTCAGCTTCTGCATCTACCACGCCGCGCGCTGCTCAGCTCATCGTGGGAGATCGATCTGCCCAAACCTCTATATCGCTCTTTATCGGTGCATTCCTGTTTTCCATCCTGGCGATCCTTGGGCTATCGGCAGGTATCTATGGCTCGGCGAGCCGAATGCTCCTGTTTTCCGTCACCTTGGGCGTTGTTGCGCTGGTGGTTGTGGCCCTTATTCGATGGATAGCTCAAATCTCGGACATCGGGCGAGTGGGACATACAATCGATCGGGTCGAGACTGCCACGGCCCATGCACTGCGCACCCTTGAGGAACATCCGCTGTTTGACTGCCGCTTATTGCAAGGAGAGCCTGAAGGGGTGCCAGTCGGTACTGACAAGCTCGGACACATCCAGCACTTCGACGCAAAACGGCTGCAAACGCTCGCTGTCGAGCATGATCTTCAGATTGCTGTCACTGCACGTCCGGGATCGTATGTGTCAGCGGCACGGCCGCTCATGATGGTGGAAGGTGAACTCAACGAGGAGCTCAAAGCGGAACTGATCAGAGCTTTTGTTGTGGGCGGCCAGCGGAGCTTCGACAGCGACCCGAGGTTCGGCCTGGTAGTTCTTGCCGAAGTCGCGGATCGGGCGCTCTCGCCAGGGGTGAATGATCCAGGGACAGCAATCGATGTGATTGGGACACTCACAAGACTTTTGTCCAGTTGGCAGCCCAGCACCCCGACTGATCCTGAAAACGACAGGGTTGCCGTCCCGCCACTCGCGCCTGAGGACCTGCTTGAAGATGCCTTCCGGCCCATAGCACGCGACGGGGCCGGCATTATCGAAGTGGTGCTGCGTCTTTTGCACAGTTTGGAGATCGTTGCTGAATTGAACCCGGAACTACGCAAAGCCGCGCTCGCCACGGCCCGGGATGCTGTAGGCCGCGCTCAACAAACACTTAAGGCGCCAAGCGATCTGCAAGCTTTGCATGCTGCTGCCCAGTTCACCCAAAGCGCCTAGTCAGTGCTGTACAGGAGCATCCAGCGCCCTGAGCTCGCGGTAAGGAATTGTTAAGGCGACGCAGTCAGCCTTGCAAAGCGCGACGGAGGGAAATCTTTGAGCATCATGGATGTTTATGGCGTGCAGCGGGTCTCCCACGATGGTTCTCCTGCTTCAGGCAACTGTTTCACCGTCGAGGCTCACTGTGCAGTCAAAGCGGGGGAGATCGTCCTTGCCGAACCCCTCTCTTTGCATGGCCGGGTAGCAAGAGCCAAGGTCTGGTGCTTGAAGGATGATTTCACGCCGCACGTAGTGGACCTATACGCCGCCGAATCCTGATTGAACTGCGCGCTACGGGCCCTGGTTACGAGGGTGGGTCCTCAGGGGGCAGTTCAAATGCGAGGCGGGGCAACACGATTATAACCGCGCGCTGCAGGCAATTTTAATCCACCCTTCCCTACATTGGTCGTCACTGAAAGCAGGTCAGTGAGGACCCTGATGAGCGAAGGCCAACTGTTCGAAACCCTGACGCGTACCGTACCGGGCATTGTCTGGGTGTGCGATGCGCAAGGACGCGTGCACTTCAACAATATACACTGGACCGAATTTACCGGCATGCCCCAGCACCTGGCGGTGGGTTATGGCTGGCTCGACGCCATTCATCCCGCCGACGCCGCGGCATTCCTTGCCCAACTGCCGATGTCTCCCCTAGCCCATGAGGATGTGCAGGGCGAACTGAGGGTTCGTCGACATGACGGAGTGTATCACCGCCACGTCCTCCGAGTTCGCCGCGCCGGAGACGACAGGTGGGTTGGGTGTGCCATTGACGCCCATGATTGGCTCACCGTCGAACAGCGCGAGGCGACGCAGGGCAGTATCCTCGAGATGGTCACTGCCGGAGCCGAACTGCACGATGTTCTCTCGGAACTGTGCAGGGCAGCTGAAAATCATCTTCCAGGGGCAACCTGCAGCATCCTTCTGGTGGATGCCGCGCAACATTGTTTCATTTCGGGGGTGGCTCCGGGTTTACCACCCGATCTCCTGCAGATGATCCCAAACATCAACATCGGCACAGGGGTGGGCTCCTGCGGAACCGCCGCGTTCGAGAAGCGCGATGTCATTAGCCCTGATATCGCCACTGATCCGCTTTGGAACGCTTGGCGAGACATCTTCCTCCCACTGGGCTATCGGGCTTGTTGGTCAAAGCCCGTGTTCGCCTCGAATGGCGAAGTGATTGCATCTTTTGGATTTTACTTCAACGAACCGCGCGAGCCTGCAAAGGCCGAGCGTGATGAACTGACGCGGTTGCGGGGCTTAGCAGCACTAGCAATTGAGCGCGCCCGCATGCTTGAGGCCCTCCGGGAAAGCGAGGCGCATTACCGGCACACGGTAGAGCAAAACCCGCAGATACCCTGGACCGCCGATCCAGAAGGCAATGTTCTGAGTGTTTCTTCGCGCTGGTCCGAGGTGACTGGGGTGAGCCAGGAAGACGCATTCGAAAACGGTTGGCTGCGGGCGCTCCATCCTGCCGACGTGGCGCACACGACCGAAAGGTGGGGGGAAGCTCTCTCCAACGGTACACCGTTCGATGTTACCTATAGGTTACGCGAACAGGGTGGAGGATATCTCTGGTCCCGCGCCCGGGCGACCCCCCGGCGTGAGAATGGCAAAATTCTGCGCTGGTACGGCACCGTGGAAGGTATTCACGAGCATTATCTAGCGAACCAACGCCTTAAGCGGCAGGCTAATCAAGACGACCTGACCCGGCTTCCTAACCGCCGGCGCTTCACAGATGAGCTAAGACGGCGTCTCAGGTCGGCGCTCGAGCCGGTCGGGTTGATGGTACTTGATATGGATGATTTCAAGCTGGTCAACGACCGGTTCGGTCACCTGACGGGCGATGCTGTCCTCCGGCTATTTGGGCAGTACCTCAAACGTGTTGTTGGGTCAGCTGATTTTGTCGCGCGCTTGGGCGGCGACGAGTTCGCGATAGTTTGTGGCGGGATCACCGATGATCGGGGTCTCCTTGAGCGTGCGAAGTCGATCGAAGCCGCGCTTGATGCGCGCCTGAGGGCCAACAAGAAAACCCGGGGATGCAGGCCGAGTATCGGTTGCGCTGTTAGTCGGCGCAGCCATAACGCCGACGAGCTCTTCAAGCGCGCGGATCTGGCGCTCTACAGCGCCAAGGCTGCAGGCAAAGGAACCGTAAAGCTGTATGATCCCACCGTTCGCAGTGCGGCGGCCCGGCGGTTGGAGGCTTTGGACCTGGCGCGACAGGCGTTGCGCGAAGGGTGGATCGAGGCCTTCTATCAGCCTATTGTGCTGTTACGCACCCAAGAGGTTCGCGGATTTGAAGCCCTTCTGCGGATCCGCCATCCTGAGCGTGGCTTAATCGCTCCGCTGGCGATCAGAGAAGCTTTCGATGATCCCCGACTTGCTCACTCTCTGGGCCTCCGAATGGCTCAGGTGATAGTCCGCGATTTGGCTGCTTGGACCGCGGCAGCGGTGGACTACGGTCAAGTCTCTATCAATGTCGCCACCGAAAACCTGGTTAATCCCGAGTTCGTCACAACCTTGTTGGAGCTCCTCGATAAGGGGCAACTGCCGCGGCAATCTATTAAACTCGAGATCACGGAACGCGTCCTCATGGACGAGTTGGGCGGAAGTATAAAGGCGAGCCTGAACGAGCTTCGCGAAAACGGGATTGCTCTGTCCTTGGACGATTTCGGCACTGGCTACGCATCACTAGTTCACCTTCAAAACCTTCCTGTTGATGAAATCAAAATCGACAGGTCGTTTGTCTCGGGCCTGGGCACCTCCTCCAATCGCGGCGAGATCGTGCGTGCCATGATCGGCTTGGCCAAGACCATGGGTCTTGCTACCGTGGCGGAGGGTATCGAGACTGCAGGTGAGGCGCTCTTGGTGTCCTCCTGGGGGTGCGAGTACGGACAAGGCTATTTGTTCGCTCGCCCAATGCCGTTCGAGAGCGTCAAAGATTACCTGAGAGAGCCTTATAGAGACCGATGTAAGTCTTTCGATGCATAAACTGCCAACAACAGGACCTAAGCGCAGGCCTCTTCGGTAGTGCAAGGCTCGGGCGTGCAATACGATGGCCAAGGACAAAGTGAACCGCCACGGGCTTGCCGGAGGCCGTTTGGTTTAAGTTATGCGGCCATGACCCGTTCTTCCAGCATGGCGGGGTAGCGTTCTTCGGCTTCGGCCGGCGGGATGTTGCCGATGGGCTCCAGCAGCCGGCGATTGTTGAACCAGTCGACCCAGGTCAACGTGGCGAACTCGACCGCCTCGAAGCTTTGCCGTGGTCCACGGCGATGGATGACCTCGGCTTTGTAAAGCCGTTGATCGTCTCGGCCATCGCGTTGTCGTGGCTGTCGCCGACACTGCCGACAGACGGTTCGATACCGGCTTCGGCGAGGCGTTCGGTGTAGCGAATGCTGACATATTGAGCCGCCGAGCTGCTTCCTCAGGTGAGCCCGCCCTCTGCATGAACTCCGTGGCGGCACCCTCAG
>NZ_JBYUNQ010000009.1:0-138728 GCF_058133665.1 Devosia sp. Z11_6
AGGGTGCCGATCTTGATCTTCACCAGGTCGCAGCCTCGAAGCTTGCTGTCGATCGCGAGGTCAAACAGTGCCCGGTCCCTCATCCGACCTTCTCGGTCAAGAAAGAACCGGTTTGACCAAATCTGCCTGACCTTCAAGGCGCGCTTGGCGCCAACTTGCCTGCCCGCATTCCAGGCGGGCCTACCTGCAGCAGCAGGATCATATTGTGAGACACCCATTACATTTCTCC
The DNA here is from genome assembly GCF_058133665.1 of Devosia sp. Z11_6. NCBI lineage: Bacteria > Pseudomonadati > Pseudomonadota > Alphaproteobacteria > Hyphomicrobiales > Devosiaceae > Devosia > Devosia sp. Z11_6. Next base: position 230 of record NZ_JBYUNQ010000009.1, read on the forward strand.
TTCGGCCGAACCGGCCGTGAGAGAAACGGTTGTGGCGATGTCACCAGCGGCAAGTGCCGACCCTCTTCCGGTCATCCGGAGGCTATAATGTGCATCCACGAAAGCCGCCTCCCGCGTTCAGTTAACGACAGCAAATGGGAAATATGTTGCGTTGATCATGTTGTCTGTGCCGGCATGGGCAATGGCGTCCATTGCCCGTTGAAGTCGCTCAGCTGGGATCCTTCCTTAGGGCGATGCCGGCCCCGTCACCGAAGCAGGCTGGGTTCTTGAGATCGTTTCTAACAATAAGGAGCAGTCGTGTTTGAATCCTGCATATGGCATAATGAGCCGCGACAGTGGTCGCTAAACGAACACGCACTGACTGTTCGCTCCGATGGAAAAACGGACTTCTGGCGCGACACCTACTACGGCTTTACTCGAGATAGCGGCCATTTCTTCGGCCAACCCTGGCAGGGTGACTTCACCGCATCGTTGCGAGTCCAAGGGCGCTACGAAGAGCTCTACGATCAAGCGGGGATGATGGTTCGTATTGACGAGAACAACTGGATAAAAGCAGGTGTCGAAATGTCTGATGGCGCTGCATGCATCGGCAGTGTGATGACGGTCGACCGGTCCGACTGGTCCACCTCGCATTATGCAGCCGACCCTTTAGATTTCTATTTGCGCGTCACTGTGCAAGCCGGCGTTCTGCGTTTGCAATCATCCGCAGACGGCCTCCGCTGGCCGTTATTGCGACTATGTCCTTTTCCCGAGGCGCCCACTTATTCGGTGGGCCCGATGCTGTGCACGCCAGAGCGCAGTGGACTGGAAGCGACGTTCTCGAACTTCGAGATCGGCCCGCCCAATGGCAAAGCGCTTCACGATCTGACGTAGCGCACTATTTCCCTGATCTGCGTCCGCCTATTGGTTCTGTGTCCAAAAGCCGCCGGTCCGCAAACCACCCCATTTCTTACGAGCGGCAAAGAAAGCTGAAGAGCAGGGTAGGGGCCCGGGAGCGGTGGTCGAGTTTAGCGGCATCAGCCGGTAAGCCGCCGTTCCGACTGCGTTGATGCCGCGGGCCGGTATGGGGGCCGACAAGTGACCGGCAGCTTACGTGACCGATCAAACCCGCCGTTCGCATGGCGACGTGCCCCGCTGCTGTTGCTTACTGTTCCTGCTATCCTCATTTATACAGCTGACGTGGCTGGGAGCTGATCTGCATGCGCAGTGTCACCGTCTCGGAACAAAACAGCCGGAGAGCCAAGTGTCGGGGAGAGCGGCAGGCGGCGGCCAAGCCTACAGGAAAATGTATGAGCAAGCGCGTCGAGCACGATTCGATCGGGGAACTGCCCCTTCCAGCCGATTCCCTTTATGGTATCCACACGGCGCGGGCGCTGACCAACTTTCCCATCACGGGCGTGAGGCTGTCGCACTTCCCTGAGCTACCGCGCGCACTGGCCATGGTGAAGAAGGCGGCGGCGCTGGCAAACGCCCAGGTGGGAGCGCTGGCACCCGAGCTCGCCGAAATCATCGCCGCTGTCTGCGACGAGATCATCGACGGGAAGCACCACGAGCACTTCGTCGTCGACATGATCCAGGGCGGGGCCGGCACGTCGACCAACATGAATGCCAATGAGGTGATCGCCAATCTTGGGCTTGACCGGCTTGGCCGCGCGCGTGGTGACTATCGGCATCTGCATCCCAATGACCACGTCAACTGTTCGCAGTCGACCAACGACGTTTACCCGACCGCCGCACGGCTTGCCATTCTGCTCGCCTCCCGACCGCTGATGGGCGTGCAGCGCCACCTCAGCGAGGCTTTCGCCGAGCGGGGCCGTGCCTTTGCCGGGATAGTGAAGGTTGGCCGCACCCAGCTGATGGATGCGGTTCCCATGACCTTGGGTATGGAGTTCTCCGCCTTCGCGGCGACAATCAATGAGGATATCGAGCGCCTGGGTCAGGTTTCAGACCTACTGCGCGAAACAAATCTTGGCGGCACTGCAGTGGGAACTGGCATCAATGCTCCGGCGGGCTACCGGGAGGCCGCAGTGTCTCAACTATCCGACATATTTGGCATGCCGCTGATCCCGGCAACCGACTTGGTAGAGGCCTCTTCGGACCTCGGTGCTTTCGTGACCTTCTCGGGGGTGCTGAAGCGCATTGCGGTCAAGCTCTCGAAGATCTGCAACGACCTGCGGCTGCTCGGCAGCGGACCGCGGGCTGGGATCGGCGAGATCATCCTGCCGGCAGTGCAGGCCGGATCATCCATCATGCCGGGCAAAGTCAATCCGGTGATCCCCGAGGTCGTTAACCAGACAGCCTACCAGGTGATCGGAAACGACCTCACGGTGACCCTCGCCGCTGAAGCAGGGCAGCTTCAGCTCAACGTGATGGAGCCGGTTGTTATCTTCAACATCCTCCAGTCGATCCGTATGCTGGAAGCCGCCATGACGGTGCTGACAGAGCGATGCGTGACAGGGATCGTTGCCGACGAGACGCGAATTGCGAGCCTTTTGAGCAACAGCCTCGTTGCGGTAACAGCTTTAGTGCCTCGTATCGGCTACGAGAACGCGGTCGCCGTTGCGAAGGCGGCCCAGGGGAGCGGACACTCAGTCGAGGCGACGGCGGTCGCGCTAGGTTTTCTAACTCACGAGGAGTTCGCCGCCCTAATGCGGCTCGAACCTCTCACAGAGTCCGCGGCTAGAGCTGACAACAAGCGAAAGGAGGAGAAAAGCTAGACGATCTGTCAGGCAGCCCCGTTTCGAGTGCACTTGGGGCCGTTAGCAGAATGACGGCTTTGAGCAAGTCGAGTACCTATAGCGGTCAGTTTGATGCCTGGCGCTCCAACTGCCGGTATGGCTCGGAAAGCCGACTGACTGCTCTTTCTGAGTTACGGGGGTAGTCACCATGGACGTGTAAAGCGAGATGCGTTTGCACCAGAGCGGCCGCTAGCCTGAACGCATCAACTTCAAGAGCGGACTCCTTCTTGATGATTGTAGGAAGCCGAGGCCAACGCTTAGCTCAGAGGCATATTACCGTTGCACTCGCATCCGACCTGTTGGGTTCCAGTGATAGAACCGAAGCAAATTGTTCCAGGTCCCAAGATCCATCGACCTCGATGCGGGGTAAAATAAAGTTGGGCCTTGAGATTCTGGCAGTGGTATTCTCGCAGGAATATCCAAGCTGATAACCTGCCATCTTGCATATTTGTATGAACCTGTCGTCGATCGCACCATAGGGTGCGGCGATAGAGTTGATCTCGACCTGCAGGCGATCCATCAGAACTTCTCGCGATTTGACCGCCTCGTACAACAGGTTCTTGCTGGAGAGATGGACGGCTGAGGTATGGCTCGCGAGATGGCTGCCAAAACGCATTCCCTCGTTGTGGAGGCGAGTGATGGTGTCCCAATCCATCAGCGCGGCGCCAGGGCCGAAGCGGGCATCCCACGCCGCTTCCTTTCCGACAAGATCTGTGGGCACGAAGACCTCGGCAGTAAAGTCGTTGCCTTGCAGAATCGGCCAAGCGGTCGTGGCTGTGTCGAGATAGGCGTCATCGAAGGTAATAAGGACTGGCCGTCCGTTGAGCGACCTGCCTGAGCGGCGCAAGCCAATTAGATGCTCGGACGAAATCGCATGATAGCCATTCGTGCGCAGGAGCCTCATCTGCTTTTCGAACTCACCAGGTCCCACCCGCCATTGCCTGAGTTCTTCCGGTCCTTCCGTGGCGATCCGGTGGTAAGCAAGGATCGGCAGAGTCCAGGTGCGGTGGTGCTCAACTTCACGCCGTCTTAGGATGGCGCCGCCCCAAACAATGTTCCGTTTCAGTGACGTCTCGAGAGTGCAGCCAAGGTCCGCTCGACGCAACTGGGGTTCAAGGTGAACACTGCCGGCCCCGCAGCGCTGGAAAACATCGACGCGATAGAGTTCGGTTACCAGGGAGCGCGCCAGTTGCAGTCCTGGGGTGGCCAAGAATTGCTGGTGCAGCACCTTGGCACCAAAATTTTGGTCCCAATCGAAGCCGGTTGCTGTCATGTCGTCTTTGAGCAGGAAGTGGTTGGCCATTATCAGCTGCCCGCCCGGTGCCAGGGCATCGCGGAGCTTGCCCGCTACTGCAGCGATCCCGGCGACACCGTCTAGATAGTACAAGACCTCCGAGCAGAAGATAACGTCCTGGGAATGGGGCAGAGGATCAATGATGAGGTCAAGGGTTCTGAACTCGACATTCTCAAGGCCTTCGCAGCGTTGCCTGGCCCTCGTGATCGCCGTGGGCGAGATGTCGGCGGCTATTAGAGATGTCACCCTCGAGGCAAGTTGGACTGTGAAGTGACCCTCAGCACAGGCCAGTTCGAGGGCATGCTGGATTGTTCCTTTGGGCAGCAGATCAAGTGAATACTGATACTTTTGCTGCTCATAGTCGGAAGCGTATTGCCATGGATCGGGGGAGGAAAACACGTCCTCCCAGACATCAACTGCAGAAGCTGGCGGCTTGCGCAAAGGTGCCCCGGCAGTCGTTGATGGAGGGGCGAGCGCCATTCCGCTTGCGCTCCCCCCCTCTTTCATAATTACAGATCGTGTCACGGGTCGTGAGCAGCCCAGGTACAGGTCCAAAGCCGCTCTTCTGAGGACGGCACCTCCTCTCGCTCGCAATCCGAGGTGTCGTGTGGATCGCGTGCGCCAAGCATAGCTGCCGGCCGATGCCGCTTCGCGTAGCAATCCACCTGCGAATCCCAGCCAGAATTTCGGTTGGTCCCAGACATGGCTGTGCTGGATGAAGTGCCGAACGCCAAGCTTTTCAATCGCGCTTTCGGCGACAACTTTGTCCGTGATCCCGCCGAAACTACCAACCTTCACGGTGCCGACGTGGCGCGAGTTTGCCATGAGGTCGACGATCACCAGGTCCCTATCGCTTGGAATTTGGATTGTTCTGAGCGCGCTCAAATCCATTGCCAGGCGGCAAGTCAGGTCAAGGTGTCGCGGCTCTTTGGTGCCACGCAACCCGAGTATGCAGCATTCAACTGCATACAGAATTGCCGTGTCGAAACCCGCGCAATTCAGCTTTGGCCACAGCCGCTCTACCATGGCAAGCAGCTGCGGCTTTATCGTTCCCCAATGAGCAGCGAGCATGGCGGAGGGCTGGCGTGACCCCACGATTATTCCATTGGCGATGATCTCCCCCAAAGCGTTGATTCCCGGATTGACCACGGATTGGCTAGCCACTTCCGCCAGCAAAGCTGTTCCATCTCTACCGGCGCCCACTTCCGCCGCCGCGCACCAACATGCGAAGTAAAAGGCCTGCGCCGGCAGACCATCCGGCGCCAGCCCGATGGCGAACTCTGTAGCAGGCCGACGCACGCGCGGGTCGGCGGCGTGGCCCTGCCGAAGTACCTTGAGGCCGTCGCGGAGCATGCGCGCATTGTCAAACGACAGGGAGTGGTCACTGGCGACATAGATCGCCAGGGCCTCCGGGACCATCCGGATGCGAATTCCAGTTCGGGCGGCCCGCTGCCACAGATCCCAGTCCTCGCAGACTTCGAGTGCTGGATCGAAACCGCCCAGATCGGAAAGCACTCGGGTGCGGGCGGCAACGCAGTGGATAGAAACCGGGCAGTATCGCGCGACGCAAGAAAACCCCAGCCTCTCGAACGAGGCATCGAGGTTGCGCAGCAGGAGTTCGCCCGCCTGGGTGACGCGGTCATAGCCGCAATAAACGAGATCGGCCCCGTCCCGGGCTGCAGCCATCATCCGTTCGACGTAATGAGGAAGGACGCGATCATCGGCATCAAGAAAGCAGACCCATTCGGTCCAAGTGGCGGAAAGGCCGGCATTGCGTGCGCCACACACACCAAGATGCTGACTCCGGATGATCTTGATCCTGGTTTCCGAAGCCGCAAGTTCGGACACAATGGCCAATGTTGCGTCAGTGGAGCCATCATCGACCACCAAGGCGTTCCAGTCGGACCGGCCCTGGCTCACCAGGCTTTTAAGTGTATCCCTGATGGTCCCGGCAGCATTGTATGCCGGAATAACAAAAGTCAGGGCGCCGCTCAAAGCCTTACCCTTCCGTCGGCAGGGTTGAGGGCCTGCAGCTGCACCATTTCGGTGAACATGCCGCCGCAGGCAATCAGTTCGTTGTAGGTGCCCCGCTCGATGATGCGGCTCTTGTCAACGAGGAGAATCTGATCGGCATTGCGCACCGTGGATAGCCGATGGGCCACAGCGACGATCGTCGTCGTCCTCGACAGCTCGCCCAGAGCATGCTGGATGAGCCTTTCCGAATGGCTGTCGAGCGCGTTTGTCCCCTCGTCGATCACCAGGATCTCGGGCTGTCGAACCAGCGCGCGGGCCAGGGCGATACGCTGGCGTTGCCCCCCAGAAAGGCGCATGCCGCGCTCCCCGATTTCGGTGGCGTAGCCTTTTGGCAGGTTGGCAATGAATTCATCGGCATGGGCAAGCCGCGCTGCCTCGACAATTTCGTCCAAGCTCGCATCCAGTTTTCCGTAGCGGATGTTGTCCGCAATACTGCCTTCGAACAGGAAGATGTCCTGCGTTACGGCCGCGATGCGGGCATGCCAATCCCGCGCCCTGATGTGGCGCATCGGCACGCCATCAATCAGAACATCGCCTTTGTCGGGCAGCATGCTTCGCAGGAGGAGGTTGACGAGAGTGCTCTTGCCGGACCCCGAAGGACCGACCAGGGCGGTTGTCGTGTTCTTCAAAAGAGTAAAGTCGATGTCGGCTACAGCCGGCGAGTTCCTGCCCGCATATCCCGCACTCACGTCGCGAAAGACTATGGAATGCTCAAGAGAGTTAAATCTATGCGCCCCCTCGGGCAGTCTTGACGCCACGCACTCGCTCCTAACGTCGTCCAGTTCAAGAGCTGCGCTGCCGAATTCGAGTATTTCCGCCCGAGCTGCGACAATGGACTGAACCCGCGGTTGCATTCGATAAAGCACCAGCAGGAATACCGCCATGGTGGGGAATCCGGTGCCAAGCCACGAAAGCCCGACGATCCAGACCCCGAACGCGGTGGCAACCAGGGTCTCGAACAGCAAAGGCACGGCGTTGGCAAGCAGCCGCGCCCGGAGAAAGTAGTGCCGCACCCCCGAAGAGGTCTCAGCGTGACGCTCGTCCTCGTATGCTTCACGACCAAAGATCTGAATTGTTCGTAGGCCGCCGAGGGATTCCCAGGCTCGATCGGTGTAGGCCGTGTTTGTTGCCACCGCGCCTTCGCCGATCGCCCTGGCGCGGCGGGTCACCAAATGCATCACACACACGATCAAGCCGATAAAAGGAGCGACATAGAGCGTTGTGCGCCATGACAGGGTTAGGAGCACAGCGACGAAAATGAGGATTGCACACGCGTCGACGATCATCCGGTAAAAGGCGCCAAGAGCGCGCGACAGGCGCCAGCTTTCCGAAAGCAGCGCATTGGCGAGCCGTCCGGACTGCTGTGTTTCCAGATAGGCCGGTGCGGCCAGCAACATTGCCATGAACAGCTCACAGCGCAGGCGGTGACTGTTGTCGGCATCCACCCGGGCGATGTAGGCCCCGTTCCAGTAGGAAAGCGCATTTTTGGCGCCAATACTGATTACAACCAGCAGGACGAGTACCGAAACTTGCCAATTCGCCGGAATCTGGTTCAAGGCGGGGTGCAGAAAGGATAACCCGGCCGGCAATGTCTGCTCCGAGCTCAGAAGCTCCAGGATCGGCAGAAATAGATAGATCCCCACGCCCTCAAGAAGCGATGACGCCAGTCCAAGACCAATGATTATGGCAAGGGCGTACCGTTGAGTGGCCAGTAACGGCCAGAGCGCTCGCAAGATTGCGACGTCATCTTTCATCGAGCTTGCCGCGCGGAGAGGCGATTGGCGCGTGGAAAGGCGGCTTCCGGACAGTGCCGCGGATCCGACGCTCCGACCCACCGGCACGGTGCCGAGGGTGCCTGTTGCGGTTTTGGAGCGCCCGCGCCGTGCAGGGCAGAACCCTTTTCGCCGACTCCCATAGCCCCAATCTTTTGGTTAATTGATGCTTACCAGGGAAAACCTATCATGAGCTCTGCGGTAGGCGTCTGTATGGAAATTGATTTAGCGAGGGTTTACCTCCGAGCCGCGTGAAATCTTCGACGAGACAGGGGCCCATGGACGATCTTTCACCATCCCGGCCAGATCCGCTGGTTTCCGTTGTGGTCCCCGCATTTAACGCGGCTGAGTATATCGAGCGTACGCTTCACTCTGCAGCACAGCAGACCTACCAACATCTCGAGATTATCGTCGTGAACGACGGTTCAACAGACGACACCCTCAGCATAGCCGAGATATTCACCCGCCGGGACGATCGCCTGCGGATCATCACGATCAGCAATGGCGGCGTTGCCCGGGCCCGCAATCTTGGTGTTGCTGCCGCCCGGGGAGCTTTTGTTGCTTTCCTTGATGCTGACGACCTATGGCATCCCGCAAAGCTGGCTGAGCAGGTTCGCGCCATGACTGATGGGGACGGCCGAATTTATGGTGCCAGCTACGTCCTGCACCGCAGGATAGACTGGGACGACAGAGTGCTTGGCAGCTCTCAGGCCGACATTTGCAGCGGGTCAATACTGGCTCGCCACCTAGTGGGCAAGTTCGTCGGGAATGGCAGCAGCCTCATGGCACGCCGTTCGGCAGTTCTCAGTGTTGGTGGCTTTGATCCGTCCTACGCGGATGCCGGAATAGGAGGCTGCGAAGACCTGGACATCGAGCTGAAACTCGCCGAGCGATTTCGGATCGTCGGAGTTCCCTCGTATCTCGTTGGTTACCGCTCCTACCCGGGCAATATGTCCAGCGATAGCAGAAGGATGGCTCGCTCAATCGTCGCAACAGTGGAGCGGCGTCTTGCGGCAAATCCCGACTTGCCTGACATCGTGCGTAAGAGTTGCCGCTTCTCGACCCACATGGTGGCGGCCAACATCCTGTTCAACAAAGGCCGCGATTTGGAAGCAACTCAGGCTGCCTTGCAGGTCTTCAGATACAGTCCGGTGGAGGGCTCAATCTTGTTCGCGCATTTGGCAAAGCGCTACCTGCATGTGCTGCTTGATAGCAGGGCCGGATCTGATATGTCGGCTGTTTCTTCGGCTGAAGCCCCTAAGCCGCGGTTTTTCGAGCTCGATCCTTCCGAACGGATTGATGAGGTTGCTGTCAGGGATAGAACAGGGCTTCGGCTAGCTGCTCTCGCGCTGATCGACAAAGGCCGCAAGAAACGTCTGGCCGCACTGGACCGGATCGACAACGCTCGAATATCAAAGCTTTCATGATTATGAGCAAACATCCATCGATGGCGTCCCGGCGGCCGAGTGATCGCATGGCACGGCGGTGCCGCAGAGCCGTCCACAAATATAAAAGCGCCGACCGCCGCCCCAATCGCGCCGGCCTTGTAACGGCGGAAGTCGGGCCGCTGCCGACCCCCATTGCGGACGTTCGCGAAGAACGTCGCTCCTCTTGGAAGCTGCCGTCAAACCTCTCAGCGGCACTACGCGACCAGTTGGCGCTCTGATCTCGCACCGGTTAGGTCCGCCTGGCGCTCGAGAGTAAGTACGGCGTGTGGACTATCTGAGCGGCGCCCTCATTTGCGTCTTAGCCAGCAAGGCCACTCCGCACCTCCCCCAAGGGTGGACTGAAGCCAGGGAAATACCGGAGAGCCCCGCTTCCCATGCCCGGGGGGCGGCCTGGAAGGTGTGGTCAATTTCAAGGCGAAATTCTGCTTCGCAGGGCATACGGCCCCGCATCACTCGGGCTTGTATTGGCCCTCCGTGAAGGTATTTAGTGCGAAGGACTGACCTGACCCTACTAAATGTCAGCCTTGAGCAACGCCTGGGCAATGGTGAGCCGGCAGTCCCCGCACGCTGACCAACCCGGCCGAGCCGGACGTGCGTGGAGGCCCTGCCTCAGTTACACCACGCCGAGGGACACGATCCCGTCAACTTCGAGGACTGCCCCCGCCACCCCGGCACCGGTGAAATCGTCACGATCTTGACTTTGGTCAGCGCCGCAGTGGGTGAGGAAATTAGAATGATCTCAGGCTCCGAGGTGCGGGGCTTCCAAGGAGATCACGATGCGCCAAAACTTTGAGATCCAACCCCGGTACACTGACGGCATCCAGGCAGACGCTTTCCGCCATGCGATCCAGCAACGGGTAGTAAAGTCGGGACTTCTTGCAGCGCTTACCCTCCCCATGATTTTTGGAACGTCAGGGGCCGCTTTCGCCGCCAGGCTGGAGGTCGGCTCTCTGGCCTGCACGGCCGGAGAGAGCGGCGGCATCATCGTAATGACGGAGCAAGCGCTGGACTGCGTATTCCAGCCGTCCGACGGCGGTGAACCCCAGGAATACGTTGGCGAGGTCCGTAAGTTCGGACTGGACGTTGGCGTAACGGGCGGGACCCAGATCCAGTGGCTTGTTCTCGCCGACGAGTCCGACTGGGATCCTTCGGCGCTGGGCGGTAACTACGTCGGTGTGTCAGCCGATGCGTCTCTCGGCATCGGTGTGGGCGTCAATGTCCTGCTCGGTGGCACCAACGGCTCCATCGTGCTGCAGCCGGTCAGCGTCCAGGAAGAAGTCGGCCTCGATATCGCCGTTGGCATCACCGACCTTCAGTTGACCCCCGTATAACTGTACCCGACGGCGCCAAAGGGCGGGCATTCTGGTTCCGCACCGCAATCGTGGGGCCATCAAAATGCGGGCGAGCCAAATGGCTCGCCAGACTTTTTCAGGCGCCCCACTGCTGTACCGAGTTGACAACCGTCCCGCACCCCCACCGGATCGCTACTAAGAGGAGCCGGAGTTGAACTCCGCTTTGTATAAGGAGTGTCACTCGGCTCATCAAGGACTTATCCCGATCCATGGCCGAAATCATCGAAACCCTTCGACGGAAATCGCGCGCAGATGGTCAGCGCAATCGAGCTCTCCTGCTTGAAGCTGCTAAGCGTGTGCTGAACGAAAAGGGTGCCGCCGTCAGTCTGAACGAGATCGCCCAAGCGGCCGGGGTGGGGAACGGGACGCTCTATCGGCACTTCCCGACCAGAGCCGCCCTAGTGGCGGCAGTGTGTCAGGAGGACGCGCGCGAACTTATCAACGCCGCTACCCATCTGGCTGCCACACGCGCGCCGCTAGAGGCGCTTTCAGCGTGGATGAATGCCTTTATCGGGTGTATTGCGACCAAACAGATCGTTGCGGAAGCCACTAATGCGCTGCTCTCCACATCACTGGACAGCACAAACTCTTCCTGCGCCGATGTCGGCGCGGCCCTCACGATGCTCTTCGATCGCGCTGTCGCCGAAGGGCAGATAAGGGGCGATGTTGACCCGTTGGACCTCGTGCGGGCTGTAACTGGCGTCGCGACGATCAACTCGCACCCTGACTGGAAGAACAACGCTAGGAGGCTGATTGGCGTGATTATAGCCGGGCTGAGGCAGAACTCATCCACTTGAGGCGGGCGCGTGAGACTCTCCGCGACCACCTACCATGTTCGCTTTGGTCATTCTGGTCCGCAGAAGCTACCGGACAGGAATCCACCCGTGGCGGTCGGTCTGCAGCCGACCCGAGGCTGTGTGAAAACCCCTGATTATGCTATGATCTGGCACTGCTTCGGGGGTGCCATATGGGACGTTTCGTTGAAGCTGTTGACCGTGACCAGGCGAGCTTTTTGCCAGCCTGTCTTGAAGACTATGTTGACCCTGACAACCCGGTCCGCATCATCGATGCCTTTGTCGATGAACTCGATCTTGCCGAACTCGGCTTTGCCCGCGTGCAGCCGGCAGCGACTGGCAGACCCGGCTACGCCCCCGGCACAATGCTCAAGCTCTATGTCTATCTGCATCAGTTGACCTCGAGCCGGAAACTCGAGCGCGAGGCTGGCCGCAATATCGAGCTGATGTGGCTAACCGGCAAGCTGGTGCCGGACTTCAAGACCATTGCCGATTTCCGCCGCGACAATGCCAGCGCGATCCAGATCGCATGTCAGCGCTTTGTTGCCATCTGCCGCGCTCTTGGTCTGGTCGGGGGCGGTATGGTCGCAATCGATGGTTCACGCTTGCGGGCAGTGAACACGCACGAAAAGAATTACACCGAGGGCAAGCTGCCACGTCGCCAGGCCCATGTTGAGGAGAGCATCACACGCTATCTCGCCGAGCTAGAGGAAGCCGACCGTGCAGAGACCGGACCTGCCACACCCCGGATCGAGCACCTGACCGAACGATTGGCCTTGTTGCGCGGGCGACTTGGGGAACTCGAGGAGATCGGCCGACAACTGCAAGCCGCTCCCGAGGAGCAAATATCGCTTTCTGATCCGGATGCCCGCGCCATGGCGACCGGCAGCGACCATCGCGGCGTCGTCGTCTACAACGTCCAGGCGGCGGTCGATGCCAAGCACCATATCGTCGTCGCCAATGCGGTGACCAACCGCGGCCATGACCGCTCGCATCTGCTGGAGATGGCCAAGGCTGCACAGGCCCAGACGGGCGCTGCCGGGATGATCGCCCTGGCCGATCGAGGATACTATGAGGGCGAGCAGATCCGCTCCTGCGCCGGAAGCTGGCATCATCCCGATGGTGCCCAAGCCCAATACCTCACCGGCTCAGGCGCGAGGTTTTTGGGGCAAGGCCATGTTCGTGCATGAGCCCGAGACCGACACCTATCGGTGCCCCGCCGGCCAGCAGTTGCAGAAGCGCTTCGCCCGAGTGGAGGGCGGCAAGCTCATCAGGGTCTACTTCAACCAGAAGGCCTGTAGCGCATGCCGCTCGCGTCCCCTGTGCACGGCCGGCAAGGAGAAGCGCATCCGGCGATGGGAGCATGAGGCGGTGCTCGATGCGATGGAGCGCAGGTTCGAAGCGATGGATAACGCGGACGCTTTACGTTCGAGGGCAAAAGGAGGCCGGTTTGCAACCGGCATCTCGGCGAGCAACTTTTCCTTGACCGCCCAACGCATCAGGATGCGCAAATGCGCATCCACAGAGTGGATTGTATTCGGAGCATAGTTTTGGTCGCGCAGGGATTGCAGGAACGCGTCATATTCCGCTTGGCCAATCCTTGCAGGATCAACGTTTTGCTTGTCGCTCCATAACGCCAGAAGATCGATGGCGTGGCTTTTCGCCTTGATTTCTCCTGACGCAACAGCATGGCGCCACCGGGCCAACAGCATATCTCAATCCATGAATCATCTCGATGACCATGGATTAGCCGCTGGATGAATTTCGATCTACCCGGAGATATCAATCCTCGCACCAGATGCGGGCGATATGTACGGTCACTGACAGCTTTGTATGTAAAAGGACAGCATATGACGTAAAGTACACTGACCGCGTATAACGCATGCATCTTGCTGTCCTTCAGACACGTCTTAGTTCCATAATATATGTTATGCGAATTGCGGATGTGCGGGAGACTGTGGCTACTGATGGCTTGGCGAACCCGCCTCACCCGCTCTAATTGGCTGTTACCGTGCTGGGCTACTGGCAAGCCCTGGGCATTGCTAAGCTGTCGTCGCTGATTCCAATCAAGGTTCCTCCATGCAACCCTCGCGCGAAATTTCACGGCTGATCGAGATCATGGCGGCGCTGCGCGATCCGGTGACGGGTTGCCCCTGGGATCTGGAGCAGACCTTTGCCACCATCCGGCACTACACGATCGAGGAGGCCTATGAGGTCGCCGACGCTGTTGAGCGCGAGGACTTTGCTGATCTGCGCGAAGAACTGGGTGATCTGCTGCTGCAGCCGATCTACCAGGCGCAGCTGGCCAAGGAAGCTGGCCACTTCGATATCGGCGATGTGATCTATGCCATCACCAGCAAGCTGATCCGCCGGCATCCGCATGTCTTCGGGGATCTCGATGCCAATGATGCGGAAGCGGCCCAGAGCCGCTGGGAAGCCATCAAGGTCGAGGAACGCGCCGCCAAGGCGGCTCGCAAGGGCGAGCAGAAGCCTTCCGTGCTCGATGATGTCCCCTCGACGCTGCCAGCGCTTGCCCGGGCGGAGAAGCTGACCAAGCGTGCAGCTCAGGTTGGCTTTGACTGGCCCGACTATGCGGCGGTCAAGGAGAAGCTGCTGGAAGAGCTGGCTGAAGTCGACAGCGCGCGTGAAATGCAGGACCAAGCCGCGGTGCAGGAGGAAATCGGCGACCTGCTGTTCGCCGCCGCCAATCTGGCCCGCCAAGCCGGTGTTGATCCAGAAGCGGCGCTGCGGGACGCCAACAGCAAGTTCAGCCGGCGCTTTCACTATGTGGAGGCGCGGTGCCGCGAGGACGGCGTTGCTGTCAAGGACGCTGGGCTTGAGCGCCTTGACAGCTATTGGAACGAGATCCGTGCCGCGGACAAAGCCTAGGCTTCGACGCTTTCGATCCGGCCATTGAAGCGCTCGAGGAAGGCCGCTTTCTGGCGCGGTTCGACGCGCACCACATAGCCCGAGCCCTGCTCATTGGGTTCGTCGCGCGAGATGATCTCGGAATGGGCATGCAGCCAGCCGATATCGCTGCCGGCGCTGTGGGGCACATGCACATGATAGGTGCGGCTCTTGTCGGCGAGCGCGGTCTCGACCGCGAGCTTTAGCTCGTCGAGTCCCTGCCCGGTTTTGGCGGAAACCTGTACCACTGCCGCGACCTTGCCGGCCGGGCTGACCGAGGCGAGCAGCGGATCATCGCCTTCAGCGACGGGTGCCAGCAGATCGATCTTGTTCCACACTTCGATGACGGGCGTGGTTTCGGGTGAAACGCCCAAGTCACCCAGGACCTTGAGCACATCGAGCGCCTGCGCCAGATGGTCATTATTGGCGATGTCGCGCACGTGGAGAATGACGTCGGCATCCACCACTTCTTCAAGCGTGGCGCGGAAAGCAGCAACGAGGTCGGTGGGTAGATCGGCAACGAAGCCGACAGTGTCGCTGATCATCACCTCGCGCCCATGCGGCAGCTGCAGCTTGCGCACCGTGGTGTCGAGGGTAGCAAACAGGAGGTTCTCGGCGAACACCCCTGCCCCGGTCAGAGCATTGAACAGGCTCGACTTACCGGCATTGGTATAGCCCACCAGCGCGACAATGGGGAACGGGGTGTCGTCGCGCTGCCGCCGCTGCTGAGCGCGCGTCTTCTTGACCTTTTCCAGCCTGTCCTCGAGCAGCACAATACGGTCGGTCAGCTGCCGCCGATCACTTTCGATCTGAGTTTCGCCCGGGCCGCCCATGAAGCCCAGGCCGCCGCTGCCGCGCTGACGCTCAAGGTGGGTCCAGGAGCGCACCAGACGGCTCTTCTGGTAGTTGAGGTGGGCCAGCTCCACCTGCAGCACGCCTTCGCGGGTTGCCGCACGCTCGCCGAAAATCTCCAGGATCAGCGCGGTGCGGTCGAGCACCTTGGCGCCGGTTTCTTTTTCGAGATTGCGCTGCTGGATCGGCGTCAGCGCCGCATCCACCAGCAACAAGTCGATATCCTCGTTCTTGACGCGCTGCGCCAGGGTTTCCACGTGGCCGCCGCCGAGAAAAGTGGCCGGCTTGATCTCGCGAACCTTGAGCACCTCTGAGAATACGATGTCGAGCCGAATGGCTCCAGCGAGCCCCTCGAACTCGGACTTGCGCGATTCGATGGTATGGGCGGAGGAACTGCCGCGCACATCGGGGCAAATCAGGCCGGCGCGCGTGGGTACCTCGCGCCGGTCGATAAAGGCCTGGGGTCCGCCCGGCAGGTCGTCTAGCTCGTCGTGATCGGTCATGGATTAGTCGCTGTCTTGGTTCTGCTCCGGATCGAAAAGCTGGATTGGGGCTCCGGGCATGATCGTCGATATCGCGTGCTTGTAAACGAGCTGCGACTGCGCATCGCGCCGCAGCAGCAGGCAGAAATTGTCAAACCAGGTGATTACTCCCTGGAGTTTGACGCCGTTCACCAGGAATATGGTCACCGGTACCTTCTGCTTGCGCACGTGATTGAGAAAGGAATCTTGCAGATTCTGCTGCTTTTCACTGGGCATTCAGGCCTCTTTTATGCGGCAGTCTTGTTGCGCGACGCCTCTGATTGAGCGTCTGTATGGTCCCCGGAAGCACCGCGTTGTTCCGGTTTATGGGGTCGTCGTTTGGTCCGGCACTATGGCACGCCTGCTTTTTGCTGCCTACCCGCGGCGGCTGCATGGCTCGGCTACGTTTTCCTCGGTCTTAGAGTCCCAGCGACTTGATCTTGCGATGCAAAGCACTGCGCTCCATACCGACGAACTCCGCAGTCTTGGAGATGTTCCCGCCGAAACGCTCGATTTGCGCCAGCAGATACTGCCGCTCGAACACTTCGCGCGCATCGCGCAGCGGCAGGCTCATCAGATGTGCCGACGAGTCGGTGTCCCCTACGGTTGGCAGCACCTCGCCGATATCAGACGGCAGCATGGCTGCGCTGATTGTGCCGTCTTCGGGCTGCTGGTCCTTCATCAGAATCAGGAGCCGTTCGATCGAGTTGCGCAACTGGCGGGCATTGCCGGGCCATTCCTGTGCCTGGAGCACCGCCATGGCGTCGTCGCCGACGGCCAGGCGCTGAAGATTGTGCATGCGGCAGACCTGCTCAATGAACACGTTGACCAGCGGCGGCACGTCTTCGCGCCGCTCCTTAAGGGGCGTGATTGGCAGGGGCACGATGGAAAGCCGATGGAACAGGTCGCTGCGGAATTCTCCCGACTCGATCTGCGCGGCAACGTTCTGCGAGCTCGAGGCGATGATGCGAACATCGATCGGCACCGCCTGGGTTCCGCCGACACGATTAAAGCGGTTCTCGACCAGCGTACGGAGCAAGGCTGCCTGGGTGGCTTGCGGCAACGTGGTGACCTCAGAGAGGTACAGCGTGCCGCCATGAGCTTTCTCGAGCGCTCCGACCTCAACCTTGAGCACGCCGGACTTGTCGCGGGTTTCGCGCCCAAACAGCACCACCGGCACTTCTTCCGGGGCGTAGAGCGAGGCGTTGATCTCCACAAACGGCGAATCGGCGCGAGGGCTGCGTTGATGGAGCAGGCGCGCGACGAGCCCCTTGCCAACGCCTGAAGGGCCGGAAATGAAGATGCGCGAATTGGTGGGCGCCGATTTCTCGATCAGGCCGCGCACCTGCTGGAGCGCGGGGGAGCTGCCCACCATTTCGCTCTTGGTGGCCGATCGCTCCTTGAGCTCGGCAACCTCGTTGCGCAGGCGCGTCGCTTCCATCGCTCGCTGGGTGATATGGAGCAGCCGGTCGATCTTGAACGGCTTTTCGATATAGTCATAGGCGCCGCGGCGGATGGCCGAAACGGCGGTTTCGACATTGCCGTGGCCCGAAATCATTACCACCGGCATTTCGGGGTGCTGGGACTGGAAGACATCGAGCAATTGCAAGCCGTCGAGCCGCGAGCCCTGCATCCAGATGTCGAGGAAGACGAGGCTTGGCCGCCGGCGGGCGATCTCGTTGAGACCGCTATCGGCGTCATGAGCCTGGCGAGCTTCAAAGCCCTCGTCCTCAAGGATGCCCGCAATGAGTTCGCGGATGTCGTCTTCGTCGTCGATGATCAGAATGTCGAGTGCCATTAGGTGTGAACAGCCGCTTGCATGAGCGGTTCCTCCTGTTGGGATGGCCATTGTTCCTGCCGCGAGGAACCGGCGTTATCCGAAAAGCTGTGGGGCGAGTGGAGGGGCAGCGTGAAGGTCACGCAAGCCCCTACCCGGCCGCTGGAATCTGGTTCGGCGTCGACCAGCTCGACGATACCGCCATGCTGTTCGACAATCTTGGCAACGATGGCGAGGCCCAGCCCCGTGCCCTTTTCGCGCGTTGTCATATAGGGCTCGAGGAGCCGCTGCCGGTTGTCCTTAGGCCAGCCCTTGCCGTTGTCTGAAACGGTGACCCGGGCGAAATTGCCTTCAAGTTGCGCCGCGACCGTGATGGTGGGCTCCCAATCGGGACCAGTCGGCACCGACTCGAAAGCTTCCACCGCGTTCTTGATGAGGTTGGTGAGCGTTTGGGAGATCAGGCGGCTGTCAAAGAAGGCAATGATGGCCTTTTCGGGCAGATGCGTGATGATGTTGAGATCCGGCAAGCGGACGCTTTCCAGGAACACGGCCTGGCGCACGGTATCTGACAGATCGGCCGGTTCGGGCGCCGCTTCTGGCATGCGCGCGAAGGCCGAGAACTCGTCGACCATCCGACCGATATCGCCAACCTGCCGCACGATGGTGTTGATGCACTTGTCGAACACATCGCGATCATCTTCGAGCTTGGCGCCATAGCGGCGGCGCAGGCGCTCGGCGGAAAGTTGGATGGGGGTCAGGGGGTTCTTGATCTCGTGGGCAACGCGGCGCGCCACGTCGGCCCAGGCGCTGGTGCGCTGAGCCGATTCGAGATCGGTGATATCGTCAAAGGTCAGAACATAGCCCTTGGATTCGGCGATGGAGCCTTCGCGGGTGAGCTGGACCTGATAGGTGCGCCGGTCCGTTTCGTTGCCGAGCTGAATTTGATCGCGAACCTGGCCGCGACGCGCCGAACGGGCTCGCTCCAGGATGGGTGCGAGCTGGCTCATCACATCCTCGATGCGCTTGCCCATCAGGCTGATTTCATCGGTGTCGAGCATCTCGCAGGCGCGGGCATTCACGAGAGTTACCGCGCCAAATGAGTCGAGGCCAATGATGCCGGCGGAGACGCCCTCCACCACCGCTTCGGTGAACTGCCGACGCTTCTCGTTCATCTCGTTGGCCGTCAGCAGCGCTTCGCGCTGAGAGCGCAGCTGCTGGGTCATGCGGTTAAAGCCAGTGGAGAGATCGCGCAGATCGCCCCTGCCCTCCTGCACGGGCACCTGAACGTCCAACTCGCCGCGGCTGACGCGGGAGGAGGCGATCATCAGGTTGCGGATGGGGTCGACGAACCGGTTGGCGAGCGCAATGCCGGTCCAGAGGGCGGCGAGGAGCAGCACCACCGCAAGACCGATATACATTATGGTAAAGGTGATCTGCAGCACCAGCCGGTTGGAGGCGTATTCCCGGTACTCGGTGATGTTCTCGTCGGTGAGCCGCATATATTCGAGCACCTCGGCGTCAACCGGCCGGGCGACGAACAGGAAAGTGTCGTCATAGCCGCGCAGCTTGACGATGGAGCCGACCAGATTGGTCTTGCCCGGGGCAATTGAAGTCGGAGCCCCCTCCCCCACGCCTTGGGTGATTCCCTCGGGTAGCTTGGGATAAGCGCCTTGGACGGCAATCTGGGCACGCATCAGCGTTTCACCGTCGCCGGTGATCAGCGAGGTGAAAGGGAGCGAGCGGGTAATGGCCAAGGCAGTCAGGATGCGTCGGAAGCGGTCTTCGTCCTCCTCGAAGGTGCCATGGGCCTGCTCAAGTTCAGCCGCCACCCAGATGATGTCGTCGCGCAGCACCTGGGCATGCTCGAGCATGTAGGAGCGGGCGACGAGGCGCGAGCTTTCTACCATGGCTCGGGTTCGCTCGGAGAACCACTGGTCGAGCCCCTGGTTGAGCGCCAGCGAAGCCACGACGGCAACGATCACTGCGGGAACCGCCGCCACAAAGGCGAACATGCCGACCATCTGGATCTGCATGCCGGCGCCTGCCTGACGGCGCAGGCGCGCCTGCACCAGCAAGGTCGCCTCGGTCACCACCAGCGCGATCACCAGCAGCACGAGGATGCCAGTGACGATCCAGATTGCGGTCCACACCTCCGGGGATGGCTCGATCCGCGTGATGCCAGACAGAATCAGGAAGGACAGCGAGGACATCAGCACCGATGCCACTACGACCACAAAGCCCAGAACGCGGAGCGGTCCATTGCCAGCGGCGGCAAACAGCGAGCGCGACTTTGCTGCAGCCTTCGCTGGCCGCCCCGCCTTGTATCGGATGATCCTGCTTGTCGCTTCGGTCAAATCGTGGTCCGGGCCCGTTGCTGCCGTGGGGAGGCGGAGCCTGACCCAATTCGCTCCTTCCTTCAAGATAATTGTTGCCGAAATGTGACACCCGCGGCCGCGGCGCGGCCGTGCTTCCGCTGCGTGGAGCGGTTTTGGTCTCTAATCGACCCGGATCAGCCGTTGCGTCGGCTGTGTTTTACAATTTCGATGCTGTGAGTGCGGATCTTCTTGCGTAGCGTGTTGCGGTTCAGGCCCAGCAGGTCCGCGGCCTTGATCTGATTGCCGCCGCAGGCGTTGAGCGCCATGGCGATTAGCGGGGCTTCCACCTTGTCGATCACCCGCTGATAGAGCCCGGCCGGAGGCAGATTGGGCTCGTACTCGCGCAGCAGTTGCCCCACATGGGTTTCCACCGCCATGGAGACGTCGACAGGACCGCTGGGGGCTGACGAGGGGGAGCGATCAATGATGTTCAGTTCGTTCTGGACGATCTCGGCGGAAATATTCTCGTCGACATAAAGGGCGGAAAGCCGGCGAACCAGGTTTTCCAGCTCGCGCACATTGCCGGGCCAGGCATAGTTCTGCATGAGCCGAATGGCTTCGGGCGTGATGGTCTTGGGCGGCTCGCCTTCCCGTTGGGCCGAGCGCAGGAAGTGGGCTGCGAGGTCACCGACATCCTCCACCCGCTCGCGCAACGGCGGCAGCCGAAGCGGCACGACATTGAGGCGATAAAACAAATCCTCGCGGAACAGTCCTTGCCGGATCATCTGGCTGAGGTCGCGGTGAGTGGCGGCGACGATGCGCACATTGGTCTTGATGGCGCTGCGACCACCGACCATCGTGTACTCTCCCTCCTGCAGCACGCGCAGAAGCCGGGTTTGCGCGTCCATCGGCATGTCGCCGATTTCATCGAGAAAGAGCGTGCCCCCTTCGGCCTGCTCGAAGCGGCCAGAAGAGCGCGCATTGGCACCGGTGAACGCCCCTTTTTCATGGCCGAACAATTCGGCCTCAATCAGGTCGCGGGGAATGGCGGCCATGTTGATGGCTACAAACGGGCCATTGCGGCGCTTGCCGAAGTCGTGGAGCGCGCGCGCCACCAGTTCCTTGCCGGTGCCGCTTTCGCCGTTGATCATGACGGTAAGGTCAGTCTGCATCAGCCGGGCAAGAGCGCGATAGATGTCCTGCATCGCGGTGGAGCGGCCCACCAGCGGCATGGTTTCGCCTGGATCTTCCGCCTTGCGTTCGGCGGGTGTGGGCTTTTTGGCATCGGCCAATCCGCGTGCGACAACCGACAGGACTTCGGTGATGTCGAACGGCTTGGGTAGGTATTCGTAGGCACCAACCTCGGAGGCGCGGATTGCCGTCATGAAGGTGTTCTGGGCCGACATCACGATCATGGGCAGGTCCGGCCGGATCTTCTTGATCTTGGGCATGACCTCAAAGGCATTGCCGTCGGGCATGGCCACATCAGTGATGAGGATGTCCCCTTCCCCGCGGCTGACCCAGTTCCACATGGTGGATATATTGCCCGTGGGACGAACCTCGTAGCCCGCACGGGTCAAGGCCTGGTTGAGCACCATGCGAATGGCGGCATCATCATCGGCAAGCAGAACAACGTGACTCATGGAGCCGAAACCTCTTCGGATGGCGCTTGAGAAACGCCACTGGCGACCGGAAGGAGAATGCGGAAGCGCGTGCGGCCGGGGCGGCTCTCGCAATCGATGACACCACCATGATCACCGACGATCTTGGCAACAAGGGCAAGGCCAAGGCCCGAGCCATTGGTCTTGGTGGTCACGAATGGATCAAACAGGAACGGCAGAATATCGGGAGGGACTCCCGGGCCATTGTCTTCGATCACGATCTCGAGTGGCAGCGAGATACGTTCGGAAACGCCGGTGACGCTGATGCGAATGCCGGGGCGAAACGCCGTTGTGAGCCTTATCTCGGGTTTTTGCGTGCGCTCCAGTGCCTCGGAGGCATTCTTGACCAGGTTGATGAACACCTGGATCAGCTGGTCGCGATTGCCGAGCACTGGAGGCAGGGACGGATCGTATTCCTCAGAAAAGGCAATGCCGCGGGCAACACCATTGCGCGCGAGCAGCTTCACCCGATCAAGGATGACGTGAATGTTGATAGCGTCTCGTTCCATCGGCCGCTCGTCGCCAAAGACCTCGACGCGGTCGATCAGGTTGACGATGCGGTCGGTTTCCTCACGGATGAGTCGGGCGAGCGGAATTTCCTCGCTGGCAACGGATTGTTCCAGAAGCTGCGCGGCACCTCGGATCCCTGAAAGCGGGTTCTTGATCTCATGGGCGAGCATGGAGGCCAGGCCGGTGACCGAACGGGCGGCACCGCGCGAAACCATCTGCCGGTCGATCTTGTCGGCCATGGTGCGCTCCTGGATGAGGATCGCGATGCGGCCATCGGTGTCGGAAATCGGGCTGGCAAACACGTCGGCAATGCGCTCGTCACCGAAGCGCGATGAACCCACCCGCACGCGATATTCCGTCATCGGTGCCCGCCGGGTAGCAACGGTATCTACGAGCCCGATAATGGGCGAGCCGAAGGCAATGAGATCATCAAGCTTTTGGCGGCTGAGAACGCTGAGCGAAGCGCCGAAAAACGCCTCGGCGGCGTAATTGACGAAGGTGATCTGGCGGTCTTCCGCGCAGACGATGATGGGCTGTGGCAACGCCTGCAGCACGGCGGTGGACGGGAACTCATCAAGCGTCGCGTTCAAGCGGCAACCCTCCAGTCGGCGGCATAAAGGCGAGAGATCATGCTGAGCACCTCAGGCGGCGACTCACAGTTGAGCAGCGCGGTGCGAGTGGCTTTGTCGAAGGAAAGACCGGCCGCTTCTGCGTACCAGTCGAGGTGCTTGCGTGCGGCGCGAAGGCCAACAGCGGTGCCATATTCAAGCAGGATCGCTTCGTAATGAGCCGCGACGAGTTCGGCCAGCGCAGTGCCCCTCGGTGCCGGAGCGGGCGCTTCGCCAGCAAGCTCGGCGCCGATTTGACCCACAGCCCAGGGGCGGCCTTGGGCCCCCCGGCCCAGCATCACCGCTGCAGCGCCAGACAGGCGCAGCGCCTCGCGCGCCGTGGCGAGATCGATGATGTCGCCATTGACCACAACGGGCACTGAGACGGCCTCAACCACGGCGCGCACGCGCTCCCAGCGGGCCTGGCCCTTGTAGAATTGCTGGCGAGTGCGCCCATGCACCGTGATCATCTGCGCTCCGGCCTCAACTGCACGGCGGGCGATTTCGGGCGCATTGAGGGAGTCGTCGTCCCACCCCAGACGCATTTTCACCGTGACCGGCAGCGGAGTGGCGGTCACAACAGCATCCACCAGGGCAATGGCCTGATCGGGCACCCGCATCAAGGCTGAACCGGAATACCCATTGGTCACCCGCTTGGCGGGACAGCCGAAATTGATGTCGATGATATCGGCGCCAGCCTCATAGGCCGCGCGCGCCCCAGCGGCCATCCACTCCGCTTCGCAGCCGGCCAGCTGTACCATATGCGGCAGGGAGCCGGCGGGCTTGCCAAGCTTGCGCACCATGTCCTGGTGTCCCGTGGTGAGGGCGGCGCTCGCGATCATCTCCGACACCACCATGCCGGCACCGAAGCGCTCGGCAAGGGTGCGGAACGGGCGGTCGGTTATGCCCGCCATCGGGGCCAGCAAGGCATTGTTCGGAAGCTGATGCTTTCCGATGCTCAACGCGCAGGCAAACTTACTCACCAACTGCCCCGGATTTATTCACTTCGTGGGATTTGCCTGCACAATAATCAATTCCACCGAGCACGCAACAGTCAAACGCTGCGCTGAGGGAGAGGCCTGCCTGCACTTGCCGCATGGCTGCAGCGCGGTTAGACCAGCGCGATGTGACGGTTTGTTGTCCCAGGTTCCCTGCTTATGCGTTCTCGATCCATTGCCGTCATCGTTGTTGCTGCGGGGCGCGGCGAACGGGCCGCTGCAGGCGGCGTTTCCGAGCCCAAACAGTATCGTATGCTGGCGGGCGAGGCGGTGCTGTCGCGCACCCTCAAGGCATTTCTGGGGCTGCCCGAAGTTCAATATGTGCTGCCCGTTATTCATGCCGAGCATGCCAATCGCTTTGCGGCTCTAGAATTGCAGCATGAGAATCTATTGCCCCCGGTGTCTGGCGGCGCTACCCGGCAGGCTTCAGTGCTGGAGGGGCTAAAAAGCCTCGCCAAGCTGCGGCCGGACTACGTCTTGATCCAGGACGCTGCTCGCCCACTGGTGGAAGGTGACGTGGTCGCCGGGGTGATCGATGCGCTTGCCGAACTGGAAGGCGCCCTGCCCGCCGTAGGAGTAACGGACACCATCAAGCGCTCGCCGGATGGCGCCCTGGTCACGGCGACCGAGGATCGCTCGACCTTGTTTGCGGCGCAGACCCCACAGGGTTTCCGCTTTCCGCAATTGTTCTCGGCGCATATGCGCGCTTCGATGGTGCGGCGCACCTTCACCGACGATGCCGAGATCGCCGAATGGGCCGGCCTACGGGTAGGGCTGGTGCCGGGCACGCATCGCAATATCAAGATTACCCACCCAAATGATTTCCAGCTAGCCGAGCGCCTGCTGGGAGGAGCTGAGATGATCACAGAAACCCGTGTTGGCACCGGCTTTGACGTGCACCCCTTCGAGCCGGGCGACGCTGTCTGGCTGGGCGGCGTGCGTATTCCGCACACCGCCAAGCTCAAGGGTCACTCCGACGCGGACGTGGCGCTGCATGCCCTTACCGACGCGCTGCTGGGTGCCATAGGCGAAGGGGATATCGGCATTCATTTTCCGCCCAGCGACGACCGATGGAAAGGCGTGAGTTCCGTCGTGTTCCTGCGGCACGCCGGTGACCTCGTGAACAAAGCGGGCGGCCGGATCGTTAATGTCGACGTCACGATAGTTTGCGAGCGGCCGCGGATTGCCGAACATGTTCCCGCCATGCAAGCTGTGATCGGCGAAGCGCTTGGAATTGCGACGACGAGAATCGCGATCAAGGCGACGACGAACGAGCGGCTCGGTTTTATCGGGCGGGAGGAAGGAATGGTCGCCATGGCCAGCGCCAGCATTGAACTGCCGAGGCTCGATTGATGACCCTCAAACCAGAGCCTGGTCGGGCGGAGCGCGTCATCGCGCTGTTGGCTGCTGCTGGCAAGACAATCGTCACCGCCGAAAGCTGTACCGGGGGGATGATCGGGGCGGCCATTACCGATGTTCCCGGCTCATCATCGGCCTTTTACGGCGGCTATGTCACCTACGCGAACGCGGCCAAGTCGCGCATGATCCAGGTGCAGCCCCGCTTGATCCGGGATTATGGCGCAGTGTCCAACCAGGTTGCGCGCGCCATGGCGGACGGCGCGCGCAACACGGCGCGGGCTGACTACGCCCTGTCAGTCACTGGTATTGCCGGTCCGGACGGAGGCAGCGAGAAAAAACCGGTGGGCCTGGTTTATGTAGCGATGTCGTCAGAACTCGCGACCGTCGTGATCGAGCACCGGTTCGGCGATCTGGGTCGCGACGGTATCCGCCGCGCCAGCGTCGATGCAGCGCTCGACTTGGCGCTTCAGGTGCTAGGGGACGTTCAAAGCCCGTAGCGCCGGTCCGCTTCCTCGCCAAAGGCGCGCATGATCTCTTCCTGCTTGGCGGCAAAGGCGGGCTCGGCCACGGCGGCAATGAAGGGATTGGAGATCTTGAAGTCGATCTCGAAGCGCACACGGGTCCCCTCCCCTTCCGGCTCGAAGCGCCAGCGACTGTCGAGATGGCTAAAGGGACCGTCCACCGCCTTGGCATCGATTACCAATGCTTCAGGATCCAGCTTCACCCGGCTCGTATAGGCCTGTGTGATGGGACCAAAGGACAGGGTCATGCGGGCGAGCCGGGTACTCTCGGGTGCGGCCGGGTCGGGCTGCACCACCATGTTACGGCAGTTGGGCACGAAACGCGGATAGTCTTCCAGATCGGCGACGATTTCGAACATGCGTTGGGGCAGATGCGGCACATGCCGCTCAAAAGTACGTTTCATCAATAACCAAGCTTCTGGAGCCGTGCAGTGCGAAGGCGTGCGAAATCTTCGCCCGCATGGTGGGACGAGCGCGTCAGCGGGCTAGAGGACACCAGGGAGAAGCCCTTAGCCGTCGCCACGGTGGCGTAGGACTTGAACTCCTCGGGGGTTACGAACCGCTGCAGCGGATAGTGCTTCTTGGTGGGCTGCAGATACTGGCCGATTGTGAGGAAATCCACATCGGCTGAGCGCAGATCGTCCATCAGCTGGAGCACTTCGTTGCGCTCTTCACCCAGCCCGACCATGATCCCCGACTTGGTGAACATGGTGGGATCGAGCTCCTTGACCTTCTGCAGCAGGCGAATGGAGTGAAAGTAGCGCGCGCCCGGACGCACCTTGAGATATTTGGAGGGCACCGTTTCCAGATTGTGGTTGAACACATCCGGCTTGGCGGCAACCACGATCTCCAATGCCCCGTCCTTGCGCAGGAAATCGGGCGTCAGGATCTCGATCGTGGTGGTTGGATTGCTGGCGCGGATCGCCAGGATCACGTCGGCAAAGTGCCGCGCGCCACCATCGGCCAGATCATCGCGGTCCACCGAAGTGATCACCACATGCTCCAGGCCGAGCTTCTGCACGGCCTTGGCGACATTCTCCGGTTCATTGGGATCAAGCGGCCCCGGCAGGCCTGTGCGCACATTGCAAAAGGCGCAGGCGCGGGTGCAGATCTCGCCCATGATCATCATGGTCGCGTGCTTCTTGCTCCAGCACTCGCCGATGTTGGGGCAGCCCGCTTCCTCGCACACCGTAACGAGATTGTTCTCGCGCACGATCTGCTGGGTTTCCTTGTAGACCGGCGAGCCCGGCGCACGGACGCGGATCCAGTCGGGCTTGCGCAGGACGGCGTTGTCGGGCCGGTGCTCCTTTTCAGGATGGCGGGGCCGGAGGAGCGAATTGTCGATGAGCGTAACCAAGATGAGGTCCTGACTGGCACGGTGTGCCTGCTATATCGCTCCCTTACGGGGCCGGTTCAACCCAGCCTCTCGTTGCATGACGGAGAAGTTCAAACCCTCTCCATCACCTCGGCGATTTCGACCCATGCGCCATCGCGAAATGCCGAAAGGATCGTCGCCTGGACGAGGGCTAGGGAATAAAGGTTGTCCTCGCCCGAACTGAAGCGAGCCGGGACCGACCCGGTCTCGATCACCTTGGCGACCGCAGCTAGGGTTCCCCTGCGGTCGGGGTATTCCACCGGGGCCAGTTCAACCTGCGTGGGCTCAGCATCGCGCTCGCGGGTTTGCAGCCGATCCGGACCCGCCTTGCCCATGAAGTGATCCCGCGAGGTCCACCAGATTTCGCCTTCCGAGCAGTCGATGGTCCATTCCCCGGCCCAGGGCGTGGCCGGACCATTGCTCATCCAGGAGCCCCGATAAGAGACAATCACGCCTTTCTCGAACTCTATTGTCGCAACGCCTGTCGGGTGATGCCCAAAGGGGCTGCCCGCCGGGTTCCAGGTGCGGCAGGACACGCGCTCGGGATTGTCGTTGAGCACCATGCGCATCAGGTCAAAATGGTGGATCGACATATCCGCCAGCAGCGGATCGGGCATGTCCCAATAGCGGTAGCCCTGGGATGGCGCGTGGCGGCGGAAGTCGATTGAGACGAGGTTGATGGGCCCGAACTTTTGCGCGCCGATCATTTCGGCTGCGGCAATGGGGGCCGGCTGGAATCGATAGTTCTGGCTGACCATCAAGATACGGTTGCGCGCTTTGGCGAGCGCCACCAGCTCCTTGGCCTGCGCGATAGTTGAGGCAAAGGGCTTTTCGACGATGACGTTGAAATCGAGCTCAAGAGCCTGCTTGACGACGGGATAATGCGCTTCGGTGCGCAAGGTGGCGATCACCAGATCGGCCTCTACGCTTCGCGCCGCCTCTTCGAGGCTGAGAAAGCACTTGTTCTGGGGGACCCCCAGTTCAGCTTGGACGCGCGCAATCGCCTCCGGATTGGCATCCACATAGGCCACCATCTCGACCGTGGGGACCTGGGGAATAACTTCCTTGGTCCAGTCAAAGCCCCAGAACCCGAGGCCGACCTGAATGGCTTTGACCATCTGGCTTGTTCCCTGTGTTTGTCCGCAGCGCGCTCGGTGCCGGCGCGCCTAGACGTTCAACGCCCGCCCATAGGCATCCAGAACGCTTTCCTTCATCGTCTCGCTCAGCGTAGGGTGCGGGAAGATGGTGTGGATCAGCTCTTCCTCGGTGGTTTCGAGGTTCATGGCGATCACAAAGCCCTGGATCAATTCGGTCACTTCAGCCCCGATCATGTGGGCACCGAGCAACTCGCCGGTCTTGGCGTCGAAGATGGTTTTGACGAGGCCATCGGGTTCGCCCAGCGCAATGGCCTTGCCATTGCCCACGAATGGGAAGCGCCCAACCTTGATCTCGCGGCCGCTTTCCTTGGCCTTGGCTTCGGTGAGACCCACGCTGGCCACCTGCGGCTCGCAATAGGTGCAACCCGGGACCTTTAGCTTTTCCAGTGGATGCGCATGCATACCGGCGATCTTTTCCACGGTGATCACCGCTTCATGCTCGGCTTTGTGCGCCAGCATGGGCGGACCGGCGACATCGCCGATGGCCCAGATACCGTCCACATTGGTCTTGCCGAAGCTATCGATCACGATGGCGCCGCGCTCGGTTTTCACACCAACGGTCTCAAGCCCGATATTCTCGATATTGCACTGCACACCGATGGCCGAGATCAGCTTTTCGCCACGGATCTCCTGCTTTTCGCCGCCCTTGAGCTCGACATGAGCAACAATGCCGTCCGCTGTCTTGTCGACCTTGGCCACCTTGGCTTCGGTCAGGATCTTGATGCCGCGCTTTTCGAGGCGCTTGCGCGCAAGGCCCGAAATTTCGGCATCCTCCACCGGCAAGATCTGCGGCAGCAACTCGATAATCGTCACTTCCGCCCCCATGGAGCGGTAGAAGGATGCAAACTCGACGCCAATCGCGCCCGAGCCCATCACCACCAGCGACTTGGGCATGCTCGCCGGTTTCATGGCTTCGAAATAGGTCCAGATGCGTTCCCCATCTGGCTCGATGCCGGGCAGCACGCGAGGACGCGCGCCGGTGGCGATGATGATGTTCTTGGCCTTGTAGGTGCCCTCGCCCAGCGCGTTCTTGGGCACCGGGCCCTGCGGCTGCACGATCGCCTTCTTGGTCGGCGCAACCCGGATTTCACCCGGTTTGCTGAGGACGGCTTCGCCCCAGATGATGTCGACCTTGTTCTTCTTCATCAGGAACTGCACGCCATTGTTCATCTGCGCGGCAATGGCGCGCGAACGCTTGACGATGGCATCCATGTCAAAGCCGTAGTCATTGGCCTTGAGCCCATAATTGCTGGCATGCTCCATATGGCCATAGACCTCGGCCGTGCGCAGCAGAGCCTTGGTGGGGATGCAGCCCCAGTTGGAACAGATGCCGGCCATGTGCTCGCGCTCGACAATGGCAACTTTCATGCCCAGCTGTGCCCCGCGAATGGCGGCCACATAGCCGCCAGGGCCGGCGCCGATCACGAGTAAGTCGTATTGGTCAGCCATTTTGGCCTCCGAATGGTCGATAGAAGCGGCTCAAAGAGCCAGCATGGATGCGACGACAGGCACAAGGCCCTCGCCGATTGCGCGGGTATTGGCCGCGTCCAAATGAATTCCGTCGAGCGGATCAGGCTTGGCAACGGTGCTGGCGTCAAAAAAGCCGGTGTTCAATTCCTGCGCCCGACGCTGGTAGTGCGCTGCGAACTCGCCGGATTCACGCACCGCATGCTCGATGCCGCCAAAGCTGCGGATCATGTCGGCATTGTCGGTGGCGCAGGCGAGCGGGGGCGCCACCAAAAGGATTTGCGGCACCGGCTCGCCCAGCATGGCGAAGTGGCCACGCGTCAGCTGTACCAGCCGGCGCATACCAAAGGACGCGGTCAGCGCGCTGCCGCACACTGCCGGCTTCAGATCATTGGTGCCCAGCATGATGATCAGGAGATCAAGCGGAGCATGGCTCGCGAGCAGCGTCGGCAGGATGCGGGCGCCATTGCGATCGGCGTCAGCGGTCCAGTCGTCAAAGGCCGTGGTGCGACCACCGAGGCCTTCGGCGATCACCCGCACCTGACCGCCTAGGCCAGCCTCAAGGACGCTGGGCCAGCGGTGCTCAAAGACATGGCGCGGGCCGCCCGTGAGCGGGTTGGCGCCATAGGTCAGGCTGTCACCATAAGCCAGGATGGTTTTCATCGCGCTCACGCCAACATCATCACGGGAGTTTCGATCAGGCCCTTGAACACGCCCAGGAGTTCTGCGCCCAAGGCACCGTCGACGGCCCGGTGATCGCAGGAGAGCGTTACCGTCATGAACTGGCCGGTCTTGACCTGACCCTTTTCGGCATAAACGCGCTCTTCGCCGGCACCAACCGCCAGGATCGTGCCATGGGGCGGGTTGATCACCGCCGCGAAGTGCTTGATGCCGTACATGCCCATATTGGACACCGAAGTGGCGCCGCCCTGATACTCATGCGGGGCGAGCTTCTTGTTGCGGGCTCGCGTCGCGAGATCCTTGACCTCTTCGGAGATCTGACGGAGCGACTTGGTGTCGGCTGACTTAACGACTGGCGTGAACAGCCCGCCGGGCACCGCCACGGCGACCGCAACGTCCGAGCGCTTGTGATAGAGAATGGAGTCGCCCGCCCAGGTGGCGTTTGCCGCTGGCACGCGCTGCAGGGCCAAGGCCCAAGCCTTCATCACGAAGTCATTGACAGAAAGCTTGAACTCGGGCTTGCCGTCCTTTGATTTTGGCGCACCGGCATTGATCTGCTCGCGCGCTTCCATCAGCGCGTCGATCCGGCAATCAAGCGTCAGGTAGAAGTGCGGAATGGTCTGCTTGGACTCGGTGAGGCGCTGGGCCACCACCTTGCGCATGCCGTCGTTCGGCACGATCTCGTAGCTGCCTTCCTCGTACATGGCCATGACCTGGCTCTTGCTGAGGCCTGCGGGAGCGGCGGCGCCAGCGGTCGATGCCGGTGCTGCAGCGGCGGCCGGAGCCGTCTTGGGCTGAGTTTTGCCGGAGCGAAGCGCTTCGATATCGGCCTTGATCACGCGGCCCTTGGGGCCGGAGCCCGCAACGGTCGCCAGATCAATGCCGCTTTCACGCGCCAGGCGCCGGGCAAGCGGCGACGCGAACACCTTACCATTGCCGTTGTTGGCCGAGGGTGCCGCTGTTGCTGGCGCCGGCGCCTGCGGCTGAGCGTCCACCGGTGCCGACGAAGTCGTCGAGGTGCCCTTGTCATACATCAGCGTGCCGGCATCGCCCTTGGCCGGCCCCTCGGCAGCAGGTGGTGCTTCCGCTTTCGGCGGTGCAGCAGGAGCGGGAGCGGATGTAGCATCGGCGCTTTCGCCTTCCTGCAGCAGCACGGCGATAACGGCATTGACCTTCACGCCGTCGGTGCCTTCGGCCACAAGGATCTTGCCGATCTTGCCCTCGTCCACGGCCTCCACTTCCATGGTGGCCTTGTCGGTCTCGATTTCGGCGATCACGTCACCGGAGGAAACGGTGTCGCCTTCCTTGACGTGCCATTTGGCAAGCTTGCCCTCTTCCATCGTGGGAGAGAGCGCCGGCATGGTGATATCGATCGGCATCGGAACTCTCCTTAGGAGCGGTAGGTCACGGCATTAACAGCCGCGATCACTTCATCGACATTGGGCAGCGCCAGCTTCTCGAGATTGGCGGCATAAGGCATCGGCACGTCCTTGCCCGTCACGCGCACCACCGGCGCATCAAGGTAGTCGAAGGCCTGTTCCATCACCCGCGCCGACAACTCGGCACCAATGCCGCCCTGCGGCCAGCCTTCTTCCACCGTCACCAGGCGACCAGTCTTTTTGACCGATTCAATGACGGTGTCGCTATCCATCGGGCGCAGCGTACGCAGGTCGATCAGTTCCACATCAACGCCAGCGGCGACCAGCTTCTCGGTTGCCTGCGTGGCGTAGCGCATGCCCATGGAGAAGGACACGATGGTCACGTCAGCACCCTTGCGGGCGATGCGGGCCTTGCCGATGGGCAGCAGGAAATCGTCCATCTTGGGCACAAGGCCGCTCGAGCCGTACAGAATCTCGTTCTCGAGGAAGATCACGGGATTGGGCGAGCGGATGGCCGATTTCAGCAGACCTTTGGCATCGGCGGCACTATAGGGCGCCACGACGGTCAGGCCCGGAACATGGCTGTACCATGCCGAAAAGTCCTGGCTGTGTTGGGCACCGACACGCGCTGCCGGACCATTGGGGCCACGGAACACCATGGGAGCGGTCACCTGTCCGCCCGACATATAAAGCTGCTTGGCGGCGGAGTTGATGATCTGGTCAATCGCCTGCATGGCGAAGTTGAAGGTCATGAACTCGACAATCGGCTTGAGGCCGGCGAAAGCGGCGCCGACTGCCAGCCCAGCAAACCCGTGCTCGGTGATCGGCGTGTCAACGACGCGCTCGGGACCGAACTCTTCGAGCAGGTTCTGGGTGATTTTGTAGGCACCCTGGTACTGGGCGACTTCCTCGCCAATGATGAAGACGTCCTTGTCGCGCCGCAGCTCCTCGGCCATGGCCTCGTTGAGTGCCTGGCGGACCGTCATCTCAACCATCTCAACGCCTTCAGGCAGGTCGGGATCGCTCTGAGCGGCAAACTTGGGTGCTTCGGCAGCGCCTGGTGCTTTGGCTTCAGCCGGAACCGAGGTGGTCTCGGCAACGGGTGACTGGCCCTGAGGATCGGACGATGAAGCCTGGGCAGCGTTTTCCTTGGCTTCGCCAAGTTCTTCGTCTTCGCCTAGCACCAGGGCAATGGGCGTGTTGACCTTAACGCCTTCAGTGCCTTCCTCGATCATCAGCGACTGAACGGTGCCGCTATCAACAGCTTCCACTTCCATGGTCGCCTTGTCGGTCTCGATTTCGGCCAGAACGTCGCCGGGCGAGACTTTGTCGCCGACCTTCACGAGCCACTTGGAAAGCTTGCCTTCTTCCATGGTCGGAGAAAGTGCAGGCATGAGAATTTGAGGCATTTAGCTCTCCAGCGAAAGCGCAGCGGGCCCAATGGCCGGCAGGCTGGCAAGGGAAAAAGACAGGGCAGCTATTCCGGTGGGGACAGCGCGTGTGTTTGCCGCCCAACCACTCAGCATCAAGCCCAGAACAACAAAGACCAAAAAGGCAATCACGGCACGCTTATACACCCGCAGATGCGGCAGGGCTCGGGCCCCGCCACGCACTTCCAGCGCACTAAACTTCCACCATCCGAAGGGGAACAGTGACGCCAGCCCGGGCTGGGCGGCGAGCCGCACCATTGCCATTGCCTGCACCACTGCAACGATCAGTGTCAGCAGCGCAAACAAGGCAACAACGCCCAGAAGGATGCTCATTCGAGCCTCAGGCCGAAACGGTGACGTCGGTCCAGAGCTCGGCGGCATCCGGCTCGGGATCATTGGTCGCAAAATCGGCGGCCTCGCTGACGATGGCGCGAATTTCGCTCTCCAGCGTCTTGAGCGTTTCTTCCGTTGCCAAGCCGCCTTCCAGCAGGCGAGCACGGACCTGCTCGATGGGATCACGCTCCTGGCGGTACTTGGTGACCTCGTCCTTGCTGCGGTACTTCGCGGGATCCGACATCGAGTGGCCGCGATAGCGGTAGGTCAGCATTTCGAGGATGTAGGGCCCCTTCCCCGAGCGGGCATGCTCGATGGCGCGCTTGGCTGCATCGTAAACCAGCCGCACATCCATGCCATCCACCTGCTCGCCGGGGATGTCGAAGCTCAGGCCGCGCTTGGAAAGGTTCGTGGTGGCGGCAGCCCGTTCAAGCGAGGTGCCCATTGCGTATTTGTTGTTCTCGATGATGAACACCACCGGCAGGTTCCAGAGCTTGGCCATATTGAAGCTCTCATAGACCTGACCCTGATTGGCGGCGCCGTCGCCGAAATAGGCAAGGCTCACCGAATTATCGCCCCGGTACTTGGCAGCAAATGCCAGGCCAGCACCCAGTGACACCTGGGCGCCCACAATCCCGTTGCCACCGTAAAAGCGGTGCTCGTTGGAGAACATGTGCATCGAGCCGCCCTTGCCCTTAGACAAGCCCCCGCGGCGCCCGGTGAGCTCGGCCATGACACCCTTAGGGTCCAGCCCCATGACCAGCATGTGGCCGTGATCACGATAGCCGGTGATCTGCGCGTCCTTGCCCTTTTCGCTGGCCATGGTTACGCCGGTGACGACCGCTTCTTGGCCGATGTAAAGGTGGCAGAAGCCGCCGATCAGGCCCATGCCATACATCTGGCCGGCCTTTTCCTCAAAACGCCGGATCAACAGCATCTCGCGAAAGGCCTCGAGCTCCTGTTCTGCGCTGAACTGGGGAACATTGGATTGCGTCGTTGCCATGCCGGCTACACCCTTACGCGCCATATCAAGCGCTCCGCTATGAGGGGAAAAACACGCTTGGCCAAGTTGGCCACAGAACCGCAAGTTAACGCAAGCGGCCACGCTACGGCAAGCCCGCCAGGCTGCCGCCGGCACAGGCTACAAGGTTGTTTCTGCGTTCAAAATTCCGTTTAACCTATCCGCGGTTATTTCGTCGAATGAACCGGATAGTGGTTTACCTGTGCGCGGATCCACCATCACGATGATGTCCGCTTCGTTCGCCATGTTCAGCATTGCACGGGCGCGCTCAGTGACCAGGTCTGGGTCCAGGCGGCGCGTGTCCATAAGGGTCGCGCGGTGCTTATAGGCGTCGATTTCAGCCTGCAAAGCGGAGGATGTGTTCTTCAGGACGTCGATGTCGGCCAAGATCTGTGCGCGGCTTTCGATGCCGAACTGCCCGCCAATGGCAGAAAAGCCCAGATAGCCCTGGAACGCGAGCAACGCTGCGGTCAGGCCAAGTGGGCGCCAGAATGGGGGTCGCTTGAGACGAGTCGGCATAAGGGCCAGCTGCTGTTGAACAGCACGATCATGCGCCAGCAGGGCTTAATGACAGGTTGCGATGCCGGTGCAATTCCAAGGTGCGATGGGCCAGCGAGGGGAGCACCTCGCCCCCTCGCTAACCGTCGGCCTACAATCTTCCCCGCTGACTTGTTTCGACGGCGGAACTACTGATCCGATTCCGTCATCCCAATCGCCTCGGTCGCCGCGATCGCGGCCATGTTCACGATACCGCGGCTGGTGGTCGAAGGCGCCAGAATATGGGCCGGTGCCTTGGGCCCCATCAGGATGGGTCCAACGGAAAGCGCATTGTTCATTTCCTTGAGCAGCGTCATCGACAGATTGGCGGCGTCGAGATTGGGGAAGATCAACAGGTTGGCTTCGCCGCGCAGGATTGTGTCCGGGATATAGCGCTCGCGCAGCTCCTCATTGAGCGCCAAATCCCCCTGCATTTCGCCTTCAACGATCATCTCGGGCGCGACCGCCTTGAGCTTCTGGTAAGCCGCCCGCATTTTGAAGGCGCTGTCGCCGTCACGCGAACCGAAGTTTGAATAGCTGAGCAGCGCTACTCGCGCTTCGATATTAAAGCGCTTGAGGTGATTGCGAGCCTGGAGAGCAATCCCCACGATCTCGTCAGGTGTTGGGTCCATGTTGACATAGGTATCAGCCAGGAAGAATGCGCCGCGTGGCATGATCAGCATGGAGAGAGCCGAAACATCGCTCACCCCGTCCTGCAGGCCAATTACCGAACGGATGTCGCGGACATGCTTGATGAACCGGCCCTGCAAACCGCAGATCAGTGCGTCCGCCTCGCCCCGCTGGACTGCCAGTGCCCCGATCACCGTGGTGTTGGTGCGCACCACCTGACGGGCGGTGTCCGGCGTCACCCCGTCGCGACCCACCAGCGAATGGAAGAGCGAAACATAGTCGCGATAGCGCGGATCGTCTTCGGGGTTGATCACCTCGAAGTCGTCCCCGGGTCGAAGATTGAGGCCAAAGCGCTCGATGCGTGCTTCGATCACGGCCGGGCGCCCGATCAGGATGGGGCGCGCAATCCGGTCTTCCAGCAGCACCTGGGTAGCCCGCAAAACGCGTTCGTCCTCGCCGTCGGCAAAAGCAATGCGTTTGTTCTGGCCCTGGGCCCGATCAATGATCGGCTTCATTACGAGGCCCGAGCGGAACACAAAGCGATTGAGGCTATCGCGATAGGCTCCAAAGTCTTCGATAGGCCGCTTGGCCACGCCCGAATCCATTGCGGCACGCGCGACAGCCGGGGCAATGCGCAGGATCAGGCGCTGATCGAATGGGTTGGGAATGATGTGCTCGGGACCATACACGGCCGGTGCACCCGAAGGCGATACTTCGAGCCCCGGCTCATGGGCGAGCTTGGCAATGGCACGCACCGCCGCAAGCTTCATTTCCTCGTTGATGGTTGTCGCGCCCACGTCCAGCGCACCCCGGAAGATGAACGGGAAGCACAGCACGTTGTTGACTTGGTTGGGGTAGTCCGACCGGCCGGTGCAGACCATTGCATCGGGACGCGTAGCTTTTGCCACCTCGGGCATGATCTCGGGATTGGGATTGGCCAGCGCCAGGATAAGGGGCTTGGGCGCCATCTTCTCGAGCATCTCTGGGCGAAGCGCCCCAGCGGCGGAGAGCCCCAGGAACACGTCGGCGCCGTCGATGACTTCAGCCAGGCTTGTGGCGTCGCTGACGCGCCGGAATTGACCGCGCCACTTGTCGTTGACGTCGTTGCGCTTGTGGGTGACGAGGCCGTCCTTGTCCGCAACCCAGATGTTCTCGTGCTTGGCGCCGAGCGCCACCAGCACATTGAGGCAGGCAATGGCCGCGGCCCCTGCCCCCGACGTGCAGATCTTGACGTCCTCGATGCGCTTGCCAGCCAGTTCAAGGCCGTTGAGCACCGCAGCACCCACAATGATGGCAGTGCCGTGCTGGTCGTCGTGGAACACCGGAATGGGCATGCGCTCGCGGAGCGCCTCCTCAATCTCAAAGCAATCGGGCGCGCGGATATCTTCGAGGTTGATGCCGCCAAAGGTGGGCCAAAGCGGCGCCACGGCCTCGATGAACTTGCCCGGATTGATCTCGTCGATCTCGAGGTCAAAGACGTCGATGCCGGCAAACTTTTTGAACAGGACCGCCTTGCCTTCCATCACCGGCTTGGAAGCGAGTGCGCCGATATTGCCCAGGCCCAGCACTGCTGTGCCGTTGGAAATCACCGCCACCAGGTTCTGCCGGGAGGTATAGCGCGAGACCGCGTCGGGGTTCTGGGCGATTTCCTCGCAAGGCGCCGCAACGCCAGGAGAATAAGCGAGTGCCAGATCGCGCTGGTTGCCTAGGGGCTTGGTGGGCTGAATCTCAAGCTTGCCCGGCTTGGGATATTCGTGGAAGTGAAGTGCCGCTTCGCGCAAGGCGCGACGCTGCTCGTTGATGTCCGTCGACAATCCCGTCTCCTCCGAGGTGGATTCCCGGCCATCGGGGCCGGCTGGCGCGTTCGTGCCACCATTCAGCGCACTTGAAAAGGGCGAATGACCCCGATTGCGCCTAAGGCCCCTATGCGGCGTCGGCAACGAGGCCGGGAGTCCGGCTTGGCGGGATGGTCGCCTGGTGCAGGGCAAGGGCGAGTTCCTTGAATGCTTCGGCGCGCAGGGCTGGCGAAAAGATGAAACCCTGCGCCTGCAGCACGCCGTGTGCACGAAGGTAGAGTGCCTGGGCCTCCGTCTCGACGCCCTCGGCCACAATCTCGCACTCAAGGTCGCGAGCCATGGCGATCAAGCCGTCCAGCACGGGCACATTGGTGGTTCCCGGTTTGATCATGTCGATAAAGACGCGGTCGATCTTGATGACATCGACGCCCAGCGTCTGCAGATAAGCCAGATTGGAGTGTCCGGTGCCGGCGTCGTCCATGGCCAGGCGAGCGCCAAGGGCATGCAGCCCGGCAATAACGCTATGGGCCTGCTGGGAATTGACCAACGGTTTGCGCTCAGTGATTTCGAACACCAATTGCCGGAAATCGACGGCTGATCCCCCAAAAATCGCTTGGACATCTTCAACGATGGAGCCGTCGCGGAAATGTCCTTCAAACAGATTGATGGAGATCTTGAGCTCGGGCATGAGGGTGCAAAGCTCCCCGAGGTCGTATTTGACCTGCTGCATCAGCGACAAGGTCATGGGAATGGCCAAGCCCGATGATTCGGCATAATCGATGAAGGCGCCAGGGGAAACGATCTCTCCGCTGCGCTTTTGCCAGCGGCACAGCACCTCGCAGCCGACCAGTTCGCCGGTCCGCAAATTGATCACCGGCTGGTAACATGGCCGCATTTCGCCACGTGCGATCGCCCGCTCAAGCTCGAAGCCCGATACGCGCGAATGCCGCACCGAGTGGATGGCGAGTATCAAGAAGGCCGCGCTCATCAGGCAGGCAATGACGGTGAAGCTGACATCCAGATCGGCATAACCCGCCCGCACGGTCGCGAACGGCACTGCCGACTCAACCTTGATCGGCAATTGGCCGGCAAACCCCTGGCTGAAGATGAACTGGTCAGCGGATGTGCGCCCCTCGAACGGCTTGGGATCACCGATGGTCGCAACGGGGTTACCATCAGCCAGCAGGACCCGGATCATGCCGCCGGCAGGAATGGCCCGTTCCAGCCCTTCAGTCGTCGCTCCGATCAACGGCACAAAGACCGAGACGATGCGCTCGGACCCGGAAGAACGGCTGATCTGGAGGGCTGGCAGGGCAATATCGCCCATGCTCACGACGCGTATGGTTTCGCCCTCCTCGCCTGTCGGTAGCGCTGCGGACAAGGGCGAATAGCGGACGGTCCGACCGAAGGCAGCGCAGTACTGAACCGCGTCGCTGTTCTCGACCAGCACCTGCTTAAGGCTGAAGCTTGCTTCAATGGCGCGCTCGACACTGGCCAGGAAAGTCGGGGTGCAGGTCGAGCGGTTTTCCGCAGAAATGCGATCGAGACTAGCGAGCGCGTCGGCTACCCCGGTCTCGATGGAGCGGGTCACCGCCGCAACGGAACGGCCCGCTATGTCGGTCTCTTTGACCCGGACATAGGCATCCAGCAGATGGTCCACCGCTGCGATGGGCACAAAGGCCAGCATCGCACCAAGCAACATGAGTATATGGGGGTATTTCGTTCTCAAGGCGCGCCCGGCCCAAACTGGAGTGCCTTGAATATCAAGCCGCGCTTAATGGCTACTTAAGTCCAGCGCCGATAGCCGGGCAGTCTTGCGACTGCCCGGGTGAATGTCTTTATTTTTCCTGCACGTTGAGACGGATGCCGAGCTCGCGCAGCTGCTTGGCCGAAGCTGGGCTTGGTGCGCTCATCAGCAGATCTTCGGCCTGCTGGTTCATCGGGAACGCGGTGATCTCGCGCAGGTTCTGCGCGCCGCAGATCAGCATCACGATCCGGTCTACGCCGGCGGCCATGCCACCGTGGGGCGGCGCACCATACTGGAAGGCGCGATACAGCCCGCCAAAGCGATCTTCAACGTCCTGGCGCGAAAGTCCCACCAGCTCGAAGGCCTTGACCATGGTCTCCGGTTCCTGGTTCCGGATGGAGCCGGACGCGATTTCATAACCGTTGCAGACCGCATCATACTGGTAAGCCTTGAGCGACAACGGATCGGGCCCGTTAAGCCCTTCGAGCCCCCCCTGTGGCATGGAGAAAGGATTGTGGGCGAAGTCGAGCTTCTTTTCTTCCTCGCTCCATTCATAGAACGGAAAGTCCACAATCCAGCACAGGGCAAACTGCTCAGTGTCAACGAGGTTGAGCTCGGTGCCGACCCGCGTGCGCGCTTCGCCAGCAAAGCGATACATCTTCTCGGGGCGACCCAGCACAAAGAACACGGCGTCGCCATCCGCAAGGCCCAGCTGGGTCCGGATAGCCGCTGTGCGTTCTTCGCCGATATTCTTGGCGACCGGGCCCGAGCCCTGACCGTCCTTAAAGAAGATGTAGCCCAGACCGGGCTGACCCTGGCTCTGTGCCCAGGCGTTCATGCGATCGCAAAACGCGCGCGAGCCGCCGGTCGGCGCCGGGATGGCCCAGACCTCAACCTGGGGATCGGCTTCGATCTGGCCGGCAAAGACCTTGAAGCCCGATCCGGCGAAGTGCTCGGTGACGGACTGCATCTCAATGGGGTTGCGCAGATCGGGCTTGTCGGAGCCGTATTTGCGCAGCGCCACATCATAGGGAATGCGGGGGAATCTCTCGGTCACGCGCTTGCCGTCAGCAAACTCGGTGAAGATGCCGCGCAGCACGGGCTCCATCGTGTCCCAGACATCTTCCTGGGTCACAAAGCTCATCTCGAGGTCGAGCTGATAAAACTCGCCAGGCAAGCGATCCGCGCGCGGATCCTCGTCACGGAAGCAAGGCGCGATCTGGAAGTAGCGATCAAAGCCGGCCACCATCAGCAGCTGCTTGTACTGCTGGGGCGCCTGGGGCAAGGCGAAGAACTTGCCGGGGTGAATGCGGCTCGGCACCAGGAAATCGCGCGCGCCCTCGGGCGAGGAGGCTGTCAGGATGGGGGTCGAGAACTCGGTGAAGCCGATCCCCTCCATGGTGCGGCGCATATAGGAGATCACCTTGGTGCGCTTGACGATATTGGCGTGCAAGGTTTCACGGCGCAGATCGATGAAGCGATAGCGCAGCCGAACATCTTCTGGATAGTCGGGTTCGCCAAAGACCGGCAGCGGCAGTTCGCGCGCGGCGGAAAGCACTTCAATCTCGCGGATGAACACCTCGATATCGCCGGTGGGCAGATTCGGGTTCACGGCTGCGCCGTCGCGCAACTTAACTTCCCCGTCAATCCGGATCACCCACTCTGCGCGGACCTTCTCCGCGTCGGCAAAGGCCGGAGAATCAGGATCGATGACACATTGCGTCAGGCCGTAGTGGTCGCGCAGATCGATAAACAGCAAGCCGCCGTGATCACGCACCCGATGCACCCACCCGCTCAGGCGCACCGTGTCGCCGGCCTGTTGCGCAGTCAGGGCACCGCAATTGTGCGAACGATAGCGATGTGTGGTCATAGCAAACTCTGAAAAACTGGCCGGAAATTGGGGGGGAAAAGCGCATGGGCGCGGTTCGATGTCAAGAAGCACCGCCCGCCGTTCCGCGGATGGCTTCGCGGGGAGAACTCTGCGGTCGCATTCAGGTATGGAGTGGGCTAGGCTCACCTGCTAGAAACAATCGTGACTATTTCAAGACGGACCTCGGTATGAACCTTGTAGTTTCCACAGGCGTGCTGGCCGCTTTTTGCGAGCGGGCCGCCAAGTTCGATTTCGTCACTGTTGACACCGAGTTCCTGCGAGAGACTACTTACTGGCCCAAGCTGTGCCTTATTCAGGCCGCTACGGACGATGAAGCGGTTTTGATCGATCCACTGGCGCCTGACCTTGATCTGTCTCCTTTTTTCGAGCTGTTGGCCAACCCCGACGTTATCAAGGTGTTCCATGCTGCCCGGCAAGACATTGAGATTTTCGTCAAACTCACCGGCAAGGTCCCCAACAATATTTTCGACACGCAGATTGCGGCCAGCGTCTGCGGCTTCGGCGACTCGGTGTCCTATGACAACCTGGTGCGCTCGATCACCAATATCGAATTGGACAAGTCTTCGCGCTTCACCGACTGGGCAGCGCGTCCCCTGAGCGAGAAACAACAGGTTTACGCGCTCGCCGATGTGACACATCTGCGTGACGTTTATCGCGAGTTGCGCAAGCAGGTTGATGCCACTGGCCGCTGGGACTGGGTCGAGGACGAACTCGGGGTGCTGCGCAGCATCGACACCTATGTCGTTCAGCCTGAGCAGGCCTGGGAACGGCTCAAGATGAAGATCAACCGGCCGCGCGACCTCGCTGCGTTGCAGCGCCTGGCGGCGTGGCGGGAACGCCGGGCGCAGGATAGCGACCAGCCACGCAGCCGTGTGCTCAAGGACGATATGCTGTTTGATCTGGCCATGCAGCGTCCACTGACGCCAGACGCGTTTGAAAAGCTGCGCACGGTCCCACGTGGGTTTGGCCGGAGCGCCACCGCAGCTGAATTGATGGCGTTGCTCAAGGAAGTGGAAGCTCTGCCCAAGGCAGAGCTGCCTGCTGTGGCCGAACGCTACCGGGGCCCCTCCCCTAAAGGCGCTGTGGGCGATCTGATCAGGGTGCTGCTGAAATCAGTGGCCGACGAGCACGGCGTCGCCGCGCGGATCATCGCCACCTCAGACGAGATCGACGCCCTGGTGTTGGACGACGATGCCGATGTGCCGGCCCTCAAGGGTTGGCGGCGCAAGCTGTTTGGTGAAAAGGCGCTCGACATCAAGCATGGGCGGATCGGCCTCGTGGCAACCAACAAGGGCGTGCGGGAAATCGTGGTGCGGCCGCGCGCTGCTGCCGCCGAATAGCTATTGGACGCGCACGCGTGAGGTCTTGAACTCGGTCAGGCCGACAAACTGCTCAAAGCGGTTGCGCAGGTGTTCGGCATCCAGAAACGCCAGGTCGCGCGGCAATACCAGCTGCAATTCATTGCCGTCGGCAGCCAGGCCGATGCGCTGCAGGATTCCCGGCATGGCGGCAGTAATCGGGTAAGCCACCCGGAACAAGGCTCCGATCAGTCGTGCCCGGGCGGTGCCTTCGGGCCATGCCAAGCCAAGCAGTGGCTGCGTGATGCCCTTGGTCTTGAGCCCGTTATATCGAACCGCGATAACCGTGGCGAGGAACGCCCGTCCAGGGTGGTCCACACCGGTCAGACCGCCAAAGGCCACCGCATCTATGCTTTGCGAGCCCCGGTAGTCCGGATGAGCCCGCCAGCCGATATCGGCAAGAAGGCACGAGACGATCCGTAATCGCTTTTCAGTCTCGGTTTCTACGGTGCCGCTTACCGCGAAGAACTGGTCCGTGAACTCGATCAGGTCATTGGCATGGGACGGGGACCGCGACCGCAGCACGGATAGCTCTTCGGCGCCTTGAATCAGCGGATCAAGCGCACGCTCACGATTGTCGAGCATACCAAATAGATAGCCCTCGCGGACACCCAGCGCCGAAAACACCACCTCGCCAAATTGGCCGGCCTTTAGCACTTCACTGATCACGGCTGCGCCAAAGGGCACAAGCTCACGGCGGGAGGAACTGGCATTCT
Organism: Devosia sp. Z11_6; assembly: GCF_058133665.1. Taxonomy (NCBI): domain Bacteria; kingdom Pseudomonadati; phylum Pseudomonadota; class Alphaproteobacteria; order Hyphomicrobiales; family Devosiaceae; genus Devosia; species Devosia sp. Z11_6. The sequence goes on from NZ_JBYUNQ010000009.1 coordinate 43,209, forward strand.
CGGCACCTGGATAGTGCTTGAGCGAGCCGTGCTCGACAATATCGGTGCACAGCTTGATCATGTCGTCCGCCGGCACCTTGTAGTGCTGCACCATCTGCAGGGGATAGTCGCGTTGGACCTGATGCAGCTTGGCCAGCGTTCGCCAGGTGCCACCAATGGCAGCAAAGCTCCCGCCGGGCTTCTGCTGGGCAAGCGCGGATTTCTTCAGGCGATCACGGACAAGAGCTGCCGCCTTGGTGGGCGAGCCGTCGCTGTCGTCTTGCAGGCGGATCACGCCAAGCTCGAACGACTCGCCTTCCCGGTCGGAGCCATCGATGATGCGCGACAGCTCAAGGCTGCCGCCCCCCAGATCGCCTACAATGCCGTCAAAATCTGGAATGCCTGCGACCACACCAAGGCCGGCGAAATGGGCTTCCTGCTCACCCGTCAGCACTTGCACAGGACTGTCGATGATGGCTTCAACGGCGGTGACGAATGCCTCCCGGTTCGCCGCATCGCGCACGGCAGATGTTGCGAGCACATAGACCTTGCCAACTCGCATCATGCGCGTGACCAGGGCAAAGCGTTTGATTGCCTCCAACGCCTGGGCGACATTGGCGTCAGCCAGGCGCCCCGACTTGGCAATGCCACGGCCGAGAGCGCAGGAGGCCTTTTCATTGTAGAGCGGCGTCAAGGCGCGGGCGTGACGTTCATAAACAACGAGTCGTACGGAGTTGGACCCGATGTCGAGCACTGCTACTGGCCGAGCGCCCTTGATCCTCCCCTGAGCGGTGGGATCGGCATCTACGCCCCAAAACTGGTTCAATCAAAATCCTCGTCGCCATCTTCCCGCCCCGCCGTGCCGCGACCCGACAACGATGGATTGGTCATGAAATAGTCGTGCGCGTTGAACGGTTCCTCGCCTTCTGCAAGGCGGATGCGGTGCGAACTGCCATCGGGCAGCACTTCCCAGCTCTGCTGGTTGTCGCGCATATAGGCAACTAGGATCCGGTCGACGATCTGCTTATGCACCGTCTGGTTGAGGATCGGCACCATGACTTCGACCCGGCCATCGAGGTTGCGCTGCATCAGGTCCGCCGAAGAAATATAGACCTTGGCGCGCGAGGACGGGATCGCTTCACCATTGCCAAAGCAGTAGATGCGGCTGTGCTCGAGAAAGCGGCCAACCACCGATTTTACCCGGATATTTTCCGAAAAACCGGGGATGCCCGGCCGTAAGCAACAAATCCCGCGAACGACCAGATCGATCTTCACCCCTGCCTGGCTCGCGTCATAAAGTGCGTCGATGATCTCGGGGTCCACCAGCGAGTTCATCTTGAGCAGAATGCTCGCGGGCTGTCCCGCCTGCGCGAAATCCACTTCCCGATTGATGTTGTCGAGCAAGGTTTGCCGTAAATTGACGGGCGAAACCGCAATGGTTTCCAGCTCCGTCGGCCTCGCGTAACCGGTGATGAAGTTGAACACCCGGGCCACGTCGCGCGTCACGGCAGGATCGATCGTGAAGTAGCTGAGGTCGGTGTAAACCTTGGCGGTGATCGGATGGTAGTTGCCGGTGCCGATATGGCAGTAGCTGACGAGCTTGCCCTTTTCACGGCGCACCACCTGGCTCATTTTGGCGTGGGTCTTGAGCTCGATAAAGCCGAACACCACCTGGGCACCTGCCCGCTCCAGGTCGCGCGCCCAGCGGATATTGGCCTCTTCATCAAAGCGTGCCTTCAATTCCACAAGGCACGTCACCGACTTGCCCGCTTCCGCCGCCATCACCAATGCCTTGATGATCGGACTATCGGCAGAGGTCCGGTAAAGAGTCTGCTTGATGGCGACCACTTCGGGGTCTCGCGCCGCTTGCATCAAGAACTGCGCCACCACATCGAAGCTCTCGAACGGGTGGTGGACCAAGATGTCCTTGGCGCGGATCGCGGCGAAGCTGTCGCCGTTGTAGTCGCGGATACGTTCGGGAAAGCGCGCGAGATAAGGGGTGAATTTGAGGTCGGGGCGGTTGATGTCACAAATCTTGCGAGCATCGGCGAGCCCGAGAAACCCCTGAACTTCAAAGATTTCGCTGTCCTTGACGCCGAGTTGCTCGCTGATCTGGCGCTTGAGCGCCCGCGGCATGGTTCGCTCGATTTCCAGCCGGATCACCAGACCGCGGCGGCGTTGGCGCAGTGCGGACTCGAACTCGACCACCAGGTCAGCCGCTTCGTCGTCGATTTCGATCTCGCTGTCCCGCACCAGCCTGAAGGCGCCGGAACCGACAACTTCGTGGCCAGGGAACATCTTGTGAAAGAACAGCTTGACCAGCGTGTCGATGGTCACGACCTCGCTGCGCCCATCCGATACCAGCCCCGTAGGCAGGTTGATGAAGCGATCAAGATTGCTGGGGATGCGCACCAGGGCTGTCAGCGGCACTTCGCTGTTGGGCCGCCGCAGCTCAAAGGCGAGCGCGAGGCCCAAATTGGGAATGAACGGGAACGGGTGGGCCGGATCGACCGCGATCGGGGTCAGAACCGGGAAGATCTCTTCGCGGAACAGCTTGGCGAGATAATTGACCTGTTCGCTGCTCAGGTCATTGGTTTCATGGATTACCACGTTCTGCGCGAACAACTCTTCGCGCAAGCTTTGCCAATGATCCTGCTGTTCGAGCTGAAGGTGCTGGGCCAAGGTGGAAATCTCGTCCAGCTGTTCGCTCGGCGATAAACCGTCAGCGCTTTGTTTGACGAGGCCAGCCCGCAACTGGCCCTTGAGACCTGCAACGCGGACCATGAAGAATTCATCGAGGTTGTTGGCTGAAATGGAGACGAAGCGCAGCCGTTCCAGCAGCGGATGGGCGGTGTTGGCGGCCTCTTCAAGCACGCGCATATTGAACTGGAGCCAGCTGACTTCGCGGTTGACGAACCGGGCCGGGCTTTTGCGCAGAGCTTCGGCTTCCGGCACGGCGGCGTCTGCTTCCCCAATCTGACCGATTTCATTCATCTTCCGGCCCACCCCAGTCCAATTCATCGCTCCCGGCGCCTTGTGCCGCCAACCGGCGATCTAGAGCCTCGGCAGCAACGCTGCGGGTGATGGCTGTACCCTTGGCGAGAGCCAGGCGATCCATCAACTCCACTAGACTAACGGCCTCGGCAGCCGATCTTTCCATGCGCGCCACGATAAAGGAAATCACCTTTGGCTCGACCACGATCTGTCGGTCACCAAACAGTTTCACCAACATCTGTGACAGCTGGATGTCATCGGTCAACTCCAGCGTAAATGCCGCAGCACGCCGCGCTCGGGAGCGGACATCGTCGGTTGCCAGCGGCCAGTGGGCGACCCCCTCACGTGCCGTCAGCAAAAGCGGGCGGCTGTCGCGTAAGGACTGGTTGAGGAGGTGAAACAAGGCGGCCTCAGGATAGCCGCGGCTGTCGACATCCTCGACTATCACTGGCTGCCGGCCGCCATCGCTGGCGAGACGCGCCAGCTCATCGGCTCCGGCAAACACCGCCCCGCTCCTTTCGGCAAAGATGCGCGCCAGGTGTGACTTGCCGGACTTGGCTGGACCGACCAGCAGCGTCATTGGGTCGGCCCAATCGGGAAAGCTCATGATCCGGCCATGCGCCAGTTCATTGCCGTCCCCCACCAGGAAGTCCTCGAGGCCATGGGATGGCGTATGCCCCAGATCCAGTGTCAGCTGCGCACCGGTATCGGGGATTTCGTCGTCCTCAGACAACATCGGCATCGCCATCGATGCTGCCTGCTTCGCCCTGGTAGAGAGCGCTTTCACGATATTTACGCACGCCATAGCGCACCAGCACGCTACCGATCGCGGCCATCGGCACGGCCAGCAGCAGGCCAACAAAGCCGAACAAAGCACCCAGGGCGAGCAGCGCGAACATCATCCAGACCGGGTTGATGTTGATCGTAGAGCCGACAAGCTTGGGATAGAGAATGTTGCCTTCAACAAACTGGCCGACCATGTAGATCATGAAGATGATAACGATGAACCACCAGTCAGGCCAGAATTGGACGATGGCGATGCCCATCGAGAGCACAAAGCCAATGGCGAAGCCCACAAAGGGAACGAAGCTGAACAGGCCACCGATCAGCCCGATCGCGAGGCCGAAGTTCAGCCCCACAAGGCTGAGTGCGGTCGCGTAAAAGGCGGCCAGGATGAGAACTACGCTGCCCTGCCCGCGAATGGCGCCACCCATGGCGCTGTCGATGTCGCGCAGGATGCCCTGGATTTCGCCCTTGTGGTCGCGCGGCAGCAGGCTTTCCAGCCCGCGCACCATGCCTTCCCAGTCGAGCAGCAGATAAAAGCACACGACCGGAGTGAAGATGATGATACCCACGGCGCTGATCAGTGTCGCGCCGCTTGAAAGCACTTCCCCGGTGAGGACACCCACAAGGCCCACCATGCGACCCATCAGGTCGGTCATGGTCGCTTCCACCTGCGCCGCGCGCTCAGGTCCCAGCCAGGCATTGAGTTCGGGCGCCCATTTACGCGCCAATGCCTCCAACTCGGCCGCATAGCCCGGCAGGCGCTGCACCAGCCCGCCAACCTGCTGCGCGACGAGCGGCACCAGCATGAATATCAGGCCCAGAAGTATGGCCACGACCGTAGCCAGCACCAGCGCCGTCGCCCAAGCGCGGTTGAAGTGCCATTTCTGCAGTTGGTTGACGATTGGGTTGAGCAGATAGGCCAGCGCAGCCCCGACAACGAAGGGCAGCAGGATGCCCCGGAACAACCAGAGCAACAGGATCAGCACGACGAATGATCCGATCCAGATCAGCACTTGATTTCGCAGTGTCATTGACTGGACCGGCCCTTGCGTCGGTTGGGTGGAGAAGCTATCAGGCCCTCTACCGGCCCCCTCCGGAAATGGCAACTGCCCTGGTCTCTAGCCTGCGGCATTGCGCACGGTTTCCCCAATTGGCACTGAGGCCCATGTCCGACCCCCAAAACCTGCCACCAAACGGTCTTTCATACAAGCAGGCCGGCGTCGACATCGATGCGGGCAACGCCCTTGTCGATGCGATCAAGCCCGCCGTACGCTCTACGCGGCGGGCGGGCGCCGATGGCGAGATCGGTGGGTTTGGGGGCCTGTTCGACCTCAAGGCTGCTGGCTTCACCGACCCCGTCCTGGTGGCGGCCAATGATGGCGTCGGCACCAAGCTGCGGATCGCCATTGAAGCTGGCAAGCACGACAGCATCGGCATCGATCTTGTTGCGATGTGCGTCAACGACATTGTCGTTCAGGGCGCCGAGCCGTTGTTCTTTCTGGATTACTTCGCCACCGGCGCGCTTGATGTTGAGCAGGGAACCGCGATCGTTGAGGGGATCGCCGAGGGCTGCCGCCAAGCCGGCTGTGCCCTGATCGGCGGGGAAACCGCGGAAATGCCGGGCATGTACCACGGCAAGGACTATGATTTGGCCGGCTTTGCCGTGGGCGCTGCCGAACGCGGGACCCTGCTGCCGCGAGCCGATCTCGCGCCAGGCGATACGCTGGTTGCGATAGCCTCCTCGGGCGTGCACTCGAACGGTTATTCGCTGGTGCGCAAGATCGTGGAGCTCTCGGGCAATGACTGGTTCATGGATGCGCCATTTGCGCCCGGTCAGTCCCTTGCCGATGCATTGCTGACCCCTACCCGCATCTATGTGAAGCCCATTCTCGCGGCGCTGAAAGCCGGGATCGGCATCAAGGCCCTGGCCCATATCACAGGCGGCGGCTTTATCGACAACATCCCCCGCGTCTTGCCCGATCATCTGGCGGCGCATGTGAATCTCGGAGCCATTACCGTGCCCAAGGTTTTTGGCTGGCTGGCCCACACGGGCGGTCTCGCTGAAGCCGAAATGCTGCGCACCTTCAACTGCGGCGTTGGCATGCTGATCGCGGTTGGCACAGACGAGGCCGCTACCCTGGTGGAGCACCTCAACGATGCTGGGGAAACGGCAGCAATCGTTGGCGAACTCGTGCAACGCACCGGCCAGGCGGTGACCTTCGAGGGCAGGCTCTCGCTGTGAGCCGCACGCGCACTGCCATTTTGATCTCGGGCCGTGGCTCCACCATGGCGGCGCTGATCGAGGCGGCAAAGGCTCCCGACTACCCCGCCGAAATTGTCGGCGTGGTCTCCAATCGGGCCGCGGCCGAAGGACTGGCCCTGGCTGCGGCTGAAGGGATCGCGACGGCGAGCCTTGCACAAAGCAAGTTTCCAAGCCGGGACATGTTCGAGGACGTTCTGACCCAGGTCCTTGAAAGCTGGGACACAGAGCTGGTCTGCCTTGCCGGCTTCATGCGCGTTTTGGGCGAAGATTTTGTCAATCGCTGGCACGGGCGCCTGATCAACATCCATCCTTCCCTGCTGCCGCTCTACAAGGGGTTGGACACGCATGCCCGGGCACTAGCCGATGGCGCCACCCGCCATGGCTGCACCGTTCATTTTGTCACCCCGGGCTTGGACGAAGGGCCCGCCATCTTGCAAGCTGAAGTGCCGGTGCTGCCGGGCGATACGCCCGACAGCCTTGCCGCGCGGGTGCTTGTCGAAGAGCACCGGCTTTATCCAGAGGCGGTGCGGCAGCTCGCCTCTGGAGAGTTCGGATCCTTGGGCAGCCTTACTCCGGCAGTGCTGCAATAAAGGCGGTTACGACGGCAGCCGAATTGTTGGACGCCAGGCCCATGAAGGTGCCCATCTGGTTTTCGCCTTCGCCGCCACCCGCCAGATCTGACAGCGAGCGGAACGCGATGAAGGGCACATCATTGGCATAGGCCACATGCGCTACGGCGGCGCTTTCCATGTCGAGCACCTGCGCCTCGAAGGTCCCAAAGGCATATTCACGCAGTTCTGCATTGTCCACAAAGGCCGCGCCCGAAACGCCATTGCCACCAACATGAATGCTCGGCGTGGTGGTGAGGCAGGCGTTTTCTGCCGAACAATCCTCCAGCTTGATCTCAGCTGCAACCTTCTCGGCGACCGCCAACAGCTCCGCATCGGCGGCAAACCAGAACTTTTCCTCGGGCTTGCCACCCTGGCGGGCGATATCCACGGTCTGCGGGAACATCATGCCGAATGAGGGATGGGGCGCGTCCATGAATGAGGGCGGCGTGAACTTCCCATCCACTTCGCGCGCCATGATGACCTCGAGATACTGGCCCCACTGCGCCGGCACAATCACATCCCCGATATGGCGCTCGGGATTAACGCCACCCGCTATTCCGGAAAACACGATGCTTTCGATGTTGAAGTGGTCCAGCGCCAGCTGCGAGGTCATCGCCGCATTGACCATGCTGACCCCGGTCAAGAACAGCACCACCGGCTTGCCCTCAATCACCCCGGTTGCAAAGGTGGTGCCATTGACCGTGTAATCCTTGCGTTCGCTGAGGGCTTCCTGCAGCGCAATCCATTCGGGGCCAAAGGCCGACATCACCGCGATGCGCGGCGTGGTATCCAGAGTTTCCGCCGCCAGGACCGCGGGCGCGGCGGTGGCGAGCAGAAGAGCAGAAACGGCAAGACCAAGTTTGTGCATAAGAGCCCTCAGAAGTTTACCGGTGAAGGCTAGCAGCCCTCTCAACGCATGCAACTGCAATGGCGCATAGGAGCCATCCGCTCATCACGTGCATTGATGCTTGCCATCGTCAAAATCGGTTCGACCTTTGCTGGCGACAGGCCTAGCGTCGCCGCTTCCTGGGAAAGAATCACATGTCGGCACGCTACTGGGCGCTCATCATTTTTATCGGAAGCATCTGGGGCACCTCGTTCCTGTTCAATGCTGTGCTGATCCGTGAACTGGGGCCAATCACCGTGGCCGCAGGCCGGGTGACCATCGCCGCGCTGGTCAGCTGGTTATTGTTTTTCGCCCTTCGCAAGCCCCTGCCCCGTGATCCGATGCTGTATCTCAAGCTCGGCCTCCTCGGCGTGTTCAGCTATGCGGTGCCGTTTACGCTTTTCCCCATCAGCCAGGCCCACATTCCGAGCGGGCTTGCTGCGATCATCAATGCCCTGCTCCCGGTGGTTACCGTACTGGTCTCGCATTATTGGCCCGGCGGCGAAAAAATAAAGCGCCACAAGGCTGCCGGCGTGGTTGCGGGGTTTACCGGTGCGGCATTGCTGGCTTCACCATCCCTGGCGGCCGGCAATGAGCATGGCGAGCTTTGGGCCATTGCCGTCTGCTTTGCCGCCGTGATGCTCTACGCCATCACGCTCAATGTCGCGCGAAGCTTCAAGGCGATCGAGCCCACGACCATCGCCACCATTGCCATCTCTGGCGCGGCGTTGACTTCAGTGCCAGTTGCGCTTTGGGTTGAAGGGGTGCCACACATCGAGCGGATCGAAACCTGGGCGGCCTGGATCGCCATCGGCGTTTTCTGCACCGCCTTGGCGTTCCAGCTGATGTATCGGCTGCTGCCGCGCGTTGGCACCACCAACTTCGCCTCCAACACCTTTGTCACCCCGGTCGTCGCGGTCTTGCTCGGGGTGTCGCTGCTGGGAGAATCCATTCTGCCCATTCACCTGCTGGGCATGGGCGTGGTGTTTTTAGGCTTGTTGCTGATCGACGGTCGCATTCTCAAAATCTGGCGCAAGCCAGTGTCCGGAACTGAGGTCGTATCCCCCCGTTGAGATAGGTCCCAACGAGGAGGCAGGCATGCCCATTCCACCCAATCCAGAGATCGATCCCGCGGAAACGCCCGAGATCGTGCCGCAGCCTGTTCCGCCGCCGCCGATGCCGGTGAGCTTCCCCACTCCAGACCCATCCGAAATTCCGGGCAACGTGCCGGTGGAAGATCCGCAGCCAGACTACCAGCCGGAACTTCCCCCCGAGCCAGGTCACGACATCAATCCGTGACTTAGCGACGGCCCCGTTTAGTCGTGGCCGTCGATCTTGCTGAGGAAATAGGTGAGCGCGCCGATCACGACCGCTGTTGCGGCACCCAGATAAACGATGTCCGGTCCGCTGCTCCAGGTCACCGCGCGCCCGAGAAAATAAACCGCCAGCACGGTGATGGCCACGCCCACCAGCTTTGACTTTAGATCATCGAGATTGCTGATCTTGAGCCAACGTGGCAAGGCCAGATCTTGGTTGAAGTAGAGCTGATAAAGGCCGAGCGAAACCACCTGCACCACCGTCGCGAGCAAGAAAAGATCAACCAGCTCGATGGCGTGCAGCAGTGCCTCGTCCTTGCTTACGGGATGGTCGGCGAAGAACAGCTCGCGGATGAAGTGCCAAGTTTCGGCGACGCCATAGATCATCAACGCCATTGAAGCCGCCATTGTGGCTAGCACCGGCAGGATGATGATGCGGCTGACCAGCGCGCCGATGACGCGCATCAGCCACGGCCCCATACCGTGATCCAGCAACTGCTTTGGGGCTTCCTTGTCTTCGGCGGGCTCGCTCACTCTTCGAGGCCGAGCTTGCGCTTCATCAATTCGTTCAGGGCCTGCGGGTTAGCCTTGCCGCCCGATGCCTTCATCGCCTGGCCAACGAACCAGCCAATCATGGTGGGCTTGGCCTGAACCTTGGCGACCTGATCGGGGTTGGCGGCGATGATCTCGTCGACGACCTTCTCGATGGCGCCGAGGTCGGTGACCTGCTTCATGTCGCGCCGCTCGACGATCTCGGCAGGTTCGCCCTCCGGCTCCTCAGCAATGATGATCTGCAGCAAATCCTTGGCGATCTTACTGGAGATCGTGCCGGCGGCCACAAGGTCAACAATCCCCGCGATCTGAGCTGGCTGCAGATGGGTTTCCCAAACCGCAAGCCCCTGGCTATTGGCATAGGCGGCAACATCGGCGTTGAGCAAATTGGCGACAGCCTTGCCGTCGCGCTTGCTACCCCCATGGGCCACAACGGCCTCGAAGTAATCGGCCGTCTCGCGATCCAGCGTCAACACCATGGCGTCGTAGGGCGTCACGCCATAGTCGCGGACAAAGCGGGCCTTCTTCTCGTCCGGCAGTTCGGGCAGGTTTTCCGCCAGCGCCGCCACGAAGGCGTCGTCAAACTCCAGCGGCAGCAGGTCGGGATCGGGGAAGTAGCGGTAGTCATGCGCTTCTTCCTTGGAACGCATGGACCGGGTTTCGCCGAGCTTAGGATCGAACAGGCGGGTTTCCTGGTCGATCGAGCCGCCGTCTTCAAGGATATCGATCTGCCGACGCGCTTCGTATTCGATGGCCTGACCGGCAAAGCGCACGGAGTTGACGTTCTTGATTTCGCAGCGCGTGCCGAACTCACCCCCGGGGCGTCGCACCGACACGTTGACGTCGGCACGCATGGAGCCCTGCTCCATATTGCCGTCGCAGGTGCCGAGATAACGCAGAATCGTGCGGAGTTTGGACAGATAAGCCTTAGCCTCGTCAGCCGAGCGCAGGTCCGGCTTGGAGACGATCTCCATCAGCGCCACGCCGGAGCGGTTGAGGTCCACAAAGCTCATGGATGGATGCTGGTCATGGATGGACTTGCCCGCGTCCTGCTCCAGGTGGAGCCGCTCGATGCCGATCTCGATGGTCTCGTCGCCCATGTCGAGCAGTACCTTGCCCTCGCCGACAATGGGGTCCTTGAACTGGCTGATCTGATAGCCCTGCGGCAGATCGGGATAAAAATAGTTCTTGCGGTCAAAAACGGACCGCTTGTTGATGACGGCCTTAAGCCCGAGGCCGGTCCGCACAGCCTGGCGCACGCATTCCTCGTTGATGGTCGGCAGCATGCCGGGCATGGCTGCGTCCACGAACGAAACATTGCTGTTGGGCGGATTGCCGAAGGCGGTCGAGGAGCCGGAAAACAGCTTGCTTTCGGAGGTCACCTGCGCATGCACTTCCATGCCGATGATCACTTCCCAGTCTCCAGTGGAGCCGGAAATAAAGCGCTTCGGATCGGGCGTACGGGTGTCGATAAGGGTCAAAGTGAGCTCTCTGAACGGCATGCGGGAACACGACCCAGTGCTTACTGACCAGCGGCGCGCGATGCAACGCCTCTTTGCCCGATCTGGTCAGTTCCGGCGGCCGAGCTCAATCCTCGTCGTCGAGATCGCCCGCGAATGGGTGTAATTTCTTTTCGAGATGAACGCTCATGAACGGCTCATGATGGGCGCGGCCATCGGGACGCATGGCGAGGATGCGGTAGCCCTGCCGTTCATAAAAGCGGACCGCGCGGATATGGTCTGCCGGGGTTTCGAGCTGCACCCGACTGGCGCCGAACAGTTCCAGCACCGACTCCATGCGCCGCAACAGCATGGAGCCGATGCCCTGGCCTTGGCTTTCCGGAGCCACAAACAGGAACGGGATATAAGCGCGCCGGGCGGAGCGCGAACACCAGCCGACAGGCATGCCATCCTGTTCGGCCACAATGATGCGCGCGAGCGTTTCGGCCACGGCGCGCCGAAGCCGGTGCTGCTCGGCGTCGCGCATGCCGGGTGTTTCGGTTAGCAGCGGCAAAATGCCCTTTGTCCAGGAGCGGTAGGCGATGTCGGCCAGAATGCGTGCGTCACCGGGTTCGGCATTGCGGATCAGGACACTGCGCATGACACACTCTCCTAAAGGGCGCGCCGCCGCGCCGTGATGATGCCCTTCTCGTAATTGATGTTCCAATCGATCAGGGTTCGCCACACAAGTTCGGCCTGATCCTCGTCAAGATCAAGAGCCAAACTACGCTCGCGCACCTTGGCGATCACTGCCTCGATGCGGACGGGGTCGCGCGCCTCGTGCGGGTCGGTCTTGATCTCGGCCATGCGGGTGACATAGCGATGCCGCTCCGCGAAGAGGTGCAGGAGCGCCTGGTCGATCCGGTCGATTTCGGCACGGACATCATCTTTGGTCTGGCAGTCGGCGGGCGCGGTGGTCACGGCAAAGGTCCATTGGTGCAAAACTCAGTGCTGGTTTGCACCGACCTGCCGGCAAAGGCAACCGCTGGTGCCCGCCTAGTGCCGGGTAACGTCGCTGAGCGCCGCGGCGATATGTTCCCATTCCTGCGCGACGCTGGCGGTGGCGCGGCGCTTGCCGGCCCGGCGGTACCAATAGTCGGCATTGCCCATATCGGCTTCGATCCAGTGCATCAGCGCATGCACCCAATCAAATGCCTGCACACCTTCCATGGCCTGAACGATGGTGTGGGCCTGCTCCCACTCGGGGCCGACACGGAACTCACCCTTCTTGAGCCACCACAACGCTTGCAGCGGCTTGCTCATGTCTTTGGGCGGCTCGGACCAATCGAGCGAGGTGAAGATATCCACGGACATATGACTTTCCGAAAAGAAACGGGCCGTCCCGAAGGACGGCCAAATACGCAAGGGCTGAAATAGACCCTTGCCGAAGCCGGTTCAAGAGACCGGCTCTGGCTCACCACCAGGGCTTCGGTGAGAAATCGGTCGCCGCGCTGCGCTCGATCACCCGAGCGGCTGCAAAGAGGGTTTCCTCGTCAAAGGGCTTGCCGACCAGTTGCAGCCCCAGCGGGAGCCCCTGCCCGTCCTTGCCCGCCGGCACCGCAATGCCCGGCAGGCCCGCCATGTTCACGGTCACGGTGAAGACGTCGTTGAGGTACATTTTCACCGGATCGGCGGCGAGGGTCTCGTCGCCAATGCCGAAGGACGCCGACGGCGTTGCCGGGGTAAGGATGGCGTCAACGCCGGCGGCGAAAGCGTCCTCGAAATCCTTCTTGATCAAGGTACGCACCTTTTGCGCCTTGACGTAATAGGCATCGAAATAGCCGGCGCTCAGCACATAGGTGCCGATCATGATGCGACGCTTCACCTCGCGGCCAAAGCCGGCGGCGCGCGTCAACTCATACATGTCGGTGATGTCCTTGCCGCTCACCCGCAGCCCGAATTTGACGCCGTCATAGCGCGCCAGGTTCGAGGACGCTTCGGCCGGAGCCACGATGTAATAAGCCGGCAGCGCGTATTTGGTATGCGGCAGCGAGATATCCTTTACCGTAGCGCCTTCAGCGCGCAGCCATGCCAGCCCCTGCTCCCAGAGCTTTTCAATCTCGGCGGGCATCCCTTCCATGCGGTATTCCTTGGGAACACCGATGCAAAGGCCCTTTACGCCACGCTCAACCGCCGCCGCGAAGTCTGGCACCGGCAGGTCGACACTGGTGGAATCCTTTGGATCAAAGCCCGCCATGGAGCGCAGCATCAGCGCTGAATCCTCCACAGTGCGAGCGATCGGGCCGGCCTGGTCGAGCGAGGAGGCAAAGGCGACGGTGCCCCAACGCGAGCAACGGCCATAGGTCGGCTTGATGCCCACTGTGCCGGTGAACGCCGCCGGCTGGCGGATCGAGCCGCCGGTATCAGTGGCGGTTGCCCCAGCGCAGAGCCATGCCGCCACAGCGGCGGCCGAACCACCCGAGGAGCCGCCGGGCACCAGCTGAGCATTGGAGCCTTCAGAGCGGAACGGGCTGACAACAGGGCCGTAGTAGGAGGTCTCGTTGGACGATCCCATGGCAAACTCGTCCATGTTGAGCTTGCCCAGCATCACGGCGCCATCGCGCCAGAGATTGCTGGTGACAGTCGACTCATAGCCTGGCTTGAACCCATCCAGAATATGGCTGGCGGCCTGAGTGTGGACGCCCTTGGTGGCGAACAGGTCCTTGATCCCGAGCGGAATGCCTTCGAGGGAGCCGCCCTCGCCCTTACCAAGCTTCTCGTCGCTGGCCTTGGCCATGGTAGTGGCCTGCTCGGCCGTCACCGCAACATAGGCGTTGAGCGCGCCATTGGCCGCCTCGATCGCGCCAAGATACGCGCCGGTCAGCTCGGTGGCGGAAAAGCTCTTGGCCTTCAACCCTTTGCTGGCTTCGGTAAGGCTCAATTTGGTCAGGTCGGTCAACGCGGTAACTCGCTTAGATTGGCGCAGCGGTGGAAAAGCGTCGCGCCAGGCGAAGCTCCCTCCGAGCTGGTTTCATTGGTTGCGGCCGCACTCATGGCAGCCTCATGGGAGGAGGCCACCTGCACGGTGTCGGATGTGAGGGGTGTCAGTGCCAACGTGTCGGGATAAATGGCACCCGGGTTTTCACAGACGGCTGACACGAAAAGGTGGGCATTGCCCGGCTTGGCTTTGATGTCAAAGAAGTGGCAGCTGGACTCAAGTGTCTGGATGCCATCGTCAAAGGTCATCACCTGAAACCCGAGGGTGGAGATGGCGTCCAGACCATCTTTTTCCAGCGCATCGCAGCCCGCGGGATCACTCACGTAAACCTTGGTGCGGTCGACGCTGGAAATCTCCTGCGCCTGGGTAGTCCCCGCGGCGAGGATGACGACGCTTGACAATACGGCGCCTTTGACGATCCGGATGCTCATGCTTCTGCTCCCTGCCGCAACGGCATGGCAAAAAAAGCCGACCACTCGCTGTCGGGATAATCAAGGAACGGGCCGCGCGGGGTGAAGCCGCTGCGCTGGTAGAGCCGCTGCGCTTCGGCAAAGCCGGGCCCCGTGCCTGTTTCCAGCATCAACTGGCTCAGCCCCTTTTGCCGCGCCAGATCGACAATGGCGCCAAGCAGCGCCGAGCCAACCCGCTGGCCACGAACGGAGGGGTCCGTGAACATGCGCTTGACCTCGCCCAGATCCGAAGAATGAACCTTGAGCGCGCCGCAGCCCACTGCCTCGCCTTCGGCATTGCGCGCCACGAAAACCGTCGTGTCGTCACCCGCCATCTGCTCAACGGTCATCTTGAACTGAAATTCGATTGGCGAAAGCGGCAGCAGGTGATCGTTGAGCGCCGCCACAAGGCGGCGCACATCGTCCTGCAACGGCGTTTCAATGCCAATCGTGACGGCCATCGCCTACTCCACGACCTTGGGGACCATGAAGAAATTGTCTTCCGACAGCGGCGCATTGGCCACGATCAGCTCAGGATAGCCGCCATCGGTGATCGCATCGTCGCGCCGGCGCAACTGCATCGGGGTCACCGACGTCATTGGCTCGACGCCGGACACATCCACTTCGCCCAGCTGTTCCACGAAACCGAGAATGGCGTTCAGCTCGCTTTGATAGCCAGCGACTTCCTCGTCCTCGATGCGAATACGCGCCAGGCGCCCGATACGCTTCACCGTTGCGGCGTCTACCGACATGGCTCATGCCTCCAAATAGGGAGATGCGGCCCTTGCCGCTCTGGTGCCGCTTTTAACAATGGTGGCGGGCAAGTTGCAATGGCAGAGGCGCCGCGGCTTTAGAGCTCAAGCCCCAGCCGTGACTCGAGAGCAACCAGAGCGGTGTCGTCCAGGTGGGCTCTCAAAGCGGGAATGGCTTCATCAAGCTCAGCGTCAGCAGCCGCCAGCGCAAGCAATCTCGGAGGCTGGCGCTCCAGCAGATTCCTGCCGTTGGCCACCAATTGACCAGCCGAACCAAACAGCACCACCACGGCATCGCCGAGCCACCGCCCGAACGGCAACAACTCCCCGGCCACCAGCAGCAAGGGCCGCTCACCATCCACATGCACGAGAACCAGCCCCGCCCCTGCCCGCAAGATTGTTGCCTCGACGGGACCAGCGTCGAGCGGCCGGATGCGCCGGGGCTTCCAAAGGGCAAGATCAACCTGAGGCAAGCAATCTTCCGCCGCAGCCAATCCCAAAACCCGATCCGCCCCCGACACCAGCTCAGCCGCGTCGATCCCGGCCGGGGCCACACCGGCATCGGCAACCAGGATCAAGCCGCCAATGTGAATACGGAGCGTCGTACCACCAAACCAGGTGAGTTTCATTGCAAAGTCCAATCGCCAAAGTCAGGGGAAAACTATAGGAGCGGCACCATTGAGCAAGCCGAGGTGCAGCATGAGCGACGATCTTCCAGAAAATCCCCTCGCTGGTCTGCCCGCCGCCGGCAAGCTCCTGTGTCTTGATCTTGGCACCAAGACGATCGGCGTGGCCGTCTCAGACGCGATGCGCTATTCGGCGACGCCGCTCGAAACCATTCGGCGCACCAAGTTCACCCAAGATGCCGAGCGACTCGACGAGTTGATCGCACAAAATAATGCCGTCGCGATCATTCTCGGCCTGCCGCTAAACATGGATGGCAGTGAAGGGCCGCGGGTGCAATCGACGCGGGCCTTCGCCCGCAATCTAGCTGCGCGGATCAGCATTCCCATTGCATTCTGGGACGAGCGCCTGTCCACCAGCGCCGTTACCCGCATGATGATCGACGCCGATCTGCGGCGCGACCGGCGCGCCGAACTGGTCGACAAACTCGCGGCCAGCTACATCCTCCAGGGCGCGCTCGATCGCCTGCGCCGGGGATAAAGCAACAAACAGTTGAACACCCGCCACCCCTCCGCTAGACCGCAGCTAATTGCAGGGGATCCGAGGCCATGGCTGAACCAACCGGCGGCAACGTCACGCAAGCTGGCAGCAGCGCTGGCGACTTCCCCCCCTTTCGCCAGCGTCACCTGCTTTCCATCGCCGATCTGAAGCAGCACGAGATCATCGACCTGCTCGACCGGGCCGAGCGCATGGTCCCCGTTTCGCGCCAGGAGCGCAAGACGCATCCTACCCTGTCGGGTAAAACCCAGATCAACCTGTTCTTCGAACCCTCGACCCGTACTCAGGGCTCGTTCGAGATCGCCGGCAAGCGCCTCGGCGCGCTGGTGATGAACATGTCGGTAAAGTCCTCCTCGGTATCCAAGGGCGAGACGCTGGTGGATACCGCGACAACGCTCAACGCCATGCGCCCGGATGTGATCGTGGTGCGCCATTCGGCGGCCGGCGCGGTGGAGCTTCTCTCGCAAAAAGTGGGTTGTGCGGTAATCAATGCGGGTGATGGCGCCCACGAACACCCCACTCAGGCGCTGCTCGATGCGCTCACCATCCGGCGCCATAAGGGCCGTATCAATGGGCTGACAGTCGCGATCTGCGGGGACATCGCCAATTCACGCGTTGTGCGCTCCAACCTGCTGTTGCTCGGCGCGCTTAATGTCCGCACCCGGGTGATTGCCCCGCGCAATCTCTTGCCTGCGGGGATCGAGCAACTTGCAACCGAAGTGTTCACCGATATGCGCAAGGGCCTCGAAGGTGCCGATGTGGTCATGATGCTGCGCCTGCAGCATGAGCGCGCCAATGGCCGCATGATCCCTTCGGTGCGCGAATATTACCGTTTCTATGGATTGGACGCCGACAAGCTCAGCCATGCCAAGCCGGACGCGATTGTGATGCATCCCGGCCCGATGAACCGGGGCGTGGAGATCGACCCAGCCATTGCAGACGGTCCCGCTTCGGTGATTACCGACCAAGTGGAAATGGGCGTTGCCGTGCGCATGGCAGTGCTCGATGCCTTGCTGCCTGCGGGAGACGTTCGATGAACCGCCCATTGCTGATTGAGAACGCCCGCCTCGTTGATCCGGCTTCCGGCACAAATGCCCGCGGAGCTGTGCTGGTCGAGAATGGCGTCATCACCGATCTCGCGCTTGACGGGCCCATCGGTGTGCCTGACGGAGCCGAGGTGATCGATGCCGCGGGCCACGTGCTGGCGCCAGGCCTCATCGATATGCGTGTGTTCACTGGCGAGCCTGGCAAGGAATATCGCGAAACGCTCCAGTCGGCCGGCGAGGCCGCCGCCGCAGGGGGCGTCACGAGCTTTGTGATGATGCCGGACACCAGCCCGGTGGTCGACGACGGTGCGCTGGTGGATTTCCTGCTGCGCCGGGGCAAAGCCACGAGCAAGGTCAATATCTTGCCCGCTGCCGCGATCACCAAGGGATTGCGTGGCGAGGAGATCACCGAGTTCGGGCTGCTGCAGGAGGCGGGCGCCGTTTGCCTGACCGACGGGCGCAGCTCCATCCAGTCCAGCGCGCTGCTGCGCACCGCGATGAGCTATGCCGCCAACTACGACATGCCGATCGTTCATCACCTCGCGGACCGTGGGCTAGTTGGCGATGGCGTAATGAACGAAGGCTTCTTCGCCACTATTCTGGGCCTCAAGGGCATTCCGCGGGAAGCCGAAACCATTCCCCTGGCGCGGGACCTGCAACTCGCCGCTTTGACCGGCGTGCGCTACCACGCGGCACAGATTTCCACTGCTAGCTCCGCCGAACTGGTCCGGGCGGCCAAGGCCCGGCACGCCAATGTGACGGCCGGCGTGTCGATCAACAATCTGGCGCTCAACGAAAACGACATCGGCCGCTACCGTACTTTTTTCAAGCTCGCAACACCCCTGCGCTCCGAAGATGATCGCCAAGCGATGATCGAGGCGCTGCGCAACGGCACGATCGACACCATCCATTCCGATCATGACCCACAGGACAGCGAGGTTAAGCGGCAGCCCTTTGCCGAAGCCTCGGATGGCGCGATCGGGCTCGAAACCTTGCTGGCGGCTGCATTGCGGCTGGTTCATTCCGGCGAGCTAGATCTCCTGACGGTGCTGCGGGCGATGACCATCCGGCCGGCGCAAATCCTGGGCCTGCCTTCCGGGCGTATTGCGCGCGGAGCACCAGCCGACCTGATCTTGTTTGATCCCGATTATCCCTGGCAGGTCAGCGAAACCGCGATTCGCTCGCGTTCGCGCAACACCAGCTTTGAAGGCGCGCGCCTTGCCGGCAAGGTGATGCGCACCATTGTGGGTGGACAAACGGTTTATCTCCACACCGAGACGCTCTAGCCATGTGCGAGCCCTTGTGGAACGGGCGAGGCTGGGGCTACCAATACTTACCTTCGCTCGGAACCTGTTATGGCCCCTGATCTGCTTACCCTGCTCTACGCCGTCGTGCTCGGCTATCTCTGTGGCTCGGTGCCGTTCGGCCTACTGCTGACTCGCGCGGCCGGGCTTGGCGATATCCGCGCGATTGGCTCGGGCAATATCGGTGCCACCAATGTGCTGCGTACTGGCAATCGCTGGCTCGCGGCCGCAACGCTGGTTCTCGACGCCGCCAAGGGCGCCATGCCGGTTTTGCTGGCTCGCTATCTTTGGGGCGAGGACGCGGCAATGATCGCTGCGATTGGCGCCTTTATCGGGCACTGCTTTCCGGCGTGGCTGGGCTTCAAGGGCGGCAAGGGTGTCGCCGTGCTGATCGGCGCCCTCCTGGCGTTGTCTTGGCCTGTGGGGCTGATCTTCTGCGCGGTCTGGCTGCTGATCGCCGTAACGCGCAAGACCTCCTCCCTCGCTTCACTCACCAGTGGCGCCACCGGACCGATTTTTGCCTATGTCGTCGTCAATGAGTGGCTCGCGGTAGCAGTGGCGGTCATGGTGATCCTGCTCTTTATCCAGCATCGCACCAACATCGCCCGTCTGATGGCGGGAACCGAGCCAACCATCGGCTCTACCAAGAAAGTCTGATCCGTGGGCAAAGGCGCTGCACTGGTTTCTGACCAAGAGCGCCTTGCCTGGCTTCGCCTGATTCGCACTGACAATGTCGGCCCCGTCACTTTTCGCCAACTGCTCGGCCGCTTCGGTTCAGCCGAGGCGGCGCTCGACGCCCTGCCCGGCTTGCTCAAACGGGCCGGAACGCAGCCGCGCATCTCGACCCGTATGCAGGCCGAAGACGAACTCGCTGGCTTGCAGCGCTTCGGCGCCCATCTCGTGCTCAGCTGCGATCCCGACTATCCGCCCCATCTCGGCTTTATTGCCGGCGCGCCGCCGGTGCTAACCCTCGCGGGCGGCGCCGATCTGGATTGGCGACGCACCGTAGGCATGGTCGGTGCGCGCAACGCCTCCTCGGCGGGGGTGAAGATGACGCGCCTGCTCGCTACCGATCTTGGTGCGCGCGGTTATACGATCGTTTCCGGCCTCGCCCGCGGCATTGATGCAGCGGCCCACCGGGCAAGTCTGCAAACCGGCACCGTTGCGGTCCTGGCGGGCGGCTTTGACCAGATCTATCCCGATGAGAACATTCCGCTCGCCCATGACATTCTGGACTACGGCGGCGCCTTGCTCACCGAGATGCCGCTCGGCTGGGAGCCTCGTGCCCGCGATTTCCCGCGCCGCAATCGGCTGGTGTCAGGGCTGTCGCTCGGCATTGTCGTGGTGGAGGCGGCCAAACGCTCGGGCTCCCTGATCACGGCGCGCCTTGCGCTTGAGCAGAACCGGGATGTCTTTGCGGTGCCGGGTTCACCCCTGGATCCCCGGGCCGAAGGCGGCAATGCCTTGATCCAGCAAGGGGCGAAGCTGATCACTAATGCCGAGGACATCATCGAAAGCCTGGGCTCGGCCGATCCGTCGCGGCAAGCACTATTTGATCGACAATGGGAGCCGGACCCCGACGAGGTCGGCGCTGGGTTAGACGTCCCCGATCCTAGTGACGCGGATCGCTTGCGCGGTTTGTTGAGCACCGCTCCGATGGAAGTCGATGAACTGCTGCGGCAAACCGGACTGTCTGCCGCAGCGATGCAGATGCTGTTGCTGGAGCTCGATCTGGCGGGCGAGATCGAGTGGTCGAGCGGTCAGCTGGTCGCTAAACGCTACCGCTGACCGCCGCGCCTTCGGTTTAGCGCCCGCCTTCGAGCTTGCGATGGCGCTGGTTGATGCCACCAGCGCCATAGGGGTAATCGCCGATCTGCGGCTTGCTCGCCTCGTCAAGCCGCGCAACCTCCTCAGCGCTTAGGCTCAGATCGCCCGCGGCCATGTTGTCGGCCAGCTGTTCGCGCTTGCGGGCGCCCAGGATCACCGAGGTGACGGCGGGTTTTTGCACCAGCCAAGCCAGCGACACCTGCGCTGCACTGACGCCACGCTGCTCGGCGATCTGCATGACCGCGTCGATCACTGCCCAGGTCTGTGGGTTGGCGTTGCGCTTTTCATACGCCTCCATGCCTCGCTTCGGGTTTTCCCCCAGCCGCGTTGCCCCGCTTGGCATTTCGTCACGCTTGTATTTGCCCGACAGCCAGCCGCCAGCCAGCGGCGACCAGGGCAGTAGGCCCATGCCGGCATCGAGCACGGCAGGCACGATTTCGTGCTCGATATCGCGCACCAGTAGATTGTATTGCGGCTGCAGGGTTACGGGAGGGGTATAGCCCTGCGCCTTGGCAATCCACACTGCCTTGGTCAGCTGCCAGCCGAGGAAATTGGAAAAGCCGTAATAGGCGATTTTGCCGTTACGCACCGAATCATCAAGGAAGCGCAGGGTTTCCTCGATCGGCGTCAGCGCGTCCCACGCATGCATCTGGTAAAGATCGATCTGCTCGACGCCCAATCGCCGCAGCGAGGCATCCAGCGCGTACCCCAAATGCTTGCGCGACAAGCCAAGGCCGTTGGACCCTTCCAGCGTCGGAAAGCGGCCCTTGCTGGCAATCACCAGCCGGTCAGCCATCCCGCCCTTGCTCTTGAGCCAGCGACCAATGATCTCTTCGGAGGTGCCATTGGTGTAGACGTCAGCCGTGTCGAGGAAATTTCCGCCCGCTTCGACATAATCATCCATCAAGGCGAACGACGTGGCCTCGTCCGCGTCCGACCCGAAGGTCATGGTCCCAAGGCAGAGT
This sequence comes from Devosia sp. Z11_6, assembly GCF_058133665.1. NCBI lineage: Bacteria > Pseudomonadati > Pseudomonadota > Alphaproteobacteria > Hyphomicrobiales > Devosiaceae > Devosia > Devosia sp. Z11_6. The sequence goes on from NZ_JBYUNQ010000009.1 coordinate 64,558, forward strand.
GCCGAAACCACCGTGCCGCTATTGCCCAGTTTGCGTAAATCCATTGTCAACTTCCTCCTGTTGATCGCCACAACGGCCCGGCCGACACTCGGCTCCACGGGATCATACTAAATCAGCGCCCGTTGACACTGCCCCTCCGCTTCACCATGTTGCGCCACCTTGCGTTGCAGTGTTTCGGATCGGGTTTTCCATGAAGGTCGTTGTCGTTGAGAGTCCGGCTAAGGCTAAGACAATCAACAAATATCTGGGTAAGGACTATGAAGTCCTGGCCTCCTTCGGCCATGTTCGTGATCTGCCCGCCAAGGACGGTTCAGTCCGGCCCGACGAAGATTTTGCCATGTCCTGGGAGGTTGATACCGCCTCCAAGAAGCGCCTTGCCGACATTGCCAACGCGCTTAAAGGCGCTGATGAACTGATCCTTGCGACCGACCCTGATCGCGAAGGCGAAGCCATTTCCTGGCACGTGCTCGACGTTTTGCGCCAGAAAAAGGCGATCAAGAAAGACACCCCGGTCCAGCGCGTGGTGTTCAACGCCATCACCAAGGATGCCGTGACTGCGGCCATGGCCAAGCCGCGCGACATCGACATGCCGCTGGTCGATGCCTATCTCGCTCGCCGCGCGCTCGACTATCTCGTGGGCTTCACCCTTTCGCCGATCCTGTGGCGCAAGCTGCCCGGCTCCCGCTCGGCCGGACGCGTGCAATCGGTGGCTTTGCGCCTTGTGTCCGACCGCGAGTCCGAGATCGAGCGCTTCAAAGCCGATGAGTACTGGTCGGTGGAAGCCAAGCTCGCGCAAAAGGGCAAGAGCTTCATTGCCCGGCTTTATTCCGTCGACGGCAAGCGCACCGACAAGCTGGCGATCAAGAACGGCGAGGACGCCGCCGCGCTCAAGGCGCTGATCGAAGCTGGCCAGTTCAATGTTTCGGGTGTTGAAAAGAAGCCCACCAAACGCAACCCCTATGCGCCCTTCACCACCTCTTCGCTGCAGCAAGATGCCTCGTCCCGGCTAGGTCTGTCGCCGTCGCGCACCATGCAGATCGCCCAGCGCCTCTACGAGGACGGGTTGATCACCTATATGCGTACCGACGCGGTGCAGATGGCCCCCGAAGGCATCGCCATGGCGCGCTCTGCCATCACCAAGAACTTTGGTGCCGAATACCTGCCGGAAAAGCCACGCATCTATCAGACCAAGGCCAAGAACGCCCAGGAAGCGCACGAGGCCATCCGTCCCACCGATATGCTCAAGCATCCCGATACGATGAGCAATCTCGATGCCGACCAGCTCAAGCTCTATGGACTGATCTGGCGCCGCACGCTGGCGTCACAGATGCGCTCGGCCGAGATCGACCGGACCACCGTTGACATCGCCGTCAATGTGCCCGGCCGCGAGGTCGAACTGCGTGCTGTTGGCTCCGTAGTCACCTTCCCCGGCTTCCTGGCGCTGTATGGCGTTGAAGCCAAGAGCGACGATGACGAAGAAGACGAGGACAGCCGCGAATTGCCGCCGCTGGCCGTTGGCGACAAGCCTGCCTTGCAGGCCGTCGAAATCGAGCAGCACTTCACCCAGCCACCGGCCCGCTACACCGAAGCCAGTCTGATCAAGAAGATGGAAGAGCTCGGCATCGGCCGGCCCTCCACCTATGCCGCTACCCTCTCGACCCTCAAGGATCGCGACTATGTGCGCCTTGAGGGCAAGGCGCTGCATCCCGAGGATCGCGGCCGCATCGTCACGGCCTTCCTCGAGAGCTTTTTCAATCGCTATGTGGAATATGGCTTCACTGCCAATCTGGAAGAACAGCTCGATCTGATCTCGGCCGGTGAGCTCGACTACAAGCAGGTGCTGCGCGATTTCTGGCGTGATTTCACCGTTGCGACCACCGAGATCAAGGATCGGCGGGTCACGGAGGTGCTCGACGCCCTCAATGACTTGCTGGAAGACCACATCTTCCCGGCCAAGCCTGATGGCTCGGATCGTCGCCTGTGTCCAACCTGCGGCACGGGCCAGCTGTCGCTCAAGCTTGGGAAATATGGTGCTTTTATCGGCTGTTCGAACTATCCCGAATGCAAGCACACCATGCAGCTGTCCGACGCGGCCACTGGCCAGTCCTCGGAAGCGGCGGCAGGTGACGGCGTGTTGGGCACCGATCCGGAAACGGGGGAAGAGGTTTACCTCAAGACAGGGCGCTTTGGCCCCTATGTGCAGCTTGGTGACGGCAAGGAGCCCAAGCGCTCCTCCCTGCCAAAGGGCTGGGAAGCGGCGTCCCTGACGCTCGACAAGGCCCTGCAGTTATTGTCACTGCCACGGGAAGTGGGCACCCATCCGGAAACGGGCTCGCCGATCACGGCAGGGCTCGGGCGCTACGGCCCCTTCATCCTGCATGACGGCAAATACGCCAATCTGCCCGATGTGGAGGAAGTGTTCACCGTCGGCATCAACCGCGCCGTGGACCTCTTGGCGCAAAAGGCGGCGGGCGGTTTCAAGCGCGGTGGCGCTGCCGTCGCCGCGATCCAGACCTTCGAGCACGACAACGGCCCCATCACCGTGCGTGCTGGTCGCTATGGTCCTTATGTTAACCAGGGCAAGATCAACGCCACCATTCCCAAGGACATCAAACCCGAGGATGTAACGGTGGACCAGGCGGTGGAATGGATCGCCGCGCGCGCCGAAGCCACCGGCACCAAGCCTAAAAAGGCCCCAGCCAAGAAGGCAGCTGCCAAGAAACCTGCCACCAAGACGGCTGCCGCCAAAAAGCCTGCTGCCAAGAAAGCTGCGACCAAGAAGTCACCAGCCACCAAGACCGTGGCCGACGAAGACGTTCCGTTCTGACGCATGGTTTGTCGGGGCGCGCGAGCATGATCTGGATCAAGGGCACTGATCGGCCCCTGTGCTAGCTTAGCGCTGCAAGCCCAAGGGGGGCGCTTACGCGCTGCAAGGACAAGGTTGCGTGGTCACCGGCGCCGGCTTCGGCGTCGGACGAACCCGGCACCGCGTCGGCTGGAGCGCCGCCTGACGCCGTCTACCGGTTCAGCCGATAGTGCGCTCGATCAGCGACAGCCAGTTGTCGCAGGCGATCTTGCGCACCAGCGTTTCGCCATAGCCCTTGTCCAACAGCGCGGCGAGCAGCTTTTGCACGCCCGTGACATCGCCGATCTCGGCGGGGATCATGGCGCCGTCAAAATCGGAGCCAAGCGCCACGCCGTCTTCTCCCAGCGCTTCCACCAGACTGTCCACGTGGCGCACCATCATCTCGACGGGCGTATCGGCCCGCATCTGCCCGTCCGGACGCAAAAAGCCTGTGGCAAAGTTCAACCCGACAACGCCGTTGCTTTCGGCGATCGCTGCCAGCTGCCAATCGACGAGGTTGCGCGCATGCGCGGTGATGGCATGGACATTGGAATGAGTGGCAACCAGCGGCTTGTTGCTGATCGCAGCCACATCTCGAAACCCCGCGGCATTAAGATGCGACAGGTCGATCATCACGCCAAGGCTATCGCAGGCGCGCACCAAGGCCTTGCCCGCATCCGAAAGTCCCGGGCCGATATCTGGATCCGCCGGGTAGCGAAACGGCACGCCGGTACCAAAGGCATTGGCGCGGCTCCACACCAGCCCGATCGAGCGCAAACCGGCCGCATAAAGCACATCAAGGGAGCGCAAGCCCGTGTCGATCGCTTCGGCGCCCTCGATATGCAGCACTGCTGCCAGCTTGTCGGCCGCGATCCCCTGGCGAATCTCGGCAGCACTCCGGCACAGTGTTAAGGCGCCAGCCCGCTCCAGCCGCAGCAGGATCGAGGCCATGGCAAGAGTCACCGATTGCGCATCGGCCAGCGGCAATTCAGGAGGAAGCGTGGAGCTTGGATTGGCCGAATTGGCTACCACCGATCCAAGGCCGCCCTTAAGCGGTGGCGGAAAGATCGCAAAGAACCCACCCACCATACCGCCCGTGCGGGCACGTGGACCATCGATCTGGGCCGCAGGCATCCCCTCCACAAACAGCCGCTCGGGGTCGGCGACACCCGCTTCCAGCAGCTTGAGCAAGGTGTCGTTGTGGCCGTCGAAAAATGGAATGGTCATGGGAACTCAGCAGAATCGGTGGAATCTGGGCACCCTAGCATCCTCTGGACGGGGACGGGTCAGCCGATAACCTGTGCCTTGTTCCGCATGGACGACCTCGGTGAAGATAGAGCAATAACGGCCTTATCCCGGCCATACTCGGCACCAGAGCGCAATAACCTCGATCTCGTCGCGCAACATTTCAGCCGCGTCAGACATTGAAATTGGGCAGGTCAGGCGGACTTGGCAGAGCGGCGGTTTGCAAAAGCCCGGGCGATCCCTATTTATGTTGCAACATAAAAAGAACTGACACTTATGGCCAAACTACAAACAAGAGCAAAAAACACTTCCGGCCCCAAGCGCCCCCGCCTCAGTGCTGCCGAGCAACTACCTTCACGCGAGCAATTGCTGCAGGCGCTCGCCGAAACGCCCGATCTCAAGGGCAAGCGCGATCTGGCCAAGCTGTTCGGCATCCGCGGCGATCTGCGCAAACCATTCAAGGCCATGCTGGCTGAGCTGGAAGGCGAAGGCGTTATTACCCGCACGCGCAAGGCGCTGCGCCGTACCGCCGCCCTGCCCCCGGTAACCGTGCTCGACATCCCCACCGATGCCGATCCCGATCACCTTCACGCCTTCCCTGCCCAATGGAATGACGAAGAAGGCGAACGCCCCCGCGTTCTCGTTTATCAGGGGCGCGACGCCCGCGTCATACCCGCTCCAGGCGACCGCATCCTGGCCCGTATTGACGCCGGTGATGGCGAGATCCCGGCCTATACCGCCCGCCCGATGAAGATCCTCGACAAGCCGCGCCGTGCCCATATCGGCATTGTGCGCATGGATGAGGACGGCGCCCGCCTCATTCCCGTGGATCGCAAGCAAAAGGAAATGCGCATCCCCATGGGCGACCTTGGCGAGGCCCGCGACGGCGATCTGGTGGAAGTGGAGGTCAAGCTTTCAGGCCGCCTGATGATCCCGCGTGCCCGCGTTACGGCCGTGATCGGCAACCCGGCTTCCGAAGGCGCCATCAGCCTCATTGCTATCCACAGCCTCGAGATCCCCTATCGCTTCCCGACATCGGTGCTACGTGAGGCCGAGGAAGCCAAGGAAGCCACGCTCAAGGGCCGGGAGGATTGGCGTGACCTTCCCTTGATCACCATCGATCCGTTCGACGCCAAGGATCACGACGACGCCGTCTATGCCCAGCCCGATCCCGATCCCGCCAATGCCGGCGGGCACCTGGTCACCGTGGCCATTGCCGATGTGGCGGCCTATGTCCGTCCCGGCTCAGCGCTCGACCGCGAGGCCTATCTGCGCGGCAATTCCGTTTATTTCCCTGACCGCGTCGTTCCCATGCTACCCGAGCGCATCTCCAACGAGTTGTGCTCGCTCAAGGAAGGGGAACCGCGTGCGGCCCTTGCCGTGCGCATGGTCATCGGCGCCGATGGGCGCAAGCGCTCGCACAGCTTCCACCGAGTGCTGATGCGCTCGGCCGCCAAGCTGTCCTATCAGCAGGCACAAGCGGCCATTGACGGCCAGCCCGATGACAAGGCTGGCCCGCTGCTCGAGCCGATACTGCGCCCGCTCTGGGACGCCTATGAGACCATGGCCAAGGCACGCGACCAGCGTGGGCCGCTCGATCTCGACCTGCCCGAACGCAAGATCGTTCTGGACGAGAAAGGCATGGTCAAGGACATCCGGATCCCCGAGCGCCTCGATGCCCACCGGCTAATCGAAGAAATGATGATCGCGGCCAATGTCGCGGCGGCCGAAACGCTGCAGGCCAAGAATATGCCCCTGCTGTTTCGCGTCCACGATACCCCTTCGACCGAGAAACTCGCCGCCCTTCGCGATTTCCTCGGTTCGCTCGATATTGCGGTCAAGAAATCCGACGCGGTGCGAGCCAGCGACTTCAACGGCATCCTGGCCCAGGCCCGCAAGGCGGGCAATGCCGAGCAGGTGTCGGAAATGGTGCTGCGCTCGCAGGCCCAGGCAGAATATGCCCCCGAAAATTACGGGCATTTCGGCCTCAACCTCGACAACTACGCCCACTTCACCTCGCCCATTCGCCGCTACTCGGATCTGATCGTCCACCGCGGCCTGATCCGGGCGCTGGGCTTGGGTGATGATGGCCTCTCGGACAACGAGATGCAAAAGCTTGCCGGCATCGGCCAGCACATTTCAGCGACCGAGCGCCGGGCCATGGCGGCGGAACGTGAAACGTCCGACCGCCTGCTGGCGCAATTTCTGGCCGGCCAGATCGGGGCACGGTTCGAGGGCCGGATCTCCGGGGTTACCCGCTCCGGCCTGTTCATTCGGCTCCTTGATACCGGAGCCGATGGATTTGTTCCCGCCTCCACCCTGGGAGCCGATTTCTATCGTTATGAGCAAGAGCAGCAGGCAATGATCGGCGATCGCACCGGCGAGAAGTTCGCCCTAGGTGACCGCGTGACCGTTCGCCTGCTCGAAGTTGCCCCCGTGGCAGGGGCAATGCGGTTTGAACTTCTCTCGGAGGGCAGCCGCGTCAATCCGTCAACTACACGGCGGACAACGAAACGCCCATCTAGGACACTCGGCCCCAAAGGCCGTCGCAAGAGGTGACGCCATGAGCATCGTAGCCAAAAGTACCGATCAACGCAGCGTCATGCAGGCTATGTGGCGTGGCGTGCTGTGCAAGTGCCCAAACTGCGGCGAGGGCAAGCTGTTCCGCGCTTATCTGAAAGTCGCCGACCACTGCGAAAACTGCGGTGAGGAGTTTCACCATCATCGCGCCGATGACTTGCCGCCCTATATTGCCATCACCATTGTCGGCCACCTGCTCGTTGGCGTGATGATGCATATGGACATGACCTATCACGTCAATCCGCTGACCTATCTTTATACCATGGTACCCTTGGGCATCATCATGCCGCTGGCTATGCTGCCCTCGATCAAGGGTGCCGTTGTGGGGCTGCAATGGGCCAACCGCATGTATGGCTTCGACCCAGCCAAGCGTGAGGCTTGACATCCGGCGGTAAATCCGTAGGTTGCACCCAAATTCCGGCGCCGCGTTCGCGGCGCCTCTTTGTTTACGCGAGGACACTCCAATGGCCAAAGCCGCTTCCGTCAAGATCAAGCTCGTGTCGACGGCTGATACTGGCTTCTACTATGTCACCAAGAAGAACGCCCGCACCCAGACCGAGAAGCTGTCGTACAACAAGTACGACCCGGTTGTGCGCAAGCATGTTGAATTCAAGGAAGCCAAGATCAAGTAATTGATCCTCTTCCTAGCCGAACAAAAACCCCGCAGCGATGCGGGGTTTTTTGTTTCTGAGGCTGCGAGCAGCGGCCACGGCCTGCAGGCCACCCAGAGAATGAAGGGAAAGTGGCTGGTCCGGAGCGGCATGTCGAAGAGGCCACTCTGTCCGCGTCCGGACCAGCCGCCCTACGGTCTCAGGAGTTGCGGCGGACCTGAGAGAGCCGTAGGGAACTTTGGGCGCCATCCACAAGAACTTGGCAGCGCCGTTAAAGAAACCCTACGCCTGCCCCGCCAAAACTCAAGCATCTCCAGCAGCTTGCGGCCGCTAAGCTTCTGTTAAGTATAATGGATAACCCTAATTACGTAGCTGGCAGGCTCAAGCGGCGTCAAAGACAACCTGGTTGCGGCCCTGCCGCTTGGCGCGATAGAGCGCCACATCGGCTCGCTTCATCAGCACTGCCGGTGTATCCGAGACGCTCTCGTTGAGTGTCACGCCAGCCGAAACCGTCACCCACATCGGCCGGTCGCCGCCGACATCAAAACCCTGTTCGGCAATGGCTCGGCGCACCCGCTCGGCGACGGCTTCCGCCTGCCCCATATCGGTATCGGGCATTAGCACCACGAACTCCTCCCCACCGAAACGGCAAGCAAGGTCGACACCTCTGACACTGCGCCGCAACCGCTGCGCGAACTCCTTGAGCACACTGTCGCCGACATGGTGCCCATAAGTGTCGTTGACGGCCTTGAAGTGGTCGATGTCGAGAATCATGACGGCCATGTCCCGACCTTGCGACTGCGCCTTGCTCAACATCACATGCAGGTGCCGCTCGAAATAGCGGCGATTATATAGCCCGGTCAGGTCGTCCGTTACCGCCATGGCCATGGTGTTGTTGACGCTTTGCCGCAGCTCCAGCGCGTAGCGCTGCCGGCGGATCTGCGTGCGCACCCGCGCCGCCAACTCATTGCGCTCCACCGGGCGCATAATGAAATCATTGATCCCCAGATCCAGCGCCCGCACCACTTTGGGGCGGTCGGTTTCATCGGCAATCAGAATGATGGGCAAGGTGCGCGTATGTTCGAGCGTACGGATCTGCGAGCACACCCGGAGCGGGTCGAAATTCTCGAGCGCCATGGCGACGAGCACAACTTCGTAGGGCGCCCCGGTGACCTGGAACACGGCATCGGCGGGCTGAACGAGCACATCAACGCTATGTTCGGGAACAAGATAGGTCTTGATCCGCTCGGCATGGCGCGCGTCGGTGTCGATCACCAGCACATGCCCGCCGCCAGTGTCGACATTGTCCATCGCACGCAGCGCATCCTCGATGGCGATCTGCTGGCCCGTGAGGGCCCGCGCGCGCAGCTCGTCGGTCAGCGTCTTGAGGCGCACCAGGCTTTTGACCCGGGCCATCAGTTGCATGTCATCGACTGGCTTGGTCAGAAAATCGTCGGCACCCACTTCCAGCCCCTGCACCTTGTCGGAGGGCTGGTCGAGCGCGGTAATCATCAGCACCGGAATGTGGTTGGTCCGCGGGCTCGCCTTGAGGCGGCGGCACACTTCAAAGCCATCCATATCGGGCATCATTACATCGAGGAGGACGATATCCACATCGTTGCGATTGCAGATTTCGATGGCCTGCGGGCCGGAACTGGCGGTCAGGACCTCGTAATACTCAGCGGCTAAGCGAGCCTCCAGCAGGCGTACATTGGTCGGAATGTCGTCGACGATCAATACGCGTGCAGTCACTCTTCGCCCCACCTACCACAGCCGGCATATAGACGACCGGGCAGCACCATGGCCGCGCCGAGCGCAACGGCCCCCTCAAGCCGGGCCAATATAGCGGGCAATAGTTTCCAGAAAGTGAGGCACCGAAATGGGCTTGGAGATGTAACCCTCGCACCCGCCTTGCAAAATCCGCTCTTCGTCGCCCTTCATGGCAAAGGCAGTCACCGCGATTACCGGGATATGGGCAAGCTCTTCATCATCCTTGAGCCACTTGGTGACCACCAGTCCCGACACTTCAGGCAACTGGATATCCATCAAGATCAGGTCGGGATGGTGTGCGCGCGCCAGATCCAGCGCTTCCATGCCGGAGCGGGTCTGGATGACGGCGTAACCGCGCGATTCGAGCAGATCGTTGAAGAGCTTCATGTTGAGCTCGTTGTCTTCCACGATCATCACTGTTTTTGGCATCAAACCTCGCTTGCGCTGCTCGAGTACCCTCAGCACTTCGTTTTACCGCGCCATTCAGGTAACATCGAACTCATTACAAAAGACCAAATGAGCCTGGCTGTGCCCCGTATTGAATCTGCGCCCCCTCCCAATGCCTCCGGACTCGCCGATGCCTGCCTCTCCTACCTTGCCGAGAACCCCGATGAACTCTTGGCATTCATGCAGGTCGCCGGCCTTGATCCCGACTCGCTGCGGCGCTCCACCGGTTCCCCAGCCTTCCAGCACGGACTTATCGACTATTTTGCGGCCAACGAGCCGCTGCTCCTGTCACTTTGTGCCAATACCGGCATGGCACCCGAAACCTTCATGCGAGTCTGGCACCAGCTCAATCCAGCCGGCTAAGCACGAACGCCCTCAGTGCGTGCTGCCGGTTTTCACTTGCGCCGCCGGCCCGGAGCCCTGATGATCCGGCGACACGGCTGATGTGCTCGATGGGGTCGGCTGCCCTCCGGTGAACCGGCCAAGTGTTGGGGTGCGCTGCCGGCCGCTCGGAATCGGTGTATCGGTTTCGGGAAGGCCAAGGCTACGGTGCGATCTGCCGGAGTTCGGCAATGCCGAGGGCCGCGGTCTAGTTGAACATCTCAGCGCATTGGGCTTCGGCCATGCAAGTGAAGCCGATGCACGGCCGGCCCAATCAAAATGACGACAACCAAGGCAAACAGCGATGACCAGTCCCACTGAAAAACTGCGTGAATACGGCTACGAGCTCCCTGCCCCCAAACCGCCGGTCGCCAGCTATGTTCCGGTGACCCGCACCGGCAATATTTTGTACGTATCGGGCCAGATCTCCAGCAATGAAACCGGCGTCGTCACCGGCCTCCTGGGCGATACCATGAATGTCGTACAGGGCGGCAACGCTGCCGAACTCGCGGCGCTCAACGTGTTGTCGCAAATCGTCCATATGGGTGGCGTGCCGCTGGAAGAGATCAAGCGTATTCTCAAGATCACGGTTCTTGTGGCTTCAACGCCTGACTTCACCGAGCACCATCTGGTTGCCAATGGGTGCTCGAACCTCCTGGTCGGGGTGCTGGGTGACCGGGGCAAGCATGCCCGTGCCGCCTTCGGCGTTGCCGCGCTGCCCTTTGGCGCCGCCGTGGAAATCGAAGCCGTGGTGGAAGTCTAGCCACAGGCCCGGTCCTCGCCCACCTCCATATCCCCAGCACAACTGGATACCAAAACTTGACCGACCTGCCCCTTTTCCCGCGTCCCGTCGCCCATCGTGGTCTGCACAATCGTGCCGCTGGTGTCATCGAAAACAGCGCTTCCGCCTTTGAAGCCGCTATCGCCGGCAACTGGGCGATCGAGTGCGATCTGCAGCTGACCTCGGACGGCGTGCCGGTGCTGTTCCATGACAGCAAGCTTGAGCGCCTCACCGGACGCACCGGTGCGGTCAGTGAGCTCACTGCTGCCGAACTCACCGCGATCCCCTTACTCGACAGCGCCGCCGGTGATCGGCCCCAGCGCTTTGCCGAGTTCCTTGAACAGATCAATGGCCGTGCGCTGCTGCAGATCGAGCTCAAGCATCAGGCCGACAGCGCCGGCACTCAGTTGCTCGCCCGCGCGGCGGCCGAAGCCTTGAAGTCCTATGCCGGCCCGGTAACCGTCGAGTCCTTCGACCCCAACCTGATCACCCAGATCCGTCAGTTCGGTTTTTCCGGGCCGCGCGGCATCATCACCTACAACTATGAAGGGGTTGAAGCCGAGCAGAACTACACGGCAGAGCAGCGCTGGACCCTGCGCCATCTGCTGCACTGGCATGAAACTCAGTTCGATTTCATCTCCTGTGCCAAGGACGCGCTGGAGCTGCCCGCGATCAAGTTCTGGCGAGCACTCGGCAAACCGGTGACCGGCTGGACGATCCGGTCTAAACAGGAGTGGGAAGCCGCCCGGCCCCATATCGACCAGATCGTCTTTGAAGGCTTCGACCCGGACCTTGCCTGATCCCGGCTATACCGCCACCATCCATCCAACCACCGCCGGCATTTCGGCGGCGGTTTGGAACAGCCTTGTGCCGTCCACGAACGGGGTGGCGGATAACCCGTTTCTGAGCCACGCCTTCTTCCTGGCCCTCGAACAATCCGGCTGCGCCACTGCCCGCACCGGCTGGCAACCTCAGCACATCCTGCTGGCCAACAGCGCGGGCCAGCCCGTTGGGCTGATGCCGCTCTTTCTCAAGTCCCACTCCATGGGCGAATATGTCTTCGACCACGGCTGGGCCAATGCCTTCGAGCGCGCGGGCGGGGACTACTACCCTAAGCTGCAATGTTCGGTGCCGTTTACCCCGGCCACCGCGCCCAAGCTCCTGGTGCCGAGCGGTAGCCTTGAGGAACAGGCGGCGCTGCTTTCCGCCGCTCAGCAACTCGCCAGCCAGCGCGACGCCTCGTCGGTGCACATGACCTTCGTGCCCGAAGCCGAGGCCGATCTGGTGGAAACAACTGGCTGGCTCAAGCGCCTCGACACCCAGTTCCACTGGCACAACCAGGGCTTCGACAGTTTCGAGGGTTTTCTCGAAACCCTCTCCTCGCGCAAGCGCAAGACCATCCGGCGGGAGCGCCGCGATGCGCTCGTCGATGGCCTTACGGTCAAGTGGCTGACGGGCTCTGACCTCCAGGAGCATCACTGGGACGCCTTTTACGATTTTTACGAGGATACCGGGGCGCGCAAATGGGGCCGGCCCTACCTCAATCGCAAGTTCTTTTCCCTGCTTGGTCAAACCCTGGCCGACCGGATCGTGCTGATGCTGGCCTATGACGGCCCCACCCCAATCGCCGGCGCGATCAACTTCCTTGGCCATGATCGCATCTTCGGGCGCAACTGGGGTGCTACCCGCGAGGTGCCGTTTCTCCACTTCGAGCTCTGCTACTACCAGGCGATCGATTACGCCATCGCGCACAAGCTGGCTGTGGTGGAAGCCGGGGCCCAAGGCGAACACAAGCTCGCCCGCGGCTATGCTCCCGCCACCACTTATTCCGTGCACTATATCGCTCATCCTGGCCTGCGCGGGGCCATTGCCGACTTCCTTGAGCATGAGCGCGCTTCGGTTGCGCGCGAGCAGGAAGCGCTGGACACCTACACTCCGTTCCGCAAGGGCGAGCGCACCGACCGCTAGCGCGGCAGGATGCCCCTTGGACTTAGCCGGCGCCGGAGGCTATGTAGGTTAACGCTCCCTGCAGGAATCCGCATGAATATCTCTGACGCTTTCGTCTTTATTCTCCAGGCCGGCGTCACCTTCGTGTTCTCCACCGCCCTCTTCGATGCGCTGCACTGGTTGCTGCATCGCTGGGAAACCTCGCGGTTCAAGCTGTTGCGCACCTTCTCGTCCTGGCACTGGGTGCATCACAAGTTTCTCGACCTCGATATGAAGATCAATCCGGCCTATGCCCGGGCCAATATCTGGTTTCACATCCTGCCGGAATACGCGACCTCGATGCTGGGCATTGCGCTGTTCCTGCTCGTTTTCCCTTGGCCGCCCATAGCGCTTGTGGCTGTCATTCGTACCATCATGCTGGTGATGACCTTCCGCGAGGAAGGGCTCGACTACAACCACATGGCGATGGATCGCGTCGGTGCCCAGCAGGGTCTGCTCTGGGTGGACAACAACTACCACGCCATGCACCACGTCTACCCGCATAACTTCTTTTCGTCCTTCGCCAACATCTTCGACCTGCTGTTCGGCACCACTTGCCAGATCAAGGGTCGCCGCTTTCTCGTTACCGGCGCCAGCGGGTCTTATGGCTCGGCGATGGTGGCAAAGTTGACCGATCTGGGTGGTCTTGTGGAAACCGCCAAGTCAGGCACCGATTTTTCAGCCGGCGACTATGACCGCATGCGCGAAAAGCTTGAACGCGCCGAGGTGCTGGTGCTCGCCCATGGCGCCAAGTCGCAGGATTGCTGGAACGCCAATTTCGTCACCTTTACCGACCTGGTCGAGCTCTTCACCGCCCTCGGCGAGGACAGGCTCACCCCGCCCGAAGTATGGGCGGTGGGCTCGGAAGTCGAGTTTCACGGCGATATGGGCATGGAAGAGCTCAAGGATTATTCGGCGTCCAAGCGCGCCTTTGCGCGCCGTGCGCTGGATTATTACCACTCCGACGCTGTCTTCTACCGTCACATCGTGCCGTCGAGCTTTACCTCCGCAATGGGCAAGGGGGCAATGAGCGCGGGCACCGCCGTCAACATCACGCTGTTCTTTATTCGCCGCGGCTTTTCCTATGTGCCGGTCACCTTTACCGGCCTTGCGGTTCTGAACTATTTCCGCTTCCGCTTCTTCCAGCGCCGCTCGGGACAGGCAGCCCCGGCCGAATAGGCGGTTGATCTCGGCTCTTGAGCCGAGCACCTTGCCGGGAGTATGCCAAGGCCATCCACTCCCGCGAGGTACACCGTGAGCACCGCCTACGATCCCGACAACATCTTCGGCCGCATTCTCCGGGGCGAAATGCCAGCCCACAAGGTTTACGAAGACGACACCGCCTTGGTGATGCTCGATGTGTTCCCCCAGTCACGCGGGCACACGCTGGTTCTGCCCAAGGCGGCCTCGCGCAACCTGCTCGACGCGGATCCTGCCACCCTTTCGGCCGTGATGCCGATCGTGCAGCGGGTGGCTGTTGCGCTCAAGGCAGCGACGGGGGCTGATGGCATTCGCCTCGTCCAGTTCAATGAAGCCCCTGCTGGACAAAGCGTGTTTCACCTGCATTTCCACCTCATTCCCGTCTATGAGGGCGAGGCTTTGGGCGATCATGGCAAGGGTGCTGCTGACGCCGCTGAAATGGCCGGGCTGGCGCAAGAAATCGCCAGCCGCCTTTAAGCCGGTGACGCCCGCTCCCAAGCTCGGCCAAGGGCTCTTGCTCACCGGATTGGCCGGGTTCATCGATGCGATCGGCTTTATCGAACTGGGTGGCTACTACACCTCGTTCATGAGCGGCAACACCACCCAGTTGGGCAATTACCTGCTCGATACGCCCTCGGCAGCCGCGTTGCTGCCGCTTGGCCTGTTGCTGCTGTTCTTCACTGGCAGCACGGTGGGATCGCTGCTGTCTTTGGCAAGCGAGCGTTTTGGCCCAGCCCTTGTTGCGGCCTTGTTGTTTTCCAGCACAACAGGGGCAATCGTCTTGCACTTTGCCGGCGCCGACTCGCCGCTTTCGATGGGACCCCTGGCGTTTGGCGCGGGCGCCCAGAACGCTTTGTTGTCCCCGGCCGGCTCCGTTCGGCTTGGCGCCACCTTCGTGACGGGAACTCTGTTTGCTGCCGGCCAGGACCTGGCCAAGGCCATCCACAAATTGGCCCCGCGCTGGCGATGGACGCAACACCTCCTGGTTTGGCTTTCCCTGTTGCTGGGTGCCGCCCTGGGCGCGGCATCCTATCAGCGCTTGGGCCCGCTCGCCCTGCTTGCACCCGCGGCTCTCCACGCTGCCTTCTGCCTTGGGCTGGCGCTGCGCCAGCGCAAGGCGGGCCCCCGGCCCTAGTCGACCCGTGGCTGCTCGCGCGAGCGGAACTCGAACAATTCGCGGAAGGCTCCGGGCACCAGTGCGGATAGCGGGTTGATGCGGAAATCGGGCTTGGCGAGTGGTCCCTTGACTGCAAAGGTCACGCCCACCAGCCCCTCACCATCGCGTCCGCCCAAGAGCGGCCCCAGCAGCGGGATTTTCTGGAAGGCGCTGTTAAGCCCGAATAGCGGCACATAGGTGCCCGCCAGATCGTATTGCCGCTGGTCGGTATAGATAAAGCCGCGCATCGTTCCGCCTACGGTGTCGCCGGTCAAAACAGCATTGGTGACCTCGACCCGGTCCGAGCGCCGCACGAAATTGACCATGCCCCGGTCGAAATCCAGCCGGTTCCCGCGCGCGATCACCGCTCGCGAATCGGCGTGGTTGCCAAGCACCTGCGCAACATTGGCCTCGTCCACAATGGAAAAGCCGCGCATGCGCAACTGGCCGAACTCGGCGCCTGCTTCGCTGTCGGTGGTCATGACGAGATTGCCCTCGCCGCCCGCCAGCTGTGAATACACGCCCAGGAGCCGCAGGATCGTTCCGGCATCGCTGAATGCCACCGTCATCGTTCGCCCCTTGGGCGCGGGATTGGTGGTGACCGAAATGGCGTTGTCATCACCAAACTGCGCCGTCAGCCGCGCCCGCCGCATGTCGCTGCCCTTCAGGGACAGGTCCAGATCGAGATTGAAGGCGGTCGTGGCGTAATAACCCAGCGCTCGATCGAGCTCCACGTCGAGCACCAGCGTCTGGTCGAACTCGGTGGTTTGCACCCCCCCGGTGCCTTCATCCAGGCTGAAGAAGCGCTTCAGCATGGGCTTGAGGTCCAATTGGGTACCGCGCACCTGCACGGAATAGCCGCCGTCGATCGGAGCGAGCTTGAGTTGCGCGCCATCCCCCTCGCTGAGGCCGAAATCGATGAACTCGGCACTTTGCAGCCCAGCCTCGGCGTCGAACTTGAGGCCACCCTTGAGTTTCACGGTGCCAAAAGCCAGATCAATCCCGAATAGCTCGGTTACACCATCGGTTTGCTTGACGATTGTCTGCAAGGTGCCGGGGACGCCGGCAGCCTTGCTCAACCCCAGATCCCCAATGGTGAGCGCTGCCTCCTTGAGGTCTACCGCGATCTGCAGCGAGCCATCCAGCAGCGGCTGCGCCACAAAGCCAACCTGCCCGCTCATGAACGGCGAGGCATCGAACCCCATGGCGGCCAGGTCCTTCACCTCCACCGTGGAAGCGAGCCGGAACGCAGGCTGAGTTTCCGGCGTGCCGGCAATCTCCAACTGCGCCTCCATACCGTCTATGTCAGCGGTACCCTGCACCTGATAGCCGTCCTGCGAGGCGCTGAAGGACAGCTGCCCGTTGCCGATTGTGCGCTCCTGTATGGCCTGAGTGCTGGCGAAATTGGCGACATTGCCATTGACCACATAGTCGAGGTCCAGCGGCGCGCCGCTTGCTTCATCGCGCAGCTTGATGGTTGCCACAAGCCCCAGATCAATCTGACCGGATAGCGCGGCAAGATCGAGCGGCAGGCTGGCTTGCGCCAGCATTTCGGGCTGCTGTTCCTTGGCCAGGGCAAGCAGGGATGGAATACCGGCGCTCACATCCCCCGAGATCTCGAGAATGCTTTCTGCCGGATTGGAGTTGTCCATGATCACGGCCGGATTGCGCACCGCAATCGGCCCCGCCGTGGTCGCGATGGCACCTCCACCAGCCGAAACCGTCAGGTTGGGGCCGCTCAATTGCAATCGCGTTTCGCCATCAATGGCGATATCGGCCATCTCCGGCACCGGCTTGACCACCACGCCGGTACCAACCATGTCGATCTGCATCGCCTCGGGCGATATCGGCTTGTCCTCGCCACCCACTTCCAGGCTGCCCACCGGGAATTTGAACTTCAGCCGCGCGCGCGTCACCGTGCCGTCGCTCACATTGGCCACAAACCAGTCACGGCTTTCCGTGCCCAGCATATAGGGCCAGAGGCGTTTCAGGTCGTCCGCACTGACCCCTTGGCCGACAATGGTCATGTCGAGAGCCATGCCGGCCTTGAGAATATCGATCCGGCCGGCGCTTTCGACGATGGCAGCGCCCTTTTTCGCGACGAGCCGGTCGATGCCCGTGGCACCATAAAGTGGCGCCGACCAGCCCGAGAACTCGACGCTGTCGAATGGCTCCGCCGGTGCCGCCATGTCGTTGGGGTGCACGCGGACCTCGCGTGCCTTGATCATCATGCCGATCGTCGGCCCGAATTCCGCATCCAGGCCGAGCGCAAACGTGCCCGAAACGCGGGCGGAACTCTGGCCGATCTGCAAGGCGGCCTCGTGCAACTCGAACCGGGCGTCCTTTGGCGACCAGGTCACGTCCAAGATCGAGCTCGCGACTGGGAAGAACTCGTCCTCGATGCGCATGTCGAGACCCGTCAGGTCGATCTTGAACGCGCCGTCCACGAGCTTGCCCGTCTCGGGCGCAAAATGCACATCGATGGATAGCGCACCCGCGCCCCGCAGGGCCGCGATGCTTTCAGCGTCATCGACAAAGGGGGCCACGGCCGCAAAATCGATATTGGCAATGTCGGCCTCGAGCCGGGAGCCACCCTTGTCGTCGAGGGTGCGCGACAGGCTCCCCATCATCGTACGCCCTCCCAGGGCCGCCGAGAATGTCCCCCTGGTGTCCTCGCCGCCGGGCGTAGGGCCGATCTCGAGGTTCACGCCGTTGAACTGACGCATCCGCCCGTAAACGGCATCGATCATCTCGACGGTGCCGTCCTTGATCGTCAGCTTGGAGAACCGGCCTTGTTGCGCCTGCTCCACAATGTCGGCCACACCCTTCTCGCTCGCCTCGAGATTGTAGATCAGCCAGTCATTGTCGGACCGCAGCTGCAGCGGCACCGACCCACCCTGAACGTCGACGCCACTGGCGGAAATGTCGACGCTGGGGAACGCATCCTCCCCCTCCAGCACCCTTGCGGTCGTGCCGCCCTGCTCCTCGGCCACTAGCTCAAAGCTCGTGGTGCGGGGCCCAAACAGGTCCTGCACGATCTGGATGTGGGGGCGCACAATGGCGATGGTGGCCCCAGGCTGCCCAACCAGCGCGCGGATCGGCGAGAATCCAATCTCAAGCGCATCCATCTTGACCTTGGCGCCGGTCTTGGCATCCGTCATCAGCACGGGCGAGAACTGCAGCACCGGCCAAACGCCACGTTCAAGCGCCAGCGCCATTCCTCCCAGATCGAGCTTGCTGGTGGGCGGCATGATGGATTGCGCCAGCGCACGCGCCGCTTCACCGCCAAATGGCAGTCGCAGCGGGGTCACCAGCAGCACTAAATACAGAACGATCAGCAGGACGGCTGGCACGCCCAACACCCAGGCGCCCATCTTGGCGGCAAGACGCATAGGATGCCGACGCCGCATTGCGGGGGCTGGACCTGGCGTGTCTTCGAGGGTTGTTGACGCGCTCACTTACATCCAGATCAAGCTCGGCCGATAAGTCTCCCGGCCTCTTGAGAATCAACCGCAAGTGGCGGCTTCTTGCGCGATGATACCGGCTGGAATATGGCACCGGCAGCTACAATCTAGCGGGGAAAACAGGATTTAACCGGCATGCTTGCGCCTGGGGATACCGCTCCCGACTTTACCCTGCCGCTCGACGACGGCACCTCCTTCCACCTTGCCGATCACCGCGGCAAGTTTGTGGTCCTGTTCTTCTATCCGCAGGACGATACCCAAGGCTGCACCAAGGAGAACCTCGAGTTCTCTAACCTGGAGCCGGAGTTCGCCCGAAGCGGTGCTGTCCTCCTCGGCATATCGCCTGATACTGTGGAAGCGCATCGCAAGTTCCGGGAAAAATACAGCCTCACCGTGCCGCTGGCCGCCGACCCTGAGCGGACCGTGATCGAGCCATTTGGAGTATGGCAGCTCAAGAGCCTCTATGGCCGCCAATTCATGGGCCTCGTGCGCACCACTTTCGTTGTCGCGCCTGATGGCCGGATCGCCGGCGTGCTCCGCGCGACGCGGGTTGCGGGTCACGCTCGAAAGGTTCTCGACCTTCTCGGAAATTTGCAGCCCAATACTTCGGAAAGCTGAGGGTTTTCCGTTTTTTAACCATGCAGGATCATACTCGCTAACCATAAATATGGATCAGCGGAGTGTATGGCGTGCGTAATGGAGCGAGCTTCTCGTCGCCGGGTCGAGCCAAGCCCAAAACGGCTCCCCACGCAGGCATTCGCCCGCTCTGGTTCTACGGCATGTTCACGCTGCTCTTGGCCGGCAATGCCCTGACCGGCACCGCCCTGCTGTTCTCACCCGAGATCGCCAAAGTCCTCAACGGCCAAACCGAACAGGTTATCCAGGCCTATGAGGATCGGATCGCCCAGCTGCGTGTTGAAGTCGATCGTCTCCATTCCCGCTCCTATGCGCAGGCGGGCGACATCAACCTGCAACTGCAGGAACTTTCGCAGCAACAGGAAGTGCTGTTGGAACAGCATCAACTGGTTAAGGTCCTTGTCGACAAAGCCGGCGAGCTTGGCATTCAAACTGCCGCCCTCGGGTCCAGTCCGGGCGATCTGGCGATGGCGGCGCCTACCACCCCCAGCGGAAATCCCGACATCGACGAAACGGCTCGTGCCCTTGCCCAAATGATGGGTGAAACCGAGCACGCCATGACCAGCATCGCCCAGACCGCTACCGAGCGGACGACCAGCATTGTCAACGAGATGGCCGATATCGGCATTCGCGTCAGCCTGCCCGATGCCCTTGATGGCGTTGGCGGTCCCCTGCTGGCGCCGAGTGAGGGCGGCGACGCAGCACCGATCATCGAGGATGCCAACGCCGTGATGGCAGCGCTGGTGCGCTACAAGGCGGCCCGTGAATCAATCGATGCCGCGCCCATTCACCTGCCCATCGCCGGCACCTACCGCCAGAGTTCAGGCTTTGGCAACAGGCGCGATCCCTTCAGCGGCAAGCGCGCCTTTCATTCCGGGCTCGACTTCGCTGCGCGCTCCGGCACCACCGTACTGAGCGCGGGCCAGGGCGTGGTAACCTTTGTCGGCGTGCGCTCTGGCTATGGCAATGTGGTGGAGGTCACTCACCCCAGCGGCTGGGTGACCCGTTATGGTCACCTCTCCGACTTCCTTTCCAGCAAGGGCCAGAAGGTGCACACCGGGACCCCTATTGCCAAGGTGGGCTCTACGGGCCGGTCAACCGGCCCGCATTTGCATTTCGAAGTGCGACAAGGCAGCCGCGCCATGGATCCCAAGCAGTTCATGGAAGCCGGCAAGCGCCTGCAGGCGCTGCTCGGCTAACTATTATTTGCCTTCGGCCACGACATCGGTCGCAACGCCAACGCGCTGCGCCAAAGCCGCTTCCATGAACTCGTCGAGATCGCCATCCAGCACCACGGAGGGCTGGCCGCTTTCCACGCTTGTGCGCAGATCCTTGACCATCTGGTAGGGCTGCAACACGTAGGAGCGGATCTGGTGACCCCAGCCGATCTCTGTCTTGCTCGCTGCCTGCGCGTTGGCCGCTTCCTCGCGCTTTTGCAACTCGGCTTCATAGAGTCGAGCCTTGAGCATGTTCATGGCCGTCGCGCGGTTCTTGTGCTGGCTGCGCTCGGCCTGGCACGCCACGATGATGCCCGATGGCACGTGGGTGATGCGGATGGCCGAGTCGGTGGTGTTGACGTGCTGCCCGCCCGCGCCGGACGCGCGATAAGTATCGATCTTGAGATCGCTTTCACGGATCTCGATGTCAATCGAGTCGTCCACCACGGGATAAACCCAGACGCTCGAAAAGCTGGTATGCCGCCGAGCCGCCGAGTCGTACGGGCTGATCCGGACCAGCCGGTGCACGCCGCTTTCGGTCTTGAGCCAGCCATAGGCATTATGGCCCTTGACCAGTATGGTCGCCGATTTGATGCCGGCTTCTTCACCATCATGCATTTCGATGGTTTCGACCTTCATCTTCCGCCGTTCCGCCCAGCGCGTATACATGCGCAACAGCATGTTGGCCCAATCCTGGCTCTCGGTGCCGCCGGCACCAGAGTGGATTTCCACATAGCAGTCGTTGGCGTCGACTTCACCCGAAAGCAGAGTCTCGATCTGCCGGCGGCGCGCATTGATGCGCAGCTCGAAGATTGCCTCTTCGGCTTCCTTGACGATCTCGGCGTCGCCTTCGGCTTCGCCCATCTCGATCAATTCGAGGTTGTCGCGGACGCCGTTTTCCAGCTCGTGCACGGCCTTGACCGCCACGTCGAGCTCATCGCGCTCACGCATGGTGACGCGAGCCTTTTCCGGATCGTTCCAGAAGTCGGGTGATTCAGTCTGCGCTGTTAGCGCGTCGAGACGAAGTTGTGCCGTATCCCAGTCAAAGATGCCTCCTCAGCAGGCCCAAAACCTGCTCGATGTCGGCGACGGCTTTTTCGATTTCCGCACGCATGTGAACTATCCTTTTGTGTGGGGCCTCATGTAGCCGTCCACCCCCGCCCAATCAACCCATTGAGCTATCAAAGCGGACTTGCCAAACTGCCTCGCCCGGCCAAGGCTGATCCAGGGGAAGTTCAACATCGCAAGGGAAACGCACATGTTACGCATGGGAGTGTTGCTGGCCGCGGTATTACTGTCGCACGCCGCTTTGGCTGCGGAAGCGGAGCCATCGGTGGAGCATGGCGAGCGGGTCGCCCGCATCGGTGGGTGCCATGATTGCCATAGCCCCGGCTATGCGGAAAACGGGGGTCAACTCGATCCCGCCACCGCGCTGATCGGCAGTCCGCTTGGCTACCAAGGGCCCTGGGGCACCACCTATGCCGCCAATCTGCGGCTCACCGCTGCCGAGCACAGCGAAGATGAATGGGTGGCGTATTTGTCTGAACTCGAGACTCGGCCGCCCATGCCTTGGTTCAACCTGCGCCATTTCACCGAAACGGAAATGCGCTCCCTCCACCAGTATATCGTCGCGCTGGGCCCGGTGGGCGAACCAGCGCCTGCCTATGCCCCTCCTGGCAGGCCAGCGACAACGCCCTTTATCGTCATGGCGCCACCAAACATGCCGGAGTAGCCAGCGAGGCGACCTCAACCGGCGCGCTGTTCCTTTTTGAACCGGCGCAGCACTGTTTCGCGCTTAAGCCGCGACAGGTGGCTGAGAAAAAACACTCCCTGCATCTGCTCGATCTCGTGCAGGCAGCAGCGGGCGACAAACCCGTCGAAGCGCTTCGTCACTCGATCCCCCGCCGCAGTGTCGTACTCGATCACAGCCCAAATCGGCCGGCTGATCGCCACCTCGATCCCCGGCAAAGATACCGAACCCTCACTGCCGACTTCCGCCTCAGCGCTACACTCGGCAATGCGGGGATTGAACATCACCCGATAATCGCGACGCGACGTGTCCGCCGCGATGCTCACCACGATGACGGGCTCGTTCAGCCCCACATGGGCCGCGGCCAAGCCATAGGCCTTCGCCGCTTCTGCGGCTGCAAGCAATTGCTCCCCTGCCCGTTCCATCGCCGCGTCGAGGGGCCGCGTTGCTGCGGGCGCGGAAAGCGCCGGATGGGGAAAGCAGACAAACGGCAAGATCCCGGTCACCCCTGCTACTCCGACAGGGATTGCGGTGCCTCATACTCCTGGAAGCGACCGCTGGGCATTGCCTGGGCGGGGGAATCCTGGAAGCCACCCGAATAAGGTTGCCGATAAGCCTCATAACCCGGCTGCGGCTGCTGGCTTTGGGCCGTGTTATAGCCGCCACTTTCGATGCCGATGACCGAGGTCATCAGATTGGGGCCGCTGCCAGGCTTGAAGGCCTCGAGAATAGCCGATTCACCCTGATAGGCCTCGACGCCGGAGTTCGGATTGATCCAGGCCGTGGCCATGCCGGAGGGTACGTTGAATGGCGTTGGCGGCTTGCCCCGTAGGGCGTTCTGCATGAATTCGGTGAAGATATTGACCGAGAACGTGCCGCCGGTCACCGAAGAGCCCATGGAACGCGGCTGGTCATAGCCAACATAAACTCCGACGGCCAGTTCAGGGGTGAAGCCCACAAACCACGCATCCTTGTAGTCATTGGTGGTGCCGGTCTTGCCAGCCACCGGACGGTTGAGCGCCTTGGCGGCCGTTCCGGTGCCGCGCTGCACGACACCCTCCATCATCGAGGTGATCTGATAGGCCGTCATCGGATCGAGCACCTGCTCACGATTATCCACAATGATCGGCTCGCCCTGCCCCTGCCAGGCCTGCGCCTTGCAGCCTTCGCATACCCGCTCGTCATGCCGGTAAACCGTCATACCATAACGGTCCTGGATGCGGTCGATCAGCGTCGGCACGATCTTGCGGCCGCCATTGGCGATGGTGGCGTAAGCTGCCGTCATCCGCATATCGGTGGTTTCGCCGGCACCCAGCGCCATCGCGAGCACGGGCTGCATGGAGTCATAAACGCCGAACAGGCGCGCATATTCTGCTACCAGCGGCATGCCGAGATCCTTGGCCAGTCGAACCGTCATCACGTTCCGGCTGCGCTCGATGCCGCGCCGCAGCGTTTGCGGGCCATAGAACTGCTGCGCATAGTTTTCCGGCCGCCAAACCGAGCCATCCGAATTGCGGATTTCTACCGGTGCGTCGAGCACCACCGATGCGGGCGTATAGCCATTATCGAGCGCAGCGGCATAAACGATCGGCTTGAACGAGGAGCCGGGCTGGCGCAGGGCCTGGGTGGCGCGGTTGAACTCGCTTTCCGCGAACGAGAAACCGCCCACCATGGCGAGCACCCGGCCGGTGCGCGGGTCCATTGCCACCAATGCGCCCTCGATCTCGGGCAGTTGCTCGAGCGTGTAAATTCCGTCCTTGCCCGCGACCGGGGAAACATAAACCACATCCCCAACCTTGAGGATGCTTGACAGCGGCTTGGACACCCACTTGATCTCGGGCCCGGACAGCACAGCTTCCGTCCGCTCGTCCGAAATGGCGCCGTCAACGTCATCTGCGGGTCGCAGTCCGATCCTGGCCTGGTTGCCATTCATCTCCAGCACCACGGCAAGCCGCCACTCCGGCACGTCGCGGAGCGGCTGGATCTTGGCAACATCCAGGCCCCAGTCCTCGCCGATCTCGATGCTGGCAACCGGCTCGCGAAATCCCTTGGAATGATCAAACGCGATCAGCCCGTCCATCAGCGCCCGGCGGGCATATTCCTGCAGCTTGGGCTCAAGCGTCGTGCGCACCGACAAGCCGCCGCCATAAAGCTGGTCTTCCCCATAAAGCTTGGCCAGTTCGCGACGCACTTCCTCGGTGAAATATTCGGCCGAGTACAACTGGCTGCCCGACGCCCGTGGAATGACGTTGAGTGGCTCCGCCTTGGCGGCGGTCGCTTCTTCGGGCGTCACATAGCCGTTCTCGACCATGCGATCGATTACCCAGTTCCGGCGCTGTACGGCCGCCTCGGGTCGCCGGAATGGGTGGTAATTATTCGGGCCCTTTGGGAGGGCAGCGATATAGGCCGCTTCGCTGAGCGTGAGTTGGTAGAGTGCCTTGTCGAAATAGTTCAGCGCCGCTGCAGCCACGCCATAGGAGTTCAGCCCAAGGAAAATCTCGTTGAGATAGAGTTCGAGGATCCGATCTTTGGAGAACGTCGATTCGATGCGCACGGCCAGCAGCGCTTCCTGGATCTTGCGGTCCCAGGTCTGCTCCGAGCTCAGCAGGAAATTCTTGGCCACCTGCTGGGTAATGGTCGAGGCGCCCACCATCGGGCCACTGCCGCCATCGAGCTTTTGCAGCAGGTTGTCACGCACGGCGCGCACCACGCCATCGATCGCGATGCCGCCATGATGGTAGAAATCCTTGTCCTCGGCCGACAGGAACGCGTTCACCAGTAGCGGCGGCACGGTCTCGATCGGCTGGAACAGCCGGCGCTCGCGCGCATATTCAGCCAAGAGCGTGCCATCGGCGGCATGAACGCGCGTCGTCACGGGCGGCTGGTAGTCCTTCAGCACGGTGTAATCGGGCAGCTGGGCCGTAACCATGGTCAGATAGACTGCCGCGAGCGCCAGCACCCCCAGCACCGCGAACATTCCAAAACTAAACAGCCAGCCAAGCAAGCGCAGCATATACAAAAAGTCTCCAGGGCTTGCGGCCCGATGTGTCAGGAATCATAGCAGACGTAAGCTGTGTTGAGGATCACGACCGCGCAAACCCCGCATTGGGACGCGCAGCCGTCACCTCAAAGTCACATCACTGCGGCGGCGCTATGCTGTCAAAATATGTCGAAATCCCGCGCGCCAGAGCCGTGGCGGTCCGATCCTGCCAGTCCGACTCCATCAGATTGGCGATGTCAGTGGCATTGCTCAAAAAGCCCAGCTCGATCAACACCGAGGGAACATCAGGCGCCTGCAGCACGAAAAAATCGGCCTGCCGCAGCGGAAATTTCCGCAAGGCCACGCTTGGCTCGAGCTGGTGCACGATGGCCTGCCCGGCCATATAGGACTGCACCCGCATTTCCCGGCGCATCAGGTCAACCAGGATATCCACGACCTCTGGTGCCATTTGCGGGGGCGCAAAGCCGGCGATCACATCGGTCTTGTTCTCGGTATCCGCCAGGACCTTGTCGAGCACGTCCGTGGCATTCTCGTCGCGTGTATAAACGCTGGCGCCACGGATTTCGGGCTGCTGGAAACTGTCGGCGTGAATGGAAAGAAAAAGATCTGCCTTGTTGGTCCGGGCCAACGCCACCCGCTCCTCAAGCCGCAGGAAGGTGTCGTCCTCGCGCGTCAACGCCACGTCGAACCGGCCCGATTCCACCAGCAATTCCTGCAGCCGCAGAGCAAAAGAAAGGACGATGTCCTTTTCCTTGACCCCGTTGGGAGTTTCCGCCCCGCTATCGATCCCGCCGTGGCCGGGATCGATTACCACCAGCGGCCGCGTCACCACCGGCAGCTCAGTGCCCCCTGGAGGCGTGGACGCAGCCGGGGCCGCTTCCGTGGTGCCGGTGATGTCACGCGCCACATTGGCCGCGAACTCTTCGGGCGTGGCGGGAATGATGTCCACCACCAGCCGAGCCGGCTGGTCCTCGAAGGCATCGAGCACATAGGCTTGCTGGACTTGGGCCGGAGCAGCCAGCGTCAGGGTGGTACGAACCCGGTCAGCTGCCGCCTGCTCCACCAGATAGCCCGACACCAGCCCTTCCCCGGCCGGCGTGCCGGATGGCTCGGCGAGCGAAAAGGTCGCCGCCCGCACATCGATCGCCAGCCGGTTAGGATCGCCCAGCGAGACCAGGGCGAAGTCAGTCCGGCCCGCGAGGTCAACCACGAGCCGCGCGCGTTCGGGCGTCGAGCTGACGCGCACCTCCATCACATTGGGTAGCGCTGCTGGTGCGGCCGGAGTTGCCGTTGCCGGCGGCTCCTGCGCCAAGCTGGCAATTGGCGCTACGCCCAACGCTCCCGAAAGAATGCAGAACAGCGCGAGCGCACGGAGGGGTTTAAACAAATGCGGACAGGCCCTATCTATAATTTAGGCGCGCAGATGCCATCGCTTTGAAGCGATTCTGCGGCATTTCCTTTATGCGCTGTTTCGGCCCAATGGCCAAGAACAGCTCGTCCGAGGTGGCTGATCAGCCCCTCGGCAGTTTGGGACTTTCCTGTTGCTAATCGGACGCAACGGCCCTACACGCTATGAGGTGAAGTGCAAGCTTCCTGCATGACGGTTCCGGTGCCCTAAGGCACTGCAAACGTAAGCCGGAAGGGCTCGGGACACAGGCGCAGAATACGCCTGACACCCCGATCAGATGCGGCAAATCCAGCGCTTCTCTATGAATTTCGGTTCTGATGAACCGGACGGCTGGGACCGGCGCTCTGCCCCACTCAGTCCAAAAGGAAGAGGTCATATGGCCCGCAGGCGAACAGAACGTGGTGTGATCGACGAAACCGGTCGCCGTTTTGCTTTGCTGCCATTTTCGGCCATGACCTGCACTGCCGGCGCCCCGACCAGCCTGGTCCCGCGCGCCACCCCCCTTAAACCACTCGCCTCGCATTGCGCCACTCGGAGATTGCCACCTGTTGGGCAGCCTCTTGTCGGCGCGCGAGTGCGCGGAGCTCATAATGGCTACAAAGAGAATGCTGGTGGATGCCATCCACCCGGAAGAAACGCGGATCGTCGTCACTGCGGGTAACCGCATCGAAGAGTTCGATTTCGAATCGGCAACCCGCCGCCAGTTGCGCGGCAATATCTATCTCGCCAAGGTCACCCGCGTGGAGCCTTCGCTCCAGGCAGCCTTTGTCGAATATGGCGGCAACCGTCACGGTTTCCTCGCCTTCAGCGAAATCCATCCCGATTACTACCAGATCCCCGTTGCCGATCGCGAAGCCCTCCTCGCCGAAGAGCAGGAGGAAGAAGTTTCCGACGAGGCGGCCGCCGATGAAGGCGCAGCCCCCGAGTCCGTCAGCGAACCCGCTGAAGAAGCGGGCGAAACATCTGAAACATCCGACGCTGCCGAGGGCGACGACAGCCATATCGAGCAGGCGCCGGCCAATAACGAGCCGGTGGAAAGCGTCGGCGGTGCCGATGCGCTTGAGGAAGTGCCGGAGCGCCGCCGCTCATCGAGCAATAACCGCCGCCACTACAAGATCCAGGAAGTGATCAAGCGCCGCCAGGTCATGCTGGTGCAGGTGGTCAAGGAAGAGCGCGGCAACAAAGGCGCGGCTCTGACCACCTATCTGTCGCTCGCCGGCCGTTATTCCGTTTTGATGCCAAACACTGCTCGCGGTGGCGGCATCTCGCGCAAGATCACCAATGCGGCGGATCGTAAGCGCCTCAAGGAAATCACCTCCGACCTGGAAGTGCCGCAGGGCATGGGCGTGATCCTGCGCACGGCCGGTGCTTCGCGCACCAAGGCCGAGGTCAAGCGCGACTTTGAATATCTGATGCGCCTTTGGGAATCGGTGCGCTCGCTCACCCTCAAGTCGCAGGCTCCCTGCCTCGTTTATGAAGAAGGTTCGCTGATCAAGCGCACCATTCGCGACCTCTACAACAAGGACATCGACGAAGTGTTCGTCGCTGGCGAGGACGCCTTCATCGAAGCGCGCGACTTCATGCGCATGATCATGCCGAGCCACGCCAAGAACGTCGTGCTCTACAAGGAAGATCAGCCGCTTTTCTCTAAATACGGCATCGAAGCGCAGCTCGATTCCATGTTCTCGCCAACCGTGACCCTGCCGTCGGGCGGCTACCTCGTCATCAACCCGACCGAGGCGCTGGTTTCCATCGACGTCAACTCGGGGCGCTCCACCAAGGAGCACAACATCGAGGACACCGCGCTCCAGACCAATCTGGAAGCAGCCGAAGAAGTGGCCCGCCAGCTCCGCCTGCGCGACCTTGCCGGCCTCATTGTCATCGACTTCATCGACATGATGGAGAACCGATCCAACCGGGCTGTCGAGCGCAAGCTCAAGGACTGCCTCAAGGACGATCGCGCCCGCATCCAGGTTGGCCGCATCTCCCATTTCGGTCTCATGGAAATGAGCCGCCAGCGCATCCGCTTTGGCGTGGTGGAAAGCTCCACCCACAAATGCCCGATCTGCGACGGCACGGGTCTGGTGCGCTCCACCGAATCCATGGCGCTGATGATCATGCGCCACATCGAAGACCATGTGATGCGCAAGCAGGGCCAGTCCATCAATGTCCGGCTGCCCATCGAGGTCGCGCTCTACATCCTCAACTTCAAGCGCGAAACCCTGACCGCGCTGGAGCAGCGCAATAACCTCTCCATCACCATCACCGCCGATGGCAAGATGACCGGCCAGCAGTTCGCCATCGAGAAGGGTGAAGCCCGCGTTTCCGCCTATGCTGAAACCCGTGCTGTCGAGCATGTGCGGGTCGATACCGCCACGATCGACGATGCCGATGACGAGATCATCGAGGACGAGGCTGACGAGGTCGAAGACCAGCCCGTGTCGGCTGGCGAAGTTGGCGAAGGCGAGCCCTCGCGCAAGCGCCGCCGTCGCCGCCGCCGCGGTGGTGAACGTGGCGACGACAATGGTGGTCGCCCCGCTCAGACCCGTTTGGCTGCGCCCGTTGACGAAGCCGAGCTTGAAGACGCTTCCGCCGCAAGCAGCGAAGCCGAGGAAGCCGGGGCGGAGCCTGAGAGCGTGCGTGAAGCCGTCGGCTTTACGGCCGATGAGGGCAGCGAGGAAGAGCGCCGCAAGCGTCGCCGTCGTGGCCGCCGTGGTGGTCGCCGCAATCGGCGTGAACTGGAAGCCGAAGCCGGTGTCACGGAAGCTGTGCCAGCTGGTGAGGCCGAACTGAGCATGGAAGCGGTTGCGGAAGTCGCCGACGTCCTCCTGGCCCAGGAAGAGATCGCGACGGGCGAGCCGACCCTGACTGAAACTCCAGTTGAAGTGCCGGTGGAGCCAACAGCGGAAGCGGCGGCAGAAATCCCTGCCGAAAAGCCTAAGCGCGGCCGTCGCAAGAAGGTCATCGAGACCGAGGAAAGCGATCCGGTGCCGGCCGAGGCCGACGCCAGCGCTGAACCTGCTGCCGTCGCGACCGGAGAAGCTGCGGCTGCGCCCGAAAAGCCCAAGCGCAAGCCTCGCGCCCGCAAGCCCAAGGCCGAAGCTGCAGCAGCTGAGCCCGAAACCATGCAAGAAGCGGCTCCCGTTGTCGCCACCGAGCCGGCTTCCGAAGCTGCAGCGGAAGCGCCATCTGTACCGGCATCGGAAGCGCCAGGCCTTGAGCCGGTCGCCGTTGCGGAAACAGACGCACCGACCGAGGCCCCGGCCGAAGTCGAGCTTGCCGCCCCGGCGGAGCCACTGCCGGAGCCCGCCGCTGAGGCAGCGCCCGAAGCTTCGGCTTCAGCCGAGCCCGGCCGCACCCGCCGGACGCGCAAGGAACTGCCTGAGGAAGGCGTCGTAGTCTCCTCGAGCACCCCTCGTCCCGAGGGTGAGCCGGACAAGCAGCCTGAAAAGAAGAAAGCCGGTTGGTGGCAGCGCCGCCTCGGCCTTGGCTAGAAACAACAAAGGCGGCCCCCGGGCCGCCTTTTTCACATCTAGGGCTGACAAAACACCGCGTTTTCAGCGCTCATCGGAGTGCCTTGGCCATCCGCTCCAGCGCCAATTCGATGCTTTCGCGTTTGCCGGCATAGCTCAGACGCACATAGCCCTGTCCGCCGACGCGGTCGAAATCGATGCCCGGGGTGATCGCCACCCCGGCCTCTTCCAGCATCCGCTCGCAGAACTCCAGGGAGTCATTGGAGAACTTGGCGATCCCTGCATAGGCATAGAACGCCCCGTCCGAGGGCTCGCCCAGGGCAAAGCCCAGCGTGCTCAGGCCGTCATGCAGCAGTCCGCGATTGGCCGCATAACCCGCTTTCTGCTCTTCCGAATAATCGCGCTCACCCAAGGCGACCGTAGCGGCGATCTGACTCAGCGTCGGGGCCGAAATAAACAGATTCTGCTGCAGGATTTCGGTACGCCGGATCAGGTCCTCCGGCATCACCATCCAGCCGATCCGCCAGCCCGTCATGCAGTAATATTTGGAAAAGCTGTTGATCACGACAGCGTCGCGCGTCAGCTCCAGCGCGCTGACCGAAGGTCCGCGATAATCGAGCCCATGATAGATTTCGTCCGAGATCAGCCGCACGCCGAGCCGGGCGCAGGTGTCAACGATGTCGCGCAGCCCTTCCCGGTCCACCGTTGCCCCTGTCGGATTGGCAGGGCTCGCAAACAGCAGTCCCTCAAAGGGCGACGCGGCATGGGTGGCGGCAATCTCCGCACCAGTTAGGCGCCAGCCATTGGCAGCAGTGAGCGGAATTTCAGCCACCCCGAACCCCAGCCCCAACAGCGTGTTCACATAGGCCGGATAGCCCGGCCGGGTAATGGCAATGCGAGCCCCCGGCCGAAAAGCAGCGTGAAACGCCAGAATGAACCCGGCCGATGACCCCATGCTCGCGAGAATCAGGCCCGGATCTACGGATACACCATGCTGGGCCGAGTAATAGGCTGACAGTCCCTCGCGCAGTTCCGCCAACCCTTTTGCATTGGTATAGCCCTGCGCCTGCGGCAAGGCCTTGGTGACGGCCTCGATCACCTTCGGCGCCGGCGGCGAGCCCGGCTCGCCCAATTCGAGGTGACACACCGTCCGGCCCGTCGCCTCCATGGCTTTGGCGCGCTTGAGAATTTCCATGGCTTGGAACGGCATCAAGCCGTCTGGTGCTGGGTCGGACATGAATGAGCTCCTGCTGTGGGTTTGGCCTATCCTGTTCTGGCCGCGCTCTCAACCAAGTGATGCGCCAGCCACGGGCCGTTTACGCGCCGCTGTAATATTGCTTGGTGTCTGCTAAAAGGCGCAGCGTCCTGCTTCGGAGTCGTCCATGCCTCGCCTCACCCTTGCTCTTGTTGCCCTGGTCGGCGTCCTGGCTGGCGCTTTGGGCTACTCCATGTGGAGCCGCCCGGCTCCACAAACCGATGCAGCCGCGGTTCGCGCCATTGTCGAAACGGCCCTGGCCGAGCGCGAGGCCGCAACTCCACCACCGGTCCCTGCCGCTGCTCCCGCTCTGGCTGAGCTTGATCCTGCCCAGCTCAACCCGCTCATTGAAAACTACCTGATGAGCGACCCGACGATCCTGCAGCGCCTCTCGACCGCTCTCGACACCAAGCTGCGCACCGCCGAGCGCGAACAAGCCACCACGGCCATCGCCAGCATGCGCGAAGCCATCTTCAACGATCCCGGCCAGGTCGTACTCGGCAATCCCGAGGGCGACGTCACCCTGGTCGAGCTCTTCGACTACAACTGCGGTTATTGCCGCAGTGCCCTGCCCGACCTCGCCACGCTTCTGGCGGAAGATCCCAATCTGCGCGTCGTGCTCAAGGAATTCCCGATCCTGTCCAACGAATCGATGGATGCCGCCCGGATCGCCGTTCTGGTGGGCCGGGAGGATGTGGATTATTGGCGCTTCCACGAGGCCCTCTTCACCACGCGCGGCCAGGTGGACAAAACCGCAGCCCTCGCCGCCGCCGCAGATCTTGGCCTCAGCCCGGTCAACCTTGAGCTGCAGATGAACGAGGAAACGGTCGCCCAGACGATCAAGACGTCCTACGAAATCGCCCAGGCGCTCAACATCACCGGCACGCCCACCTACATCATTGGCAATGAGGTCATTCCGGGCGCCATCGGCATTGACGAGCTGCGCAGCCGCATACGCAACATGCGCGCTTGCGGTGAAAGCCAGTGTGAAGGCTGACGCCGCCTTTTGCCTTTTGCCGCCGAGTCGTGTAACCGACGATCTTCCGGCCCTCAACCGCCGGTGCAAAGGCGACCTTCATGGCTAAGCGCGTACTCGTACTCAACGGACCCAATCTCAATCTTCTGGGCATCCGCGAGCCCGGCATCTACGGCTCCAATACCCTCAAGGATATTGAGAACCTGTGCCGGGATACGGCGACCGAACTCGGCCTCAGCGTCGATTTCCGGCAGTCCAATCATGAAGGCGAGCTGGTCACCTGGATTCAGGACGCGCGCGCCACGGCCGATGCCATCCTGATCAACCCGGCCGCCTATTCGCACACGAGCCTGGCCATTGCCGATGCCCTCAAGGCCGTCGGCTTGCCGGTAGCCGAAGTCCACCTTTCCAATATTCACCAGCGTGAGCCATTCCGGCACCATTCCTTTGTCTCAGCCGTTGCTGTGGGTGTGCTTTGCGGCTTTGGAGCGCTCGGCTATAAGCTGGCGCTCCAGGCACTGGCTGAAAAACTGTAAACAACGATCGACGCGCAAGCGCGGGAGACCAACAAGAATGAGCAAGTCATCGCAAGTGGATCAGGATCTGGTCCGCGCCATCGCCGAACTCCTCAACAAGGAAAATCTCGCCGAGATCGAGATTGAACAAGAAGATTTCCGCGTCCGCGTCACCCGGTCCTACGCCAACGAGACGGTCACCTACGCAGCCCCGCCGCAATACGCGCCTGCGCCAGCAGTGGCCATTCCGCTGGCCCCTGCCGGCTCCGTGCCGGCTGCTGCGCCCGCCGCGATTGAGGACCTCGCCTCCAATCCCGGCACCTTGACTTCGCCTATGGTCGGCACCGCTTACCGCTCGCCCGAACCCGGCAAGCCCGCCTTTGCCGAAGTTGGCTCCAAGGTCACCGAAGGTCAGACCCTGCTGATCATCGAAGCCATGAAAACCATGAACCAGATCCCCGCCCATCGCTCCGGCACTGTTGTCCGCATCCTGGTGCAGGACGCGCAGCCGGTGGAATACGGCGAGCCGCTCGTCGTCATCGAATAGGAGACGGCCCCGTGTTCCAGAAGGTTCTGATCGCCAATCGCGGCGAGATCGCGCTGCGCATCCTGCGCGCCTGCAAGGAGCTGGGCATCCAGACCGTTGCGGTTCACTCCACCGCCGATGCCAATGCCATGCATGTGCGCCTGGCCGATGAAAGCGTCTGCATTGGCCCCCCCGCCGCTAAGGACAGCTACCTCAACATCCCCTCGATCATGGCCGCCTGCGAGATCACCGGCGCCGATGCCGTGCACCCCGGCTATGGCTTCTTGTCCGAGAACGCTCGCTTCGCTCAGATTTTGACCGAGCACAACGTCACCTTCATTGGCCCTTCCGCGCACCATATCGAGATCATGGGCGACAAGATTACGGCCAAAAAGACCGCCGTTGAGCTGGGCATTCCCGTTGTGCCGGGTTCCGCCGGCGCCGTCGAGAACGATGAGGACGCCATCTCCACGGCGGCCGAAATCGGCTATCCCGTGCTGATCAAGGCCACCGCCGGTGGCGGCGGGCGCGGCATGAAGGTCGCCCATAGCGAAGCCGAACTTCTGGTCGCCTGGTCCACGGCCCGCTCGGAGGCTAAGGCCGCTTTCGGCAATGATTCCGTTTACATGGAAAAATACCTGGGCAAGCCGCGCCACATCGAAGTGCAGGTGCTGGGCGATGGTCAGGGTAACGCCGTTCATCTGGGCGTGCGCGACTGCTCGCTGCAGCGCCGCCACCAGAAGGTCTGGGAAGAAGCGGGCGGCCCGACAATCCTGCCTGAGGAACGCGATCGGATCGGCGAGATTTGCGCCGCCGCCATGCGCAAGCTCAAATACTCCGGCGCAGGCACGGTCGAGTTCCTCTACGAGAACGGCGAGTTCTATTTCATCGAAATGAACACCCGACTTCAGGTGGAGCACCCCGTCACCGAGCGCATCACCGGCATCGACATCGTCTATGAGCAGATCCGTGTTGCCTCGGGCGAGGCGCTCTCGATGACCCAGGACAAGATCAACTTCTATGGCCACGCCATCGAAGTTCGGATCAATGCCGAGGACCCGCAGACCTTTGCTCCCTCGCCTGGCACAATCACCTTCTACCACCCGGCCGGTGGCGTAGGCGTGCGCGTCGATTCTGCCGTTTACCAGGGCTACAAGATCCCGCCCTATTACGACTCGCTGATCGGCAAGCTCATTGTTTACGGCCGCACCCGCGAGGAATGCCTGCAGCGCTTGCGCCGCGCCGTCGATGAATTCGTCATCGACGGGGTCAAGACCACCCTGCCCTTGTTCCAGCGCCTGATCAAGGAGCCGGAAATCCTGGCTGGCGACTACGACATCCACTGGCTCGAAAAATACCTCGCCGCCAACAAGGTCTAGACTTCAAGCCCTCGTGGTCCGGCGCTGGGTGGCGCATTGACCATGGGGGCTTTTCTACCGCCCTGTTATAGGGGCTATGGTCTGGTGCGAGTTCTTCACGAACCTCGAACCACGGGGGCGGGCACACCGCTCCAGGAGTTGCAGCCACACAAATGCCGCGCCGTCCTGACCCGTTCAGCATCGAGATCACCCCGGAGCTGATCATCCGGGCCTATCGCGCGGGCATATTTCCCATGGCGGAGGACGCCGCCGACAAGGACGTGTTCTGGGTCAGCCCGGAAATGCGCGGCATTATTCCGCTGGATGATTTTCATCTTTCCGCCAGTCTGCGCAAAGCGATCCGCAAATCCCCCTTCACCATCCGCGTTGATACCGATTTTCCCGCCATCATCGAAGGCTGCGCCACCGTCGGTAAGGATCGCCGCAGCACCTGGATCAACGCCACCATCCGCTCGGTTTATGGCGAACTGTTCCGTCGCGGCATCGCCCACACCGTGGAAGTTTGGGATGGGCCCGACCTGGTGGGCGGCCTTTATGGCCTCGCCATCGGCGGCGCCTTCTTTGGCGAATCCATGTTTCACCGCGCCACCAATGCCAGCAAGATGGCCCTCGCCCATCTGGTGGATCGGCTCAATGCAGGCGGCTTCACACTGCTCGACACCCAGTTCGTCACCGATCACCTGGCATCGCTCGGCGGCATCGAGATTGCGCGCGCAGATTACGAGGAGCGCTTGGGCAATGCGCTTCTCCTGCAAGGCGACTGGCACGCGATTGACCGCCAATGACCATACCTGCAGACCTGCCCCCGAAATTCATCGATCTGGCCGCACGCGACTGGACACCGATCACCATCGGCAAGTCCGGTGCGCGGGTCTGGCGCATCGCCCTCAGCGATGGCAACGCGGTTTTTCTCAAGAGCGAGTCCAACCATCCGCTGGCGGAACTGCCTGGGGAGATCGACCGCCTTGGCTGGCTCACCCGCATGGGCTTCAAGGCGCCGCGCATCGTCGACACGGATGAGACCCAGGGCGGGCTATGGCTGCTCATGACTGCGGTGCCCGGCCAGGACCTTACCCATTGGATGGTGGACAAAGCCGAGTTTGTCCGCATCTACGCTCAAGGCTTGCGGCGGCTGCACGCCCTGGATCCCCGCACCTGCCCATTCGACCACAGCCTCGATCAGCGCCTCGCCGCCGCGCAGGCCCGGGTTGCGGCCGGCCTTGTCGACGAAACCGACTTCGGGCCCGACCAGCAGGGGTGGAGCGCAGGGGCTGTGCTCGACTGGTTGCACCGCAACAGGCCCACCAGCCGCGACAGCATCGTCACTCACGGCGATGCTTGCGCGCCCAACATCCTTGCGTCCGAAGGGCGCTTTTCCGGCATGGTTGATTGCGCTCGGTTGGGCGTGGCCGATCTTTGGCAGGACCTGGCGCTAGCCTGCCGCAGCATCCAGCACAATATTGGCGAGGAACATGTCGCCCCTTTCCTCGAGAGCTATGGCGCCGAATGGGACGAGGTCCGCTACCGCTACTACAATGCCCTCGACAACCTGTTCTAGCGGCAAGCAACAAGCACAGCTGCCATAACATGGTCTAAGCGCTGCACTGCTTGCGGAACTTAGGTCCCCCGCTCCAGTTGACGCCAAAACAACCGGAGAACTGACCATGATTCCAACTCGCGTCCATGGCGTCATCGACTATATCGTCGGTATTGTTCTGATCCTCGCGCCCTATATTCTCGGCTTTGCCGATGGAACGGCGGCTCAATGGGTGCCGATGATCCTGGGCATTACCGCGCTCATCTATAGCCTGCTCACCCGCTACGAGCTGAGTATTGCCAAGCTCATCCCCATGCCGGTGCATCTGGGCCTCGACATTGCCAGCGGTCTACTTCTGGCAGCTTCGCCATGGCTGTTCGGTTTCGCCGATCGGATCTGGTGGCCCCATGTGCTGATCGGCGTAATGGAGATCGTGATCCCCCTGCTGACTGCCCGCCACAGCAGCATCGAAACTACTGTCAGGGCTTGAGCTTGAACGCCAGCGTGGTCACCCAATCCTCCGGGTTGGGGACCTCGCTCGGATCGGTCTCGTAGATCTCTAGCCGACAGGCAAAATGATCCCCGTCGGCTTTGTCCGCCATGTCGAACTCAAGGCCCACCAATCTCGTCCAGCCGATCAGCATGGCCGTTACCTGCTCGAGCGCATCGTAGTGGCCGTGCCAGTCCAGGGTCACATAGCGCCCCGCCGGCAACACGCCGAACCTTACGCCATCTGCCTCCTGCCCGGGCTGCGCCACAGGCACGCCAGCCTCGACATCGAGGGTCTCGGCCATGTTGATGCGGCGATAATTGTAAAAGGGCGCAGAGCTGGGGGCGATGCCCTGTTCGCCTAGAAAACCGAACAGCTTCGGAAATCCCTGGTCGGCCGGGAGTTTCATCTCATCCATTCGGACCCGGAACGGTAGATAGGCATAGGCCTGTTCAGGTCGTTCAACGATCTGGGGCAAGCTCAGCATCGTGTTCTCCTGGTTTGATCAGGAACAGGACGCGCGTGGACCTGCCAAGCCGACAGGCCCGCCACAAGAATTGCAGCCCAGGGGAATTTTATCTTAGCGCGCGTCCGGCGGCGGTACATCGGTGGAGGTTTTGCACTCCACCAGCCAAACATCATAAACCGCATGGTCCACGGCGTTGAGCGCCGGGCTGTCTGCAAACATCCAGCCGGTGAAAATGCGCTTGCTCACGCCCTGCAGGCTGCGCTGGTCCACTTCCAGGAATGCGGAGGTGCGTTGCTGGGTTTCGGTTGGCGCCCGGTTGTAGCAGGCGCGCGGCGTGATCTCGAGCGCGCCGAACAGCACGGTTTCGTCGACATAAACGTCAAAGCGCGTGATGCGCCCGGTGATCTTGTCGAGACCGGCAAAGGTCGCCACCGGATTGGCGATGGGCTGGGCGACGGCCGACCCTGGCACGGCGAGCACCAGAATGGTGCCGAGCAGGGCGATTCGGCGCCAAAGGCGCAGCGGCTCTAAATCAGTGAAGCGCAAAGTCTCGGCCTATTCAGGTGACCAGGCTTCATAGTCACCCGTCACCCGGGGACGCTCGCCCGATTTGAGCAGGCTGCCATCGGGACGGTAAGCCTCCGCGGTCCCAGTCATGTTGCGCTGATGCGGCTTTTCCCAGGCATGGGGGGTGTAGGTGTCTTGGGTGGGCGGCAGGTCCGTGCGCCCGTGCATCCAGCCATACCAGCCTGGGGGAATGGTCGAGGCATCGGCTGGCCCGTTATAGGTCACGTAGCGCCGATTGCTCTTCTTGTCCTTGTAGTAGCGGTTGCCGAACTGGTCCGTTCCCACGAACTCGCCGTGCCGCTTCAGCCACAGCCTGGTGCCCCAGGTCTGGCCGTGCCACCAACGGAAAATCTCAAGGAGAAAGTCTTTCATCGGGCGTTCCACATCAGTCTTGTGCCCGCGTTGGGGCTGCAGTGCCTTTACCATGCTGCATATGGCGACACTAGGGTTTCGTGCGGGGAACAAGAACGCTCGGCAAACACAAGGCCCCCCCTGCTCCGCACAGCTCGATTTTTTGCCATTGACTCCCGTGCGGTCCAGAGTCGCAGCCAGCCGGCATTTTGGTAAGCCCTTAGGACTCCTGACTCTTCGCTCAATCGAGCCCGAACGCGGCGTCCTTATCATCATCCATTAACGATTTGATAACGGTTTCGCGAACCCCCGGTTTTCCTCGTTTTTCACAGGCTGGTACTATATATAGATCAGTGCCAGCAGCTCACGCACAAGCTCTAGCGAATTTTCTCCCGTCGACAGCTTCGCGGGAGATGGTATCGATGACCCAACACCGGAGTCTGGCCACTAAGCTCGCCAGTCTCAAACCGCATCAATCGAGGCCATTATGAAGATCGATCGCCGTTTCACTGCCGCCGCCGAGGACCGCTACGCGTCAATCGAATTCCGCTCCGCCACGAGCGAGATTCGCAACCCGGATGGCTCGGTCGTTTTCAAGCTCGAGAACATCGCGATTCCCGCAACCTGGAGCCAGGTCGCTGCCGACATTATTGCGCAGAAGTACTTCCGCAAGGCCGGCGTAGCCCGTGCGCTCAAGAAGGTTGAGGAAAACTCCGTTCCGTCCTGGCTGTGGCGCTCCGTCCCTGACGAAGCCGCGCTCGCCAAGCTGCCGGAAGCCGAACGCTTCGGCTCGGAAATGGACTCGCGCCAAGTCTTTGATCGCCTTGCCGGCACCTGGACCTATTGGGGCTGGAAGGGCGGTTATTTCGACAGCGAGGACGATGCCCGCGCCTTTTTTGACGAGCTCTGCTACATGCTCGCGACCCAGCGCGTCGCCCCCAACTCGCCGCAGTGGTTCAACACCGGGCTGCACTGGGCCTATGGCATCGACGGCCCCGGCCAGGGCCACTTCTACGTGGACCCCTTCACCCACAAGCTGGTGCAGTCCAGGAGCTCCTACGAGCATCCCCAGCCGCATGCCTGCTTCATCCAGTCGGTCAATGACGACCTCGTCAATGACAACGGCATCATGGATCTTTGGGTGCGTGAAGCGCGCCTGTTCAAGTATGGCTCGGGCACCGGCACCAACTTCTCCAAGCTCCGTGGCGGTGGCGAAAAGCTTTCCGGCGGCGGCCGTTCTTCTGGCCTGATGAGCTTCCTCAAGATCGGTGACCGTGCTGCCGGCGCCATCAAGTCGGGCGGCACCACCCGTCGCGCCGCCAAGATGGTGGTGATCGATATCGATCACCCCGATATCGAGGAATACATCAACTGGAAGGTCAAGGAAGAACAGAAGGTCGCAGCGCTCGTGACCGGCTCCAAGACCGTCTCCAAGCACCTCAAGGCCATCATGAAGGCCTGCGTCAACTGCGAAGGCAATGGTGACGATTGCTTTGACGTGACCCTCAACCCCGCCCTCAAGCGCGAAGTGCGCGCCGCCAAAAAGGCGCTGGTGCCCGAGAACTACATCTACCGCGTCATCCAGTTCGCCAAGCAGGGCTATACCGATCTCGAATTCCCCATCTACGACACCGATTGGGATTCCGAGGCCTACCTGACCGTGTCGGGCCAGAACTCCAACAATTCCGTCCGGGTCACCGACGACTTCCTCAAGGCGGTCGAAACCGATGGCGACTGGAACCTGACCGCCCGCAAGGATGGCAAGGTCACCAAGACCCTCAAGGCGCGCGATCTGTGGGAACAGGTCGGCTATGCCGCCTGGGCTTCGGCCGATCCTGGCATCCAGTACCACACCACCATCAATGAGTGGCACACGTCGCCCGCGGCTGGTCCGATCAACGCATCCAATCCCTGCTCGGAATACATGTTCCTCGATGACACCGCGTGCAATCTCGCTTCGGTGAACCTGCTGCCCTATCGCAACCCCGATAGCTCGTTCAACACCTCGGCCTATGAGCACACCGTCCGCCTTTGGACCATTGTGCTCGAAATTTCGGTGATGATGGCGCAGTTCCCCTCGCGCTCCATTGCCGAACGCTCGTTCGAATACCGCACGCTGGGCATCGGCTACGCCAATATCGGTGGCTTCCTGATGACCTCGGGCATTCCCTATGACTCCGCCGAAGGCCGGGCCATTGCCGGTGCCGTCACCGCCATCCTGACCGGCGTCGCCTATGCCACCTCGGCCGAGATGGCCAAGGAGCTCGGGCCCTTCAAGGACTACAAGCGCAACGCCCCCCATATGCTGCGCGTCATCCGCAACCATCGCAACGCCGCCCATGGCAATGCCGAGGGCTATGAGGGTCTCTCCATCACCCCGGTGCCGCTCGATCATGCCTCGCTGATCGATGCGAACCTCAGCGAACGCGCCAAGCTCGCCTGGGACAATGCCCTCGCACTCGGGCAAGCCCATGGCTATCGCAATGCCCAGGTTTCCGTGATCGCCCCCACCGGCACGATCGGCCTTGTCATGGATTGCGACACCACCGGCATCGAGCCCGATTTCGCCCTCGTAAAGTTCAAGAAGCTCGCCGGCGGCGGCTACTTCAAGATCATCAACCGTGCCGTGCCCCCGGCCCTGCGCACCCTTGGCTATTCCGAATCCCAGATTGCCGAAATGGAAGCCTATGCCGTGGGCCACGGC
This sequence comes from Devosia sp. Z11_6, assembly GCF_058133665.1. Taxonomy (NCBI): domain Bacteria; kingdom Pseudomonadati; phylum Pseudomonadota; class Alphaproteobacteria; order Hyphomicrobiales; family Devosiaceae; genus Devosia; species Devosia sp. Z11_6. The sequence goes on from NZ_JBYUNQ010000009.1 coordinate 105,278, forward strand.
AATTTGAACCAGGCACCGGGCGTCAACCCATCGACGCTGCGCGCCAAGGGTTTCACCGATGACAAGATCGCCGCGCTCAACGCTGCGACCGCATCTGCCTTCGACATCAAGTTCATCTTCAACCAGTGGACCCTGGGTGTCGATTTCCTCAAGTCGCTCGGCGTCACCGAAGAGCAGATGAACGATTTCTCGTTCGAGCTGCTGCCCTTCCTTGGTTTTTCCAAAAAGGACATCGAGGCCGCCAATATCCATGTTTGCGGTGCCATGACCCTCGAAGGCGCGCCGCACCTCAAGGACGAGCATCTGCCCGTGTTCGATTGCGCCACCCCCTGTGGCAAGATCGGCAAGCGCTACCTGTCGGTGGAATCGCATATCCTGATGATGGCGGCCGCCCAGCCCTTTATCTCGGGCGCCATTTCCAAGACCATCAACATGCCCAATGACGCGACCGTGGAGGACGCCAAGCAGGCTTACATGCTGTCCTGGCGCCTGGCGCTCAAGGCCAATGCGCTCTACCGCGATGGCTCCAAGCTCTCCCAGCCGCTCAACTCCTCCGTGCTCGCCGCTGCCGACGAGGATGAGGACGAGGATCACGTCGAGAACCTTGTCGCCATGAACGCCGATGCCCGCGTCCCCGCGATCGCCGAAAAGATCGTCGAGCGCATCATTGAGCGCGAAGTGGAAGTGCGCTCGCGCGAAAAGATGCCCGATCGCCGCAAGGGCTACACCCAGAAAGCCGTGGTCGGTGGCCACAAGGTTTATGTGCGCACCGGCGAATATGACGATGGTCGTTTGGGCGAAATCTTCATCGACATGCACAAGGAAGGCGCTGCCTTCCGCGCCATGATGAACAACTTCGCCATCGCCATTTCGCTGGGCCTGCAATATGGCGTGCCGCTGGACGAATATGTGGAGGCCTTCACCTTTACCCGCTTCGAGCCCGCCGGCATGGTCATGGGCAATGACCGGATCAAGAACGCGACCTCGATCCTCGATTACGTGTTCCGCGAACTCGCCGTTTCCTATCTCGACCGCGACGACCTGGCCCATGTGAACCCCGACAGCCCCACCTCGCTTTCAGGTGGCGTTGATGAGGAACACCATGCGCGCCCCTCCGCTTCCGCCAGCCCGGCACCGGTTCCAGCCGAAAAGTTCGTGTCCCGCGGCATGACCCGTGGCCGCACGCAGAACGCCTCGCTGATGCTGGTCCCCACCGCCCAGGCCGCGCACTACGCGGCGCCGGCAGCCTCCACCTCGACGGTAACCACGCTGCGCTCGGCCACGGCCCTCAAGATCGATCCCACCCCGACGGCCCTCAACGCCGCCGAGCTCCACCCCATCCCAACCCCGCCCCCGTCCAAGGACACGGGCGTGCTCCGCGCCGAAGCCCAGATGAAAGGCTATACCGGCGACCAATGCACCGAGTGCCACAACTTCACGATGGTGCGGAACGGCACATGTTTGAAGTGTGATACCTGCGGGACGACGACTGGTTGTAGTTAAACTAACGCGATTGATTGGCCCGACCTCCTCCGGTCGGGCCAATCTCGTAAGGAGATCAAAACGAGACTCATTTCCTAAGAATCAAAAAGGCCGAGGCGGCAACCTCGACCTTTGATCCGCGCAACCACCTGTGCGGCTCGCGTGGAGGCAATCTGAGTTGGAATCCAAACTGCAGGTTCACCCTGCAGCCGCCCTGTCCCTCGAGGCCGCTACGCGGCACCTCAGGATGAGGGCTGCCGCAAGGGCGGGGAAAACCGACGCCCCCAGAACCGATCTCCCACCCAGCATTACCGCCCCCTAGCCCTCATGGTGAGGCGCGAAGCGCAGCGCAGCCTCGAACCACGAGGGCGCAGCCCCCATGCCGTCCATAGCACCCACCGCGATTTCAGCAAGCCCAACACGCCTTGGTAATGGCCGCGCAAGCCCCTTGCACCCACCCCGTTTCCGCCCCAGCATCAGGCTCCGGAGGGCATCATGGAAGTCACCGTTTACCTGCTGCGCTGCTCGGATGGCTCCTTTTACACCGGCCTCACTAAAAAGCCGGTCGAGCAGCGGGTTTGGGAACACAATGAGGGGCTCACTGTAGGCTACACCAAAAGCCGCCGCCCCGTGGAACTGGTGTTCACCGAAACCTATGAGCGGATCGTCGATGCCATCGAGCGCGAGCGGCAGATCAAGGGCTGGAGCCGGCGCAAGAAGGAAGCGCTGATCAGCTATGATTATGAGGCACTGCCTGCTCTGGCCAGCCGCAAGGAGCGGTGATTGCCGCCCTCGCCCTGCGAGGCTGCTGCGCGGCACCTCAGGATGAGGGCTCATCGAGGTCCCGCAACCGACCAGATCCATCCGAAGCCCTCATGGTGAGGTGCGAAGCGGAGCGCAGCCTCGAACCACGAGGGCGGCCATCACCACCCCCAAAAACTTATCCCCGCCCCCGAAAACCTCAGGCACAATCCCCCTAGTTCCCGGACAAGCTGCGCGGTCGCGACGAACGGTCGGTGCGGGGATATCGGATGGGTTTGGGGTCGCCCAAGCTCCTTCGGGACGAGGATGATCCGGGACCGATTTCATCCCCCGGTCCAATGAAGCTCCAGGGCTTCTGGCGTTTGGCACGGGTCTAGCCACGGACGGTCCTCACCGAAGAGTCTCCGATAGAGCATGGGGCGAAGCTTGCTTCACCTTCTACTTCCCGCCGGACGACCGGCACCGAGGCGAACTTCGCCCCATGTCGCAGCCCTCGCTGCGATGCCCGCCTTCCCATACCCGCACGGCCCATGGCCAGTGCGGCTTCAGGCGCATCCAACAGCCGATGGGGCCTGCGAGGCCTTTGGCTCGACCCCCTGGCAGATGCCGATCGAGGTCCAGCCGCCCTCGCACTGCGTACCGTCACGGCCCGGCTCAACCAGACACTGATGCTGGCGCCCTCCAGGGTCGTCATCACCTCCATGATCGGGATCGGGGGTGCGGCCGCTGGTTTCCCGGTCAACCGCATTGTGCCGGTTGCCAATAGCAGCTTCCTTGCCGAAAACCTCGCTGCCGCAAAGCTGCTGAAAATCGCTGCTATCGCGCTCCCTGCGGTGAAACAATGGTGCCGGCAGCACCAAGGCCATCGAACAGCAGGATGCCGGCTGGATTGCGAATAATCCTCACCTGGTTCCGCTTACTCGGGCGAGGCCGCACGGCATCAACCAACTGGTCGCGAGCCGGTCTGGCTTGGGACCGCTTCTGCGGTTCCGGGTTTTAACATTAGCACAAGGGCCGGAGAAACACATGCTGCGATCCATTCGCCCAATCCTGCCGGTGCTGGCCAGCGTCGCCATCCTCATGCTGGGCAATGGGGCGCTCAGCACCCTGATTGGCCTGCGCATGACCAATTCCGGGGCAAGCTCGCTCGCCGTGGGCGCCGTGACGGCCGCGTTCTTTGCCGGCCTCACCTTTGGCTCGCTGCAGTGCTTCCGTTTCATCAAGCAGGCCGGCCATATCCGCGCCTTCGCGGCATTCGCCTCGGTTTATTCCGCCGCCGCGCTCGGCCATGCCCTGTCGGATAATCTCATCCTGTGGGCGGCATTGCGCTTTGCCGAAGGCGTGTGCCTCGCGGGCATCTATATGTGCATCGAAAGCTGGCTCAATGCCGAAGCCAGCAACAAGACGCGCGGCCTCATCGTGTCGTCCTATATGGTCACGCTTTATGCGGCGATGGCTGCAGGCCAGCAATTGCTGAACCTAAACGCCACCGGCAGCCCACTGCTGTTCATGATCATCTCGATCCTGCTATCGCTGTCGCTGGTGCCGGTCTGCCTGACCCGCTCGGCGCCGCCGTCGCTGCCCGATGTCAGCTCCTTCAGCCTGCGCGCCCTCTACCAAGCCTCTCCACTGGGGTTGGTTGGTGTGTTCCTCAGCGGCGGGGTGATCGGGGCTATCTATGGCCTCGCGCCCGTCTATGCGGCCTCGACGGGCCTCGGCATGACCGGGACGGCAACCTTCATGACCCTGCTGATCGCCGGGGGCGTGCTGTTGCAATTTCCCCTCGGCAAACTCTCCGACGCCTTCGACCGACGCACCATCATCATCGGTGTATGCGGGGCCCTGGCGCTCTTGAGCATTGCCATGCTCACCTCCGGCTATGGCAGCTGGATGTTCCTGCTTTCTACCCTGCTGTTTGGCGGCATTTCTTTCAGCATCTATCCGCTCTGCCTTGGCCACGCCAACGACCACGTCGCCAGGGCCGATCTGGTGGCGGCGAGCGGCGGGCTGATCCTGCTCAATTCCGTGGGTTCGATCCTCGGCCCGCTGATCGCATCGTTCAGCATGTCGCTGTTCGGACCCGATGGGCTCTTCATCTTTTCCGCTGCCATGGGTCTCGCAGCTGGCGGCTTTGGCATCTGGCGCACCCGGATCCGACCGTCCCCGCAAGCCAGCGACCAGGCCATATTTCGACCCATCCCCCAGACTACCCCGGTGGTCGCGCCCCTCCATGCCGACGCTGAGGCGCCGGGAAAACCGGCAAACTAGAAAAGCTCATCAGAAGGTCGAGTAAGTCCCGCCCGAAGGGCGACACCGGCTACAACTCGCGCAGCAGCCGGGCCGGTGCAGCCGTGGTGGCGCGCAGCAAGGTCGCTGCCCCCAATGCGCCGGTAAGCGCAATGCTGGCGATCACGACGCTGAACAGCGTGGCCGCCTCGGCGGTAAATTCCACATCAGTCAACAGCCGGCTGACGAGCCAGCCCAGGCCAAGTCCCACCACCATTGCGGGGATCGCCGCCAGCAGCCCCAGCACAAGATACTGCACCAGCGCCGTGGTCAGGATGGCTGGCCGTGCCTTGCCCAGCATCTTGTTGATCACGGCATCAGCCTCCCGCTGCTTGAGGCCGGTCGCAATGCTGCCCAGCACCACCAGCAGGCCATTACCGACCGCCAATCCACCCACCAGCAAGGCGGCAAAGGAAAGTTGCTGCAGCGCGTCCGTGACCTGCTTAAGCGTTTCACCCACAGGGATGAAGTTCACGTCCGGCAGAGTACTGGCAAGGGCGCGCTCTACTGGCTCCTCGGCGCCGGGCGCCGCTGTCACCGCGGCAAACAGCGTCGTTGGATATTCCTCCAGCACGCCGGGCGAGAAGGTCGCGAGAAAGTCGATGCCGCCCTGCCAGGAATAATCGCGGAAGCTCGCGACCGTAACCGTGATCGGCTCGCCGAATATGCTGAAGGTCAGCTCGTCGCCAATATCGACATCAAGGCCTTCGCGGAGGCTCCGGTGCAGCGAAACCAGGCCGGGCCCTTCATAGTTCGCCGGCCACCACTCGCCCGCCGTCACCACCGAGGAGGTCGGCAAGGCATCTCGATAGGTCAGGGGCACTTCGCCCGACAGCAGGAACGTGGCTTCGGGGCCGCGCGGCCGCAGCGTGTCCACGGGCTCACCAGCCACCTCGGCCAGTGCGCCGCGGAGCATGGGGGTCGCCACGACAGCTTCGATCCCAGCCGTGGTTGCCCGCATGGCCTCGAGATCTTCCATCTCGTCAGGGAACAGGTCTGAGGCCACCAGCGTGGGGACATCAAAGGCCGAAGCGCCGAGGAACTCCTGGCGCAGATTGCCCTGCAGCACGAGGACGATGATCAGCATGGTCAGCGTCATGCCTACCGCCGTCACGATCGAGGCGGCCGCCGTTTGCGACACTGCAATGGACCGCACGGCATGGCGCAGCACCTGCCCCGGCATTTCGGGCAGCCCGGCAATCGTCGCTCGTACCGCGCGGACAAAGAGCTGGAACAGCACCACCGAGAGCGCACTCGCCACGGCGAAGGCCGCGACCAGCAGTGCATCGCCGGTGATCAGATAAGCCAGCCAGAAGAGGCCGATACCGGCGATGATCATCGGCAGGCCCTGCGGCATGCGCAACAGATCGGTCCACTTGGCGCTGCCAACGTCCAGGCCCTTGGCGCGGAACAGCAGGATGGGCCGGATCGCCTGCGTGCGCTGCAGCGGCTGGTAGGAAAACGCGAAGGCCGTCAAGATACCGGCCGCCGCCGCAACCAGCAGCGGTTGCGGATTGATGCTCGGCCGCAGGCCGATACCCATGGCTTCGCCCACATAGGGCAGCACGAAATAAGCAACACTGCCGCCAATGGCGATGCCAGCCAACACGCCAACCAGCGCCAGCGCGCCCACTTGGGACAGGAAGTGCACCAACACCCGGTTATGCGTCGCCCCAATACTGCGCAGCACCGCAATCACCTGCGTGCGCTCGGCGATATAAGCCTGCATGCTGGTCCAGACGCTGACGCCCCCGATCAACAGCGAGCCCAACCCGACAATCATCAGGAAGCGCATGAACTGGTCGTAATAGCGCACCATGTCGCCCAGCCCGTCGCGCGCCGTACGAATGGTCCAGCCGGTATCAGCCAGTGCCGTAGCGATCTCCCCCTGCACCGCTTCGGCGTCACCGTCATTGAGGAGCAGCTTGTAGCGATACCATACGCCCAAACCCGGCAGCGGCGAGGTCCGATCCGATACGGTGGCAAAAGCATCGGTTGAAATCAGCGTCGTCAGCCCCAGCTTGAAGCCGCGCACCGCCGCATCAGGCAGTCTCGACAAGGTGCCGCGCGCCTCGAACTCGGTGCCCCCGAGCTGGAAGCGATCACCGACCCCTATGCCCAATTGGTCCAGCATCACCGCGTCCACCAGCGCGCCGAACGCACCGTCCTGCTCGCTCAAAAATTCGTTGGCGGCGGCATTCCCCAATTCCGGGCTAACCACATGCCCCACCAGCGGATACCCCTCGCCAGCCGCCACCAGGTCGACAAAGGCATCCGCTTCAGCCCCCTTGGCGCGCAGATTGGTGTCCACGATCGGCGCAATCCGGCCGAACTGGCGCATCGCGTCAAGTTCCTCGGATGTTGCAGGGCGATCGGCCCGCGACAATTCCAGATCACCGCCCATCAGTTCGGCGGCGCTGCGGTCCATGGCCTCGGTGATGCTGGCGCCGATCGAGCCAACCCCGCCAATCAGCGCGGTACCGATTGCAAGGCACGCGACCAGCAGCACAAAGCGGCGGAGATCGCCGCGCATATCCAGCAACCCAATCCGGATGGCTCGCAACAAAGAGCTCATCGAGCCGCCGTGGTTTCGGTAAGGTGGCCCTGGCTCATGGTCAGCACCCGGTCGGCGCGCGCCGCGAGCTTGGGATCGTGGGTGACCAGCACCACGGCGGTCTGATTCTTCCGGGCAAGGCCGAACATCAGCTCGATCACCACTTCGCCGGTCTTCTCGTCAAGATTGCCAGTGGGCTCATCGGCCAGCAACAGGGGCGGATTGGCGATCATCGCGCGAGCCAGGCCAACGCGCTGCTGTTCGCCCCCCGAAAGCGCGGACGGCCGGTGATCGACCCGGCCACCCAGACCCACCGCTTCGAGCGCCTCAGCGGCGCGGCGGCGCACCTCTGCCAAGGCCAGTTCAGGCGAGGCGATTTCCAGCGCCAGCCCGACATTTTCGACCGCGGTCAGCGATGGAATGAGGTGGAAGCTCTGGAATACGATACCCAGGGAGCCCCGGCGGAACCGGGCAAGCTCGTCCTCGCCCATCGTGCCAAGGTCGGTGCCGCGCACTAGGATCTTGCCTGAAGTTGCCCGATCCAGCCCCGCCAGCAGCATCAGCAGCGAAGTCTTGCCGCTGCCTGACGCGCCGACAATGGCGACAACTTCGGCGGGCCGAACCACCAGGTTGACATCGTGCAAAATGTTGAGCGGCCGGGACGCGACATTGAGCGTGTAACCAACGTCATGCCCCTCGATGACGTATTGGTCCTGTCGGGCCAGGGCATTGCTCCCCATCTCATTCATTGATTCAATCCAACTCTGGCCATTACGAGGCCAGGCCAGACTGCCACGGATCTGTTCCGAGGAACAGGGCCGCAGCGTCGCGTCACCTGTCTGTCTTGAACTAGCGGTTGAAGGGGACCTGGGCGGTAAGCACCTCGCCCGAATTGTTGAATTCGACCTCGAAGTCCACCCGCACCTGATCATTCTTCAAGATGATCGTAGCGCCAATTCGCACGTCGCTGCCGCCGCGATCCTTCTGCTGCTCACGCAGGTTGAAGGTGATGTCGCTTCCCCGCTGCTGGCCAACAGCCGTGCCGGTAAAGCCGGCATTGGAGCTCATCGCCGCTTCGTAGCGGTCGGCCTGCCCGTTATAGGCGATGGTGCCGCTCACCGACAGGGTTGACCGCGCCAGATTGCAGCGGCCCGAATAGTTGATCTTGCCGGCATTGCCTCTGGTGATGTTCAGCCGGCACCGCAGCGCCTCGGGCTCGTCCCCGCCCACCAAAGCACCGTTGCCGCGCCAGTCACCCGTGTAGGATGCAAGCAATGCCATGTTGGATTCGGCCGCGCTGGCCGGCGCGAGCATGGAGCCAATTTGCAACAAAGCGGCCAGGGCTGCGGTCACTACGTATTTTTTCATCGTCCAGATCATCTCTCAAAGGAACGCATGCAAACGCATGGTTTCGCGCTCGGATGCACTATGCCTATCAATACATAAGATAAGCAATGAAACAGCGTTAAGGGTTCCCCCGCAGGTACACGAATCCGGCACCGCGACAACGCGCCCCACCCTTGAAGCCGCTGTGGCGCCCTCCAGCAACAATGCCAATTTCGCCTCTAGGCCCCCAAGGCAGGCGGGCTGCCCGCCGGCTGCGCCCCGCCCTGTGATTCCTCCTTGGCATAAGGCCAAGCCGTCGGGTCGATATCGAGATCGCTGAAATTCTCGGGCCGGAATACTGGACGCTCGACCCCTTGCTTTAGCTGGGTGCGGAAGTCGTTGAGAATGCGCAGCGCCACCGGGAACAGCATCATGATTGCCATGAGATTGACCAAAGCGAGGACCCCCATCAACGGGTCCGAGAAAAAGAACACGGCCGTGGCTGCCGGTGCCGAGGCGCCCAAAAACACGACAAGGACAATGCCAACGCGCAGAGCGTGCAGTGCCGCATCGTTCCCCGTGATCACCTTGAGCGCGGTTTCACCTAGATAGTAATTGTAGATGATTGAGCTGAAGGCAAACAGCAGGATGGCGAAGGTCAGCAGATATTGCGACCAGTTGCCTAGCTGGCTCACCAGCGATTGCTGGGTCAGCACCACCCCATCAACGCCTTCCGCGCCAGGCACGTAAACCGGGCTCAAGAGGATGATGAAGGCCGTGCAGGAGCACACGATGATGGTGTCGATGAACACCGAAAAAGACTGCGTGATCCCTTGGCTGATTGGGTGCCGCACATCGGCCGTCGCCGCAACATTGGGAGCGGAGCCGAGGCCCGCTTCGTTGGAAAACAGGCCCCGCCGCAGCCCCTGGGCCAGCGCCGCACCAACGCCACCGCCCACCACTTCCTCGAGGCCGAAGGCATTGGCAAAGATCGACCACAGCACCCCCGGCAGCGCCGTGATGTTGAGGGCGATCACCAATAGGGCCATCCCGATATAGGCAACGGCCATGATCGGGATGATCACATCGGCGACCTTGGCAATGCGGCGAATGCCGCCATAAACGATAAGCCCGGTCACCACGGCGAGGAAGGCGCCGGTCCAGATCCGGTCGATGCCAAGGCTGTCATTGGCCGCCCCCGCAAAGGTATTGCCCTGGAAGGCATTGAACCCGAGCCCAAACGCCGCCAGGAGGCAAACGGCATACACCACTGCCAACCACCGGTACTGCGCCCCCAGCCCATGAATGATGTAAGCGGCCGGGCCACCCCGATAGGTGCCATCGCCATTGGCGCGCTTATAGAGCTGCGCCAGTGAGGATTCCACGAGACTCGTCGCCATTCCCAGCAGGGCCACGGCCCACATCCAGAATACCGCCCCCGGGCCGCCCAGTGTGATCGCCACCGCGACCCCGGCAATATTGCCGCCGCCGACCCGGCCGCCCACCGAAACCAGCAGGGCTTCCCGCGCACTGATCGCATTGGGATCCCCGCTCTGGTTCTTGGACGACAGCACCCGGAACATGCGCCCGAAATACTCGATCTGGACGAACCCGCTCATGACCGTGATGAAGCCGCCAAAGATGATGAGGATGGGGATCAGCGACCACCCCCAGGTGAACTCTTCGATGAGACTGAACAGCTGATTGAGAAGGTCCACGATTCCTATCCTCCAACTGGGTTGGTCGAGGTGCTGGCCTTCAGCCCAGGTCCAAGCTCGGCAAACGGGTGAGACCCTAAGGTTTACGCGCGGCGGGCGGAAACGAAGCCGAGACCGGCGCAAGTTTGTCCAACCATGGTTTCCGCTTCCATTCGTGCAGCTGTTCGGATGGTGCCAACCGGCTCGGCAGGCCGCCCCCTTTTTGTCCGCGCCCCGAAAACCTCAGGCACAATCCCCCTTGCTCCCGCACAAGCTGCGCCGTCGCAACGAACGGTCGGTGCGGGGATATTGGATGAGTTTGGGGAAACATCGACACGTCGCCGGCTCTCTCGCGCTACAGGGGTGCGCGCGCAACACCGCCGTGCTAGGCCACAGCCGCTTGTGAACCCGACACTGGAACCGCCATGCTGACCATCACCCGCCTCGACATCACCGACGCCCACACCATCCTCGCGGGCGCCCGCGCCAAGGCTGAATCGATTGGCGTGCCGATGTGCATTGCCGTTACCGATGAAAGCGGCAATCTGATCGCCTTTGAGCGGATGGATGGCGGCAAGATCACCAGCATCACCATTGCCATCGATAAATCCTTCACCGCCTCGGCGGCCAAGAAGGCGACGCACGAATATGGCGCGGCCAGCCAACCGGGCGCTCCCGCCTATGGCATCGGTTCAGCTATCGGTGGCCGCCTGATGGTGGTCGGCGGTGGCCTGCCGATCCTCGTCGATGGCGCTGTGGTGGGCGGCATTGGCGTCAGCTCCGGCACCCCGGCGCAGGACACCGAAGTCGCCCAGGCCGGCATCGACCACTTCACCGCCTCGCTGCAATAATGAACGCTTCGGGGCGGCTGCTTGCGGCCGCCCTCCTCGTTCAGCCCGCGATAGTGTGGCGGCGCAACTGACTTGGTGTCATGCCATAGGCCTTGCGGAAATGCTCATAGAACTGGGTTTGGCTGCTGAAGCCGGATTGAAAGGCGACATTGGCCACCGATAGACTGCCCGCGAACAACAGCGAACGGGCGCGGATCAGGCGCATGCGGATGACAAATTTCTGCACCGAGATGTGCATCACCTTGCTGAAGAGATTGGTCGCATAGTTCGGGTGCAGCCCTACCACCTCGGCAATGTCTTCGGCGCTGAGCGGATCGGTGATATTTTCAACGATATGGCGCACCATGCGGACCACATAGCGCACCGGCGAGCCGGTTCGCGTCCGGGTGCCTGATGCCTCGACCCAGGCTGGCAGCAGCGTTTCCCAACCCGTGATCGCGGCGCGGCGGAACATGGTGCCGATTTCCGAGCGCACAATATCGCTGCGCAGCGCGTTGCCGCTCCGATAATCCTGGTGCCAGCGCTCAAGGGTTTCGAGCCCGATGCAATCGGGCAGCAGCTGAATGACACCGCCCCCCATCAAGGTTTCCGTCAAACGCCCGAGTTGCGGCATTTCCAGGAAAGTATCCATTGGCAGGTAGATGTTGAGCTGCCGCCCTCTGAACGCGGCTGCACTCAAGCCAATCGTGCGGTGGGGAATACCCGCCCAGAACGCTGCCAGTCGTCCCGCACCCAAGGTCACGGGCCCGCCGTCGAACTGGTAGTCCATGGTGCCGTTGGTCAGCCAGTTGAACTCGATATGCCCATGGCTATGCGGTTGCGCCATCAGCTGCGGGGCGAACGAGCGGATGCCGAAGCGGCCAAAGGCCTTGCCAGAGGAGTAGAAATTTCGATCCGGCCGAGGCGTCGGACGCGGCGCGCGTTCGCGCGCCACCACAGTTCCGATCCCGTCTACCTCTGCCATCTTATCCATGGATATCTTAGAAACCCGGAATAGGTCTCTATCATTCCGGATTGCATGGACGCTGGCAAGGCGTACCATTTCAGCCCGAGGGTAGGATTTAAACCGGAAGGGAGTGTCCGGCTTCGGCAATCAAAGCCGACCTACTGCTCTGGGAGGTTTCGATGAGAACACACGCAAGGGCCCTTGGCGGGGCAGGATTGCTGCTGGGCGTTTCGGTGCTGGCAGCGCAGGCTCAAACTGTTGCACCCACAACGCCGCCCGAGCCACCAAAGTTCGATGCTCAGCAGGTCCCCACCTTTGTCGGCATCAAGGACATTCTCGAATTCCGGGCCTTGCCCGAATACCATGAGCCCGACTTCGTCAAGGACTTCGTAGACGCCGGCAAGCTGCCGCCCGTGAACGAGCGTCTGCCTAAGGAGCCGCTGGTCTACAAAACCGCCAACATGCCCGATGGTGTTGGCGTCTATGGCGATGTGATCCGTCATGTCGTGGGCGGCCGGCCCGAGGGCTGGAACTACAGCGCCGGCCAGACGCAGGGCTGGGGCGGCATTGATATCGCTCTGTCGGAATGCCTCACCCGGACCGGCCCCCTGTTCCAGGTCCGGGCTGAAGAACTCGAGCCCTTGCCGAACCTCGCTAAAAGCTGGGAATGGTCCGAAGACGGGCATGAGTTGACCATGAACCTTATCGAAGGGGCGAAATGGTCCGACGGCGACCCCTTCGATGCCGAAGACATCATGTTCTACTGGAACGACGTTTTGGCGGACCCCCAGGTTACCCCGCTCAACGGCGCTTCGCCCGAAACCTTTGGCGTCGGCACCACACTGGAGAAAGTGGACGACTACACGGTCAAATGGACCTTCAAGGCCGAGCGCCCCACGCAATATCTCTACTCCATGGCTTACGGCAATTTCTGCCCCGGCCCGAGTCACATTCTGAAGGCCGAACATCCCGCCTACAAGGACGGCGCCACCTATAACGAGTTCGAAAACGCCTTCCCGCCCGAATATCTCAACATGCCTACGATGGGCGGCTGGGTGCCGGTGGAATATCGCGCGGACGACATCATCGTCCTGCGCCGCAACCCTTACTACTGGAAGGTCGACGAGAACGGCAATCAGCTGCCCTATCTCGATGAGATGCAGTATCGCCTGTCCACCTGGGCCGATCGCGACGTTCAGGCCGTGGCCGGTTCGGGCGACCTTTCCAATCTCGAGCAGCCCGAAAGCTTTGTGGAAGCGCTGCGCCGCTCCGCCGAGGAAACCGCGCCCGCCCGCCTAGCTTTCGGTGCCCGCACCATCTCCTATTCGATTTATCCCAACCTCTCGGGCAATGGCTGGGGCGAACCAGATGCCCGCAGCCAGGCCGTGCGCGAGCTCAATCGCAATCTCGACTTCCGCAAGGCCGTCACCTATGCGCTGGATCGCTCGGCGTTGGGCGAAGCGCTGGTCAAGGGCCCCTTCACTTCGCCTTACCCAGGCGGCCTGATGGCGCCGACCAGCTATTACGATAAGGATTCGACCGTCTACTACCCGTACTCGCTGGAGGACGCCAAGGCACTGCTGGAAAAGGTCGGCCTTGTCGATTCCGACGGCAATGGATTCGTCAATTTTCCCGCCGATGTGCAGGGAGGAGCCGATGTCGAGATCACGCTCCTGTCCACGGTCGATTACCAGACCGACAAGAGCCTGTCCGAAGGCGTCATTGCCCAAATGGAACGGCTGGGCCTGCGGGTCATCTCGATGGCCCAGGCGGGCAATCAGCGCGACGCCAATGAACCGGCGGGCAAGTTCGACTGGACCCTGCGCCGCAACGAGTCCGAGCTGATCACGGTGGTGCAGAACACCCAGGATCTGGCGCCGACAGGCCCCCAGATCAGCACCGGTCACCGCGCCGGCCCTGACGGAACGCTCGACCTCCTGCCGTTCGAACAGGAGATGGTCGACACCATCAACGCCTTTGTCGAGACGGCAGATCCGGCCGAGCGCATCGAGCTGATGAAGACCTATCAGCGCCTTTACACCGAGAACGTGTTTGGCATCGGCCTGACCCAATATCCAGGTGCGCTGATCATCAACAAGCGCTTTGCCAATGTGCCGGCGGGCACCCCCATCCTCCAGTTCAACTGGGCCGAGGACGGGCTGATCCGCGAGCGTCTCTATGTGCCGGCCGACCGGCAGTCGGACGCCCAGCTGCATCCCGACACGCTCCCGGGTGCACCTGGCCAGGGCAATGGCCCTATCACCAGCAACTAGGCTGGTCGCATAGGCGAGGGGCCTGGGCCCCTCGTCATCCCCGGACTAAAGAATAAAGGCGGCCCAGATGATCCGTTTCCTCTTGTCGCGCATCCTGTCGGCCATCCCGATCCTGCTCCTCTTGAGCATCGTGACTTTCGCCATCATCCAGGCGCCGCCCGGCGACTATGGTGACTATATCCGCTCCATGGCCATGAATCAGGGTGGTGCATCCTTTGAGGCCGCCAATGCTCAGGCCGAAGCCTATCGCGCCGCCAATGGCCTGAACGACCCCCTCCATATCCAGTATTTCCGCTGGCTCCACGGCATCCTGACCCGTTTCGATTTCGGCCATTCGCTCTACTTCAACAAGCCCGTGGGCGCGGTTGTCGCCGAGCGCCTGCCCGCCACCATCCTTCTGGCCCTGACCTGCCACATCCTCGCATCGGTGATCGGCATCAGCCTCGGCATCGTGGCCGCGACCCGTCAGTATTCCTGGATCGACACCCTTTTCGGCTTCATCTCGTTTCTTGGCATGACGATCCCGCGTTTCCTGCTGGCGATCATCATTCTCTACATCCTCGTCTTCCGCATGGGCGTGCAGGATGTCGGCAACTTCTTCTCGCCGCGCTTTGGCGGTGCACCCTGGAGCTGGGATAAGTTCGTCGACCTCATCAAGCATGTCTGGCCAGTGATCGCGATCGCGACCTTTGGCGGCCTCGCCTACAACATGCGAGTAATGCGCGCCAACCTGCTCGACGTGCTCAACGCCCAATATGTGGAAACGGCGCGCGCCAAGGGCCTCAGCCACGGCGCCGTGGTGATGAAGCATGCCGTCCCCAATGCCCTCCATCCGCTCGTTGCCTATCAGGGCGTGGTGCTGCCCTATATGCTGACCGGCGAGATCGAAGTCGCCATCGTCTTCGGGCTCGCGACCGTGGGCCCCGCCATCACCGGCTCGATGGCGGTGGGCGATGTCTGGGTCACCGCCACCTTCATGCTGGTGCTGGCCACCACGCTGATCATCGGCAACATCATCTCCGACATGCTGTTGGCCCTGCTTGATCCGCGCATCCGGCTGGGAGGCGCCTGATGGAACGCGAACTCGTGGCCCAGTCCATCCCCCTGCCCGCCCTGCCCGGCACCGCGGCGCCAACCCCGGCCACCGAAGCTGTGGCCGACGCCGGCGGGATCCCGCCGCGCTATGCCAAGAGCGAGAGCTATCGCAGCCTCGTGTGGCGGCGCTTCCGCCGTTCGGTCATGGGCATGATCGGGCTCGTCCTCGTCGTGCTGCTGGTGCTCGTGGCGGTGTTTGCCGATTTCTTTGCGCCGCTCGATCCCAAGCAGGCCAATATCGGTTTCGCCCCGCCCGATACGCTCAGTTTCATGCGTGCCGATGGCAGCTTCTCGCTGCTACCGATCGTTTATCAGCTGAGCGAAGGCGAAGATCTCGACCCCATCACCTTCCAGCCCATCATCGGCCCGGACTACGACAATCCCATCGAGCTCGGCTTTTTTGTCAAGGGCTACCCCTATCATCTGCTTTGGGTCATCCCCGCCGATATCCACTTCTTTGGTGCCACCGATCCGACGCGGACCGTCCACCTGCTCGGCACCGACAAGTTCGGCCGCGACATCCTCTCGCGCGGCATTGTCGGCTCGCGCATTTCGCTCACCATCGCCCTGGTCGTTACCGCCCTGACGACGGTGATCGGCACGCTGGTAGGCATCACCTCGGGCTATCTTGGCGGGCGGTTTGACAGCTGGACGCAAAAGTTCGTCGAGTTCGTCCTCGCCTTCCCCCAGCTGCCACTCTATCTGGCGCTCACCTCGCTGATCCCCATTACTGCCCCGTCCAATGTGTTCATCGCCTTCGTCATCGGCGTCATGGCCGTGCTGGGCTGGGCCCAACTGAGCCGGGAAGTGCGCTCCAAGACGCTCTCGCTCGCGCGGATTGATTATGTGCGCGCCGCGATTGCTGTCGGCGCCGGCGACGGGCGCATCATTACCCGCCACATCCTGCCCAACGTGCTCAGCCACGTCATCGTCGCCGTGACCCTTTCGGTGCCTACCGTGGTGCTCCTGGAAAGCTTCCTTGGCTTCCTCGGCTTTGCCGTCAAGCCGCCGCTGATCTCCTGGGGATTGATGCTGCAGGACACCGGCTCCTTTTCGGTTATCGGCTCCTATCCCTGGATCCTGTCGCCCGTGATCTTCGTGCTGATCACCGTTTTTGCCTTCAACGCGTTGGGCGATGGCCTGCGCGATGCCGTCGACCCCTATTGAGAGCCAAGCCATGACCAACACCACTCAAGGGCCTGTCTCTCTCACCCGCCACGACCATGGCAACCATGAGCGCGAACTGATCCTCGATGCGCGCAATATCGGGGTCGATTTCAAGGTCGAAGGCGGCGTCGTCCATGCGGTCAAGGATGTCTCCTTCCAGCTCCACAAGGGCGAAACCATCGCCCTTGTCGGGGAGTCCGGCTCGGGCAAATCGGTCACCGCCCGCACCTTGATGAAGCTCTTGACCAAGCGGGCGACCATCCTGCCCGCAACCCGCATTACCCTGGCGGGCAAGGATGTGGTCGCCATGAGCGAGCACGCCATGCGCAAGCTGCGCGGCAACGACGTCGCCATGATCTTTCAGGAGCCGATGAGCTCACTCAACCCGGTTTATACGATCGGCCAGCAGCTGTGCGAGGTGCTGCACCTGCACAACCGGATTTCCCGGGCCGAGGCGATGCAGCGCGCCGAAAAGCTCCTTGAGGAAGTGCAGATCCCCGAGCCGCGCGCGCGCCTCAACAACTATCCGCACCAGCTTTCTGGCGGACAGCGCCAGCGTGTGATGATCGCCATGGCGCTCGCCAACCGGCCCGAGGTGCTCATCGCCGATGAACCCACGACGGCCCTCGATGTGACGGTGCAGGCCCAGATCCTCAACCTGCTCAAGGGCCTCAAGGACAAATACGGCATGGCGGTGATCCTGATCACCCATGACCTGACCGTGGTCCGCCAGTTCACTGAATATGTTTATGTGATGCAGAATGGCCGGGTGCAGGAGCACAACACGACCGAGGCCCTGTTTGCCGACCCGCAGCACCCCTATACCCGCCACCTCCTCGCCTCCGAGCCCAAGGGCACCGCCCTGCCCCTTGCCGAAGGCCGCCAGACGCTGCTCGAGGGCCGCGACGTCAAGGTCAGCTTCACCCTCAAGCGCGGCGGCTTCTTCAAGCCCGACTTCTTCGAGCTCAAGGCCGTCGACAGTCTCGACCTCCGCCTCGCCCGCCATGAAACCCTGGGCATCGTCGGGGAATCGGGTTCAGGCAAAACCACTTTTGGGCAGGCCTTGATCCGGCTCATCAACAACCAGGGCGGGGAGATCTATTTCGATGGGCAGCCGATCCACGACAAGGATCGCACCGCCATGCGGCCGCTGCGCAGTCGCATGCAGATCGTCTTCCAAGACCCGTTCGCCAGCCTCAATCCGCGCATGTCGATCCGCCAGATCATCGAGGAAGGCCTGATCGTCAACAAGATCGGGGCAAATGGCGCCGAGCGGCTCGATCGCGTGCGCCAGGCGCTGCAGGATGCGGGCATGCCCGATGGCATTCTCAACCGCTTCCCCCACGAGTTCTCGGGCGGCCAGCGCCAGCGCATCGCCATCGCCCGTGCGATTGCCCTCGAGCCCGAGTTCATCCTCCTCGACGAGCCGACCTCGGCGCTTGACCTGTCGGTGCAGGCCCAGATCATCGACCTCCTGCGCAAGTTGCAGGACGAAAAGGGCCTCTCCTACCTCTTCATCAGCCACGACCTCAAAGTCGTGCGCGCCCTGTGCCACCGCGTCATGGTCATGCAGCATGGCAAGATCATCGAGCAAGGCCCGGTCGCCGAAGTTCTTTCCAATCCTCAAACCGAATACACGGCCCGCCTGTTGCGCGCCGCGTTCGACATTGCCGCCTAGGAGCATTCAGTTATGGCAAATCCCAAGATCACCTTTATCGGCGCGGGCTCATCGGTGTTCATGAAGAACATCGTGGGCGATATCCTCCAGCGCCCCGCCCTGGCCAGCGCCACCATCCGGCTGATGGACATCAATCCCACCCGCCTCACCGAAAGCGAGATCATCGCCAGCAAGCTGATCGCGACCCTGGGTGTGCCCGCAACCGTCGAGACCTATTCCAACCAGCGCCAGGCGCTCGATGGCACCAATTTCGTGGTGGTCTGCTTCCAGATCGGCGGCTACGAGCCCTCCACCGTCATCGATTTCGACGTGCCCAAGAAGTACAATCTGCGCCAGACGATTGCCGACACGCTCGGGGTCGGCGGGATCATGCGCGGCCTGCGCACCGTGCCCCATCTCTGGAGCATCTGCGAAGACATGCTCCAGGTCGCGCCCGACGCGGTGATGCTGCAATACGTCAACCCCATGGCCATCAACACCTGGGCCATTGCCGAGAAATACCCGACCATCAAGCAGGTCGGCTTGTGCCATTCCGTACAAGGCACCGCCATGGAATTGGCCCATGATCTCGACATTGCCTACGAGGAAATTCGCTACCGCTCGGCCGGCATCAACCATATGGCCTTCTTCCTCAACTTCGAGCACCGCCTGCCCGATGGTTCTTACCAGGACCTTTATCCGGCGCTGCTCAAAGCCTATGCCGAAGGCCGTGCGCCCAAGCCCAGCAGCTGGAACCCGCGCCAGAACAACAAGGTGCGCTATGAGATGCTGACCCGGCTCGGCTATTTCGTCACCGAGAGCAGCGAGCACTTTGCCGAATACACCCCCTATTTCATCAAAGAGGGCCGCGAGGACCTGATCGAGAAGTTCGGCGTGCCGCTCGATGAATATCCCAAGCGCTGCATCGAGCAGATCGCGCGCTGGAAGAAGACGTCCGAGGATTACAAGAAGGCCGACCGCATCGAGGTCAAGCCCTCCAAGGAATATGCCTCCTCCATCGTCAACTCGGTCTGGACCGGCGAGCCTTCGGTGATCTACGGCAATTTGCGCAACAATGGCGTCATCACCAACCTGCCCGACAATGCTGCGGTAGAAGTGCCCTGCCTCGTTGACGACAATGGCCTGCAGCCCACGTACATCGGCGATCTGCCCCCGCAACTCACGGCCCTCATTCGCACCAACATCAATGTGCAGGAACTCACCGTCGCAGCGCTGATGACCGAAAACCGCGAGCACATCTATCATGCGGCGATGATGGACCCCCACACCGCGGCCGAGCTCGACCTCGACCAGATCTGGAACCTCGTTGATGATCTGACCGAAGCCCACGGTGACATGCTGCCCCAATGGGCCCGCGGCACCCGCAAGCAGCGCGTGGCCTAAAGCCGCGCGCCGTCCCAGCTCCCAAGCAAAAACGGGGCGCCCCAAGGCGCCCCGTTTTCTTTTCTTCGGCTGCTTCCCCTAGTGGTGGCCGCCCACCACTTCGCGCAGCTCTTCCACCGAGCGCACCTGCTTGCGCGCCGCGCCGTTCCAGTCGCGCGTCTTGACCGTTGATTTGGCGACCCGCTCCTTGGCTGCCGGCACCGCATCGGCATATTGGGGCAGCCATTGCGCCTGGGCGACCACCATCTCGTCGACCATGGCCCAGACCTCGTCGGGCGTGCAAATGGCGCCCACCAGCGGGTCATGCAGCACCGCGAGCTTGAGCGTGTCGATATTGCCCGTCATCGCCGCTTCCACCGACAGGCGCTGCACCGAAACCGACACCGAGCAGGTCGCGGCGCAAGCCGTGGGGAGCGTGATCCCCTCGATCATGTTGATGCCGAACCGGTCGACATAGCCGGGGCTCTCGATGATCGCGTCGGCCGGCAGATTGGTGATGATGCCGTTGTTGCGCCGGTTGAAATGCCCGCGATAGGCCCGCCCGGTTTCCTTGGCCTCGATGATATAGCTGGCATGTTCGCTGGTGCGCTTGTGCTCGGACAACGGCTTGTTGGCCTGCTCCTTGAACATGGGGAAGTCTGTTTCGAACCAGTTCCGGCGCTCGGTGGAATAGCGCAGATAGCCGCCGGTTTCGCCATGGATCCAGTCGCTCATGTCGATCCAGCGGCCGATCTCCTCGGGGCGCTTGCGATACCAGGGCAGGTACTCGCTCAGATGCCCGTTGCTTTCGGTGGAATAAACCCCGAAGCGCTTGAGCACGTCGATGCGCACCTTTTCCTGCTTGGAATACACCGGATGCGCCTCGAACCCGGCGATCAGTTCGTCCGCCTCGATCTTGCGGCCCTTGGCGCGGATGTCGATGTACCAGGTCTGGTGATTGATGCCGGAGCAGACATAGTCGAGCTCGTCATCACGCACCCCCAGCACCTTGGCGATCTGGTGGGCCCCATGCTGCACGCCGTGGCATAGCCCCACAACATCGACGCCGCCATACAGATCGGCCGCCCAGGTGTTCATCGCCATGGGGTTGGCATAGTTGAGGAACAGCGCCCCCGGCTCGGCCACCTCCCGGATGTCCTTGCAGAAGTCGAGGATCACCGGAATGTTGCGCTGCCCGTAAAGAATGCCGCCGGCGCAGATCGTGTCGCCGACGCATTGATCCACCCCATATTTGAGCGGGATGGAGATATCGGTCGAGAAGGCCTCGAGCCCGCCCACGCGCACGCAGCTCATGACATAGCGGGCCCCGCTGATGGCTTCGCGACGATCCGTCGTGGCCGTAACCTTGGCCGGCAGCCGGTTGACCGCAACGATCGTCTCGATCACCTGCCGCACCATGTCGAGATTGTGCGGGTTGATGTCAGTGAGCGCGAACTCGCAATCCACGAATTCAGGCACTTTGAGCAGGTCCGAGATTAAGGTCTTGGTGAAGCCGATCGAGCCGGCCCCGATGACGGTGACTTTAAACGACAAACTGGTTCTCCCACCCCTGTTGGCAGCAATTGCCCTGGCACTAGTGCTAGCCTCCGCCAGCGCGCCGATGCTAGAGAAAGGTTGTGCCGAACAGGGTAATTTTGTGCTCACCCACCTCGTCTCTCATGGTTTTGACATCCGCCTGCTGCGCTTGCCCAAAAGCGCCCTGCCGCTGCACTGCATGGCCGTCAGCGCAGGCTATGAACAGCGGCGCAACGAGGTGTATTCCTGGGACGGTTTGCAGCGCGGCACCGCGCCGTTCCTTGTCATTCAGCACACGCTTGTTGGCGAAGGCCGGCTCGATTTTGCCGGCGTGCAGCACCGGCTGGTGCCCGGGCAAACCATGGTCCTCTCCATGCCCCATGCCCACCGCTACTGGCTCGAGCGCGGCGGCCATTGGGAGTATTTCTGGTTGGTGCTCAACGGGCGCGAGGCCCTGCGCCTCGTTCGGCAGGTGATCGACGCCCGCGGCCCCGTCGTCATCCTCCCCGATACCATCATCGATCGCCTCGCCGACGCGTGCCTCACCTTGATGGCGCAGCCCGACCTCGCCCCTGGCGAAGCCTCGAGCGCCGCCTATGCGGGCCTAGCCGCGCTGCACGACGGCGTCTTTGGCGCCAGCACGGCACCGGAGGAAACGCTGCCGCCGGCACTGGCGCGGGTCGTAGCCCATGTGGAAACCCATCTCGCCGACCCGCTCAACGTCGAGCGCCTCGCGGCTGTCGCCGAAATGAGCCGCAGCCATTTCGTGCGCCAGTTCAGCGCGACCGTCGGCATCGCCCCGGCCGACTTCGTGCTGCAGCGGCGCCTCGAGCGCATCGAGCGGCTGCTGCTTGCCACCGATATGAGCGTGGTCAGCATCGCCCAGGCCCATGGCTTTGCCGATGCCAATTACCTGGCCAAGGTGTTCCGCAAGAAGCGCGGCGTGTCGCCCCTGCAGTATCGCGCCGACGGCCGGGCCGCGGCCGGCACCTAGCTGCGCAGCGCTCGCCCGGTTTCATCGAACAGATGCAACGAGCCCGGTGGCACGGCCATGTGGATGGGCTGGTTGGGCGCAAGCTCGGGCGCTCCCTCGAGCTTGATGGTGATGAGATCACCGCTGGGCAGCTCGACATAGGCCAGCGCATATTCGCCGAACTGCTCGATCAGCGACAGGGTGCCACTGAGGTCCGCGTCTCCGGCATTCGCCAGCGTCAGATGCTCGGGGCGGATGCCGATGGTGCGGATATTGGCTTGCCCTTCGAGGCGCTGCCGCAGCCGCGGCGAGCCGGCCAGCAAAGCATTGGCGCCGTCCTTGAGGTCAATGAAGTTCATGCGCTGGTTAGCGATAAAGCCCGCCACGAAGGTGTTGACCGGATTGCGATAGAGCTTGAGCGGGGTGCCCACCTGCTCGATCCGCCCGGCATTGAGCACGACAATCCGATCCGCCAGCGTCATCGCCTCGACCTGATCGTGGGTGACATAGATCATCGTTGCGTCGAGCGCCCCATGGAGCTTGGCGATCTCGATGCGGGTCTGGGCCCGCAAGGAGGCATCGAGATTGGAAAGCGGTTCGTCAAAGAGGAACACCTGCGGCGCTCGCACGATCGCCCGGCCGATCGCCACGCGCTGGCGTTGCCCGCCCGACAGGGCCTTGGGCATGCGATCGAGATAGGTCTCGATCTGGAGAATGCGCGCGGCCTCACGTACGCGCCGGTCCATTTCCTCCTTGGGCGTCTTGGCCAGCCGCAGCCCGAACGCCATGTTGTCGTAAACATTCATATGCGGGTACAGGGCATAGCTCTGGAACACCATGGCGATCCCCCGCTGGGGCGAGGGAATGTCATTGACCACCCTGCCCCCGATCGAGATCTCCCCGCCCGAGATCGGCTCGAGCCCCGCGATCATGCGCAACAGCGTGGACTTGCCGCAGCCCGAGGGCCCGACAAACACCACGAACTCTCCCGAGCCGATCTCGAGGTCAACGCCATGGATGACCTCGACAGCGCCATAGGACTTGCGGATGCCGCGCAGGGAAACTTCGGCCATTTTCCTCTCCAGTGTCTGGGTCGCTGCCCCTCCTCAAGAAAGAAGGGGCAGCGCGGCTTGGCTCTCAGGTCTCGATCAGAAGGGTTGCGATCTCGAATGGGCGCAGCGAGAGGCTGACGCTGCTGCCACTCACTTCGAGCGGGGTGGCATCGCCTTCCTCCATCAGATTGACCAAGCGTACCGATTTGACCGCCACACCAAAGGTGATCTTGGCCTCGGCACGCATATTGGCGTGCTCGAACACGCGCAGCACGATGGCATCCGACTTTTCCGCCTTCTTGACCGTTTCGAGCGTGACATTGGCCTGGTCGACACTGGCAAAGCTGAAGCTTGCCAGCGCCCCTGCCGCCGCTGCCGCCGGCGTGAGATCGCCGACCACCGCCACCGGATTGTTGAAGCGCTCGGCCGCCCGATGCACATCCGCCAGGTCGGCAACGCCATCATGGATCATCAGGGCGTAGCGCAGCCGGTGCTCGCCCAGATCAGCCATGGGATCGGGGAAGGTCGAGCCGCGCACCAGCGTCAGCCGAACCGATTGCTCAAGGCAATCATAGGCATATTTGCAGTCGTTAAGCAGCGCGACGCCCCAGTCGGCTTCGCTCAGATCCACCCAGCGGTGCATGGAGGCCTCGAAGCGCGCCTTGTCCCAGGAGGTGTTGCGGTGGGTCGGCCGTTTGACATGGCCGAACTGGATTTCCGAGCGGATCTCCGAGGTGTTGAGATCGAATGGGAATTGCGCCTTGAGCACCGTCTGGCGTTCCTGCCAGTCGATAAAGGTATCGAATTCGATCTGCCGCGCACCGGCCGCAAGCGAGATCACCTGTATCACCCTGGACGCTTGATATTGCCGCTCCACCCGGATGGCGGCGCGGTGCGGCCCGGTTTCCACCACGCTGATCGTGCAGGGGTCATCGGCGAGCGGCCAGAACTGTTCCTCGAAATAGCGGTCGATATCCCAGGCGTCCCATTCCATGGGCTTGTCTTCATAGGCAATGAGCCGATTGGCCGTTTGCCCCGGTGCCAGCGCTTCGCGGTTGCGCGTCTTGTCGAAGACCGAGGTGATTTCGCCTCGTTCGTCGAAGCTTACGCGCAGCACTTCGTTTTCGAGATGCGTTTCGGAAACCGAGACAGCCGAGCTGGTGTCCGCCGGCTCGCCCCCGACCAGTTGCGCATCCGCCCAGCCCAGTGACGGCAGCGCTGCCACTGGAGCTATCGCTTCGCTGCTGCCATCGGCTCGGGTGATGGCCTGCACCGGGTGCGCGCCACCCGCCGTGGCCAGCGCTAGTCCCGCAAGCCCCGCGCCCGAGCCCAGATTGACAAGGCCCGAGCGGGTTTGTCCGGTGAAGTTGAACAACCGCAGCTGCCCGGCACCGCCGCCGCCCAGCGCATTTGCCGCGGCGTGCCACGGGCCGTTTCGCGACCCCAGGGTCGAGAAAATCTGCCCGTATTCATTGTCGCTGTCGACATAGACCTCGGGGATGGACGTGCCCGGCAGGATGTCGTGAAACTGGTTGATCAGCACCAGTTCCCAGAACTCGGCCAGGGTTTCCGCCGGATAGGCAGCGCCGGTGTGCAGCATGGCCATTGCACCGAGGAACTCCAGCTCGCGCAGCATGCGCTCGGCGCGGCGGTTATTCGCCTTGTTCTTGGCCACCGAAGTCAGCGTGCCGCGATGATATTGCAGGTAAAGCTCGCCATTCCAGGTGGGGAACCGGGCTCCCGCCGCGTCCATGCGCTCGCCGAGACGCTCGAGGAACGGCACAATGCCCTCGAGCTTGACCCTGGGTACACCAGGAATGCCGCGCTGCAGTCGGATGCCCCGTTCGATCATCGCCCGGGTGGGCCCGCCCCCGCCATCGCCATAGCCATAGGACATCACCACTTCATTGTGGACAGCCTTGGGCTCATAGCGCTTCCAGGCGCCCATGGTCTCACTGACCGACAGGTCGCCGTTATAGGTGGTGTAGATTGCCTCGTATTCGAAGCGCTGCGCCGTGATCAGCTGCGCCTTGGTCACCGTCCCATCGATGCCGCGCCAGAAAAAGCTGTCATAGGGATGCCGGTCGGTATCGTTCCAGCTGAGCTTGGAGGTGACGAAGTATTTGAGCCCCGACTTATCCATGATCTGGGGCAGGTTGGCCGAATAGCCAAAAGTGTCGGGCAGCCAGACGGTCTTGGGGTCGACGCCGAAATGCTCGAGGTGAAAACGGCGCCCGCGCATGATCTGGCGCACCAGGCTTTCGCCCGAAACGATGTTGACGTCGGGCTCCACCCACATGGCGCCTTCGATCTCGAACTGCCCCGACTTCACCTTGGCGAGCATCCGCTCCCACAGCTCGGGATAGTCGCGCTTGAGGAAGTCGAAGAGCACCGACTGGTTATACATGAAGACGAATTCAGGATATTCCTCCATCAGGTTGAGCACCGTCGCGAAGGACCGCCCCGTCTTGTCGCGGGTGTGCATCACCCGCCACAGCCAGCCCACATCGAGATGGGTCGAGCCCACCGCCGTGATCTGCGGCTGCACTTCGGTGTCGACGATCTGGTAGATTTCAGGGGCGATCTTTTCCGCATCGCCGAGCGAAGCCGCAAAAGCTTCAGTATGCGCGCCGCGCCGGTCCAGCGCCCGCAAGGCACGGTCCACGGTCGACAGAATGGCATGGCGGCGCGGATCGGCCTGCGGCAACCGAATGGCGACGTCCAGCGGGGTTTGCAGATCGAAGTAGAGCTTTTCGGCGCGCTCGTTGCGCACGAAGAACTCCACGCCAAAGCCCACCAACGGCCGATCGAAAAAGGTGAAGGCATTGACGAGGAGCGTGTGTACGCTGCCTGACCGCGCATTACGCTCGATCACCAGTTCCGTGTGGTTGCCGTCGAGCGCCTGGGCAATCCTGCCATCCAGATAGGCCAGGCATTGCGGGTCGGTTGAGCCCGGCCGGCTCTGCCATTGCGAGGTAAAGGCAAGCACCAGCGTTTGGCCAGCCGCCGCCTCGGGCACGACCACCTCGGCAGCAAACCAGGTGTGACCCTGCTTTTTCGCCCAGACCGAGCGCGGGCCGAACGGCTCCCAGGCCCGCCAGTCCGCAGTGAGCACCTGCTCGGCCGCCATGTCGGCATGCTGCACATGCCATTGAAACGGCGCGTCGGGGATCGGGGTCAGGATCTTGTGCTGCAGGTCGGCGCACAGCCGCAGCAGCTTTCCCTCCATCTTGAGATCATCGTCGCCCAGGCCGAGCTTTGATGCGAGGGGATTGGAATAGGTCATCCTTTAACTCCGACACCGGCGAACCCTGTATTCATGTTCCGCCGCAACAGGAAATACACGCCGACCGCCGGCGCCGCGTAGATGATAGAAAAGGCCGTGAGGAACCCGTAATTGATCGCGCCCTGTTGGCCGAATGCCGCATAAAGCCCGACCGACATGGGAAAAGCGTCCTGCACGCGGGCAAAGATCAGGGGCAGCAGGAACTCGTTCCAGGCGCCGGTGAAGCTATAGAACCACACCACCGCGATCCCGGCCCTCGACATGGGCAGGACGACCTTGCTGACGATCTGCAACAGCGAGGCGCCCTCAACATAGGCGGCCTCCTCAAGCTCGATGGGTACGGTGTCAAAGAAGTTCTTGAGCAGCAGCAGCGTGAACGGCAGGTTGAGGATGGTCAGCGCGATGATCACCCCGAACTGGTTGAGCAGCCCGCTCCGCTGCGCCGCAAAATAGAGCGGCACCAGCACGCCGGCCGAAGGCAGCATGCGCAAGAGCACCAGCGTCCACAAAAAGGCGTTCCGCCCCGGAATGCGCAGCCGCGACAGCGGATAGGCCGCGGCAATGCCCACCAGCACGCTCAGCGTAGCCGTCCCGGCGGCGATCAGCATCGAGTTCAGGAACTGCTTGCCCGCATTGCCGCTGACCGCCTTGGCAAAGTTCTCGAGTCCCACGGAGCGTGGTATTTCAAGCTGGCCTGTCGACAGTGGGTTGAAAGCGTTGAGTACGAGCCAGGAAAATGGGCTCACCCAGATCACGGCCACAAAGGCTAGGGCAATTGCGGTCAGCCGCGATTGAGCGGGGTTGCCCTCCATCATTTGGGCTCCCGCAACAGGCGAAGATAGAACAGCGACAGCACGCCCACGATCACCAGCATCGCCACCGAAATGGCGCTGCCAAAGCCCAGATTGCCGCGCGAAAAACTCTGATTGTAAAGGAAGATCGCCAGCGTCTGGGTTTGCGTGCCCGGCCCGCCGCCCGTCATGGCGAAGATCAGCGGGAAATAGGTGAAGGTCCAGATGGTGATGAACAGCATATTGGTGGCGATATGGGGCCGGATGATCGGCAGCATGACGAGCCAGATACGCTGGAACGGCGTGGCCCCATCGACCTTGGCTGCCTCCACCACTTCGCGCGACACCGAATCCAGCGCCGCCGAAAACAGCAGATAGGACCACGCCGTGCCCTTCCAGATATTGGCGATGATCACCACGGGCAGCGCATACTGATTGATGAAGTTGACCGGTGGGAAGCCCAGCGGCACGATGATGAGCTGGTTGATGAGCCCGGTCTGCGACGTCGTGGCCGACCACAGGAATGCCGCGACGATATCGGGCAAAAGCCAGCCCAGCATGATGCAGGCTTCCACCACGCTGCGCAGCGTCGAGCGTGAACCGCGCAAGCTTATCGCCAGCAGAAAACCCAGCACCGATTGGCCGACAATGGCCGAAAAAAACACGAAGATCACCGTGGTCCAGAGCGACTCGAGGAACCCCCGGCGGGTGAACAGGCGCTCATAGTTTTCCCAGCCTACCCAGCTCCATTCCACTGCCTTGCGGCCCACCAATGCCAAGTCGGTGAAGCTGAAGGCAAAGGCCCAGGCGGTGAAATACAGCAGCGCCCCGATCAGGACCGCAGCGGGCAACAGTCCCAGGGCCAGGACAAATAGATTGCTGGTGAGCCAGGGGTTGGCCTGGTTTTTCATGGATGGGTTCCCACTCGCTTGTCGAGTGTTCCAATGGGCGCGGCAAGCCTTCGCAGTCGGCGGCACCCGGAAAGATCCTGAGTGCCGCCGCCATGGCAGGAACGCCTACTCGTAGGTGATGACCTGGTCTTCGCCGAACTCGTCCACCAGCGCGTCGTGATATTCCTCGATCACGTCCTCCACTGCAGCGCCGTCGAGAATATCGGCGGTGGCCTGCTGCACGAGCGCCGAGACGGTCTGGTAGCCCGGCACCGTGTCGCGACCGGTCGTGTCAGCGGCCAGCTGGGTCGCTGCCGCGAGGAACGCGTCTTCCTTGTATTCGGGGGAATCCGAAATGTCGGTGCGCACCGCCATGCGGTGGTTGGCCAGCGTCCAGGCCTTGAAGTTCTCTTCGTCGAAGATCGCCGTCACCAGCTTGAACGCCATGTCCTTGTCGGCGGCATTGGCGTTGATCCCGAGCGTCCAGCCGCCCGAAATATTGGTGGTCGCCTTGGTGCCGGGCTCGCCCGAGCCGGGCCAGGGCGCCCAGCCGACCTGCGCGTCCCGCTCCTCCCGGCTGGGGGGATTGTTGCAGTCCCACAGGCAGGCATCCTCCCACGAGCCCGACGCGTGAATCCCGAGCTTGTCGTCCGCCAGCGCCTGGCGAACCGCCGCCGAGATATCGGTGGCATAGTTGAGATCGGCCGGGTTCAGCTCGTCCTCGACATAGACCCGGTGGTAAAGATCGAAGGTGCGGCGCAGGCCGGGGCTGTCGCCAATCCACTGATTGGTTTCGCGGTTCAGCAGCCGGTTGCGATCCCCCTCGGGCACATCGGCGCCCAGCAGCGCCATGTAAACGCCCTGCATGGTGGCAGCTTCCGCCTGTTTCGTGCCTGCGGGCAGTTGGAACGGATACTGCACGCCCGCATCTTTGAGCTTTTGCGCGGCTTCAAGGACCTCTGCCCAGCTCTTTGGCTGCCACGGCACGGGTATGCCCGCCTTTTCGAAATTGGACTTGTCGTACCAAAGCATGCGCACATCGGTATCGGTGGGCAGCGCATAAAGCTCGCCCTGATAGGATGCGACTTCCAGCAGCCCCGGCAGGTAATACTGGAACTGGTCCCAGCCGGCCGCGAGCGGGCCAAGCGGCGCGAGATAGCCCGCCGAAGCCAGCTCGCTGACCATGAAACTGTCGATCAGGTTCACATCGGCTGCGGTGCCGGCGCTCAGATCGAGGGCAATGCGCTGGTCATAGCCCTGCCCCGGCAGCTTAATGGCATTCACCGTTTCCCCGGTTTCCGCCTCGAAATCCTTGATGCCTTCCTCGATCAGGGACGCAAAGGATTCCATATACATGATGGAGATTTCGGCATGCGCCGGGATTGCAGCGCTCGTCATCAGCGACAGCGTAGCAGCCGCGGTCAGAAAACCACGTGTGAGCATCAACTCCTCCTCGATTGCTCCCGCCACCTCTTGCGGGCGGCTCGTGCCAGAACCTCCATTCCGGCCGGGTTACCAAGCCATAGTTTCTGCAACGTTGCAAACGGATTTACCGAATTGAGCGAGCCAGCTGCGAACAACCGCTGCAATCCCCCGTAAGCACAATGATTTAGGTTCCGACTGATCTTCCGCCCGCCGGAGCAACAATCCCTGCATCGTTGCAATGTGAAGAATTGGCTTCCCCAGAGCGCTGGTGTAGAACTGCGGCTCGGGAAGAGATCAATGAGCAGCAAAAAGAGCTTGGACAGTGCCCGGAGCACTGGCACCGGCCAACGGGTAACACTCCGCACCATCGCCCAAGCCACCGGGCTGAGCCTGTCGACGGTGTCGCTGTCGCTGCGCGGTGGCACGACGCTTAAGCAGGAAACCCGCGACAAGGTCAACGCGGTGGCTCGCTCGCTCGGCTACATTCCCGATCGTGCCGGCGTGCGCCTGCGTACGGGAAAAACCAATGTGATTGCCCTCGTGCTGGACGGGGCCGAAGACGCCATCGACTTTGCGCGCCAGATGATCCAGGGGATCGGGCACGCCATCAAGGGCACCCGCTACCATCTGACCGTAATCCCCGAATTCGACCGGCACTCGTCGGCCGACACCATCCGCTATGTGCTCGACAATCGTACTGCCGACGGCGTGATCCTGACCCATACCGGCCCGCGCGACCCGCGCGTGCAGATGCTGATGGATGCAGGTTTTCCCTTTGTCAGCCACGGGCGGACCGAGTTCCACACGCCCCACCCCTATCACGATTTCCATTCCGAAGTGTTCGCCGCCATGGCAGTGGAGCGTCTGGCGCAAAAGGGCTGTCGGCGCATCATGCTGGCGGCCGGCGACGATAGCACGATGAATCACCACAACATCGTCACCGCCTTCAACAAGGCCGCCGGCCGAGCTGGGCTCGAAACCAGCCTGCTGGAAAACACGCAAGGGTTGCCGCCATCCGCGTTGCGGCGCTTGGCGCTGGATCTGGCACAAGGCCCGGAGCGCCCCCATGGCATCATCTGCGACAGCGAGTTGCGCACGATTTCTCTGGTGGCCGGTTTGCAGGATGGTGGCCTTCTTCCTGGCCGGGACATCCACCTGGTTTACAAGCAAACCTCTGGGATCCTGCCCACCCTGTTCCCGGCCATCGACAGCATCCGCGAGGACGTGTTTTCGGCCGGCGAGGAGCTTACCCGACTGCTGCTGCAGCGTATTGCGGGCGCCGAGATCAACAACCTGCAAACGCTGGCCGAACCGGTCCCGCATTGGCGCAGCCAAGAACCTTCGTCGGCGCTTAGTGCAGCTCAGGACCTATAGATCGGCGAGCCGCATCACCTCCGCCGTATGCGGGTCAGCCGGGAAAAAGGTCTCGATCGTCAGTTCTGACAGGGTGATATCGAGCGCCGACCCGAAGATCGTGGTGGTCGAAAGGAACGACAACACGCCCTGTGGGCTGGCAAGCCGAAGCGGAACCGCTATGGGGTGACCGCCTGCGACCTTCCCCGAATGGGGCTCCGCCTTGGCGGGCACCGGAAAGGATCGGATCTCGTCCAGCAATGCCACCAGCTCTTGGTCGCCGGTGAGTTCGATCTGCTGGATCAGCCGTTGGACGATATGGGCTTTCCAATGCCGATAATTGATGATCCGCGCTGCTAGACCCCGCGGATGCAGGCTCAGCCGCAACACATTGACCGGCGCTTGCGCCAGACTAGCGTCGGCGCCGTCCATGAGCCGCAATGCCGGCGCGTTTGCCAGCATCAGGTTCCAGTGCCGGTCAAGGGCAAGCGCCGGGTGCGGTCGGTGGCCATCGAGGATGGCTTGCACCGCCTGGCGCGCCGCCGCCATCTCGATGTGGTCGATGCTTTGCTCCCGAAAGCTCGGCGCATGGCCTGCCGCTACGAGGAGGGCATTGCGCTCGCGCATAGGCACGCTCATCTGCTCGGAAAGCCGCAGCACCATGTCGCGGCTCGGGCGCGAACGACCCGATTCGAGAAAGCTGAGATGCCGTTGTGAGATCCCCGCTTCCAGGGCCAGTTCAAGCTGGCTCATCCTGCGGCGGCGGCGCCAGCCCGCAATAAGTTCACCAATGCTGAGGGTATCGGTCATACTCATGCGCCCTGAGTAGCGGTGCGGTCATCTTGTGCCGATTACCTGGTAGGTAATCGACCTCAGCACACATCAATAGCAGGTTCTCCTCACCGGCCGTGCTGGCCGGCTCAACCGAGGACCAATCCGATGCTAAATCTATCGCTTCGTCGTCTGCTGTTCATTGATGCGGCAACTTGCACCGCAATGGCTTTGCTGTTGCTCGCTGGCTCAGGGCCGTTATCGAGGCTGACCGCCATCCCGTCCAGCTTCCTGTTCTATGCCGGCATGCTGCTGCTTTCCGTCGCCATCTTCATGGCCATCACCGCCCGCCGCCAGTACCCGGCGAACTGGGCAACCAACTTCATCATCTTGGGCAACATTGCCTGGGTAGTCGCCAGCATCGCCCTGCCCTTCGCTGGTCTCTTCACCCCCAGCCCATTGGGCTGGACTTTTCTCCTCGTCCAGGCCGCGCTCGTTCTCATGCTGGCGCTGTTGGAACGTCGCGCCGCAGCGGAAATCCCCGTTTTTGCCGCGTGACGGGGGAATCGACGATCGACCAAGGAAAGTGCCGGCCGCCCGGACCAACCTGAAACCACGTCCGGGTGGCCACTGCTCCGGGGGCCAGGAAAGGCCGGACCCAAGCCCCCATCGCCGCTAGCGACACGCGCGCTCCGAACGGCTAAGCTAACCCGGGTAACGCCAGAACCAGGAGCCTCCCGATGCCCCGCTTTCTCGCCCTTTACACCATGCAGCCCGATAACGTCGTCCGCTTCCGCGCCCTCCCGAGGGCCGAACAGGACGCCATTGATGCCAAAGGGGTCGCGCAATGGACGGAATGGGAGAGCCGCAACGCCGCTCATATCCCGGACCGCGGCGGCATGGTCGGCAAGACCCTGCGCGTTTCCAGCTCAGGAACCGCGCCCGCCACCAACGCGGTCTGCGGCTATCTCACGGTGGAAGCACCAACCATCGAGGACGCTGCGCGCCTCTTTGAAAACCATCCCCATTTCAGCGTGTTTCCCGGGGATAGCGTCGATATCATGCCCTTCGTGACTGAGCCGCCTGCATAGGATCGCCCGGCCCTAGCTACATTTAGCCAGCACCTTGGCGATGGCGCCCGAGGAACCCTTGGCGCCAAAGACATTGGTGTCGAATACGTCGAGCCCACTGCCGGCCGGCCGCACATAGGCGACCCGGATCAGATCGCGCGCGCCTTGCGCGATCTTGGCCCACTGGCGCGCTACGGGGCCGCGGACGATCACTGAGGAGCCATCGGAATGCACCAGCGGCATGTCCTGGGCAAAGCTGGTGCCGGCCCCACCAGTAACTTTGCTGCCCTCGGCCGGGTCCGGAGTAATGGCGAGGCTTAGGGCCGTACTGCCGGCAACCGCCGCGTCGGGCTTGCGCACCCAAAAGCCCATGGCTAGCTGGCCGCCACGGCAGGCGAACTGGAACTGGGCATCGCCATTATCGAACCAGGCAATGGGAACATTGCCCCCTTCATATTTCCATTCGGCAGCACCAGCGGAGGTCACCAGCAACAGGCCGAGGACGGCGAAAAGGGCTTTGCGCATGCGTGATTCCTGGTCAGGCAATTGCCACCACTCCTCCCCGAAATTGGCTAATTTTCCCTTTCACCCGCGCCTTGCAGCGCTCGGACACGCTCACAAGCCTGAAACGGGATGACAAACCGAGCGCGCGCAAGCGGCCGAGTAAACACGGAGCCGGAGCCCTCATGGTGAGGTGCGTAGCGAAGCGCAGCCTCGAACCACGAGGGCGGCCATCACCGCCCCCAATAAACTTATCCCCGCCCCCGAAAACCTCAGGCACAATCCCCTTGTTCCCGGGCAAGCTGCGCGGTCGCGACGAACGGT
>NZ_JBYUNQ010000010.1:0-88382 GCF_058133665.1 Devosia sp. Z11_6
GGAAATCTAACATTCACCGCCTTCGCCGGCCCCTATGAGAGCAGTCGGCGAAGCGCCCCATTTCGGCCGTTCAACCTGCCCGATCCAAATCCTAATAGCAGCCTATCCTCTTCGGCACTCCGGGACGGCTTCCCTGGGGCGGTTTTCTGCCAGTCTGCAAATGGGTGATGCTCAGACTAAGCGGACAACACCCGCCGGCACCACGACCGGACGGCGGGATCGTCGTGCGCAAAGCACCAGCAACTGGCTATCCATCGCTTGGCACTCAGATAGTCGCTATCCAAGCCCTTGGACCTAAGCCATTCGAGAGCCAAGCCTCTGTCATCTTCGGATGCCAACGGAGAAAGTTCGTGGTCGAGATAAGCGACTGCCGACCAAACATCGAGACGCCTGTCCGCCATCCTGGATGAGGGCCGAAGTCGATTATGGCGCTGACACTGCCCCCTTCCACCAACACGTTGTCAGGGAAGATATCGAAGTGCACCAAGGAAGGGGTCGAGCAGTCCGGCATTTCTCCGGGCTCCACCATGACAAGTTCGGCCAAAGGCCCACCGACGAGCTAGACGCTGCGCAACTTGTCAATGAGGTACTCGCTGTAGGTGGTGGAACGAATGCCGGGCGGCGCAAAAATATCGCCCCAGAAGGGCATGTGGATTTGGATGTCGCCTATCGATGCCGCTGCGTCCAAATAGCTGCAAATCAGGCGATCGCGAGATCGACCTTGAGTAGTCTTCAAGGTCTCGGTCAGCGTTATGCCGGTCAGCCTTTCCTCGATCACCGCCACGCGCCCGCCGACGTTGAAGATGTCGATCACTTTGGGTGTTCTGAAGGCTGCCGCCGTGTGCGCAGCGGAAATCTTCTGCAAGAGTTCTGCACGCGTCCGCTGAGCGCCTGCTTGCCCGCCGGGCCGCACCAATCTCAGAACTCGATCACCGCCGATGTCGAACACCCGCGCTTCGCTACCCTCACCGATAAGAGGAACGCCTCCCCATCTGAGGTGCGACAGCACTTGTTCGTCGGACCACTGGTTCTGCATCGGTGAGCTTTCCCACTGCAAGGAGGCTGCAACAGGTGGGTCTCGGAGCTGCGTGGTCAATCGTTACGTGTGGAGTGGCCGCTTCCTTGCTCACCCCTAAGATCTACAACCAGGTGGCATTCTCCGCGGGACGTGGCCCCGGACGGCAGGCGGACCTCTCAACGACCACTTATGAAAAGTGGTGGAGGGGATGGGCCTACCGTCGAACCTTCTCCACCAGCGGAACCCGCCGACGGCCCGTGCAAGCACTGTGGGCGTGGGCGCCTGCCGTCTCAGTCGCGAAAATCTTCCTTGAACCTGTCGATCTGGTGCATGCGCTCATGCAGAATCGCGACGATACCGATATCGCCGTCGGACAGTCGGCGCCAATAAACGAAGTGGTGCTCGTACCGGAAGAAGAACCCTTCGACGCCGAACTCTGCCGGGATGGGCTTTGAGGCGACGCCATGCGCCTCGATCCGTTCGAACGCTTGGAACATGCCGGTAATGTAGCGATCGGCCTGAACCTCGCCCCATCGGTCGCGCGTATAGCGGTAGATGTCATCGAGGCGGAGTGATGCCGCCTCCTGAACCCGGATCGCCATCCTCTCAGGCCCGGTTGCGAGCGATGACTTCGGCCGCTGTCAGCTGCCCGTAGCTGGTCTCGGGCGCGGCGAATGCGCGGGTCAGCTCGGCCTTCAGCCGGTCGAAAGCCTCCTGCTCGGCCCGCTCCTTGTCTCGCCGGATCAGGTCACGGACATATTCGCTGATGTTCTCGTAGGAGCCGTTCTCGCCGACATTGGCCGCGACGAAATCGCTGAGCGCACCGCTCAGACGTACGGTCATGGTCGTCGTGGTCGTAGTGCGGGACATGGAAGGCTCCTCATGCTTGGCGTGTATTCAATATAACCAAAAAACACGACACATCAAGGAAGGCGGCGGCCCAGTTTAGGCTCCGCGCCGTGGCCGGACCCAGGCCACCTCAAATCTGGATTCGATAGTGAACTAACTTCCACCGTCGGCCGGCCGCGTAGCTACATCTGTTGTCAGACATGTCTGCTTTTCGGAATTTGCATAAGTCCATTTATCGGCTGGAATGGGGTCGTTAGCAGCGCCCTACCCCACTTCGTATTGGGGTGGAGAGCCGTCAGTCGGCTTTTGGTGGCTTTGGCAAGTTAGCAGACATTTGGCACGCCGAAGTCGTTTCGCCGACCAATCCCGGCCGAGCGGCGGGTTGGCAAGCCAGACCTTACTTCTGTATTAGCAGGTCCTTCGACGTTACGACCAGACAGGCGGAGGGGATTTCTGCCCCTCCGCCTTGCCGGTTACTGTGCCGCTGCCGGTTCCAGCTTGGCGGCGATGAACTTGAAGTTGCTCCACCACCACCATGGCCCCTCATAATAATTGTCGGCCGAAGGGTAATTGGTCCAGTAGGTCTCGTTGACCGGCACGAATTTGGACGTACCGAACAGCTCGATGCTCGGCATGCCTTGCACCAGTTCCTTGAGCATATCGGTGCTCAACCCCACGACGCGCTCGTCATTGGCCGGGACCGCCCGCAGTTCATCGATAAGGGCGCTCAGTTCCTCGTCGACATATCGGCCCTGGTTGGAAGACGCAGGCGTGCCGTTCTCGCGGACATAATCCTTGTGCCAGCCTTCCAGCCGCACGAACAGATCGGGCGTGATCGCACAAGACGAGCCCCAATAGGAGCCAACGTCGTAGTCGCCCGTGTTCTCGGCGGTAAAGAATGCACCCGACTGCATTTGCTGGACCTGCGTCGGGATGCCGAACTGCGTCCATTCATTGGCGACGGCAAAGGCGAGGCGCTGCGACTGCACCTCGAAATCGGCCGGAGCCAGGATGTTGATCGTCCACGGCGTGCCGTCCGGCTTGAGCCACTGCCCGCCAGTATTGGTGAAGCCGGCTTCGGTCAGCAGCTTTGTTGCCTGTTGGGGATCATGCTTCCACCACCCGACCCCGAGGAGTTCGCGCAAGGCGTCTGGATCTTCGGGAATGCTTTCGACCCCTTCCGACCTCAGCCGTTCGCCCAGGCGCACGGCATAGTCGGGATCGAAGGGCTTGTAGCCATCCTCCATGGTGAACTCGGCCAGCCACTGCGCCATCGGCTGATGATAGGTATCCATCAGCACCGTCGTGGGTGGAATGGCGAGTGGCGAAGCCCTCAGCATGCCCGAGAACGTTGCGATGCTGGCCTGCTCGGCATTGATGGCCAGCGCCAGCGCCCAACGTGTCTTGGGATTGTCGTAGGGGGCCTTGGAGGTATTGAAGTGCATCCCCCGCTCGCATGGATCGTCGAGATTGGCATAGGGGAAATCAGTAAACCAGGCCCGGACCGCCGGGTTCTGGTTGCGCAGGATGTCGAGGCTCTCGGGCGAGATGTCCGTTAGGATGTCGATGTCATTGGCGGCCATCGCCAAGACCCGTCGCTCTTCCGTGCCGTAGGAGCGGAACAGCACGAATTGAGGTTTGGGTTCGCCAATGATCTGGCCGATATCGGAGTTCTGCCAGTCACCCCGCTTTTCCCAAAGAAACCAGGTGCCGTTGGGGTCATAGTCCTTGAATTTGTAGGCACTGATGGAAACGGGCGGGAAATTGGCGAAGGTGGCCGGATCCTCGTTTTCCCAGATATGCTTGGGCACCACGTGGAAATTGTTGCCATAGATCACCGAGCCGAGCACCACCGCGAGGCGAGCTGTGGGCTTGGTGGTCGTCACCTCAACGGTATGATCATCCACCTTGGTCATCGAGGCGATCTGGGCCGCATAGGCGGCGCTATAAGCGAGGGCCGAGGTGTTGCGGATCATGTTGTCGGTGAAGATCACGTCATCGGCAGTGAATGGCTGGCCATCGCTCCAGGTCAGGCCCTGCCGCAAGGGAACGGTGAACACGGTGAAGTCTTCATTGGCGATCGGCATTTCGGCCGCCAGATCAGGGAACTGCGAACCCTTGGCCGTGTCGATATCGTAGAGCAAGGCGCCGGCCATCTGGTGGTAGCCATGGTTGATGGTCACGCCCTGCTGGTACATGTTCATATTGGTCGGATTGCCGACGCGGGCGTTTAGCATGTCTACCACGAGGGTCTGCTCGCGCGGGGTCCCCACATCGGTCATCTGCTGTGCCCATGCGGGCAGCGTCGTGCTGGTCAACATCGTGCCGCCAAGGGCCAAAACAAGCCCGAGGCTGAATAGGGTGGTTCTGGCGCCGGGGCGCAGGGAACTGGTCAACAAGATCTCCTCCTCATTTGGATGCTTGATGCGCGTTGGGGTGCACGAGTGCACCGGGCTTTCTGGTCTGCTCGGATCGATAGCGGGCATCGATGGCGGCCAGTTCGCTCCAGCGCTCATCAACGGTTGGAATGGCGGCCATCAGTTCGCGGGTATAATCCTGCGTTGGATGGTCGAGGATGTCGGTGGGCACGCCACTTTCGACCACGCGCCCCCGGTTCATGATCGAGACCTGATCGGACAGGTAGTAGGCGGTGGACAGGTCATGGGTGATGTAGATGAACGACACACCCTGCTCTTCCACGATCTGGCGGAACAGGTTGACGATGCTCATGCGCAGTGAGGCGTCCACCATGGACACCGGCTCGTCGGCAACGATCAGCTTGGGTCGCGGAATAAGCGCGCGCGCGACGCTGATGCGCTGCAGCTCTCCGCCCGAGAACTGACGGATATACTTGCCCCGAATGCGCTCCAGAGAGAGACCCACCGAGCGAAGCGCCCGGTCGCAGATTTCGCTGGCATTCCCCCTTTCCCCGGCGATTTTGAGGTTGATGGCCGTGCGCCGCAGATAGTCCTCGACAGGCAGGTAAGCGCTGAAGGCCTCAAAGGGGTTCTGGAAGATCGGCTGCACCAGGCGGCGGAATTCCAGGTCGTCCACCCGGTCCTGGTGTCGGCCGGTCAGGGGGCGCCCCATGAGCCGGATACTGCCCGAACTCGGCTCGACCAGCCGCAGGACCATGCGCGCCAGCGTCGTCTTGCCCGATCCCGATTCTCCGACCACGGAGAACACCTGGGGCGTCTCGGGCAAGCAAAACGAGACATTGTCCACCGCCGAAAAACGACTGCCCGAAAACAGGCCGCCCTTGCGATAGACGCGGCTCACGCCCTCCACTTCCAAGATAGGGACCCCGCTCATGCCAGGGCTCCCACGGGGTCGGCCGATCGCCTTCCATGCAGTCGCGGCAACGAGGCAATGAGGTTCTTGGTGTAGTCATGCTGGGGATTGGCAAAGACCTGGGCCGTCGGACCCTCTTCGACAATCTTGCCCTTGTACATGATCACCAATCGGTCGGTGATCTGGTAGTGCACGCCCATGTCATGGGACACGAGCACCAGCGTATTGCGCTGGCTGCGTTGGATTTCCACCATCATCAGCAGGATCTTTTTTTGCACCACCACGTCTAGAGCCGTGGTGGGCTCGTCGGCGAGGATCAGCTTGGGGTTCACAAAGGCGGCAATCGCCACCAGCACCCGCTGCCGCATGCCCCCGGACAACTGGTGCGGATAGGCATCGAGCACGCTTTCCTCAAGGCCGAACCCGCCGAGGAAATCAACGATCCGCTGGCGCAGTGCCGCGCGGCTTCCGTGCCGCTCGCGCTGGGGCAAGCCATCGATGACCTGCTTTTCGACCTTCATCAGCGGGTTGAGAACGCTCATCGAGCCTTGGGGAATATAGGTGATCTGGTCCCACCAAAGCTTTGCGAAATCGCTCGATTGCGCCTCGACGAGTTGGCTTGTCCTTGGGTCGGTGAACTTGCCCGAAACGGTGCCGCTCTGAATCCGTAACCCGGTGGAAAAATCACCATACACTGCCCGCATCAGCGTCGACTTGCCCGACCCGGACTCCCCGGCAATACCCAGGATTTCATTGCTGTTGATGGCAAGGCTCACCCCATCCACCGCGGTTATGAACCCGGCCGTGCCATAGCCGACGGTTACATTGTCGATGCTGATCATACGCTCATCCTCCGGGCAGATGATCTCATCGACAGGCCCGAGGACACGAGGAACAAACCGACGAACAGCAGGACGATGGACACCACCGGAGAGCCGACCCAGACATACTTGCCCGCCAGCAGCGCCTGGTAGTTGATGGCCCAGTAGATCATCGTTCCGAGCGTCGCCTGCTGCGCGCTCGACAGTCCGATCACGGCCACGGCGCTTTCCGTCGAAATGCCGACAAGGACGGTGTTGATGAAGTTGGCCGCCGACCATCCCGCGATATAGGGGAAGATGTGGCGCATCAGGATGCGAACACTTGATTCCCCGCTGAACCAGGCGACGTTGACGAACTCACGTTCGCGCATGGTCAGGGCCACGGCCCGGACCTGGCGCGCCGGATAGGGCCAGTTGAACAAGATCAGGATGAAGCCGATGATGGGCAGCGCCAGTTGGCCGCCGAACAACGCGGCCATCAGGATGAGGATGGGCAGGGTCGGGATGCACAGCAGCGCATCCATGAAGAACGACAACACCCGGTCGAGCCACCCGCCGGCATAGCCTGCAGCAAGGCCCAGAAACACGCCGATCAGCGTGGAGAATGCCGCAACAACAAGCCCCAGGATCAGGGAATTGCGCAAGGCATAGGTCAGGAGCCAGAACACGTCCTGCCCGAGGCTGGTCGTACCCAGCCAATGGGCGGCGCTGGGGTTCTGGTTTCGTGGCGCCGTATACCAGACCAGCGGGTCGGTCGGCGCGAACCAGGGCAGGATGCCGCCCAGCACTACGAACACCACGACAAGGAAGATGCCGAGATAAAGTCGAAACGGCGCATGGGTAAAAAAGCTGCGCATGGGTCTATCTGTGCCGAATTCGAGGGTCGATCAGCGGGTAGAGCAGGTCGATCACCATCGTGGCTGTCGCCACCGCAATGATGGAAAGACTGATCGTGCCCATGAGAAGGTTGAAGTCGCCCTGCAAGACGGCCGAGTAAATCAGCAGGCCCAGGCCCGGATAATCGAACAGGATCTCGGTGATGAGCGAGCCGTTGAACATCAGCCCGATCTGGAGGGCCAGAAAGGTGATCTGCGGCAATATTGCGTTGGGCAGCACGTAGCGACTCAGGATTCGGGCATCGCTGAGCCCCTTGAGGCGAGCGTAGCGGACAAACTCTTCCTCTCGCAGCGCCGTGGTCTGCGCCTTGACGCTGATCACCCACCAGCCGAACACCACGATCACGATGGACATGGCCGGCAGGAACGAATTCCAGACGATGCTAGCGATCAGGTCCCAGCTCCAGGGCGCACCCCGGATCGTGGTCGTCAGCGGGAAGATCTTCCACACATAAGAGAACAGGATCGAGAGCACGAGTGCCAGGATGTAATAGGGGATCGGGTAGAGGCAGATCGCAATCCCTTCCATCACCCGGGAGCTGTTGCTGGTTGGCCGCCAGCCCGAGAGCAGGCCGACGAAATTGCCGAGGATCCAGGCAATCAGCGTTGAGGTCAGCAACAGCCCGAAAGTCCAGGGCAAGGCGTTCCAGATCAGCTCCATCACCGGCGTCGGATACATCGAGAGCGAAGGGCCGAAATCGGCGGTGATGACGATGCGCTTGATGAACGCCCAATATTGCTCGAGCAGGGTCCCGTTGAGCCCGAACGTGTCCGAGAGCGACTGGCGCAGCATGTCTAACTGTGCCGCGTCCATATAGGCGCCCTGGGAAGCAACCTTAGCCAGCATGGCCTCCACCGGGTCGGTCGGTCCAAGCCGAGGCACAAAGAACAGCACGGTGAGCGCGAAGATGATCACCAGTGCGTACACCACGAGCCGTCCGGCGATGTAGCGAAGCAGGTTCATGGGTCAGATGACTTCAAGGTAATCGGCGGGCGCGAGTTCCGGGAACGGCGCCGTCGGCAGGGTCTGATACCAGAAGGCCACCGAGGCGATATCGTCTTGCAAGGGCAGGTAGCGCCGGTTCTTCTTCTCCGTCCGCCAGCCCAGCGCTTGAATGGTTACCCGCAAGTCCTGGTCGAACCGGATGGGATCGGGGATGTGCCAGCGATACATGCCGAAGCGTAACTGGCTTTGGTAAACCCCGTCGGGCCGCAGCACCTGCGGCAGCCCCGCATAGGGCGTGGTGAACTCGCGATAGGCGCTTTCCATGGTGTCATCCACCACGCCGCCATCGAAGTTGTAGGCGCCGCAGAAATAATCCTCGGTGCCTGTGCCGCAGATGGTCGGAAACTCCTGGTCACCGTCCATGAAGAACTTGATCTCGCCCTCGCCCCACCAACCTGAATTGTTGGTGCCCCAGGCCATATAGGTGCCGACATAGTGCCCCCTGCCCTGCACGCCATCGAGGATCGTGTAGTCCTGCATGAACGGCAGCGGGTTGGTGCGGCGGAACTGCGCATGGAAATAGGCAGCGTCTGGCGGCACCTCGGTCAGGGCATAGTTGATCTGATAATAGATGATGCCGTGCTCTGCAGGATCGCGGTTCTCGATAGTGATCCGGGCGCGCTGGCGGAACGGCATCTGCCAATAGCAATTGAAGGCCCGGCCCGGATTGACGCAAACAGCCAGCGAGGTCACCTGCGCAAATCGGTTCCAACCCGAGCAGAAGAAGTCCCCGATCGGCGACTCCACTGAGGGATGCTCCTGGTCGTCCCAGTAGATCCGCAGGATCAGGTCCCGCCAGCGCAGATGGGCCGTGGTCAGCCAGATCTGCTGGATGGCACCCGGGCCTTCGATGTCGGCGAGCACGCGGGTTTCACCCGGCTCGATGCGGATCGACGGCGAAACCTTCCAGCCCTGCCCCAGGCCGCGCGCGCAAACGGCACCCGTGCCCTCGGTTGCCATCCCGCCCTTGCCCTTTTCTCCGCTGAAGTTCTCCGGCGAGATCGAGCGGGTTTTAGCATCGGACAGCCGATACAAATTGCCGATATTAAGGTCCAGGCCGGAAAAGGGTGCGTTCATTGTTCTTGCCGAGGTAAAGGTCAAAATGAGGGCGAGCATCGTCCCGCAGGCGGACGGCGCATGAGCCCGGATCGAAGCTAAACGGCACGCACACCCTCGCCCCTGCCGGTTTGGCCGGGCGGCTCAGCGTGCGCATGCAGGCGCGCCTAGGCGCTTTCGAATTGGCGCATTCATGATTCTCCTCGCTGGCTGGGCACCGAACTGGCGTCGCTTTTGCCCTTTGCCGCCGGAGTTCTGGGCTCCGACGCCCAAACCGTAGCACCAAAAAATCGTTTTGCAAATGCATTCACAAACCGGTTTGCCAACGACGTTGCCGGGTGCTAGCGAATGGCTCCATGACAACCATTTCCAAGGTAGCCGAACGAGCGGGCGTGTCCCGCACCACGGTTTCGCATGTGCTCAATCATGCGGACCGCGTGTCCCCGCATCTGCGCGAACGGGTGATGCAGGCGGTCGCCGAACTCAATTACTTCCCCAACCCGCAGGCACAAAGCCTGCGCACCGGCCGCACCAATATGGTGGCCATGGT
Organism: Devosia sp. Z11_6; assembly: GCF_058133665.1. Classification (NCBI taxonomy): domain Bacteria; kingdom Pseudomonadati; phylum Pseudomonadota; class Alphaproteobacteria; order Hyphomicrobiales; family Devosiaceae; genus Devosia; species Devosia sp. Z11_6. Next base: position 9,488 of record NZ_JBYUNQ010000010.1, read on the forward strand.
GATCCCTGACATTCGCAACCCGTTTTATCCCGAACTGGTCAAGTCGGTGCAGACCGATCTAGAAGCGGTTGGTCTGGACACCTTGATCTTCAACACCGACGTTCCGGGTGGCCACAGCCAGGAACACGTCTACGAATATCTCCGGCAGATCCGTAGCAAGCGGGTCGACGGGCTGATCATCGGTGATTTTGCGCTGCACGGCATGCACGACGCCTTGCTCAGCATCGACATTCCCACGGTGTTCATCGGCAAGCTGCCCAATCGGGCGGTCGACAGCGTGCGCGTCGATGATGAAGGAGCCTGCTACGAAATGGGATGCTATCTCGCAAAGCGGGGTCACCGCAAAGTTGCGCAGATTACCGGACCCAGTTTCTTCGCTGAAGCCATGGATCGCGCACGTGGCTTTCGAAAGGGCCTTATCGACAGCGGCGTTTCGCCCCAAGATGTTTGGGCATGGGAAGGCACCTTCCTTTCGCCATCAGGCACCGAAGGTGTCGACTGGCTGCTTAATAACCACAAGAAGGACATGCCCACTGCTCTATTCTTCGGCAACCACCTGATGGCGCTCGGCGGCATTGCTCGTCTTTTCGATCTGGGCGTACGCATCCCTCAAGATCTTTCAGTTGCCGTTTACGGGGATCAACCCCAGATGAATTATATCCGGCCGCGACTTACGCGGGCGGGCGTGCAGCCCGCAGAACAGGCGCATGTCGCCACAAGGATGCTGCTCGAGCGTCTTGATGGTTCTTACGTCGGCGGAGCCCGAAGCGAAGTTCTCAAGGGGGGCCTCTATCCAATGGACAGCGCCTGATAACGACACCCATCTACCGCAATAGGATCGGCAACTGCCAGGCTGGAAGGCGCCCATTCAGCCATTCAGGGGGGAGGCGACCACTTCCCGAAAGCGGCCGTTCCGAAATCCAGAAAGCCATGGCCGAGATGGGGTGGTTTGCAGACAGGCGGCTTTCGGGCTTCTGACCGCAAAAGCCGACATCAAGCGCGTGGCGCCACGGCCCATCTGACCCGTAACGCTTGTTGTTTATGCGTGTTCTTAAGGCGCTCTGTCTCATAATTTGCACACATTATAAGCAGGATCAGAAAGTGCACAAACAATGTTGCCACTGTGAAAGTGCTGTGCTTAAGTAACTGCAGGGAGGAGCGATCCAGGAGCTACAGATGGCCCGTCGCTTCCAAGAAACCGCCCATAAGCCGAGGCTCACGCGATGCGAGGCCCGGCGTTCAGCAGCCACTTTCGCCGGTTTTCTAGCCGTTTATGGTAACGCTGTCATAGTTCCTTTCTCGTTTCCCGTCTTGAAAATTTGCCGCTTTCCAACTTGCATCCCACCAAGGAACGTCCATGACCACTCCAATCAAACTCGGCAATGATAACGTTATCACTACGAACATCTCGCGCCGAAATTTCGTCGGTGGACTTGGCGCCGCGGCGTTCGTAGCCGGGCCGCTGGGCGGACTGGCCGCATCTTTGACGAGCACCGCCGCCTGGGCGCAGTCACCCGGAACACTGATCGTTGCCGTGGACCAGGATGCGTCCTCCCTTAAGCCAGATACGTGGGGTCCCGACCTCAACTGGCTCGCGGTGCGCGCCTGCTATGACACCCTCTGTGATTTCGACGTAATGGAGGGTGAGGACGGGCAACTCACCTATGACCCCAACAAGTTGGTCATGCGCCTCGCCGAGTCGATGACACTGAGCGAAGATAAGAAGACCGTGGTCTGGACAATCCGCGAGGGTATGGCGTTCGGCAGCGGTAATCCGATCAGCGCTGAGGCGATCGCCAAATCCTTCAAATGGTATCTGGACCGCAACGAAGTCGGCGGCGGCCAGGCCAAGGTCGATGGGCTGGCCGATGCGGCATCGGTCACCTTCGAGGGCAATACCGTTACTATGCAGCTAGTCGACACCGTTCCATGGGGCGCTAGCGCCAACTACATCACGTTGCTGGCGGTGGTGGACGCCGACGAGATCATGAGCCACGCCACCACCGAGGATCCGTTCGGTGTCGCCTGGCTTGAGCGCAACGCAACCCCCTCGGGTCCGTACAAGATCGAGAACTGGGTTCCCGGCCAGCAGATGGTGTTGACCTATCGGCCCGAATGGTGGGGCCCCAAGCCTTCCATCGAGCGCATCGTCTTCACCATGATCCCAGATGCCTCGGTGCGCTTCTCCCTGCTCAAGCGCGGCGAAGTCCATATTGCCACGGGCCTCGAGTTCAAGGATCTCGCCACCATTGCGCCCGACGACGAAAAGGTGGTCGTGGAGTCCTGGATTTCCAACGCCTGGGATTATTTGGGCCTCAATTGGAGCCTGCCCGAATTCCAGGACGTCAATGTGCGCAAGGCAATCGCCTCCGCCCTGCCGATCCAGGACATCATCGACACTGTTTATTACGGCTTTGCCGTGCAGGCTAAGACGCCTTTTGGTCAGAAGGTGGTCGGCGCCGATCCGTCCACCTGGCCGTATGAATACGATCTCGACAAGGCCAAGGAATACCTGGCGGCATCGGGGTATCCCAATGGCTTCTCCAGCACGCTGGCGGTGTCCAATGGCGACATTAACACCGAGCGTACGGCGCAGCTGATCGTCGAGGCGCTGTCCCAGATCGGCATTGAAGTAGCGATTCAGAAGCAGACCCCGGCGCAGTATTCGGACGCGCAGGTGGCCAAGACCCTGCCCATGGGCATGTCGGGCTTCCTCTCTTTCATTCCTGATGCCGGCTACCAGACGCTGTGGAACTTCTTCCCCGACAGCTATGCCAATTTCTTCGGCTATTCGGACCCAAAGCAGGAAGCGGTTGGCCGGGAGTTGCTCTACATGGATCCAAGCGATCCCAAGCGCACGGCGCTGCTCAAGCAGTTCCAGGAGATGATGGCTGCCAAGGTCTCCCATGTCTACACCACCTCGGCCAAGGCCGTGGTCGCCCATACGCGGAACGTAACCGGGTTCGCCTATTATCCCGACTACGACACTGTCATCCGCTTCGACAACCTGACCATGGTCTAGCGAATGGACGCGACCATCGAAACAATTCCGCTGGTCTCGGTTCAGGACCTGCGCGCCAGCCTTGGCAGGGATCCCGGTGCACCCGAGATCCTGCGGGGGGTCAGCCTCGACATCGGGCCAGGAGAAATCCTAGGCCTGGTGGGCGAGAGTGGCAGCGGCAAGACCATGACGGCCTTGTCCATGCTGCGCCTGCTGCCCTCGGCCGTGGAGATTACGTCCGGTGCGGTGAGCTTCGACGGTCGCGATATCCTCGATCTTAAGCCGGGCGAGATGCAAAAGGTGCGGGGCGGGCGGATCGCCATGATCTTCCAGGATCCTATCCGCCACCTCAATCCGGTGTTCACGGTCGGTGCGCAACTGGAAGCGGTGATCCGGGCGCATGCCGAGACTCGGCTCGCCGATGCCGAAGTGCGGCGCCGGGCGATCGACCTGCTCGACCAGGTCAAGATCGTCAATCCGGAAGCAAGGCTCAGCTCATACCCCCACCAGTTTTCAGGCGGCATGGCGCAACGCGTAATGATCGCACTGGCTCTGGCCGGATCACCCGATCTGCTTCTTGCGGACGAGCCGACTTCAGCGCTCGATGTCACAGTGCAGGCCGAAATCCTATTGCTGCTGCGCCGCATTGCCCGCGAGCGAGGCATGGCCATCCTGTTCATCTCGCACAATCTGGGCGCCGTCTGGCAGCTCTGCGACCGGGTCTGCGTCATGTATGCCGGTCAGGTTGTCGAGAACGCGCTGACGGACGTCATTGTGCGCTGGCCCAAGCATCCCTATACGCGGGCACTGATCATGGCATTGCCCCGCCTCGGCCAGGTCCGCACCCGCCTCGCGAACATTCCGGGGTCGATGCCGCCACTTTCGGAACTTCCCAGCGGCTGCAGCTTCCACCCGCGCTGTGCCTTTGCCCGCGGCAATTGCGCGACGATCGAGCCGGTGCTGCGCCCGGTCCATACTCGCCAGTTGGCCCGCTGCCACTACGCCGAAACCATACCGCCCATTGAGGAGACACCAGCATGATCGACCCCGTGGAGCCACGCCCGGACGGTGCTCCGCGCGTCCGCCCGGTTCTTGAGGTGCGCGGCGTCAGCAAGGTGTTCCGCTCTGGCGGCAGCTTCGGTAAGGCGCATCTGGTCCGTGCCGTCGACAACGTCTCGTTCGAGATCATGCCGGGCGAAGCCTTCGGGCTGATTGGCGAGTCCGGTTCCGGCAAGTCGACCCTAGGGCGCCTCTTGCTCCGCCTCGAAAAGCCGACCGACGGGCAGATCATGTTCGAGGGCTCCGACATCGCGCAGATGCCGCAGGTGCAGTTGCGCAAGCTTCGCGCCGGCATGCAGATGGTGTTCCAGGATCCCTTCAACGCCCTCAACCCGACCATGACGATCCGTCGGTCGCTTTCCGAGCCCCTGCGCATCCAGCGCAAGTTGAGCGGCAAGGCGCTTCAGGTCGAAATCGACCGCCTAATCTCGATCGTAGGCCTGTCGCCCTCGACTCAGGATCGTCTGCCGCGTGAATTTTCCGGCGGTCAGCGGCAGCGCATCTGCCTTGCGCGTGCACTGGCCTTGCAGCCGCGGCTAATCGTTCTGGACGAGCCGACCTCGGCTCTCGACGTGTCGGTGCAGGCGCAGATCATCAACCTGCTGGTCGATCTCAAGCAGGAACTCAACCTTACCTACATCTTCATTTCTCACGACCTCTCCGTCATCGGGCAAGTCTGCGATCGCATCGCGGTGATGAAGCGCGGCGAGCTCGTTGAGATCACCAGCCGCGACCAGTTCGTGACCGAGCCGGCGACCGAATATGCCCGGAGCCTCCGCGATGCGGTGCCCGAGATCGGCCGCCCGCTTCCCTCATCGTTTGCGGAGGAGGCTGTCTGATGGCCGTTCTCGCCTATACACTGCGCCGCCTGGCCTGGACCATTCCGACTCTGATCGGGGCCATGGTCGTCATCTTCTTTTTGACCCAGGCCGTGCCGGGCAATGCCGCCCTCGCGCGCGTCGGGCTTTCTGTTGATCCGGCGACCATCGCGGCGGTCAAGGCTTCGATGGGCCTCGACCAGCCGATGCTGGTGCAGTTCTGGATGTATGTGCAAAACATCCTTCAGGGCGACCTCGGCCATTCCTGGAAGACTGGAAACGCCGTGACCTTCGATTTGGCGCAGCGCATTCCGGCTACCATCGAGCTGGCGCTGATCACGCTCATAATCACCATTCCATTCGCTGTTGTCCTCGGTGTGATCGCCGCAACCTGGGCCGGCACCTGGATCGACAGGGCAATTCAGACCTATGCCCTCCTCGGCATGGGCATCCCGGTGTTCTGGCTGGCGATGATGAGCATCTTCCTGTTCTACTTCCTCCTCGGCTGGGCGCCGCCACCCTCTGGCCGCATCGGCATTCTCGATCTTGCCCCCCCCTATGTGACTGGCCTCTACACAGTCGACAGCCTGCTTGCCGGCAATCTCCAGCTTTTCGGTAGCGTTGTCTGGCGCCTGATGCTGCCGGTGCTGTGTCTGACGCTGGTCAGCGCGGCGCCGCTCGTGGTGATGATCTACAATGTCATGGGCGTGCAATTGCGCTCCGACCACATCCGCGCCGCCACCGCGGCGGGCATTCCCCGCAGCCAGGTGGTGGGCAAGTTCGCGCTCAAGAACATCATGATCCCAGTCCTCACCATGACGGCGCACTTGACGCGCCTGCTATTGGGCGGCGCGATCCTCGTTGAAACCGTGTTCGCCTGGCCCGGCATTGCCCGCTACGCCGTCGAGAGCATGCAGGTCGCCGATCTCGCCCCGCTCCAGGCGGTGGTGCTGATCATCACCGGCTTTACCCTCGCGGTGAACCTGTTTGTCGATATCGCCTATTTCTGGATCGATCCCCGCGTGAAGGTTGCTGCAGCATGACCCTCCTCGATGAACCCGCAACTCAGTCTGTCACTGCGCCTGTCGCACTGCCTGCCGCGCCCCGCCTACCTCACCGCCGCGCCCGCAAGAAGTGGCCGCTGAGCCTTGTGGTCGGCATCGCCATCATCGCCGCCTGGGCGCTGATCACCCTCCTCGTGCCGCCGCTGCTCGGCCGCAGCGCCACTGATGTGGTCTATGGCGCCAAGCTGCTGCCCCCCTCGATGGAATACCTTTTCGGCACCGATGCGCTTGGCCGTGACATCCTGGTGCGGGTGGCCGTGGGGTTTCGTTACGACATCATCGTGGCCATGAGCAGTGTGCTGCTGGCGACGGTGATGGGGCTGGTGCTGGGCGCCATTGCCGGCACGACGCATGAATGGATCGACAACCTGATCATGGGAGTCACCGACGTGATCTCTGCCTTTCCGAGCTTCGTCCTTGCCTTGGCCATGGCCGCCGCCTTTTCGCCGTCACCGGCCATCCTGATCCTCGCGATCGCGATCGTCTTCATGCCCTATTACGCCCGCACCACACGCGCCGTGATCATGACGGAAAAGGGCAAGCCCTATGCCGATGCAGCACGCGCCATGGGCTTCAGCGCGCCGCGCATCGTGTTCCTGCACCTGCTGCCCAACAGCGTTCCCTACATCATGACGCTGATCGCCACGGACGTTTCGGGCGCCATTATGGTGACCGCGGGCCTGAGTTTTCTGGGCTTCGGGGTGCAGCCACCCGATGCGGAATGGGGCCTGATGATCTCGGAAGGAAACAGCTTCATCATCAGCGGCGAGTGGTGGGTCTCCTTTTTCCCCGGCATTGCCGTGATGAGCCTGATCAGCGCTTTCCTGCTGATCGATCTGGGCATCCGCAGCAGGCAGCAAAGACACTAGCCACACGCTTCCCAAACCCTTCGGAACCGAGATGACCATATCCACTAACGACATCTGCTCCATGACGGGAGCAGAGCAGGCTGAACTCATCCGCACGAAACAGGCGTCGCCCGTAGAAGTGATCGAAGCCGTGCTCGATCGCATCGACAAACTCGACCCCTATCTCAACGCCTTTTGCACCCTCACCGACGACATGGCGCGAGCCGATGCCCGCCGCGCCGCGGACGCTGTGATGCGCGGCGACGACCTCGGCCCGCTGCATGGCGTGCCGATCTCGATCAAGGACCTCATTTGCACCAAGGGCATCCGCACCATGTCCGGGTCGAAGGCCTACGAGACCTTTATCCCCGACGAAGACGATATAGTGGTCGAAAAGGTTAGGGCCGCTGGCGCCGTAATGCTGGGCAAGACCAATGTTGCCGAGCTTGGCTATGGCCTTGTCGGCTGGAACATGGTGGCGCCAGTCACCAACAATCCCTGGGACCTTAGCAAGTCCTCGGGCGGCTCCAGCGCCGGCAGTGCCGCTGCCGTTGCATCAGGCATGGGTTCCCTCACTTTTGGCAGCGATGGCGGTGGTTCGATCCGCTGCCCCGCCGGCCACAACAGCCTTTTCGGCATGAAGGCGTCCTTTGGCCGCGTGCCGCTTTATCCTGGCTGCCGAGACGAGCGCTATCCCGGTGTTTCGAGCTGGGAAACCATCGAACATATCGGCCCCTTGACCCGCACGGTCGGAGACTCGGCGCTGCTGCTCTCCGTAGTGGTCGGCCCGGACATGCGCGACAGACATTCGCTGCCCGCACCCGACTTCGACTGGATGAAGGTCATCAAGCAAGAGTTCAAGGGCAAGTGCATCGCCTATAGCCCGGACCTGGGCGGCGGTATCGTCGACAGCGAAATCGTAGAACTGACGCGCGCCGCGGCGAAGGTGTTCGCCGATGAGTTCGATTGCGAAGTGGTCGAGGACAGCCCCAGGCTCCCGGATGTCGGGCCGGCATTCTGGGCCGTGATCATGCGCGACAGCGATCTCGTGGGCCTCCGCCAGTTCCTCGACGACGGCCTGCTGCAAATCCCGCATCTGGTCGATAATCTTCGCCATCCGTGGACGGCCGAGGAGTTCTCAGAGGCCAACAAGGTCCGCCAGGCCACGGTCAACGCCATGTGGCGCTTCATGAGCAATTACGACTTCTTGCTGACGCCGACCAATGCCCATGTTCCGATTCCGCACGGCCAGTACATGCCACATGAACTCAACGGCGCGCCAGTCAGTCCCGAGCAGATGCCCGTCTTTACCGGCATCTTCAACTGGACCGGCCAGCCGGCCGCCAGCATTCCGGCCGGCTTCACCAAGGCCGGCTTGCCGGTCGGGCTGCAGATCGTGGGGCGCCATCTCGACGATGCCGGCGTCATGCGCGCTTCGGCCGCCTTCGAGACCGCGCGTCCTTGGAAACACATCTGGCCGCACATCGTGGCCAAAGCCGCCTGATCCGACCCTTCCAACCACTTCAAGAGAGGCCACCATGAGCCAGGTAAAATCCGATATCTGCAGCATGTCCGGCGCCGAACAGGCCGAACTGATCCGCACCAAGCAAGCGTCGCCCATCGAAGTCACCGAAGCCGTGCTCGACCGCATCGCCCAGCTCGAACCGACACTTCATGCCTTTTGCACCCTCACCGAAGACATTGCCCGCGAGGATGCAAGGCGGGCCGAAGAGGCGGTGATGCGCGGCGACGCGCTTGGGCCGCTCCACGGCGTGCCGATCTCGATCAAGGACCTCATCTGCACCAAGGGCATCCGCACCATGTCCGGCTCGCGGGCCTATGAAAACTTCATCCCCGAAGAGGACGACATCGTCGTTGAGCGCTCCAAGGGGGCCGGCGCGGTGATGCTGGGCAAGACCAATGTCGCCGAACTGGGTTATGGCGGCGTCGGCTGGAACATGGTTGCGCCGGTCACCAGCAATCCCTGGGACCTGAGCAAGAGCTCTGGTGGCTCCAGTGCTGGCAGCGCTGCGGCCGTCGCGAGCGGCATGGGTTCGCTGACCTTTGGCAGCGATGGCGGCGGCTCAGTGCGCGGCCCCTCGAGCCTCAACCACCTCTTCGGCATGAAGGCGTCGTTCGGCCGCGTGCCGCTCTATCCCGGTTGCCGCGACGAGCGCTATCCGGGCGTATCGAGCTGGGAAACCATCGAGCATATCGGCCCGATGACCCGCACCGTGGAAGACTCCGCGCTGCTCCTGTCCGTAGTCGTCGGACCCGACATGCGCGACCGGCATTCGCTGCCGGCAGCGGATTTCGACTGGATGAAGGTCATCAAGGAAGACTTCAAGGGAAAGAAGATCGCCTTCAGCCCCGATTTCGGCTTCGAGCAGGTCGACAACGAGACCAAGGAAATCACGGCCAAGGCGGCAAAGGTTTTCGCCGACGAGCTGGGCTGCGAAGTGGTCGAGGATTCGCCCAAGCTACCTGACCTGGGCGAGTCGTTCTGGGCCATCGTGATGCGCGACAGCGACCTCGTCGGCATGCGCGAGTTCCTCGACAAGGGCCTCCTGCAGATCCCACACCTGGTCGAAGGCTTGCAGCGCAAATGGACCGCCGAGGATTTCTCCGAGGCAAACAAGGTGCGCCAGGCAGCGGTCAATGTGATGTGGCGCTTCATGCAGAATTACGACCTGCTGTTGACGCCGACCACCACGGCGCCGGCCTTCGATCACGGCGGCTATGGTCCCAAGGAAATCAACGGCCAGCCCGCAGACCGCTACAAGCAGCCGCCATTCACCTCGATCTTCAACTGGACCGGCCAGCCCGCCGCCAGCGTCCCTGCCGGTTTCACCAGAGCGGGCCTGCCTGTTGGCATGCAGATCGTGGGCCGCCATCTGGACGATGCTATGGTGATGCGCGCCTCCGCAGCCTTCGAACGAGCCGCGCCCTGGAAGCATATCTGGCCCAAGATCGTCACCGACCTGACCGCTGCCCGCGCTGCCTGATTTCACCATTGCCGAGCGCCGCTCTTTAGCGGCGCTCCCTTTCCAAATGCCAGAAGGTTCTTGCCGATGGATTTTTACCGCGCTTCGCTGCCCGAAATCGCCACTGCCCTGCGTTCGGGTTCGCTCAATTTGATCGACTACATCACCGAAGTGATCCGCCGCATCGAAACGACGGACAACCAGTTGCGCGCGCTCTTGCCCGAACCCAATCGGCGCCAGCGCCTGCTTGCCGATGCAAAGGCGCTCCTGGCCCGCTATCCAGATCCCGCCAACCGGCCGCCGCTCTTCGGCATCCCGGTCGGCGTCAAGGACCTGCTCCATGTCGAGGGCTTTGAAACCCGCGCCGGCTCCTATCTGCCCCCTGAAGCGCTGGCGGGGCCCGAGGGCACGCTGGTCAAGCGCATCAAGGCACTAGGCGGGCTGGTGCTGGGCAAGACCGAGACCGACGAATTTGCCAATAGCGAGCCGCCGGTAACCCGCAACCCCCGCAATCTCAAACATTCTCCCGGCGGCAGTTCCGCCGGCTCGGCGGCTGCCGCAGCGGTTGGCATCTCGCCCATCCACATCGGCACCCAGACCTTCCGCTCCATCATCGGCCCCGCCGCCTTTTGCGGCGTTTACGGCTACAAGCCTAGCTGGAACACCATTCCTTCGGACGGGGTAGTCTACATGGCCGATACCGTCGACACGCTCGGCTTTCTGGCGCAGGACCTTCCCAGCATCATCATGGCTTCGCAATTGCTTGCCGAGGTCACCCTGACCCCCGACATCGCCCGCCCGGTCCTGGGCTTTCCGGTCGACGTCAAGAATGCCGCTCTCGACCCCGATGCTGCCATCGCCCTCGACCGACAACTGGCCGCTCTGGAGGCGGCCGGCTTCACCGTGAGACGCGTTCCCACCTTTTCGGGCGCCTATCTTGCCGAAGTGGGCCGCCAGATCAGCGTTCTGCTGCCCTATGAGATGGCGCGGTTCCATGCCCCGTTCTTCGAGGCCAATCGGCACCTTTACCGCCAGCGCACCCTCGACAGTCTTGAGGTCGGCAACACCATTTCGGATGCACAATATGCCGAATCCCGGGCCTTCCAGGCGCAACACCGCCGCAACATCGAAGCCCTGATGGACGAGGCGGGAATCGATCTCTGGATGCTGCCCGGCAGCAATGGCGCCGCGCCTGAAAATTACCACGTCACCGGCTGGGTCGAAATGACCGGCAGTTGGTCCCTTGCGGGCCTCGGCAGCGTCTGCCTGCCTGCCGGCTTTGCCGATAACGGCCTGCCGCTTGGCTTGCAGTTCATTCCCCGCTATGGACGCGATGCGGATCTGCTGGCCTGGATGGAGCATCTTGCGCCGGTGTTTTCCGAAGAGTTGCGAAAGCTGCAGCCGGCAGCCTGAGGGAGCGGGCCATTACCCAAAAGACCCCGACGACATCCAGACCAACGGTTCGGGTGGAGGATGTGGCGCGCGAAGCCGGGGTTTCCCCGATCACCGTGTCGCGCACCCTCAATACGCCCGATCTGGTGCGCGAAGAAACGCGTGAGCGCGTCAATGAGGCGGTGGCACGTACTGGCTATGTGGTAAACTCCATCGCCTCGACCCTGCGCTCGGGCCGGTCGAAAATCATCACCATCTTTGTCGCCAGCCTCCAGAACCCGCACCTGTCCGCTGAAGCCCAGGGCATAATCGATGCATTCCAAGGCAGCCGCTATCGTCTGATGTTCGCCCAGACTGGCTGGCGCGGCGAACTGACGGCTGACCTGATCGATTCCGTGCTGCCCTTCCGCCCAGCAGGCATGGTGCTTGCCGGCGTCGAGGGCGATGTTTCCACGCGCCGCGCGCTGATGAACCTGCAGGTTCCGATCGTCGAAATGGGCGAGCGCACGCATGCGGTCGATATGTTGGTGCAGTTTTCTTCCTTCGAGGCGGGCCGCCTCATGGGAGAGCATTTTGGCCGGCGTGGCTTTAAGCGGGTAGCCTTTTGCGGCCATACCTTGGGCCACGGCGAGCGGCGCCTGCACGGGTTTGAGAATGCCCTAAAGGCGTACGGGGTAGCGGCCGCCGTCGTAGTCCCCATAGAGGGCAATCAATCTGTTTCCGATGGTGTGGCATCGGTTGACCGCGTGTTGTTACAGCTTCCGGATTGCCAAGCGATATTCTACGGTTCTGATCTGCTCGCGATGGGTGCACTTATCGAGGCGCGGCGTCGGGGTCTTGCCGTTCCGAGCGACTTGGCGATCGGCGGTTATGGCGATCTCGATTTTGCATGCCACCTAGATCCGCCGTTGACCACCATAAAGATCTCCGACTACGACCTGGGCCGTCTAGCCGGCGAACGGCTGCTAGCCCGCCTTGAGGGTCAGCCATTGTACTCGCAGATCTTCACCTTGCCGATCGACATAGCTATCCGAAGCAGTACCTAAGCCCCGACGGGAGCTTGGGTGGCCGCCAACGCTCGTTGATGGTTAGGTGTGGATACCGGACTAGAGTCTCAACGCCATGTCGTTTGCCACGGCTAACTTGGTCGAGTGGCAGCTTTCAGCAATCTGCAGGCTTACGCGCAAGGGCGGCAATGGGTCGGTTGTTGCCGGGCGGCAACGCGCCCCATTCCGGCCTTCCACTAGTTTCGAGCCTTCCAAAACCAGACATCCACTCCGTCACACACGCGCCGGACGTCGGTTGTTCGACTCTGTCGGAATGGCCGCGGACACAAACTCAGCGGCCGGCCAGTCGCGCATGCGAAGGTGCAGGCCGACAAGGGCCCGCGGCCCTTGCGGCAATTGCCGTTGCGCGGGCGTAGCTTCTTGGGCTCTGATATGCTCTGCATTGTCGGTACGAATAGTTTCGCTTGAGGGGCGCACCGTTGTTGAACTGGGTTACCAACAAGGCGCGTGCGGCATTTCAAAGATTTTGCATTACCGAGCCACCCAAACCGACCGCGACAAGGTTTGTTGATCTGGCTCCTACTGGGAACGTTGAAAATGCGGGGATATATTTCGAGGCTCTTGATTACGCCACCAGCAACGAAGACGTGCTCAATATAGCGCTGACCGGGCCCTACGGCTCCGGCAAGAGCAGTGTCATAAAGAGCTTCCTTGCTAGGTATTCCGGTTTTCCATTGCAGTTATCTTTGGCGTCCTTCCTTCCGGATGGCGAAGAACCCGGAAAGGTAAGCAAGCAAGAAATCGAGCGGAGCATCCTCCAGCAAATCCTCTATGGGGTTGATGCTCATAAACTGCCATTTTCCCGGTTCAAGAGGATTAGGGCGCCGAAACGCATTGCCATCGGCACGTCACTGCTGGTCACGGTCGGCCTCGCCTGCGCTTGGTACCTGCTCTCCAAGCAAGACGAATTTATTTCAGGCGACCTCCTCGATCCGTTCCAGCTCAGCAACTGGTTCAATTACCTCTGCATCGTGGCAGTTGGGGGTCTGGCGTGGAAATTCGTGCACAGCATCTACACGAACAGCCTCGGTCTTTCCCTGAAGAGCATCTCGCTGAAGGACGTGACGATCGCCCCTGCCGCGACAGACCAAGAGTCCATACTCAACAGGCACCTTGACGAAATCCTCTACTTTTTCCAGTCCACGAACTACGACTTGGTCGTTATCGAGGATCTGGATCGGTTCGAGAACCCGGACATATTCGTCACCCTCCGAGAGATCAACGGCTTGATCAACTCAAACGAAGGGGTCAAGCGACGGGTCCGGTTCCTGTATGCACTGCGCGACGACATATTCGCCAATACGGATCGCACGAAGTTCTTCGAGTTCATCGTCCCCGTCATTCCGGTCATCAACCACTCCAATTCGATCGACAAAGTCCTCGAGCAAGGCCAACGGATCGAGCTAGACAAGCGGCTGAACAAGCAATTCGTCCGCGAGGTGTCGCGGTACCTAAGCGACCTCCGGTTAATCCGGAACATCTTCAACGAGTATGTGGTCTACTCTACGAACCTCGATGCTGATCAGGAAGGCCTGCTCGACCCCAACAAACTGCTAGCCGTCCTCATCTACAAGAACACGATGCCCGGGGATTTCGCAGCCTTGCATCGCCAGGAGGGGGTGCTGTCGCAGGTATTGGCCGGCTACCAGCAATACGTCTCCAAGGTCGAAGTCGGCATTAGACAGGAGATTTCGGCCATCGAGGCCGACCTGGAACTCGGCGAAGCACAGGCTCTCCGTGACCATTCCGAGCTACGCAAGGTGTATGCGATGGCGATCGTGGAGCGCGTGCCCGCCAACTACTCTATCATCCAAATCCCAGGTGCCGCCATCAACCTCAGCCAGATTTCAGAGGGCGACACTCTGGAAAAGCTTCTTGCACAAAGGACGGTGACTCTTTCCGTCCCGCATTATGGGAACCGGACAGCGGTTGATATCAGCGATGTCGAAGACTCAATGGATCCGACCCGCTCATTTGAGGAAAGAAGAGCCGACATGGAGCTCAAGTCGGCGAAGTTCCGACAGAAGTCCGAGAAGCGGGTCCGGGAACTTACCAAGCAATTGTCGACCGTTCGGATCCGGAGATTCAACGAGGTCGTCCGCGAGAGCGCCGAACTTATCGAAGAGCTGTTTGTCGGTGCGGGTGAAAACCAGGATCTTCTGAGATACCTAATCCTCGAGGGCCACCTGGATGACACCTACTACCAATATACTTCCCTTTTTCACCGTGGCCGCCTGTCCCCAAACGACAACAGCTACCTGATCAAAATTCGCGCCTACAACAATCCCCCTCCGGATTTTCCTCTCGACAATGTCGTGGAAGTGGTCGCCTCAATGCGTGCGACGGATTTCGGGCAGGCATATGTGCTCAACCGATTTATCGTCGACCACCTGTTTACCGACGCGGTTGCAAATGCCACCCGCATTACCGATGCCATACGCTTCATCTCGGACAATTTTCTCGCCAGCGCGGATTTCTTCCGCAGCTACTACGCCACGGGCACCCTGGTTGCCGAGTTCATTGAAACACTCGTCGCGAAGTGGCCATCCTTCGCCTCAGTGGCGTTGGATGGGGCGGAGGGAGTGCCACACGCCGCCCGGATGTTGGCCTACACTTCCGACAGGGTCTTGAACGTAACTGCAAACGCAGGCCCGCTAAAATCGTTCTTGTCTGAGAACGCTCGCCAAGTTCTTGCTGAGCCGGTGGATATAAACGTGACGCGCTTCCGGTCACTGGGCGTCCAAGTAACAGAAGTCGCTTCGCTGGCCGAGTATCCGGAGGCTCAATCCTTTGTCGCTCAAGAGGGACTTTATCGCCTAACCATCGAGAACATCAGGCACGTCCTGGGTCACGTGGTTCGCTGGCCCCACATGGAGACCCTCGAAAGCCGGCATCTCACGACATTACAAACCGCCAACGACAAGGCGCTGCTCAAGCGTATCGAAGCAGATTTTCCGAAGTATGTGCGCGATGTGCTGCTATCCCTGCCAACGAACACCAATGAAAATCAACGGGCGATATCGACGGTACTGGAACGGGAAGACGTCAGCCTGGACCTAAAAGCCGGATTCCTAAGAAGGCAAACCGAGAAGTTCCCGCATCTTAAGGACGTTCCGGCTGAATTCCAACAGCTCGCCTTGGAAGGACAACATGTCGAGCCTTCCTGGACAAACTGCCTGCACTACATGGGCTCCGACGCCTATGACGCCGATGTTCTCACCGATTATCTTCAAAAAGAACAAGTCGTTGCGGCTCTGGCACGTCAGCCAATTCCGGACGGCGAAGCGGCGCAACCACTCCGGCAGTTCGTCTTAGGCAACGATTCCCTCGATGCGGACCATTACCGGTCTTACGTCCGGATGCTGCCGCGCCCTTCCGTAGCTTTCCCAAGCGTCGATGAGGCGAAGAGAAGGGTGTTGATCGAGGAACACAAGGTCATTTTCTCGCCCTCATCCTTCAACGAGCTGGAAGAAGAAGAGCTACAGGTCCTGTTCTTGTCGGTGAATTTCGCGGCCTACGAAGCCGACAAGCCGGGCTACACGATCAACGACGGATTCCGCGGCAAGTTGCTACGCAAGGTTCCAGAGGCACAGAAGCTCGCGGTTCTGGCGGACATGAGCGAGGATTACATTGCCTCAACTCCGCAGGTAGCCGCCATCGTGGGCCCGTTGCTTGAAAGGTCCCCGGAGGCCAAGTTGGATTACAGCGTTGACGTCATCAAGGCGGTGCTCGTTCACTCGCCCGGGATCAACGTGCAGATCTCGCTTTTGAACAAGATGCATCAGCTGCTGTCGGTTCTCGACGTTCGCGAGGTCCTCGCGCACCTGCCCAGCCCGTATTCGGACATCGCAACGTTTGGCAAGTTCCCGAGACTCGAAAACAACGACAGAAACCGAATGCTAGCTCGCTGGCTTGACGAAAGAGATGTGATCTCCTCGTTCAAGGAGACCCTTCTTGGTGGGGAGATAAGGATCAACACCTTCAGAAAAGACGGCAGTTAGCATCAATGATCGTTGCAGGTATGCAGGCCGCGAAGCGGCCCGTCGTGTCTCCACCCACCCCACCCCAGTCCGCCGTGCACGCATGTGGCGAGTGTCTGCTTGCGACGAACATTGTCTAGCAGCTGACTGACCGCTCCCGGCCTCAAAGTCGCACTTTACTCCACATTCGATATCCTTACAGCCTGATTGAATAACGCGGGCCAACCATACCGGGTTAGCATCCGGCGTCTGATCATTTTCGAGCAGCAAATCTACCGGTTCCATACTTGCCTACATAAAGACAGGGCAAGTGCCCATCCAGTTGACCAGGTGTGCGGTCTGATCGGCAGTGCACGACAGCATCCCGCCGGCGAGGCCCGCGCTAGATCGGAAAACTGGAGGTATGCTGTTTGAAAGCATCTCAAGGGAGGACTCAATGCATTCGAGTGTAAATAAAATGGGCCGACGGCCCCTATTGGGCAACTTGCTCGCCGGAACAGTGCTGTTGAGCGGGCTCATGGTGACCCTGCCTGTCGCTTTCGCGGCTCCGATCGACGTTGTCGAGGTTGTCGGCGGCAAAGCCCAAGGCGTTCCAACTGACATTGCGGGCGTGCAACTGTTCAAGGGAATTCCGTTTGCGGCTCCTACATCGGGCGCCAATCGCTGGCGCGGCCCGCAGCCGGTTGAACCGTGGGAGGGCGTCAAGGTCATGGACCGGTGGCCGGACCAGGTAGTGCAGGACATCAACCTTAATCCCGTAGGCCAGTTCTGGGGCGACGAGTTCTACTACGACCGGGCCTTCCTGCCGCCAGCAAGCGAGAACTCCCTCGCGCTCAATCTTTATACGCCCGCCAAAAGCGCGGATGAAAAGCTGCCGGTTTATGTCTGGATCCATGGTGGCGGCAACGATCACGGCTATGCTTCCGAGATCGAGTTCTGGGCGTCCAAGCTGGCAGAACAAGGCATCATCGTCGTTCAGGTCCAGTATCGCGTCGGTCCAATGGGATTCCTGGCCTTGGAGGAACTGAGCCAAGAGGGTCCGGAAGGGGCCTCAGGCAATTATGCTCTGCTCGACCTCGTCGCGTCCCTGCAATGGGTCAAGGACAACATCGCCAATTTCGGCGGCGATCCCGCCAGCGTGACCATTGGGGGGCAGTCCGCCGGAGGGCGTAACACCATCACGCTGCTGAGAAGCCCGCTGGCAAAGGGCCTTTTCCAGCGCGCTGTGGTGCAGAGCGGCTTTGGCGGCATCCTGCCACTCGAGTTTAAATCGCTCGAAGACGCTCAAGCCGATAACGCTGCCGCCATCGAGGAAATCTTCGGCAAGCCCATGAGCCTAGACGAGCTTCGGGCCCTGCCGACCGATGACTTCATGCAAAATAGCGTCGGGGATGACATCCTTTACATGGCGCTCGACAAGAAGGTGGGCGAGTACATCATCGACGGCTATTCGCTGACCACGGACTCGGTTGATCTGCTGCAGCCAGGAGCCTTGGACGGCATTGATCTGATGATCGGTGGGGCTTCGGACGAGCGGACGTCGCAATGGGGCGGCCCTGACAAGACCATGTCGGACGAAGAATTCGCCAAAACCATGACGGACCTTTATGGCAACGAGGACTGGAAGGAGGCCTACCAGCCTTCGGACCCACAGGATGCCTATCGTATGACACTGCGCGCCAGTGCTGACCTCGAGTTCCAGAAGGCGTTGATTTCGGCTGAGTATGTCAAGGCCAACAACCAAGACAGCAATGTCTACGCCTTCTACTTCAACCACAGCCCACCGGGCCGGAACTCGGAGTTCTACGGTGCCTACCACTCGTCCGATCTGTGGTACTTCTTCAACTCCATGCGCGACTGGCATGGCCAGCGCCATTGGACCGACGCGGACAGGCGGATGGGCGAGACGATCTCCACCTATCTGGCCAACTTCGTAAAAACGGGCAACCCAAATGGCGAAGGTTTACCCGAATGGGTGCAGCCCGACGGGGCGCCGAATTTCACGCGCTTCAATGCCGGCTACGCTTATTCGGTGACCGAAACGCCTTATCCCTCGCGCGACGAGGTAAACCGCATGCGCGTCTTTGAGCTGAGCGGCATCGAGCAGTCTGCCCTGACGAACTAAAGAAAGATGCGGTCGCGCCCTTGGCGTGGCCGCATCCCGAGTAGCTTCTGGCGGCGTGCGACCCGCGTGATCCACGCTAGGAGCTGCCGCGAAACCCTGACGTTGTTACGCTGCTGAGGCATCGGCAGCCGAGCGTCCCGGCAACGACAGGGTTGCCGCCACTGCCCTGAGATGATCGAGAAAACGGGCGTGATGAGGCGGTGCGAAGAATGCCTCTCGCCGGTAGATGACCACCTCGCGTGGAGGGATAGGCAAGGAAAACGGCAGGGCAACGAAGTCGGTACCGTTTCCACCAGCTTGCATCTCGTGCTCCGAGACGATCATCAGCCGATCGCTCGAGCGCAGCATGGCAAAAGAGAGCGCGGCCGAGCGGGTTTCGACCGAAATTCCGTTGGGAAGGCCGGTGTCCTTGAAAACCTCCTCGCAGGCGAGCCGCAGCGCCGTTTGAGGAAGTGGCAGGATCCACTCAAACCTGGACAGATCCTCGACCGAAACGCGACGGGCAGTGGCGAGCGGATGGCTGCGGCGGCAGGCCACGGCAAAGCGGGTTTGAAAGAGGTTTTCTCCTTCCAGGCCCCGCGTATCCACGCCAGCTTTCTTGGTGCAGATTAGATAGTCCAACTCTCCCGACCGCAACTTGGCTGCCATCACAGGAAAGGTGTCGTCGATAACTCTCAGCACCAATGAGCTCTCGCTGTCGGGAGAGTTCAAGATTGCCAAAGGGATCAAGACCAACCGCGCAAAACCGAGGCAGCCGATGGCAATGGTCGGGCGCGGTGTCTCGACATAAGCCGCAAGATCATCAATCGCATAGTCCAGCTCCCGGATAGCCTGACTAAGCCCCTCAGCCAAGACCTGACCGACAGGGTTGAGAAAAATCTGGTTGTCCCTGCGCTCAAACAGAACGCAACCGAACAGTCTTTCGGTATCCCGCAGCCTCGTTAGAACGGCGCTGGCGGATACCCCCAACGCGGTTGCCACTAAACGCGCCTGGGTGAGCCTCGCGATACCGACAACGGCAAGCATGTGCTGCCAGGTCAATGCGCCAGTAAGGCGAGCACATTCATGCCCCTTGCTCAATTGCGCCTGCATAAGGGCCGCCGCAACTGCCGCTTCAAACATCGTGAAGAACGCCGACAGTCGTCGGCTCACCAGTTCGCCCGCCGGGGTCACTCGGCTTCCACTGGAGCCCCTTTGCAATAGCCGAGTACCAAACATCCCCTCGACCCGCTTGACCGCGTAGACGACGCTCGACTGCGACATGTGGACGGCTTCGCTTGCCTGATTGAGACTTTCCAGTCTTGCGGCGGCATCGAACGCCCGCAGATGCCGAATGTTGATGTCGCGACCGGTGCCAGCCGATCTAAAGCAAGTGGTCAATCTGGCTGTCATCGACATACCCCGCTCGGTCTCTCCGCTTCCGTCGATCGGGCCCGCCTGTAGCGGAGCAGAGTTTACGCCTCTAGAATTTGCCCGTGCATGCCGCGTTGGACCCGTTGTAGATGGCCAAGCATGAACTGCTCAGCCACTTCGGGTTCCTGCTGCTCGATCGCCTCGACGATCCGCTGGTGTTCCTCAAGACTGGGATTGGAGGGGGATGGAGGCTGCTTATCCCTGAGCCGCCCCCAAAAGGCCACGTGCCGGACATTGTGCAGTGTCTCGAGGAAATGGGTCAGGGGCACATTGCGCGTCGCTTGGGCGATGGCGATGTGCAACTTGCCGTCCCAAAAAGCATATTCCTGGAAGGTCTTGGCGGCCTCGGTTCGCATGAGGCACCGATGCATCTCGTTGATCTGAGACGAGGATGCATTGAGCGCCGCAAGGCGCGCGGCGCTCGGCTCCATGATGAGACGCGCAGTCATCACGTCGGTCGGGCTGGTGCGCGCCGCCAATGCGGAAGTGCTTTCCCCGGCGTCCTCGGGGCGCGCGCCAACAAAGGTGCCCTTTCCCACATGGCGCCAGATATAGCCCTCGGCTTCCAGCTCGCCGAGCGCATGGCGCAGCGCGCCGCGTGAAATTCCCAGTTGCTCGGCGAGTTCCCGCTCAGGCGGCACGCGGCTGTTCACCGGCCACTGCCCGCTCGAGAGCCACTGCTTCATCTGCTGCGTCGCGGCGATCCGATTGCTCACTATGGTAACCGTCAAGCTGCTCCGACGACCATGCGCTCGTCATGGTCCGGATTGGTTTCAAAGCGCGACGCCGCATCAAAGATCATGGTTTGTGCCCCATCCGGTGTCACGCATGGCCAGGCCGGCAATCTGGGATGTTCAGGATTGCCATGCCGGGCAAAAGCGACCCAGGCGTCGGCCACGATTTCACCCAGGCGGACGGCCTCTTGGCCGCCCCCTGTGCCGTGGCTGCAGCGCTCGACATTATTGAACACAAACGGCAATTCGGCATTATGGTAGGCTCTGGGGCGTCCGTCCAAAAGCGGCGTTTGCCAGCAAAACCAATATAGCCAAGCGGGGGCTGCGCCAAGAGCTGCTTTGCCCTGCGCCTGCTCAACGGCACATTGCCGGATGGTCGCCGAATAAGCGCGCGACATGATGTCGAAGGGCCGATCGTCGGGATGGCGGTCCCTGAATGTCGTGAGTACCGCATCTGCCGAAGGCCCAAACGAGTGGGCGAAGTCGGCTGCCACCTCCTCGAAACTGAGCTGTTCCAAATCAGGCTGGCCTATGGCGTGAGTAAACTCATTAAGCGTGGTTCCCACCAGCATTGGCACCGAAGCGCTGATGGCAGGAGTGTCCGGCCAGCCGCCATGGCGCGGAAGGACATTTCCGTCAACCACCGGCTCCCAGCGAATCCGTCGATTGCGACGGGCCGGATTGGACGGCGGCGAGAGCCTAGCGACTGCAGCGAGTTCAGCGCGACTCAATTGAGCATAGGGCACCTCCTGCAACTGGCTTGCATCGGCATGGGGCATGCCGAGTTCATCCAGCACGGCCGCGGTCAGCGACAGCGATGTTTCCACATCCATTTGGCGCAGGGCGCAATTGCTTTGGACGATGGCGCGGTGAAACAGCCCCTTGGCCGCAGGCATAGCCATCAGTGTCGTGACTTTGCCGCCACCGCCCGATTGCCCAAAAATGGTGACGCAGTCGGGATCGCCGCCGAAGGCCGCAATGTTGTCGCGCACCCATTGCAGCGCCAACACTATGTCCAGCATCCCGACATTGGCCGAAGAGGCGAACTCGTCTCCAAAGCCACTGAGGTTTAGGTGTCCGAGGACATTGAGCCGGTGATTGAGCGAAACCACGACGACATCGCCGCGGCGTGCCAAATTGCTGCCCTCATAGGCAGCCAGATCGTGGCCGGAGCCCAGGGAATAGTGCCCCCCGTGCAACCAGACGAGGACGGGCCGACGGGCAGTATCGAGACCCGGGGTCCAAATGTTGAGGCGCAGACAGTCTTCGGATTGGGTGCCACCCTGCAGCCCGTTCAGCAAAGCATCTTCCATGAAGGCGCGATCGTCGGGCGAGCTTGGCCGTCGCGGCGCCTGGGGTGCGATATCGCCATGGCAGTAAGCCAGCCGAACCCCGGTCCACGGTGCGGCCGGGCGTGGAGGCATGAAACGCCCCCGACCAAAAGTGTCCGCTCCATAGGCAAGGCCCAGAAACGTGTGGATGCCGTGGTTCTCAAAACCCTTCACCTGCCCCGCATTGGTATGGACCACGGGCGTGTCGGTGCGAAACTTAGTCATCGTTGCCTGCCATTGCTGCTTGCGCCAGCACACCATTTTTTCGGCGGGCACGAATAAAGGGGAACACTGCCGAAGCGAGGGCCATGAGCCAGATCACGTTGCCGATGGGTGACGAGAACAGGATCATCGGGTCGCCCTGACCGACTCGAAGAGAGCGCAGCAGATAGGACTCGAATAGTGGCCCCATCAGCACGCCAATCAGCATGGCGGTGACTTCGTAATTGGTCTTGCGCGCGATATAGCCGATCACGCCGAACCCAAGCGCCACGCCGATATCGAAGATGTATTCGCGCTCGGAGAATGCGGCGACTGCGATCATCGAAAGGATGAGCGGCACCAGAAAGCGCGTGGGAATCCACACCACGCGGCTCATATATCGAGCAAGCGGGACGATCAGGATCAGCATAAGCAGATAGGCCACGAACATCTGTACGAAGACGCCATAGGCGATCTCGGGATTATCGGTGAACAAACGGGGCCCAAAGATGACCCCATTATAGGCCAGCACGATCATCATCACGGCGCCCGTTGCGCCGCCGGGGATACCGAGGGCCATCACGGGAACCAGCGTACCGGAGGTCACGCCATTATTGGCGGATTCCGGTGCGATGACCCCGCAAGGGTGTCCCTTGCCGTATTCGTCCGGAGTCTTGGAGAAGAGCTTGGAGTAATGATAGGCGATAAAGGCCGCGACGGTGGCCCCGGCACCGGGCAGAATGCCGATAATCAGACCAATCAACGAGGTCCAGACGATCTGCCACGAGTATTTCACCGTGAGGCGTAGGCCATCGAGGGTGTCGAGCCAGCTCGCGCGACGAGCCGTTGACTGGTCCTTCTTGTGCACGACGGAATCTTCTTCCAGCATCACCAACGCCTCGGAGATGCCGAACAAACCGATTAGGGCGGCAATCAGGGGAACGCCGTCATAAAGCTGGGCGAAGCCAAAGGTGGCACGCGGCGTGCCAAAGATAGGATCGGCACCAATTGAACCGATCATCAGGCCCATGAAGCCGGCGATTAAGCCCTTGAGCATGTCTCGCGAGGCGATCGCCGCGATCAGGGTCAGTCCGAGCACCATAAAAGCGATCATCTCGACGCTGCGGATCACGTAGCTGAGCTGGGCCAGCAGCGGCAGCGTCGCGATGGTGATTGCTGTGGTAATTAGGCCGGCCAGGACCGATGAGGAAAAGCAGAGCACCAGCGCCTGCTGGGCCTTGCCCTTCCGCGTCATCGGATAGCCGTCGATGGCAGTTGCCGCGGCCCCACCCTCGCCGGGCATGTTGAACAGGATCGCCGGCACGCCGCCCCCCAGTTGGGTAGCGCAGTAAAGCGCGATCATGAAAGCTAGAGCCGATGTGACGTCCATGCTCAGCGTGAGCGGCAGCAGCATCATCAAGGTGTTCTGCGCGCCAAAACCGGGGAGGATACCAACCACGATGCCGATAAGGGTCGCGGGTAGAATGATCCACCACAGTCCCAGGTTCTGCATAAAGAGATCGCCCACGAGAGCGAAAGGGAATTCCATGGCTTTTGCTCTTGTTAGGGCAGGATCGACAGCAGGGCGTGTTCAAGCGCCCCCTGCGGTAGCCGGCTCCCGGCCAGCCAGATCAGCAAAATGAAAACGAAGCTGGCAGTCGCTAGGGAAATGCCCGCCAATTGCCAGATGTTGCGCACACCCATGATCAGCATGCCGACGCAAAGCACCAAGGCCAGGCCAAGCGTAGTGCCGGTGAACGGCAGAAGGGCAGTGAAGACCGTGAGGGCGAGCAGCAGGGCCAGGCGGCGTCGGTTGTTCTGGGAGTTCTCGAACAGGTCGCCAAAGCCAAAGCTGATCCTGCCGGCCAGCGCCTGCCGGAGCGTCAGCAGCACCTGAAGAGCACAAAACAGCAGCAGCACGGACCCGATAAACCAGCCAGTGCTGCGTGCTTCCCAGGTCAGCCCTACGGTCGAAATCATGTAGTAGGCCGTCAGTCCTGCGGCAAGCACGGGTATGATCAGGGTTGCCAAGGCGGACTCGTTGTCACCCCGGCCATCGGCCGGGGCTTGATTTGGGGACATATCCGTCATGGTCGTCAGCTGGCTGCCGTGATCTGAGCCTTGAAGCGCTCGGCGACCTCGGCGATCCCCTTGGCGTAAGCCATGCAGCCTTCTTGATCGAGATAGCGCATCGCGTCCCAGGGCTGGGTTGTTTTCTTGATGCCTTCCTCAAAGCTGGGCTCGGCGAACACCTTGGCCGCGGTAGCCTTGAGCATCTCGAAATCTTCGGGATTGGCCTCGATCCAGTCATTGTGCATGGCAAAGGACCGCGTGGTGTAGAAGTCGGGCAGATCCGTGCCCAGCACGTCGTTCACCAGCGGCGCGTTCTCGTTCATGTGCGCCAGCTGATTCTTGGTCCGATTGAACACCGTAAGAACCCGAAGCGCACCATTGGCCTCGTTGGGTACGCCCGAAATGCCGCCGCCACCCAGCTCGACTTCGCCATTGACTACAGCCGTCAGCGCCGGGTTCCCGCCTCCGTATGGGATCAAGTTGAACTGCGCCCCGGTTTCTTCCGCCAAGGCAAGCAGCCCAAGGGCGCCCGGATGGGCCATCCGCGTCATCGAAATATTTACGGGAGCTTTGCGTGCTTCTTCGATCACGTCTTCAAGGGTCTGGAAGCGGCTGTCGCGGCGGGTAAAAATGCCGCAGTCATCCACGTCCACACCGCAGAAATAGGTGTAGTCCTGAGGGAACTTGTAGCCCGGACTTTGGGTGACATACATGATCATCTCGGGGCCCATGTTGCCAAACAGCATGTTGTAGCCGTCATGAGCCCGCTGGTTGATGAACAGCTCGTAGCCGACCTGTCCGCTGGCCGCGGGGTGGTATTCGAACTCGAAGGACTGGTTGTTAAGCATGGGCGACCATGAATTGGCGAAGGCACGCACCATCATGTCGGCATTGCCACCCTGCCCGGTCGGCACAATGACATTGAACCGGCTTGAGGGATAATTGTCCTGCGCAAAGGCTGGCCGCATGGCGCCAAGCGCCATCGCGCCCCCCATCCCGATCAGCATGTTTCGGCGATTAATCTTGAAGTTGGTCATGAACTCCTCCAGGGGCTTGGCCAGTTATGGGCGGACCAATTTTCATTTTGGTGTGCTTGCGCCTACAATGAAATCTGGTAATCAGCCTGTCAACAGGCGTTTGGGCTTTGTACCAATCGTGTCATTGGTCTAGTGGAGTGCAAACCGTGGGCAATATTGAGCAGCAGGATTTCTCCCTGGAGAAGGACGAGGGCGTCCAGCTTTTCGCCAGGCGCAAAGGTCCCGCCGATGCCAAGACGGCACGCGGCAACATCGTGCTCGTGCACGGCTCTTCGCAGGCGTCCCTGCCATGCTTTGACCTGATCGTTGGGGGGAGCACGCAGTACTCGTTGATGGAAAGCCTTGCGGCGCAAGGCTGGAACGCGTGGACTTTCGACTGTGAAGGCTATGGGAAATCATCCAAGCACCGCGACCGGCTCTTCGACATTGCCGATGGCGCCGATGACTTGGCAGTGGTGATGAAGTTCATCAACGAGATGACCGGGGACACCAATATCCACGTGTACGGGGGGTCGGCCGGCGCCCTGCGGGCGGCTGTCTACGTCGCGCGCGACCCCGCTTTGGTGGGCCGTCTGGCGATGGACGCGGTGGTATGGACCGGTGAGGGCAGCCCGACGCTCGAACAGCGGCGCAAGCGCCTGCCTGAACTCACAACCTCGCTGCGCCGCCCCATTGACCGGGCAAGCCTCGTTTCGATTTTCAACCGGGACCATCCCGGCAGCGCAGATGAAGTGGTTGTTGAGGCGTTTGCGGACGCGGTTCTCGAACTGGATACTTCCATTCCCAACGGCACCTATATCGATATGTGCACCAAGTTGCCGGTGATGAATCCAGCAACCATCGCGGTACCAGTGATGATCATGCGCGGGGAGTGGGATGGAATTGCCTCCCAGGAGGACGTCCTCGCGTTCTTCACCCGCTTGCCCAACCCGGACAAGCAGTTAATCATCCTGCCTGGCGTGGCCCATGCTGCACTGAACGGCAAGAACTACGCACTGGCCACCCACACCCTACTTTGCTACTTCTCCCGCCCTGACCCGGTTTATCTCGGCTAGGCACCGGCGCGATGCTCGCGCTTGGGCTCGCGGCGGTTATAACGCTGACCTCGTTCATGTCCGGCGTGTTCGGCATGGCGGGCGGCATGGTGCTCCTGCTTGTGCTTCTTGCCATGGGGCTCGACGTCGCCACCGCCATGGCGCTGCACGGATTGGCGCAGGCGACCGGCAATCTCTGGCGGGTCGTTACCTGGCGCCGGTTCACACGCTGGCGCATCGTGGGCTACTTCGCTGGGGGCACCTTTGCCGCCGTGGCCATCTTCAGCTTCTTCCGCTTCGAGCCTAATCGTGCCGTGGTGCTGATCATGTTGGGGCTAGCACCATTTCTTGTCATGGCGTTGCCCAAGCACTGGGTGCCCCAGGCCGACCGGCCGGCGGGCGGACTGCTCTGCGGCTTTGCGAGCATGGCGGTGACCCTGGTCGCTGGCGTTGCCGGACCCTTGGTGGATTCGTTCTTTATCCGCACCGGCTTTGACCGCAAGACGATCGTAGCAACCAAGGCAGGCTGCCAGCTCATCGGTAACCTGACCAAAACGGCCTACTTTCTCGCGCTGTCGGGCATGTCGGTGGCGCTGGGTCCGGAATTTCTCGCCGTAGCCCTGATATTTCCCATCCTCGGAACCTTCCTCAGCAAATTCGTCCTCGAATGGATGAGCGAGGCACACTTCCAGCGCTACACACGCTTCGTCATTGGCGTAGTCGGCTTGGTCTCGATCTATAATGGGGTGATGGAAATCTACGCCTGAGCGGCTGCTGTTTGGATTATCTCTGTCAGGCTCGGGCACTGTTGAGAGCGGCGGGGGCGGGCATATCCAGCTCGCCGGGCTTGCACCCAGCTGGTTCACCTATTCAGACGCGCAAGCCCGAACGATTGGGGCCTTACGCCAGCAAGCGCCACCGATACCTGTCGTGGCGGTCCCCACAATACTGCAGGGCCTCCGCAACTACGCCGCGAAACTTCTCGTCGTTCCAGAGGGCAACCAGCAAGGGCAGGTCGAGGCGACCGGACTGCTGTGATCCGCAATAACTCCAGCCCAGAAACACATCCAGGCGTTCAGCAGAATTTTCCTTGTGCCGAGCACTGGGTATCGAGGGGAAAATGTCTTCGTCAGCGGTTCTGATGACCCATGGGGCAAGTTTCCCTTCCAAGACTTCGAACACGCATCCGGCGCGACCTGGGAAACTGAGCTTGGACGAAAGCGGACTGCATAAGACTCCTCCCCCGAGCAGTGGGGGCCCGCCAACCCACTGGGCATGTTCCAGTACGGCCCGGGCATACACGATGGCAGCGCCTGGGGAACCTACTGCCGTGAGCACCGACAAGCGCTCCAGAAACGGGATTTGTCCCACAACGCCAAGGTTCTTGGACTCGATGGTGAGCTCCAGATAATCTTGGCTAGCCCGAGGGGATAAACAATGAACCATGCCGATCTGGTCCCTTTCTTGTCCCTCATCCATGCGGTTGCCACGAGGTTTTCAAGCTTGCGTGCAGCGGAGCCGCGCCGAACGGAACCGAGGCTGAGGGGGTGCCACTATGCCGCCTGACGGCGCGCAGCTGACTTTACTGATCTTCCCGGAGTCCATTGTGCTCGCCTGCAAGACGAACGGGAGCGGGTTGCCCGCTCCCGGGGATTCAGGGCTTCGACGATACGGACGTAATCAGCTGGGCCAAGCCTTCGATGATCGCCGGCTCGGCACAACCGGGCTTCATGCGGGAGCTCGTGACCTCAAACGTCGTTTTCGGGTAACTCTCGTCATCTGGGATATAGCCGATCGATCCAGCAGTATGCGTGATCAGGATCGTCTCTTGGGCTGGAGACTGTTCCATGAACCGGTCGCCGATCACCGTGTTGACCTCGCCGTTTACCCCGGTGAGCGCAACGTCGTTGAGGGTGATGGCCTGCAGCCGCAACTCGACGTCCGGAGCATCCTCATTGGTCACCGCAGCGGTCTTGGGATCCATGATCACCTTGCCGCCCGGGCAGACGGCGGTAGCCACGCCCGCTCCGATGGCAACTTCAGTGGTATCGGCTTCGGTCTTCTCGGAAACGCGGATCACTTCTTCGGCCAGCCGCGCGCTTTGGGCATGCAGCAGGGCCCAGCCACCTGTGCCCAGATCGGTGCTGCCCGGTTTGACCCGTCCCTCATTGGACTGGTTGTAAAGGGCCATAAACAGCGGATTCTGGTCGCCCGCGGCGCCCATTGTCCACAAAGCTACAGGCTTGTCGTCGTAGTGGGTCTCCACGAAATTGGAGGTCCAGCCGGCTAGATCGCTGGTAACTTCCGAGCCACCATCCTTGGTGACTGCGGTCAGCATGACCACACTGTGCACGGCATAGTTCACCAGGAAAGCAATCGGCTCGCCGGTCTCCACAGACTCGAACTTGAGCACATCCACACGCTTGTTGGACGGGCCTTCCGGGTTATAGCCGATCACATAGCGATCATCGATGAACTCGTCCCGGTTCACATTCACATAGGCTTGGCCGGCTCCGTGGCCCATGCGGGCATCCTGCAGGTCCGCCTTGGCCTGCACCACCGCCTCAACGGCTCCTGCAAGGATCTTGTCCAGCATTGCCTTGGAAGCGGGGTCGGACGCCTGATCGGCTATCCTACCGGGCGCGCGCCCTACTGAGGGCATGCTGTGATTATGGGTTGCCGCTAGCCAGATACCTTCAGGTGCAATGCCGGTTTTTTCGGCAATCATTGCGGTCAGATCAGCCGCTACGGGCACGCCGCCGACATCCATGGTAACCATGGCAACTTCGGTTTCGCCATTGTTGATCACCATGGCGCGCGCATAAACCGGGTCATGGGTGCCGGTCCAGGGCAACTGGACATTTTCCATTTTGACCGGGTCAAAGAAGCTGCGACCCTGCGCGATGGGATAAAGCTCGTCAGGCGGAGAAATGTCCACCTTGGCCGCGCCTACTTGGAAAGCTCCGTCCGCCGCGAAGGCTGCCACGGGGGCAAGACCGACCAGGCACGACGACAGCAACAGAATGCGACGTAAGTTCACGCGCTCCTCCTTCAACGAACAATCTTGGTGCGTCAGCTTGCTTTACTGACCTGCAATCACTGGCAAGCCAGCTCACTTTCACGCCCCTGCAGCATAAGACCCCGACTGGAGTGGGAGGGTATCGAATGTGAGAGCGGGCTAACCAAATGGCGCACCCGGAAGGCGTGCCTCGTTGACTTGTGGACGCGCTACCATTTCTACTGCTGGTCGCGAGCCGTTCAAATGAGAGAGCAACGAGACCGTCGGAGGAACTTGATCGGGTCCCGTTGTCAATCATCAGAACTGAGCGTCATGTAAACAGCCTCGTCGCCGAGCCTGATGCATGTGGGCCCCATGAGGGTCAAACGGGAGTTGGCCGGATTAGGCCGACCATGAGGAGACATCAATGACTTACGCTTATGGGCTGCCCAAGTGGCGGCAACGGTCCCGCTATGCCTTGTTGGCTGCAGCGGCAATTGCATCCTCGGTGGTGGCGAGTTCCGCCATAGCCCAACAAGCTGGTGCTGGCGTTGTCGTTCCGACCGTGACCGGGCCCTTCGCGAGCGAAGGCTTCGACAGTCCTTCGAACGATTACACTTTTTTCTCGACCGATATCGCTCTTGAAAGCCGAGGTTATCGCGAAGAAGAATATTTCGTCAGCGGGGTAGGAAACACCTATGACGCCCCCGATAGAACGCCCAATACCCTCCCCACTGAGAATGCAAAGGTAGTCGAGACGGGCATCCCTTATCACACCCGAATGGTTGTTCGGCGTCCCGTTGACCCGGCTGATTTCAATGGCACTGTGGTCGTCGAGTGGCTCAACGTCTCGGATGGGTTCGACGGCGAGTATTTCTGGGTGCAGTCGCATCAGCATCTGTTGCGTGACGGCTATGTCTACGTGGGCCTGTCGGCGCAGGATAACAGCATTTCGCATGAGGAGCTTGGCCTGAAGAAGTTCAGCGCCGAACGCTATGGAAAACTTGATGTCACGGGCGCCAGCGACGAGTGTTGCCTGGAGAGCGAGACAGCCTACGACATTTTTGCGCAGGTGGGCTCGGCCCTCAAAAACAATGGCGACATTCTTCCGGGCCTCGACGTCAGGAACCTGATTGGCGTGGGCATGTCACAGTCGGGCCGGCGCATGAGCGTCTATGCCAATTACCTCCATCTTAGCGCTCCGATCTATGACGGCTTTCTGTTCCAAGTCCACAATTCGCCGTTGCGCGACGACTTGAAGGTCCCGGCAATCCGCGTTCTTAGCGAGAGCGAGTACGACGACGTTTTCGAGGAATCTGAAACTGAGCTGCGCAAGTCCTACTGGGTCTCCGGCTCGTCGCATGGCGACATCCTGCAACGGGTTGGGCGCAATGGCGTGAGGCTGCGCGACCTCGGCATTGGCTTGACCGGTAATGATGCCTGCGGTCCGACGGGCCCGCTCGGGGAAAGCCTGACCCGCACCCGTACCCCCATCAGCCATGTCATTAATGCGGCCGTTCACCACCTCAAGGCCAATATCGAAAATGGCACTCCGCTCCCGTCTGGGCCAATCCCCAAATGGGCACCCGCCGAGCATTGGGTGGAACGAGATGAAAGGGGTAATGCCCTGGGGGGCATCCAGCTTGCTGATATTGCTGTACCTACGGCTCGAGCAGATGGCCTCGAATGCGGGAATATCGGTGTCTGGGAGCCCTTCCCCACCGAAACACTCGCGCAACTCTATCCGACGCACGAGGCCTATGTTGAAAAGGTCCGCGCAGCCGTGGAGGCCAATATTGACGCTGGATTCGTTCTCCCAGAAGATGGCCAGCAGACGATTGCGGAAGCCAACGCCTCGGTTATCGGAACGGGCCTGGAATGCGGCACGTATTGCCTCGACCGCAGCCACTACCGCCTGGACTTCTCATCCACGGGCAACCTTCGCTTGAGCACCGTTTATTACAACATGGTGGACGGCGAAGAACTTGTGGCAGCGGTCGACGCAGCCCACCGCAATGTCGCTGAGGGCGACACTGCGGAGGCCCCGCAGAACGCCCAGTTCCACGCCCTTGCCGTTCATCACCTTCGCGAATACCTCGACCTGCTCAAGCAGGCGCGTGAAGATGGGAGGATGACCGATACTGCCTCCGACGTCCTGTCCATGCAGGCGCATGCGATTATCAAAGGCCTGCAAGGTTAGGCTTGCCGCACCTGCACACAAGCTGAGAAGGGTGGCCTAGGCTGCCCTTCTTTTTTCTATGATGGCGCATCCTCAGATTGCAAAGGAAAGGGTGTGGTATCGATCAAGACAACCCGCGGGTGTCGACCGGACCCTCTTGTAGTGCTTGATCGACGACAATGCCGTGGGTGACTAATGTTAGGTTCTGACCGCCGCTCGCTAATAGCAGTCAGTCCGTTATCGGGCCCCTAATCAGACACTCCGGCGCGTAGCGAGCATTGCAAACACGCCCAGCGACTTTTGGATTTAGTGTGGACTAGCAAACCACGTCGCTGGAATTGTCCTCAACTACGAGTACTCTTCCCCATAGACCTCACTCGGAAGCGAAAAAAATCGCGGCGCATTGGCATCCGGTCCTTGGCGCGGGGTACCCGTTGCGGCGTCGACGTATGGAAACTCCTGCATGGCGGAGCCTAGAATTTCCGGTCTCCAACCTCCGTACCTTTCACCCTCGTTCACCGCCACATGACCGGTAATGTAGTGCGCCATGTCCTGTCGGATCGAGGTCCCGCGCCGCAACGTCAGAAATCGATGCCGCCAGCCGTGGGTGGGTTGGAGTTCAGGGTCCTTTACACCCAAGTCCCTCACCCACCGACCGATGTTTTCTGCGGTTTTCTTGTTAGGGGTCGGTACGAGCGAGCGGCGCCTGCTGGGGTCGGCGAACAATGGCCCATCTCCCACTTCCTTTGCCATTTTGACAAAGCCTTGCAGCATCAAGTGTGGATGGATCGGGACGCGCCGCGGGTGCCGCGTCTTTAAACGGCCAGCGTTAGGGGTCAGCTCGATGAACCAGAATCCAGCTTCATTGACGACGTCGGCTCCACGAAGTTGCGCCAATTCGCCAATGCGCGCGCCGCTATAGCATGACAACCAGGGCAGCCAACGTCTTGCGCGTTTCTGGTCGTCCGGCAGCCTGTCGGACATTTCACTGAAGGTCGCTGTCAGAACGACAGAGGCTTCGTGATCGCTGTAGCCCGGGACTGTTCTCGTCAAAATCTTCGACCGTACCGGCAAACGTATCTTGGTCGCAGGGTTCACGTCGATGAGGAGGTCGCCCTGCGCTTCCGAACAGACTGTACCAAGAATGCTGAGATAGGCGTTCTTTACGGTTCGGGGAGATAACCCTCGGGCCAGCAGCTGCTTTTTCCATGCAATGCACCACTCCCGGGTAATGGTTCGTACGTCAGGGTGCTCCAGCGCCACCTGTTCCAGGATCGGGCGAAACTTCGCAACGGTTTTAGGCGCATGACCCTGCTGTACGGCATAAGCGTCGTAGATCGCGAGTAGATCATATTGCTCGGGAACCATAGGCTTGCCGTTCGAGCCCAACGGCGTCGGTTTTTCCCATGCCGGCCAGTAATCTGCAGGGTCGGGAGCGTAGTCCATGTTGCGGTAGCGCATGATGCGCACGGCGCTCTGATACATGGCACGATTTACAAAGGTGAGGGTGGTTTCGAAGTCGGCCTCGCAAAGACGCAGACCTTCGCCGAGCAGAAAGTCCTTCAGCTGGCCGCTATGGGTGCGCTTGATTCTTTGAACCAGCACATCGGTGATCTCCTTCTTGCCACCAAGAAGGACTCTCGTACCTGGGTCACCTGCGACAAAGCCCCAAAGGGCTGCCCCGGTCTCTTGTAATAGAGCGTCCGGATCATCACGAAACCGATCGACACACCGCCGGTAGAAAACCCCAGCAGCAGCGACCCTCTGATCGTGAGTCAGAGATATTATCCCTGACCGGAGTGAGGCGAAATTGCCATTCCAAAGAACATCAAGCTCCTCGCTCCTGACCGCCGCTTCAGCCGGGTCAGTCGTCTTGAGGCTGACCTTGATCTTGGTCTTACCGACGATTTCGCGCAGATCCGCTGGCACCTCCTTGATGAAGTAGAAGTATCTGCTGTTTGGCCGTCTGACCGGTTTTGACACTGCAATCGCCCGCTGCTTGGATTTGCGGAACTATCCATCGCAGGTCTTGCTAAATCCTTGTCCATCACCGGACTTCAAATCGCGGGATGAGGCTGATTTGGGCGAGCAGCACTGGCGCCGGCTGGTCGCCATAGTCTTCGGCGTCGTTGTGGGGCGAGTGGCCCTGCATATAGTCGCGGGCACCAGGGTCCATGCGATAGCGACGCGACATGGTCTTGAATCGGTGTCTCCAACCGTGAGACGGCTGCAGTTCAGGATCATCGAGGCCGAGACTCCTGACCCATCTCCCAAGGTTTTCGGCCGTCTTCTTGTGCATGATTCCGCCCCCCCCACCTCTGCGCCTTGTGGGGTCGGCAAAGATGTAGCCCTGGGGCAGCTTGCTGATAGTGTCTATCAATCCTTGCTCGATCAGGTGAGGATGGACAGGAACCCGGCGAGCCTGCCTATCCTTGACCGTGCCAGCCTCGGGGCGGACTGTCATGATCCATACCCCTTCTTCGAGCGAGAAGTCTGACCGGCGCAGTTGAGCTGCCTCGCCAATGCGAGCACCAGAATAAGCGCAGATCCACGGAAGCCAACGGCGGGCGCGCTTTTGATCGGGAGGCAGGCGGCCGTCGAAATTGGCAAGGGTAGATCGCAAAACGAGCAATGCCTCGGCGTCCGTAAACCCACGCTCGACACGGTTGCGCTTGCGCGCTTTGACCCTGACAGAAATGCCGGTCAAAGGATTTGTAGCGACCATTTGGTTGGCGAATGCAAATCCCATCAAGTTCTTAAGAGCGGCAAGGTATGCATGCTGCACCGTCCTTGCCGACAGCTGCCGCGCAATCAGACTGTCCTTCCAGGCAACGCACCAATCAGAGGTGATTGAACGAACGTCGTCGTGTTCCCGGGCAACTTCCTCAATGATCGGGCGGTGCCGCTTGATGGTTGCTGGAGCGAAATCGCGCTCGACTGCCATGCGATCAAAAAGGACCAGCAGCGAGATGCGTTCAGGCTTTGACCCTTCGACTGCCTGGTGAGATGCGAGAGGCTGGGCGGAGTGAGTCAGAGGTTCGGGAAGGTGCGTCAGTGCCGGTGGCAAGACCGGGGAATAGCCTTGAGGCACCGATGTGGTTCCTTCGGCGCGCAGTCTCTCGAACTGGGCTTCCCAAAAGTTGTGCAGATCGGCATGGCGTCGACGAGCGTCAGCTGCAAGGGGTGTCCGCAGGCTTTGCTTGATCTCGCGCCGTCCAAGGACAGGCCATAAATCCTTGGGAACGGCTTTCCTGAAATAGACAATTCCGGATTTCCCGCGCCGTACCGGACGCGCCACTCGGAGAGTCATTCTGTACCAGCCTTCTGTACCACTTTCGGACGCGAAAGGGGCTAAAAGTGCCGGACTTGCTGGGTGTTCAACGCCTTGGAAGGAAAACTGGCGGAGAGGGAGGGATTCGAACCCCCGATGGAGTTGCCCCCATGCCGCATTTCGAGTGCGGTGCATTCAACCACTCTGCCACCTCTCCGCGAGGTCACTCGGCACGCAAGGCGCACCCGGTCGACGGGGCGGC
The DNA here is from genome assembly GCF_058133665.1 of Devosia sp. Z11_6. NCBI lineage: Bacteria > Pseudomonadati > Pseudomonadota > Alphaproteobacteria > Hyphomicrobiales > Devosiaceae > Devosia > Devosia sp. Z11_6. The sequence goes on from NZ_JBYUNQ010000010.1 coordinate 44,359, forward strand.
TTATGCCATAGCCTGAACGAGGCTGCAACTCCCGTTGTGGAGCAACTTTGTTTCCGTGCTGCCAGATGCAAGTGGGTAATGAACCGCTATTTCCCCAGCACCGTGCCCGGCACAGCTGAAGGTGGGTGGTCCTTTGCCTTGGGCCCGCGTATTGGTAGTTACGATTCAACGCTTTGGTTCGCTGCATTTCCATGGATTGTCTCGTAAATCTTTATGCTCGACCGATGGCAGAGCTGGCGAAGCGGGTCGAGGACGTGCAGGCCACCATTCGCGTGGCGCTGCCCCCCGAGCAGCACATCATCAAGGACTGGGTGCGCCGGCACTTCAGCGAATATTGGGTCAGCGAGGTCAGCGCCGCCATGGCTCACCAGCCGCCGGGATGCCTGATTGCCGTGTCTGACGGGGAACTGGTGGGCTTTGCCTGTTATGACGCCACTGCTCGCGGGTTCTTCGGCCCCACCGGGGTCGCCGAACAGCAGCGCGGCAAGGGCATCGGGCTGGCGCTCCTGTCGGCAACGCTCCAGGCCATGAAGGCGCAAGGCTATGCCTATGCGATCATCGGCGGTGTGGGCCCGGTCGAATTCTACAGCAAGGCCGCAGGAGCGATACCCATCTTCAATGAGGGGGAAGACATCTACCAGGGCCTGCTGCGTCTCAAGCCAATCGCGGAGTTGCAGAACTGAGCATGTCATCCACCCCACCGCTCGCCCTGTTTGTCGGCATGCCCGGCCTTGAGCTTTCCGCTGATGAAATCGCCTTTTTCCGGGAAGCCGATCCCTATGGGTTGTTCCTGTTCCGGCGCAATCTCGATACCCCTGAGCAGGTGCGCCGGCTGTGCGCCCAGTTTCGGGATGCGGTGGGAAGGGCGGATGCGCCGGTTTTCATTGATCAGGAAGGGGGCCGCGTGCAGCGGCTCAACAATGGCAACTGGCCCAATTTCCGCAGCCTGGGCAGCTTTGGCGCCCTGGCACGCCAGGACCTGGAGCTGGCCAAACGGGCCCTGCGCCTGTCGACGCTAGCCATGGGAACGATCATGGCCGAGCTCACCATCGATAGCGGCACCACGCCAGTGGTCGATCTCGCCCGCCCCGGCACCCATGACGTCATCGGCCAGCGCGCCTTTGGCGATGACCCCGAACTGGTTATCGCCATGGCCCGCGAGGTTATCGATGCCATGCTGGAGGTCGGCGAACTGCCGATCATGAAGCATATTCCAGGCTATGGACGGGTGACGGTCGATCCGCACTTCCAGTGTCCGGTGGTGGATGCATCGATTGAAGATCTGCGCCAAAGCGATTTCCGCCCCTTCATGGCGTTTCGCAACACGCCCTGGGCCATGGTTGCCCATCTCGTGTTCACGCAGATCGATCCCGACCACCCCGCGTCGGTGTCTCCGGCCGTCTACGAGCTGATACGGGACGAGCTCGATTATGACGGGGTGCTGATCACCGATTGCCTGACCATGGAAGCGCTGGCGGGCAGCTGGGCGGAGCGCGTGACGGCGGCCCTGGCAGCGGGTTGCGATATCGCGCTGCATAGCCAGGGCGACCTCAAAGCGAGCGAGGCGGCCGCCAACGCAGCGCGACCGCTGAGCGAGGCTTCGCTGCGGCGAATTGCGCGAGGAGAAGCGATGCGGGGCACATTGCGGGTGGACGCTTTGGCGCTCCACGCCGAAGTTGAACAGATTTTCAGGGAAAATGGCATCGCCTAAGGCGCTGCCTGGAGCAAACAAGGGAGTTGAGACGTGCTGAACAAAACACTGCTCGCGGCGACGTCAGCCGCAATTCTGGCCATGGCAGCACCCGCAAGTGCGCAAGTGGTGGTGACGGTCAGTTCGGAACAAACCACCACCTGGGTGCGCAACTTCAATCCGTTCAACCAGACTTCGGCGCGTGCCACCACCAAGGACTTCATCTACGAGCCGCTCGCGATCTTCAATCGCCTCAAGAACCAGACCGAGTTCCGTCTCGCGGAAAGCTTCGAGCTGGCCGATGATCTGAAGTCCATCACCTTTGTGCTGCGCGATGGCCTCAAATGGTCGGATGGCGAGCCGCTTACTGCCGACGACGTGGTGTTCACCTATGGCTATCTCAAGCAGTTTCCGGCGCTCGATTTCAACTCGGTGTCAGCCCTCCTCGACTCCGTCGAGAAGATTGACGAGCGCACGGTGCGCTTCAACCTGCTGCAGCCCAATTCCCTGATCGCCAATACCATTGTCGGCATGCCGATCGTTCCCGAGCATGTTTGGGCCGAGATCACCGATCCGGTGACCTTCACCAATGAAACGCCCGTTGGTTCGGGTCCGCTCACCGAGATCAGCCGCTTTACGCCCCAGGTCTACGAGCAGTGCCGCAACCCCAATTATTGGGATGCGGAAAGCCTCAAGGTTGATTGCATCCGCCTGCCCCAGCTCGCCGACAACCCACAGGTGCTGGCCGCACTGGCTGACGGGACGCTGGATTGGGCAACGAGCTTCATCCCGGACATCGACAACACTTTTGTGGCCAAGGACCCCGAGCACAACAAGTACTGGTTCAATCCTTCGAGCCTCGTGTCCTTCCAGCTCAGCATGATTACGCCCGACGAGAACAACAGGAAGGCGTTCACCGATGTCAATTTCCGGCGTGCGCTCAGCATGCTGATCGACCGGCAGACAATTGTCGACATCGCCGGCTATGGCTATCCGCTGATCAACGAAGATCCTTCCATGCTTGGCGAGCTCTACAAGGCCTTCGCCAATCCTGAAGTCCAGGTGCAGTTTGGCCAGTTCGGCAAGTTCGACCCCGAAGCGGCAACGGCCCTGCTCGATCAAAGCGGTTACGTCGACAAGAATGGCGACGGGATGCGCGACAACCCCGATGGCACGCCGATCGCCATCGATATCGAAATCCCCAATGGCTGGACCGACTGGATCGACGCTGTCCAGATCGCCATGGAGTCCCTTCAGGGTGCTGGCCTCAACGTCAAGATGAGCACGCCCGAGGAATCGGTGTGGAGTGCCGACCTGATCGCGGGCAAGTACTCGATGACGCTCAACGCCCTGGCTTCGGCCGCCAATCCCTACTTCCCCTATATCCGCTCCTTCAACCCCGAGGATTTCGGCAAGTCACGCTTCACGGCCCCCCATTGGGAGAACGCGGAGGTGATGGAGCTGCTTGGCCAATACACCCAGATCAAGGATCCGGCGCAGCAACAAGAGATCATGAACAAGCTCCAGATGATCGTTGCTGAAGCCATGCCCGTGATCCCCGTCTACAACAGCCCCGCTTTCTATCAGTACAGCACCAGGCGCTTCACCGGCTGGGCGAGTGCCGAAAACCCGATCGTCTCCCCGGTGGTATCCAATGCCAATCCGGGACGACTGATCCAGCTGCTGGCCTTGCGCCCAGTGCAACAATAAGCTGGCCAAGGGTGCGTCACCTGACGCATCCTCGCCCTCGCCCCTGGCAGCGGGTTCTTTTTCCAACACGGACGAACATCGATGGCATTTCTGCTCCGGCGCGTTGGCTTTTATCTCGCAGCCTTTCTTGCCGCCGCGACGGTCAACTTCTTCCTGCCCCGCCTGATGCCGGGGGACCCGATCCAGATCATGTTCGCCAGCGCCGGATCGAACCTGTCCATGGAGAACCTCAACGCGCTCAAACTGACCTTCGGGTTTATCGATGCGCCGGTTGGCGAGCAGTACCTGACCTATCTCAAAAGCGTCTTCACCGGTGATCTGGGTGTCTCGATCAAGTACTTCCCACTGCCCGTGACCGAACTCCTGGGGCGCGCCCTGATCTGGACCGTGGGCCTGGTTGGCTCGGCCACCCTGCTCGGTTTTACGCTTGGCACCCTGCTCGGCATCATGGCGGCATGGCGCCGGGGCACGATATTTGACACCGTGGTTTCGCTGCTCGCCATCTTTTCGAGCTCCGTGCCGGCCGTCGTGCTTTCGCTCATCATGTTGTTCGTGTTCGGCTATACGCTGGGCTGGTTCCCCAGCGGCTATGCGGCCGACCCCATGCTCGATCCGGCGTTTAGCTGGCAGTACATTTCGTCCGTGCTGTATCACGGCTTCTTGCCGATGATCACGCTGGTGGTTGCGCTGACCGGCGGCTTTGCGGTGACCATGCGCAACAACATGATCAACCTGCTGGGCGAGGACTACATCGTCATGGGCCGCGCCAAGGGCCTTTCCGATCAACGGGTCATGATCTGGTACGCGGCACGCAATGCGCTGCTGCCGACGGTGTCGAGCCTGGCCATTTCGCTGGGCAGCGTGCTTGGCGGCTCATTGGTGATCGAAGTCGTGTTCAACTATCCCGGCGTTGGCAACATGCTGTACCAGGCGATCCTCGCCCGGGATTATCCGGTGATCCAGGGGCAACTGCTGATCATGACCGCCGCCATGCTCATCTCCAACTTTGCCGTCGATCTGAGCTATCTCCTGCTCGATCCGCGCCTCAAGAAGGCCTGACCGTGCCGCTCATTGCTCAGCTTGCCCATAACAAGAAGGCAGTCGTCGGCCTCACCATTCTGACGATCATCATCCTGGTGGCGATCTTTGCGCCGGTGCTGACGGAATACTCCCCCACCCAGCGCGTGGGCCGCCCCCACCAGCCCCCATCAAGCGAGCATTGGCTGGGCACGACGCGGCTGGGTCATGACGTGTTCACGCGCCTGGTCTATGGCGCCCGCATCTCGCTCGCGGTTGGCTTTGGCGCGGGCCTCCTCATCAGCCTGATCGGCACCGTCCTCGGCATCCTTGCCGGCTACAAGGGCGGCGTCGTCGATGAGGTCATCAACTTTTTCACCAATATGGTCCTGGTGGTGCCCAACCTGCCGCTGCTGCTGGTGATCGCAGCCTTTATCGGCCAGGCCAATCCGCTGGTGATCGCACTGATCCTGGGCTTCACCTCCTGGGCCTGGGGCGTGCGCGTCACCCGTTCGGAAACCCTGTCGCTGCGCCAACGCGACTTCGTCAAGTCGGCCGAGATGCTGGGCGAGCCAAGCTGGCGCATCATGGCCTTCGAGATTTTTCCCAATCTCGTCTCGATCGTGGGCATCAATTTCATCGGCAGCGTGATCTTCGCCGTGGTCACCGAGGCGACGCTCGAATTCCTCGGCCTTGGTGATCCCAACACCGTTTCCTGGGGCATCATGCTCTACAATGCGCAGAACGCCTCGGCTCTTTCGGTGGGCGCCTGGTGGGACCTGCTGTCCCCCTGCCTCGCGCTGGCCCTGCTCGGACTTGGTCTGGCGCTGCTGAACTTTGCCATCGACGAAATCGCCAATCCGCGCCTGCGCACCGGCGGCATGTTGAGCCGCTGGACAGCGCGCGTGCGGGCCGGAGAGGGCAAGCTATGACCGATCCCGTCCTGTCCATTCGCAACCTTTCCATCGACTATGTTGGCGCCGAGGAGGATTTCCGCGCCGTCAAGGATGTCAGCTTCGACATCATGCCCGGTGAGTTCTTCGGGCTTGCCGGGGAATCGGGTTGCGGGAAAAGCACCATCGCCTTTGCCATTAGCCGCCTGCATCGCCCACCCGCGCTGATCCTGAGCGGCAGCCAGATCCGGCTTGCTGGCCGTGACGTCCTGGCTCTGAACGAGGAGGAGTTGCGCAGCTTCCGCTGGCGCGAGGTTGCCATGGTTTTCCAAAGCGCCATGAACTCGCTCAATCCCGTCCTCACCATCGAGCGGCAGTTTTTCGATGTGCTGCGCACGCATACCGGCATGTCGCGCGCCCAGGCCCGCGACCGGGCAGCCGAGCTGCTGGCCATGGTCGATATCTCGCCTGATCGGCTATCCTCCTATCCGCACCAGTGCTCGGGCGGAATGCGCCAGCGCATCGTCATCGCCATTTGCCTTGCGCTCAATCCCAAGCTGCTGATCATGGATGAGCCAACCACCGCGCTCGATGTAGTGGTGCAGCGTGAGATACTGGGCCGTATCGATGTTCTGCGCCAGCAGCTGGGCTTTTCCGTCCTCTTTATCACCCACGACCTAGCCCTGATGGTGCAGGCCTGTGATCGCATCGGCATCATGCTTGAAGGCGAGTTGGTGGAGGTGAATGCGGCGCAGACCATCTACCACTCGCCCCAGCATGCCTATACGCGCCGCCTTTGGGGCTCCATGCCCAAGCTCTCCGGCCAACAGATTGGCGCGAGCGCAGCCCTATGACCCAGACCGAACCGGTTCTCGCCCTCGACAATGTTTCCAAGACCTTTGGTCGCGCCGACCAGCCGGTTTATGCCGCGCGTTCTGTGTCGTTTGCGCTCCATCCCGGCCGCACCCTCGCCCTGGTGGGCGAATCGGGGTCGGGAAAGACCACCGCGGCGCGCCTGATCATGCGAGAATACCGGCCGGATGCGGGGCAACTCCTGTTCCGCGGCATGCCAGTCACCAGCAGCGGTCTCAAGTCTTACCGCGCCGCGGTGCAGATGGTGTTCCAGGATCCTTTTGCCTCGCTTAACCCAGCGCACACGGTGCGCCACCATCTGGAGCGACCACTCCGCCTTCACCGGCCCAAGATGAAGGGCGCCGAACGCCGGGTTGCCATTGATGAACTCCTCTCCCGCGTCAAGCTTGATCCAAAACTGGTCGCGCCGAAATATCCGCACGAATTGTCAGGAGGCCAGCGCCAGCGCATCAGCATCGCCCGGGCACTGGCGGTTGACCCAGCGGTGATCGTTGCCGACGAACCTACCTCCATGCTCGACGTGTCCGTTCGCCTGGGCATTTTGAACCTGCTCAACGACATGAAGCGCCAACTAGGGCTGGCGCTCCTGTACATCACCCATGACATCGCCACGGCGCGCTATGTCGCTGAGGACATCATGGTGATGTATGCCGGACAGATTGTGGAATGGGGCGAAACGGATAAGGTGTTGAGCAATCCCCAGCATCCTTATACGCGCCTGCTGCTCTCAGCCGTTCCCGATCCGGACCAGCGATTTGCCGACACTTCTGGCGCAGCCGAACTCATGCATGTCGAGGAGATCCGGCGACGATCGGCCCTGCCGCAGCAGGAGGTACGGCAGGTGGCGCCCAACCATTTTATTCGGCCACTGCCCTAAGCGGCAGGGCCTAGTCGAGGCGCCGAAAAGCGGTCGGCTCGCCACCACCGCGACTGCTGATCCGCGCCACGGCCTCGGCCAATGGCTCGATTACCACCGCCATGTGGAAGGCGTTGGCATGGATCATGTCCCTATCGCTGGTCATCATGGCAACATGGCCACGCCAGAACACCAGGTCACCCCGGCGCAGGGCGTCAACCGGGTGGCCGAGCGCGACCTGCTGGTCGGTATCGCGCGGACAATCGCGCCCGCAGGCATAGAGCGCCTGTTGCACCAGCCCGGAACAATCAAGCCCCAAGCTCTCGCGCCCGCCCCAGAGATAAGGCGTCCCCACAAATCGCTGCGCCACCGCGACGGGATCTGTTTCAGCTTCCTGCACAGGGGCGAGATGCTCCTCAACAAACCAGCCGCCTGCGGTTTGTACGAAGCGACCCTCGCGGCCCTCGGCTACCAGCAGCGCATTCATGGAATAAAGCCCCGTTGGCGCGGTCTTGATGCTGGGGCCGCTAAACGCATAGGTGCGGAGCGCCCTCACTTTGTGGGTAGGGGTGCGGGGAGCGCCGCTCAGGGCGCTCGCCGCCACAAAACCCACATAGCCATCGCGCATGGCGCGCCCGAACGCCCAGCCATCCGCCACATCGAGCACCTCGAACAACTCCCCGAACAGCACTTGGTCGAGCTGTTCGGCGGAAGGCGACGGCTCCCGGCGCAACGGGGCACAAGGCACCGAGGTCTGGTGGATGGTCGTATCAAGATAGCGATCAGCAGGAACAATGCCCTCGAGGGATCGGGCTGCGACGCCGTCGCGCGCCAAGGTGAGGCGATGATCAAGCAAGATGGTGTCCTGTCCTGGTGGAAGGCTCGGGGATAGTACGGCTCCCGCAAAGCCCGGAGCCACTATGCGCGTGCTGAATGGTAGCGCGCTCGCTTTCTCCTGTCACGCACCCGCGAAGTGCCAGCCGTCCTCCAAGCTTGATCGGCATCGCCGACAGCTGCTTCTCTCCCGCTTGTGAATCCAAGCGGGGAACAGACGTTCCGCGCAGTTCGTTGGGGAGGAACGATAACGAGGTGACCCAAATGCCGAGGTTCTTTTTCAATCACCAGTCCGACCGCGGACCGCTCGACGTCGATATCGACGGCATCAAGCTGGAGTCCCTCAATGCAGCGATCGAGGAGGCATCCTTTGCCGTCAAGGGGGCCGTTGCCTTGGCCGATGAGCCAACGCGGGGCGAGTTTCAGATTGAAGACGAAGGCCGGGTCGTTCTGGCCCGGGTCCCTTACGCCGTCGTGGATGACGAAGCAGACTAGGCGGTAACGAGCCTTTTTCCGCCAAGCTACTGGAAGCGGCTGATCGAGAACGGCTGCGGTGCCGAACTGGAGCCCTCCACCATCCCGGCAATCAAATTGGCCGTGACGGCGCTCAACGTCAGGCCCAGATGACCGTGGCCAAAAGCATAAAGTATGCGCGGATCCCCTGGATGGCTGTCGATTACCGGCAGTGAATCGGGTGTGGAGGGCCGCCGGCCCATCCATTCCTTGCCCCCTTCGGGCAGCGAAGGGACATAGCGCCGCATCTTCTTGCGCATCGCCTTGGCGCGGGCAAAATTGGGCGAAGTCTCGGGCTTGGCCAGTTCCACCGCACCGCCTACGCGCAGCCCATCTACGAGGGGCACGGCCACAAAACCATGATCGGCAAAGCCCACCGGCAATGCTAAGTTCCAATTCAGGTCCGTGAACGTCGTGTTATAGCCGCGCTCGTTCTCGAGCAGCACTTTGAGGCCCAAGCCGCGCACAAGATCGCGCGACCACACTCCGGCAGCAACAACCACCCTGTCGAACACCTGCTCCTCGCCACCCTGCAGCTTGACGGCAATGCCGGCCTCTCGCTGGGTCAGGGAAAGCACCCGGCCCTGCTGCAGTTGGCCGCGCCCGCGAATAAAGTCCTGGAAGTGCCGCAGGACGCTCAGCGGGTTGGAGACCATCCAATAGCCAGGCTGGTGCACTGCACCAAAGAACCTCCCCTCGAGCTGGGGCACCATGGCTCGGGCCCTTTGAGGAGTTATTGCCTCGAAGTCATAGCCAAGCGCAGCCCGCACCTGCCCGGCCTCGCGCACCGCGCCGTCCAAACTGGCATGGCTGTCGTGCAGCGAGATAAACCCGGTTTGCCGCAGGTGCCCTGCCAAGCCGGCACTGGCAGCCAATTCTTGGTGATCCGCCAAGGCCTTTTGCATCAGGCCCGTCAGAGCCTCGCGGGCGAGCGCACCGCGTTGTGGCGTCGAGGCCGCTAGAAAGGCCACCAACCAGGGCATCAATGCGGGGACATCCTGCCAGCGCAAGGTCAGAGGCCCAAGTGGATCCATCAGCCATTTGGGGACTGCGGTCAGCATGCCTGGGCTGGCTATCGGCGCAATTTCGGGCAGGGCAATCAGCGCCGCGTTTCCCGACGAGGCTGGCAAGCCCCCGGGTTCAGCATCAAACACCGTTACAGCATGGCCATCGCCAATCAGTCGGGTCGCAATCGCCGCGCCAACAATACCTGCGCCTACGACGCCGATCTTTTTCATCTTGCCCCTGCTTTTGAACGCTACAATGTGATTTTGGATACCGTTTCACGGTTGATATAGCTTTGGATCTGCTTGACGATCTGTGCCGCGTGCTCGGCGGCCAAGGCATCCGCCCGATCGGCGTCGCCCGCTTCAATCGCCTCCACCATCAGGCTATGGGCTTCCACATATTGCTGGGGCAGCTTGTCATCAAACGAGCGGTAATAGATGCGCAGGATGCGTCGGCCTTCATCGAGGAGGCGCGCAAAGAGATTGGTGAAATAGCTGTTGCCGCCCGCTTCGGCGATGGCGACATGGAAATCCCGATTGGACTGGATCATGGCCAGCGCGTCGCGACGCGCCACGGCTTGCGCATATTGGGCCTCGAACTTGCGTATCGTCTCGATCTGCTCGGGGGCGTGATGCACCGCCGCTGCCCGCGTCGTTACCCGATACATCAGCGTCAGCGCCTCGAAGTATACCGGCAGCTGGGCGAAATCGATGGTGGCAACCACGGTGTTGCGATTGGGCAGTGTCTTGGCCAGCCCTTCCGCCACCAGGCGCACCAAGGCCTCGCGGATCGGCGTGCGCGACATCTGGAACTGCTCGGAAAGCGTCACCTCATCGAGCGGACTGCCGGGATCGAGGGTAAGGTCCAGAATGGACTGCCGCAGCGTTTGATAGACTTTTTGCGCGCCCGACCCCCGGATACGACCCGGTTCGCCGGCAATCTTGGCCGTTTCGCTGGCTTTGGTTTTCACGGCGCGGCTCCCGGCATTCGCGGCGCACAAGGGCCGGCAACAATCACGAACCGTTTGTGCCGGCGTATTGCCCAACAAGGGGGCCGGCCAGCACGTCGACGGATGATCAGCGATAGGCGAGCTTAGCGGAGATTGCGGTTCCGGTTCAACGCCGGAGAACGCACCCCTGAGCAGCTTTGTTTGTCGACAGATTGGATATAGCGCCGGTATGATGTCAGGTGGCCGGAACTGCAGATGCCCGGCCGGGTGGCTCAATCTGCAAAGGAAATCCTCCCATGCGCTGGTCCAAGACCGTAACCCTTGTTGAAGCCCATGCCGAAGGGGAAGTTGGCCGCATCGTCACGGGCGGGGTCATCGATGTTCCCGGCGCCACCATTGCCGACAAGCTGCGCCATATCAACGAAGTCGACGATAGCCTCCGGCGCTTCCTGGTTTTCGAGCCGCGCGCTTCGGCCCAGATGAGCACTTGTCTCATTTTTCCGCCAACACGTCCGGACGCTGATATCGCCTTCATGATTTTGCAGGGCGACAAGGCTCATGCGATGTCGGGATCCAATAGTATTTGCCTCACCACCGTTCTGCTCGAGACCGGCATGCTGCCCATGGTCGAGCCCGAAACCATCGTGCGGATCGAGACGGCGTCGGGCCTCGTGACGGCGCGGGCCAGTTGCCGTAACGGCAAATGCGAACGGGTTACGCTCACCATGAACCCGTCCTATGCCCACCAGCTCGATGCCGTGGTCGATGTGGCGGGGTTCGGCAAGGTCAAGCTCGACATTGGCTATGGCGGGATTTTCTATGCGCTGATCGACCCGGCGCAACTCGGCCTCGAGATCAGGCCGGACCAGGCCAAGAAACTGGTGGAGGCGGGCAGCGCCATCCACCGCGCCGTCAATGCCCAGCTCGAGATTGCCCATCCCGAGATCGAGGCCATCAAGGGCATATCCTACACTATGTTCACCAGCTTCAACGAGGCGGGCGAACTCAAGGGCGCCACCATCATGCCACCTGGCCGGATCGACCGGTCACCCTGCGGCACTGGCAATTCCGCCCGTCTTGCCGTCGCGGCCGCGCGGGGCCTGGCCAAGCCTGGCGACAGGTTCACCGCCCGATCGATCATCGATTCCACCTTCGAGGTTACTTATGCCGGCGACACCTCGGTGGCCGGCCGCCCGGCGGTGCAGCCCATTATCTCGGGCCGCGGCTGGATCCATGGCATCCACCAGATCGGCGTTGATCCTAGCGACCCCTATCCACAGGGTTACTCGGTTGCCGACACCTGGGGTGATGCCTTCGATTTAATGAACTAAGGGCATTGCTGTGACAGAAACGTCCACCCTGCGGCTTGACGAAGCCTTTGACCTCAGCGTTGCGGTGCTGGTCCGCAACGGCTTTGCTATTGATCACGCGACGGCAGTCGCCACCGTGGTTTGTGCGGGCCAGCGCGACGAGTGTCATTCGCATGGCCTTTATCGTCTGTTGGGCTGCGTCCGGTCCATCCGGGCGGGCAAGGTGGATGGCGTGGTGCAGCCTGAACTGTTCGACCATGCGCCCGGTATTGTGCGCGTCGATGCCAAAGGCGGCTATTCGCTGCTGGCCTTTGAGGCCGGTCGCACCATGCTGGTCAACAAGGCGCGGCAAAATGGCATTGCAGCGCTGGTGATCAACCACTGCTACCACTTTTCGGCATTGTGGCCCGAAGTCGAGGCCTTGGCGGCGCAGGGTGTTGTCGCCATCGCCATGACCCCTAGCCACAACTGGGTTGCGCCATTTGGTGGCACCAAGCCCGTCTTTGGCACCAATCCGCTGGCTTTCGCCTGGCCGCGTCCGGGCAAAGATCCCTATGTGTTCGACTTCGCGACCTCCAGCGTGGCGCGGGGGGAAATCGAGCTGCATCGCCGCGCCGGCAAGCCAATCCCGCTCGATTGGGCCCTGGATGAGAGCGGGGCTCCGACCGACAGCGCAGAAAAGGCGCTTAGCGGCGCCATGACGACGTTTGGCGGCCACAAGGGCTCGGCGCTATCTACCATGATCGAGTTGATAGCGGGGCCGTTGATCGGCGATCTCAGCAGTATCGAGTCCAAGCAATTCGATAACGGCGCTGGCGCAGCACCCTATCACGGCGAACTGCTGCTTGCCTTCGACCCCCAGGTCTTCACCGGAGTGGAGGCGTCACGCCATGCCGACCGGGCCGAGATCATCTTTGATGCCATTATCGATCAAGGCGCGCGCTTGCCGTCGCAGCGGCGCTATGCTGCGCGGGCGCGCTCGCTTGCCAGCGGCGAGGTTGAAGTTCCCAGTGCCTTGCTGGCCGATATCCGCGCCCTGTTGTAGGCAGGCTTGCCCTGTCGACAAAAAGGATACAACGTGGCATGAATGGTAGGTGAACCGGGCAGGTGCGTTGACGCCTGCTCGTTTGCTGGACGAGGACACGATGCAAACCGAAATTTTCACGGGCGTAATTCCCGCACTGATGACGCCGTGCAAGGCGGACCGTAGCCCCGATTTCGACGAACTGGTCCGCAAGGCCACCGAGCTCGTCGCTGCCGGCATGTCCGCCGTGGTGTATTGCGGCTCCATGGGCGATTGGCCCCTGCTCACCGATGCCCAGCGCATGGAAGGCGTGGCGCGCCTGGTCGCGGCGGGCCTGCCCGTGATTGTTGGCACCGGTGCAATCAACACGGCCTCAGCCGTCGCTTTGGCTACACACGCGCAACAGGTCGGCGCGGCTGGCTTGATGGTCATTCCCCGGGTGTTGTCGCGCGGCAATTCCCCCATCGCCCAGCGCCACCATTTCGAGGCTATCCTCGCCGCCGCACCAACTCTGCCCGCGGTAATCTATAACAGCCCCCATTACGGCTTCGAAACCAAGGCCGACCTGTTCAACGCCCTGCGCGCCAAGCATCCCAACCTTGTCGGCTTCAAGGAATTTGGTGGCCCCGCAGCCATGACCTATGCCGCCGAGCACATCACCAGTGGCGATGCCAATGTGGTGCTGATGGCCGGCGTCGATACCGGCGTTTACCACGGCTATGTCAAAGCGGGCGCGACCGGCACCATCACCGGCATCGGCAATGCCCTGCCCCGGGAGATCCTGCATCTAGTGGCCCTGTCGAAGGCCGCTGCCGCCGGCGATCCCGATGCCCGCATCCGTGCCCGGGAATTGGGCGAGGCGCTGGAAATCCTCTCCTCCTGGGATGAAGGCACCGATCTGGTGCTCTACTACAAGTTCATGCTCGAGCTGCAGGGGGAGGACGCCTACAAGCTCCACTTCAACCCCACCGACGAGCTGTCACCCAGCCAGCGCGCCTGGGCCGAACGGCAATTCAACCAGTTCAAGGCCTGGTATGCTCAGTGGAGCACCCTGCCCGGCGCCGTGCAGAACTACACGCGCTGAGGCGCTCACCATAACGAGCAAGGCTCCCCAATGGGGGAGCCTTCTTGTTTCTGGCCCGATACAACGCCCCGAGGGGCGGCGCCTTGCAGATCTAGGAGGCGGGCTTGGCCAGCAATTCGCCGGCAACTGCCCAGTTGTGTCGCGCCACATCATCAAAGACGATCCAGACACTCTCCCGCTTGGCCCCGGCATGCTCCACGACGGCATCGGTGATGGCCCGCGCCAAAGCGGCCTTCTGCTCTGGCGTGCGCCCTTCGTTCATTTCGATCTTGATGTAAGGCATGCTCAGAAACGGCCCTCCACTGGCCAGGTATCCGACAGGCGATAGCCGGTTGGATAGGGATCGGCGGGATCCAGCATGTGCTGGTGCGTGCCGGTGATCCAGGCGCTCCCGGCGATGATGGGCACGATGGCCTTGCGATCGCCCAGCATGGTTTCGCTGTCAATACGGCAATCAAAGCGCGAGCCGATAATGGACCGGCCGATAAACGCCTCGCCCACCTTGATCTGCCCCTTGGCATGCAGCACCGCCATGCGCGCCGAACAGCCAGTGCCACAGGGCGAACGGTCAATCTTGCCCGGGCGGATGGCCACGGCGTTGGCGGCAGTCAGCACGCCGTTCTCGTCCCGGGTTACGGGCGCGGCGATCTGGCAAAAAGAAAAGTGGCTCCATTCGGCATGCAGCGGGTGCTGGAACCCCAATTGCTCATTAGCGGCCTTGGTGATCTTCATGCCCATCAACGCAATGTCGCGCGCCTCATCTGGCGCAATGGCGAAGCCCAGGGCTTTGCTGTCGACGATCACGAAACTGTCCCCGCCATAGGCGGTGTCGACGGTTAGCGTTCCCACGCCTTCGACTTCCAGGATGGCGTCGAGTTTGTCGGCAAAGGAGGGGTGGTTCTTGATGGCGACCCGTTCCGCCTTGCCGTTGCGGCACTGGGCGACGACCTCGATCAACCCACCTGGTGCTTCGAGCACCATGCGCGTTTCCGGCTCGGTCATCGGGATAATGCCCGCATCCAGCAAGACGGTCGAAACGCACATGGAATTGGAGCCCGACATGGGCGGGGTATCCTGCGGCTCCATGATGATCCAGCCCATCTGGGCTTTTGGATTCTTGGCGGGCACCAGCACATTGACGTGCCGGAACACCCCGCCCCGTGGCTCCTGCAGCATGAAATTGCGCAGCGTTTCGTCGGTGGCAAGGAATGTGCGCTGCTCCCAGATCGTGTCACCCGGCGGTGGCAACACGCCGCCGGTTATCACATCGCCCACTTCCCCCTCGGCATGACAGGAGACCGTCTGGATGATCTTGCTGGTGCGCATCAGGCAGCCTTTCCGATCACCAGCACCGGCTCGCCCAACACGTCGAACTTGGGCGTAACGCCGAGACCAGGCTCGTTGGACGCCGACATATTGCCGTTGACGCGCTGCGGCGCACCATCGGCGATGGACACGGTGCCGTAGGAATTGAAATCGGTGGCCGACAGGTAGAACTTTTCGGGCGTGGAGCAGGCCAGATGCGCGATGGCGGCGGTGACAATGTCGCCGCCCCAAGTATCCTCGATGGTCATCGGAATGCCCGAGGCGACGCACAGGTCGCGCATCAGCTTGGCCTTGGTGAGCCCGCCGACCTTGGATATCTTGAGGTTGATCGCGTCCATCGCGTCTTCGGCAATGCCCTTGAGCAGGGTATCGGCCCCACCGATCACTTCGTCGAGCACGAAAGGCAGGCTGGTGCGCCGACGGATGGAGACGCTTTCCTCATAGCTCATGCAGGGCTGCTCGATGTAAACATCGAGGTCTCGGACAGCATTTACGACGCGAGCGGCATCGGCCATGGTCCAGCCGGTATTGGCATCGCATACCAGAATGTCGGTGGGCTTGAGGATGTCGCGGCAGGCGCGAATGCGCTCGATATCGTCATTGGCATTGCCGCCGACCTTGAGCTGGAACTTGGTATAGCCCTCGGCGCGGTAGCCATCGATCTTGCGGGCCATGGCCTCGGGATCTTCCTGCGAGATGGCGCGGTAAAGGGCGACTTCCTCCTGCTCAAGGCCGCCGAGCAATTTATAAACGGGAAGCCCCGCGACCTTGCCCAGAATATCCCAGCAAGCAATGTCGATAGGCGCCTTGGCATAGGGGTGTCCGCGCAGCACCGCATCCATCTCGCGATTAAGTGGCCCCAGATCGGTCGGGTCCATGCCAATGAGCTTGGGCCCGATTTCGCTGATGCCGGCGCGCACGCCCGCAGCATAACTCGGCAAATAGGCTGAGCCCAGCGGGCAGCATTCAGCATAGCCGGTGATGCCGGCATCGGTCTCCACCGCCACGACGGTGGAGTCGAACACCTCCATGAAATTGCCACCCGACCAACTATAGCGACCTTCCTTGAGTGGCAGATCAACCTGCCACGCTTTGATAGCGGTAATTTTCATCTGGATCGCCCTGCTGGTGAGTTCGGCTAAAGCACCGAAGCTAGGAATTCTCTGGTTTCCGGACGCTGGGGATCGCCGAAAATCTGCTCGGGCGTCCCGATCTCATGCACCTTGCCGGACTTGAAAAAGGCGACACGGTCGGAGACTTCACGAGCAAAGGCCATTTCGTGGGTGACGAGGATCATGGTCATGCCTTCCTTGGCGAGCAGACGCATGGTGTCGAGCACCTCACCCACCAGTTGCGGATCAAGGGCGGATGTGACCTCGTCGAACAACATATATTGCGGGCTCATCGCCAGGGCGCGGGCGATGGCCATGCGCTGCTGCTGCCCGCCGGAAAGCTTGCCGGGATAGGCGTCGAGCTTGTCCCCAAGCCCCACATGCTCAAGTTGCTGACGACCGATCGCCTCGGCCTCGGCGCGGCTCTTGCCCAGCACTTTACGGGGGGCCAGTGTGACGTTTTCCAGTACGGTGAGGTGGGGAAAGGCGTTCCACTGCTGAAAAACGATGCCGATCTTGGTGCGCAGCTTGTTGAGGTCGGTTCCCTTGGCATGCACGTCAACCCCATCGACGCTGATCTTGCCACCCTGAATCGCCTCGAGGCCATTGATGCACATCAGCAGTGTCGACTTGCCCGATCCGGAGCCACCGATGATCGACACCACTTCGCCCTTGGACACACTGAGGCTTACGTCATCCAGGACCCGCAGCTCGTTGTAGGATTTCTGGACGTTCTCGATCTCAATCATTCTCGCGCCATTTCTTTTCCAGTTTGGCGCCCAGGCGCGAAATCGGGAAGCTGATAATGAAGTAGATCAGCCCGGCTATGCTGAGCACAAATAGCGGCTCCTGAATGCGCGTGACGATGATCTGCGATGAGCGCAGCAACTCGATGATACCGAGCCAGGACACCAGCGCCGTATCCTTCATCACCCCAAGCGTCAGGCCGATCCAGCTGGGGAGCATGATACGCAGCGCGATGGGGTAAACGATATTGGTCATGTCCTGCCACCAGGTCATGCCCAACGAGCGCGCCGCGCGACGCGTCGTCACCGGCACGGCGGCAATACCGCCCCGGACCAGTTCGGAACAATAAGCGGAGGTGTAGAGCGCCAGCACCACGCAAGACACGATAAAGGCGCTGATGTTGAGCCCGGCGATCGCCTGGAACGCGTTGACCAGGACGAGCTGGATCAGCAGCGGCACCGAGCGAAAGATATCGAGCAGAAAGGCCAGCGGAGCGCTCGCCCACCAAGGCGTAGTCGCCCGGAACACGCCGAACACGATGCCGAGGATCGTGCCGCCGAGCATGGCCCAGAAGGTGATCAGGAGGGTGACACCAGCCCCCTGCAGCAAAAAACCGATATCGTTGAGGCTCAAGCCAGTTTGGAACATGACTGCCCCCTCAATATCGGAACAGTCGGTAGGCAAGAAGGCGGGCACCCAGCGTGACCGCCTTGGCAAGCAGGTAATACATTACCGCGGCCAATGCGAAATACTCAAAGGTTCGGAACGTCTTGACGTTGAGTTGCTGGGTGATGCCAGTGAGATCGGTATTGAGCCCCACCACGACGCCCAGCGAGGTCATCAGGATCGCCCACACCATCTGGTTGGTCACCGGGTAGAACACGGCACGAAACATCTGCGGCAACACGATGAGCCGGAAAGCACTGATCGGGCCAAAGCCGAGGGATCGCGCGGCGCGGACCTGAGTGGCGGGAACGGCCCGCAGCCCACCCCGGAAGGTCTCGGCAAGATAACCGGCATTGTTGAAGGCAATGCCGGCCAGCAGCGCCACGAAACTGTCGAGATGGATGCCGAACTGCCCGAGGCCGAAATAGGCCATGTAGATCTGGAACAATGCCGGTGTATTGCGGGCAATCTCGATCCAGGTGCTGGCAAGGCCACGGAGAAACTTGCTGCCCGAGCCACTCATCAGTGCCAGCAACACGCCAATGATGATGCCGATGATCATGGAAAGAATGGCGAGCTGCAGCGTCACCACGGCTCCGCCCAGCATCTGCGGCAACGCTTGAAGCGCCGGACGCCAGTGGAAGGTATAATTAAACATCAAGGGCGCGTTCTAACCATCAGGGCTACAATTCTCGAGGCGCTAGAGCTCACCGTAGTGCGCAGAAAAAAAGGAGCGCCTGCCCGGGCGCTCCTTGCCAGATCCTTAGTAATAAACACCCGGAACCGTCAGGTTCGGCGGCTCGCCTTCACCAACCCACTTGGCGTAAAGCTCGGCATAGCGTCCGGTGCGGACCTGCTGATTTACAAAGAGGTTGAGGTAGTTGAGCAAGCCCTGCTCGTTGCGCAGGGTGATGAGACCAACATAATCGATTTCGTACGGCGCCTTGCCGCCCATGACGAAACCGGGGAAATTGCCGGTGGCGATGGTGGAAGCAGCGACGGTGGAGGTTACGACGGTCGCATCGATCTGGCCTTGCGAAAGCGCCAGCATCACGTCCGCCTGGGTCTGGTAGGAACGGAACGAACCGGCCGGGTCAGCCCATTCGTTGACGCTTTCTTCCAGGGCCAAAGCCTCATAGGTGCCAGAGGTGGAGCCCACCTTCTTGCCTTTGAGACTGTCGTAATCGGCGATACCCAAGCCTTCCTTGGTCAAGACCACCATTTCGAAAGCAAAATAGGGAATGGAAAAACCAACGGTCTTGGCGCGCTCGAGCGTATCGGAGGTCGAGGCAACGCCGATATCGACGCGCCCTGAAACCAGCGCGGGGATGCGGTCTGGAAACGGGGTTTCGACGATTTCTGCCTGCACGCCGAGCACCGCGGCAAGGTCGTTGCAAGTATCGACGTCAAATCCGACCGGGTTGTTGTTTTCGTCGCGAGATCCCATCGGCGGGAAATCCAGCACCACGGCGCAACGCAGGGTGCCCGATGCAATAATGTCATCGAGCTTGTCGGCATAAGCAGGAAGCACGGTCGTCAAGGAGGCAAGCGCCAAGGCGGCGGTAAGCAAGAGTCTCATGGTGTCCCCTTCTCGTACAGCCGAGCATGGCACTCGACGTGTCGATCCTAAGTAAAGAAAGCGTATACCAACGCTTCGAAGCGTCAATACCCCTGAGAGGTCTTTTGTGCGCAAGCTGTCGACAGCAACACTGCGGATGGCTATCGGTGTCTCGGCGTGTGGAGGTCTTGGTGCTTAGTCCCTCATCCTAAAGCCAGCGAGCACTCACTGCGGCGAGGATATGAGCTCATCGCCTTGCCGCCAAGCCGACGGGCTGTGCTATGTAAGGGCTCTGACCAACAAGCGCTCAGCAGCAAAGAATGCAGTTTCGCGCTGACGAGGCGCGCTGCAGCCGCGCTCGCTCAAACCGCCTGGACCGGTGACCAATGATCGAACTCATCGAACTGCCCGAACTCACTGCCATCGGCATCATGGTCGAGGCGCCCGAGCCAGAACTGGCACAAGCAATCTCGAGGGCATGGACCTGGCTGTTTGAAACCGAGACCGGAGCGTCGAGCTTTCTTGCCGCCTCGATCGGCGTTGAGGGCGCT
Source organism: Devosia sp. Z11_6 (assembly GCF_058133665.1). Taxonomy (NCBI): domain Bacteria; kingdom Pseudomonadati; phylum Pseudomonadota; class Alphaproteobacteria; order Hyphomicrobiales; family Devosiaceae; genus Devosia; species Devosia sp. Z11_6. Next base: position 64,080 of record NZ_JBYUNQ010000010.1, read on the forward strand.
ATCCATCGTGAACTCGTGGGCTTTCTGGCCGCCCGCAAAACCGATGTGCCTGCCGGGATGATCCTCCATGAGATCCCGGCACAACGCTATCTGCGGATCGGATATGAGGGACCCGTGAGTGGCATAGCCGATGGGTTTGCCCAGCTTTATGCGTACGCCGCCGCACGCGGCCTAACCGCCACAGAGTTCAAACTCGACTTCGGCTACATCCCTGGACTACCAGCGGTGCGGCATGAACTGCATGTTGCGCTCGCCCCGGAGATCCTGCGCCTCGGCTAAGAGCTTGAGCCGTGCGGCCCCGCTTGGAAGACATGCCCCCTGCCGATTGGACGTTCAGTGGGCGTGTCGCTATGAAGACCCGGCATTAACTGGAAAGCAATATGACTCCCATCCTCGGCGTCTTGCTGATCATCGGCCTGATCGGCGTCAGCGTGATCGTGTCGCTGTCGGAAATCGCCTTCGCGGCAGCGCGCGAAGTGCGCATCCGCGCGCTGGCTGAAGGGGGCGACAGCAGGGCCCTGCGGTTCGTGGCGCTGCGGGGCGAGGCGGGCAGCGTTATCACCGCATTGCAGATCGTGACCAATGCCGTGTCGATCTTGGCGGGTACGCTCGGGCATGATGCGTTTGGGCCGGTTTTCGCCGACGCCCTGCGGCTGGTGGGCGTTGCCCCCGACCTGGCCCTGCCGATCGGCTCCGTGCTGGCCTTCTTGCTGGTCACCATGCTGTTTGTGCTGCTGGCCGACCTGACGCCCAAGCGCATTGCCATGCTGGTGCCCGAACAGGTCGCCCTGTCGCTGGTGTGGTTTCCCGAAACTTCGGTCAAGGTGCTCAAGCCCCTGGTCTGGTTCTTCGGCAGATTGTCCGACGTGATCATCGGCTGGTTCAACATCGAGTCCAAAGTGGCTGCCGACGAAGTCACGGCCGAGGACTTCCGGCTTATCTTGGCCGGCGGTGCCGCGTCCGGCATGCTGATGAAAAACGAACATCGGCTGATCGAAAATGTCCTGGCGCTCGAGTTGCGCAGCGTCACCTCGGTGATGACCATTCGCGACGACATCGTTTATCTCGACATCAGCGACCCCCATGAGGTGCAGCAGGACAAGGTGCGCCGCCGACCATTTTCGCATTACCCCATCTGCGACGGGGGCATCGACGCGGTGATTGGCTGTGTTCGCGCCGAGGACGTGCTGGTCACCGCCATGGACAAGCATGGCGAGGTGGATTTCGCCAAGGCCCGCCGCGACGTGCTGTCGGTGCCCGACACGCTCAATGTTTGGGAGGTCCTTGCCGAGTTCCAAGCCCAGAGCACGGGCTTTGCCCTCGTGGTCAGCGAATACGCCCATGTGGTTGGCGTGGTCACCTTCAAGGACCTAATGGGCGCGCTGATGCAAGGCCTGGCCAACCCCTTCGAAGAGCAGGCAATTCTCAAGCGCGATGAGCAGAGCTGGCTTGTCGACGGCGTAGCGCCGTTCGTGGATGTCACGCGCACCTTGGGGATCAAGCACCTTGAAGCCGAAGCGGCCTATGAAACCATTGGCGGCTTCATCGTCCATCGGCTGCGCCGAGCGGCCCGCAAGGGCGACAAGGTGGAAGCAGCCGGCTATGTCTTTGAGGTGGTGGACGCCGACAAGATGCGGCTCAACCAGTTGCTGGTGACCAAGACAGGCAAGGCGAAAGGCTGACTCCCGCCGCCTTGGCACCGGGCACGGCCGCAATCAATCAAGCTTCAGCCCGCAAGCTCCCGATGCCGCCCGAAGCCTGAACGGAACGGCTACCGGCATCGATTGCTGCGGCCAGGCATGCTTGCGGATCGGCGCCGCTGAGCCAGGCGTGCAGGAACCCGGCGTTGAAGGCATCACCAGCGCCGGTGGTGTCGATCACCTCCACCTTGGGGCTCGGCAGCCGGAAAACCTGGCCATCAACGGCAAGCAAGGCGCCCTCCGCGCCGCATTTCAACGCGACGCAAGGAAAATACCGGGCCAACTCTACCAGCGCCACTTGAGGATCGGATTGGCCGGTCAGCGCTTCGGCTTCTTCCATATTGGGCAGGAAGATATCGGCTCCTGAGCTGAGCGCGAAAAAATCGGGATCCCGGATCAGCTGGTCGTCCCAACTCGGATCGAGCGAGACCGTGAGGTTATGCTGCTTGGCAAGGATGATGGCATCGCTTGCCTCGTGCAGGGTCGCGTATTCGGCGATGTGCAAATGCGCCGCTTTGCGCCACGCCAAGGCCGCCTCCAGGGTCTGGGGACGAGCCTGCCCCGCCCGCTTGGACAAGAATGCACGATCCCCGTCCTGCACCATTACCACCGTTAACTGCGGACCGGCCGCTGCATTTCGGTCGAGAAACTGCAGGTCAAGCCCGAGAGCCTTGATCGTGGCTTCGAGCGATAGGGATAAATCGTCAGTGCCGAACCGCGCCAACAAGGCCGAGGGACGCCCCAGGCCCGCCAGATGTGCCGCGGTAATCAGGGCGCCGCCGCCTGGGGTTAACTCGAACTCTCCGGCGAAGACCTCGCGGCCAAGCTGGGGCATGGTATCGAGGCCGCGAAACACCAGGTCGCAATAAATGCGCCCAAGGCTGAGCACGGCCCCAGCTGCAACGGGGGAAGACGTCATGCGCGGCCCAGGGCCTTCTCGCTGGCTTTATCGAAGAGATAGAGCGACCCCGATCCGGCATTGATCGATACCGTGCTGCCCACCTTGGGCACCACACGACCAGGTGCGGTGGCGATGATCTGGCTCTTGCCGACCTGAACATGCACCAGTGTCTCCGAGCCCAGCGGCTCCACCGCCTCGACAATGCCAGTTGCACCAAGGCCTGGCTCGCTCGCCTCGCCTACAACCAGATCATGCGGGCGCAGGCCGACAAGCACATCGCCCTCTTGCGCAGGCAGCGTCAGGCCCGAGATCGTCGTGCCTTCGATGCTGAGCGTGCCACCACTCAGCTTGCCATCGAGCATGTTCATCGACGGGCTGCCGATAAAGCGCGCGGTGAAGACATCGTTGGGGTTTTCGTAGAGATCGGTGGGCGTGCCGACCTGCAGGATATGCCCGTCACGCATCACCACGATCTTGTCGGCCATGGTCATGGCTTCGACCTGGTCATGGGTAACATAAACGATGGTGGTACCAAGCCGGCGATGGAGGCTCTTGATCTCCATACGCATCTGCGCCCGCAACTGCGCATCGAGATTCGACAGTGGCTCGTCGAACAGAAACGCCACTGGATCACGAACCATGGCTCGGCCGATGGCAACGCGCTGGCGCTGACCGCCCGACAGTGCTGCAGGGCGCCGATCCAACAGCGGCTCTAGGCCCAGGATCTTGGCCGTTTGCAGAATGCGCTGCCGTTTTTCCTCCTTGGACAGCTTGGAGGTGTAGAGCCCAAAACCGATATTCTGCCCCACCGTTTTGTGAGGATAAATAGCGTAGTTCTGGAACACCATGGCGATGTTGCGCTGCTTCGGCTCGCGCTGGTTCACCACCTCGCCGCCGATCAGAAGATTGCCGGCAGAGATATCCTCAAGCCCGGCAATCATGCGCAGCGTCGTTGACTTGCCACAGCCGGACGGGCCCACGAACACGACGAACTCACCATCTTCAACGGTGAGGTCGATGCCATGCACCGCCTGGGTCTTGCCGTAGTTCTTGACCAGGCTCTGCAGTTCAATCTTGGCCATCAGGCTGTTCCCTTTAATGCGTCGAAGCGCTCATTGAGCATGCGCGCGGCTTCGTCCTGGCGGCGCAGAATGGTTTGATGTTGAGCGGCCAATGCGGCCGCATCCTTCTTGTAATCAGTGATGGCCGCTTGCAGCGGCTCGGGCGCGGGGCCGCCGAAACGGGTGCGCACTGCAACGAAATATTCGGGCGACACGATCTCGGCGAAGGCTGCAGCATCAAGCGCGCTCTTGCGTCCGGTTGCGTGCTCGAACGCCGCAAGGAACGGTGCGTAGCCATCCCCAGCCAGATCGCCGCCCGCAGCGACCACCGCCTTGGCGACCGACGCCGCGATTTCGTGTCCCTCCCGGAACGACAAACCCTCGCGCCGCACCAAGCTGTCGGCCAGTTCGGTAATGGTGATACAGGAGCGGTTGATATTGGCGCGCACGCGTTCAGGGTTGATGCGGACCTGGGCGACCAATGCTGCCAGCAGATCAAGCACGCGATAGGCACTCTCAAAGGCGCCATAGCCCATGGACTGGGTTTCACCCTCGCTGTCGTTCATGTCGGTGAAGGGGGTGTTGTGCATCACCGTCAGCATGGCGTGCGCGCGCCCGCAGGTCTGGCTCGCCAGGTGCCGCAGATGCTCGACCGGCACCGGATTGCGCTTTTGCGGCATGATCGAGGAAATCTGCACGAGGCTGTTGGGCACATAAAGCTGCCCGACTTCAAAGCTGGACCAGACCTGGAAATCCTGAATAGGCCGGCCGAGATGCAGGAACATCAGCTCCATGGCGCTGTAGGTGGCCGTGATGTAGTCAACGCCCGCTATGCAGGAATAGGAATTTTGCAGAGGCGCGGCAAAGCCAAGCAACTCGGCGACCAGAGCCCGATCCGTGGGAAAGCCCGTGGTCGTGATGGCCGCGGCGCCCATGGGCGAAAGGTCCACCAAACGATAAGCCTGCAGCAACCGCTCGATGTCGCGTCCGACGAACTCCACAATCGCCGAGAGGTAATGCCCGAACGTGGTCGGCTGTGCCGGCTGGCCATGGGTGTAGGCAACGATCAGTGTCGCCTGCTCCCGTTCTGCCGATTCAATCAGGGTCGAGTGCAGCTTGAGCGCCTTGTTGATCAGCAGGTTGAGGCGCTCGCGCAACCCCAGCTTGAACAGCGTGTGGTCGATGTCGTTGCGCGAGCGGGCGGTATGCAGCCGCCCGCCAAGATCTGGACCGATGCGCTTCTTCAGTTCCTTTTCGATCAGGAAAAAGAAATCCTCGACCTCGCCGGTGTAAACCAGCGCGACAGGATCGATTTCGGCATCGATGCTCTCGAGGGCTCCGGCAATCTCGCGCGCTTGATCGGCATCAAGAATGCCGGTTTGGGACAGCATCACCAGGTGAGCGCGATCAATGGCGCGAAAGCCGGCAACATGGTGGTCCTTGGCGCCATCAAATAGCGGCCGCAGCACCGTTTCTTTGTAGACGGGATCGGGAAAGACCGACTGATCGGCAAGACGGGGATCGGTCACGGCGTTAACCCTTGAGGCCGGCCAGCATGACGCCACGGACAATGTAGCGCTGCAGCACGAGGAAGACGAGAAGCGTGGGGATGGTGCCGATCGCGGCACCAGTCATGATCAGCTCCCATTGGATGGAGGACTCGGCCGAAAAGCTCGAGATCCCGACGGGAAGCGTATAAAGCTCCTTGGACGTGGTTACGATCAGCGGCCAGAAGAACGCGGTCCAATTGCCAAGGAAGGTGAAGATCGCCAGCGCCGAAATGGCGGGCACGACCATCGGCATCGCGACTTTCCACCAGATGGTGAATTCGTTGAGGCCATCAATGCGCGCAGCTTCCAGGAAGTCGTCGGGAACGCCCTCGAAGAACTGCTTCATAAGGAAGGTGCCAAAGGCCGTCATCATTCCAGGGAACATGATCCCCCAATAGGAATCGAGCCAACCCAGCTGACTGGCCATCAGATACCAGGGGATCACCAGCATTTCCGTGGGGATCATCAGTGTCGAAAGGATCGCGAGGAAGATGAAATAGCGGCCCCGGAACTGGAACTTGGCCAGCGTGTAGCCAACCATGCTGTCGAAAAACACGTTCGACAGCGTGACCGTCACCGCAATCAAGGTGGAGTTGAAAAACCACTGCATGAAGCGGCCGTCACCGAGAACCTTGACATAGTTATCGAGCGTCGGCGCCAGCGGGATCAGGCGAAGATCGTACACCTGGCCCGAGGTCTTGAGCGAGGTCGAGAACATGAACAGCAGCGGCGTGATTACGATGAGCCCGCCGATGAACAGCAAGGTCCAGGCGATGATGCGACCGGGGCGAATATCGCGCCGATTGGCGGTGAGTTCGCTCGACACTGTGGTGACGCTCATTGCTTTTCCCTCAGCACATAAAGCTGCAGCAAGGACACGACGAGCAGGATGGTGAACAGCACCACGGTCTGCGCGGCGGCGTAGCCCATCTGGTAGGATGAAAAGGCGGTCTGATAAATCATGAGCACCAGGGGCTTGGTCGAATTGAGCGGCCCGCCCGGATCATTGGTGGTCATGTTGTAGACCTGGTCGAAGATGCGCAAGAAGCCGATCGAGGAGAACACCACCAGAAACACCGTAGTGGGCTTGAGCAGCGGCACGGTGATCTTGCGCAGGATTGCCCACTCCCCTAGCCCGTCAATGCGAGCCGCCTCGTAAAAGGTGTTCGGAATGGCACGCAGCCCGGCCATGAAGATAATGATCTGAAAGCCAAGGCCGGCCCAGATCGCCGGGATGAGGATGGAAAGGAGCGCCTGGTCGATCGAGCGCAAAAAGGGCTGCTGCGGAATGCCAATCGTGCTGAGAAAACCGTTGATCACCCCGATCGGCACCGGCTGGTAGAACCAGCGCCAGACCCAACCCATTGCCGCCGCCGTGGTGAGGAAGGGCAGGAAGTAGAGCGCGCGGATAAAGCCATGCATGAACCGGACGCGATCGAGATAGAACGCGATCACAAAGGAGATCGCCAGGCTCAGCGGCGTGCCGATGATCAGGTAAAGAAAGGTGTTCTGGAACACTTTCCAGAACAAGGGGTCGGCGAACATCTTCTGGTAGTTCGCCAGCCCAATGAACTGAGCCGGGCGCAACAGGTCCCAGTTGGTCATCGACAGCCAGAAGGCCTGGAATGTGGGATAAAAGCGAATAACCGAATAAAAGATGATCGGCAGGGCGAGAAAGCCCCAGGCCCAGATCACCCGCTTGGTGCCGATATTCAGACGATCCCAGAAGCGAACTGGGCCTGCTTGGATGGCGCTCGCCGACGACATTTTCGCTCCTGCAAGAACTAGCTCGGCCGGCGGCAGGTAAACTGCCGTCGGCCGCATTGCATGGCTTGGTGGTTACTGACGGCCCTGGTCGATGATGGCCTGCTCAGCCTGCGCCGCCTGGTTCAGCGAGTCCTCGATGGACTGGTTTTCCAGCAGGACGCGGTTGACCATGTCGATCGTGGTCTGGCGTTGCGCCGCTTCGTCATAGAAGCGGGTCGTCTGGGCATATTCCAGACCCTTGAGGAAGGGCCCCAGAATCGGGTCGGCAAGGTTTTTCTCGGTCAAGGCAACGTCCCGGCGAGCGGGAAGCTCACCCACTGCATCAAGCCAGATTTCCATCGCTTCAGGCGAGGAGATATACTGAAGGAACTTCTGTGCAGCAGCGAGCTCTTCACCCTCTGCAGTCGCCCCGATCGCATTGGCGAAATAGCTCGAATAGTTGGAGCGCATGCCGTTGGCGTCGGCCGGCAGCTCCACCACTCCCCATTCGAACGGATTGGCTTCAAAGGCGCCGAGGCGGAAGGTGCCGTCGATGGTCATCGCAGCCAACCCGGCACGGAACGCGGCCTGCCCTTCATCCATGAAGCCGGTCTGCCCCACTTTGTGTTCCGTCTGCAGGTCCGTGTAGAACTTCAGCGCCGCGGCGCCCGCTTCGTCGTTATAAGCGACATTGCCTTCTTCGTCGTAGGGCACACCACCATTCTGGCGCACCAGAACTTCACGCCACCACTGGTGATCCTGCCCGGCCATGTCCAGCGTGATACCGGCTGAGGTCATGTTGCCTCCGCCGTCAACCTTGGTCGTCGCCTTGGCGACGGCAAGCAGTTCTTCAAGGTTCTGTGGCGGCTGAACGCCAGCCTCGTCCAGCAAAGCCTTGTTGTAGAACAGCGCCAGTGAGCGCACTGCGGTTGGCAAACCGTAATAGTCTTCCCCGCGCTTCATCGCCGAAACGATCGGGAAGAACTGCGATTCAATCTCTTCGTGCGGGAATACCGCCGGATCAAGCGGCTTGATCAAGCCACCATTCACGAACTGGTCGGTCCAGCCATAGAACAATTGCACCACGTCTGGCCCCTGGCCCGCAACCTTGGCGGCCACGACACGGGTCTGGTAGTCGGCGTAAGGGAAGGTCGTGTGCTTGACGGTGATGTCAGGATTGGCAGCCTCGAACTTCTCGATCAGCTGGTCCATTGCCTGGACACGGCTGTCGAACACATACTGCCAGTACTCAATTTCCACGGCTTGGGCCGAACCCATTGCCAGCAGGCTGACACCAGCCGCCAGGCCGGCCAAAGTTGTTTTGGTAAGCATTTCTCAGTCCTCCAATAGGGCCGCCGCTCGTCCTCCGGCCCCTCCACCAGTGTGAGGCGGACCAGCCGCCAAGCGCCACTAGCGTCAGATATGTGACGCTCCCTTGTCAATAAAATAATCTACTTGAGTTATTACCCTTCCGTTCTAAGCTCTCGTTGGAGGAGATGGGCTTGGTGAGGGGGCGAGAACGTGAACAGCCGCAGCAAGAGCGAATTGCGCCAGCGGGTGGCGATCGGGTCCAACCCGGAGCGGAACCGGGCGCACAACCGCCGTGTCGTGCTGGAGGTGATTCGCATGCACGATCACCTCGGCCGCACCGAAATCGCCCGCCGCGCTCATCTCACGCCTCAAGCCGTGGCCAACATCGTTTATGAACTGCTCGAGGAAGGCTTGCTGATCGAACTGGGCCGCCTGCGCTCGGGGCGTGGCCAACCACCCATCCAGTTTGCTGTTAATCCCGACGGGCCCCTTACGGCAGGGGTCGAAATTGCGGCCGACCATATGGTCACCGCCCTTGTCGACCTGTCGGGAGGCGTGCGGGCACAATCGATCATTTCCCTCTCCGAAGCCGGGCCCGACACTGTTCCTGGTCAAGTCGCTCAAGAGGTTGAGCGACTGCAAACCTCGCTCCGTGCCGACCAGAACAAGCTGCTGGGCATCGGTGTCGTTATGCCCGGCCCATTTGAAGTGGAGGGGATGAGCTCGGTTGGCCCGGCGACCCTGCCTGGCTGGACAGGTGTTGATCCGGCCGCGCTCTTCTCCAGGGCAACCGGGCAACATGTCGTGGTGGAAAACGATGCCACCGCGGCAGTGGTCGCCGAGCGGCTTTACGGTGCTGGACGCCAGCTCGGCAGCTTCTGCTTTTTGTATTTCGGGGTCGGTCTCGGACTTGGGGTGATCCAGGATGGCCGTCCGCTGCGCGGTGCTTTCGGTAACGCCGGTGAAATTGGTCATCTCAGCCTTGTCCCGCGCAAAGGAACTGCCCGCTATGGCCCCGCTGGCGCATTGGAACGCTTTGTGTCGGTCTTTGCCCTACGCGAACGCTTGGCGATGGCGGGAATATATGTCGCCACCGTCGAAGACATCCAAAAGCTCCACGATGATCAAAATCAGACCCTGGTGGAGTGGATCGACATGGCCGCTGACTATCTCGCACCCACAGTTGCCATGCTCGAAAACATCTTTGACCCAGAAACGGTTATCTTCGGCGGCGGCCTTCCGGACGCAGTGCTCGAAGCTGTTATCGCCGCCCTCGATCCACTTCCTGTCTCGGTTGCGACGCGCCACCAGCGGCCGTTGCCCCGCGTCATGCGGGGACAAACGGGTCAGCTCACCGCCGCGCTCGGCGCAGCCGCCCTGCCGCTGCTCGACACGGTTTCTCCCCATCTGAGCATCGCCGACCCCACCGGCTGACTCTTAAACTCTGGACCACTTTCATGCTCGATGATCGCCAGCGCTTGCACCGTCGTGCCACATCGCCCCGTCTCGTGCGCCTGTATCGCGCGCTTTCTCGCTTGCGTTCAACGGTAACGGTGATGAATACCGGAGCCCATCCAGACGACGAGCACAATGGCATGCTGGCCTTGCTGCGGCACCATTATGGCATGCGCATCGTCGTCGCCTGTTCCACCCGCGGCGAAGGGGGGCAGAACACGCTTGGACCGGAGCGATCGGGTGCGCTGGGCGTTCTGCGCTCGCGTGAAATGGAAGAAGCCGCCCGCGTCATCGATGCGGATATCGCCTGGCTCGGCCATGGCCCGGATGATGCGGTTCATGACTTCGGTTTCTCCAAATCTGGTCCGGACACGCTGGCTCGCTGGGGCGAGGACTTGATCATTGAGCGCCTGGTGCGCGCCTACCGGCAATATCGCCCTGATATCGTCATCCCCACCTTCCTCGATGTCGGAGGCCAGCACGGCCATCATCGGGCGATGACCCAGGCGGCCAAAAGAGCGCTGGCTCTTGCGGCTGACCCCACCTATCGCACGGACGAGCTTGCCCCCTGGCGGGTGGCCAAGTTCTACCTGCCGGCCTGGTCGGGCGGCGGCGGCACCTATGACGACGAAGTGCCCCCGCCTGCAGCGACGACCTGGATCGAGGCGCAAGGCGTGGATGAAGCCACCGGCATGAGGTTTGACCGCCTGGGGGAGGCATCACGTGCCTTTCACGCCAGCCAGAACATGGGCCACTGGCAGCACCCCGCCCAGACGCAATGGGGGCTGCATCGCGTTGGCGGCACCGCAGAGGACAGCATTCTCGCTGGCCTGCCTTCCCGGCTCGCCGATCTCGGTCCCTCGTCTCAGCTTGCCCAAGCGGATGCTGCTATCGAGGAGGCGCTGGCGCAATTTGCCGACGGCACCGCCGTCGTCGCAGCACTAGCGCAGGCGCGGCAGGCTCTCGGTGGTGCCACCGCCCATGTTGCGCCAGAACACACCCATCGGCTGCAACGCAAGCTGCGCGAGGTGGACACGGCCATGGCGCTGGCTGCGGGCTTAGAGATTTCTGCCGCGCTTGCTTCAGACAGCGTAACGCCTGGTGGCTGCGTCGATCTCTTTATTGAGGCCGAGCCCGGCACTGCCGAAGCGATCGCGATAACGCCGGTCGCGTCCTCCGCCTTCGAACCCTCTGAAAGCCTGCATCTGTCGGACGACAAAGCCGTGCTGACGTTACGGGCACGACAAGGTGCCGATATAGCCAACGCCTTCCTGCCGCAGTGGGAGAGCCTGGGTGGCAACGGCAGGATTTGGCTCAAGGCCCAGGCAAATGTCGGGGGAGAGGAGATCACCTTTGCCATCGACACTGAAGAGCCTTTGCAGATCGCCCCGGCGCATAGCCTCGCCATTGTGCCCGACGCATTGATCCTGCCGCAAGGCGACCAGGCTCCCCGCACGATCAATGCAAAAGCGGAAAAAATAGCGGAGATCACGATCGCGCCGGTGCCGGGCCTGACCGTCGCCACCCACCGGAACAGTTTGACTGTCACCCCTGCAGCAGACCTTCCGCGCGGCCGTTATACCCTGCCCGTCCTGGTCGATGGTCTCCAGGCCCACAGCGTTGCCGCATTCGCCTATCCGCATATTGGCCGCGCCCGCTTCGTGCGGCCGCTCAACCTTGACATCCTGGCGCTCGATCTGGCGCTGCCAAGCACCCGCGTGGGCTATATCGGCGGTGGCGCTGACCGGGTCGGCCTCTGGCTGGAGCGCATGGGTGCACAGGTCGCCGATCTGGATGCCGATGCCCTCGCCGGCGATCTCTCGGGCCTTGATACGATCGTGGTCGGCATCTTTGCCTTTGGAACCCGCCCGGATCTTGCGGCCGCAACGAACAAGCTCCACGACTGGGTAAAGAGTGGCGGGCACCTTGTCACCCTCTACCACCGGCCCAGTGATGGCTGGAACCCGCAAGCCACCCCACCACTGCCGCTCACCATTGGCAGCCCGTCGCTGCGCTGGCGGGTCACCAACCCTGCGGCGGAAGTCACCTTGCTTGCGCCAAACCACCCGCTCTTTAGTGGACCCAACCAGATCACCACCGCCGACTTCGCGGGGTGGAACAAGGAGCGCGGGCTTTATTTCGCTTCAAGCTGGGACGCTGCCTATCAGCCCCTCTTGTCGATGAGTGATGCAGGGGAAGCGCCGCTCACTGGATCCCTGCTTTCCGCCTCGATCGGTGCGGGTCGCCACACCCATACCAGCCTGGTGCTCCACCATCAGCTTGATCGTCTGGTGCCCGGCGCCTTTCGGGTGATGGCGAACCTGCTGCAAGCGGCCTGAGATGGAGTCAACAAGGCCCTCAGGGGCGGGCATCGCCTGGCTCATGAGTGACATGCTGCTGGTCACTGTAATGACAGTGCTGGTCAAGCTCGGCGGCGCCACCTATCCAGCCGTTCAGATGGTGTTCATCCGCTCGTTGATTGGCCTGGTTGGCGTCCTCCCCCTCGCCTGGCGGCACCGCCATTCCCTCAGCCAAACTCGCCAATGGGGACGCCACGGCTTCCGCGTGCTCTGCAACACCCTGGCGCTGAATGCCAATTTTGCTGCCCTTACCGCCCTTCCTCTCGCCCTCGTCAATGCCATCGGCTTCATGCGCCCGCTCGTGGTCCTGGCTTTGGCCACCTGGCTGTTGGGGGAGCGCTCCGGACCTTGGCGCTGGGTTGGCGCCGTGATTGGATTTGCGGGCGTCCTCGTCATGGTGGGCCCCAGCGAGATGCACTGGAACCTTGGTTTGATCGCCGCTCTTGCCACCGTGCTCTTTGGCTCGCTTGCTACGGTGCAAACCCGCGCGCTGGCTGCCGAGAACACCACGGTACTTATGGTCTTCTATACGGTTGGTCTTTCGGTGTTCACGGCACTTCCGGCCCTTATAGCCTGGCAGCCGGTCGCCATGGCGGACTGGCCCTTGCTACTTGGGATCGGCGTGCTCGCCCAGATCGGGCAGTACTGCTATTTGCGCGCTTATCAAAGCACGCCAGCCAATCTCCTGGCGCCGTTCGGCTACCTATCGATTGTGCTGGCGAGCCTTGCCGGTTTTCTGGCCTTTGGCGAAATTCCGGCCTGGACCACCATCGCCGGCATCGCCATCATTTTGGGCGCCCTGCTGCTTACGTCGCGCCAGGACCGTCCCAGGCCATCGCGCGTGCTCTAGGCTTCCTGTACTTCATAGGCAAACGCCCCCGGCCCTGAAGGACCGGGGGCTGCCGCCGCAACTGCGGCCGCGAGCCGGTGCGCTCGTGGGAGGCCGAGCGGACCGAACAGGATCTAGCTAGCGCGCTTGGCTGGCTGAATCAGATTGGCCATCAGGCGGAAGGCCCCAGGAGTTAGCTTGTCCATTTGGTGGTGCAGGATGAGACTGGTATGGGTGTGCCGCCCCTCCCCGATCTCAGCGGTTAGCAGCGAGCCGGTCAGCGGCTCCTCGCCGGGATCGTTCATTGCCAGGAGCGGGCGATAGGCTTCGTCCCACTCCGACGCGAAATACAGCCCCCGTTCCTTGTCCCAATTGGCCCAATCGGCTTCCCCGATCTTGTTGGGATAATTGAGCAGGGGATGATCGGGCTCGAGCACCTCAACGGCAGCTTCGGCGTCGGTGACCCGGTAGCGGATCGAGGGTGATCCGATCTGGAGGTAAGCCAGTGGCACCATTTCTGGATCCCAGCCATCGGACGGCCGGTGATAAAGCGTCACCAGGTGCCCGCCATTGCGCACCCATTCATGAATGCCCGCGAGCGCTGCCACCAGATCGTCGCGGCGCCCGAAGGAGAAGATGCCGACCACCAGGGTATCGAGATCGCGGTAGGCCCCTGCTTCCATATCGGCAGCCGTCAGCTCTTTCAGATCAACTCCCATCCGGGACAGCCAGGTGCCGACATTGTCATTACCCCCACCAATATAGCCGATGCGGCCTTCCGGTAGCGCCGCACCTACCGCCTGCACAGGGATCGCTATTTCCGTCGGCACCACCGAGCGCCCGATATAGGGATAGCTGAAGACGTTGATGGCATAGGCAGGCTTGTTGAGCAGTTTGGGTGCGATGGTGATGCGCTCTGTGCCCAGTTCTGCGGGGGGAACCAGCTCGAAAGTGCCAGCCTCGGTGCCGGTTTTTCCCTTTGCTGTTGCAGCCCAGCCTTCGGGCAGATCGAAGTCCAGATCGGCGGTGGTGGCGCCCGAAACCACCGCAGTCATCTCAACCGGGGAAATCTGGGCTTCGGTGTTGAACAGCACGGCATCGGGCTTGAGTTCGAGCGACGCCTCGGGCAGGACGCGCAAGGCGTCCTCCAGATCGATGTCGAGCACTGCCTCATAGCCCGAAATCTCGGCCGTCAGCTGCACAAAGGCATCCCCATTGCCACCAAGCGGATCGAACTGCTCGGTCAGCGGATTGGTCAAGGCCGCGTCAGGCGCGATGTTGACGCCTACGCCTTCCACGTCATTTTCCCCCGCGCCGATACCATCGCGCGACTTGACCGTGATCGATTTCACCGCCACCTGCCCGGGTGCATCAACAACGGTCTTGACGATGATTTCTTCACCGGGACGAAGATCGCCACCATCGGTATAGGCGCGGATCTGCATGCCGGCGGCAGTGGCCAGCGCCAGATCGGTTTCCCGGATTTTGCGCTCAAGGCGATGGGCGACCTGGTCCTGCAGTTCAGGCGGAACTGCGCTTTGCGCTTCCTTGAGGGCCTTGCCGATTTCCACCAGCTTGGCGGTGACAACGGCCGGGTCGCCGTAATCATCCACCGCTTCTTCGATCAGCCCCTGGGCATTGCGCAAGGCCTCGGCGGCTCCAGCGGGCATTCCATCGAGCTCGGCGATGTGTCCAACAGTGGCGACAAGACCGTCGCGGATATCCGCTTCTTCCTTGCCGGCTTCGCTGACCGAAGCCCAGCTGAGGTTGAGCGGCCATTCGGTCTGCGGGTCTGGGCGCCAGCGGCCCATCCCTTGCGTCAGATGGCAGGAGCGCGACCATTCACCCATTTGCGGGAAGGTGGCCCCAGAGATCGGGTCTCGTTCAGGCGCCTTGATCACCAGCGTCGTTGGCGGCGGCGGGGTTTCGTCATCATAAACGCCCCCGCCCCCACCCCAGGCGGGTTGATAGATCTTGGGCACGGTCCAGGGCTTTAGGCCGGCCGCGATCTGTTCGGGGAATTCCGCCTCATTGCCGGAAAGATCGGCCACGATAAAGGTCGCGACATTGGCAGCGCGATGGTGACCATGCTGTCCGCCAACATCCAGGAAGCAATTCATGATCACATCGGGCTTGTATTGGCGTACGGCCCAAGTCATCCGCTCGATCACGCGATCACGACCCCAGCGGTCGATTGTTGCATTGGGATCCTTGGAGAACCCGAAATCGTGCATGTGGTCGTGGTGCCCCTGGCTACCGAAGGCCAGCGAGGCGTCCAGCGCCCGCGACGCCTCCGTCATTTCGCGCGTCCGCAACACACCCAGCACGGATCCGAGTTCCGGACCGATGGCGTTCTGGCCGCCCTCGCCGCGCGTGATGCAGTAAAGCACCGGGCGAATGCCGTAGACATGCCGAAGTGCCGCCAGCATGCCGCTGGGCTCATCGTCGGGATGGGCCCCCGTGGTCATCAGTGTCACGGTCGAGGTTAGCCGTTCGAGCTGGCGATAAAGTTTGACGAGGGCCGGCTCGCCTTTTTGCGCTGCGATCAGGTCGAGATCTGATGCCGGGGCCGCCCAAGCTGGAATTTGCGTAGTCGCCAGCAAGGGGGGAACGGACGCGATAAAGGTTCTGCGGGTGAGTCGGGTCATGGAACAGCCTCTCCTTAGCTGTCACGCCTGCCTCCTGCAGGCTGGTGACGGTAAGGGAAGACTGCGGCGCACTTTAAGTTAACTCAAGTAGGTTAATCGGCTTTTTTGCGTCGGCTGTGCGGGTGCCGGCGGGGATAGTGTAGCGGCTCCTCATGGCGAGGCGCCAGGCAACGCACGTGTCGTGCAGATTGCAATGACTGGTGATGAGGCTGCCTGCCGGTTGTCCAGCCACTTATCGCCAACATGACGGGCAACTTCATGCCGGGGCGAAAGGCGCCGAGTGAGGGCCATCCATGTCGATCTGGTGTGGGGGGATAGTGGGCCGGTTCACGCAACGCGCGCTGCGGGCGCGCCGGCAACCTGAAATCGGCCCTCCTCCCGAGCTGCCAGCTTCGCTGCGGCCAATAAAAAAGCGCCCTTGCGGGCGCTTTTTTATTTTGGTTGCGGGAGCAGGATTTGAACCTGCGACCTTCAGGTTATGAGCCTGACGAGCTACCGGGCTGCTCCATCCCGCGTCAACCGTTTGGCTAGCGCCGAACGTGACGGGTATATACGAGCTGGTTCGGGATAGCTCAACCCCTAAACGACGACAAAAACGCTTTCTTGGGGAGAACGCGTCTGCTCGCGCGGCCAAGCTCGCTTTACCGCACACGCCAGCCCTGCTTAGTGTGCCGCCGCAAACCGGAACCGATTCATGAACACCAGACGCCTTGGCCGTACCGACATCCACGTAAGCGAACTGTGCCTTGGCACCATGACCTGGGGTAGCCAGAACACCGAAGCCGAAGGCCATCGGCAAATCGACATGGCGCTGGAAGCCGGTCTCAATTTCATGGATACCGCCGAGCTTTATGCGGTGCCCGGCAGCCCGCAGACCTCCGGGCGTACCGAAGAAATCATCGGCAGCTGGTTTGCCAGTTCCGGCAAGCGCGACAAGTGGATTCTGGCTTCCAAGATTGCCGGTGGCGGCTCCAAACATATCCGCGACGGGCGACGATCAGATGGCGAATCGATCCGAGTGGCGGTGGAGCAAAGCCTGAGCCGGCTGCGGACCGACTACATCGACCTTTACCAAATACATTGGCCCTCGCGCGGCCACTACAATTTCGATAACTCGTGGACCTACGCGCCCCAAAAGCAGCAGACAGCGGACGTGCTGGGCAATATCGAGGACATGCTTGAAACCCTGGGCGCGCTGGTCCAGCAGGGCAAGATACGGCATATCGGCGTCTCCAACGAGACCACCTGGGGGATAACACAATGGCTGCGCATCGCCGAGGCCAAGGGGCTGCCCCGCCTTGTATCCGTGCAAAACGAATATAGTCTCCTACGTCGCCACTTCGATCTCGATCTTGCTGAGCTGAGCCACCACGAGGATGTCGGGCTCCTTGCCTATTCCCCGCTCGCCGCCGGTATTTTGACGGGCAAGTATGCGGATGGCACCGTTCCCCCAGGCAGCCGAGCTGACTATCAAGGCGGCATGTGGCGACTGAACGAGCATTCTAAGGCAGCCACCCAGGCCTATATTGCCCTGGCGCGAGAGGATGGGTTGGATCCGGTGCAAATGGCACTCGCGTTCTGCCTCACCCGTCCCTTCTTGACGTCGGTCATTGTTGGGGCGACCAGCACCGAACAGCTGGCCACTGCGCTGGGTGCTGCCGATTGCGTGCTGTCGCCCGACGTTCTGGCCGGCATCGAGGCCATTCACCGCCGCTATCCGCGCCCGATCTGATCGGGCGCATTCCCAATTGCCGCATTGGCGCAGTAAGCTCGGTCACCACAACCATTCCAACGGGCTGCGATGACCCTGCTTACCACTGTCTTTCCGCTGCTCTGCTACTTCGCCTACAACATCATCGTGCCGATGGTGGAGCGGCGCCGCCCTTCATTGTCGGTGATCATGAACATGCAGCGGCGGCGCTGGGTGGCGAATGCGGCACGGCGCGAAAGCCCGTTTGACGCCATCCTTTCGGGCAACATCATGCAGTCCGTCAGCTTTCTTGCCTCCACCGCCGTACTGCTGGTCTTGGCAGTGTTCGCGGTTTTTGGCCAATTGCCCGCGCTGATGGACGCTCTGGAGTCCCTGTCACTGGACCGCACCTATTCCATCGTTGAAGTGCAGATGCATCTCGTCGTCATGCTTGCCATGTTCGTGCTGGCCTTTTTTGCCTTCACGCTCTCGCTGCGCCAGTTCAATCATTTTTGCATCATGCTGGGTGCACTCGATCACGAAACCCAAGCCACGCCCGAGGAAATCGACGCGATTGCTCATATGAACGCCCTGGGAGCGCGCAACTTCAACAGTGGCATCCGTGCGTACTACTTCTCTGTCGCCACAGTTGCCTGGTTCGTGTCCGAATGGTTGGCCGTGGCGGTCTGCCTTTGCACCGTCCTAGTACTGGCTTATCGGGAATTCTTCTCGACGGCGCACCGCACCGCGGCATCGGCTGCCCTCATTGCCGCCAGGCGCCAGAAGGGACAACGGCAATAGCTCCGTCCTGCAGACGCTGCGCCTGCTGCTGATTAACCGACACCATTTTGTGACATTGACAATCAGCAATAACGAACGCTACTGCACTCCCATCCACCCACGAGAAGTTCTGGCACGCTATGCTCGTCTGCCAATGCAACATGATTACCTCCAAGCAGATCGAGGACATCGTCCTTGAACTGCTCGAACAAGATCCGTGGCAGTTGGTCGTGCCCGCAAAGGTCTACCGCGAACTGGAACGCCGTGCTAAATGCGGCGGCTGTGTACCTAATGTGGTGGACATCATCGTCCGCGTGACGGAGAGCTTCCACCTGCAGCAGGCACGAACCCCGGGCGAACTTGTCGATGTACAGGCCCGCTTGGAAAAGCTTAAGCAGAAACGGAACGGAGTACCGCGTGAAGGGCGAACCACAGGTCATAGAGCGGCTTAACGAGGCCCTCTTTCTTGAACTCGGTGCAGTCAACCAATACTGGGTGCACTACAGGCTGCTCGACGACTGGGGCTATCGCAAGCTCGCCGCCAAGGAGCGCGCCGAGTCGATCGAAGAAATGCACCATGCCGATCGCTTGATCGAACGCATCATTTTCCTTGAAGGCCATCCGAATCTGCAGCGCGTTGCGCCACTGCGTATTGGCCAGACCATCAAGGAAGTGCTCGAGGCCGATCTGGCCGGCGAATACGAGGCGCGTGAAGCCTATCGCACCAGCCGCGAGCTCTGCTCACAGCTGCACGATCATGTTTCCAAGCAGCTCTTCGATGAACTGCTCGCCGATGAGGAAGGTCACATCGACTTCCTTGAAACCCAGCTGGACTTGTTGGCCAAGATTGGCGAGGAGCGCTACGGTCAGCTCAACGCCGCTCCAGCGGACGAGGCTGAATAACGGCTTAAGAGGCGCAAGATGATCTGGCATGTTGGACGACTGATCGACCATGTTCATCTTCGTGCCCGTGACTTCGAGGCCACCCGGCGCTTCTACGGAGCCGCACTCTCAACCCTTGGCCGCCCCATTGAGCAAGGCGGCCAAGGCTGGTTTCAGGTGGACGAGTTGTTCGTCGACGCTGCCGACGCCGCCTCTGCGCCAACGCACATCCATCTAGCCTTCCAGGCTCGCGATCGCGAAACGGTGGACAAGTTCTACCAGGCAGCTCTTGCCGCTGGCGGCAAGGATAATGGCGCGCCGGGGGAGCGTTCCTACCACCCGGGCTATTACGCCTGCTTTGTGCTCGACCCCGACAACAACAACATCGAAGCGGTGTTCCACGGCCCCGCAGCACGCTCGGCTGAATCGGTGGAGCTTCGGCCGATCACTGAAACTGACCAAAGCTGAAGGCGCAGTTGATCGTCACTGCGCGATGGGCTGAAACATTGAATTGAGCTGCTCTGCGATCTGGTCCATCGGGGCAATCGCCTCTGGCAGCTGCTCGGGCGCTTCGGGCGCCACTGCCGCGTAAGGCACCCCGCTCGGGAACGCACCAAACATCTGGAAGAACGACACCATGTCGTCGAGCACCGGCATGCGCCAACGCCAGAGCGAGCCCATGGCAATCACCGGCTCCATGTGACCAAAGCCTTCATAATATTTGGTGGTGACCCAAACGCCATTGGCCTTCAGCACCTCAGCGAAGTGCTGGGTGTTCTGCATACGCACAATAGGGTCAGTGGTGCCGGTGGCCAGATACATGGGTGGCGCATCCGGGCCAACAAGATTGATTGGCTGCGTGCCTTCGGGATTCGGCGCCGAGCCAAAGGCTTCGCGTACCTCACCATATTCGAACGGGTAGAAATCGTAAGGCCCCGAGAGCGCCGCGACGCCCCGGATCGACAGCGTCACCCCATATTCGCGCAAGAATGACGGCTCCAGCGCCAGCATTACGGCGTTGTAGGCGCCGGCCGAATGCCCGGCCAGGAACAAGCGATTAGGATCGCCGCCATAGTCGGCGATGTTGTCCTGCACCCACCGGAGTGCATTGGCACTGTCCTCAAGAAACCCAGGGAATCGCACTTCGGGTACATGGCGGTAATCAGCGATCACCGTGACAAATCCGCGGGCGGCGAGCGCGCGGCCCGCGAACTGGTAGTCGCTCCGCTCGCCGCGATTCCAGCCGCCCCCATAGATAAAGAAGACGACCGGTGCAGCGGCGCCACGCTGCTCGGGGGCGTAGATGTCCAGCTTGTGCCGGGGTCCGTCGGCATAGGCTAGCCCATCGGCCACCTTGGCGGTACCGCTGTCCATTGACGCAGGAAGGTTGAACGGGTCCATCACTGACACGGCCAGGGCCGGGCTGGCTTGGAGTGAGGAAGCCAGCAGAACGGCCATAATGGCTCCGCGCAGCGATCTAACCGAGACAAGTTTCATCATGGGGCAAAGCAATCGAAGTGCGGGATAACGAAGATGCCCGGCCAAGCCGGGCATATTGTGACGGCGGATGAACTCTCGAGACTAGCGCTTCAGGGAGTCCAGCAGGCGCCCGGAGATATAGCCGTCAGCCGGCAATCCGGCCTTGGCCTGGTAGGCTAGGACAGCAGCCCGGGTCTTGGGGCCGAGCACACCGTCTGGAGAGCCAATATCAAATCCGGCGCGGGCCAACAGGCTTTGGAGCTCTGCGCGTTGGCTCTTGTTCAGTGCATAGTCCCGGGGCCAGGGGACAACAAAGGGACCGCCGCCGATGATCCGGTCGGCCAGATGTCCAACGGCCAGAGCGTAACTGTCTGAGTTGTTGTAGCGTTTGATCACTTCGAAATTTGGCAGCAAAAGAAAGGCGGGCCCCGAGGCACCTGTTGGCAAGTAGAGCCGGGCTGTATCGCTGGAGCGAGGGAATGGCTTGCCGGAAGCTCGGCTGATACCCATGGCCTGCCACTGGCTGACTGAGGCGCGCTCCATCTGCCGCGCGGCAGCGAAATTGAACCCTTGTGGGAGGCGAACTTCATAGCCCCAGGTCTCGCCCGGGCGCCAGTTGAATGACTTGAGATAGTTGGCGGTAGAGCCCAAGGCATCAGGCACTGAATTCCAGATGTCCTTGCGACCATCACCGTTGAAATCAACAGCGTAGCGCATGAAGCTGGAGGGCATGAACTGGGTGTGCCCCATGGCGCCCGCCCAGGATCCCACCATGTTACGGGGGCTTACATGGCCATCCGAAACGATGCGCAGGGCGTTGAGCAGTTCATCGCGGAAGAAATCCGCTCGATAGCCACCTTCCGTCAGCGTCGCCAAGGCATGGATGGTGTTGTTCCCACCCATGAAGCCACCGAAATTGGTCTCCATGCCCCAAATCGCCAACACGACCTCGGGCTGCACACCATAGCGCTGCGCCGCCGCGGAAAGCGTCTGGTTCCACTCGGCGCGCATTGCTCGGCCCTTTGCCGCTTGCGCGTCCGTCACTCGCTTGGTGACATAGTCTGACGCCAATGAGGCAAACTCCGGCTGCTTGCGCGTGAGCTCCATGACTTGAGGGATCGGACTATACCCAGCAAACGAAGCTTCGAAGGCCTTCCGGCTCACTCCCCTTGCTTCCGCTTGTGGCCAGAGCCCACGAACGAAATCGGCGCTACTGGCAAGCGCAGGCGCGCTTCCGAAGTTCAACAAAGCGGCAAAACAAAGCGCTACAATCGAGTAGCGCGACCTTCTGAGCGACGGGTGCAACATCAAGTGAGCCTCCGGAGAGTGCGAAAAGGCTTAAGCGAGGCGGCTAAAGCCGGTCTGCGCGATGGCGGTTGTCTCGCCACCGCTACCACAAACTTAACTATCCGGATTAAGATCACCTTAAGGCTCCGGTTCAAGCAGATCACGTCGACGTCATTGCCGCTCACGCGAGGGCGCGTTGGTTGTCATCGCCACCAAAGGGCACGCTTGCGTCAGCTGCGCCCTTGGCCCGTACATAGGTGATGTGCGGATAGGGAATCTCGATTCCGCGCTCTTCGAACACCGTCTTGACGATCTCGCTATAGGTCCGACCCGTGCCCCAGTGCTTGCCGGGCAGGGTCTTGATGCGCACCCGCACCACCACGGCGGAATCGCCGAACGCAATGATCCCCTGCATGTCGAGCTCGTCAATAATCTCGTTCTTGTGCTCGGTTTCCAGCAAACGCTCAAAGGCGTCCCGCAGCGCCTGCTTGACGACGCTGATATCGGACTCGTAGGCGACACTGATTTCAGCCACATGGAAGGAGAAACCCTTCACCATGTTGGAAACCAGATCCACCGACGAGAACGGGATCAGGTGGAGGGTTCCGGTTTGATCGCGAATGCTGACCGACCGGATGGTGAGTTTTTCCACCACCCCGGACTTCCCACCGGCCTCCACCACATCCCCCTCGTTCATGACGTTTTCGAACTGGATAAAAATGCCGGTGATGATGTCTTGCACAAGCTTCTGGGATCCAAAACCGATAGCCAGACCCAGCACACCAGCCCCTGCCAGCAGCGGCGCGATATTGACGCCGATCTGTGCCAAGGCCAGCATCACGCCAAACACCACCAGTGCGATCGTGAAAGCATTCTTGAACAGGCTCAGCAGAGTTTTCTCGCGCGCTGTCGGCATCTTGCCGGCTCTGGCGCTGAGCCGAAACTCGATCCACGACGCCACGACGATATAAAGCACCACGCAGGCGAGAACGATAAACGCTGCGGCGATGAGGGAGCCCACGATCTCCTGGCCCCGTTCCGAACCCAACCAGCCGAGTGCATCGAACATCCCCCAGGCCTGCACGACGGCGAGGACAACACCCGCAACGACCACAAGGCGGATGATCTGCATGACGCGGGGCACAAAGGCTTGCAGCCGCGTCTCAAGGAGAGGCAAGTTCTCGCGCACATCCTCAGGCAAACTCAAACCGAAGCGGATCACCCGAGAGATGGCGCCCGAAATAGCCATTCCGGCCAGGACCGCGATGGCCGTCTGGAAGGTTGCGCCCAACATGAACGGGAGGGCCCCGTCCGGATTGGCAAACCAGGCGACCAGCAGTGTGAGGAGGTAGGCGATGGCCACAACGTGCCAATAGCGGCCCACAAGAAGGAGCGCCTGACCGACCCCGTCATTGCCGCGCTCCGCGGCAACCTCGGTGAGCCGGGCTCGTGCCCCTTCCTTGCACTGCAGCACCACGATGATGGCCAATGCCACCGATGCGGTCATGGCGATAACTTGGACGGCGGCGGCCGCATCACGCGAAACACTACTTGAAAGCACGGGAGCGACGAAAAAAAACGTATAACCGAGCAGCGATATCAGCCGGCCGGTGCAGAACGACCAATAAGCCGCGTCGCTGTTCGAGAGAGGAATCCAGCGTAATGCCGCCGAACGCGGGGAAAAAACTGTATGGATAAGGAGCTTGCTGAGTTCCACCAATAGGAACGCGTTGAGCAACAGCGACTCGTTGACACCCACCTGCCCGCCACTGTCTCTGGCCAAAGTCAGCGCGGTGGCAAAACCAATCCCCCAGGACATCAACACCGAGGCCCCGTCGATCAGCGCCGCCGCAACGAAGGCCCCTGTCCGTACGCGCCATCCGCGCGCCGCCACCCGGCCGGCTAAACGCTGTTGCAGCCAAATGACGACGATGCGCAGGGCCATCAGGCTGCCGAAGAGCCCAGCAGCAACGAGCGCGAGGTTCAAGGCTGCGGTACGCACCTGGGCGAAGTCGGTACTGAGGGCCGCATTGATGCTACCGCGAAAGTCCTGCACGACGTGAACGAACGCATCAGCGGCGCGCCCGGCGGTTTTGGACAGAGCCCTTGTATGTTCCGCCAGTTGACGGGCGACGCTCAGCGTCGGGGCCGGCTCCTCTACTGGTGCGCTGGCATCCTGGCCTGCGGCCCCTTCCAGGCGCTCAATGAGCGCCTGCCGGGCGGCATCGTTTTCGAGGATTTCGATCAACTGCCTGACGCTTTGATCGTCCTGGACCTCGCTATCGCTAGCCGTAGCCGGCTGGTCTGCGGATGGAAGAAGAGGCACCTGAGCGAGCGCACTGCCCGTTAGCGCCGGTGCGAGCATGCACAAGATCAAAAGAATACGCGCAAGGATCATGAAGGACGGGGCCGGAAGTTTGGGAGCGGGAAAATGGTGGTAGCATACTGGGCCCACACCACGGCAAGGATATGGCCTTCTTCTATCCCCTCTCCCCCGCTCATCTCCGAACGACAAAAAGCCCCGCCTCATTTCTGAGTGCGGGGCTTTTGTTTCGAGATTGTATTGAGACATCCGTTTTTGGCAGACCTGGCAGCGACCTACTCTCCCAAGCCTTAAGACTTAG
>NZ_JBYUNQ010000011.1:0-16054 GCF_058133665.1 Devosia sp. Z11_6
GATCAGGCCTACGACCTATGGGGGTTGGGGCGGGGCGCCCAGGTCACGTTCGAGGATCTATCCGCCCATATCCACCCTGCTGATCGGGATCGGGTCCGAGCTGCCTTCACCGCTACGCGGGCAATACTCGGCCCCTATGAGATCGACTTCCGCATCATGGTTGGTGAGGAGCTTCGCTGGATCTCGGCCCGTGGCAAAGGAGACGATGAGGGTATCGTCCAACGTGTTATGTTCGGTGTTTTTCTGGATGTCACCGGCCGCAAACAGGCCGAAGAAGGACGAGAACTCCTTGCCGGTGAAATGAGCCATCGCGTCAAGAACCTGCTGGCCATTGCCACCGGTCTGACTGCGATCACCTCCCGATCCACGTCCACTGTTACCGACATGGCGCGAGAACTGACGCAGCGATTGACAGCATTGGGGCGAGCCCATGATCTTGTTCGTCCATTACCGGGTCAAACCGACGCCGCGGCAGCTTTGCTCGGCGACCTGCTTTCCGTGCTGCTCGCGCCCTACGACGACCTAGGAGCCTTCAGTGGGCGCATCCGGGTCTCGGTACCGCGTATGATCGTAGGCGAAAGCGCAACGACCACGCTCGCATTGATCGTGCACGAACTGGCAACGAACTCCCTCAAGTACGGCGCGCTCTCATCACCGACTGGTATGATCGATGTTTCCTGCTCGGCCAGAGACGAGGCGGTAACGGTGGTCTGGACGGAGCGCGGAGGTCCTGAGGTGGTACCAACCAGCGTCCCAAAAGGGTACGGCACCAAACTCGTCGAGCGCAGCATTACCAATGCGCTACGCGGGTCCATCCACTATGCGTGGGAGGAAGATGGTCTCATCGTCACCCTTAAGATCGACCCCGCCCGCCTGGCAGCCTGACAGCAGGCAGATCAATCAGAGGTGGCGGCCGGCAGCGGCACCGTTGGCTTCTCCATCAGATCATCCAGTGTTGCCTTCGAGAGGCGCAACTCGGCTTGGAGTACGATGCGCCCTCCTGTTCTAGCCTTGTGTCCGGGGTGCTGCGATCTCGCCTATAATATTGAGGGCTTGCATTGGGATCAGCCAATTGCCGATGTGTTGGCGCACATGAAAGACATTTCTCGGACAAGTGACCTTCGCCGGCCGGTCATTCCCCTGTCAGAAATGGGATGAGACCCCCTTTGGGATCTGGGTCGCGAAGGTGAGTGACAGCTGCAACACGGCCTCGCCTTGCTCGTTGCGGACCCACATTGTGACATTCTTCTGCAGCAGGCTCCCAGCAATATACTCTTTAGCGAGCTATTTTTCTCGCCGAGTTTTCCCACAACCTTGGCCCCCAAGCAGCGTCACTTCCGCCGCACCGAAGGGGCGATTTGCTCCCTGTTCTCTCGGCTCACGCACAATCCACTACTCGCCTTGACACCGGTAATGAGCGCTTTGCTAGCATCGTTACCACTAATCAAGGACGTTCCAATGGCTCCTCCGCAGCTGCTTCACCCGCAAGCAAACTGGGATCACGCTCGAGACCTGGTGCTAGCCGTGTGCCGCATCGCGGGCTCACGGGACCTCATCGAGCATGCACGTGTCGGGCTGGCTTCAGCCGGTCTTCTCCATGCTGTCCAGGACCACGAAGATGGCGCACTGTTCGAATGGCTGATGCGATCTGTTAGCTTCCAGGGAATCGGAGACACGGTCGCCAGCTCCTACATGGATGAACATGGCTATGTCGAAGCCAGTCACATGGAACAAGGCCTGGCCAATCGGCCGACCTGTTCGAAGCTAACCGGATACTGGAACTTTGAGGGCTGTCGTTTCCACAAGGGGTCGAACACCTGTGCTGAGCCCGAGCACATTCAGGGATGCCCCTTGCCCTCGCACGACCTGCGCAATGGACGCCTCAATCAGACTGCCTATTCCTTGTTCCTGTTTATGCGCGATGTGGCCCAGGGTGACCTTGTCAGTTGGATCGATGATCTTCGAAGTGCTTTAGGCGGCGAGGAGAAAGGGCGGGCTGTTCGACTCCGGAACTCGTTACTCATGCCGCTGGGTCATGTGCATGGCGTCTCGAACAAGGTCTTGAGCATGGCGCTGTCTGACTTGTTGCTCGGTGCGGGGCCGGATCGCCCAATGTGGCAAGAGGCAGGTGGCGGCATGATCGCCATCGACACGCTGGTGCACAATTGGCTGCACCGAACCGGCATTCTCCACCGGCTGGGCGCCGATCACCCGTACGGACCCGGGTGCTACGGCCCTAATGGCTGCGCTGCTATGATCGAGCACATCGCGTCGACCATCGACGCCCGGACATTTAATCCTGAGTATCCAGCCAACTTTCCCCGCTTTGTACAGAAAGCCATTTGGTGGTTCTGCGCTCAAATGGGCCACAACGAGTGCAACGGCAACCGCGTGAACGATGCTCGATCTTGCAGCCGGGACGATTGCCCATCAGGACCAAAATGCGACCGGATCTGCTTGCGACCGGCAAAGGCTGAGTTGATCGGCGAGAACTAAGATGTTGGTTTTGCTGTACATTTTGTATGAATGATGTATGCTTAGCTGTGTCGGCGGCACAGATGTCGCGATACAGCATAGTTCAACAAGGGGTGCCAATCGGCGCCCCTTTCTGATTCAAGGAGGCAGTTTTGGAAGAAGCATTGGCCACCATTTCTCCGTCGGCACCACCGCTGGTTGTGCTTGGTGTTGACACGGACGGCAAGCCACACGCATCACGGTTCACCGGCGTTGACCCCGCGGTCGTTGGCAAAGCGGCGCAAATGATGCGCATGCACTTGCTCCGCGTCGAAGATGAAGGGCTGCAGCGGATAGCGGCCGAGTTGCCGGAGGGAAAGATTTTTGCCACCGGCCGAGGGCTGGTTCCGTTTGTTCGGCGCGGGCTCTACGACAAGCTGGCGGCCTTGATCGGCACCAACGCTGAAGTTGTGCCTGCGCCAACTGAGCCACACGCACAAAGCGATGCTCCACCAGCAGCAGCGCGCTCAAAGCCAACGCCGACCGCGCCTACGACACCCAACAAGGGCTCGCAGAGCGAGGCAGCCGTCCCTGCGCCCTCTAGCAGTAACGGGTCAGCTGCACCCGCTGAACCCAGCACTTCAGGCGAACGTGTGAAGGCGGCAGCGAATGCAGCCGCTGAGCAGACGCCGAAGAAAGCCGGTGAGGAGGAAACTGCTCACCAGCACAGGCCCTGGGACAATATCGCGGTCGGCAGCATCGTCCTGGCGCCGAGCCCTGATCAAGAAGAGGGCTGGTATGAGGCTGTCGTGCTGTCAGTCATTGATGGTGACAACAACGCGCTGCGCTTGCGTTGGCGCGATTTCATCGGGGAGCCGCAGTTCAACATGCACCGCCAGCGGGTGGCGCTGATCGGACCCGGTGGCCGCTAATGGCCACCAACCCTATCCGAGGCCGGGTCACGCCGATGGTGAAAGCCAATTCTGAGGAGGTTGCGGGCGGCGATGTGCTGCCCACCACCGCCGCTATCGTCCAGGTAATCGAGCGGGCCGCTCAGAACCCCAATGTCGATATCGATAAAATGGAGCGGCTGCTCGAACTACAAGAACGCATCCTCTGCCGCAATGCGGAACTAGCGTTCAATGCGGCAATGCAAGCGGCACAGGCGGAACTCCCCCAAGTGCTGCGCGATGCCAAGAACCCGCAGACGAACTCGCGCTATACCCGGTTGGAGACAGTCAGCAAGTCCATGAACCCAATCATTACGCAGCACGGGTTCTCGATGTCCTTTGGCACGGACTTGTCGCCTGTCGATGGCCATTATCGTGTCACCTGCGAGCTGTCGCATTCGGCCGGGCATACCCGCCGCTACCATGCTGATATCCCGGCCGACAGCACTGGCATGAAGGGCAGCCAAAACAAGACAGCCACGCACGCCTTTGGTTCAACCCTCAGCTATGGCCGGCGCTACCTAAAGCTGTTGGTCTTTTATATTGCGACCACTGACGATGATGACGGCAACGCTGCCGCCGCTTTACAACCGATCACGAAAGACCAGGTCAGCACCATTGAGGCGCTGATTAGGGAAGTGGCGGCATCGCTCAACAGCAATCGCCAGCGCTACCTCAAGAACTTCCTCGCCTACATGGAGGTGGACGTTATCGCAGCCATACCAGCGAGCGATTACCAGCGGGCGATCGACGCGATCAGCTCGACGAGGAGGCCGTCATGATCGCACAGGGTTCGCCCGAATGGTTCGCAGTGCGGCTTGGAAAAGTGACCGCCAGCCGCGTGGCCGATGTTGCCACTCGCACAAAGACCGGCTGGGGCGCGGGCCGCTTGGCTTACATGAACCAGCTTGTGGCCGAACGGCTGAGCGGGAGGACGATTGAAGGTTACGTCAGCTCAGCGATGCGGTGGGGCATCGACCATCAAAGCCTGGCGCAGCTTGCCTACCAGTTCCGGCATGACACGGAGGTGCGGGAGGCAAGCTTTGTTGAGCATCCGGTACTGGCGATGGCCGGTGCCAGCCCTGATGGGTACTGCGGAGAGGAGGGACTGGTCGAGTTCAAATGCCCGACGACGCCAGTGCATGTCTCCAGCCTCATTGAGGGCGCCATTCCTGAGCGATACGTGTGCCAAATGCTGTGGCAGCTCGCCTGCACCGGCCGCGACTGGTGCGACTATGTTTCCTTTGATCCCAGACTTCCCGAGCAGTTACGCTTGTTCGTGCAGCGCCTCTATCGCGATGACCAGCGTATTGTTGAACTTGAGGGCTGCGTCGAGGAGTTCCTGGCGGAAGTCGAGCACCTAACCCGCTACCTCCAGCAGCGCTACGCCTTCCTCAACGCCAGTTGAACTGGATCCGCCGAACGTATCGGCGCCGAACCCTCCGCTTATTCCGAACAGAACTCAACCTTAAGGAGTGCTTGCGATGAGCAAGGACGAGAAGCCGTACGTGCTGAATATGGAGCAACTGCGGGAGCCGAACCCGGCGTTTGCTGCGGCAGAAGAGGAGCGTACCGCCGCAATACGGCGCCTGAACGATGAATTGCGCCGCAACGGAAGGGGCATTCTCATGACCAATGGTGTCATTGCTCTAGGCCTGTCCTTCGTGACCCTTCTGCTGGAAGAGGTCGCGTGCTTTGAGGACTTCACACCAGACAACGACCCTTATGGTGAGCATGACTGCGCAGTGATGATGGTGCAGGGCCACCGCATTTTATGGAAGATCGACTGCTTCGACCGCAACATGAAATTTGCTTCGCCGAACGCGGCTGATCCAGTGGAAACCCTGCGCACCCTAACCATGATGTTAGCAGAGGAGTATTGATGGTGAACGACCGTGAACGCCCACTTGGGAGCAAGGTCGACAACCGCACAAAACAGCGCCGAGGCCTCCAACATCCCGACCCGGCCGCAGGCTGCGGCCCTCTGCAGCAAGGTGATCTTGACAGCCTTTGCGGTATTTACGCAGTGATCAACGCACTGCGGCACGTTACCAAAGATCATCCGCCAAGACCGGAGATCTGGCGCGATGTCTTCAGGACCCTGGTGCTGTCTACCGAACTGCACGTCGGCACCGCTGAGGCGGTGACGGCTGGCATCAGTCGACGGGCGATGTGGGCTTTGCTAAACGATGCGGCACCAAGCTTGTTCGAGACCCTGGGGACCCGTCTGACCTTCCATCGTCCCTCGCACAAGCAAGCCCGCAGCAAGGCGCGGCACGTGGTGGATGAACTGGGGTGGCTTACTGCGGCCCCGAATTGTTCACTGCTGCTCGGTTTGTCAGGTCGGTTCAATCACTGGACGGTCGTCGTCGATATCAACAACAAACGGCTGCAGCTCCACGACTCAATCGGTCTCCAGTCAGTGCCTCGGAAGAGATGCCGAATGAACTACGAGCGTACCAGCCAATCCCCACATGTGATAACGCGAAGCGCCGTCGTACTGATAGAGGCAGTATAGCAGCCCAGCTACTGCATCGGGCGTCGATTTCGCCACCAAGCAGTAAGCTCGCTGCAAGGATAATGTGGGTGGGCTAGCGATGAAAGATGCGGGCTGCACGATCACCTTACAACCCCGAAGTCCCGGAAACTGGCTACAGCATGATCTCGCCACCAGTTACCGGGATGACAGCGCCTGTCATATAGCTTCCCTCGTTAGAAGCGAGTAACACATAGGCGCCTGCTAGTTCAGCCGGTTGCCCCACGCGCCCAAGCGGCGTGTCTTGCCCAAAGGTTTTTACCTTTTCAGAAGGCATTGTAGACGGGATGAGCGGCGTCCAGATAGGACCGGGTGCAACGGCGTTCACTCTAATGCCTTTCTCCCCAAGCATTTGCGCCAGTCCCGCAGTGAAGTTGGAGATAGCTCCTTTTGTCGTTGCATAGGCGAGGAGCTCAGGTGACGGATCCTTAGACTGGATGGACGTGGTGTTGATGATCGAGCTTCCCGGCGCCATGTGCGGGACCGCCGCCTTGCTAAGATAAAACGGCGCGTAGATGTTGGTCTTGAGCGTTGTGTCCCATTCCTCCGAGGTGATGTCCCCTATGTCCTCATAAGTGCGTTGGAACGCGGCATTGTTCACTAAGATGTCCAGCCTACCGAGTTGATCGACAGCCGCCTGAACCAGTGCACGGCAGTGGCTCTCGTTGGTGATGTCACCGGCCATCACCAAGGCTGTACGGCCAGCTTGTCGGACCAGTTCAGCCGTTGAGTTGGCATCTTGGTCCTCGCTCAAATAGGACAGGAGAATGTCCGCTCCTTCCCGCGCGTAGGCGATGGCAACTGCACGTCCAATGCCGGAGTCAGCGCCCGTGATTAGAGCCACTTTTCCGGTCAGCTTGCCACTTCCCTTGTAGCTGTCTTCTCCATGATCCGCAGGGGGATCCAACTGGTCAATGAAGCCGGGCGGCTCTTGCTGCTGTTCTGGAAAGGGGGGCGTGGGTCTGTTGGACTCGGTCATTTACGTAACCTTCGTTGGAGCTTTCCGCCCACTGCAAGCTAGTCGCACAACCTTTGGTTCCTGCGTTGTCGTTCTCGGCTTTCAAAATTGATCGAGGATGCAATGCGGACGGCAAACTCTGGAACCTCATCATGGCTACCTGCCGCCCTCTATCAGCAGCGCCGCTTATGGAATTCACCATGCCTGAGAGGGACTGAAGCGCGTTGCCCTCGTTCGTTCGCCAGCGCCTGGGATGAGCCACCGCAGGCGAAACAAACAAGTACACCCATGTCCGTGTCACCATGGGGCGTACCCTCAGGTGACGTAACAGCCTTGCGCCCGCGCACGTCACCTCACGCTCGATACTGGCCAATGTGACATTGCTCCACAGGTGCCTAAGCCCTGATGTGACAAAGTGAGGGTCGGTTCACGACCGCGCGATGCGCCGCCGCCTTAGAACATCGTTAGCTATGTTGGCTGCTTATGGACCTGAGCAGTGTCGTCCGCAGGTGGGGTCGGCTGCCTAGATCCATTCCCGAGTTCAAGATGCCAACACTGACCACGTGTGCTGCCCGAGCCGCCTTTGTTGCCGTTCTTTCTATCTTCGGGAGCAATGGCCCTCTGGCGCAGTCAACGACAATCACAGCGGAGGCCATAAACTCTGCGAGTCTAACCGATTACATAGCTGCTGCGGCTTTCGCGCCTGCCGTGGTGCAGGTCGCGTCAAACGAAGCTATGGAGCCTGAGAGGGTTTACGCCGACCCTGCTCTTGCGCGCCTCCAAATTTTGCTGGATCGGGCCGGAGCTTCCCCCGGCGTTGTTGATGGCTTCGATGGCGGAAACTTGCACAAGGCAGTTCTCGCGTTTCAGATGATGAACGGCCTGCCTGCCGATGGGCAACTGACGCTCGCTGTCGCGGCTCGACTGGATGAGCCGGGTGATGCCATCGGCGTTTACACCATCACTCCCGAGGACGCCGCAGCTATAGGCGGCCCTATTCCAACCGACTACGCCGAGAAGGCTGCGCTGGACTATCTTGGCTACGAGAGCGTTCCTGAACTGTTAGCCGAGCGGTTCCACATGGATATCGGCCTGCTGGTGGCGCTCAACCCGGCCTCTGGATTCGGGGTTGGGGACAGCATCAACGTCGCGATGACCGGCACCAGCCGCCAAGGCGTCGTCACTTGGATTGAAGCGGACAAGACCCTCAAACAGGTTCGGGTATATGGGACCGACGGGGTATTGTTAGCTGCCTATCCTGCAACCATCGGTAATGAAGAAAACCCCTCGCCGACCGGCACTTATGTGGTCGAAAACGCCACAGCCATGCCGGGCTACACCTACAATCCCAAGATCAACTTCCAGCAGGGCGAGAATACCGAAGTTCTGACCATACCACCCGGACCAAATGGGCCAGTAGGATCGGTGTGGATCGGCCTGTCAAAGCCGTCTTTCGGTATCCATGGTACACCTGAGCCGTCGATGATCGACAAAACCGGCTCGCATGGTTGCATTCGCCTGACCAACTGGGATGCTGAGGAACTTGCAGCGCTGATCGCTCCGGGTGTGACCGTGGACTTCCTGTAAGCTCCACAACTGCATGTTGACACCGACTATTCGCGCCATGCGAGCCTCAGGTATAAACCTTGAGGTGACATATGGCTCGCATCGGCTACGCTCGCGTTAGCAGCATCGACCAAGACTTAGATATTCAACTCGCCAAGCTCAAAGCTGAGGGCTGCGAGATCGTTCGTTCCGAGAAGGTGTCGGGTGGAAGCCGTGAAGGCCGGGCCGAACTCGAAACGGTTATTGAGTTCCTGCGCCCCGGCGATGAATTGGTTGTCGCTCGCCTTGACCGACTGGGCCGCGACACCCGGGACGTACTCAACCTCATTCATGAATGCGAGCAGCGGAAGGCGTTTGTCACGGTGCTCGACCCACACGTTTCGACTCGTGGCGAGATGGGGCACATCGTGCTTACCGTGCTAGGCATGGTGGCCCAGATGGAGCGGCGCTTCATCAAGGAACGTCAGCGTGAAGGCATACAGCAGGCCAAGGCGCAGGGTCGATACACAGGCGGCAAACGACGTCTCGACCGTGAACAAGTGATTCAGCTCCGTAATGAGGGGCTAGGGCCTTCGGCAATTGCGCAACGGCTGGGCTGCTCGCGTATGCAGGTCTACCGGATCATAGCAGAGCATTATTGACACCGGCATCAGCACAGCGGTGCCCTACAGGTCGGTGACGCCGACATGGTGGGATGGCCGTACAGACTGCAGGGCCTCTTGCGCAGAGGCGCGTCCGTTTTTGGTGCCTTGGTCGTCCGCCCATACAACCACTCCACGGCACGACGACAATTCCGGCTACAACGCACGTGCTGAATAGCGGTCCTTTTAAGCCAATCGTCACAACCTGAGTGACGGGCCGAACTCACTTTGCACGAGCCGGGGCCGAGGCGTAAGCTTCCGCCTGTTTAGCTCCGCTGACGCGGAGAGACAAAACACCAAGGGAGGACTTCATGAGGCCGATTGTTCTTGCTGCATCAGCAGCACTGTTGCTGACGGGCACGCCCGCCGCCTTCGCTCAGGATGCCATGAGCTTTTTCATCACCAGCACCGGGTTGGGCGACGGTGCCAACCTCGGCGGGTTGGAGGGCGCTGACGCGCAGTGCCAGAGCTTAGCGGAGGCGGCCGGTTCCACCGGACAGACTTGGCGTGCTTATCTCAGCGCCGAGGGCGTCAATGCCCGCGATCGTATTGGCTCCGGTCCTTGGACCAATGCCAAGGGCGAAATCATCGCCGCCGATTTGGCTGAACTTCATAGTGACAAAGTCAACATTACAAAAGAAACGGGCCTCACCGAGGCTGGCGCTGTCGTCAGCGGACGGGGAGATGAACCCAATCAGCACGACATCCTCACTGGATCGAACGCCGACGGGACCTTGGCCGCCGGGCAAACTTGCGGCGATTGGACCATGAACGGAGAGGGGTCCGCCATGGTAGGACACCACGACCGTTCCGGCCCTGACACCCTCGCAACTGCCACGTCCTGGAACGCGGCGCACCCTTCACGAGGCTGCGGGCAGGAAGCCTTGGTGGGAACCGGAGGCGCTGGCCTACTTTACTGCTTTGCGGTTTTGCCACTCGGCAACTGAAGCTACAATGCCCGGATCAGACTAAGCCGCCTTAGTGACACACTAGGGCGGCCTCGGCTTCAAGTGGTCGGACGAACAACGGGGACGGGGGCACTCACCAAAACAGTAAGAAAGCTTCATCCGTTGCTCGGCTATGCCGCAAGCCGTGGCCATTATGGCAGTGGGGACTAGCGTCGAGGCAGGTACAGTCAGTAGGGGTTTACCACCCGGCAGGCCCAGATCAGCCCCCGAACCACCGGTGTCCGAGTGGTTGCTGGCTCTATTTGTATAGTGCCCTTGCTCGACTGCAATGATAAAGTCGGCCATGAGCACAATTCAGTTCGAACCAGATCCCCGCCTTTCCGCACAAAAAGTCTCAGGAGGAGATCGGACTTGGGAGAGTACCTCTGAGCTACGGTTCTTTGCTCATTCGCCTCATGATCCAACCGCACTTCAACAGCAATGGAAGTGCGTCGAGACTGGCGAACATGAATGGCGCGAGGTGCCTACGGTCACGGGTTCAACAATGTTGAACGACAACGCTGTCTAACCGCGTGTCTCTAGCAGGAGCTGGTAGACTTGCCTAGCGACCGTACGTAGCTAGCCAAGCTCGCCCTGAGGTGACGGGTAGTCGACATGCCTCTTACCGGTCAACTGAATGGCGCCGCAATCAACGGCAGGTTATGGGCCATTTGAGGGAAATAGCTGCCCTTCTTAGGCGGCCGTCAGAAGGCAGCTTGCGACCACATATTTGCCGTTTGACGGAATCAGCCCCTTCCCGAAAGCAGCCGCAGGCCATGGCGCGCGTAAGCCAATTTGGAAGGAAGCCGATCTCGACCAACTCACGCGATTCAAGACGTACGGCATGAGTGGCAGCTTACGTTAACAGCTGCCACTCATACCTTATCACTTTACCTGTCGATTGCGGAGAAGCCTAGTCAGACTTGTCCCATGCCTCCATCCACGAACAGTTCCGCTCCCGTGGTGAAGCTCGACTCGTCGCTGAGCAGAAACAACGCGGCAGCGGCAACCTCCTCGGGTTTTGCCATCCGCCCGAGCGGTATCGGCGCCACGAGCGCGGCTCGCGCGTCGTCGGGGACGCGCGCCATCATCTCGGTGTCGGTCGGCCCTGGAGCCACCACATTCACACGAATACCGCGCGGCGCCAACTCGGCTGCCCAGGTACGGGCATAGGATCGCAGGGTGGCCTTGCTCGCGGCGTAAGTACCGTAGTTGGTGACACCAATTGATCCGGCCACCGAACCTATCAGCACAACACTGGCACCATCGCGCATTGTGTCGAGCCCGGCCTGTAGGCCATACACCGCGCCGCGGACATTTACCGCGAAATGCCTGTCGAAATGGTCGGTCGTGATTCCGGCCAACGGCGCGGGTTCGCTGATACCAGCGTTGAGTACCAGTGCATCGAGATGGCCATGCCTATTCCGGACCTCCGCCATTACGCGCTCCAGATCCTGCAGCGATCCGGCGTCGGCGCGGACGCCGATCGCCCCATATCCGATCTCCGCCACTGCTAGCTCGACCTGATTGGCGGCGCGGCCCGTGATGAATACCACCGCGCCCTCCGAGGCCAGCCGTTTCGCGATTGCCAGCCCGATGCCTTTCGCGCCGCCCACCACCAGGGCAATCTTGTCCGACATCTGGTTCATCTATGGAGTTCCGGTCGTGATAAAGAAGCGTATTGCCATCTGATTACCTCGTGAATTGGTGCCTTGTCGGGATGAGTACAGATCATCCCGATTTCGGCGGCCGCCTGCCGTGTCACGGGAGCGCGGCACTATTCCACCGTCTCCGCTGCCTGCGTGATCAGCTCGGCTACCTCATCGGGGCTCGTCATCGGCAGCATGTGGCCGTTCTCGATCTCGACGATTGTCGAACCAGCGCGTTCGGCCATGCGGCGCTGCAGCTCGGGAGCGATAACCCTGTCCTCGGTGGCGATGGCCGCCCAGCTCGCTTTTTCTCTCCAAGCTGCGGCATCTACCTCATGCTCGAGGTTCGCCGTGTGGGACATTGGCTGAGATCTGGCCACGAAGAGGGCGTCTTCGCTGGAAAGACTGTTCCCATTCAAGGCGACAAATGCGTCCTCATTGACCAGGAAATGGCCATCATCGAAGACCCTGAGCTTGTCGGCCGTGAACTCGGTAGGCGCGGAGGCCAGTAGGGCGCCACCGCTTTCCTCGGTGTCAGGCTGGAACGCTGCGACGTAGACGAGGCCCTTTACATCCGGGTCGATGCCGGCTTCGGTAATGACTATGCCGCCATATGAATGACCAACGAGAAGCACCGGGCCGTCCTGAACGTCCAGGTTTCGCCGGACCGCCGCAACGTCGTCCGCGACGGATGTCATCGGTAGTTGGGCGATCGTGACGTTGAAGCCCCGGGAGGTGAGGCGGTTGTAGACCTCTCGCCAGGTGGTACCATCGACGTTTCCGCCATGAACCAGAACGATATTCTGAACGTCAGCGGCAGCTACGCCCGGTATCGCCATCATGGAGCCGAGCGCCAGGCTCCCAGACAGGAAGAGAGTGTGGAGATTGATCATTGTCTGTACCTCTGTTGCTTGATGGTTTCGGTGTCAGAGGCAAGATAGTCAGGGCAGTCATTGATCACTATGGTGATTGGGGTGATAGGTCTTATCAGTGAGGCTCATGAATGGATCGTCGGGATCTCCCTGACCTGCAGCTGTTCCAGGTCGTGGCCGAAGAGGGCAGCTTTATTCGCGCGGCGCGGCGGCTGGGCCGCGCGCAGTCGGGGATCAGCCAGGCGATCGCCGCGCTGGAACAGCGCATCGGGGTGCCCTTGTTGGCCCGGACAACACGCAACGTGCGCCCGACAGAGGCAGGGCAGCGCCTTCTTAAGTCGTTGAGCCCGGCCTTGCGCATGATCGAGGAGGGACTAACCGAGCTTAAGGAGGCGCGCGGCGGCGTAGTTGGCACTCTGCGGCTGACCTCCATTGAATACCCGGCAAGGGCGATCATGATCCCCGCTCTAACGGGGTTCATGGAGCAATATCCGAACGTAACCGTGGATCTGCGCATCAGCGACCGGTTGACCGACATCGTCGAAGCCGGGTTCGATGCCGGCATCCGCATGGGCGCGCATCTGGAACAGGACATGTCCGTCGTTCCCCTCGGTCCCGACTTGCGCGCGGTGGTCTTCGGTTCGCCGGACTACTTCGCGCGCCGCGGCGTGCCGAGGCGTCTGGAGGATCTCGCCGACCATGCCTGCCTGAACTATCGACAGGCTAGCCACGGGGACCTGTTCCGATGGTCGTTCAGGCAGGGCGAACGCCGGGTCGAGATGGCGGTGACTGGTCCGCTGATCGCCGACGATGCCCATACTTTGATCGAGGCTGCGCTGGCGGGGCAGGGGCTGAGCTACCTGTTCGAGCCGTTCGTCTCGGAGCATCTGGCGGCGGGCCGGCTTCGGACCTGCCTTGAAGAGTACTGCCCGCTCTGGTCGGGGTACCATCTCTACTACCCCGGTAGGCACCAAAAATCCGCAGCGCTCGCGGCGCTGGTGGATTACCTCCAGTCCAGAAGGCGGCGAGGCGTTTGAGGGTGTTGATGACTCAAGGGCGGGGTGAACTTTCGACCCCATGTGACCGGCCGCCGTGGCTCCGGGTGCGAGGCGACGTGGAGCTTCGCGAGGTAGCTATCTGCGCTCGCAACCGGCACAGCGGACGGCAGCTATCGACAGCTCTTGTCCTGATAGATGCCGATTAGAAAGGCGCGCACCGCCGGGTTGGCGCGTCGGCTTGCCGGCCAAAGCACGGTGACGTTATTTCGCTCGACGGCGAACGTGGACAGCACTGGGATCAATTCACCGCGCTGTACGTAGGGAGCTGCCATGAAGGAGGCGCCTACCCCTATCCCACCACCGGCTGCCAGCATGATGAGCACGGCCTCACTGGCATCGGCGAGCACACCGGAATTGGGCACGATCTCGATTTCACGATCGCCAATCCGGAAGGGCCAGCGAAATGCCTGGCCCGTGCTCTGATACCGAAGATTGACGGTGTCGTGCCCTCCCAGGTCATCGGGGTGGGTTGGGGTGCCGCGTTCCTCGAGATAGCTTGGCGAGGCGAAGCAGCAAAGCCGATGGGGCGCGAGCTTGCGTGATAGAAGTCGGGTGTCAGCCAGATCACCGATACGTATGGCGACGTCGATCCCTTCCTCAATCATGTCCACCATCTGGTCACCCAGCCTAAGATCAACGACCAGGTTCGGATGGAGCCGGCGGAAAGCTGGTAAAGCGGGAGCGATCAGGTGGAGTCCGATCGGCAGTGACGCCGCCACGCGCAACGTGCCCGATGGCTCCGAGCGGGCGGTCATTGCCATCTGCTCGATCTCCTCCGCCTCGCGGAGCAGACGCAGCGCGCGCTCATGCAGGTCGCGCCCTTCGGGCGTGAAGACCAGCGAGCGTGTGGTACGGGTAAACAGCGACAGCCCCAAATGCCGCTCAAGCCGCTGGACACTGGTGGTGATCGCCCTTAGCGCAGGCGCGACGAGTTTGGTCAGTTTGGCGGTTCTCACCGAGCTGATCGGAGTGGGGGCTCACTGGTGTCCAAGCGGTCAAGTCCCTCATGCGGACCACTCACCTTCCTCGCTGCCCCCAACAGCCAAAGCCGCTTCGTTGCCCTTGCCGAACCGCACGAGGAACTTGGCGCCGCCGTTATCACTCCTGCCCACAGAGATGCTGCCGTTGTGCCGCCTGATAATCTCCTTGACCAGGCTCAGGCCAAGACCGGACCCTTCGTTCATGGGCTTGATGCGATGGAATGGCTCAAAAATCCAATCCCGGCGATCTGCGGGAATACCGGGTCCACTGTCGCTGATGGCGATCGACCGGTCCGCATGGACCGTCAGCAGGATTTCACCCTCGCCGCCCGCATGAATAATCGCATTCTGGACGAGGTTGATCAGGCCACGCTCAAGGGAGCTGGCGTCGCCCAGCACCACCAAACTTTCCACCTCCGTGTCAAAGACGGGATCATACCCCGCCGCAATCGCCAGCGGCGCCAGGCTGGCCATCACATTGCGGCTCAACGCCACCATTTCCACCGGCTGAGGCGCCGTCTCCTGATGCTCGATCCTTTGCAGATCCAGGAGCTGTTCGGCCAAATTGGCCAGCCGGTGTACGTCCATGAGGACGCGATGGTCGAATTCCCCTTTGCGGGACAGCTCCAGTCGGTTCAACAGGATGGCGATCGGCGTCCTCAACTCATGGGCGGCATCGGAGAGGAAACGCTGCTTTTCGGCATAGCCATCGTCCAGGCGGCTCAGAGCGGCATTGATCGCATCAACGAGCGCCGCGACCTCCGAGGGCACCTCATCGCTCGGCAGCCGCACGCCACGTTGTTCGATGTCGATCCGGGAAGCCACGCGTTCGACGGCCCGCAGACTCGATAAACTGGCGCGCACGACCTGCGGAACCACCAGCATCGTCAAACCACCGAGCACCGCAACGAGAAGCACGAACAGAGGGCCGACTTCGCGTCCGGCAAAGGACAGCATGCCCGCGATCCAGCTCGGCCTCGCTCCGCCGCCGAACATGACCTTGACGTCCCCAAAAGGGGAATCCTCCTCAAAAAGGATCGCCCCATAGAAATCGCTGGTTAAACCGAGGACCTCCAGGCTTTCGATGTCGGCCACCCCATCCAGCAGCGAGTTCATTTGCGGCGGAACCTCGCCCCCGGTGACCCGCCGCCCGAGCTCGTCCACAACAACGTACCAGAGCCTGGGTGATGACCGGCGCACATCCGCAAGGTCTTGGGTATCCTCGATCCGGAGCGCCCCGCCATCGACCACCAAGGCATCCGCGAGGATCTCGGAGATTCCACGGTCGAACCTGGCTCCGGTATAGTCCTCGATATAGTAGAAAAAGAACACGCTGCTCAAAGCTACGGTAAGCAGAGCCGCCAGCTGCCAGAGCAGCAGCCTGGTCGTCAGCGTCCTGCGCAGAGAGCGTCCTGCAGCCACCGTCAAAGCGCTTTCAGAAGG
>NZ_JBYUNQ010000012.1:2500-5628 GCF_058133665.1 Devosia sp. Z11_6
AAACCACTGACGCATATGCGTCGGTAACCGGCGCGGATGCGCCGGAGCAAACAATCCCGATGATTGAGACATCGGCCTTCAAGAGGGGCTGGTGTTGTTGAAGTTGCGGGCATTGATAATGAGAACGATCAAGCGTCTTAAGTGCATCTAGTGGATGCCTTGGCGTGCACAGGCGATGAAGGACGTAATACGCTGCGATAAGCGTCGGGGAGCTGCGAATAAGCTTTGATCCGATGATTTCCGAATGGGGAAACCCGACCATTTAGGTCACCCGCAAGGGAGCTAACCTGGGGAACTGAAACATCTAAGTACCCAGAGGAAAGGACATCAACCGAGACTCCGTTAGTAGTGGCGAGCGAACGCGGACCAGGCCAGTGGCCTCTTTGTAAGAACGGGAACAACATGGAAATGTTGGCCATAGTGGGTGATAGCCCCGTACCGGTAGAAAGCATTGAGGTCCTCGAGTAAGGCGGAACACGTGAAATTCTGTCTGAACATGGGTAGACCACTATCCAAGCCTAAGTACTCGTGCACGACCGATAGCGAACAAGTACCGTGAGGGAAAGGTGAAAAGCACCCCGACGAGGGGAGTGAAATAGTTCCTGAAACTGGATGCATACAAACAGTCGGAGCCCGCAAGGGTGACGGCGTACCTCTTGTATAATGGGTCATCGACTTAGTCTAACTAGCAAGCTTAAGCCGTTAGGTGTAGGCGCAGCGAAAGCGAGTCTGAATAGGGCGTTAAGTTAGTTGGATTAGACCCGAAACCAAGTGATCTAGGTATGAGCAGGCTGAAGGTTGGGTAACACCAACTGGAGGGCCGAACCCACGTAAGTTGAAAATTACGGGGATGACTTGTTCCTAGGGGTGAAAGGCCAATCAAACTTGGAAATAGCTGGTTCTCCGCGAAAGATATTTAGGTATCGCCTCGGACGAACACTGTGGGGGGTAGAGCACTGGATGGGCTAGGGGGTCTCACCGACTTACCAAACCTAACCAAACTCCGAATACCCACAAGTGATATCCGGGAGACAGACGGCGGGTGCTAAGGTCCGTCGTCAAAAGGGAAACAGCCCTAACCTACAGCTAAGGTCCCCAAGTGATAGTTAAGTGGGAAAGCATGTGGGAATGCTTAGACAACCAGGAGGTTGGCTTAGAAGCAGCCATCCTTTAAAGATAGCGTAACAGCTCACTGGTCAAGCGTTCCTGCGGCGAAGATGTAACGGGTCTAAAACTATCCACCGAAGCTTAGGGTTTGCACGTTTACGTGCAAGCGGTAGCGGAGCGTTCCGTAAGCCTGCGAAGCGGTACCTGTGAGGGGCCGTGGAGGTATCGGAAGTGCGAATGATGACATGAGTAGCGACAAAAAGTGTGAGAGACACTTTCGCCGAAAGTCCAAGGGTTCCTGCGCAATGCTAATCAGCGCAGGGTTAGTCGGCCCCTAAGGTGAGGCAGAAATGCGTAGCCGATGGGAATCACGTTAATATTCGTGAACCAGATGGTAGTGACGGATCGCGCAGGTTCGTATCCCCTTATTGGATTGGGGGTGCGATGAGCCGGTTCCTGGAAATAGCTCCATCGATATTGACCGTACCCTAAACCGACACAGGTGGACTGGTAGAGTATACCAAGGCGCTTGAGAGAACTATACTGAAGGAACTCGGCAAATTGCACGCGTAACTTCGGGATAAGCGTGACTTCCCAGCGGGCAACCGTTGTGGAGTGGCACAAAAGAGGGGGTGGCGACTGTTTACTAAAAACACAGGGCTCTGCGAAGTAGCAATACGACGTATAGGGTCTGACGCCTGCCCGGTGCCGGAAGGTTAAATGGAGAGGTGCAAGCTTTGAAATGAAGCCCCGGTAAACGGCGGCCGTAACTATAACGGTCCTAAGGTAGCGAAATTCCTTGTCGGGTAAGTTCCGACCTGCACGAATGGCGTAACGACTTCCCCACTGTCTCCAGTATAGACTCAGCGAAATTGAATTCCCCGTGAAGATGCGGGGTTCCTGCGGTCAGACGGAAAGACCCCATGCACCTTTACTATAGCTTTACGCTGGCATTTGTGTCGGCATGTGCAGGATAGGTGGTAGGCTTTGAAGCCAGGGCGCCAGCTCTGGTGGAGCCGCAAGATGAGATACCACCCTTATCGTCATAGATGTCTAACCGCGGCATAACAGTGTCCGGGACAGCGTATGGTGGGTAGTTTGACTGGGGCGGTCGCCTCCCAAAGAGTAACGGAGGCGCGCGATGGTGGGCTCAGAACGGTCGGAAATCGTTCGCTGAGTGCAATGGCATAAGCCTGCCTGACTGCGAGACTGACAAGTCGAGCAGAGACGAAAGTCGGTCATAGTGATCCGGTGGTCCCGCGTGGAAGGGCCATCGCTCAACGAATAAAAGGTACGCTGGGGATAACAGGCTGATAATGCCCAAGAGTCCATATCGACGGCATTGTTTGGCACCTCGATGTCGGCTCATCACATCCTGGGGCTGGAGCAGGTCCCAAGGGTATGGCTGTTCGCCATTTAAAGTGGTACGTGAGCTGGGTTTAGAACGTCGTGAGACAGTTCGGTCCCTATCTGCCGTGGGTGTAGGAATATTGAGAAGAGCTGACCCTAGTACGAGAGGACCGGGTTGGACGAACCTCTGGTGGACCTGTTGTGGCGCCAGCCGCATTGCAGGGTAGCTAAGTTCGGACGGGATAACTGCTGAAAGCATCTAAGCAGGAAGCCTCCTTCAAAACGAGTATTCCCTTGAGAGCCGTGGAAGACCACCACGTCGATAGGCCGGGTGTGGAAGCGCAGCAATGTGTGAAGCTTACCGGTACTAATAGCTCGATTGGCTTGATCGTTCTCATTAATCAATGTCCGCATTGATCTAACGATCGCTCAGAAATACACCAACCAACGCTTCTTGCATGGGAAAGCGTTGGAACAACCAACATTAACCAGATCTTCACCATCCGTTTTTCGCTGACCTGGTGGTTCTTGCGAAGCGCCCAGGACCCGATCCCATCCCGAACTCGACCGTCAAATGCTTCCGCGCCAATGGTACTAAGTCTTAAGGCTTGGGAGAGTAGGTCGCTGCCAGGTCTGCCAAAAACGGATGTCTCAATACAATCTCGAAACAA
>NZ_JBYUNQ010000013.1:0-2792 GCF_058133665.1 Devosia sp. Z11_6
CTAAGTCTTAAGGCTTGGGAGAGTAGGTCGCTGCCAGGTCTGCCAAAAACGGATGTCTCAATACAATCTCGAAACAAGCCCCGCACTCAGAAATGAGGCGGGGCTTTTTGTCGTTCGGAGATGAGCGGGGGAGGGGGGAAGAGGGAACAGGCTGGCTTTGACAGCCGCTATAGCACCCGAGCTGAGGGAGGAAGTCCGCGGCTACGCACTTCTCCGCGGGAGTTTGTGTTGTGAACCCCAGCTGCCGCGCCTTACAATCCAGTTACGGCGATGCACAGGAGCCCCGCCGTGCCCAAGGGCTGCGCCCAGCAGTGGCTGCAGGTTGCCCGCGCCGACCCCTACCAACTGCGAGCTCATCCTGATTAGATCGATCGGGCGCACCACCAACTGGAACACCCTCCGTAGTTCACCGCAGACAAGGGGGGGGCCGGGCCCCCTTCTCAGCCGAAGTTGATAAACGATGGAAGATGAACCGCGCAAGCACCGCCCGCGCTTGCTGCTCTGCGTAGAGGATGGTTGCTGCGGCACGGCGAAGAACTATCCGTTACGCTGAGTAGGAGGGTTCTCTGCTCGTCCACGGCCTAAGCGGTTCGGCGAGGAAGGCCGAGCCTAGAGAAGTCATTGTTCGGGCGGATCGTAAACTCGCCAAGTGGGCATCACCTTTATTCGCGAGTGGCGGCAGGGCAGTGAGCTTGCGCACTGCCTCAGCATACGCCGCCACGGTTGTCGCCGATTGTTCCCTCGTCACGATCGCCTTTATCCACGAGCACCTTGGCATCACGGCGCGAACAGATCTCGAGGACTTGTCAGTCGGCAGGTCGGCTTATCACGCGGATAGCTTTAGATGGGAGCACTTGCAGCTATCGGTTCGTGGCTAGCGGCAACCCGCGGGCATGCGGGTTGGACGTGAAGATTCTTCTCAGTTGCGTTCCGAACCTCTCGAAACTGCAGCGGGCAGGTTCGATATTGCTGATGCACACTCCGGAGGTGAACGCAGGAGGCTCGGTCTCCAAGGCCATTCAGCGGTGACGCGTAGAGTTCCCCACCACCGAAGGCGCGACTAGTTCGACAAATCTCCCCGTTGAAGCCTATCGGGGGATCAAACCGCTGGAGACAAGCCGGCTTACGCCGGGCTGGATCAACCGGTTGGCCCGCATCGCACAAACCCATATGCGCCTGTGGAGAACCCGGCACCCGTTCACACTGGCTACATCGGGGCCCCGTAGCCGGTTTGAACCATGACGAACTTAACACGCATGCACCGAACTCTTTGGGACACATGGGGTCGCAGATCATGCCATTTGCGGTTTCTCTGACTACT
Organism: Devosia sp. Z11_6; assembly: GCF_058133665.1. Lineage (NCBI taxonomy): Bacteria > Pseudomonadati > Pseudomonadota > Alphaproteobacteria > Hyphomicrobiales > Devosiaceae > Devosia > Devosia sp. Z11_6. Next base: position 1,322 of record NZ_JBYUNQ010000013.1, read on the forward strand.
GCGGACGCAGAACACGGCTGGTGACCAGCGAATCAAGGGGCCCAATGCTGGCCCTTTAACCGGGTAAATACGTAGTCATGCTAATGAGCTCTGGTGGCCCATGCAGTAATTATGATAAATCCCACGACGCGGGAAGTCTTTGAGCAGACTGGGTTCTGTCGCGTTCGTTCCGAGTTCGCTGACGTTGCAAGGTCATGTGTCGGTCACCGGGTTGTACTATACCAGAGTAGGCGAGAGACAGCGGAGCCAAGCCTTCCGGTGGGCTACTTCGCTGCTGCTATCCTGGTGGAGGTGTATAACCGCGCCGATGATCCAGAGCACTGCGTCATTGAGCTTGATAATGTCGTGGCATTCAAGACACCTCGCCCGATGCTGGCGAATGGCGCCGTTCTAGAGGCCGCTCTCCTCAATCCCGCTGGTGCTTTTGCCGGCTGGAGGGCCGCCGAAGATGTGAGGGAAATTTCCACTTCGGAGTTGGCTAGTATTCTTGCTGCCGAGTACGGAGTTCACCAAGCGGGTATGAAGGATCCCAGGGCGGACTTGCCCCTCTTCCGGGAACGCCATGTCCGGATCAGAGATCCAAAGTTCACCTATGACGTCTATCGCGCGTATCAGGGTAGATGTGCGATTGGCCTGGTTCGCTTGTTGAACATCGAGACAAATGAATGTGGGCTCGAGGCTGCTCACATCTACCCTTATTGCCTTGAGCCCTGGAACACAGTTTCGAGCGGAATTCTCCTGGCGCCAACTTGGCACGCTCGGTACGACGCTGGTCTCATTACGCTTCACGATGACTATCGTGGTCTGCCAATGTGGAAGATGCGGACACGGAGGCGGTACGCTTTCGTCACCTCCATCTGCCAATGTCAGGCAGTGAGCTGCCGGACATTGATCTGATCCGTCGCAATCGCGAGCGCTTGGCCGCGATCCACGCAGCCGGCAGGACGCAAAGGATTGGCTCTACGGATCAGCACTAAGCATTCGAGACTCGTCGACGCCGGAGCTATTCTGGGCCTGCTTGTTCGGGCGGTCGTTCCTCAGATGTTGGATCAGGCGCAGGAACTCCTCTGGCCGCCCGCCGCGGTCACTGCCTGGCTTTGCATGCGTCGGCTTGGGTTGAAATGGCATGTCACGGAGGCCTGTGGGCACTCCGAGCTCGCGTCTGTTCAAGACACAGATCAGCGTGACCCTGCATGACTAGCTGGGTTTCACCGCCAGATGGCCCTATCGCCGCTCTATGTGCATGTTCTCTTACGTCAGGGGACCAGCATCGCCGGCAAACCCACCGGTCAAGCGGCTCCACACTACCTGCGCGGCGGGATCAAGGGGCGCTGCTATTCAGGTTGACTTCCTACTAGCGAACTCCGCGTTATCCACAGGCTCGGCTTGCTGATGGAACCAAAAGTCAGTTTTGTCATTTAGCGTGTTGACGATGGCGATGGGGTCGCTTATATCCCCGATCACCGCTGCA
>NZ_JBYUNQ010000014.1:0-2001 GCF_058133665.1 Devosia sp. Z11_6
CCAGCTGCCGCGCCTTACAATCCAGTTACGGCGATGCACAGGAGCCCCGCCGTGCCCAAGGGCTGCGCCCAGCAGTGCTCGCGAATGCGTAGTCGACGCCAGTCCCAACGTCGAGCTTATTCCTGATTGAATCGATGACGCCAACCACCAGCTGGAACGGTGACCGAAGTGACGACGGCACTTGCCCCACAACTTCATAGGCAAGTTCCCGGCAAGCCGCACTCATCCTGATCAAGTCGGTCAGGCGCACCACCAACTGGAACACCCTCCGTAGTTCGCCGCAGCCATGGCCCCCCCCCGGGGCTACCATGCGGCTGTTACAACCAAAATGACCACCGCTCCGAAGCCCCATCAGCCTGCCAAGCCCGCTCTGGGCACCCCGCTGCTAGATCCATACCGAAGGCGCGAGCTTCGGCAAAGTAGGTCTCGAGTGCTACGGTGAAGGCTCTCCCGAAATCTGCACACATGCGCAAAGAACATCAGCCGCCTGTTGGCGGGTTGGAGAGGGGCAGTTATATCAAGCTGGCGCACGACGCCCATTGTCGCCCCGCCCCTAAGTCGAGTGCTATGAGCCTGGCATGCTGATCATGTTCTCGGGAAATATCGATCTGCTGCCTGCACCTTTGGTCGTTCTCGCCTGCGCGATCACTGTTCGCGAGTCGTGAGTTGAGGCTCACATTAGTTGTGTCAAGCGGAAACAAGCAGCTTGCGGTGTTATTCCTGTCCGTGCTGCCTGTTGCGCTCGATCGGCTAGTCAATGCTCGTCACGCGGTACTCAGTCGCTCACGGTGAATCCGAGGCCGCGCAAGCGTCGCTCGAATATCTCTTCCTCGTGGAACCGCAGATTGGACAAGTTCACCATCTCAGGAATCGCGGCATGGGTGCGCCCCCGGAATTCGGCACGGAAACCCGGTGGAATGTCCGGAGCAAAGCGGATCCTGTGATCCTGCCTGATCGTCGCCAGCCCGTTCTCATAGATTGCATGGACATTGCGAGCCTTGAGGCCAACATTGTTGATAGTATCAGGCCCTCCTTTGAACAGTGGAGGGTAGTGACTTACTTCCAGAAGGCTTCCGCCCCCAGGTAAGTCGAAACTTGCTCCGCTCATGACGCAAAATGCGCCAGAGATTCGGGTCAACTGTGCGCGTAGTCTGGCGCGCCGGCGCCTGAGCTGCAGTTCCAGGGGAATTGGGAAGTTTGCTGCGTCGCGAGAAGCGGGCGCTAGGTCCGGTGGGCCTAGGGAGGGCGCAGCCTCGTCTATCTCAATGACGGTATGCTGGCCATTCATCTCGAGGATATGTTCACTTGGCGTAAGTCGCGCCTCGAGGATGATGGACGCGAAGGCGGTAGAGGGAATTTCCGGAACACCGATCGCGAAGCGTCCGAACACTGCATCTCCCTGGGCATTTTCGAGCGGAGGTTCCCGCGGCTTGCCGCCCGCCGAAACTGGTACGGGGTTCTCGAAATGTCTGATGTCCTCCAGCCAGATCACGGCGTGGCTTTTATCCGCAACTTGCCAGTCGCAGACGGTGGCGACAGCAAAGTAGCCGGCTTCTGCTTCTTCACGCGGTGCGACAAGGAGCGCCTCCACCCCGACAGAATCAGACAAGGGATGCAGGCTTTGGCAAGCCACGCGAACAATCGACGGATCAATCGCCTCGCTGGGGCGGACGACGAGCACCAGATTGCTTACGCATAGTAGTTCCTAGTTGAGTGCCCGCCCAGGTTGGGGGACCGCGGGAGCTTCGAGGGGTTAGCACCCAGGCAGTGCAGCCGTAAGATCGTGGCGCAGCCGCACGGCTTTTGCCGCAGAACAAATTGCAACGAAAGCACGGGGATGTCAGCAGAGGTGTTCAGCTGGAGGAGCGTCAAGGACTGACGACGCGCTCAGTTATCCACAGGCTCTGCTTTCTGGTGGAACCAGAAGTCAGTTTTGTCATTTAGCGTGTTGACGATGGCGATGGGGTCGCTTATATCCCCGATCACCGCTGCAGAGCGAGG
>NZ_JBYUNQ010000015.1:0-1262 GCF_058133665.1 Devosia sp. Z11_6
GTGGTCTGCCCCGCATTGGCGGTCCGGGATTATTGTTAGTGCATAATTGGGCTTGATGCCACCGTGGGAGGGGTTGATCCACTCTGGGGTGGCGGCCATGAGATGGCCTCTGGTGCGGGTGGCTTATAGCCGAGCGATGAATGGGGTCGGGTGGTATTGTAGTGCTGGCGCCATTGTTCGATGACGATCTGCGCCTCCTTGAGCGTGTAGAAGATTTCGCCATCGAGCAGTTCATCACGCAGTCTGGCATTGAAGCTCTCGCAATAGCCATTCTCCCAGGGACTACCCGGCATGATGTAGGCGGTCTTGGCGCCAACGGCAGCGATCCAGTCCCGGACAGCCTTGGCGATGAACTCGGGGCCATTGTCTGAACGAATATGCCCAGGCGCTCCGCGCAGGATGAACAGGTCGGTGAGCACATCAACGACGTCGACCGCCTTGAGCCTGCGACTGATCCTGATGGCCAGGCATTCCCTGGTAAACTCGTCGATGACGTTGAGCATGCGGAACTTCCGGCCATTGTGGGTTCTGTCCTCGACAAAGTCATAGGACCAGACGTGATTGGAGTGCTCGGGCCGCAGCCGGATGCAGGCTCCCTCATTGAGCCAGAGCCGCCCGCGTTTGGGTTGCTTTGGTGGAACCTTGAGCCCCTCTCGCCGCCAGATCCGCTCCACCCGCTTGTGGTTCACCACCCATCCAGCGCGATGCAGCATCGCCGTGATCCGACGATAGCCATACCGGCCATACTGGGTGGCAAGCTCGATGATGTCGGCCGTCAGAGCCGCTTCATCGTCGCGGGTTTGGGGAGCCGTGCGCTGGGTGGATCGATGCTGGCCCAGAACCCGGCAGGCTCGCCGCTGCGAGATGCCAAACCGGGCAACAACATGATCCACACAAGCACGGCGGCGAGCGGGGCTTAGAAGTTTCCCCGGGCGGCCTCCGCCAGCACCATCTTGTCCAAGGTCAGGTCCGATACGGCCCGGCGCAACCGCGCATTCTCGGCCTCGAGCTCTTTAAGCCGCTTCACCTGGTCGCCCTTGAGGCCACCATACTCCTTGCGCCAGCGATAATACGAAACTTCCGTAACCGCTATCGCCCGGACAGCTTCCGCCACCGTCTTCCCCTGCGAAGTCAGCACGTCAACCTGACGAAGCTTGGCGACAATCTCTTCAGCCGTAGGCCGTATCCTGGGCATCTGCGTATCCTTTCAAAATGGGAGCTTCCCATACTTCAAAAAGGACCACTTCTGTGGGGGCAGACCA
>NZ_JBYUNQ010000016.1:0-1192 GCF_058133665.1 Devosia sp. Z11_6
CCGGGGCACAATCCACAACTCGGTACTTCCGGCTCAAGGGCCTATTTCTCCCTCGTCACAAAATCAAAGTCAGCCGCCAGCTGTGGGGGTTAGGGCTCAATTAGTTCACTTCTGGCAGGTCGCCGTGGCGGAATACGATGGTTCGCTCCGCCACCTCACCACCGGCAGCGTGTGTCGGTTGTGTCCACGCAATCACCGCCAGATAGGATCGCACCAGCTGCTCGGCGGCGTTGTACGCTGCTGCTTCATCCCGCATCTTACTGGCGCGAACGCCGGCACCATCTTGCCCGCCTCGTCTAGACGGAAAGCCTGTAGCAAAACCAGCTTTGACGAGGTGAATTTCTTCGTATCCATGAGGCGTTCTATCGTGAAACCGCTGCGAAGTAGCGAAGAACAGGACATTCTCAACAGCGTACGCGAATGCGGTGCTCGGGTGCACGTGGCCAGGCGCCAGCCCTAGCTACGGATCCGAGGGTTTCTTGTTTGGATTGGGAGGCGGCTTGGCTGGCTCCTCAACCGGGGTCGCATCGGCATCGCTACCAGGCTCGACGTCGGCGAGGGCGGGGTCGGGTTTCTTCTTCTCTGTGTCCTTCGGAGAATTGGGCATGGCTGACCTCATCTGAAACAGAACCAATCCGCGCTGGAGGTAGTTCGTTCCCCTGGGTCACTATGAGCCGGACGTCGGCGCGACGGCAAGGTTTCTGCGACCAATTCAAACCTGGTTTAGTTCCCCGTCGGGCCAATTTGACCCTATCGTGCCCTCCACTGCTCGAGGCACCCGGCACCTTCGCGCTTTTGACATTCCAGTTGGGCATACGCCACCCGGTTGGGCATACGCCACGCTTCCATTTCAGGCGCACGGGCTGGATCGCGTCTCGAGGTCAATAAGCAGCGCTTCGGGGGCGCTCCGATTCGAGCTCTTTACGATGATGCTGCCTATCCCTTAGAACGCGCGAACTGAGTTGGGCCCTGAAGGTGTCAGAAGCAATATGAGTGAAGCCGTCGAGAAGTCGAGTTCGCTCCTGCGGAATGCTAAGAATCTCGCACGCGCTGTAGACGCTGCTGGAATTGCCCTCTGGTCGTGGAACGTTGATAGCGACGCGCTCACCATGGACGATCAGGCCTACGACCTATGGGGGTTGGGGCGGGGCGCCCAGGTCACGTTCGAGGATCTATCCGCCCATATCCACCC